>JBILBR010000004.1:0-259257 GCA_044353585.1 Crocinitomicaceae bacterium | reverse complement strand
TGTGGCCTTCGATTTGTCCTTTTGTACCACTCACTCCACGGTGAGATTTAAGCAGGCTGAGTAGCGAAGCGTACCGAAGCCTGAGTGCGAAGCGTACAGAAGTCTGCGATTATGGTAATGTGGCCTTCGATTTGTCCTTTTGTACCACTCACTCCACGGTGAGAATTAAGCAGGCTGAGTAGCGAAGCGTACCGAAGCCTGAGTAGCGCAGCGTACCGAAGCCTGAGTAGCGCAGCGTACCGAAGCCTGCGTGCGAAGCGTACCGAAGCCTGCGGTTATGGTGCTGTGTCCTTCGATTTGTCCTTTTGTACCACTCACTCCACGGTGAGATTTAAGCAGGCTGAGTGCGCAGCGTACCGAAGCCTGAGTGCGAAGCATACCGAAGTCTGCGATTATGGTAATGTGGCCTTCGATACACTCCGCCATGGATGACCACTCAGTCCACGTTGAATTTTAGCAGGCTGTGTGTGATTGAATCCAAGTCTGAGATTAATTAGTTACTTTTGTTAACCATTTGGTTAAACCATGAAGTTAAAAGATTCAAAAACGGAAGAAGTAATCTTAGATGCGGCGAAGGCTGTATTCATGGAATTTGGTTTATATGGTGCAAGAATGCAGCAAATAGCTGATCGGGCGGGAATCAATAAGGCACTGTTACACTATTATTTTCGAAATAAAGAACGGTTGTTTGACCGGGTTTTTGAAAATGCGCTTTCTCGTTATTTTCAGAACATGGAAGTATTGCTCGATGAATCGTTACCGATTATCGACCGGGTTCACTCCTATGCCGATCGATTTATTGATTTTCTGGCTGAATATCCGCAGATGGCAATTTTTCTCATTAAGGAAGTGAGTTTAAATCAAGCCTTATTTGAAGAAAAAGTGAATCGACATAAAAAGGAAAAAGCTTCCCTCATCCTTGTGCTTAATCAGGGAATACAACGGGGGGAGATAAAACCCATTGATGCCATGATGTTTTTCGTCAACTTAGTTTCCTTATGTACCTACCCGTTTGTTGCTCGACCAATTTTTAAGGTGGTGGCAGCTAAGAACGGTACACAATGGGACATAGCGCGTAATTCAGCCTTAAGGGAATCGATACATGAGTTTATTGATAATAAATTAAAACACTGTAAATGAAGATTTTAACTTGTTTGTTTTTGCTTTTTAGTTTAAATGTTTTTTTCGCACAAGAATCATCAGTTTCATTGGATTCATGCATTCAATGGACTAAACGCAATTTCCCAATCTATAAGCAGTCTGAGTTGTACAAGACGCAGCAAGCAATTAATGTTTCGGCCATTCGTGAAGCTTGGTTACCTAAACTAAATCTGAATGCTTCGGCTACCTATCAGACGGAGGTGGTTCAGTTTAATATCCCAGGATTCACTACAAACTTCCCGCATGATGCGTATTTAGGGTCTTTGTCGTTGGAGCAACTTGTATTTGATGGCGGAATCGGTAAAAGACAACAGACCTTAGAAACACTTTCCACGGAGATTGAAATTCAGAAAAACACCGTGGAATTATACAAGACGGCAGAACGCGTAAATCAAATCTACATGGCCATGTTGTTGGCAAAAGAAAATATTTTAATGCTGGAGTTGTTCAAGGATAATTTAATGCAACGTTCTACCAGTGTAGCGGCTGCGGTATCGAATGGATTAATGTTACAAACAAACTTGGATGAGATTGAAGTGGAATTATTAAAAACACAACAAAACCTCATTGAAGCCACCGAGAACTTAGTGGGTTTATGCGCTTCCTTGTCCTTAATGACAGGAAAAGAAATTACCCCCAAAACTACCTTGAGTTTAATTCCTGCGGGTGGTTCTTCAATTGTTATGAGTATTATGCGTCCGGAAACCAAGCTCTTGTTAATGCAAGAATCTCTATTGGATGAGCGATATAAATTAGCCACAAACGTAGCGTTACCTAAATTGTATGTAGGAGCGGTTGGAAACTACGGTCGTCCAGGACCAAATTTCATTAACCAAGACCTGCGATTTTTTGGATCTGGAAACGTTTCTCTTCGCTGGAATATCTCAACACTGTATGGCCTAGGACGTGAACAGCGAAAGTTTGATTTAAATAAAAAGATGTTGGAGATCCAACGTGATCAACTGAACAAGAATATTGAGATTTCGCTAGCCACGTATTCTTCCCAGCTCAGCGCCTTAGATCAATTAATGAAATTAGATGCGATGATTCTTGCTAAAAAAGCGGAGATATCTGCGGTATCCGCGGCTCAATTGGCCAATGGAAAAATCACTTCCACTGTATACCTGATTCAATTAAATGATGAAATGGCTGCACGTCTTAATTTGAAAATTCATGAAATCAAAAAGATCAATGCATGGTCGAATTATAATATAACAATGGGATTAATAAATTTTTAATATGGAAGATTCAACGAAAAAAACAGGAAAACGAAAACGACTTTTAATTGTTGGTAGCATCCTCGGATTGGCCTTGATTATCGGCGTGTTTTTTTACATCCGATCCAAAGGATTTGAAACCACCGATAACGCGCAGATTGATGCCGATATCATTCCCATACGCACCAGCGTGTCGGGATATGTGAAGGAAGTAAGGTTTACGGATAACACCATGGTGAAAAAAGGCGATACCTTATTGATTATTAATGATGATGAGTTTCAAGCGCGTGTACTTCAAGCGGAGGCAGCCTTGGAAAATGCCAAGGCTAATTTAGTAGCCGTTAAGAATAATGCGGATGCTGGCGACTTAAATGCTTCTGCAGCCTTTCTTTCCAGCGAAACAACGGCTCAAAATATTGATGTAGCTAAAACTCGATTGAATAAAATCAAGGAGGACTACAAACGAATCAAAAACATGTATGCGTCAAAGGCAGCCACAAAGGCCGAACTTGATGCCATTGAAGCTGAATTAGCAGTAGCTGAATCCCAATTTAAAGCGGCAACTAACCAATACAAAGCATCTTCCGCGCAAAGCGCTGGAGTAAAATCACAAGCCACTGGCCAAAAGTCATTGATCGCCTTGGCTGAAGCATTGGTTAAGCAACGGAGTGCAGAGTTATCCTTGGCGAAAACTCAATTGGGGTATACGATTGTTAAAGCACCATGTGACGGAATTGTATCCAAGCGTAGCGTTGATCAAGGGCAGTTTGTTACGGTTGGTACGCCGGTTTGTTCCGCCATTGATAATACCACCTTGTGGGTTACGGCCAATTTCAAAGAAACGCAAATCGAACATATAAAAATCAATCAAACCGTTGCTGTTAAAATTGATGCGTATCCTTCGTTGAGCATTACAGGTAAGGTAGATTCTTATATCGGAGCAACTGGCGCCAAGTTCTCCTTATTGCCTCCCGATAATTCTACTGGTAATTTTGTAAAAATCGTTCAACGTGTGCCCGTGCGAATTAAACTAACCGGATTGACAGCTGAGCAACGTGCATTGTTGTTGCCTGGCTTAAGTGCATTTGTTTCTGTTTCGGTAAAATAAGATGAGTCAACCAACTGCAACTGCCTTAAGTTATCCACAAGGAGCTGCGCGCGTGATCTTGGTACTTACCGCGATTACGTGTGCCTTGCTTGAATTAATTGACGCGACCGTAGTGAATGTGTCGCTGCGTGAAATTTCAGGTAGCATTGGAGCAACCACAACAGAAATTGCTTGGGTAGTAACGGCCTATGGCATTTCTAATGTGATTATTATTCCGCTTACTGGCATGCTTTCCAATTACTTTGGAAGAAAAGCATATTTCACCACGTCCGTTATCATCTTCACCTTTTCGTCCCTCATGTGTGGTATGTCCACCAGTTTATGGACCTTAGTGTTTTGGCGATTTATTCAAGGATTAGGCGGAGGAGGTTTGCTTTCCAATGCACAAACCATTATCATGGGAGCCTTTCCACCAGAGAAAATCGGAATGGCGAATGCAATTTTTGGCATGGGAATCATTATGGGGCCTACCTTTGGACCTACGATTGGTGGATTGATCACGGACAATTTCAGTTGGCACTGGATTTTCTTTGTGAATGTACCGATCGGAATTATAGCGGCGTTTCTTTCGTATTCATTCGTTACCAATGATCCTTCTGCAGTTAAACCAAAGCGCATCGATTACTGGGGAATTGTGTTTTTAATTATTGGGGTAGGGAGCTTGCAATTCGTTTTAGAAGAAGGTAACTCGAAGGATTGGTTTGATAGTTCGGAAATTGTATTCTTTACTTTTCTTGCAATCTTGGGGTTTGTACTCCTGGTAAAGCGGTCCTTAAGCATTGACTATGCTGCCGTAAATTTGAGGCTATATAAGAATTATAACTTGGTGCTGGGAAGTGTCTTGAATTTTCTATTGGGCTTGATTCTCTTTGGGTCTGTATTTATTTTTCCTTTATTCGTTCAAATTTCACTGGGTTGGACCGCTACGCAAACCGGTATGTTTATGATTCCGGGAGCCTTATTCTCAGCATTCACTATGCCTATGGTCGGTAAAATGTTAGGTAATGGAGTGAATCCAAAAGCTATCATTTGGACCGGTGCGGGACTAACCGTTGTGTTTTTAATGATGTTGTCGTTTTCCTCGCCAACGTCGTCGCAAGGAAATTTTTACGTTCCTTTTGTATTACGCGGTATCGGAATGGCCTGCATGATGTCTCCAATCATTACACTGTCTGTGGCGGGTCTAAATCCAAGAGATATTGGTCAAGCCGTAGGACTTTCGAATGCTGTCAGACAATTAGGGGGTGCGGTGGGCATTGCCTTGATTAATCTCTTTTTAACGCAAAAGAATGCACAGGTTCGAGGTTCCATGCTCGGGTATATAACGGATTATTCGCAACAAACCGCAGAGCGTATTTCAATGATTAAACAGAATTTCTTAGCGCGGGGTTATTCCATGGATCAAGCCGAGGCCTTGGCAAATCAATCGCTCGAAGGTATGTTGTTTAGGCAACAAGCCTTGGTAAGTTATGATAGTGGGTTTTTTATGGTGGGATTGATGGTGCTTATCATCTTTCCAGTCGTATATCTCATTCGCTATAAAAAGAAAGAAAAAGTAGTGGTCTCTGACGGTCATTAATGAACATCTACACGCCTTGGGTGTTTATTTTACATGAAACATTTCTTACTTGTCGGTGCTTCATCGGCCATCGCACAATCCACAAAATCTGCACTACTTGCTAAAGGGTATGAGGTAACTCAACTTTCAAGGAATCAATCCGTTTCGGATTATGAACTAACAGACTATGTGAGCGCTTTGCCTGCTATAGATTCTCGCTTTGATGGCATCGTATACTTTCCGGGATCAATCAACCTCAAACCTTTTAGGTCTTTGAAATTGGAAGATTTTCAGTCGGATTTCAATATTCATGTATTGGGCGCAGTGAATGTATTGAAATCCTATCAATCGAATTTAAATGAAGGGGCAAGTGTTGTGCTGATTTCAAGTGTTGCTGCAACTACAGGAATGCCATTTCATGCGTCAGTTGCTGCTGTGAAAGCAGCTTTGGAGGGCTTTGCCAGGTCATTGGCTGCAGAATGGGCACCAAAAATTCGTGTGAATGTGGTTGCACCGTCGCTTACCCTAACCCCAATGGCAGAGAAACTTACCAATTCACCAGAGAAAATTGAGGCCGGAGCACAACGGCACCCACTCAAAAGATTGGGCAATCCGACTGATTTATCGAATGCTATTACCTTTCTGCTCGGCGAAGAAAGTGCGTGGATGACCGGACAGGTACTTGCGGTTGATGGCGGGATGGGGAAGTTGAAAGTCTAGTACGTCGGATCGTATAGCTCCTGCTTAATTAACCCTTCGATTTCGGATTCATTAATTCCTGTAAGTCCCTGACTTATCGCATTTTTCATAACGGCTTTGGCGATTTCAATAGATACCTCCCGAATTTCATTGATAGGTGGGTATAGTGAACCTTTTGCTAGATCTTCAATCTCTACCAATTGAGCAAGTGCTTGCGCGGCAGTAATTAACAATTCATCATTCACGTGTTCAATCTGAGCAGCTACTACGCCAAGACCTAGTCCTGGAAAAATATAGGCGTTGTTTCCTTGCCCGGGATCAAAGGTCTTTCCTTCAAACGTCACATTTGGAAACGGACTTCCGCTAACAAAAATGGCTTTTCCCTTGCTCCACGTGTACGCTTGCTCGGCAGTACATTCTGCCTTAGACGTTGGGTTTGAAAGGGCAAATATCACCGGACAAGTATTGAAGGAAGACATTGCTTCAATAATTTCTTTCGTAAACGCACCGCCGGCTCCCGTTGCACCGATCAAGGCCGTGGGTTTAAATTGCAGGATTGTTTCTAAAAAACTCATTCCCGGTAGGTTCTTCGCATAGGGTAGGTTGTGAGCTTGTAAGTCCGTTCGTTCGCTAACCATGAGCCCATGAATATCGCACATAGCGATTTGACCATAGGCTTGTTCCTCAGTTAATCCATTTAATATAAGTCCTTTCACTAATAAGTCTGCAATGCCCGTTGCCGCTGAGCCTCCGCCAAGGAATAAAAACCGGTTTTCTTCAAGTGGAATTTCTGTGATTCGGGTTGAACACATGAGTCCAGCCAGCGCAACGGCAGCGGTTCCTTGTATGTCGTCATTGAAACACCGATACTTAAATTGATATCGATCCAACAGTGAAAATGCATTCGGCGTCAAGAAATCTTCAAATTGTACTAAAACTCCAGGGAATCGTTGGGTTGCCGCTTCCATGAATTCATCCATTAAGTCAAGATATTCTATTCCGCCGATTCGTTCGGATGGAAGACCTAAATAGAGTGGGTCATTGCGCAAAGGTTCATTGTTTGTTCCTACATCAATCATAACCGGCAAGCATGCAGAGGGATGTATTCCTCCGCAGGCCGCATAAAGAATAAGTTTCCCAATTGGGATTCCCATGCCATTGGCTCCGAGGTCGCCTAAGCCAAGAATTCGCTCGCCGTCTGTAACAACAATCACTTTGATTTCTTCTTCTGGCCAATTACCTAGGATGTTATAGAGATTGCCCTTGTCTTCCGGGGTAATGTAAAATCCTTTGGCTTCGGTATACACATGTGAAAATGCTTTACATGCTTCACCTACCGTTGGGGTGTAAATAATTGGGAGTAGGCGTTCAATGTTATTGATGATTACTCGATAAAAAAGGCGTTCGTTTCGAGCTTGTAAGGCGGATAAATACAAGTAACGTTCAATGTCGTTCGGTTTTCTTTCAATATTTTGAAGTACGCGCTGTTCTTGAAGTTCTTGTGTGGTCTGCTTATACGGAAGAAGTCCTTCCAGATTAAGTGCTTTCTTTTCTTCGCTTGAAAATGCGGTAGATTTATTGGTCTTGTTATTTCTAATCCACTCAATGTTCTGTTTCATGCGGCTAAGTTATAATAAAACAAAATTAAATAAATGCATTTGTTCATGCTGTTTATTTTGTAAATTCACTGACCTAAACTACCTACTACCATGAGAAAAATCTATGTTTCGGCCTTGTTTTCTGCGCTTACTGTTTTGGGAATTAATGCGCAAAATATACAGCCTGGTCCTGGGATTGCATTACCAAATAGCACCAAAAAATCAACAACAATTACAGCACTTACGCCAAAGGTTGATAAGCCTTTAGCTCCAAGAAATCAAGGATTGAACCAGCATACTTGTGCCTCGCATGAACTGACCAAGAAGTATTATGAGGAAATAGGGAAGTGGGCAGAGTTCAATCAAGCCTACCTTGAACAAGCTGCAAAAACTAAACCGTACAAACCGGAGAAAACACCCGGGATCAATACCATTTCGGTTATTTTTCATGTAGTACACAATCCAAATAATCCGGCAGAGAATGTGTCGAATGCGCTCATTATGCAAGTGTTCAATGACATTCAAGAAGATTTTCAACTTTTAAATCAAGATGCAGCCAACGCCCGAGCAAATTTTGGTTTTGTGCCGGCCGATGTAAATATTAATTTCTGTTTAGCTACGAAAGATCCCGCCGGTGTTCCCTTGGCTGAACAAGGCGTTATTCGTGTTTCAACCACTGAAGATTACTACAATCACAACGGCGGTGAAGAGAATAAGATGAAAGCCTCTGCTACCGGAGGTTCACAGATTTGGGATAGAAATAAGTACTTGAATGTTTGGATTTGCGATATATCGAATGGCGCGAATTCTGGAACTGCAGGGTATGCTTATCGTCCAACCAACAACATGTTGCCAGGTGCTTCCATTGATGGAATTGTTTTGGATTATAACATTGGGATGAATAACGACAATGTATTTACGCATGAAATCGGACATTATTTGGGACTTGATCATACCTGGGGAGGTTCGGGTAGCTGTACCCTAGATGACGGGTTTAATGATACGCCAAACACCATCGGTCCCTCGTTTAATTATTCAGGGTCATGTTCTGGTAATCAAATGACCTGTGGTTCTACGCAAACGCAATACGAGAACTATATGGATTACAGCAATTGTACCGTAATGTTTTCACAGGCGCAAGCCAATTACATGCTCAACACCCTCACAGGTGCCCGAGCTTCTTTGTTGCTTTCACCAGGCTGTGATCCTACCAATACGCCGCCGGTGGCCGATTTTACAGCAGATATTTCAAATCCAATCATTATTCCTGTGGGTGGCTCAGTTAACTTTTTTGATGCGTCAACGAACGTTCCAACCTCATGGACGTGGAATTTTGGAGGGGGTGCCGCAAACAGCAATAACCAAAACCCAAGTGCAGTATTTAATGCCGTTGGAACTTACACGGTTTCACTCACTGCTGCGAATGCGTACGGTTCAGATAACGAGATCAAAACAGCGCATGTTCAAGTTGTTGGTGCTGCGCCAGGCACAGCGTGTGATACGCTAAGAAATTACAACCCTATTACCGAGGATTACTCATATTACAATTGGTCCACCGGTTGGGGCTTCCTTCCGGGTTCTGGCCGCTTTTCTTCAACAAATACCTCCTTGATTCATCAATATGCGGACCGATATACGGCGCCAGCGTCAACACAAGTGAGAAGGCTCCGCATGCCAATCATTAAGGCCGTGAATTCCTCTGGAAATGGTCTAGTAAAAATCCGCGTTCAGCAGGATAATGCTGGAAATCCTGGGACGGTATTAGTTACAGATACCTTAATGATTGCCGATATGGACGCAGGGTTTTACAACGAATTTGATTTTACCAATCCGCCTACCGTAACTGGAAACTTCTGGGTGACTTTTGAGTTGTTTTATGGCTCTCCGCAAGACACAGTAACCTTCATGTGTGTTGACATTAATCAGCGAAACGGAACCAATGCTAGTGGTTTAAGTACCTTAAAATGTTATTATGGTGGATTGACCAATACCACCGGTACTTGGCATCCAACAACCGATATTAACCCAACCATCATGACTAGTCTTTGGATGGATGTGCTGACGTCGAATGGCCCAAATCCTGTTGCCAATTTTACATTTTCAGAATCCGCCATTTGTACCGGAGGACAAATTACAGTGAATGGTTCGGGATCTACCAATACCAATAGCTATTTATGGTACATTACCGATGACCCCTTTACTACCGTTATTTCAACACACAACACAGCGGCAAATACTTTTGCGTTTAATCAAGTGGCTAATCGACGTATCTATTTGTTTGCTGATGGTTCTTGTCGTACTGCGGGAATTTATTTACCAGTTGTCATTAATGCTAAGCCTGCAGCAACCTGCACAAAAACAAATACAACGTGTGGTCAAAACAACGGGACAATTGTATTTACAAGTCCAACGGGTGGAGTTCCACCAACGTATGAATATAGTCTCGATGGAGTCAATTATCAGGCTTCGCCAACCTTTGGTAATCTTCCTGCAGGAACATATGTGGCACGGATTCGGACCGCTGGCAGTGGCTGTGTACAAACGTATACGCGTGCGATTACAGGTTCAACTGAGCTTACAGCCACTATTACGCCTGGAACAACCATTTGTATTGGAGAAACAGCCACTATTACCGCGGGTGGAGGAACAACATATACGTGGTATGATGGTCCATCTGTTCTTGGGAATACCGCAAGTATTACAGTAACGCCCGGTGCCACATCGCAATACAGTTGCGTAGTTTCGGACGGGACGTGTGAAACGGTGGTTTCAGCAAACATCATTGTGGATCAGTGTGGGGCAGGCATAGGGGAATCGGCGATTAATGCGTCAGTGTACCCGAATCCAATGCAAGCTACCTTAACCATTGATATTGCAAATACTTTTCAGTTTGAATTGCTTGATGCGCGCGGTCGCTTGGTGCAAAATGGTAAAGGATTGGGCAAAACAACACTTAATACCCAAGCCTTGAGTGCCGGTGTTTATTCATTACGAATTAGCGTTAACGGCCAGCAAGGTGTATTTAAAGTGATTAAAGAGTAAGGATAGATTTAATAACAAGGTGTGAATGGTTCCTAAGTGCGCTCCGTCTCGGGCGAATCGAAGGGTGACACCTTGTGATTTTTAATACTCCTTATAATTTTCTTCCCACAAACGTCGCGCTTCCTCCCACGATGAAATGGTATCGCTCTCATAATGATACGTACTCCCTGTGGCGATTTTCCGAAAGGATTTTACTGCGTTTAAATGAGCGCCTGAGCCCACAAAGGCACGCAAAGTTCCCATGTCATCCCATACGGTTAAGGTATGCTGTATGCCTTGTATTCGTTTTACTTCGCATAACTGATTACCAGGTGCATTTTTAGCTTGATTAAAGGATGGGATTGCTCTAAACCAAAAGGGAATGCTATGCAAAATAGACTTTGGCCTTAAGCCTGTGATGGAAATAATCATGGGTAAAAATAGAAAAAATACACGCATCTTAATATTTTATCGTAATATTGCGATATATTAAAATAATGGGAATTACAAAAATAGATTCTTATTCGCCGAGTGTACTCGCCTTGTCTGAGGTGTTTAAAGCCTTAGGGCATCCGGCACGTTTGTCCATTGTTCAATACCTAATTGATAAAGGGACGTGTATTTGTGGGGACATCGTTGACGAACTTCCCTTAGCGCAAGCAAGTATTTCGAGGCATCTACAAGAATTGAAAAATGCGGGAATCATCAAAGGACAAATTTCCGGCACCTCCGTGTGCTATTGTTTATCTGATGCCCACTTAGATGCTATCCTCACCCTGATTCATTCCATTAACTTATCCATTCCTAAATCCTGTTGTGATGAAACTCCTTGAATTTAAAACTGCCCTTCAACAAGTTACTTATCCCACACTCTTGCTTCCGAATGGAACTCATGTGCCTGGGCATTTTCATGTTACTGAACTTGCATTAATTAGTAAAAACTTTATTGATTGTGGAGGTGTAGCGAGATTGGAACGAAAAGTAACCTTTCAATTATGGGTTGCAAATGACCTTGATCATCGACTCACTGCATTAAAGTGGTTAGGAATTCTTAAAAAAGGGGAGCTGGATTACGGACTTACCGATGAGCCCATCGAAATTGAATATCAAGGACAAACCATTGAGCGTTATGGTCTGACATATACGAATGGGGTGTTTAATTTAATGCCATTATTTACTGAATGTTTGGCACCTGATCAATGTGGAATTCCTACGGAGAAATTACCTTCTGCTGGATCTTGTACCCCTGGAGGTGGATGCTGCTAAAATCAATTGATGATGAATAATATTCGATTAAAATTTCTTGATCGCTTTCTAACCCTTTGGATTTTTTTAGCCATGGGGCTTGGTGTGCTTCTTGGAAATATAATACCTAATGTAGAAGGATTATTGTCGAATGTTGCCATCGGAACTACCAATGTTCCCTTGGCGATAGGACTTATCCTTATGATGTATCCACCGTTAACCAAAGTGGATTTCGCGAAAATACCCGCCACCTTAAGCAATAAGCGCTTATTGTTCTCATCCCTTTTTATTACATGGATTGTGGGTCCTTTTTTAATGTTTTTATTGGCAATTACTTTTCTTCCAAAGGATCCTGAATATTTAACGGGGCTAATTGTAATCGGTCTTGCGCCGTGTATTGCCATGGTGATTGTTTGGAACGACCTCGCTGGAGGTAACCGGGAGTTGGTCGCTGGCTTAGTAGGGATAAATAGCCTTTTGCAAGTACTTTTTTTCAGTTTCTATGCTTATTTATACTTAGAAATCATGCTTCCTTTGTTCGGATTCGATGCCATAACTATGGATATCAGCATGCTCGAAATTGCGAAAACGGTTGGAATTTATTTAGGTATTCCCTTTGCCGCCGCCATGTTGAGTAGGGCCGTGTTAATCCCTAAATTCGGACAAGATTGGTTTCAACATAAGTTCCTCCCGAAAATTTCACCAATTACCTTGATCGCCTTACTCTTTACCATTGTGGTTATGTTCAGTTTAAAAGGTAAGCTCATTGCCACCTTGCCTTGGGATGTACTTCGGGTAGCGCTTCCACTGGTTATATTCTTTTTGGTCATGTTTTTTCTTATGTTTTTTGTAGCCAAGACCTTGGGGGCTTCGTACAGGGATACGGCTACCGTAGCGTTCACTGCTGCCGGAAATAATTTCGAATTGGCCATCGCCGTTTCCATTGGTGTCTTTGGTCTGAATTCCGGTCAAGCCTTTGCTGGGGTTATCGGACCTTTAGTGGAGGTGCCGGCATTAATTCTCTTAGTTAAAGCCAGTTTAGCATTAAAAAATAAATTTAGTAAGCCATGAATATTTTAGTCTTGTGTACAGGGAATAGCTGTAGAAGTCAGTTGGCCGAAGGATATATTCGTCATTTTCACGGGGATGTTGCCACCGTTTATAGCGCGGGTATTGAAACGCATGGGGTTAATCCGCGCGCGATTGCAGTGATGGCAGATGATGGAATCGACATTTCAATGCATACCTCCAATCATGTAGATGAATACGTGCACATTCCCTTTGATTTGGTGTTTAGCGTATGTGACCACGCCAGCGAGCAGTGTCCTGTATTTCCAGGTGCGGTGAAGCGCATTCATCACAATTTCCCTGATCCAGCGAAGGCAACGGGAACTGAAGAAGAGATTATGAACGCATTCCGTTCGGTCCGCGATGAGATTAAGTCCTTTTGTAAATCCTTGATATAAAAAAAAGCTTCCCGCGAGCAGGAGGCTTTTCTTTTGATTCTTACATGTGCTCATTTGGTTTGGATTAGAGGGATAGGTATCCTATTCAAATAATTGTTCGATGGTTTTCATTGCTAAAATCATCTTACCGCTATCGGGGAGTTTTGTAAAACCGTAGCTGGAATAAAATTGTTCTGCAATTTCATTGATGGGTTCTACAACTACCGCAAATGATCCTATTTCACGAGATGCTAAATAACTTCGGTAAAGCGCGTCAATTAGGAGCTTTTCTCCGATGCCTTGCTTTGTAAAATTTCGATCCCTTGCTAAGCGCCCTAGTAAGGTTGCAGGTATTGATTTATAGGCATGAGGAAATCTCCTTTGTAAGTCGTCTGGAATTAAATTTCTTGGTATACTTGTGTTGGATAAGGTATAATAGCCTTTTACTCTGTTGTCCTCTGGTTCATCGGATATTATAAAACACATGGCAATCCGTTTGCGAATATCTTGATTTGCCTGTTTTTTTAAATACTCATCTAATACGACTTGACCGCAAGCAAATTCTTTACGAATGTGATGCTTTGCCAGACTTACAGTGTGTAACTCCATTTACTTTAACTACTGCTTTTTGAATTTCTCTACAGCCTCCTTCAATTTCGCATTCGGAGGTTCTGGATTTAAAATGGCCTTAAAAAAAATCTCGCTATCGCGTTTCGATGCTATAACTAATTCATACTCGTATATGATTTCCTTAGCCCTTTTATGTGCAGAACGCATAATAAACTCAGTTAAACTTCTAAATCCGCCTAACTCTGCGGCTTTCTCAAATAACGCTTTTTCTTCTGCTGATAATCTAGCGTCAAATCTAGCTTTACCAGTTAAACCTGTACTTAATGCCATTTTCTCGTCGTTTTGTTTTTCATACAAATGTACAGTTAATATACGTACATCATATATTTTTGTACAGGATTTTTACGTACAATGTTTTGCCAAAAAATAATTCATGTTTCTAATATCCCCTAAAACCGAGTAGGTACAGCCAATTTTCCTGAAAATCTCCACATTTAATAGTAGTAAATGGCTCCAAGTCTAATGAGATAGCACCTTTTGTAAATCCTTGATATAAAAAAAAGCCTCCCGCGAGCAGGAGGCTTTTCTTTTGATTATTAAATCAACCTTTTATTTCTTTAGTTCAAATCGATCGAGATTCATTACTTTATCCCATGCGCTGATGAAGTCTTTTACAAATTTCTCTTTAGCGTCTGAGCTCGCATAAACCTCTGCAATGGCACGCAATTCAGAATGTGATCCAAAAATCAAGTCAGCACGAGTAGCAGTCCATTTCACGCTTCCTGTTTTACGGTCTCGGCCTTCAAAAATTTCTTGAGTTTCATTAATAGCTTTCCATGAAGTACTCATGTCTAACAAATTCACAAAGAAGTCGTTATTCAAAGTTCCAACGTTGTTGGTAAATACACCGTGTCGAGAATGGTCATAATTCCCATCCAGAACACGCAATCCGCCAACTAATACGGTCATTTCTGGAGCACTTAGGGTAAGTAGCTGTGCTTTATCTACTAATAATTCCTCCGTAGAAAACGTGTAGTTTCCTTTGCTGTAATTTCTAAATCCATCCGCCATTGGTTCAAGAAAAGCGAAGGAATTCACATCCGTTTGAGCTTGCGTTGCATCCATACGTCCCGCGGTAAACGGTACCGTGTAGGTGTATCCTGCATTTTTAATGGCTTGTTCAACACCTGTATTTCCAGCCAATACAATCAGGTCAGCCATAGAAATTTTACGCGTACCGGAAGTCTTATGGAAATCCGTTTGTACTTTCGTTAATGCAGCAATTACCTTATCCAATTGCGCTGGATTATTCGCTTCCCAGTGACGTTGTGGTTCTAGCGCGATTCGAGCACCATTCGCTCCACCTCGGCTGTCTGAACCTCTAAAGGTTGAAGCAGAGGCCCACGCGGTACTAACCATCTCACCAATCGTTAAGCCTGATGCCAAGATTAGTTTTTTCAAGGCAGTTACATCCGCTGCAGTTACTAATGGATGATTCACTGCAGGAATTGGGTCTTGCCAGATTAAATCTTCCTTTGGAACTTCTAGTCCTAAGTATTTCACTTTCGGTCCCATGTCGCGGTGTGTTAACTTAAACCATGCTTTCGCAAAGGCTAATTGAAATTCTTCCGGATGTTCATGGAATCGTTTTGAGATTACATTGTATGCTGGATCAAATCGCATCGAAAGATCGGTTGTAAGCATCGTTGGTTTAAGGCGTTTGGTTGAGTCAAAAGCATGAGGAACAATTTCAGGAGCATCTTTCGCAACCCACTGGTTTGCACCGGCTGGACTTTTCGTAAGTTCCCATTCATATGCGTATAGCATGTCAAAATAACCTGAACCCCATTGTGTTGGGTTAGGTGTCCAAGTAACTTCTAGTCCTGAGGTAATGGCATCCGCGCCTTTTCCTGATTTGTAGGTGCTATTCCAACCGAAACCCTGCATTTCTATGGGTGCTGCTTCCGGTTCTGGTCCTACATTGCTTGCTGGTCCTGCGCCGTGTGTTTTACCAAAGGTATGTCCACCTGCAATTAAGGCAACGGTTTCTTCATCATTCATTCCCATTCGACCAAAGGTCTCTCGGATGTCTTTTGCAGCTAGTATTGGATCTGGATTCCCATTAGGTCCTTCCGGATTAACGTAGATTAATCCCATTTGCACCGCAGCCAGTGGATTTTCAAGTTTTCTTCCTTCGCTGTAGCGTTGGTCGTCTAACATTTTCTTTTCAGAACCCCAGTAAATATTGCTTTCTGCTTCCCATACATCGGCTCTTCCGCCACCAAACCCATAGGTTTTGAATCCCATACTTTCTAGGGCTACGTTTCCTGCAAGCACCATAAGGTCCGCCCAGGAAATTTTATTCCCATATTTTTGCTTGATAGGCCAAAGCAATCGGCGTGCTTTATCTAAGTTGCCATTGTCCGGCCAACTGTTTAAGGGCGCAAAACGTTGCTGTCCTTCGGTTGCTCCGCCGCGACCGTCCGCGGTGCGGTAGGTTCCAGCACTGTGCCAAGCCATCCGTATGAAAAATGGACCATAGTTTCCGTAATCTGCTGGCCACCAATCCTGAGACTGGGTAAGTACCGCTTTGATATCATTTTTTAGTGCGATGTAATCCAAACTTTTAAATGCTTTCGAGTAATCGAAGCTTGGGTCCATCGGGTCGGAAAGGGAAGAGTGTTGTCTTAAGACACTTAAATCCAACTGATTCGGCCACCAATCCTTATTGGTATTTGGCGTAATCGGTTTGCTTACATTCATCGTCTGGGTGGATGTATTTTGCTCTATCATTGGCATAGTTTCTTGCACAGAAGCCGTTGGCGTATTGGCGGGTTTAGAGTCAAAATTGAACGGACATTTACCTTGTGCAAATATTATTTGTGTTGTCAAAAGACCGACGATAAGAAATGATGTTTTCATGTTGATTTGGTTTTGTTCAAAGTTAGTTAAGAATTAGCGGAATGATTTATTGAAAGAATTTATATGACAAAAGAAAAAATCTATTAATTACTCGTATTTAATTCATCCTTTTTAAAAATTCCGTGGAGAATACCCAACGGAAATATTAATAAACCAAACGAAAGCATAAAGAGTTCATAACGTAAGGAACTGTTCGTATATGGTTGTTTTTTAACACGTGAGATGAATGCGCTCATTGGAAGTCCATAAATGTTTCCTGCAAGCATTACTTGGCATGCTGAATGAATATTGATTGCACTAATTTTTCCATAGATTTCTATCAGTTTGCTTAACATTTCAGGGTCAGGTTTTCCAGATTGATCGGCAAAATGTTGTGCGTAGAAAATTCCAAAAGTCTCGTATTGCTCTATAGAATTGAGATTTCCATCCAGCATATTAAATATAAGCATTTCATTCATTCCCATATTTAATGCCATTTTAGTGTGAGCATAGGAACAAACTGCACACCCGTTAACTTCAGTCACAGCCAGTTGAATTCGTTCTAAAAATTCAAAGGAAGTGGTTTTATTAACTTTATTTTTACGAAGAATTTTAATTGCCTTAGGTAAAGCAGTGTACGCTATATATAAATGAGTTAAAGTATACCTTTTTCTATACGTCAACTGTTTTAAGATTGAATCTGGGATATGAATTTTATGCTTCATATTATTGGCATTACATTCTTCATATGTTTATTGTTTTGACTGTAATTCTTTTTCGATAATTTCCTTAAGCGCATTTTTAGGTAAGGCACCCGCTTGCATCATGGGTTGTTTCCCCACAGGAATAAATAAAATACTTGGAATACTTCTGATTTGGAAAATTTGTGATAATTCTTGTTCAACTTCTGTATTGACTTTATAAATGGTAACGTTGGGGTATTCATTACTCAGCTCTTCTAGGATGGGAGCTACCATTTTACATGGACCACACCAGTCGGCATAAAAATCGATAATGGCGGGTTGAGCCCCTTTGAAATCCCAATCCTTTTGCGTGGTGTAATCAAAAACTTCGTCGATAAAGCGCTGATTTGTAAGTTGTATTGTTGGCATAACTTTTTTTCTTCAAAGTTAACTTGAAGAAAACGACTGCTTTGTAACACGTGTTACCTAGGACTTAAAATTCCTTAACTCCTCGCGAGCACAGGGTGCAATTGGAAAGGGCTTTCCATGGACTGGAGGTAAATCCACCCATGGTGCTTCCAAAATATTTGGACCAAGCGGTACCTGTTCCGAGCGTTGAAGACCAATAATCACGGTTATCAAAACCCGATAAAGATGCTTTAGTGCTGTAAATCAATTCCAATTCTGTTTTTGTAGGAAGTCTCCAGCCTTCTCCACCTGCGGTGTATGCCTC
Organism: Crocinitomicaceae bacterium; assembly: GCA_044353585.1. Lineage (GTDB taxonomy): Bacteria > Bacteroidota > Bacteroidia > Flavobacteriales_D > Crocinitomicaceae > UBA952. The sequence continues at coordinate 241,318 of JBILBR010000004.1, read as the reverse complement.
AACTGTAGCTTTAGAATCATTCCAATTTTTATGCATAGCAAAGGTGACTTGATCCGTTTTCGCTACTACCAAGCCATGTTGGTTCGTCTCGTCCAATTGGATGACAATTCCCCCAAAGGCTTCTTCACCGATGGTGTAGGTTTTTACTTCCTCTTTTTTGCAGCCAGTTGCGATGAATATGAGAACTAGGATAGGTAATAGGTATTTCATGAGGTTGATTTAGCAATAAAGTTAAGGAATTATATTCTTGGATAGCAACTTTCAGGTATAAATTCAAGATGCCGCACCAGGGGGTGTTTTTGCAATTGCTTGTACGCGCGGACAATTTCCTTGATGCGATTAGACTGCACCTTAACCACAAAGGCATATGCTAGACTACCGCCTTCATTGCTAATTCCTTTGATTTCTTTCATTACTTGTTCTATATCGGATTGCGCGCTTCGGCGGTCGAAATACACGTTCAAATGGTTTGATATAATGAGTGACGTAGTGTCTTGTTCATTCATTAACTGGGCATCATAACCAACGGTAGTATAGCCTAGTTGCGCTGCTTTATTTAGGAAGAGATTGACTTTCGTTTCAGGAACACCAAAAAACGAACACATATCGGTGCCCCAAAATTCCATGGGAAAGCCTACTACCCTAAATTGTTTTAGTTCTTGATAATTCGGGTTATCAATGAAAAACGTAAAGACGTTCTTACAAATCTGAAGATGATCGGTTACGGTATCATAGCCAACGAGATGTTTGTATGTTAGGTGGTAATATGTCCGAATATCCTTGAGCTGTTGATGTTTTGTCTTGCCGCTAATTTTTGGAGTTTCAGCGGGATCATGGTTTTTGAATTCCCTTGGCTTAACACCTTTATGTTCAGTACTTACTCGTTGACCGGATTCTTTCTTTTCAACATGCTTCTGAATGCCAGAAGTACACGACATGAAAAGTAAAATAATACTAAAATGAAGGAATTTACGTCCGTTGTTCATCAGCTTATTGAATCGTGAACTTGGTATAAATTGAATAACTCAATTTGATTTTTTGAAATTCAATTTCCGGTTCAAAATCGATTGATTCAAAGGCTCCATCACTGAGCATTTTATTTGCAGCTCTAGCGGGCATACGAGAAAGATCTTTACGCGTTACTGTGTTATTTTCAAGTTCACTAACAATTAACGCCTTTCCAGTTTTTTGTCCAATGGCGTTGAGCAAATAATCAGATTTTTCTTTGGCTGCTTTAATTGCTTCAATTCGAACTTGGGTTCTTAAACTGTCGATGGCAGAATGACTCACATGATCGATGGATCCATCTTGAATTTTCATTTTTTCTAATTCTTGAAATACCTTGCCAACAGTTGTAGCATTCCCGACCTTAAGTAGATATTCTTTTTTGGTGAGTACATCACGCTTCTGCCAGCTCACTTTTACATAGTCGGCATTGGCATCAGCAATCGAGAGGTTGGATATCGGAATACTTAATGTAGTAAGCGCTTCTCGCAGCTGTTTTTCTTGCGATTCAATGCTTACCTTTTCTTTGTTTTCCATGCGTTCACGCAAGGTGATTCCAATGTAAATTTCATTTGGAATTACTTCCTTCTCCGCATATCCATTCACTTCAATATAGGGAATTTCTTCTGTGGGTTTCGTTTGACCGTAATGAATCGAGTATAAAAAGGAAATACAAAGGATGGCAAAAATAGACTGATATGATTTCATAAGATGTTATTTTGAGTTCATCCAAAGTTACAGCTTAACTTAAGATTGGTTCAATTTGCCTTCAATTTCATTTCATATTTGTCTAAATTCGGAGCAAATCCAGATGGAATAAGGTCCAATACTTCAAACCCCATTCGGGCATAAAAAAGGTGCGTGTGTTGACTAGTCGCTAAGGTAATTTCTGCCAAGGGATAGTTGCGTTTGATTTCTTCAATTCGCTGCTGTGCCAAGTAAGTACCGATGCCATGATGTTGCAATTTCTTTCGAATCATTCCCCAAGCAAATCGTGCTTCTGTTTGATCTAGATTCAAGTAATAACCTCCGCACCCAACGAGTTCGCCGGCTTCATTTTCAATCACACGATACGTTTCTACGCTTGTGTTTTTGTAGGCGTTTTCCAAAGTTTTTCCTTGGCAAACTAACCAATGTTCAAAGGCTTCGCGCTCATCTAATGCAAAGTAGGGTGGACAATTGCTGTCAAAGATACTCAGACAGGCTTCCATGTCTCGTTCATCAAAGCTTCTCTCTTTCACCTGCCTAATTCAATCCCTTTTCTGCCAACGCAATTCCGGTGTAGTTGTCTGTTCGTATTACAAGGTCTTCAGGGGTTCCTGTAAATACAATATTTCCACCGCCTTCACCACCTTCCGGACCAATATCGATTACATGGTCTGCTGTTTTGATGATATCCAGGTTATGCTCAATAACTACGATACTGTGGCCATTTGAAATTAAAGCTTGGAAGGATTGCAACAGTTTTTCAATGTCGTAATAATGAAGTCCAGTTGAGGGTTCATCAAATAAAAAGAGGGTAGGAGCTTGGTTGTTTCCTTTTGCTAAGAACGATGCGAGTTTGATTCGTTGTGCTTCACCGCCTGAAAGGGTACTGGATGCTTGACCTGCTCGTAAATACCCCAAACCAACGTCCAATAAGGGTTGTATCATCGAAGCGATGTGCTTTTCTTTCTTATCGGAACTTTCATGAAAAAAAGAAGAAAGATCGTCTAAGGTCATTTCCAACAAATCTGCTATAGATTTTTGGCGATACACGATTTCCAAGGTTTCTTCCTTGAATCGAGTTCCTTGACAGGTATCGCATTTAAGTTGAATATCGGCCATGAATTGCATGCCAATGGTAACAATCCCCTCGCCATCACAGGCATCACAGCGTCCGCCTTCCACGTTGAAGCTAAAGAAACCGGGTTTATAGTTTCGATTTTTAGCCAATGGCTGCCGTGCATAGAGGTCGCGAATTTCATCGAAAATTTTGAGGTAGGTAATCGGGTTACTTCGTGAGCTTTTTCCAATCGGATTTTGATCAATTAGTTCGATTTCCTTAATTTTATTAATATCTCCGGATAAGGTACACCCGCGATACAAGGTGTTTTTGGCGTCGAATAATGCTTGCTTAATAGCCGGATAACACAAGGTTTTAAGGAGGGTAGATTTGCCAGATCCAGACACCCCAGATATACAGACCAACTGGCGAAGCGGTATTTCGATATGAACATCTGTTAGGTTGTGGAGGTTGGCATTACTCAAGCTTATCGAATAACTCGCTTTTCGGCGCGTACTTGGGCTTTGGATACGCGTTGTTCCATTAAAGTAGTTCGCCGTTAAGCCCTTATTCTTTTTAAATGCGGATAAATCCCCTTGAAATACAACCGTTCCGCCATTCTCTCCCGCATAGGGGCCAATATCAATTAGGTGATCAGCGGATTTAATGACTTCCTCTTCGTGTTCAACAATCACGAGCGTATTTCCAATTTCCTTTAACGAATTTAAAACCCGAATGAGGTTTTTAGTGTCTCTTGGATGAAGTCCAATCGATGGTTCATCTAATACATAGGTAGAACCTACAAGGCTTGAACCCAAGGAAGTTGCTAAATGAATTCGTTGTGATTCTCCACCGGATAAGGTATTGGTGGAACGATTCAGGGTGAGGTAACCCAAACCAACTTCGTTTAGAAATTTGATGCGCTGAATGATCTCCGGGAGTAGGCGCTTAAGTACATTGTTTGTTGGTATGGAGGCTTGTGCTTCTTCAAAAAATCCCTGTAATTTACTCACCGGCATAAGGACCACCTCTTGAAGTGATTTGCCATGGAATTTAACATAACCTGCATCCCCTCTGAGTCGCGTACCCTGACATTCTTGACATAGCGTCTTTCCTCTATACCTTGAAAGCATTACGCGATATTGAATTTTATAGGTTTGACTTTCAATGAACTTAAAGAATTCTCGAAGTCCTGTAAAATTAGAGTTGCCTTTCCATAGTAATTCTTGTTGAGCAGGCGTTAACAACCGATACGGTTTGTGTACCGGGAATTCAAATTTATGCGCTTGAACCAATAACTGCTGCAGGTATTCTCCCATCACATCACCTTTCCATGGATGAATAGCCCCTTCATATATACTTAAATTGGGATCGGGTATTACTAGGTTCGGGTCAATGCCTAATACGCTACCAAATCCTTCGCACGTTTTACACGCTCCAAACGGATTATTGAAGGTAAAGAAATGCAAACTGGGTTCTTGAAAGATCATTCCGTCGCGTTCGAATCGATTGTTGAACCAGGTAATTTCTTGGTTCGTCATGTTAAGAATCCCACAGGTCCCACCGTTTTTAGCAAAGGCCATTTGAATGGAGTCAATTAATTGCGCTTGTTCTTGCTCATTTAATGTAGACGTTTTGAATCGATCGACCACGATGGTTATTTCTTCGCACGGCGCTAATTCAGTTATTTCCGAAATTAATGTTATCTTATTATTTAAGTATATTCTAATAAATCCCTCATTTGCAATAATTTGTAATTCTTCTTGTGCACTTCGTTTTGGATTAACTTTAATCGGTGAAAGCACAGCAAAGGGGGAGTTTTCACGAGAAAGAATCGCGTTTAGAACGCTTGACGGCGTATCTTTTACTACTTCTTGATTCGAAACGGGTGAGTAGGTTTTTCCTTCTCGAGCGAAGAGTAATTTCAAAAAGTCATAAATCTCTGTAGTCGTTCCTACCGTAGATCTCGGGTTAGAGGAAATTACTTTTTGTTGAATGGCAATAGCAGGGGAAAGGCCTTTGATGTAATCCACCTTAGGTTTTTCCAATTTACCGAGAAATTGCCTCGCATAGGACGACATGGATTCAATAAATCGGCGTTGCCCTTCAGCGTATAGTGTGTCGAAAGCCAGGGTCGATTTTCCAGATCCTGAAACCCCCGTGATTACGGTAATTTTTCCATGTGGAATCTGCGCATCAATTTGCTTTAAATTATTTGCCGCAGCCCCTTTTATTTCGATGAATCTTGACACGATACAAAGGTAACACTTGTAGGTAAAAAGGGTTCATCCTAAAAATATTTCTATTTTAGAGGCTCAATTCAGATTATGCGAACCCTATTTCGAAGAAAACAAATACCAGATATTTTAAAACAACTTGAAGCAAATCAATTAGCGGATGGACATGGTGCGCTTGGAAAGCACCTCAAAGTAAGGGATTTAACTGCATTTGGTATAGCAGCGATTATCGGTGCGGGAATTTTTAGTACCATTGGTGAGGCAAGCTATCAGGCCGGACCCGCCGTTATTTTCTTGTTTTTATTCACGGCAATTGCCTGTGGATTTGCTGCTTTTGCCTATGCTGAATTTGCTTCGATTGTGCCTGTGTCAGGAAGTGCATACACGTATTCCTACGTGGCCTTTGGTGAAATTATTGCCTGGATTATTGGCTGGGCTTTGATTATGGAATATGCTATTGGTAACATTACGGTAGCTATTTCATGGTCTGATTACTTCACTGACATGCTCAGTAATATTAAAATTGCAGCTATGGGAATTGATGGTATTCATATTCCCTTGTGGTCTCAAATGGATTATTTCTCCGCATTTAAAGGGCATCAGCAAGCGATGATCTTACTAGAGTCCGGAAAAGCATTGAAGGATATCCCTGAGGCAATCCAAACCGCTTACAGTGCATACGAGCAAAGTCCTACATTTTTAGGTTTTCATGTTATTTTAGACTTGCCTGCGTTATTCATAATCATATTAATAACGGCCTTAGTTTATCGAGGAATTAAAGAGAGTCGAAACGCATCGAATGCCATGGTAATTGTCAAATTAGCCGTTATTTTACTGGTTATCGGAGTGGGGGTGTTTTACATCGATGTATCCAACTGGAATCCATTTGCTCCAAAGGGGATTGGGGGTGTATTGAAAGGAGTTTCGGCGGTTTTCTTTGCATATATTGGATTTGATGCCATCTCTACAACCGCTGAAGAGTGTGAAGATCCACAACGCGATTTGCCCCGTGGAATGATGTGGGCGATTATCATTTGTACCATCTTGTACATTGCGATTGCCTTAGTCTTAACGGGTGTAGTGTCTTATAAGACCTTACGAGTAGGTGAACCGTTATCCTTTGTATTTACCAAAATTAATCTGTCTTATCTCAGCGGAATTATTTCAGTAAGTGCTGTCGTGGCAATGGCTTCAGTACTCCTGGTATTTCAAATGGGTCAACCAAGAATTTGGATGAGCATGAGCAGGGATGGCTTATTGCCGAGTCGATTTGCAAAGGTTCACCCAAAATACAAGACCCCTTCTTTTGCTACCATCGTAGTTGGTTTTGTAGTTGCGGTACCCGCGCTTTTTATGAATTTAACCATGGTTACTGATCTTTGTAGCATTGGTACCTTGTTTGCGTTTGTGCTCGTATGTGGCGGTGTGCTCATGCTGCAGAATAGAACGGATATACCACGCGGGAAATTCAAAACACCGTATGTAAATGGAAAATACATCATGCCGGTATTACTTGTTGGAACCATTGTTTTGTTTTTTACCGCATTTAAGCAACAGACGTTAGATTTTGTGAGTAACAAAGAACAATTGAAAAGCAAGGCAGAAATGATTGAAGGATTGAATCCGAATCAAATTATGTCCTTGAAAAATCATTTAATTCACACTAAGAAACAACAGTTTTCTTTTTCTAAGAGAAACATTGATAAGTACTATCAGCTAAAAGGAACTAACGCATTAGTGAATGATCTTAAATTTTTGAATCTGCCAAAATCCCATTTTTACAACTACGGGTTCTCTCATTTTGCACATAAAATACCAACGTGGATTTTCATACTCTTCACCATTTTTATTACGGTTATGACGGTACTTAAAAATCTTTCCATGATCCCCTTGCTCGGGTTGCTAAGTTGTTTGTATATGATGAGTGAAATTAAGGCAGAAAATTGGCTGTATTTTTTCATTTGGTTAGCTCTTGGGTTGGTTATTTACTTTGGATATGGGAAACGCCATTCTAAATTGGCTAAACCGGCGCTAATCGAAGATTAAACTTCGGTTTTTGCTTACATTTCCTTATTTTTGCGCGTTCAATAGCTTAAGATTATGTTTGAAAATTTAACGGATAAATTTGAACGTGCGTTCAAAGTTTTAAAAGGACAAGGTCAGATTACTGAAATTAATGTAGCTGAAACCTTGAAAGAGGTTCGTCGCGCCTTACTTGATGCCGATGTGAGCTTCAATACGGCGAAACAGTTCACCAATACCGTAAAAGAAAAAGCGCTCGGGAGGGATGTGTTAACCGCAGTTTCTCCTGGACAACTCATGATTAAAATTTGTCATGAAGAGTTGGTTGAATTGATGGGCGGAAACGAAGCGGATATTAACCTCAAAGGAAATCCCGCAGTCATATTAATGTCTGGACTTCAAGGTTCAGGTAAAACAACCTTCACAGGAAAGCTTGGAAGCTACCTAAAATCAAAAAAAGGTAAAAATGTATTACTCGTAGCCTGTGATGTATATCGTCCAGCTGCGATTGACCAATTGCATGTACTTGGGGAGCAATTAGGAATTGAAGTATTTTCTGATCGGGAAGAGAAGAGTCCTGTATCCATTGCAACAAAAGCAATAAATCATGCGCGATCAAAAGGTTTTAATGTGGTTATTGTCGATACGGCAGGACGTTTGGCGGTAGACGAAGCGATGATGGATGAAATTGCCCAAGTAAAAGCTGCGATTCAGCCTTCAGAAACCTTGTTTGTGGTGGATTCCATGACCGGACAAGATGCAGTGAATACGGCAAAAGCATTTAACGAGCGAATAGATTTTGATGGGGTAGTATTGACTAAGTTAGATGGTGATACACGCGGTGGGGCGGCCTTATCGATCAAGTCCATTGTGAACAAACCCATCAAATTTGTTGGTACAGGCGAGAAAATGGATGCATTGGATGTGTTCTATCCGTCCAGAATGGCAGATCGTATTCTTGGGATGGGGGATGTCGTTTCCTTAGTTGAACGAGCGCAAGAGCAGTTTAATGAGGAAGAGGCGCGAAGATTGCAAAAGAAAATCATGAAAGATCAATTTGATTTTAATGATTTCTTAGGACAGTTGGAGCAAATCAAAAAGATGGGGAACGTCAAGGATTTGATGGGGATGATCCCTGGAATGTCAAAAGCCATGAAGGATGTTGATGTTCCTGAAGATGCGTTCAAAGGCGTTGAGGCAATTATTCGGTCGATGACCCCGAAAGAACGAGCAATGCCAGCCATTTTAAATCCTTCAAGAAAGGCGCGAATAGCCAATGGAAGTGGCACCACCATACAAGATGTAAATAAGCTCATTAAGCAGTTTGAAGACATGCGTAAGATGATGAAGATGATGAGTAATCCGAGGAATATGGCTAGCATGATGGGCCAAATGAAAAATATGCGTTAGTCAATGTCAGAATTTGAATTGTATCCTGAAAAACCGCAGCTTCAAAAACAAGTAGTGCGAAGTAATTGGGGACTTACAGTGTTTACTATCGTTTTATTTATTGCAGTTTTCCTAAGTATTTATAGTGATCGGGCTGATTTCGTCTTTTTTTTAGTCTTGGTCTTACTTGTTCACGAATTCGGTCATTTTAGCATGATGAAACGATTCAATTATGAAAATGTCAGAATGCTTTTTATTCCCTTAATGGGCGCGTTTGTTCAAGGAAGCAAAGACCGATATTCACAAAAAGAGAGTTTAATGGTGGTTGTTTTTGGACCCTTTCCTGGAATAATTTTAGGTTCAATTGGTCTTTATCTGAGCGGCGTTTATCAGTTGGATTGGCTTTTATTATTGTCGTTCATTTTCATTTTTGTTAATGCCATCAATTTATTGCCCATTGATCCCTTGGATGGGGGGCAACTGTTAAAATTAATAGTGATCAGACAACGCGATTTGTATTTAATGATATTTGCATTAATTTCCTCGTTATCACTTATTCTGGTTGGATTTTTGATGAGGGATTGGCTAGTGGCAGGGTTTGGTTTTGTAATGGGAATAAGGGTTCGAGCCATGCAAAAGAATTTCCAACTTCGCAAAGAGTTAAATGAGTTAAATGTAAACTACATTTCTACATACGAAGAGTTATCAAACCGAGATTATCACCTAATTAAACAAGTGTTGATTAAAGATAAACCTGCATTGGCGGATTTAAACGAGTTCTCCTTAGAAGATGGAAATACGATTTTGGCTTCACATGTCAGCGAATTATTAATTCCACCAATTCAGAAAGATCTCAGTAGACTGGGTAAAGTAATTTTATTTACGGTATGGATTTTATTATTTTTATTGCCTTTATATTTAATGCTGACTTTAAATTTCAACTGGTATTTTGAAAAGCTTTAATGCTATATTACTTTGCGTTACGTTGAGCATGTCTTGGTTAATCCATGCCCAATGTGAGAAAGTGTTAATTCGAGGTAGAGTTATTGATTCGTTACGTCCACAAAGTTTTTACAATTTAATGGTCGTGAATCGTAGCAGCGGAAAAGCGAGTTTTGGTCAGCCCAACGGTTCGTTCAGTGTATATGGTGTGGCATCGGAGCGCATTGCACTTTCGGTTAAGCAATACCCAATTTATGAATTTATCGTAACACCAGATTCTAATTGCCAATGTCAAGTATTGGCATACATTGATCGCCTTCCCCAAGAAGTGGCAGAAGTCGTGGTGAAACCCTTAAAAACCTTGGAGCAGATTAAGGAAGAGCGTGCAGCTTTGGCTATGGTAGATACACGAATGGTGTCGGGTATAAATATACTTGAAAGTCCAATTACCGCCTTATATCAAGCATTCTCTAAAAAAGAGCAGAATAAACGTTGGATTGCCGAGCAAGTATATAGGGATGACCAACGCAAAGTGGTTCAAGAGCTCTTGCGCTTGTATGTTGCTTATGATATTATAGACCTCCCTGAAGCAGATTTTGATGCCTTTTTGTTGTTTTTAAACCTTGATGTGGATTTCTTGAAAACAGCTTCTGAATTAGAGCTAATTACATACATCAAGGACAAATACGAGCATTTTAAGCGATTTAACGCGGGAGAGTAATTAATTCGTTAAGCGTATTTACTGCATTTTCCCAACTATAGGAATTACTTACCATGTTTCTCCCTTGTTCTCCAATGATTTTAGCATCAGTTGGATTGTTAAGTAAAAACTTGATATGTTTTGTCAATTCCTCCGCAGTACTCCCAACCAATAGTTCCTGACCAGGGGTTACATCTAAGGCTTCGCTTGCTATGGGGGTGGTTACACAGGGAATTCCCATTGCCATGGCTTCAAGCAGTTTATTTTGCATACCTGTACCAATTTGCATCGGTGCAATGAAAATAGTTCCCTTTGAATAGGCAGATCGTATATCCGGTTGCCACCCTTCTATGACAATGTTTCGGTATTTTTTCAACGATTGTATAAATGCAGAAGATGGATTAGCACCGGCAATTAGTAAGCGCCATTGTGGCTCATGACGTAACACATGGGTTGCGAACCATTTCATGGCATCTATGTTAGGGGCATAGGATAGATTTCCCACAAAAACTAAGTCGTAAGTGGATTCAGGATTTTTCATGGGGTGGAAAAAATCCGTATCAATACCATTAGGAATGACCATTATTTTACGTTGGTCGGGGTGAGCAATGTAATGAACATCCTGCTGGCTTATCATGGTCTGAAATTCGAAATAGTTAAAAATGCGCTGTTCATATTCTTTTAATCGCGCAGCTTCCATTTGATAAATCCATCGCGTATACCAGGGTGCTTTTTTTGCCCTACGCTCCATTCCGATGGATAAGGTGTCCATATAATCTATGGTTTTATAACATCGATGATAGTTTTTAACGTATTCCGCCGGTCTTATCATTTGACAAAAAATATGGTCAGGATTAATTTCCGATAAACGTTTTTTTATTTTTCTCTTAATGTTATATGAGGTAAAATAAGCCAATTGGAACGGTTGTTGGGTAAAAACACAAGCCAATAATCTTATCCATTGACCAATTTTATGGAGTGGAAATATGTCGATATGGACCACATAGGGCGCTATTTCATCATGCCAAGATTGGTTTATCGGCTCATTTGTGAGTGCGATTAAATGAATTTGATGTGTTTTGCTGAGTCCTTTAATTAAATTGTACCCGCGTAATTTGTCCCCTTTTTCCAATGGGTATGGAAATCTTGAGGCAATAAATACGAGGGTGGGACGCTTATCCATGAATGTGCTGTTCAAGTTGATTTAAGAGCTTGTTTTCTTCAAATATGGTGTTAATATATTCAGAAATCTCTAGTTCGATGGTTCGTATATCTTGTTTATTATTCAATAGATTAACTATTCGTTCGGCAAAAGTCGACGGATCATTTGCGATAACGAAAGGCGTGGTATGTTCAAATCCTTGAATACTTTTAGCGGTGGTCACTATCGGTTTACCATAGGTTAAGGCTTCAAGGATTTTCATGTTTAGGCCTGTTCCGTAGCGCAAGGGACTTATCATTACGGTTTGCCGATTGTAAAATTCATCGAGCGATTTAACAAAACCAAGACCATGGATATTTGCTGAGGGCATATTAAATGTTTCAGAACCCCTTCCTGCAATTTCTAATTGAACCTGGGGTATTTCAGCTAATATTAAGGGCCAAATAGATTGTACAAACCACCTTACTGCATCTGCATTAGGGAACCATTCAAAATTTCCCACAAATCCGATGCTCAATTTTTCTAATCGGGGGAGCGCCTGTTTTTCCTTAGAGTGGATTAGCGGATAATATGTACTAGTTTTTGAGTTCCACTGCCTCAATTTCAACGTTTCCTGGAATGAAATGCTCAGGATCTGACTTGATGCTGAAACTAAGTTTTGTTCTAGCCTATGGATTTGTCGACTCATTCTTTTGAAAAACCATCGCGTATACCAAGGACCAGATGCTGCCCGTTGTTGCCAATGTTCATATTCAAGGTTATGCGAACGATAAATCACGCGTTTTGAAGTGAACCAAGTACTTGGAATAAGCGTTAATGCATAAAATCCATCACAAATTACTACATCAAATTTCGTTGCTGAATCTACTGATTGGATGACTGAATTTGCATTACTTGTTGTATACCTAAGCACATTCATGGGGGCAGATAGGGATTTCAATAAAACCTGAAATGTGACTTTTGGGTTAATTCGAAGTGGAATTAGCTCGATGGATTGTTCTATCCTAGAAAAATCTCCGGGATGTTTTACTGTACAAATGGGAGCATACGTAAGCTCAATGTCTTTTAACCTACGTAACATCAAAAAAAATGAAGCGATGGCTTGAGTCCCTCCATCTAAAATGGGATGGTGGGGTTTTTGAGTTATGTAAAGCACGCGTTTCATGCGCGTTTAGTCAGTCGTTTCATCCAGTGTTTCCAAGTTTCAAAACTCGCTATTGGGATGTCATTGTTCGCAGTATAGGTTACTAAGATGGCAATGGGCGTAAAGAACATGCCTGAAAGCCACATACCTAGCCACGGAGATATCACATAGGTGTCCGCTAAGTTATCTCCAATGCTCAGTATGATAAAATAGATCATAAAAATGAGCGCAGCAATAACGACCGGAGCTCCAAATCCTCCTTTTTTTACGAGCGCTCCTAGCGGAGCGCCAACAAAAAACAAGACAATAATCGCATAGGTTAACGCGAATTTCCGATGAAATTCTATCCAGAATTGATCTTCCTCGTGCGCTAAGGTCTCCATAAAGGTTTCTTGGTTCCTTACATTTTCATTAATCTGATATAATTTGGTAATTACATCCTGCATTAATGCCTTTTTCTCTGTTTTTGGAAGAGACTGTAATGTCACATAGGTAACCGGTGAGCGTTGTAGGCCAGGATCTGAAATTGGCATGGATTTCAATTTGTTATCCAATACGTGAAATGTTGCAAAGCTCCCTTTAATGCTGGTTAAAAACGTACTATCCAATGATTCTCGACGTCTCGCCAGGGAATCCGTAGCTCTCCCTATTTGGAACACATTCATCATTTCATATTTATCTTGGAAGATTTCTTCATCTGAACGTTTTAGGCTGAATCCTGTCACGTTCATCTTGTACGTGGCCCGTTCAAAGGTTGATATACGGTCCGGATGAGAGCTTATTTTTCCAAGTAGGGGCATGCCATTGGGACCAATCTCCCCATTTTCCAATTCTAATTCTTCGTATATCGTTCCTTTCTTTAGGTCGAAAAACAAGTAGTTTCCACTGGTTGAACGATAGATTTTTGCATACTTTGCTTTTACCGTTTTGAGTACATTCGGTTCAGTATGGTCGTGAATGGTGATGTTTGTAAAACTGCTGTCCTTTCCTTTATTCACCTTAATCGCATATCCATCTATTTCTGTAGTGTATACACCTGGAACAATGAGTGATGAAAGTTTAGTATTTTGAATATCGTAAATTAATGAATGCCATTTTAGGTTAGAGACGGGAATAACATAGTTGGCGAAGTAGAAGGTAAATCCAGCAATGAGTACAACAACTACAGTTAATGGCCGCATGATTCTCAATAAGGAGAATCCATTTGATTTTAATGCGGTTAACTCATTATTTTCGGACATATTACCAAAGGTCATTAAGGAGGAGAGAAGAATGGCAAGTGGAAGAGCTAAGGGAATTAGACTCGCTGAAACGTAAAAAAGTAATTCCAAAATAACCCAAATACTTAATCCTTTTCCCATGAGATCGTCTATGTAGACCCAGAAAAATTGCATAATCAGGATAAACATGGAAATCACCAAGGTAATAAGAAAGGGGCCAATGAACGACCGAATACTGAACAGGTATAACCGTTTCAAGAACTAATTTTTTACAAAAATAGGGCTACTAATTGAATAATTATGCACCGATAAGCCTACGCAGTTTTTGAAGTTGTTGTTCCCACATTAAAATACTACTTTCCTTGTCTCCTGCATTAGCAAAATCGGTAATCGTTAACATGATTGCTTGAGTCATTGGGTCCAAGGAAAAAGCAAGCTCAAAATAAGTGTCAAGATCTTCATCCACATCAGTTTGCCATTGAAAACGAATGTATTGATTTGCTTTTTGGCTTAATAAGGTGGCTTCTTCTTCATATCCATCCCACATAAAAAAATATTGACCGTCTCGAATATTTACGTCATCCGCAAACCATTCGCTTAATCCTTCCGCAGTAGTCAGTTTTGTGTCCAAAATTTTCGGAGAAGTTTTGAGCAACTGTTCAATTTGAAATTTTTCTTTCATTCGGTTAGGAAAAGCGTGTTATCTTTGGTTTTATCCTGCAATATACAAATTAATTATTAACCGTTCAATGCCTAATTTTCAATCCCTTGGTGGATTTTTTTTTCGCTTTCGCGGTCAATTACCCCTTGTTTTTTTACTTGCTCTAATTCCAGTTAGTTTCTACTTAGCTTTTCCCTGCTATAATCAAAATTATGCGTATACAGTTAAAGTAATTTCTTTAATCTTAATCTTCGTTGGTGTTGGGTTTCGGGCCATTGTTATCGCACAAAAAGCGCCTCATACCTCGGGTAGAAATCGCCACGAACAAGTGGCTCATACCTTAAATACAACGGGTATGTATTCAATTACTCAACATCCATTATATCTGGGGAGTTTCCTTATTTGGATGGGGATAAGTATTCGTTTCAATAATTTGGTATTTATTCTTGGTGTTCTAATGTTTTCAATCTTGTTTTTGGTCATAATAATGAAGCTCGAGTCCAACTTTTTATTCAATAAATTTCGCGACCAATATTCGGAGTGGAGTAGAGTTACACCTGCCTTTTATATCAATCCGTTGAAATTTAAGGCATCAAATGTTCCTTTCGATGGAATTCGCGTACTGGCAACAGAGTATCCAACATGGGTGTCTATTTTTGCAGGCTTGCTCATGATAGATATAATCCGTTCCATGTATTTTGAGTTGGATGATGTTATATGGTTTCGCATGGCTGGATGGATAATTGCAGCCATGTTTATTGGTTTTGGTGGACGTTTCTTTAAGTATGTTGTGGTCCGCCGTTGGCTTAAACGTTCAATTTAAAGAGTTGACGCTGTTGCAATGATCGGCCAAGGGTAACTTCATCGGCATATTGCAATTCAGATCCCACAGATACACCACGAGATAATGTGGTGATTACTAAGCCCTCACGGTCAATTCGTTTAAATAAGTAAAAGTTTGTCGTGTCCCCTTCCATGGTTGGACTTAATGCAAAAATCACTTCAGTAATCGCTGGGTTTTTACTTCGTTCAATTAGGGTGTCAATGTTCAAGTCCTGCGGACCAATTCCATCCATCGGAGAAATAATACCACCCAACACGTGATAACGTCCCTTAAATGTTTCCGTACTTTCAATGGCCATGATGTCTCGAACATCTTCTACAACGCAGATAACATCCATTGCTCTGCGCTCATTTGAGCAAATGGAACAGGTTTCGGTGTCAGAAATGTTCCCGCAAAGCGTGCATGCGAAAGTGTGTGTTTTGAGTTGAATTAGCGCTTCAACAAAGGTCTTAATTTCATCCGCATCGCGGCGATGAAGCGTTAGTGCTAGCCTCAATGCAGTTCGTTTACCAATACCAGGCAAGGTAGCCAACTGTTCTGTTGCTTGTTCTAGGTATTTCGATGGGATTTGCATAAAACAAATGTAGTTATTTTCAGTTCTCTTTATGTACTTTTGTCGAATGGCAGCCCCACAAGTAAATATACGGAATAAACGAGCTAGGTTTGAATATCACTTAGAAGATACGTTTATTGCCGGTATTGTGCTTTCCGGTACTGAAATAAAAAGTATTCGGAATGGAAAAGCCAGTATCTTGGAGGCCTACGCTATTTTCCATGAAGGCGAAGTTTGGATTCGTAACATGTTTGTTAATGAATACGAGAACGGGACCTTCTATAATCATAAACCCCGTGCAGATCGAAAACTCTTATTCAATAAAAAAGAAATTAATCGAATAGAGAAATTTCTAAAGGTTAAAGGGAATACTATTATTCCTCTAAAACTGTTCTTGTCCGAAAAGGGATGGGTTAAAGTAGAAGTTGCCTGCGCTGTAGGTAAGAAATTACACGATAAACGGCACGACCTTAAAATGAAAGATGATCAACGCGAAATGGATCGCGCATTAAAACGTTAGTTTTTAATCACTTTATATCCTGGATAATTTTTCTTGTCGAAAGCAAATTTTGTGTCTTTTACCTCTGGGTTCGATGTGAACTTTGTAACAGAATAAGTCATCACTGACCCATCATTCGATTTCATTACTGCTTTCTTAAGTTCGTTCTTTGATCTAGATATGTAGATGACAATGGTATTGTAATCAGCAGTTTTTGGATTTTTAGGATACAAATCAATGACATCAACCGTTTCTCCACTGACTTTATCTTCTTTAATGTATTTGTTTTTGAATCCGGTCTCCCAAATCGTCATTAACTTTTTTGGGTTGATTCCGTCTTCATCATCCGAATTATCACTTTCATAAACTTCTTTATCCTTCGCAATAATTGTCCATGTTTTTAACCCATTACATATAATCGCGTTGTCGCCATAGGTTGCATAATATTTACTGTTTTTCACCCAACCTTTTCCAGAATAGTCGTCGTTCTGACCTAGTTCTTCATTTTTTACATTGGCACTATATTCTAAATAAAAGGATTTTAACCCTTTCATTTTCTTGGATAGCTTATTCAGGATTTTTTGAGATTTACTTATATCAGTTTGCGCATTCGCTTGGTAGCAAGAAATAAAAAGCAAAGAAAACAATACAAATGACTTCATAGAAATATTTTTCAGTACAAATATCAGACATTGTGCCAAATTTATCGCACTAAATTTTAATGAATTGTGAAATTTTAAATTGGTTTCCAGCGCTTACACGAATAAAATAGGTGCCTGAACCCCAATCTTTCATATCTATGGTGAGGAAATGTGAGCCTTCGGTATAGGATTCCGTTGAATTATGACAGCGCTTGCCTACCATATCTATTATTTCAATGGAAACTTTGGCGGATTCGGCAAGAATTAGGGTGAAATCACCCGTGTTTTCAATAGGATTAGGTGCTATCGGACTTACTGAAAAGGTTCCGTCTTCAATGAGTAAGCAGCTACTATTATTCGATAACGTTGATTCCTGAACGGTATGAACTGAGCTTAGGTCTGCTTCAACGCAAATAAAATCTTCTATGCGGTTTTGTGATAATCCATCTAAGTTCGGACTGTTCTCAAAAAGGTAATACAATGAATTTCCTGGGTTTATGGTATCTTTTAGTAATCCTGTTAACCTAGGGGCCCCTGTTACCGATAAGGATAACACCCCGCCATGTATAGGCACAGTTCCTACATTGTGTAATTCACATCCGACAATGGATTGATTATTTTGACTTCCTAAATACAGCTGTTTAACTTCAATGTCAAGTATAGCTTCATTTACAGCGATTGTTGTGTATGTTGTATCTGTGCATCCATATAGGTTATTTGTAATTCCATAGATCATTAGAATCTCACCAGTAAGAGAATCGGGTATGGTGTAATGAACTGTAGTTGTGTCTGTGTATGAAATCCCATTAACAATCCAATTGATTTGATTTACACCAACAGCCGTGGAGTTGAATACTAACTCATCGCCAGCCACACAAATAGCGGGTTCGTAAATAAAACTACTGCTGAGCCCAGGGTTAACAGAAACCTGAATTAAGGTATCTGATTGGCATCCATGGTTTGAAATGGATGAAAGTGTTAGGTACTGTATACCCAACGTGGTAAAGGTATATTCTCCCTGATTTCCACTAAAGGGAAATTGAAGATTAACGACCCAAGATGTGCTATCGATCGTTCCGCTTGAAATCGTAGTTGTGCTGGTGAATGCAGTTGGATTGTCCTTACAGGCGGGCGATAAATTCCAACTTAGGTCAGGTGATGGATATACAATTACACTTTGAGTGCTCGTGTCTGTACAGCCATTTCCCGCTACACAAATCAAAGAAACCGAATAGGTTCCATCGTTGTTAAATGAATACGTTGGGTTAAATTCGGTAGAATTTCCAATGCCTCCAAA
The DNA here is from genome assembly GCA_044353585.1 of Crocinitomicaceae bacterium. Lineage (GTDB taxonomy): Bacteria > Bacteroidota > Bacteroidia > Flavobacteriales_D > Crocinitomicaceae > UBA952. Next base: position 223,237 of record JBILBR010000004.1, on the reverse strand, counting down.
ATTCCATAGGACCGATTGAATACCTGTGCTATCAGTTCCAATACTGCTGTTTTGAAGTGAAAGAATCGATTGTTCACAGCTATTGTTGATCGAGAATATTGAGCTCGGTGCTGCTGATACGTTGAATGTGTATTGTGCCGTGTCGGAACATCCAAAGGTGTTCTGTGCCACCAATGCAATTTGATTTAATCCGGCTTGACTAAACACGTGGCTACCCATGGTATCTGTATCAATAAATCCTCCCAGATAATCCCAAGCATAAGTGCTAAGTGAATTCCCGCTCAGGTCCGACGCTTGAAAAACGATGAGTTCATTGGTGCATGAACCGCTATGCTGTATACCTAACAAGGGAGGCGCTTGAACATAAAAGGAGAACGTATCTAATGAACTACAATTATCACTTGCCATGACCTCTATTGAGCCTTGAATCCATCCCGAGGTAGAAAAGGTCGTTTGAACCGTGTTTCCATTTAATTGGATTCCGTTGGAGAAACTCCAGGTCTGACTTGTGATCGTAGCGGGCAATGGGACACTGGATTGATTTGAACCTTGAAATAAGCTATTTGTGCAATTGGTAATTGGAAGCAATAGGTTGATTGTCGGAGCAGTACCGCTCACATTGATCAGTATAGTGTCCTGTGCAACACATCCATTAATATTCGTTGACGTCAACGAAATAATAGTCATTCCTCCAGTAGTAATAGGGAAGGTGCTTGCCGAAGACCCGTTGTTCCAGGCGTAGGATACGGTTTGCTGGCTTCCTACTTGTAAGGATACCGTGTTTCCGATACATAACGTCGTGTCGTCACCTAAAAAAGCAATCACAGGGTAGGTGTCGAGCGTAAAGCTGGCCTGTTGTGTTACGGAAGGACATCCACCTGCTCCTGTAACTTGCACGCTGTAGTTTCCACCTTGAGTTATCGTAAGTTGATTTGCCGTAGTTCCGGTATTCCATTGGTGTGTGAAACCAGCACCCAATCCCGTATTCCATAGAATAGAACTGTTCGAGCAAATCGCTGTACTTGGAGGTGGAGCTATCGTTGGGAATTGCACAAAAATAGTGTCGGTCCATTTGAAACCGAAGGCATCATTAGCTGAAACCCAATAAGCTCCCGATTGATTTACTGAAATGCTAGCGGTTGTTGCACCGGTACTCCATTGATAGTTTGAAAAACCGGCAGGGGCAGTTAACGCTTGCGGGCAAAATCCATTTGTTATGGAAATATCACTACCTAAGTTAAATGCTGGCGTGTATTTATATTTCAGGTAATTCTTGATTTTTAGTATGTCCAAAGAATCGTTGGTATCTGCAAAAATTATTTCACAAATATTACCGTTTAAAAAAAGTAGTTCGCCATCGTCGTTGGCATTATTATAAGCGCCGATTAAAAAACGAAAGTTAGATTCAAACAATAAATTTGAATTAAAAGAATTTGTCCCCAAGGAGACATTATTTAAATCGAAATGATTCTTGGCTGTTGTTCGATTAACAAATGCGTTATAAAGCGCATAATTCGTGGTATTTACGGCAGAATAGTTACTCGTATTGTTGTCGCTTTGAAATAGAAATGCGCTATTGACGCCATCTTTAATAATCCCATATCGAAAGGTAGCATTTGCTGCTTTAGATTTAGCGATAAGGGATTGGTTACTCGCCGCCATCTTGCCAATTACAAACATGGCGCGTGAATTAAAGGCAAGATCTAAAATGTCTCCACCACTCAAAACTTGAGCTCCAGCAAAACTAATGCTTGGATAACCATTAACCGAATTATTTACAACAGTGGGCCTTTTTGCTGCCAGGTTTTGACTCATTACGTACCCGTTCGCGCTTAAGTCGGTCCATTGTTGCACTTTATTACTTGCATCCGGAGTTACTCCCGCATCTGCTTTAAGCCATAAACTGGTGGAATTCAAGTTCGAAGGCGTGAAATACGAGAATGAATAGATAGGTGAGCAAATGGAATCATTTGCAGTATACCCTTTTACACGCCAATAATAGGTGCCTTGGGTAGGAACGAATGAACTCCATGTGGTCAGGTTTGTAAGCGGCGACTCAGAATAATTACTACTAAACGTATTGTTACTCGCAAACTGAACCCGATAATTTACGGTGTTAGGGGCACTGTTCCATTGAAATGAAACGTTAAAGTTGCTCAGATTCGATTGGTTTTTAGGTAAAATACCACTTAAAGGTTGCGCAACATAGCTTCCGATTGTTGATAACAAGATCAGAATAACGATAAAGAGTCTTGGTTGAAACAGGTTATGCATCCTCCCAAAAATAAGAAATAATTGGCTAGTAACGGCGCTCTTTGAACACATCTTCATTCATATTGATTATTTACTCGTCAAACGGTAGGATTTCTTCGAATCGCCTTGGGGTTGGGTCTATGTTGCTAGATAAAACGTACCTTTGTCTCCATAGATTGAGGAGAATTGTAGATGGAAACGTTGCGTAAAATCGAGGTGATTACCCCCAAGCGAGGCATGTTTGATGTTCGCTTGTACGAACTGTGGCGATATAGAGATTTAATATTGTTGTTTGTTCGTAGAGATTTTGTTGCACAATATAAACAAACCATTCTCGGCCCTCTTTGGTTTATAATTCAACCCGTACTTACGGCCATCATGTTTTATGTTGTTTTTGGGAAAATTGCAGCGATTCCAACTCAAAATATTCATCCTTTTCTATTTTATTTTACCGGATTAACAGTGTGGAGTTATTTTTCCGAGTGTTTTACCAAAACATCAGGCACCTTCATTGCCAATGCAAATTTATTCGGCAAGGTGTATTTTCCGCGCTTAACCGTTCCGATTTCTATTGTGATTTCTGGCTTGTTTAAATTATTAATCCAACTGGTAATTCTCATCATATTGATCGCTATGTTTAGTTTGAGTGGAATTCAACAGATTTCAATTCACTGGACCCTTGTTTTGTTTCCGCTTTATGTTATCTTAATGGCATTCATGGGCTTAGGCCTTGGTATTTTATTTTCCGCTTTAACCACAAAATATCGGGATCTCAGTTTTTTACTTACGTTTGGAGTGCAGTTATTAATGTATGCAACGCCGATTATTTACCCTTTGTCTTTTACTAGTGGCAGGATAAATCAGGTGTTAAGGTATAATCCATTAACAGCAATTTTTGAGAATGTGAGGTATTCAATCTATGGAATTGGTCAATTCGATGCATACGGGTTACTTTATACCGCCGGTTTTACCTCGGTGGTTTTGGTTTTAGGGATTTTGGTTTTTAATCGCATTGAACAGTCCTTTATGGATACCGTATAGTTGGAACGCATGGAGGTCATCAAGGTAGAACATTTATATAAACAGTATCGTCTGGGACAAGTAGGTACGGGGTCATTAATTCAGGATGTAAATCGTTGGTGGTATACGCTTAGAGGAAAAGAAGATCCATACGAGGTGATCACGGAAACAAACGATCGAACTACGCAGGCGAAACGTGATTTTGTCTGGGCACTGGAAGACGTTAATTTTAGCGTAAATCAAGGGGAAGTACTTGGTATCATCGGACGGAATGGGGCAGGGAAGAGCTCCTTGTTAAAAATCCTTTCTAAGGTGACTTCGCCAACGAAAGGAATAATAACGCTAAACGGACGCGTGGCCTCTTTGTTAGAGGTTGGAACAGGATTTAATCCAGAGCTTACAGGAAGGGAAAACATTTACTTGAATGGAGCTATTCTAGGGATGACGAAAAAAGAGATTGCTGGCAAATTTGATGAAATTGTTGCCTTTAGTGGCGTTGAAAAGTATATTGATACACCCGTTAAACGCTATTCATCAGGGATGTATGTTCGTTTAGCCTTCGCTGTGGCTGCACATCTTGAACCAGAGATTTTAATTGTAGACGAAGTGTTGGCTGTGGGTGATGTTGATTTTCAAAAAAAATGCATCGGTAAAATGAAGGATGTGGCCAATGCAGGAAGAACGGTTCTTTTTGTAAGTCACAACATGGAAGCTGTTAAGAACTTGTGTTCTCGAGCTCTGCTCATGGAGCATGGTACGATTGTTTCAGAGGGGAGCCCTTCCCAAGTAATAGAAACGTACCTAAACAACCGAAATAAAGCGGATTGGGGGCATACGTACTCGGAACTTGAGGCGCCAGGCAATGAATTTACGCGCTTAAAATCGATTGAACTTAAACCAATACGCGAAGACGGTAAACCGATAATTACGGTAAAAAGTTCCCTCGAAATAAATATTAGCTTCTGGAATTATGTGGAGGATTTAGTCGCAAATCTTAGCCTTCATCTATATGCAGCCACAGGAGAATGCGTGTTCAATGTGATTACCCAATTACCACCACCCACGCTTGGTGTTGGTCTTCACCATGCGCGATGTGTGATTCCGAAGGAGTTGTTGAATACTGGATTTTTTTATATTTCATTTATGGTGGTAAAAGACACAGCTAAACCATTGTATTTTTTTGAAGAGGTAATAACTTTTGAAGTGGAAGAAGAGCGAGTTCTCACGAATTGGCATGATAAATGGCCCGGATTAGTGCGTCCAAATCTTGAATTTAACATAATTGATTAGTAAAATAAATGGTTGAATGTTAATTAAAAAAATTAAAAGTTATATCGGAAATAATTTTCAGTTTTTCAAAAAAAACAAAAAGATTGACCTCTTAATTATTGATGATTTTCTTCCTTCAACATTGTCTCCTTGGAGAAGTCACGAATTTGACGAATTGGTTAAATCTATTCCCAATTCAGTTGTATCATGCGATTTATCAGTTTATTATTACTACGATAAAGGAAAATCCTATGAGAATAATTTAAATGAATTATCGAATGATTATCCATGTCTAGCATCAAAATGCAGGAAATTAAGGCTTTTTCAAAATGCGAATGTTGGGCTTGCTTATACCTTGTTTTATCATAATATAAGTCGATACTATAGTCATTTTGAGAAACATAAAATGCCTTTTGCATTTACCTTATATCCAGGAGGAGGGTTTGTCCTAGGTAATTTAGGTATCGATAACAACTTAAAACTAATTTGTAGTAGTCCATATTTTAGAGGTGTTATTGTCAATCAACCTTACGTGATGAGGTATTTGTTGGAAAATAATATTGCTGATGCAAGTAAAATCAAATTGATTTCGGGGGTTCCGTTAAAGATTGAAAACTACCTAAAGATAGATGACAACGAGCGTAAGTTTAATCACAATTCTTTTGAGGTATTATTTATGGCAAATAAATATATGGTTCAAGGGTTTGATAAAGGATTTGATTTATTTCAAATGATTGCAAAACAATTAATCAAAGAATTCCAAGATATAAAATTTCATATCGTTGGTGGTTTTTCTGACTTTGATTTGAATTATAATGAGTTGAAAGAGTTTTTTATTTTTCATGGTCAATTAAATGAAGGTGATTTCGATAGCGTGATTTCAAGGACTCAGGTTTGTATTTCACCCAATAGAATTAATGCCTTATCCGAAGGTTCTTTTGATGGCTTCCCTTTGGCATCATCAGTAACTGCCGGGTTGCATAATAATTTATTAGTATTAACTGATCCATTAAATCAGGCGAAGGAAATTGGTTTAGTTGAAGGCGAAGATTTTATCAAAATTTCCACCGATGTATTTGAAACTCACCAAATTCTTAAAGATTTATTAATGGAGAAGGCTCGAATGAAATTGATTGCAAAAAATGGTCGAGTTAAATTACAACAATTGTATAACCGAGAAAATCAAATTGATCCAAGAATTAACTTTATAAAAACTATTCTAAACTAAATGATTCCAGTAACCAAATCCTTTTTACCCCCAATCGAGGAATATACGGCCCAAGTTCAGAGGGCTTTTGACAACGGTTGGTTGACCAACCGAGGCGAATTGGTTTTGGAATTAGAGGAAAAACTCACGGAGTATCTCCACCTCGAACAAGCAAAAATACTCCTCATGAACAATGGTACCATTCCCTTGCAGATTGCGTTAAAGGTCTTGGGAGAAGGAGGAGAGGTCATTACCACCCCTTTCTCCTATGTGGCCACCACGTCCGCGATTGTTTGGGAGGGGTGCACGCCCGTCTTTGTGGATATTCACCCGGAATACCTAACCATTGATGAAACAAAAATTGAAGCGGTCATAACCGATAAAACCACCTGTATACTGGCGACGCACGTGTTCGGGAATCCATGTAACGTAGAAGAAATAGAACGAATTGCCAGGAAGCACAAGCTAAAGGTGATTTATGACGGTGCGCATGCGTTCGGGGTTAGCTACAACGGGAAAAGTATTTTTGAATATGGAGATGTAACTACCTGTAGTTTTCATGCAACGAAATTGTTCCATACCGGAGAAGGAGGGGCGATTTTCTGTAAAGATCCAACCTTGTTTCATCAGTTTTATTATAGTCATAACTTTGGCCATGATGGTCCCTTAGCGTTTCATGGACTTGGAATCAATGGGAAGATGAGTGAGCTTCAGGCGGCTATGGGCTTGGCCGTTTTACCCTATATGCAGGCGATTTTAGCCGATCGAAGTAGTGTGGTAACATGGTACGATGAAAACATGAAAATGAATCCGTTTGAACGAATTAAAATCAGGGAAAAAATACATTGGAATACAGCATATTATCCCGTGCTATTTGAATCTGAAAATCAATTACAAGAAATACAAAAATCCTTACATGATATCGGGGTTTATCCACGCAGGTATTTTTATCCATCGCTTACCGAATTACCGTATGTTCCCCAAAGCAACTGTGAGAATGCCTCTGATGTATCTTCACGGATTTTGTGTTTGCCTTTATTTTATGGGTTAGGTGAAAATGAAGTGAAGCGCATTGCTTCGATTATTAATAATTTTTAAGTTAGAATACATGATAATTATCGGTGCAGGAGGACATGCTTTAGAAGTATTAAATGAACTAAAACAAGTGAATCACAACATCAGTGCGTTTTATGATGAAATTAATGTTCATTTGAATGAGTTGTTCGGTATTCCGGTATACCATGAGCTTAACCAATTACCTACGGAACCATTCGTGCTTGGTGTTGGGGGGCCAACGTTAAGATGGAAATTATACGAACAGTTTTGTGGTCAACGCACTCCAGCATCTGTCATTTCAGCAACTGCCCAAGTAAGTGATTTCGGAGTACAACTTGGAGAAGGACTTAACCTTATGCATCATGTGTTTGTCGGACCAAACGTTATTCTTGGCGATGGTACCCTAGTCAATGCCAAATCGAGCATTCATCACGATTCGAAAATCGGTTCGTTTTGTGAAATCTGTATCGGCGTTTCTATTGCTGGACGCTGCAAAATTGGAAACGAGGTTTTTATTGGCATGGGGGCACTTATCCTACCTGGTGTTACAATCGGCGATCAAGCCATCATAGGCGCAGGGGCCGTGGTGACAAAAGATGTTCCTGCGGGAGTTACAGTTAAAGGAGTACCAGCAAAGTGACGAAAAAACCGAATATTTTGATAATTGGGGATATTCCTGGTTGGGCATTTCATAACATCATAACGTTTGTTCGCACCAAGGTTTATGGCTACAATTTTTATTACGATTATACGATGTATAACCCTAAAGAAAATTCGAAAGTCACTTCAGACTTTGAGGTGAAGAACCCCCATATTGCATCAAGGGAATTTAAAAAAACAATACCATTTCAACAGACGTTCTTGTTAAAAGGACTGGTTTATCGAATAATTAATTTTTTAAATCAACGGGGTTTATTGTCTTATAATGGCGACGGAAAATTCCGAAGGATTCGGAAAGACAACACCTATGATTTGGTTTTATTTTTGGATTATTATATGGACAAGGACGCCGACTTCAGTCATATAAAGGCGAAAGCACGAGTTAAAGGGATTTTCACAGCGCAATTTCCACCGAAAGGAATCCGTATTGATCCCAAGATGTCATTAGAAGAATTTTGTAAAAACTTCTTAACGGACATAGATGGCTTACTGGTAGGTGCTCCATGCATTGCACAAACGTATAATGGTGTCTTTACTAAGCCGATTTTTTTTGCGAATATGGCGTATGATGAACAGGTATTTAGCCCAAAATTAAAAGCGCTGAATATAAATGAGCATTTTATTGTTGGTTGGACGGGTAATCCAGATAGAGATTTTAAAGGATTTTATTCACATGTGATTCCAGCAGTGGAACATTTGAAAAGTATTGGTTATTCCATTGAGTTAAAAACTCAGTTTGAAGGGGCGCTCAATTCCTTGGCAGATTTTTGGAATAAGGTAGATGTTGCGCTAATTGCTTCCGAGGCTGATGCTGGTCCTTCTATGTTCATGGAAGCAAGCCTGTGCGGTGTTCCAAGTATTAGTACCCGTATTGGATTGCCGAACGATGTGATTGTAGATAAGGTGAATGGACTATTTTGTGAAAGAAATGTTGCGGATATCGTCGATAAGTTGAAATTTATGATTGACAATAAAAAGTTGCATCAAGCAATGAAAGACAACATACGAGCGACTTATATAAATAAGCTTGGAGTAGAGGTTCAAACAGCCCAATGGAAGGCACTATTTAATGCAGTATTAAATGAGTAAGACCCGCCTCTTTTTCTTCTTTCCATTAGCCTCAGTAGGCGGAACAGAGCGCGTTCATTTGGATGTTTTGAATGCGCTGTCGAATTATCCTACGGAAATATTCATTCGTTACCGAGTAAATCCATGGAAAGGAATGGCGCATCGGCGAACAAAAGAAGCTAAACGTGAAGGAGTTCAATGGCTTTCTTTGTTTAAGGCATTTGGATCAGTAACTTTTCTGTCCACTTTTCTAGAAGCACCAAGGTTTGGACGGCTAATTCGTGCTTGGTACATCAAGCGCTTAGCCCGTAAAATTAATTCAGCAACGAATCCAGTAGTCGTATTTTGGCATCGAGAGTCCATTGAGTTTTTATGGCCTTTTCTTGAATCTCATGTAAAATTGGTAGACATTGTGCACAACAATGCTAATAATTCAGTGGCCGACTCACACTACTTGAATAACGATTTAGCCCCTCGGATTAACCGCCGTGTTTTGGTTAATGTTGGATTATTGAATTGGATCAACCCCTTGTATTCAAATGCGGGCTATCCAGCGGAATTGTTAGAGCGAATCAAGGTGATTAACCATAAAGTAAACTTCCCTTTATCTATTCTAAACAAACCATCAACGGATTTTAATGTGATTTTTGTGGGGCGAGATGCTAAAGAAAAACGAGTTGACTTATTTCTAGAAATAGCATCACGCTGCGCTGATTTAACCGCAATTAAATTTCATCTCGTCGGTATTAAATCAGATTTATCGGTTGAATCAAACATTACCTGGCACGGTGTAGTTTTAGATCAAGCGCACATTGAATCTATTTATTCGCAATCCCATGTTTTGGTTATGACTTCAGAAAGTGAGGGGTTTCCTAAAGTGATCGCTGAGTCAATGGCCTTCGGGTGCATTCCAATAGTAACAGCTGTTGGAGGTATTCCATCCGTGCTGCAGGATGGGGATTATGCGATTTTGACCAATCCAGATCAGTGTGTTGAAGAAAGCATTGCACATATAGTAGCCTTAAGTCAACACCCATTAGATTTTAATGAACGTTCGAAAAAGGCTTATTTTTACGCAAAAGAACACTTCGATTCCGAACGTTTCGATGATGAATGGAAAAAACTCATACAATCCCTTGGTTAGTGTAATTATTCCGAATTACAACCATGCACCTTATCTTCAAGAGCGCATCGATTCTGTGTTAAATCAAACCTACAGAGATTTTGAGGTGATTGTGTTGGATGACTGTTCTTCCGACAACAGCCGAGAAATCATTGAAAGGTATAGAGGGCATGAGAAAATAAGTCACATTGAATACAACAGCCTTAATAGTGGAAGTACCTTTAAACAATGGCAAAAAGGATTGGAATTCGCAAAAGGTGAATGGATTTGGATTGCAGAGAGTGATGATGTGGCTCACCCGGATTTTTTATCGAAATGTCTGTCTTCCGTGCAGGAGCTTGACTTGGTTTTCTGTAAATCAACTATTATCAACAGGCTAGGAGAGGGGGCTACCTATCTTGGAGCGTCATTTTTTCCTGCAGATGAGGTGTTTAACCCAGATGTACCTGTACATCACATTAATTCTTCTAAATTCCTTGAAGAGCGAATGTTCAATTTTAATCACATCGTAAATGCCAGTAGCGTGTTAATGAAAGGTGCAACATTACGTCAGTTAATTCCCGAAATTACCGATTTCAAGTTATGTGGGGATTGGATGTTGTGGGTATTGATTTTATCTAACGGAAATGGATGTTACTTAAATGAAAGTCTGAATTATTTTCGTGTACACGACCAAACCGTAAGAGCTTCCCAAAGCAGTACTATGGAAACTTTTTATGAAAATGCGCGCATTGCTCAGTATGTTTTTAAGCAACGTCCTACGAAAGCACTAAGAAGTAATATTTCTGAGTATTTAATCTTTGCATATTTTAATCGGTATTCAAAAGCACAGCGCAAGGGGTCATTTTTAACGATGTTGAATCTCATTTCTGTGTATGGACTGATGGCAGTTATTCATACCTTGTCACACAAGTTGAAACATGATTGAGTTATCTATTGTCATCGTTAATTATAACACTGCGAATCATACATTGGCTTGCCTTGAGTCTATTGTAAAGCAGTCAATGAACGTATCTTATGAATTAATCGTAGTTGATAATGCTTCGACCGACCTTAGTGCTGTCTTAATTAAATCTCAAGTACCCGAAGTCATTTGGATTCAAAATTCCACCAATCTTGGGTTTGGTAGTGCGGTGAATATTGGGGTGGCTAGTGCTCGTGGAGCATTTATAGCTGTAATTAATTCGGATATTGTGGTAATGGATAATGCCATTGAACAGTTATTGATTCGATTTAAAACAGATTCCGAACGTGTAGGCATGGCAAATTGTAGCTTAGTCGATGAATTCGGAACACATCAAAAAGTTGTTTATCCGTATAATGCATCGTTTAAAGAGGTGCTGAGTTATAATCGAATCCTAGTTTACTTATTCAATCGGTGGTTCAAATTAATTCCCGATGAGGTTAAGGCCTTACATGGCGCATGTTTACTGATTAAGCGTTCGCTATTTCAATCCTTGAATGGATTCGATACCGACTTCTTTTTGTATTCGGAGGAATTTGATTTGTCTCGAAGAATTTTGAAACAAGGGTATATTCTAAGGTGCTATGATGAGATTTCCCTATTACATGGAAATGAAGCAAGTAGTCCGAATAAATCATGGAATTTAAGGCAGCGCAGTGCTTCGATTGCTTTGCTTTTCAGGAAAACTCACGGGGTTTTTGGTTTATTATTTTATTATTGGCTAATCGTTTTTAATTTGCTGTCTAATGCCTTATTGTGGTCGAGAATGAATCTTGAAGAACGCAAGGACTTACGGCTTTCGGCACTAATTCATCTAGCTAATCTTGACGATTATTTAAGTATTTTGTTTCGATTGAATTCAAACGTCCCCAATAAAGTAAAGTAAATGCCATTCTTTTCCATTATTCTTCCAACCTATAATAGAGCTTCGTTTTTGTCGCGAAGTATTGGAAGTGTATTAAGGCAAGATTTTCAAGATTGGGAACTGCTTATCATTGATGATGGATCAACCGATCATACCAAAGAAATAGTTAATTCCTTTAATGATCAACGAATTAAGTATATCTATCAAGAGAATTCGGAACGAAGTGCCGCCAGAAATAATGGAATTAAACTCGCAACCGGTGAATGGATTTGTTTTTTAGACAGTGATGACGAATATTCGCCCCTCCATTTGTTAAAACTATCAATGTTTATTGAAAAATCGAACGCCTTGCCTTCAATCATTGTGACTGGCTTGTTGCAGAACAATGGAATCGTTGCTAAACAAAAACGTTTTCTGAATTTGAATGAAGAAATACTTTCAGAGATTTCAGTAAAGTTTCTGATTCCAACTCAAGTATGTGTTCATCATTCAATTTTGGAGATGGAGAACTTTGATGTTCGTTATCGAATTTGGGAAGACACCCACCTGTGGTTGCGCATCGCTGCCCAATATCCTGTATATCAAATAGAAGAATATACAGTTATTCAACATGTGCACAACGAGGGTACAGTCGTTCAGGGAATGAACAATGTACGAGTTGTCGAAGTGAATCAATACGTTAGTGCAATTCTAGACCTTAAAATCAACCATGCATCACGCTTTGAAGGTAATTTATCGCCATTATTTTTCGATCAATACATCGATTCAAAGTACCGAATGTATCTATACCGAGCGAGACAAAACAAACAATTTCGTGTAGCATCTCAACTTTGGATTAAGGCTTGGCAACATCGTCCGTCGGTTTATCTGTTCACGGAATACCCTAAAATAGTACTAAACTATCTCAACATTGGTCTTCATGCAAGATAAATCCTTGAACATCCTTTTGATTGCCTCTTGGTATCCCTCCAAGGAGTACGCCACTGCTGGAAGTTTTGTGCAAGAACAAGCGCATATGTTAAGAGATTTCGGACACCAAGTCACCGTGATTCATCCGTTTATGCTCGGAACCTTCGTGAATGCCATGACAAAACGTTCGTATAATTCATTTTCGGAGGAAGATGGAATTCGTGTCTTGCGGGTAGGCGTGGCTCCTCCGCTTCCTTTTTTTCGCGTAATTTCGTATGCCTATTGTTTTCAACACGTACGTTATGCTATGAAAACGCATGGACTTAGGATGCAAGAATTTACAATCATCAACAGCCATGCCGCCTTCATAGGAGGTTATATTGCTATGAAATTCTCACAGTATGACAGAATTCCTTTTCTTCATACAGAGCATGCGTCTGGTTTACATTTTAATCCAAAACAATATACATCAACTGACAAGCGGGTATTGCGTAAAATTTATTCAAACGCAAGGAACGTGCTTTTTGTTAGTCGCTATTCGTTAAGCAGCACGTTAAAGAACCTGAAGCTTACCGATTCTGTACGCTACACTGTTCTTCCCAATGTGATTGATAATTCCTTTTTTGAAGAACCAATTAATCGTGATTCTGTTCCAACTAATTTTCTGATGGTAGGAGACTTTCTTCCTGTGAAAAATCACGAATTATTATTTCAGGCGTGGATCACTGTTCAAGACAAATATCCTGCTTTAAATCTCACCTTAATCGGTGATGGAATGGATAAAATTGAACTTATTAAGCGATTTCCTTCATTGAACTTCGACTTGGTTACTATGTTTCCTCGGTTAAATCGCGCCGAATTACGCAAGGTGATGTCAACGCATGAGGTAATCTTGTCCTCAAGTATTGTAGAAACCTTTGGGCTAAGTATCGCAGAAGCCCAAGCCTTAGGAATCCCTGCCGTGGTCACAAACTCAGGAGGGGTAATGGATATTGTTACCGCAGAAACTGGAATTATAACCGAGCCAAGTGCAACGGCCTATGCCGAAGGAATATTACAAATGATTCAATCGTATCATGCCTATGATTCGATTAGGATTCGACAATTGGCAAGCGAACGCTTTACTTCACATGTTATAATGAATCAGTTGAATTCAATATATCAGCAAGTTCTTTAAGGGATTTTGTACTTTTGAAACGTGATCAAGGTACTCATTCTAGCGTATGACTTTCCTCCGTATGTATCTGTAGGTGGACTTCGTCCATTTAGCTGGTATAAGTACTTTCGAGAATTTGGAATTGATCCGGTGGTTATAACAAGGCAGTGGAGTAATTCATACGGAAATCAGTTGGATTATATCGCACCAGGCACAAGTACTTCAGAAATCACTGAAGAAAGTACATTCGGTAAAATTATTCGAAGCCCCTATCACCCAAATTTGAGTAATCGCATCTTACTGAATCATGGGGAGCAAAGGTGGCGCTTAGTTCGAAAGGCGAATTCTGCCTTCTTAGAAGTTGCTCAGTTTTACCTTCCCCTTGGACCTAAAATTGAATTGTATCATGCCGCAAAGCGCTATTTGAGTTCACATAAAGTAGATTTAATTCTTGCCACAGGAGATCCGTTTGTGTTATTTCATTATGCGAGTAAATTAAGCAGAGCCTTTAAAACACCATGGTTGGCTGATTATAGAGATCCGTGGTCCCATCACAAAGAAAACACCCGGTCTTTTATGGTGAAGTTATGGTTGAAGTCACTAGAGAAGCGCGTTGTAAGTCAGGCGATTAATGCATCGACAGTTTCTACATTCGTCCAACAGAAAATAAACGAAATTATACCAAAACTACCTGTTGAGATTATACCGAACGGATACGACCCTGATGCTATTGACGGATTGCAAGATATTTCTCCTCAAAACAAGGTATTGCGTTTTGCATTTGTTGGGACCATCTATGAATGGCATCCTCTTGAGTTATTTTTAGAACAAATTTATTTATTCAAAAAGGACAATGAGATTTCATTAGAAGTAAACTTCTATGGCACCAATAAAACAACGTGGATAACTGAGTTTATTCGAAATAAATACCCGAGCTTGGTAGGCACGGTGAATACCTTTAGTAAAATGCCAAACCAAGAGTTGCTTAAAACGCTTGCCTCGCACCATGTCATGATTCTGTTTAATTATTATTCCTATCTAGGCACTAAAATATTTGATTACTTGGCTATAAAAAGGCAAATCATTTTGTGTTTTGAACAAGATCCTGAGGCAGAAATGTTGCGAAAGAGACATTTCTCAATAAAAGAAACAGCGGATGGGAACGATCAATTGCAGGCAGATGTATTGCGTAAAACGAACGGCGGTATTGTGGTAAAAGATGCGTCACATTTACAGGCTGTTCTAGCATCACTTCAAGCAGAGTATCTACAGACTGGAAACATTGTGTGTGATTCCAAAGACATTGAACAATATTCTAGAAGAATTCAAGTGGAACGATTAGCAAGCCTCATAAAATCAATAGTATCTCAATCAAAATTATGAATAGAAAGATCGTAATTGTTGATTATGGAATGGGGAATCTTCATTCACTTAAACGAATGGTGTCACACCATAATATTCCTGTGACGATCAGTAATAAAGCATCGGAATTGTTAAATGCAACACATATTATTCTTCCTGGGGTTGGTCATTTTGGTCAAGCGATGGAGCAACTTAAACGAAATGAGTTAATTGAGGTATTAAATCACCTTGCGCTGGAAGAAAAAAGAGAATTTCTTGGAATTTGCCTTGGAATGCAACTGATGACCTCCGCTAGTGAAGAAGGGGATTGTGAGGGCTTAGGTTGGTTTCAATGCAATACCGTGAATCTACAAGGTCACACAGGGCACGAGGTTAAGATTCCGCATTTGGGATGGAATACCCTCAGTATAAAAAATGACAATAAAATCCTTACGGATATTTCCGCCTCAGATGAAATGTATTTTGTTCATGGTTTTGGAGTTGTTGAAGCGATGGAAGAACAGGTATTATGTACTACAGCCTATGGGGTTGAATTTGTTTCCGGATTGTGTAAAAACAACTTAGTTGGACTTCAATTTCATCCCGAAAAAAGTCATGAAAATGGTCAACGTATTCTTTCAAATTTTATAAAGACATGTATCGACCACGAGTAATTCCCTGTTTATTATTACAAGGCCAAGGGCTTGTTAAAACAATAAGATTTTCATCGCCCACTTATATTGGTGACCCCATGCATGCAGTGCATTTATTTAATGAGTACAAAGCAGATGAATTGTTATTGTTGGATATAAATGCAAGCATTGAAAATCGGTGCATCTCCATAGATTTGGTAAGGGAAATAGGCGAGGAGGCAAATATGCCATTTTCTGTCGGTGGTGGAATTACGACCTTAGATCAAATTCAACAGCTGTTAGAATCAGGTGCTGAACGTGTTATACTAGGTAGTGTCGCAGCAAGAAATCCGGCCTTTGTACGTGAAGCCAGTAATCGCTTTGGAAAGTCAAGCATTGCAGTTTGTGTAGACATTAAACGCTCTTGGTTAGGTAAAAATACGGTTGTATTTTGCAACGGCAAACAGTCTCTCAAGGCAAATCTGATTGAATACGTCAAAATGATGGAAACGAATGGGGCAGGTGAATTAATTATACAGTCCGTTGATCGCGATGGAACGTATCAAGGCTTAGATCAACATGTGTTATCAGAAATATCAAATGAACTAAGCATTCCGATTACAGGTATTGGTGGTCTTAGCTCGCTGAATGAAATTACATCAGTTCACAACACATTGAAGCTGAATGGTTATGGTGCAGGGAGTTTGTTTGTGTTTCAATCAAAAAATCAAGGTGTACTTGTAAATTATCCTTCTCGAGAAGAGCTACAATCTTTATTTTGAATCAATAGGTTAATTGTGTATTTAGATACCAATATGGATTGTATATTTGCACGATAATGCAATCCGAAACAGTTTTTTATCAATTATGTAACCAATGTGTAATGGATACTAGCGATCCAGGAATTTATTTTGATGAGAATGGGACTTGCAATCACTGCACAGAATTTCTTAATAAACGCGCAAACTACAGTTATAAAGGGCTTGAAAGTGATCTTGCACTAGAAAAGATTGTTCGGGTGATTAAAGATAATGGTGTCGGAAAAGCTTATGACTGCATTGTTGGATTAAGTGGGGGCGTAGATTCATCTTACACGGCATGGAAGGCCAAGGAAATGGGATTGCGCGTGTTAGGGGTTCATTTAGATAATGGTTGGAATTCCATAGAGGCAAACCAAAATATCCGAAACATAGCGTCGAAACTAAACATTGATTACGAATGCGTTGTGTTGGATTGGCAAGAGTTTAAACAAATTCAAGCCGCGTTTCTAAGGGCGAGTATCCCCGAAGCCGATACGCCAACGGATATTGCCATTCTTGCCATCTTGCATAAAATGGCATCGAAACATGGAGTAAAGTATATTTTGAGTGGAGGGAATTTTGCAACAGAAGGGATTTTGCCTAAACATTGGCATTACAATGCAAAAGACTTAAGGTATTTTAAACATATCTGTTCTAATTTTGGTCCGGTTAAACTCCGTTCTTTTCCCACCTTCGGGTTCGTTAAGGAAGCCTATTATAAGATATTCAAGGGGATAAGAATGATTTATTTCTTAAATTATCTGTCGTTTGATAAAACGGAGAGTATCAGTTTGCTCAAAGAAAAACTCGATTGGAAAGAGTATGGGGGGAAACATTATGAATCGAAATATACCGGATTTATACAATCCTATTATTTATATAATAAATTCAATATTGATTACCGCAGGGCCACATTATCCTCTCAGATATGCGCAGGTACAGTTCGAAGGGAAGATGCCTTAGAGGCGCTGAAAAACAAGCCCTACTCGGAGGATCGTGTTTCAATTGAAATGAAGTATATAGCGAAGAAGCTTGATTTTTCAGAAGAAAAATTCAATGCCTTACTCATGGATAAACCGTATTGGTATACCCGTTATCCGAACGATGAAAAACGTTTGAATTTTATCTATAATTTATATCGAAGATTATTCAAAAAGGAGAAGCTCGCTAGTTTCTAAAAGCTTGTTTTTTATTGGATTTCTTTTGACAATACAAATCAATTAAAAATTATTTTTTCAGGCTGATTAAAGTGAATTATTTTCGAAGTAACTTTGATAAAAAATAACGAGCTGATGCCACATTTCGAATTGCCATTCTTTACCAATTTATTGATTTTATTGGTGGGTGCTAAAATTTTAGGTGAAATGTTTGAACGCATCGGTCAGCCTTCAATGATTGGTGAAATTATAGCAGGTATCATATTAGGTCCAAGTATTTTTAATTTAATTCATCGAACAGAAGACATTAAGGTGATTTCCGAACTCGGGGTATTTCTATTGGTCATTATGGCCGGATTGGAAATCAGAATAGAAGATATTCTTAAATCTCTGAAAGGAAGGAATATTTTTATTTCAATTCTTGCATTTTTTGTCCCTTTAGGTACGGGTTTAGCCGTAGGATTTGGGTTTCATCAACCGTTAATGACCAGTGTGTTTATTGCGCTTTGTATAGCGATTACAGCCCTTCCTGTGAGTATTCGTATCCTAATGGATTTGGGTAAAATCAATTCTGAAGTTGGTCAGCGAATTATTTCTGTAGCCATTTTTGATGATATTTTGGCGCTAACAATATTAGGAGTACTTATAACCATTAAAGATACAGATCTTACATTTTTACCAGTTGTGAAAGCGGCTTCTTGGTCCTTGATTAAGCTTATTATTTTCTTAGTATTGTTAAGTTTTGCTTACTATGGAATTCAACGAATTACAAAAAAAGGAGATTTATTTGAGCGAGGATTGAATAAATTGCTTTTAATATTAAGAGGAAAAGAGCCCTTATTTGCCTTGTTTTTCGCGTTTATTCTTACTTTTTCTATGGTTACTGAATCCCTAGGTCTACATTTTATTGTAGGTGCGTTTTTTGCTTCGATGCTCATTACAGAAGCATTTATTGGGAAGGATAATTTAAGAACAGTAGAGAAAACAACCACCAACATGGCGATGGGATTTTTGGCGCCTATTTTCTTTGCAGGAATTGGATTGGAGTTTAGTATTTCTTCTATAAGTAATTATGGATTATTATTGGCGATTTTAGCTGTCTCGTATTCAACCAAGATTTTAGCAGGATTTATCGGTGGAAAAATAGCACGCATGTCGAACTGGTCCGCAATAACCTTAGGGATAGGATTAAATGCTCGTGGAATAATGGAATTGGTAATTGCTAATATCGCTTACAAGGCTAAAATCATCAATGTAGAGATTTTTTCAATGTTGGTTATCATGGGTGTATTAACTACATTAACTACACCAATAGCCTTGAAGTATACCTTTAAAAAAATAAAGGGGTAATTACTTATTTCCCTCTTGAACTTCCCGTTTTAACAACCGGTGCTTTTTTACTAACCGCAGGTTTTGTTGCTTTAGGTTCTTTAGTTGCAGCTGGTTTTGAAGGCTTTTTCGCAGCGTCAGCTTTTACTTTTTTAGGTTCCTTTTCCGCTTTTGCTGGCTTCTCTCCTTCCTCAACCGCAACTTCTTCTTTCTTCAATAATCCTTCCTTCAGTAATAAATTGTACCATTGGAATACTTTGCGAATATCCGAAAGATAAACTCTGTCGATATCATAGTTCGGAAGAACGCCTTCAAAGGTCTTTCTTAATACTGCTTCCTCTACTTTGTGATTAATGCCTTCTTTGCCGTCGTTTTGTGCCAGTAATGTGGCAAAAACATCCGTTAGTTTTACATCTTCTGCATCGGTAAAAATGCTAATATCCTCAATGGAACTTATCTTTTCCGATGCGAACGCGGGAAATCTTTTTTTGTCAATCAACGATTCTACAATTACATTGCTTTTTCCTTGAGTAACGATTTTAAATAATCCTGGGCGACCAGAGATGGAAATGATTCCTTGTAAGTCCATATTTTTTATTTTGGCCAAAATTAGAAATTCTTTCCGATTTCACTCTATCATTTTTGGCTTCATTTTAAAATAATAGTAGGTTCCATTATATTATCCCTACCTTTGCACCTAATTTTAGAAGAAATCAATGACATTTGAAGCGTTGGGATTGCGGAATGAGGTGCTGCAATCCATCAAAGAGCTCGGGTACACCGAACCAACACCCATCCAGGAACAAGCGATTCCACATCTACTCCAAGAAGAAAGCGATTTTGTAGGACTAGCACAAACAGGAACTGGTAAAACAGCAGCTTTTGGCTTGCCTTTACTTAGTCGAATCGAACCAGGCCAACTTTACCCAAGTGCGGTAATTATTTGTCCTACCCGTGAACTCTGTTTGCAAATTTCGAACGATTTAAAAATCTTTGGTAAATACCTAAATGCGAGTGTAGTCTCTGTTTATGGTGGGGTAGATATTAAAAAACAAATCACAGACATTCGTAAAGGCGTTGATATTATTGTCGCAACACCAGGTCGTCTCATGGATTTAATGAACCGTAAGGTGATTAAATTAAACGAGATTGAATTTGTAGTGCTTGATGAAGCCGACGAAATGTTGAATATGGGATTCAAAGAGGATATCGACGATATCTTAAAATACACGCCCGATACAAAAAGTGTGTGGTTGTTTTCGGCAACTATGCCTAAAGAAGTAGCGGCTATTGCAGCAAACTACATGTCTGAACCACTTGAGGTTTCAATTGGCCACAAGAATCAAGGAAACGAGAACATTCATCACATCTATTACATGGTGTATGAGAAAGATCGATACCCTGCCCTTAAACGATTGATCGATTTTAATCCAGAAATCTATGGCTTAATCTTCTGTCGGACTAAAAATGAAACAGCGAATGTTGCCCAAAAATTAAGTAGAGACGGATATAATGCTGAACCCCTGCATGGAGACCTATCCCAAGGTATGCGTGATATGGTAATGGCGCGTTTTAGAAGTAAAGAAGTTCAGTTGTTAGTGGCAACGGACGTAGCCGCTCGTGGACTTGATGTGGATTCCATTTCCCATGTAATTCACTATAATTTACCAGACGATATTGAAAACTACACCCACCGAAGCGGAAGAACTGCGCGTGCGGGTAAAAAAGGAGAATCTCTTTGCCTTTTAACGCAAAAAGAATTATTCAAAGTAAAAGGTATCGAGCGTCAAATGCGCACCGATTTCACCAAAGGTATAATTCCGAATGCACAAGAAATTTGTCAAGTTCAGCTTAAGAAATTAGTTGAAAAAGTTACATCAACTGCCATTCGAGAAAAAGAGATTCAACCGTTTCTTCCAGCTATGTTAAGTCATTTCCAAGACTTATCAAAAGAGGAGGTGATTAAATTATTCGTTTCCGCTGAGTTCAACCGATTCATAGAATATTATGAGCGTGCAGGAGATTTAAATGCTTCAGAGCGCGCTGAAAAAGGAATGGGCTCTAAAGCAGATCGTTTTGGCGAACGTGGTACCGGTGAACGTCGAAGAGATGAGAACAAAACACGTTTCTTTGTTAACCTAGGTAAGCGTGACGGTCTAAATGTAGGTGGATTACTACGCGTTGTTTGTGATACAACAGGGTTGAAATCAGGGAATGTGGGTCGCATTGACATCATGGCTTCCTTTTCCTTCTTTGATACAGACAATGAACATGTAGATAAGGTACTTAAAAAATTGAACGGTGCCGAATTCGAAGGACATCCAATCAGTGTTGAAGTTTCTGCGGGAGGAAAAGGCGGAAGTTCTTCTTCTGGTCGACGCAGCAGTGGCGGTGGAGATCGCAAATTCGGAGGCGGTGGTGACCGTAAGTTCGGAGGAGGCGGTGCAAGAAGCGCCGGCGGAGGAGACCGTAAATTCGGAGGTGGCGGAGAGCGCAAGTCCGGAGGTGGTGGATCCAGAAGTTCAAGCGGTGATCGCAAATTCGGAGGCGGTGGAGATCGTAAACCGTCAGCATCAAATGATTTTACAAAAAAACGAAGATAGTATTTAAGGTATGGAAATTAGAAATATTGCCATTATTGCACACGTTGACCACGGCAAAACAACATTAGTTGATAAATTAATCGAAGCGGGTTCTGTGTTGAATGAACGAGATCGTCCAACAGGAGAATTGATTTTGGATAACAATGACTTAGAGCGGGAACGCGGGATTACGATTGTTTCTAAAAATGTATCAGTTACCTACAAAGGCACGAAAATTAACATTATCGACACTCCAGGTCACTCCGACTTTGGTGGTGAAGTGGAACGGGTATTAAACATGGCGGATGGTGTATGTATCCTAGTCGATGCATTCGAAGGCCCTATGCCGCAAACACGATTTGTATTAGGTAAAGCACTCGCATTGGGAATTAATCCACTGCTTGTAATCAATAAAGTGGATAAGGAGAACTGTACGCCGGAAGAAGTACATGAAAAGGTGTTTGATTTGATGTTTGAATTGGATGCGTCTGAAGAACAATTAGATTTTCCTACAATTTACGGTTCTGCGAAAAATGGCTGGATGTCGGAAGATTGGAAGAATCCAACCACAAATATCACTCCGCTTTTAGATAAAATATTGGATTATTTCAAGCCAAGAGAAATTCCAGAAGGTAATACACAATTATTAATTACCTCGTTAGATTATTCTTCGTATGTAGGTAGAATCGCAATCGGACGATTAAGCCGCGGTGTAATTACGGAGAATCAACCGGTGATTTTAGCAAAACGTGACGGAACCTTGCAAAAGCACAAAATCAAAGAAGTTTATGTCTTTGACGGTCTTGAGCGCCGGAAAGTAACTGAAGTTCAAGCAGGAGATATTTGTGCCCTTACGGGGTTGGAAGGATTCGATATTGGTGATTCTGTATGCGATGCTGAAAATCCAGATCCGTTACCAACCATAGAATTGGATGAGCCTACCATGTCCATGTTGTTCACGATTAATGACTCGCCATTTTTTGGAAAAGAAGGTAAGTTTGTGACATCACGACATATACAGGAACGCCTTCATAAAGAATTAGAGAAGAATTTAGCCTTGCGCGTGATTGATACCGACAAAGCAGATCGTTGGATGGTACACGGTAGAGGAGTACTTCATTTATCCGTACTTATTGAGACCATGCGAAGAGAAGGGTATGAGCTCCAAGTAGGACAACCACAAGTTATTTTTAAAGAAATAGATGGTCAAAAATGCGAGCCAATTGAAGAGTTAACGATCGATTTACCAGAAGAATATGGCGGTACTGCCGTAGAAGCGGTATCGAAACGAAAAGGTGAGTTAACGTCCATGGAGCCAAGAGGTGGACGGATGATTATTCAGTTTTTAATCCCTTCTAGAGGTATTATTGGCTTACGAAGCTACTTGCTTACGCAAACCGCAGGTGAAGCAATCGTTACGCACCGATTCTTAGAATATCAGCCGTATAAAGGTGAAATTCCTGGTCGTCAAAACGGTTCACTGATTTCATTAGAGCAGGGAACTGCCATTCCGTATTCCATTAATAACTTACAAGAGCGTGGACGTTTCTTCATCAATCCGAATGAGGATATCTACGAAGGACAGGTAATTGGTGAAAATGCGCGGGCCGGAGATATGACAGTTAATATCACCAAAACGAAGAAATTAACGAACATGCGTGCCTCTGGATCTGATGATAAGGTGAAAATTATCCCAGCTAAAATCATGAGCTTAGAAGAAGTTTTAGAATACATTCAAAGCGATGAGTATGCGGAAGTTACCCCAAACAGTTTGCGTATTCGTAAGATATTTTTGAAGGAAGCTGATCGACGTCGCCTCTCCAGAGATTAATTAAACTTAATCGTTTTTACAGGGTTTACTCGAGCAATTAATGCGCTTGGTAGTAATAAGGCTACCATGCAAACAACAAAGCTTCCAATATTCAATAAAAGGAATGAGTTGAGTGTTAATTCCATCGGGACTTTGTCCAGATAATAAACTTCAGGATTTAATTTTAATACGCCGGTATATCGCTGTATCAAATAGATGCCAAGGCCAATAACATTTCCGATGAGCATGCCGCTGCCTACAAGGTATGCTGCTTGGATCATGAAGATTCTTCGTAATTGTTGATTACTGCTTCCCATAGCTTTCATTAATCCAATGAAATTTGATCGTATGATGATCAGAACTAAAAGGGCTGACCCCATGTTGATTATTCCAATTAAGATCATTAATACGAGGATTATAAAGACATTTATGTCTAAAAAAGCGAGCCAATTAAATAAATCTTGCTCCAAATCAAAAATACTAACCACCTTAACTAATTCGTTATGTTCGTTTGGTATGAGTTTTAATTGCTTGCCTAAGGCTCGGGTTGTTTTATCTAATGCATACCAATCCGTAGTATGAATTTCATACCCTGAAAGAAATTCATCCGACGTGCCATTGCCGGCGGTAATTTTCACCTCGTAAATACGAGTATCTGCTTTACTTGCCGGATAATAAAACCGATAATGTAGGCCTGATTCATCTAAAATTTCTTTGTATGGCTTTGAGGCTCCAGGTGCTGTTCGTGCGGTACCTACATAGCGAAGATTAATCTGGTGCGAATCAATGAGTTGCGCCTTTGAATTAGCGGCTGATTCGAATAGTTTTAACTGTAAGGTGGTGTCTTTTAGGTTAGTAGGTAAATACTGTCCTCGAAAATAACTTAAGCCTTTTCCCCAATCGTAACTAATATCGGATGGATTCCCTTGTATGTTAAAGGTAACCACGAATTGATTATTCACCAATGAATCCCAAAGATCGAGTTGCCCACTAATTCCCCAATCGTTTAATTTTTGAGTTATGCGAATATCGCATATCACCAATTTCTCGTCGTAATCTTCAAAGCCAGTATTGTAAATGCCAACAATTTTAAATTTCCTGGAAACGGGCGCGTCTTTAACGAAAAAAGCAGAAACTTCATCATTAAGGGATAAATTTAATTGCTTACAAATTCGAGCAGAGATAATGATGTCTGAAGAACTTGTTGAGTTGGAATAATCTGGAATTTTACCAGCGGTCAAATGTTCTTTGATAAAGGTGAAATCATAAGAAGCATCAATCCCCTTAAATACGAGACCTACCACCTCGGTTTGCTCTCCTAGTCCTTGAATTAAACCTGGTTTATACGCAACACGATTAAACCCTTGAATATCGTCTGTTGATGATAAGACTTGCTCAACCATCTTTGAACTGTGAATCGGGTCAGACTCGTAGAAGTCTGCATTATTTTGATGTTGAATAAAAAGCGGAGCTGAAAATCCGGTAACCTTACGCCGAATTTCATTTTGAAATCCATTTACCACGGCAATGGTCAAAAGGTTAACAACAATCGACAGTGAAATACTTATCACTGCTATACGTAAAATCGGTCGGGAAACTTTTATACCTTGCGCTCGATTCGGAAGAATCCGTTTTGCAATGAAAATCTCTAAAGACACTTCGTTTAATTTGGTTTCCCAAAAATACGGGAATCTAGTGCGCCATTTACAACGAATGGATAAATATCCGTTTTTATTTCGTGCCTTTGGGGTTCTTATTCTAGTTTGGTTAATTAATGCATCAGGTTTTGCAGACCCTTCGGATTCAAAAACAGTATACCCCGGAGCTGAACGTATGGGGCTTTATTTGGATAGTTTAAAGGGTAAACGTGTTGCTGTTGTGGCCAACCAAACTTCTGTGATTAAAGGCGTACATTTGGTTGATACCTTGCGTTCCCAAGAAATTAATTTAGTTAAGATTTTTGCACCAGAGCATGGATTTCGAGGGGAAGGTGATGCGGGTGAACACATTAATAGTTCCTTTGACGAACAGACAGGGATTCCCGTGGTTTCATTGTACGGGAATCATAAAAAACCCACCGAGCATGATTTAACGGATGTGGACGTAGTGGTTTTTGATATTCAGGATGTTGGCGTGAGATTTTATACCTATTTGTCTACCTTACATTATGTGATGGAAGCCTGCGCTGAACATAATAAACAATTGATTATTCTTGATCGCCCCAATCCCAACGCTCATTATGTAGATGGTCCTATCCTCGAGCCAGAGTATAAGTCGTTCGTTGGTATGCATCCGGTTCCTATTGTTTATGGAATGACCATTGGTGAATATGCAAAAATGATCAATGGTGAGTTTTGGTTGAAAGATTCGTTGCAGTGTCAAATACAAGTAATTCCTTGTAAAAATTACACCCACAAATCAACGTATCGGCTTCCGATACCTCCTTCGCCGAATTTGAAATCCGATTTAGCCATTTCGTTGTATCCAAGTTTGTGTTTATTTGAGGCTACAACGATTAGTATAGGTAGAGGAACTGCTCGTCCCTTTGAGTTATATGGTCACCCACGCTTTCCTTCAACCGGTTTTTCCTTTGTTCCCAAGCCACAAGCTGGCGCAAAATTCCCACTGCATGTTGATCGCATTTGTAATGGATATGATTTAGCCAAAACAGCGCAGACTAGGTCCTATGAATTGAACTTGTTTTATCTTACGAATGCGCGGGATTTACTTGGGGATTCTGCCGTGTTTATTGATCAAAATGCATTTTTTAATCGCTTAGCAGGTAACGGCAGTTTAAAAGAACAGTTGTACAAAGGGTGGGGTCCAAAAGAAATAAGAGCAACCTGGAAACCTGGAATTGAACAATTCCTAAAGATTCGAAAGAAATACTTGATTTATCGTTGAGTCAACCGTGCTTGGCTATCTTCAACGGCTTGAGCCATAGTTTGCGCGTACGCATCGATTTTAGCGCCGATTTCATGGTCAGTAGAACTCAGTATCCGAGCAGCTAAAATTCCAGCATTTTTTGCTGCATTTAATGCCACAGTGGCAACAGGAATTCCATTAGGCATCTGAAGGATACTTAAAATGCTATCCCATCCATCAATGGAGTTGCTAGATTTTATAGGTACACCGATTACTGGAAGTGAAGTAAGGGATGCTACCATGCCCGGTAAATGTGCAGCTCCGCCTGCGCCGGCAATAATCACATTAATACCATTAGTTTTAGCCGATTTTGCAAATGCAACCATCTTCTCGGGTGTTCTATGTGCTGATACTAC
This sequence comes from Crocinitomicaceae bacterium, assembly GCA_044353585.1. Classification (GTDB taxonomy): domain Bacteria; phylum Bacteroidota; class Bacteroidia; order Flavobacteriales_D; family Crocinitomicaceae; genus UBA952. Next base: position 196,755 of record JBILBR010000004.1, on the reverse strand, counting down.
TTCAACATGGGTATCGATCTCGAATCCTTTTAATACTTCCTCTGCGTCTTTCATCACTGGATAATCGGAGGCACTGCCCATTATTATTGCTACCTTATACTTCATCTGATGTGGGTGTTTTGTGGCTTAATTCGACAGGTTCATCGGGTGCTATTGATTCTTCTTCAACTTCACTTTCGGATACTTCTTGATTCTGCTCTATGATGGAATTAACCTTTTTTCCCTCGTAGTGCATCGTGTTGCCGATGTCCGTAAATACTTGATCCATGGGCTGTACGAGTTGCTCCTCTTGTTGCTTTAATAATTGTTCAATGTTTAAATCCTTCTTAACATCCACTCCAGATTTACGAATTTCATCCTTTAAATCGTTGGTAGCATTCCGGATAGAATATAATGCTTTTCCTAGGGTTTTTGCGATTCCCGGTATACTTTTCGGACCGAAAAAAATTAGGACCACTAAAATGATTACAAGTACTTCGTACCCATCAACATCATTAAAAAGTAACGGCAAGGTATGCATTGAATGCAAAGTTACGACATTTTACTTCGTTTGTATTTTTTCTACCACTTTTAGAATAAACGCTTGTGGGATAAACGGAGACAGGTAATTGATAAGGATTCGAAATCCGAAATCGCTAATAATAATCGTTTTTCCTTTCATCATCGCGTTGTAGCCTTTAAACGCAGTAGAGTAGGCATCTGCTCCTTTTTCGAACATTTTTGCATTACCCATACCCGCGGCAAATTCGAACTCCGTTTTTACAGGGCCCGGGCAAAGTGCAGTTACGCTGATATTTGTATTACGTAATTCATAATTGGTTGCTTTTGTAAGCGAAACAACAAATGCCTTAGTAGCAAAATAGGTCGCTTGCAAGGGACCCGGAATAAATCCGGCGGTACTGGCTGTATGAAGTATTTTTCCTTCATTTTTTTCAATCATTTCGGGGAGAAAGCCATGGGTTAATGCGGTTAATGCTTGCACATTCACAGCAATCATTTGATGGTCATCCGATGCGGAACGATCTGCGAACTTTCCCCAACCACCAAATCCGGCATTATTGAATAAATAATTCACAAAAATATCTTTTGATTTTATGGTCGATATTAAGGATTGAACTTCTTCGATTTTTCCTAAATCGGCAGAAATCACCCATGTTTTTACATTATACTTGGTTTCTATTTCTTTAGCCAGTTCTTGTAATTGTTCTGTTCGGCGTGCTACAAGAATTACATTATTTCCATTTGATGCGTGAATACGCGCTAATTCTTTTCCTATTCCACTTGATGCTCCTGTGATTAATCCTGCTTTCATATGTTATTATTTATCTAATAAGGTGAACGTAAAAGTGGGATAGTTTGTTCTCGGAAGAAATGAAAATTACGGTATAAACACCCTCTTTCAAATCCACACCTTGTTGATCCATTCCGTTCCAATCGTTTTGATAATTTGTACTGTTATAAACGACATTGCCCCAACGATTCAAAATGCTGATCTCCGAATTCGGCTTTAAGGCCTCAATTTCAAGGTAATCATTGGCTAGATCGCCATTAGGTGTAATTACATTTGGAAAGGTTAATTCATCATAAACCACCACATTATACGTAATGGTATCTTGGCAACCTGCTGCATTGGTTACGGTGAGTTGAACAGGATAAACTCCTGCATTAAAACTTGAATCCCACGGTGATTGACTGTATGGCACGCCGTCGATAATCCATTGTTCAATCGTGTAATTAGATGAGCTATTGGTAAAGGTAATAAGCTCTCCTACATCTGGATCACTTGGTGAAAACGTGAAATCCGCAATCGGATAGCTTGGATTGACTAGGGTATAAATGCCTGATGTATCAGAACATCCGTTTGCATCGGTCACTGTTAGGATGTAATTTCCTGCGCTTAAATTCTGTAAATTCAACGTATTGATATTTCCCGGCTGCCATGAATAACTGTAGTTATTCGTACCCCCTGAAACGCTTAGTCCAGTTATGCTGCCATCCACCAAACACGTTGGGTTCAAAAGGATAATCTGAGTTTCATCTAGCGCTACAGGATTCAATTGAGGTACGAGAACAGAAAAGGTAGAACTGCAGTTGTTAGCATCGGTAATGGTGAGCACGTATGTTCCTGCCGTTAAGTTGGTGTTATTAGCCGTATTCACGGAATTATTCCAGCTGTATTGAATTCCGTTGCCAATACTAGTAATCCCTGTAATTGATCCAGGTTCCCCTGCGCAGCCTACAGGAGTAATTACCAACTGGGTCGTATCAATTGAAGGCCCACCGGTAGATCCTATCGTTATTCCAGTAATACTATCCATACATCCTGCATTATCGGTCACCACTAACGAATAAGAACCTGGCGCTAATCCATTCGGAATATTAAGGGTGTTTTGTTGGTTTGACCACAAGTAACTTAAGGGTGCGGTTCCTCCGCTAACTGTAATGCCAGAAATCCCTCCATTATTCTGTCCGCAAAGTTCATTCAACACTTGAATGGAAGTTGTGTCAATAACAGGTGGGGCAGAGGCCTGTATGGTAAGTGGTCCAACTGTATCGTTACAGTTGTTTTGATCCGTCACGACAAGGGTGTACTGTCCTGCTGCAACATTACTAAGGTTAATCAGGTTGCTGTTGCCCGGTGTCCATTGGTATTGGAGCCCTGCACCTGTTGCTGTAATACCGCTAATTCCGCCATCGCTTTGTCCACAATGTTCTACCGAGAATACAGCTTGACTGGTATCGATTGACGGACCGGAAGTAAACGGTATGGTCAATGGACTACTAACTGCTGTGCAACCATTTCCATCGGTAACGGTTAAGGTATAATTTCCGCTTGATAATCCAGATGGACTGATGACATTACCTCCATTGTTACTCCATGAGTAAGTTAAATTAGTTCCCGTAGTTGTAATTCCCGTAATGGAACCCATGGTACCATTGCAAGATTGTGGTGAAATAACCGCAGCGTTAGTATTAATTGTTGGACCGCTCATTCCAGTAATTGTATACGGAGCCGAAGTGGTCGAACAGCCTGCCGCGTCAGAGACGGTTAGTGAATAAGTGCCTGCTGGAGCATTTGTGAGATTTAAGGTATTTCCTCCGTTATTCGACCAAGAATATGAATACGGTTGCGCACCACCATTTATGACCAATCCAGTGATCGAACCTGGTGTTAAACACGTTGCATTCGTTATTGTTGGTACACCGGTGATAATAGGAGAGGAGCCAATGACAACAGAGACTGGTCTTCTGAAAGAACCTGGACAAATACCAACATAATACGTTGTGGTCGTGTTTAACACAGGGGTAGTGAACGAATTTCCAGTCGCAACGGTTGTATTTCCGAATGGGGTGGTGTACCATGTTAGATTCCCGGCAGGTGGATTGCCAACCGTAGATGCTGTTAAGATTGTACTTCCATTGCCACAAATGGTGTCATTTACTGCTAAGATCTCGTAAAAAGAAGTATTGGTGTTTGTTAGTCCAGAAGCACCGCCTGTTGCACCATTTGGAGGGAAATTTGGGACAAACGTTGAATTAGTAACTCCAGAAATTCCGCCATTTACTTGCTGAATTGGTGTCCCTGATGAAATGGAAATATATCCGCCGCCGCCGCCGCCGCCAGGTCCATCCGCTTCCATTGTTGGAGAAGAAGCAAATGCGCCAAAAGAAATTACTTGATTTCCTCCGTTTCCACCATTCGCTTGGAGTGTTAGCGTATTGGGTATTGCAGTTGCATTAGAGATATAAATTGACCCGCCTCCACCTGCGCCACCTGCGCCGTCATTTCCGAATTTCTGCGTTGATGCTTGAAGCGCTGTTTGACCGTTTGGATTGGCATTCACTCCATTTGCACCATTTGCCTCAATGGTTCCACTTCCAGTAATCGTTCCATAAACTTTGATGTAGGCGATACCGCCACCTCGACCACCGCTACCGCCTTGGGTATTGTTTTGATCTCCTGCACCCCCTCCGCCGCCGGCGAAAATACGGGTATTGTCTTGTGTGAGCGGGTGGCCTCCTAAACCGCCTTCCTTTCTTCGGTAGTCACCACCCCAAGAAGTGTTATTGGGCCCAACTGTATTTTCATTTTGATTCACCGTAGCGCCAGAATATCCACCTCGTCCTCCACCAGGACTTATTGAGCCACCCAAGCCTGCAGATTCGACGTTCCAATTAACATTATATAAAGGATTTGGAACACCTTTTCCTGTGTATGTTAGTGCTGTATTTCCAACATTACATCCGCCGCCGCCACCCGAATTGTGGTTGTTTCCGCCTCCGCCTCCATTCGCTGGAGCACTTTTACAATATCTGGAATAAATGGCGTCATATTCTGTATAAAACCCTGCAATACTTTCGCCTTTTTCTGCACCTTGTGTGGCCACATGAGACGCACAAAATCCGATATCGTTAACATTCCCTGGAGGACTGCCAAGCGTTTGGTCTTCAGTTACTCCACCTCGAAAACCATAGCCGCTCGCCGAAATTTTTGAATTTGAGTTAATGAGTAAATTTCCATTTACTTCAACAGCTACGACACCACCTGTTGAACCATTCCAAAGGCTAGGAACAATGGAGGTATTCGAATTGATCGTTAAATTAGCGAATCTTGGAACACGAACAACTTGAACACGTCCGGCGCTCGTATAGCTGTTGGTTAGCGGACACATCAGGCTAATTGTATTTGCTCCTGAAACAGATTTTACTTCTGCTAATTCAAATTTACCCGCATTGCTGTAGTTTGTAATTTCACCCCACAATTGAATGAATTGGTTCCAATCATTAATATGTCCTTGAGGGGTGGTGTAAGGACCCCAAAATTGTCCGTTTGAATTCACGAATTCACTGGCAGGATAGGTGTCTACATTTAAACTAGCCCCTTGCATTTGAATGATCATGATTAAATCACCTGGAGTCAATACCCCTTGAAAAAAACCACCAACCATGGTATTCGAAGCAACAGTAATTACAGATTGTCCGGCGCTCGCATTGGCATTAAGAACCGTGTAGCTATTAACTAAGGCATTTAACGAAGTCACCGTGTACGAACCGTCTTTAGCACGTTGAGCTAATCCCTGAGTTATGGTGCAAATAAGAACGAAGTAAAGAAGTAAATTTTTCATAGGTATAATCCAGCAAAAGACGATTTAATTAATCAATCGGTTGTATTTATTCATGGGGAAATTTTAAATCAAGGTTTGTTAGTCCATGCTCACAAAAATAATAACCAATTTCCTTCTTTTTTTCAAACATCAAGCGACTTTGGGTGATGTCCTCTTCACGTTCAGGTCGTTCGTGAAATAAATGGTATTGTATCGCTTTCCATCGTAGGTTTGCAGTTTTCATTCCCATTAAAGAAGCACGGAATTCAATATCCGTATCTTCGCCATAACCGGGAAGAATATAATCCATATCAAAGCCATTCAAGGCGATCAGGTCTTGCTTGTGCCATCCCATATTGCAACCTAATAATCTGGCGCGTTTAGTTAGTTGTAATGGCGCACCTGGGAAATAGATGCCTTCTTCGACACGTTTGGTTTTATTTCTTAAGAGTCGAAATAAATTAATAGTTCTAATGCCATCTTTGCGAATACGAGCAGAGGAAATTGGATCAAGGTCTAGTCTTCTACCGGCGGTATATGTCCCAACCTTGATGTATGATTGATGCGAAGCAATGAATTTCGGGTGTAAAACACAATCTCCATCAATAAAAATCAATTTATCAACCTCTGAAAGTAGAATGGCTTTATTTAAGATACGATTCTTATTAAATCCTGTGTCTTCTTGATCAATATGCGTAATGTTCAAGAGAGCAGAAAATTTACTAATTGTAAGATGAATCCTGCTGTCGATTGCATCGTGCGCAAGAATAATTTGTTTTGGAATTAATGATTGCTTGCATACAGAATCTAAGACGCGCTCGAGCGCTTCATAGTCTTTGTAAACCGTAATTATTAGCGTAATAGGCATTAGCTCAAAATTAAGCAATTAACCCATGAGTTGAAAGACAATATCTGCCACAGCAGGACATATATGCGCGTTTTTTTCGGTAATATCCAATACTTGATGCATATATCTTCGATTGGTGTGTGGGTATTCCCTACATGCTAGGGGGCGATGCTCATAAATACTACATTCATTATCGGACCCAAGAAATGAACATGGGCTTTTTTGAAGCACATAATCAGAATCTTCATCCATACGTAAATAGTCACTTATAAATTTTGATTCTTTAATCCGTAGATGCTTTGCAATTCTTCGAATATCAGTGTCTCGAAAAATAGGGGAGGTTGTTTTACAACAATTGGCACATTGAAGGCAATCTATTTTTTCAAAGGTACGTTCATGTGCCTCCCGAAAAATGGTATCTAATTGCTTGTGTTTTCTGACTTTTTTGAGAAATGACTTAATTTCTTTTCGAGAATCGTCGCTTTTGTTAAGTAATTCCTGGTACGCGGGGTTTATCATGGTGACAATTTTCGGTTCGTATGTAGTATCGGTAGGTAGGTTTGGTTAATCCAAGAGTTCGGTGTCGGTAAACGCTTTATTGTTTAAGAATTTCCGTTCGAACCAGAAGGTGCCAAACGGGATTAAAGACATGAACCAACCGATTATGTAAAACATAAATGGCTTTTTGAATTTGATGGCAACAATTAAGACCCAAAGGCAATAAGCGATAAAAAGAATTCCATGCGCCATCCCAACAATTTTGTTTGGTAGAGGCCAATGCATCATGTACTTTATTGGCATTGTAATAGCGAAAGAGATATATGATATCCCTTCTAAAATAGCCAAAATCTTAAGTATGGTTAACTGTTTCATATAAGTGAATCTTTAATTTTTTCCAATTCAATAATTTGATCTCTGATAGAGGCTGCTAAGATAAAATCTAATTCCTTTGCTGCGCGCTGCATTTCTTTTTTTAATGGTTTAATAGCATGTTCCACCTCTTTTAAGTTCTTGTAGCTGCTTATTGGTTCACGTGTTTTCGCTAAATCAGTTCCTTGCTTGTAATTGTTGTCCCTACCTAAACTATTTCGTAGTCCGATTTCAATTGGTTTGTTCAAGGGTTGTGGAGAAAGTCCATGGGTTTCATTATAAGCGATTTGAATGCTTCTCCTTCGCTCCGTTTCTTCAATGGTTAAGCGCATTGATTCGGTCATTTTATCGGCATACATGATTACACGACCATTGACGTTCCGAGCGGCTCTTCCAACCGTTTGAACCAATGATTTCACATTCCTTAGGAATCCTTCTTTGTCGGCATCCAATATTGCAACCAATGACACTTCGGGTAAGTCGAGTCCTTCACGTAGTAAGTTGACCCCAACCAATACATCGAAGGTTCCTAAGCGAAGTTCACGTAGGATTTCTACTCGATCCAAGGTGTCAATGTCACTGTGTATATACTGGCAATTAACACCAACTTTAGTGAGGTATTTTTGCAGTTCTTCAGCCATTCGTTTGGTGAGGGTTGTGACCAAAGCCCGTTCATTCAATTGAACTCGAGCTTGAATTTCTCCTATTAAGTCATCAATTTGAAAGCGGCTTGGACGGACTTCAATGATGGGGTCGAGTAGGCCCGTTGGACGGATAACTTGTTCAACCATGATTCCTTCCGAAAGTTCGATTTCCAAGGCAGCCGGAGTAGCAGAAACAAATACACACTGGTTGAGGAGCCCTTCAAACTCTTCATATTTCAACGGTCGATTATCAATTGCTGCCTGTAGGCGAAACCCATATTCCACCAAGTTTATTTTTCGGGCTCTGTCGCCTCCATACATCCCTTTTACTTGAGGTAAGGTCACGTGGCTCTCATCTACCATCATAAGGTAATCTTCGGGGAAATAATCGAGCAAACAAAAGGGGCGATCACCGGGTTGACGGTTGTCGAAATACCGTGAATAGTTCTCAATTCCTGAGCAATAACCGAGTTCTCGAATCATTTCAAGGTCATAGGAAACGCGTTCATACAAGCGATTGGCTTCTTCTAAGCGTCCGTGTTTTTTAAACTGCTCCACTTGAAAGACGAGATCATCTTGAATCTGATGAATGGCTTGCAAGGTGTTTTCAGGACTTGAAACAAAGAGGTTAGCGGGATATAGGTTTAACTCAGTATGTGTTTCAAACACATGATTGGTGATTGGGTCAATGGATTGGATACCTTCGATTTCATCACCAAAGAACAAAATTCTTACTACATGGTCTGCATACGCTAAATAAATGTCGACCGTATCGCCGGTAACTCGAAACATCCCCCGCTCAAATACTTCTTCGCTGCGGGTATATAAATTCTCAACCAATCTGTGTAAAAATTTGTTCCTTGGAACCTCCATTCCCACATGGATGGGGAGGATACTCTTCTTAAATTCGTTGGGGTTTCCGATCCCATAAATACAAGATACCGACGCAACAACGATGATGTCTCTGCGACCAGAGAGTAGGGCGGATGAAGCGGATAGCCTGAGTTTTTCAATTTCATCGTTAATCGAAAGGTCTTTTTCAATGTAGGTGTTGGTAACTGGAATATAAGCTTCCGGTTGATAGTAGTCGTAATAAGAAACAAAGTATTCTACGGCATTGTGAGGGAAAAACTGTTTGAATTCAGCATATAACTGGGCGGCTAAGGTCTTGTTGTGTGAAAGAATCAAAGTTGGTTTTTTTACTTGTTCAATCACATTAGCCATGGTAAATGTTTTACCGCTGCCCGTTACTCCCAATAAGGTTTGAAAAGTTATTCCTGCGTTTACTCCCTCAACCAATTGACGAATCGCCTCAGGTTGATCCCCTGTAGGTTGGTATGCAGAAACTAATTCAAAATCCATGGTGCAAAGGTAGCGGAATTAATAGCAATTTTTGTCTGTGATTTTTTGAGGTGAGTTCAAAAAAAAAGAGGTCCGAAGACCTCTTTAAAATAGCTATTTTGAATTGGGCTTATTCGCCTTTCTCCATTTTTTCTTTCAATCCAGCTAAGGCATCTAAATCACCAAGGGTAGATTTCTCATTTCCTTTGTTGATTGCTTTAACTGCTTCGTCCGTGTTTGATCCTGTGCTTGTTTTCTTAGCGCCTTTTGCTGGTTTAGCCGCAGGTACTGGAGCTTCTTGCGTATCATCAAACGTACGTGTATGAGATAAAACAATTTTCTTAGCGTCCTTGTTGAATTCAATCACTACGAAATCAAGGGTTTCTTCCACTTTAGCGTTGGAACCATCTGCCTTGCGTAAATGTTTGCTTGGGCAAATTCCTTCAACACCATAAGGAAGTGAAACAATACCAGATTTATCTTTCATTTCAGTAATCGTTCCTGAATGCGTTGAGCCTTCAGCAAACGTTCCTTCAAACACATCCCACGGATTTTCTTCCAATTGTTTGTGGCCTAATGAAATTCTACGGTTTTCACGATCGATTTCCATAACAATTACATCTAGCATATCACCAACCTTGCAGAATTCTGATGGATGCTTGATTTTCTTTTGCCATGACAAATCAGAAATGTGAATTAATCCATCAACACCTTCTTCAAGTTCAACAAATACACCGAAGTTGGTGAAGTTTCGAACTTTAGCAGTGTGCTTAGAATCTACACCATATTTGTTTTCGATTTCACTCCATGGATCTGGCATCAATTGTTTAATACCAAGACTCATTTTGCGCTCATCTCTATCAAGTGTTAAAATAACTGCTTCAACAGTATCACCGATTTTCATAAAATCTTGAGCGCTACGTAAGTGTTGAGACCAAGACATTTCTGAAACGTGGATTAACCCTTCAACGCCTGCTGCGATTTCAATAAACGCACCATAGTCAGCCATAACCACTACTTTACCAGAAACTTTATCACCAACATTTAAGTTCACGTCAAGTGAATCCCATGGATGCGGTTGAAGTTGTTTCAATCCTAAAGCAATTCGTTTTTTATCATCATCAAAATCAAGGATTACCACGTTGATTTTTTGGTCAAGTTCAAGTAATTCTTCTGGATGGTTTACGCGACCCCAAGAAAGGTCGGTAATGTGAATTAATCCATCTACACCACCAAGGTCGATGAATACTCCGTACGAAGTAATATTTTTAACAACACCTTCCAATACTTGTCCTTTTTCAAGGCCAGAGATGATTTGTTTTTTCTGTTCTTCAATTTCAGCTTCAATAAGCGCTTTGTGAGATACAACAACATTTCTGAATTCTTCGTTGATTTTCACAACTTTGAATTCCATGTTCTTACCAACATATACATCGTAATCACGGATAGGCTTCACATCGATCTGAGAACCAGGCAAGAAGGCCTCAATTCCAAATACGTCTACGATTAAACCACCTTTGGTACGACATTTAACATATCCTGTAATGATTTCACCACTACGCAATACGTCATTTACACGAATCCACGCACTGTGCATACGCGCCGTACGGTGAGAAACGATTAATTGACCAGTTTTGTCTTCTTGCACTTCAACGTACACATCAACGGTATCTCCAACTTTTAAGTCCGGATTGTAACGGAACTCATTCGCTGCAACAACACCTTCTGATTTGTACCCGATGTTTACGATTACTTCTTTTTTAGTAATCATTTCAACGGTACCTTGGATCACTTCTTTCTCGTTGATAGAAGTCAAGGTTTTCTCGTACTTGTCTGATAACTCAGAACGTTGAATTTGGGTGTATCCGTCTAGGGACAACGCTTCCCAATCGAAATCCGCACTACCGTGCGACGCGATTTCTTTTTTGTTAGATTTTGCCATGTGGCTTTAAATGTTTGTATTTCAATGTGTTCGGCCATTGAAAGGGTTAAATAATTGGCCGAATTCCGAACGTCGACCGTATTTCAAGGGTGCAAAGTTACGGTTTAATTCTAAAATTAACGCATATGCACCTAATTTTCATTCGGGTTTTTCGGGAAATTGGCAATCATTTTGAATTTTGATCCCTGTAATTCCATACAAGATTTCCAAAGTGTTTGATGGTTTTCTTCAAAGACGAAACTTAAAGGTATGTTGTTCGCTGCAATCCAGCTATGTTCTTTAATTTCTTCTTCTAATTGATTTTCATCCCATCCGCTATATCCAACGAAAAATTTAAGCTTAATGTCATCGTACCCGTTAGCATCTAAATATGCTACGAGTGAATCAAAATCTCCACTGAAATAAATGTTCGGACCACAAGGCAAGGAATTTGCAATGGTTTCTCCCAGGTTATGAAGGAAAAAGAGTTGGTTTTTTGCAACTGGTCCACCAATAAATAAGGATTGATCTTTTAGGTCTTGACGTTCAATAATGTCATGTAGGTTAAGTGCCAATGGGTTGTTTAAGACAAATCCAAACGTTCCATCCGAATCGTGCTGACATAAATATACCACGGAACGCTCAAAAAACGGATCCCCTTGAAATGGATCGGATAACAAAAAGCCTCCAGCCCTAGGCTCTTCGCTGTTTTCAAATATTAAGCTTGTCTTTTTCACTCTTTTTTAGCGTCGCAAAGATAAGGTTTTCTACTTTTGTATTTATGAAACTTGGTGCAATCGATGTAGGTTCCAATGCCATGCGTGTTTTGGTGGGAGAAGTCACTAAACCCGTTGGAATATGGCATTATTCAAAAGTAGCTTATTTGCGTCTGCCTGTTCGCTTGGGTGAGGAGGTGTTTGAAAAAGGAAAAATTTCCGATGAGAAAATCGAGAAGTTTATTGAGGGGATGCGAATTTTTAAGAATTACCTGGATTTTTATGGCGTATCGGATTATCGTGCGGTAGCAACTTCCGCCATGAGAGATAGTTCTAATGCGAAAAAAATCATTCAACGTGTAAAGAAAGAAATTGGAATTACGCTGGAGGTAATTACAGGTAAGGAAGAGGCGGAATTGGTTTATCTTACGTTTCAATTAATTCCCGACTTAAAAATGAATTACGTGCTGATTGATGTAGGAGGGGGGAGTACGGAAATCACGCTGTTTCAAGACAACAAGGTGCACGCAGCCAGGTCTTTTCAAATCGGCAGTGTTCGACTCCTTAAAAATAAAGTTTCCAAAAAATCATGGACTGAAGTGCATGAGTGGTTAGCATCAGAAATATTGCCGTTCAAGCCAGCGCGTGTTTTTGGTTCAGGCGGAACAATTAATAGCGTACACAAAGTGCTTGGAAAACAAGATAAAACACCCGTTGATTTGTCAGAAATGAAAACACTTCAAGCGCAATTGGAACCGCTCAGCATTGAGGAACGAATTTATCAATTCAAGATTAAACCAGACCGTGCAGATGTCATTGGTCCCGCCATGGAAATCTATATCAAAATGATGCAATCCCTTGGGTTAGATCAAATTTATGTGCCGAAAATGGGCTTATCCGATGGAATGATGTTAGATTTATACCGAGAAAAAACACTATGAGTCAAAAACCAGCAATTCCAAAAGGTACAAGAGATTTCCTTCCCAATGATGTGCTTAAACGTAAGTTAATTTTCTCGACCATCGCAGATGCCTTTCATCGCTTTGGTTTCCAACCCATTGAAACTCCCAGCTTCGAATTATCAAGCACGCTAATGGGAAAATACGGAGATGAAGGGGATCGCTTGATTTTTCGTATTTTAAATTCTGGAGAAAAAGTACGTAAAGCCGATTTAGAAGCCCTCGCTGCGGATAACCTGCCTCGGTTTGCGAATTCATTGTCAGAAAAGGCTTTACGCTACGACCTTACCGTGCCTTTTGCGCGTTTCGTTGTTCAGCATCAAAACGAACTTAGTTTTCCCTTCAAGCGCTATCAAATTCAGCCAGTGTGGAGAGCCGATCGTCCACAGCATGGTCGGTATCAAGAGTTTTATCAATGCGATGGGGACGTCGTTGGTAGCGACTCCTTACGCAATGAAGTGGAGCTTATCCAAGTGATTGATCAAGTGCTTAGCACCTTACGATTACCAGGATTTACCATCAAACTGAACAATAGAAAAGTGCTGAGTGGAATCGCAGAAGTGTGCAACGCTTCCGACCAATTGATTCATCTGACTGTAGCGTTAGATAAATTGGATAAAATCGGTGAAGATGGGGTAATTAACGAGTTGAAGGACAAAGGATTTGAATCGTCTTTAATCGATTCTATAAAACCTTTGTTTCAATTATCAGGCTCATTTGAAGAGCAAATTTCTTTTCTCTCTACCTTTCTGTCAACGAGTGAAATCGGTATGAAAGGTCTGGAAGAGTTAAGTTACATTCATAGTAAATTTCAAGATAACCCCTTGCTAAAGGGACAATTGGAGCTCGATGTAACCTTAGCGCGTGGACTAAATTATTACACAGGAGCGATTATCGAGGTTAAAGCGCATGAGGTTGTTATGGGGAGTATTTGTGGTGGTGGAAGATACGATGATTTAACGGGGTTGTTTGGTGTAAAAGGCTTATCGGGTGTAGGGATTTCTTTTGGGGCAGATCGAATATACGATATCATGGAAACGCTTGACTTGTTCCCGGTTGATTTAAGCAGCGGACCAGACCTGTTGTTTTTGAATTTTTCGGAAAAAGAGGCGGATCAATGTGCTATTTGGGCTAACTCAGTTAGGGATTTGGGTAAAGTTGCAGAGGTTTATCCTTCACAAGCCAAAATGCAAAAGCAACTAAAGTATGCCAACGACAAAGGAGCCAAGTGGGTATTGTTCTATGGCGAAGAGGAACGCCATAAAGGCATCGTGATCTTAAAGCATATGGAATCTGGCGAACAGTACGCTTATTCGGCAGATGCTTGGTTGTCTTCATGGGAAGGATAACGATTTAATTCAATCAATTCCAGGTCTTTACATTTCCCCATTTCAATGGTAAATCTAAGTAACGTTCGGGCCTTGTGAAATCCTTTGATGCCGCACGCGCCGGGATTCATCCATAGGACATTTCGTTCCTTCACATATTTAACCAAGGTGATGTGAGAATGACCGCAAATGAATAATCCTGGTTTTTCGAGCGCTAGGAGTTCTTTAATGGAATCAATTAATTTTTCGGGACGACCGGCGATGTGTGTCATACACACCTTGAGTCCTTCGATTTCAAAGCTTTCCAATGCCTTTGTTTCATTTCTGAGCGTTGCCCCATCTATGTTTCCGTATACCACCCGGCTCGGTTTCAATGCTCGAATTTTATCTAATACGGCCAAGGTTCCAATGTCTCCTGCGTGCCAAATTTCATCTACATGCTCAAGATAGCTACAGACATCCGCACCTAAGTATCCATGCGTGTCGGAAATTAAACCAATCCGTTTCATGGGTATTAAGACTGATCCTCGTTTAACTGTTGAAGGTAGGTTTCGTAGTAGACGCCTTTCTGCTTCATTAGGTCTTCTGGACTTCCCATCTCCACAATCTCGCCATCCGCTAATACGATAATTTGCTCGCAATTTCTCAGCGTAGAAATACGATGGCTGACCAATACCATACGTGGGGATTGGGGTAGGGACCGAAGTTCGTTTAAAATGATTTCTTCTGTTTCGGTATCTACCGCGGATAGGCAGTCGTCTAAAATTAACAACTTTGGATTTCGAATCAAGGCCCGTGCAATACTGATACGTTGCTTCTGACCGCCACTCAAATTAACGCCCAATTCACCGAGTTGCGTATCAAGTTGATCTGGGAATTCTTCAATATTATGCCACACATGTGCTTTTTTGAGTGCCTCAATAATGGCTTCGTCTGAAACCGGTGTGTGTGCACCAAAGGCAACATTATTTCGTATCGAATCTGAAAATAAAAACACTTCCTGGGGAACCACTGCCATCTGCGAACGATAGTCTTGTAAGTTGATGGTGTTCAGTGCTTTTTTATTAACGTAGATAGCCCCCTCATTTGGGTCAAATTGTCGCCCGATTAAATGGAGTACACTTGATTTTCCGCTTCCTGTTTTACCTAAGATCCCTAGGTGTTGACCGGATTTGATCGCGAAGTTCATGCCGTGTAGCGCCCGTATTCCTGTATTTGAATAGGTGAAACTCACGTTAGTAAACTCAATATCTCCTTGCAAGTCAAAGGGTTCGTTGCTTGGGTTGGTGATACTTGGTTTTGTATTTAAAAACTCGTTGATACGTTGTTGCGACGCCTCTGCGCGTTGTATAATGGAGGTTACCCATCCGATGGAAACGAAAGGCCAGGTTAAGTTATTTACATAAAAGATAAACGCTACAATTCCTCCCAAGCTCAGCTGATTCGTTTCTGTTAATAACCCGCCAACATAGATTACTAGCAAAGTGCTTAATCCAATTAGCAGCATAATGGTTGGCATAAATAAGGCGTTTATTAACACCAGTTTCATACTTTTTTGTCGGTATGAATTTGCTGCACGATCCATTCGGTCACTGGTTGGACCAAATTGGCTGTACGCCTTAATTAAGCGAATGCCTGAAAATGTTTCTTGTGCGAGGGTTGATATGTGTGATTGTTCTTCTTGGACACTTTTACTTGCCTTATTTATTTTATTAGAAACTTTATATATAATGAAGGACATGAATGGTAAAGGTATTAATGCAAACAAGGTTAGTTTACCACTTATTTGGGTCATTTGGTAAAGACTAAAAACAGTCAGTACGACGAGGTTGATGGTGTACATGACGCCGGGACCAAGATACATGCGCACTTGACCCACGTCTTCGGAGATACGGTTCATTAAATCACCAATTCGATTTCGTTTATAAAAGTCGGTATCTAAGGTTTGGTAATGTGTGTATATGGCTTGTTTTAAATCAAATTCTATCCATCTAGACATGACGATAATGGTTTGTCGCATCAGAAAAAGAAAAAATCCTTTGGTTGCTGATAACAATAAATACAATCCCCCAATTTTGAAGGACAGCCAAAGCGCATCATTTAATTGAGTGCTTACTCCTGTTTTTTGCAAGCCATCAATCGAAACTTGCACATACTTAGGCATTTTGACCGCAAAGTAATTACTAATCACTGTAAAGAGGATTCCCAATAGGAATCGCCATTTATAGGTGATGAAATATTTGTTCAAACTCCGTAGAGACTTCATGGGATTTATTTTCTATTTTTGCCGTCGAAACTGGTACAAAGGTACTATTTAAATAAACGTTTCTAATTCAATTTTTAAGGCATGAATACAACCAACTCAATTTCAGTATCAACGAGCGTTGATGGCATTTTGGTTCAGTTAACAAAGATGGGGCATGAACAAGTGCTTTTTTGTAACGATGCTAAAACAGGGCTTAAAGCAATAATTGCAGTACACAATACCGTTCTTGGACCTGCGCTTGGCGGAACGCGTATGTGGATGTACAACAACGAGGCAGATGCATTAAATGATGTGCTTCGCTTATCTAGAGGAATGACTTATAAGAATTCGATTTCAGGCTTGGATTTAGGAGGCGGAAAAGCCGTGATTATTGGTGATTCTCGTACCATGAAGTCTGAAGCCTTGTTAAGAAGGTTTGGTCAGTTTGTTAATAGCCTTTCGGGAAAATATATTACCGCAGAAGATATGGGGATTTCTCCTGAGGATATGGTACATGTAAGTAAAGAAACAAATTATGTGGTTGGTTTACCGGGTAAAAGTGGTGATCCATCTCCAGTAACTGCATATGGTGTGTACATGGGCATGAAAGCGTGTGCGAAGATGCAGTTTGGAACCGATAGCTTGGAAGGCAAAACTATTGCTGTTCAAGGTGTAGGGCATGTTGGTCAATATTTGGTAAAACATTTGACATCGGAAGGGGCTAAGGTTTTTATAACGGATATTCATGAAGCGACTTTAAGAAACGTATCAGAAACCTATGGGGCTACTGTGGTTTCTCCAGATGAAATTTATGATGTTCCCATGGATATTTATGCACCTTGCGCGATGGGTGCTACGGTAAATGACGATACCTTGGCTCGTTTGTCTTGCAGCATTATTTCGGGTGCAGCAAACAACCAATTGGCTGAAGAACAAAAGCATGGAATAGCAGTTATGGAAAAAGGAATTTTGTATGCTCCTGATTATGCGATCAATGCAGGGGGAGTTATTAATTGTTTTTCCGAAGTTTCAGGTATGAGTTTAGAGTGGGCGCATACGAAGGCAGAAGAAATTTATCAAACGATTTATCAGATTTTGGAACGATCTAACAATGAAGGAATTCCTACCTATCAAATTGCAAATCGAATGGCGGAAGAACGAATAGAACGTAAAGGGGGGTTGAATCTATAAATTATGCTAAACAGACGGCATTTACGGATAAAAGTATTGCAATTGCTCTATGCTCATTTTCAGAGCGATGAAAAAGATTTTATCAAAACCGATAAAGAGTTAAATGTGTCCTTGGATCGCATGTACGATATGTATTTATATCTGCTGCTTACCTTCGATCAATTAATTAGAGCCGCTGAGAATAAAATGGAAGATCGCAAGAAAAAGTTGCGTCCAACACCGGAAGATTTAAATCCAAACATGCGCTTTGTTGATCATCAGCTAATCAATCAGCTTTCGAACGCTGATACACTGCACGAGATTGCAAAAAAGCGTAAAGTGAATTGGATCGGAGCGGAGTCTCAAGAAATGTTTCGCAAAATGTTCAATGCTATTTTGGAGTCAGAAGCCTATGTTTTGTACATGAGCAATGAAGAATCAGGCTATGAAATAGATCGATCTTTTTTACTTCAATTGTTTAAAGATTCGGTGGCTAATTCTACGTGGTTGTATAATTTTTTCGACGAGAAAAGTATTTATTGGATGGATGACTTGGATTTATGTTGTTCCATGGTGCTAAAATCCATCAAAGCGATGCAACCGGGCGAGGAGTTTGTTCCATTGCCTTTGTATAAAGATCCTTCAGATGAGTCAGCCTTCGTTCACGAGTTATTGCGTAAAACCATTCAGAATAATCCGGAGTACGATGTTTTAATCACTGAAATGGTGGATAATTGGGAGACAGAACGAATTGCAAAAATGGATCTTGTTTTGCTAAAAATGGGAATCACAGAACTGTTGTATTTTCAAAGTATACCATCTAAAGTAACACTTAATGAGTATATTGAAATCTCTAAATTTTACAGTACTCCAAAAAGTAATATCTTTATCAATGGTATTTTGGATAAAATAGTAGAAAAATTTAAAGCAGATAAACGCCTAGTTAAAACCGGAAGAGGACTTTTAGAATAACTTATGAAAAAACTAATTGCATTATGTTCAATCGCTTTTGTTTTTGCTTGTTCAAGCAAGGGAGATGCGGTAGAGGTTGGAAAGAAAACTACCCTGGAGGTAAACGATATTTTTGATGCCGGCACCGTGGTTAAAGGTGAAGTCATTCGTGCGGTATTTACCGTAACCAATACAGGTGATTATCCTTTGGTTTTCGGAGAGGTTCGTCCTTCGTGTTCATGCACAGTAGCCGATAAGCCTTCTGAACCGATTCAACCGGGGGAGTCAACAGAAATTATTGCTAAAGTAAATACAGCAAACGTATCTTCGAAAGAAGTCACCAAGTCGGTGACCATAATGACGAATACAACACCGTCTACCAAAGTGTTGATAATCAAAGCTAAAATTAAATAAGATGGGTGCAGGAAATTCTATGAGTTCGTTAATCATGATCGTTGCAATGATTGCAATTTTTTATTTGTTCATGATCCGACCGCAAGCTAAAAAACAAAAAGAACTAAAGAAATTTAGAGAGGCAATGAAGCCAGGTGATAAGGTGGTTACCATTGGTGGCGTTCATGGCAAGATTTTAGAAATTGCTGAGTCAACGGTATTAATATCATCAGAAGGTACAAAAATTCGTGTAGAGAAAAGCGCTATCGCTCAATCTGCAGCAGATCAACTTACCGCTTCAAAGTAATTCAATGAAAAAAGTAATTTTATTAGCATCTGTTGCTGCAGTATTGTTTTCTTGCAAATCCAAAGTGTGTGAATGTGCCGATGCCCATGTTAAAGCCGTTAAGGAAATTAATAATACGTCAGATCCAATTGAGAAAATGAAAGTTCTTGGTAATAAAAAGTATCAAGGGATTTTTAAAAAATGTAATGACATGACGAGCAAGATGACTCCTGAAGAATTGAAGGATTTTGAAACAGAGTATGAGCAATGTCCTTCGGTAAAAGAATATAAAGGAAAACTACCGAAATAACTCCTTGTCTATCAGATAAAGGAACGAGGATATAGCGGCAGCTCCAAGTTCTAATTCACGTTTATTTACGGATTCAAATACATCGCTGTCCGCGTGGTGATAGTCGAAGTAACGTTGTGAATCTGGGATAAATCCGAATAAGGTAATTCCTTTGAATTCACTTTTTAGCGGACCAATGTCCACGCCACCACCGCCTTTTTCCCACACATGCAAGTCATATGGGGTAAATAGGGGCTCAAATTGCGTGAATCGTTTGAAAATTCCGTCAGATCCATCGCAACCAAATCCTCTTGGGGTAAACCCTCCACGGTCACTTTCTAGCGCTGCAATGTGTTCTTCTCCAAGAGATTTCACCCAAGTGGCATACGTTTTTCCACCCATGTTTCCATTTTCTTCATTCATGAAAAATACGACGCGTAAGGTATGTTCTGGGGTGTAGTTTAAGGTTTTTAAAATCCGTAAAGCCTCTAGGCAATGGATGACTCCAGCTCCGTCATCGTGCGCTCCTTCTCCCTGATCCCACGAGTCAAGGTGTCCGCCAATCGTAATGATTTCATTCGGTTTCTTACTGCCTTTCATTTCTCCAATCACATTAAAGGACGGTTCATCCGGGAAATTTCGACAATCCATTTCCATAGAGAATTTCAACGCCTTGCCTGTTTGTAATTCTTGAGCTAATCGATCGGCATCTTTTGTTGAAAGTGCAGCTGCGGGTATTTTCTTGACGCTGTCCTCATACCGCATGCTTCCGGTGTGAGGGAAATCATCACTGGGCAAGCCCAGCGAACGAATAAGTACCGCTTTTGCTCCCATTTTTGCGCCTTCCACGGCTCCGTTCCCTCGAATGGGGTAACACGCTCCATAGGCCTTGAACGTCTGAATCTCTGCAGCGTTCATCGGTTGATTTAGAAATACAATTTTTCCATTAACTTGCTCTATACGTGCTTTTTTCAGTGAATCAAGGTGAGTGAACATGATTACCTCGCCCTCTAATAATCCATTAGTCGCTATTGAACCGCCTAGGGCGCACAAGGTCATTTTCTCAATGCTACCGTTGGATAAGGTCATCCACGCTGTTTCTGGATTTCCCCTTTCCCAATGGGGTACTAGAATCGGTTGCAAGTAAACACGGTCAAATCCATAGCTTAACATTTTTTGTTCCGACCATCGAATGGCCATGGCGGCCTCAGAGCTACCAGAAAGCCTTGGACCAATATCTTTACACAGCGATCTTAAATCTTCATACGCATGTCCCCTAAGCAATGCTTCGTCATATATGTTGCGAATCATTTTGTCCTCTTGGCTCTGTCCGAAATTAAGTTGACAAATTGTAAGACCAGTAATAAGTAAAACTAATTTTTTACGCATATTTCAATTAAATTTGTATATGAAAATTATGTCGATTTCGAAGTTACTGACTATTTCCGTATGCTTGTTCATGGGACAGGTATTTTCCCAATTAACTGTTTCGATTAATGGGACTTCACAATCCATTTGTACCGGGGGAAGTGTGACACTCACAGCGGTGCCTTCTTCTGCAGGCGGAACCTATTCTTGGTCTCCAGGAAATGCTACCTCGCAATCGATTGTTGTTTCTCCTTCGTCAACAACCAATTTTACGGTTAACTACACCTTGTTTGGAACTACGGTTTCAGCGACCTACCAAGTTCAAGTGAATGTTACTCCAACCGTTTCTATTACGTCAAATGTTCCCGGTAATGCAATTTGTAACGGCCAAACCATATGTCTTACGGGAGTTTCTGGAAGTCCAGGTAGCCAATTTTCATGGAGTAATGGTGTTCAATCTTCCACCATTTGTGTTAGTCCAACACAAAATACTACCTACAATGTAACGTGCTTGGCTCCTAATGGATGTTCAAGTGCTACGTCTGTTCCTGTGCAAGTAAGTATTGCTCCAATTATTCAAACCGGTGACTATCAGATTTGTCAGGGAGACAGTGTTGCCATTACCGCAAACGTTTTTCCGAGCGGTGGAAGTTATCAATGGTCTACCGGGGCTGGAAGTCAAAGCATTTATGTGAATCCACTCAATACACAAATGTATTACGTGACCTACACCACCAACGGATGCCCGGCAATTTTTGATTCCGTTTTGGTTACGGTCGGACAAAATCCAAGTGTTTTTGTTCCAGGATACAACATTTGTGAAGGAAATAGCCAACAGATTTTTGCCGTTGTAGATTTGTTGGGAGGAACCTATGAATGGTCGAATCAGGCAACGAGTTCATCCATAGTTGTTACACCAACTAATTCCTCTACCATGTGGCTTGCGTATCAAGCGCCCAATGGGTGTGAAACCATAGATTCGTTTCAAGTTTCTGTGCTGCCTAGTCCCAGTGCCAGCATATTTATTGATGGTTCAGTACTACAGGCACTTCCAGACAGTAACTTGTATTCATATCAATGGTTTAATTGCACAACGCAACAGCCGATACTCGGGTCGGTTGCGTCCACGTTGCCTGTGAGTAATGGATTTTATTCGGTGATTGTTGGAATTGGTCAATGCGTTGATACTTCGGTTTGCATGGAAATTACAAATGCCATGATTCAAGAACATATGGACGAAGTTTCTCTGTATCCCAATCCGGCATCTGATCTAATAACCTTAGAAGGATTTATGTTTCAAGAGCTAGCGATTTATAGCTTGGATGGCTTATTGGTTGGCACGTATGTTATTGATTCAGAAATAGTTAATATCGATGTATTAACGCTTAACCCCGGTATGTATCTCATTAAATCGGCTGAAGGTCGATTCATTTTTAATAAATTATAAATATGTCATTGAAGTGTGGAATTGTTGGACTTCCGAATGTTGGGAAATCAACCTTGTTTAATTGTTTATCAAATGCTAAAGCACAATCTGCGAATTTTCCCTTTTGTACGATTGAACCAAATATAGGAACCACCTCGGTTCCAGATCCGAGGTTGGAGAAATTAGAATCCATGGTCAATCCAGAACGCGTGGTTCCTGCAACCATGGAAATTGTTGATATTGCTGGGTTAGTAAAAGGAGCATCCAAGGGTGAAGGACTGGGAAATCAATTCTTAGCGAATATTAGAGAGACGGATGCAATCTTACATGTGCTTCGTTGTTTTGATGATGGAAATATTGTGCACGTGGATGGCAGCGTGAACCCAATTCGCGACAAGGAAATAATCGACATTGAACTACAGTTGAAAGACTTAGAAACGATAGAGAAGAAAATTCAAAGTTTAGCACGCGTTATAAAGTCTGGTGATAAAGATGCAGTGAAAGAAAATGAATTGGCGCTCAAAATTAAAGACGGTCTAGAACAAAGTATTTCTGTTCGGGGCTTAGGTTTTGATGCAAGTGATATGGAAGTGATTAAAGGCTTTAATTTGATTACTTCCAAACCGGTCATGTATGTATGTAATGTAGATGAAGCCTCTGTGCTTACAGGGAACGCGTACGTTGATCAAGTTCGAGCGGCAGTTGCAAATGAGAACGCTGAAGTACTCATCATTGGGGCAAAAATCGAAGCGGATATTACGGAACTGGAAACGTACGACGAACGTAAGATGTTTCTTGATGAGCTTGGCTTAGACGAGCCGGGTGTTAATCGCTTAATTCGTTCAGCCTATGCCTTACTTAATCTACAAACGTATTTTACCGCAGGAGTAAAAGAAGTACGTGCATGGACAATTTATAAAGGATCTACCGCGCCACAAGCGGCCGGTGTAATTCATACAGACTTTGAAAAAGGCTTCATTCGTGCGGAAGTAATGAAATACGATGACTATGTAAATTATGGTTCTGAATCTGCCGTAAAAGAAGCAGGAAAATTTAAAGTAGAAGGCAAGGAATATGTGGTTTCCGACGGCGATATCATGCACTTTAGATTTAATGTGTAATCCCTTATTTTAGTATCAATATCTTATTTCAATCTCTATGATTTTAGCAAATAATCCCGACTTAGTTTCTTGGATACACGTAAGCGAAGATTCCGATTTCCCCATTCAAAACATTCCGTTCGGTGTTGGGTTTTTGGTGCAAGATGAACCCTTTGTAGCCACTCGAATAGGGGATAAGGTCATTAACCTTGCGGCATTGAATGACAAAGGGTATTTTAAAGAACTTGGATTTAAATCTGCAGACTTTAATTGTTCTTCTTTAAATGCATTGATGAAATATGGTAAGTTACCCCTTCGGAATTTACGCAACCGAATTTCATCGCTATTTACCCAAGGGAATATGGAATTGCAAGGACATGAAGAGGATTGCATGGATGTGCTTTATTCAGCGGACCGCGTGCAACTCTTGTTACCTGTAAGTATTGGGGATTATACCGATTTTTATTCAAGTAAAGAACATGCAACCAATGTTGGTATGATGTTTAGAGATCCAGCAAATGCCTTGCTACCGAATTGGTTGTGGTTACCGGTAGGTTATCACGGAAGATCCAGTTCCATCATTACCTCTGAGGTTCCTGTGGTTCGACCTAAAGGACAAACAAAGGTGGAAGGGGAGAGCCCTGCCTTCGAGGCTTCCGCTCGCGTTGATTTTGAATTGGAAATGGGATTCTATATGTTCGATGGAAAACCCCTAGGGGAACGAATCTCCACAGCCGAAGCCGAAGATTTTATTTTTGGATTGAGTCTTTTTAATGATTGGTCCGCTAGAGATATTCAACAATGGGAGTATGTTCCGCTCGGACCTTTTTTAGCTAAGAATTTCGCGTCTTCTATTTCCCCGTGGATTGTTACCTTGGATGCCCTTCAACCCTTTGCGGTTGATACGCCGGTTCAAGAACCCGAAGTCTTGTCGTATTTGAAATTTGAAGGAAAGAAATCCTATGACATTAATTTAGAAGTATTCATTCAACCAAAGGATGGGGCAGAAGATCGCGTGTGCTTATCCAACTTTAAGTACATGTATTGGAATATGGCCCAGCAATTGGCGCATCATACGGTGAATGGATGTAATATTCGCTGCGGCGATTTAATGGGGTCGGGTACGATTTCAGGTCCTACTCCAGATTCTTATGGGTCGATGCTTGAATTAGCTTGGAAGGGAACGAAACCGCTTACCTTAAGTGATGGTTCGCAACGTCGATTTATACAAGATTATGATACGGTTATTATGAAAGGGCATTGCACGAATGGCCATATCCGCATTGGATTCGGTGAAGTAAGATCTCAGTTATTGCCTGCACAAGATTAAGATGAGTCAATTACCTGGAGCATATAATGTAGAAGAGGAACGCATTGCGATTTTGGCAGCGTTTAAAGGCTTGCTCCGTTCGGTAAAAGATCGATCCCGCGAGGATACCAAGTTGATCCGAAAGGCTTTTGATATGGCCCTCGAAGCACACAAGGATGATCGACGTAAATCGGGTGAATTGTATATCTTTCATCCCATTTCCGTGGCGCGTATTTGTGCGGAAGAAATGGGGTTGGATAGTATCGCAATTACCTGTGCCTTATTGCATGATACCGTGGAAGACACCTATATATCCCTCGATGATATCGAAGATGCGTTTGGAATTAAAGTTCGTCGAATTATTGATGGTTTAACAAAAATACCGGATGTGTTTGATGAAAACGCTTCGGTGCAAGCGGAGAATTTTAGAAAGATGATCTTAACCATTTCGGATGATTTCAGGGTGGTGTTGATAAAATTGGCGGATCGCCTGCATAACATGCGGACCTTATCCAGCATGAAGCCGGATAAGCAACTTAAAATAGCATCTGAAACCAGGTTCTTATATGCACCCTTGGCGCATCGTTTTGGATTTTATACGGTGAAAACTGAGTTGGAAGATTTGTCCATGAAATATTGTGAGCCAGAGGTGTTCACTGATATCGAAACCAAATTGAAATCAACGCAAGATGTTCGCGCAAGATTTATCCGACGGGTTATGATGCCCATTAAGGATGAACTGCTAAAGCAAGGCTATCATTTTGATATTAAAGCACGAACAAAGTCTATATCTTCGATTTGGCGGAAAATGCAAACTAAAGACATACCGTTTGAGGAGGTTTTTGATGTATTTGCCATTCGAATTATTGTGGATACACCCCAGGAGCAAGAGAAGTCTGATTGTTGGAGAATTTATAGCATCGTAACTGATTTCTATCAACCAAGTCCGGAACGCTTAAGAGACTGGATTTCTACCCCGCGTGCAAACGGATATGAATCATTGCATACCACCGTGATGTCGCCCCAAGGAAAATGGGTTGAAGTTCAAATCCGATCTAAACGCATGGATGAAATTGCGGAAAAAGGACTCGCTGCGCATTACAAATACAAAGAATCAAAAAACGATGAGAGTAAATTTGATCGTTGGATTGCTGAAGTACGCGATTTATTAGATAACCCTGATGCGAATGCCCTTGATTTTATCAATGAGTTTAAATTGAATTTATTCAATGATGAAATCTATGTGTTTACCCCTAAAGGGGAGTTGCGTGTTTTGCCAACACGTTCCACGATTTTGGATTTTGCTTATGATATTCACACGGATATTGGAGATAAGTGCATAGGGGCGAAAGTCAACAATCGCTTGATGCCCTTGAGTTATCAATTGCAAAATGGGGATCAATTAGAAATCATTACCTCAAGTAAACAGAAACCTAATGAGGAATGGCTCAAATTTGTTGTTTCTGCACGCGCACGTCAAAAAATCAAGTCTTCGTTAAATGAAGAGCGAAAGCTTATCGCACAAGATGGTAAAGAAACCCTAGAGCGAAAGTTTAAGCAATTTAATTTGAGAATGAATTCTGAGAACATAAGTTTCTTGGAGAAATTCTATGGGCTAGGCAGCGCTACCGATTTGTATTATCGGATTGCTAAGGGTAAAATTGATGTAAATAAAATCCGTGAGATCGAAGATAAAAATGGGTTTCTTCAAACGTCAAAGAAAGATACGGTTGTTCTAAAAAAAGGACGAAAATCAACTGAAGATCAAAGTGTACATGTTGACGCTAAAAAGGATGTGATTTTTATTGGAGAAGACTTCAAAGGTATTGAATATCAGATGTCTAAGTGTTGTAATCCGATTCCTGGCGATAAGGTGTTTGGCTTTATAACCATTAATCAAGGGATTAAAATTCACCGAGCTGATTGTCCGAATGCGGTACACTTAATGTCAAAATATGCCTACCGCTGTGTGAAAGCCCTTTGGAAATCCGAGGTGCTGATAGAACGTTTAGCTGCCATACGAATCATTGGTATCGACCAGATTGGGTTGGTGAATCGACTTACCGAAATTATTTCAAAGGAAAACAAAGTAAACATGAAAAGTATTCACTTTGAAACCAATGACGGTACCTTTGAAGGAAAGATTCATGTCATGGTATACGATACGGAGCATTTGGATCAGTTGATGCGTAAATTTCAAGAAATAGAAGGGGTTCAGCGTGTTACCCGCTGGGATTCAGAAGATGAAACGTTAATCTAGGGTTTCATGCACCATGGTATATGGGTTTCTTGGTCGTAGCATGGGGTTCCATGAAAAATTCCGAATAAATCGTTCTTTGTCTTCAATTTGGTCTATCGGGAAAAATACACCATCCGGTTTATCGAAAAATGTAATTTTTGAGACCTCACCACTATCTAAGTAAACAATCAATTCTGATGCAAACAAACGATTTAATCCCTTGCGTTTACGGGTTAATATACTGTCATTCTTTTGGTCCTCTAAGGGATAGAAGATAGTCCAAGCCTGACCACTAACTTTTGCTTTTACAAGCATACTCTCTTTAAACCACGCATCAATTCGTTTTCCAGAGAGTTGGTTGAAACATGTACCTGTATCAACCTTCATAATAGAACTCGCATTTCCTAATATTTGAGCTTTTTCAATCACGCTATCCATCAGAAACACACGAATGGAATCTCCTTTTAATTCACTGTTTTGAGACCACAGTATCGGATGTTGAAATAAATCAATTCTTCCGGATTTACTGCTGTAGTGGGCTGAATCGCATATAGCTTGTGCTTTATTCGTGTAGATTTTAACCCCTTTGGATCCATAGATGTTCCGCTCGTCGAGGCTGTCTTTTTGCATGCGAATGGTGTCGGCGTGTAGGAACAAGGAATCTTTTTGTCTGGTTTCTATTACGAGTGCATGGCCGGCTAAGGTGCTTTGAGAAACATTGTTTTGCGTGTGGAAATAGTCGCCCAACAAGATTAAATGTTGGTTGTTTTCGTAAATCCGAACATGGCCATTCCCTTTGAATAGTTGATTGGTTTCTTTGTAGAATGCCGTGTCACAATAAATCGTTCGGTCTTTTTGCTTGATAAAAACGTTTTTTCTTAAAAGCCCTTCTTGGAGATCAACCCGGTATTGTCCCTTCTCGCATTGAATTTCAATGCTGTCGTTTTTAATGGTGGTTGGACCATGGAAATAGGTAGTTTGTTTTTCGTAGATAAATTGCAAAGTGTCCGTAGTCATGGTCAACCGTTGTTTTTTGTACTTAACCTTACCGCTGAAGAAACAGGTGCCGGTACTCGGGTAGAAGTAGCCCAGTTTGCTTGTGATTACCTCCTTGTTGGTACTGTTCTCAATTTTACCATGGTTTCGATAAATCGCACGACCAGTTTTTGCATTGTACTCAAGGGAATCTGAGGTTAATTTATATTCTGAATCGCGCACATTAACATGGCCCCAAAGCCTGGCGACCTTTGTACTTCCTGAATAAACTAAGGAGTCACAGTACAGATTAACATCATCCTTGGTAATATGAACCCTGCCATATGCGCGAACGATTTTATCCTTTTCTCGATAATGCGCAGAATCACAATACATGGTATTGCCTTGATAAATAAAGCTAACGGTTCCTACCAGGCGATGTGTTTGAGTAGCCTTATTAAAATAAATCTTTTCTGAGCCCGGTAAAAGCTCCAGTTTTCCCTGTGAAAGCAACACATTTAATGCGAAAACAAAGCCGGTTAACAGGGTGAAACGCACGAGATTCTATGGGATTATTTTAAGAGCGTTTGAGCTCGGTCTGGACCTACCGAAACCATTCGAATTGGCACTTCCAGTTGTTTTTCTAAATAATTTACATAGGTTTTAAGGGCTTCAGGAGCATCATCATAGGATGTTAATTGAGTCAGATCCGCTTTCCATCCTTCCATTTGTGTTAAGATGGGTGTGATTTCTAAATCACTTACATCATAAGGGAATTCGGTAACCGTTTCTCCATTGATTTCATATCCTTCACAAATCATGATGTGATCGAAGATTCCTAATACATCAGCTTTCATCATGCACAATTCCGTTACCCCGTTAATCATGATGGCATACTTCAATTGTACTAAATCTAACCAACCGCAGCGACGTGGTCTTCCGGTGGTTGCTCCAAATTCGTGTCCTTCTTTTCGCATCAACTCCCCAGTTTCATTGTCCAATTCACTAGGAAAAGGACCGCTGCCTACACGGGTGCAATACGCTTTGAAAATCCCAATTACGTTACCAATGGCTGATGGCGGTACTCCCAAACCGGTACAGGTCCCTGCCGTAACCGTATTAGATGATGTTACAAACGGATACGTTCCGAAGTCAATGTCTAGCATCGTACCTTGGGCTCCTTCTGCTAAAATGCGTTGATTGTTTTTTAGTGCACGGTTTAGGTAATGGTCACTTTCAATGCATGTTAATTCTTTTAGGCGTTCTATTTGCTTAAACCACGCGGCCTCCATTTCTGTAAGGTCATAGGTGAACCCTTCGTAGTGGTTTAGCAGGTTAAGGTGTTTCTCTTTTAATTCCTCATACTTTGCTTTGAAATTTGGAGAAAATAAATCACCAACTCGCAAGCCGTTACGACCTGTTTTGTCCATATATGTTGGACCTATTCCTTTAAGTGTGGAGCCGATTTTCTTAAGTCCTTTCGCTTGTTCAGACGCAGCGTCTAATAAACGGTGAGAAGGTAAAATTAAATGAGCTTTTTTTGATATGAGTAGGCGACTCTTCAAATCAATGTTAAAGGGGGCCAGTTTGTCTAGTTCTCCAGCGAATACGATTGGATCAATGACTACACCATTTCCAATGACATTAAGCGCCTCGGGTCTGAAAATGCCCGAAGGAACCGTATGCAACACATGTTTAATTCCTTCAAATTCCAGGGTATGGCCAGCATTTGGCCCTCCTTGAAATCTAGCAATGATATCATATGTTGGGGTTAATACGTCAACTACTTTACCTTTTCCTTCATCGCCCCATTGAAGGCCTAACAGCACATCCACTTTCATAATTATTGATTAAAATGATTAGTTGCATCTTCGATGGTCGGATAAATTGCGAACACCTCATGCATTTTAGTTATATCAAATAGTTTTTTAAGGCTGGAATTTACTTGGGCAATCACAGCATCACCACCGTTAACGCGTGACCTCGTTAAGATTCTCACCATAAATGCAATTCCACTGGAATTTACATGGGTCAGGTCTTTTAAGTCTAGGATAATATTCCAGTTCTGTAATTTTTCAATCTCCGTAGCAACGGCTTTTAAATCCGCATCGGAAAGTAATTTTCCTTCTAAGGTTATGCAGGTGGTGTTTTCACCGTTCGAAATGAAATAATCAATCATTTTCTTTGTTTTTAATTCCGTAAAAATATAGCGAATGGTGTTGGATTTCTACCCCAAAAATATCTTCAATGGTAGCCTTGATTTGTTGTATCCTAGGGTCGCAAAACTCAATAACATCGCCTGAATCTGTTAAGATGATATGGTCGTGCTGTTTTGACCCATGTGCCTTTTCATATTGCGCCATAGCCTTTCCGAATTGGTGTTTACGTACCAGGTTACAGGCCAAGAGTAATTCAATCGTATTGTAAAGTGTTGCTCTTGATACGCGGTAGTTGTCCGCTTTCATTTTAAAGTACAAGGTCTCAATGTCAAAATGTCCTTCGTAGGTATAGATTTCATTGAGTATCGCAAACCGTTCAGGGGTCTTTCTATGACCATTCTGTTCTAAATATGCTGCAAAAATTCCTTTAACTTTTTCTGGTAATTCCAAGGTAAACAAATTCAAGTAGCAAATTTACTTTTTATTTGATTCTAATTGATTCGCAAAATCGTTGATTTTTTAGAGGTTTTGAACACTTTTTCAACGCTTTTTATATGGATTTCTACGTACCTTTGCGTCATGTTAAATCAAAAACGCATTTGCATTGTCCTTCCAGCGTATAATGCCGCAGAAACCCTTGAAATGACCTACAATGAGATTCCATTTGACATTGTAGATGAAGTGGTTTTAGTGGATGATGCCAGTAGGGATCATACGTCTGAATTAGCTAAAAAATTAGGTATTCAGCACGTGATTCGCCATGAGAATAATCGGGGGTATGGTGGTAATCAGAAATCCTGCTATCGAAAGGCGCTTGAACTCGATGTGGATATAGTTATCATGCTTCATCCAGATTATCAGTACACGCCAAAATTGATCCATTCGATCGCGGCAATTATTGCCTTTGATGTATATCCAATTGTGCTTGGTTCACGAATTTTAGGGAAGGGAGCACTCAAGGGAGGCATGCCCATGTATAAATACATTGCCAATCGCTTTTTAACCCTTGGTCAAAACATCCTTATGAGTCAGAAACTCTCTGAATATCATTCTGGATATCGTGCGTTCGCTAAAGAAGTGTTCTCGAAAATTGATATCGAACTAAATTCGGATGACTTTATCTTTGATAATCAAATGTTAGCTCAGTTGTTTTTCGCTGGGTATGAAATTGGAGAAGTAACGTGTCCAACCAAGTATTTTGAAGAAGCCTCATCCATCAATTTTTCACGCTCCATGAAATATGGTTTCGGCGTGATTGGCGTGAGTATCGGATATCGATTAGCGAAATGGGGGCTTTATACCCCAAAAATTTACAAGAATTAATTTATAGCATTATGTCAGACGATAAGAAAATTATTTTCTCCATGGTGGGCGTGTCCAAGTCGACCCCACAAGGAAAACAAATCATTAAAAATATTTACCTCAGTTTTTTCTATGGTGCCAAAATCGGTATCATTGGATTGAACGGTGCAGGAAAATCTACCGTAATGAAAATTATTGCGGGATTAGATCAATCCTACCAAGGAGACGTTGTGTTCTCGCCGGGGTATAGCGTCGGGTATCTTCCCCAAGAACCTGAGTTAGATCCGAATAAAACGGTCAAAGAAATTGTACTTGAGGGTGCAAAAGAAATCGTTGATGTGCTCAAGGAGTATGAAGACATTAACAATGCATTCATGGATGAGGAGGTGATGAATGATCCAGATAAAATGGATAAGTTAATCGCTCGTCAAGGCGAAGTTCAAGATAAGATTGATGCGCTTGATGCATGGGAATTAGATAATAAGATTGAGCGCGCCATGGATGCCTTGCGTTGTCCGCCCGATGACCAAGCAATCGCATCACTTTCTGGTGGAGAAAAACGTCGCGTAGCCCTTTGTCGCCTCTTGCTTCAAAATCCAGATGTACTCTTATTAGATGAGCCAACAAACCACTTGGATGCGGAATCAATTGATTGGTTAGAACAACATTTACAACAATATCAAGGTACTGTCATTGCGGTAACCCACGACCGGTATTTCTTGGATAACGTAGCCGGTTGGATTTTGGAATTAGATCGGGGAGAGGGGATTCCATGGAAAGGAAACTATAGCTCATGGCTTGAACAGAAAGGGAAACGATTAAAAGAGGAGGAAAAAAC
Source organism: Crocinitomicaceae bacterium (assembly GCA_044353585.1). Lineage (GTDB taxonomy): Bacteria > Bacteroidota > Bacteroidia > Flavobacteriales_D > Crocinitomicaceae > UBA952. The sequence goes on along the minus strand of JBILBR010000004.1, from coordinate 164,974 downwards.
CGAGTCTAAACGCCAGCGAATGCTTGCCCAAGAATTAGAATGGGTGCGAATGAATCCAAAAGCACGTCAGGCAAAATCGAAAGCTAGGCTTCAGAATTATGAGAAAATGCTCTCCGAAGACGGCAAAGAAAAAGAAGCTACGCTCGAGATTCCAATCCCGAATGGTCCGCGACTTGGGAACAATGTGATTGAAGCGATACACGTAGGAAAGAGCTTTGGAGATAAATTGCTATATGACGATTTAAATTTCTCTTTACCACCAGCCGGAATTGTTGGTATTATCGGTCCAAACGGTGCAGGAAAAACGACCATATTCAAAATGATTATGGAAGAACTGATGCCGGATAATGGAGAATTTAAAGTAGGGGACACCGTAAAGTTGGGTTATGTCGATCAGAACCATAAATCCTTAGATCCAAATAAATCAGTGTATGATGTAGTTTCGAATGGTCTTGAATTTATTGAAATCGGTAATCAAAAAATCAACGCCCGGGCTTACCTATCAAAGTTTAACTTTAACGGTTCAGATCAAAATAAAAAAGTTGGCGTACTTTCCGGTGGGGAACGTAATCGATTGCATTTGGCGATGACCTTAATGATTGAAGCCAACGTATTATTACTGGATGAACCAACGAATGATATTGACGTAAATACCTTGCGCGCACTAGAAGAAGGCATCGAGCGTTTTGCGGGATGTGCCGTGGTAATTTCTCACGACCGTTGGTTCTTGGATCGTATTTGTACGCACATCTTGGCCTTTGAAGGAGATTCTCAGGTTTATTGGTTTGAAGGTTCCTACTCTGAATATGAGGAAAACAAAAAGAAACGCTTGGGTGATAGTGGTCCGAAACGAATCAAGTACCGAAAAATAATGTAATTATTTCTTACACTTTGATTTGTCCACGAAGGTAAACGAGCAATCTGGGTATTTCTGCTTTATTTGTTTGGTGATGTCTGCTTCACTCGTACCCGACATGGAAACGACAAACGTGGTCTTGGTGCACTTAATTTGAACACATTTTGTTTCAACGGTTTGGCTGCTTTGTGAAATTATCGAAACAGAAGAAATGACAAGCAAGCCAAGAATTACGGATAATGTTCTTTTCATTTGGATGATTTTTTGATTTAAAGATAATCGGATTATTTTGTTCGTGTATAGTTCCACACTAAGGATTCAATCACATTATGCTTTTTGATTTTTAAATACGCTTGAGGCGTGTGACTAACTCGTTCATTAAAAATCACCGAATAAAAACTACAGGCAGCGGCATAAGACCCCAATTTACTCGGGTGACTATTGTCTGGTTTATAAAGCGTTTTTATATGATGTTTGAAGTATATCTTTTCAAAAACTAATCCCACAGGGACTAGTAAAGCATCGAAATCTGTCGCAAGCACCTTGTATTTTGCTGAGATTCTTCGAATCATTTTGTAATGCGTATTGGAATACCCATATTTAGGATACCCTTTTTTGTAGGCCCAAGTCATAAAAAAAACAAGTTTAGTTTTGTTGTTATTTCGTTTTATTGTCGAAACAATTTTATTCAATCCTGGCAAGGTTTTCTCATAGTAAGTTATACTATCTTTTAACATATCTCTACTCGACCCTTGCAGTACCACGTAATCCCATTTCTTCCATTGGATAGCTTGATACACTTTCTTTCGCAAGGAGTGTCGGTAGAACGAGGTTTTTCCTTTAACACACCAATTTACTTCCACCTGCTTTCCATTTGCCTTGGCGATTTTCATGAACATGCGCGGCATGTGATTGCGGTAGGTATATGAATTACCTATGAATAAAATGCGTATTGGTTCTTCCGCGAAGCTCAGGGACTGACCTGAAACGAAAAGTATAAGAAGAAATATAACGATGCGATTCATACCTAAATTAACAAGACGAATGTAATAAAAGTTCTAAACTTAAGGAGCGAATTCCTTTTTCCTCCTTCTAATTATGCTTTTTAGCTTAAGTGGTAAAAGTCGATATATTCTCCATAAATACGGGCGAAATAGCAAGGCCAGCATGTGGTAGAAGGTCCAGCTTGTGGTATCCCAAAGCGTGAGTTTAATGGCAGTGGATGGTGCAGTATATCCAAGCTTATTGCGTGTTTCATTCGTTTGTTTTAGAATAATTCCTTGATGTTTTTCTGACAAGGGGTTAGCAGTTTGTTGTTTTGAGCGAGGAGATGTATCTAATATTCCTCGATGAAAATCGCTGATTTTTTCAACGTATTGAGGAGTCAGTAAGTATGCACGATGCACAATTAATGCGTGAAATCCGGCTTGATAATTCAATTGTGAAGATTCAAATGAAACGCCCCAAAATGTATTCAAGGTTTTCAATGCCGCTTCCGGGTCGGAAATAAAGGTTTCAAAGGCTAAGATTTGAGTTCTTGGAAAACCTAAGGCCTCATCGTAGGTTAGCTTCCACACATTACTCAAATAATACGGGTGACTAAAAAAATCTATTCCGCGTCTTGCTTTTGCTTCGATGTTGTTTAATACATCCCGAGTTAATATTAAAAATGTTGCATTGGGGAATAATCGCGTAATTTCCTCCTTATGAAACACATATTTCATCTGCTTATCAAGAATAACCTTGATGGAATCCTTGTTTTTAATGTCGCAATCGTAGAAATTCAAATACGTTAATTTGATTAAACGATCATAGTTCAAGATAGATGCATGGTTTATCAAGCATTGTGTAAAACGCTCTTTGTGCTCAAAAAACAAGGCGGCATTCTTTTCAAAAAGGCTAAAGAAGTCATGCACATAGGCCTTGATTCGGCTTTCGTTCCAATCCCTTATGTTTCCGTACTTACCTGAAAAATACAAGGCAAACGGTTCTTCCGATGCAACAATCAATGAAGTATTCATATTCAACATGGTCGCAAGCAAGGAGGAACCTGTACGTTCTGTACAAAGTATAAAATGGATGGGTATGGAATCTAATTCTTCGCTACGCCACATGCTTCCTACGTTTTTTGTCGATTCGGAGTACCCAACGTTCAAAATAAGTAACCTTTAGACGAATAGGTAAGCGATTAAACAGCGCATCTTTTCCTCGTTCCAGGCTTATTTTTACAGCATAGGGTATTGCTAAAGCTAGAATCCAACATCGTTTGGTAAAAGCTATTGTCTGTGTAGTTTGATAGCCATGAGTACTAGCCGTTTTCCCTGCAATGACCTCACAAACTTCAATTTCCTGAGTTGTTAATCCCGTTTTCCATGACTCAACTGCTGCGGTATGTATAGGTTTGGATAAATCACCAAAGCGTTTTTTCATGCGGTCTGCTTGTTCGTATTGTGTTTTTACTTCGTGTTGAAATAAGGCTTGATATGGCGCCAAGGCCTCTTGCGTTCCTGTTTTTACTGGTATTTTAAGAAACTCACACACCTTGATTAACCATTGGTCAGGGGCTTGCACCAGGTCTTCATATCGAACAATAAGTACGTGCGTTGGATGCTGTTTTTGAAAGGAAGCAATGCGTTGCTCAAATTGAATCCAGCGTAAGGAATTATAATATGCGCTGGTGGATTTCAAGTGGACACTATTTTTCCTAGAATTCACATTGGCCCGATAGTCGCGCATCATCCAAATGTACTTGGTGTTTGGGTTGATGGTATACAGGGCGTCGAGGTAGTAGGAGTGAAGCGGATTCTTGTTGATGAAATGAACCGCATCTTTGGTGGGGGCAAGCGTATCCACAAATGAACGATACGTGTGAAGGATAAGTTCTTGATACGACGTGATTTCCTTGTTCGATACGAAGAACTTCTCATCAAACGTAAACCCAACATAGGGTTGTAGGATTCCAAAGGCCTTATGGAAACGCGCAGCCAATGCTAACTCTTCGCTATTGAATTCGGTTTTATTTTTCCATGCTTGATAGAAAAATGGAATAAAATAGTTCTCCGGACCTGCCCATACCTCAGGCTGTGCATTCAACATGCTTTGTAACAAGGTGGTTCCTGAACGACCAATGCCAATGATGTGGTGATGCTTATTCAAGTCGTTTCAATTTTAAGGACAGAGGAAGGGAAAAAACTATTTTTTCTTTCAGTTCATACCAAAATGCTATGATTTGGAAGGTTAAAGGAACGTATGCTTTAGCATGTGTTTCGCATTCATAGCCAAAATTAGGCATTTCATACCGGCAAATGGATTCAATGGTTTCTTGTTGTCGATGAGTTAGCACTTCACGCCATTTTTCAAGGGCTCGTGGGTTTATTGGTTGATTTAAATCAACGTATTTTTTGTTTAAGCGGGCATTGGCTTCATTGTGGCCGTTTGAGTTCAGTGTTGCGACTTCGTCGATCTTCATCGGGCTCAATCCGAGAAACGCACAGAGTTCATCGATTGTCTGCTGCGGATGCGTTACAAACTGTTCATACCCTAATAAATAAATTTGCGATTCATAATCACGGGTTAGGTAATGGAAGTGGCGGTTGTATCGTTTCCATCGGATAGCATTTAAGATCCAATGGTTATTACGACCATGAACCGAATTAACACTTTGGATGCGCGAAGCTACATTCGCTCGAGGATCACGTACCAGAAAAATGGCTTTAGTTTGTGGGTATTCCTTGAGAAATTGATGCACATGGAAGGTGTTAACTGGATTCTTATCAATAATCCACCGCGTGCCTTGAATATGCTTCTTAGACCTAGAATCGCTTGTGAATAAGGTCGAAAGTTGGTTCATATAACTGAAATAGTCTAATTCGCTTGGAATCTGTGCGATTTCTTCAGGTTGAATTTGCCATGGATGACCTGGATGCCTTCGCTTCATAGCGTTTATAAAGCGCACAACCAGGTGATTTCTTTCTGAATTGAACTGATTATTTCGAAGTGCCTTATAAAAAAATGAGAACAAAGGAATTTCAGGATTATCTATGCAATCGGGATGGCTTCCGAGTGTTTTGGAAAGTAAAGTCGACCCGGATCGTCCGATTCCTATAATGAATAATCGATTCAAGTTATTTAATGTAAACTATTGATTATTAATTTTTTGAATGTAAGATTCTATGCGTGATATTTCTTCATTTGCCGCTTGACTATTCATCTTACGTAAGGAGTTAATCGCCCGATTGAATGAGCGTATGGCCTTTTCTTTTTCACCTAGATTCACATATGAATTTCCAATTTGTACAAAGTCTTTAGCCTGACCCTTTCCTGTTTTAATTTGATGTTTGTGGATTGCTATAATTGCTTCATAACGAAGCGCATTTATGAGGTAGGTATCCGTGAGTTCCTCCGCCTTGGATTCGGGGAATTTCTTTTCGATAACTGCTTTTGTCTCAATGATTTCATCGATTAATGAATCTGAAATAGTCACAAAACGGTCTGGCGCAACAAAGTGACCCACTACATTTTTACGGAAATCATCCACGATGTTATAACTCGCTTTTTTACCCGTATATAATTCCATTAATCGCTGATTAACTTGCTTGGCGTATGAAGGATTTAATTCGGCTAAGGTCTTGTTCCATGTTTCTTGTCCCGCAGCATAAGCGCTAAGTTGAGCAATCGAAGTTGGATTTAATCCATCGGCTAAAAATAATTTCCCCCGTTCTTCGAATTGACTAAGTAAGCCTAAAACGCATAAACTTGAAAGGGAATCATACGTGTAAATTGCTGGATTTTTCAGTGATTTATCCGTTAAGAACCCTTCGTTTCGTTTCCAAACAATGTAGGTCTTTACCTGTGAAACTAAGTGGTTTTCCCATGCTTCTTGATAATCGGGTTGTTTCATGGTGAGTTCGTTAAGTAAGGCTAAAGACGCCCGCTCATCACACAAGAAGGAAGATTCAATGGTGGCTAAGTTGCTTTTGATTTTGTAATAATCCGGAAAGGTATGGAGCGCATTTTCATAAGCCTGTTTGGCCCTGATTACTTGGCTGTAGATTGCTTCTTGGTTTTCTGACTGTTCATTGTTCCAAGATTGATTGATTTGATACTGTAATTCTTGTCCAAGCAAGGCATGAACTTTAGCAGATTTGGTGGTGGAGCTATCGGATTCATATAGACTCAAGCGATTGCTCCATGAGCCGTTCCGAATGAAGACCATACTTAAACTGTACATACTGAAAGCAATGAAAAGCAGGGGGGCAATATTTTTTTTGATTGTGGAGAATTGGTTCAATAGAAAGACGATGGTGATACATAGTCCCAGGCTCGCAGTAAATGCTAAGCGTTCACCAACAATTCCAACCATAGGAAAGATCAAGTTACATGCTCCAACGATCGCAAGAAAGAAAAATACCAGTCCAAAACTCATTTCGGTGTGAGTCTTTTTTACAACGGACCATAAAATAAAACCTAAGGTGATTAATAGTGTAGCAGTGATAATTAACGTTCCAAGAGTGAAGGCCGGGGAAACGGTAAATGACCCCATGCCATAATAGCATTGCAAATCCACGGGTAAGATACTCTGTTTAACATACCAGATCAGGGAGTCAAAGAATAGGGGGATGCGTTGAAAGAAGCTGTAATCAAACGCTGGATTTTCAACGATGGAAAATTCGCGAATTTTATCGGTTTCAATTAATCCCTTTTTTAATAATCCAAAGATGATTCGAGCTCCGAGTAGCGATGCCGATATATAGGCAACGGATTTCCATGAAAAGGATCGAAAGAATACAAGGGCAATGGGAATTATCACCAACATGGGCATGGCCGTTTTTTTACTCAACAAGGCTAAGAGCAAATACAAAAGTGTAAAGAGTAATGATTTCCATTTTCGAGAATCGACAAACCGAAGTGCGGAACGTAAGGCTAATAAAGAGAATAGCATGCTGAGCAATTCATCTCGATTTTTTAAACTATTAACAACCTCACTGTGAATGGGTAAGCTGAGAAAAAGCAAGGTGATCACGAAGGCTATAACGTGCTTTGAAGGACCAAACAAGGTATTCAGGGTGCTGAATAAAATGATGCCAAGCAAGGCATACAAGAGCAGTTGAATAAAGTGGGAAATGTGAACCCATGCATCAGCGCTTCCAAATAAGCTGTTTTCAATGGCAAAGGTGGTCAGAACGACCGGACGGTATTCGTAGTTTTGTTCCTCATTGGTAGCGTAGGAAGTGCTAAAAATGGCAGGAATGCCTTTTATGCCTTTACTTACCAGTGGATGTTCTTGTCGATCCGTACAGGTAACTAATTCATCATCTAGGGCAAAGGTGTTCTTTATCGTGTTGCCATAAAACAGGAATACCCAAAGAATGAGTACGGGATAAACAAAACGTTGGGATAACGTAAAAACGCTACCAAAGAAAGGGAATTCAAGCTGCACAACTCAAAGGTAGTATTTTAATCAAAAAAAAATCCCGGTTTCCCGGGATTTAAACTAGTTCTTAACTTCTTTCTGTTCCGCTTTTTCGCGTTTCTTTTTATTGATTTCCTTAACCTCTTGCTCTAGTTTTTCATACTGAGCAGCAGTTAATATATCTTTCAACATGGCTTTTCTTGCTTGTTGATTGCTTTGTAATACTTCCTTCTTAACCTCTTCAGAAAACGTGGAAGTTTTGATTCCATCATTTTTCATAATGATTCCCAAATTGATCTCATACACTTTGGCATACTGATCATCGGTTAAATTCAACTCAGTTTTCATCCGATTGGTTTGATTTGTAGCGCGTTCTTCTGCAGTCGTTTGAGCAAAACTCATAAGTGAGACAAAAAGCAACGTAATTAAAAAGATGTTCTTCATGGCGATTTAATTTTTGATAAATGTACGAATAACCTAGGTCTATGGATGCCTTGTCTTGTTAATTTTAGTCAATTTTGTTTTCGGCAGTTCCTTTCCCTTTACGTATCTTCGCACTATGGCCTTGAATTGGAAATCCCTCATCCCTAATTTTTTAAAGGAGATTTTCCGTTCCCTTAAGCGAAAAAAACGCCAGGCTGAATTGCTTAATCAACAACAATCAGGACAGGGTTTCACGCAAGAAGAACTAAAACAATCGCTTTTAAGTGCAGGCATTCAACCAGGTGATCACCTCATGGTGCACGCCAGTTTAAGCAAGATGGGATTTATCGAAGGGGGCGCCGACTCCCTGGTGGATGTGCTTAAGCAAAGCGTTGGTGCAGAAGGATTGATTCTAATGCCGACTTCTCCCATTGCGCGCTTGCAATTAGATTATGTGTCTGCCAATCCCTTGTTCGATGTCTTGGATACGCCGTCGGCTATGGGTAAAGTCTCTGAAGTATTCAGGACCTCAGCTGGCGTCGTTAGGAGCTATCATCCCACGGAGCCTGTTGCAGCTTGGGGAGTGAAAGCATACGAATACATTAAAGATCACACCAATAAAAACACCCCGTACCATTGGGATTCACCGTATGGGAAACTCATTCAACACGGTGGAAAAATTTTATACATCGGCGTGACCCTTGACAATGCAGGCACGCATTTACATACCTTGGAAGATGCCATAGATGTGGGTGTTCCGGTATATTATGCGCAAGAATTTAGGCTCCCTGTGCGTGACTATGAAGGCAAGGAATTAATTATAACTACCAAAGTTCATAATCCGGAATACTCAAAAAAACGCCGCTGTGATGAATTACTTCCCATGTTTTTACGCGAAGGGGTTTATCGTGAAGTATATATTGGAAAGGCTAAAACCTTGGTCTTTGATGCTAAAAAAATGTTTGATGTGATGGTGAGCGCCTTCACGGATCGAGGAGTAACCATGTATAATCCCAATGGAAACGAATGAAGATAGCCATTACATGGGATTATGAGCTGTTTTTTGGCGAACGCAGCGGTTCTGTGGAGCAATGCATGCTCGAACCTACGGATCGTTTGTTATCGCTCGCCGCAAAATACAAGATTCCATTTACCTTTTTTCCCGACGCGGGGTGTTTAATCAAGTTTGAGGAACAAGCAGCGTGTCATCAAGCGCTTCAAGCGATTAAAAATCAAATCCAGTTATGGGATACGAAAGGGCATGAAACGGGCTTGCACATTCATCCACATTGGGAAAGGTCCAGTTGGAATGGTCGGCAATGGGAACATGATTTATCCTTCTATAAGTTGTCAGATTTTTCCGCTGAAGAAGCCTCGGGTATAGTTGAACGTTACGCATCCTATATGAATTCCTTACTTGCTCAACCGATGCAAAGTTATCGGGCGGGAGGATGGTGTGCGCAACCTTTTGCTCCCGTAGCAGATGCTATGAAAAAAGCTGGGATTCACCTGGATTCTTCTGTGTTTAAGGGAGGAAAGAACACTACGAAACCGTATCACTATGATTTTACGGGAACACCGGATGTATCACATTGGAAATTCACGGAAGACCCTGCCTTAATAAATGCAGTGGGTGATTTTACCGAATTACCTATAGCTTCGATGAATTACTCGCCCTTGTTTTTCTGGAAACTTTTTGTGCTTGGCCGCCTCAAACCTGGGCAACATAAACCCATAGGGAATGGGCTTCCGGCAAAAGGTGGAGGATCGAAAATAGAGTTGCTCACACGCTCGCACCGCTTGTGTGTCAGTGCAGATGGATATTTTTCAACCCAACTGAGTAGCGCCTTACGTAAGGCAAAGCAAGCCAACGAACCATTCCTCGTGGTGATCGGTCATCCAAAGGCCTTAACTCCGTATGGCTTGAAAACCTTAGAATCCTTTATTGCTAAACATAGTAGCGTTCACGAATTTGTAACACTTTCCTCGGTCCTATGATTGTAGCCAATGCACAACTTGATAAGCAGCGTTGGGACCAGAGAGTCTTGGCGGAACAACCTGAAGGCTTCTTTTTCATGTTGAGTTGGTATTTGGATTCGGTAGCACCGGGTTGGGAAGGTTATGTGCTTGGTGATTATGAGGGCATTTATCCCATCGTGCCCCAGCAAAAGTTTGGGGTAAGTTATACGCATATGCCGTTTCTTACGCGAAGCTTTTTTCCGATCGGGTTTGATGATACACAATCCGTGGCCCTTCAACAATACCTTTCGCATCGTTTTTCCTATCTGCAGTTGGCAGGTGTGTCATTAAATGAGCCATATCAACAGCAAATCCGAATATATCAAGTACTGGATTTAACAAGTTTCGAGCGGTCTCAATGTTCTGAGAACCACCGTAGACAGTATAAAAAAGCAGCCCAACAAGGCTTTGAAATGGATACTTCAGTAAATCCAGCGGGTTTAATTACCCTTTTTCGTCAGGTGAAAGGGGCGGAATTTACTCATTTGAAAGATGCTGATTATATACTGTTAGCACATTTGATGGAAGAAGCCAACCGTCGTGGATATTTACGGCAATTTTCTTTGTGGAATCAAAAAGAGTTGGTCGGAGCTGCTGCGTACTTGGAAGTGAACGGACAGGTATTGTATTTAAAAGGAGCCATTACGCCAGAAGCCATGAAGGTAGGAGGGATGGTGTATTTGCATGTGGAGGCAATGATGGCCTTAGCGCCTACCTGTTCCCAACTTGATTTTGGTGGCAGCAATGCCAAAGGGCTTGGAGAATTTAATCGAAAATTTGGTGCAAGGGATGTAGAATACCTACTTTTGATTAAGAATTCGCTGGCTAAGCCTTTGGCTTGGTTGGCAAAACGTAAATTCGGTTAATGACAAAGTCAGTATTAATTACAGGAGCAAGTGGCGGAATTGGAATGCGTCTTGCAAAAGCGATGATATCGAAGGGGTATCGTGTGGTCCTACACGGTAACCAACACATGGGGGCCATTTCTGATTTGGGTGGACTATTTCCTGAACAGATTACTGCGGTAGCTGCTGATATTTCAACGGAAACGGGCATTGGTCAACTTACGCACGTTGCGGGGGATTGTGATGTGGTATTACATTGTGCTGGAATCCCCAGTGCCGGCATTTCATGGAAGATAAGCGCAGAGGAATTCCGGAAAGTGAATGCAATTAATTACGAAGCGCCATTTTTTATATCTCAACAGCTCATTCCGGCGATGCGAAGCAAGGGGTGGGGTCGAATTGTCTTCTTTTCTTCGATTGTAGCACAAACTGGTATTCCAGGAACTGCGGCGTATTCGGCATCGAAAAGTGCCTTGTTTGGATTAACACGGACCATGGCTTCAGAATTAGCATCGAATGGCATTACGGTCAATTGCATTTCTCCAGGATACATGGATGAAGGTATGATTCGGGAAATACCAGCGGCTATGCGCGAACAAATCATAGCTAGAACGCCCATCGCGAAACTCAGTGACACTGAAGGGATTATTAAGATGGTAGAACTGCTTCTTTCCGAGGAGTCCAATTCCATTACTGGCCAGGTGCTCTCCGTGAATGGCGGTTTGTGGATGTAGGACCTACCAATAAAAATAACGAACAAAAAATGGACAATTAACAACAGATAAATAAATGCCCATCTTAAATATCTTGATATTTTTTGCAGCAGTCATTTTTATCGCTTTGGTGGGTTTTTCAATAATCCTGATGTTTCACAACAAGCGGGCCCTGTTAGCAATAGATGAATTTATTGGACAATCAAGTGGGTTAAATCCGGTCATTTTTCAACACATTAAACTTCGTTATACTGAATCTAGCGACCTTAAAACCTATATCTATCCAATCAATCGATGCGACCTTTATGTGTTCGATAACTACCTTGTAATGGTTCGAAGACTAGATTTTGGTTTCAACGTTTTCTATGCTCCAATTATGCTGACAACAGACATTGAAACGACAAATAACATTTTTAATGGTCTTGAAACATATAAGCCAGACCAAACAACATTTAAACAACTTGTCAAAGGAGAAGTAGATATTAGCCTGATCAACCCGATATATAAGCATTATACAATTGATATTTCATTTAAAGAACTGACCAATGAACAGATCACGGTGCTTGAAAAATTTAAATGTTGGGCTGTTAACCAATAGCTGAAATCACTCAATGAGATTAATGCCAATAACCTCTCACTATTGGACATTTGAAAAAGTTCTAGAGATAGGATTTTGGGTTGATGTGCAAATCTATTGATTATACAAGATAACGGATTTACTCTAATGGACTACCACTCTATCGAATCCGTTTTCCTTTTGTTTTGCGGTGAAAAAATATGTTAATGTCCGCAAATATGCGGCGAATAATTAATATATTTACCGCATAATGTGAATTCAACATGCAAAAATACATCTACGAATATTCAAATTGGCCTCAATTTTACTGGAGAGAAAGGGAAATTAGTGCCTTGTTCGGTGAGGTGCGTAACTTGCAAGGTCGCTTATTCGCTCAAATGAACATGCTTGGGTTTTCTACCAAAGAACAGGCCTCCTTGGCTACCATGACCTTAGATGTCCTCAAAACCTCAGAAATCGAAGGTGAACACTTAGCATATGAACACGTACGCTCTTCCATAGCTAAACGGCTCGGAATCAACGTTGGCGGCTATTTACCTGTTCAGCGAAATGTGGATGGGGTGGTTGAAATGATGTTAGATGCTGCTCAGAATTATCAAAATCTCCTTACACATGAACGCTTATTCGCTTGGCATGCGGCTTTATTCCCAACTGGCTACAGTGGCATGCTTAAAATAGATGTAGGGTGTTATCGAACCGGAGAAATGCAAATTGTTTCGGGGGCCTTAGGTAAAGAACGCGTACACTATTTGGCGGTTCCAGCCGTCAATGTTAAAGCTGAAATGGATACCTTTCTGGCATGGCTAAATACGGATCAAGGATTAGATCCTGTGATCAAATCGGCTCTTGCCAACTTTTGGTTTATTATCATTCACCCTTTTGATGATGGGAACGGCAGAATAGCACGAGCAATATCGGATTTGCTCTTAGCGCGCGCAGACAACACCCCCGATCGATTCTATAGCATGTCGAGTCAGATTATGCTGGAACGAAAACACTATTATGCAATGTTGCAAAAGGTCCAGTACAGTAAGGGCGATATTACTGAATGGATGCACTGGTTTTTGATGTGCCTAAAAAATGCCCTGTTGAGTTCGCAAGAATCGTTGGATATGGTGTTAAAAAAGCATGAGTTTTGGAAAATACACGAGCATACCGAACTGAACGAGCGGCAACGGAAAATGTTGAACAAATTATTTGAAAATTTTGACGGCAAATTAAAATCTTCAAAATGGGCGAAAATCACCAAATGCTCCGCAGATACTGCACTCCGAGATATCAAAGATTTAATGGATAAAGGGATATTGCGTCAAGAAGAAGGAGGCGGTCGAAGCACAAACTATGAACTGGTTGCGATTTAAATTACTTTCCGTATCACGGTGATGTGACTAGAAACTACCTTGTTGTTATGTTTCACTAGAAAATAAGTATATTTGACTGCTATGACACAGTATATTCAGGACCGTTTAAGTGACATTATTTTACTTTGCAAATTGCATCAGGTATCATCGATTGCATTGTTTGGTTCAGCTGCTAATGAAACCATGAAGGAACATAGCGACATCGATTTATTAGTCGAATTCTCTGAAGATTTAGAGGTATTGGAATATGCTGATAATTATTTTTCATTACTTGAAAAACTTGAAGCGTTATTGGGTAAATCTGTTGATTTAGTATCACGAAAATCACTAACAAACCCAATTCTTATGCAAGAAATCAATCGTTCAAAAGTAGCATTATATGCAGCTTAATATCCTTAAATATATACTTGATATTGAGAGCGTTATTTCTGAAATTGAATCGATTAAATTGAAAGCAAATAATGATTTTTCAGCATTTAAATCTGATATGATTTTAAGAAGAGCTGCTGAAAGGAATTTAGAAATTATTGGTGAGGCCGTCCGCAAAATATTAGAGATTGAACCAACAATAGAAATTACCTCTGTGAAGAACATTATTGGTTTAAGGAATTTGATTTCACATGCCTATGATTCCATAGAACCGGAAATGATTTGGGGGATAATACAGAATAACATTCCAACCCTTTCATCTGAAATTCTAAAAATTAAGAGCAGGTAAGCTTTATTAATAAACTTTTACGATTACCGTATCACAGTGATGTGACCCGAAACTACCTTGTTGTCGTTGGTGGTGAGCTTGTAGAAATATACGCCTGCCTCAAGGTCCTTTCCGTTAAGATCTTTTCCACTGAAAGGAGCACTTGTATTAGTCATCTCATATACCACATTTCCCCATCGGTTAATAATAATCAAATCAAAGCTCGTGCAATCAACAAATAAGTTGTCGAGGATTAATTGATCATTCACCAAGTCTTCATTTGGCGTAATTACGTTGGGAATATTTAGATTATCTATGGTTACCGAAGGTAGAATAGTAAACGGCAATGTCTCACTAAAATCGCAGCCATTGGTGCCTTCCAATGTGATGCTTGCCACATAAGCTCCCGGGTTTATAAAGGCATGAGTAAAACTAGGAAAGGAGAAGTCGCCAACGCCCGGTATGTTCCAAGTCAATTGGTTAAACGTATAATTGCCCAAGGTGAGCCCAACGTCGAACGTGCCTTGCTGACCACATGCAGTCTGCACGGAAGGAGTAATCGTTGGTACGGCAACGATGGTTACGTTGATCGTATCCGCATTCGTACATCCTTCGTCGCTACTTACGGTTAAAATGACTTGATATGCACCTGTGCTATCATAACTATGAGAAGCGTTTGAAACAGCCGCATTTTGACCATCGCCAAAATTCATACCGTAAACAACAGTTGGAGTTGGTGGAGGATTGCTGATCCAGGTTAATTGACTTGAAAATTGCGCACTTTCTCCGTCGCACAGCGGATTTGCGCTCAAGCTAACCGAAGGGATAGGGTGAAAGGTAATGTTAAACGTGTCAGAACTAAAGCAATTATTAGCAGTGAGCAACGCTACCCAAAACGTTTCTACACTGTATGCTCCGGCGCTTGCGTTCACATCAATAGGGTTTCCTGAATTTCCTACAATACCCTGTTGATTATACCATGTAATCGACTGAACGGGGTCGGAAGGGTCTGTTTGGGTAGCGCTAGTGAAATTGATTGTTGGTCCACACACTTCAATCGGGCCTTGATGTGATATTTGCGGTGCGCTTAACACGTGAATGGTATCAACGGCGGTTGGGGAAATACAAGCACCTAAATTGGAATAAAGTTCAATGGGATAATATCCTGGTTGTAATCCTTGAATAGTCAGGGAATCATTAATCGCTACAGTACCATTATTGAAATTCCAGTGATACGTAAATGCACCATTTAAGGTGGTTTCAGCCAGCAGCGTGTCACCTAAACACAAGGGCGAATTTGTTGTGATTATTGGGGTATTTGGAGTTGATATTATCGTAATGGCAACCGTGTCTGGAATTAATTCACATGCGCCAGGGCTATATCCTGAGATGATGTAATTTCCCGATTGCGCAGGAACAACGCCATATAAGGTTAACGAAGCACCATTACTATTAATTCCGAGGGGTCCGGTCCAATTGTACGTGGCGCCGGGTAAGGAATCGGTGGCAAGCATTAAGGTATCTCCACTGCATAGAAGGTCGTTGGCAGCATCAATTTCATATTTATAGGCTGCAAAGTCAGAGAAGTAACCATAACGACAACCTGAATTTGCTCCACCATGTATAACTCCAAGATGAAATTTGGCACTTGGATTTTCTAAACGACTTGCGGCTTGAACGCCAATAAATCCACTACCGTCCAATTGCGCATACATCCAATTGTTATTGGTTCCCGGTACGGGTTGAAAAATGCCAGGACCAACATTCGCTGGTGAACCATTTAAGGTAAATGAATTTTCTCCGCCCGCAGGCACTAGAATATTCATCGCAAAAAACTCATTCGTAGAACGAACAAAAGCCACCGTATTTGAACCCGTACAAACAACGGGAGGAACAATCGCGCCACCTACCTCGCAACCAAATCCTGTAGTATGTAACACGTATACTGGTTTATCTGCTTGAATGTAGGCCGTTGGGTTGGATTGGGTATGCACATAAAGATTCGTAGCATTTAGGGTTCCTACATTCACCCCATCTATAGTAAGTTGCGTGTTATTCTGAGTGGCTACCACATACACCTTATCTGGTCCATTCAAATATCCTTTAAGTGTTACATATTCTTTTCCTGTAACAGGGACAGGAATGGTTTGATCCCCCATTAAATCGGCACAGCCACCATAAGGTGCACCCGACATCGAATCATCTTTAATCGTAATGGCAATGGGTTTATTGGCAATTACGGTAGAGCCCGAAAGGTGTAAGTTTCCTGCGATATTCGATGCCTCCGCACTAAAGGTTTCCCCTTGGTTTAATACGATAGTAAATGGTATTCCAGCGGGATGTCCTACAATATCATTGGATGGTACGATGGTAATGGATGTATTGCTTTGAGTGGCCACAATATCAAACCCTGACCGAGCATAGTTGGCATTGGTCAAAAAGGTTTGAGCGCTGATGATAAAATTGGTTCCAAGGGCGTTTTTACCTTTTAATGCAAAAATATCTGGATTACAATTACATGAAGTAACTACTTCATAATACGCCATAATGGGCGCTGTTGCTTTGATTTTAAACCCATAATTCAATACAGAATTCGCGGGTTTATTCTCAATAATATCAATCCAAGGCGTGAGATCTAACGTTTGTGCAGCATTCGCCCCTAAATTGATGACTTGAGGGGGGAATCCAGGATTTGCAGGTTGTGAAATGGTAATCGTTGCTGGAGTTGCAAGCGTAGCGAATCGGAACACAATCGGACGATCCCCATGACTTTGAGCCACTTCCGGTGCAACAAACCAAAATAAGGTATCCAATTGCGCACTCGCCTGAAATGCAAGGAGCAGAGTGAAAAGTACTAGGTAGAATGATTTCATTGCATAAATTTAATCAAAAATCAACTCATCTAAAAAGATCCATGTTGGGTTGCCAGCGCCTAAATGCCAATTCGGACAAACACCTTGATTGCGAATGGTATATCGAATGTTTTTTACGTTTTCAATAACTACGGATTTAACCACGCTTCCTAGTCCTTTTTCTTCCGTTTCTTTCGTGGCCGTTCGTATAACGAATTCCGCTGCAGGTCGGTAAGTTATCCCGTCATTAGAAGTTTCTATGACAAGCTGACTTGGTTCAAAAATCCATGAGTTAAGGTCTTTTAGCCAAGACGCACCGAGTGAATTTATCGTTCGGGCATCTTTAAACGATACGATAGCAATCACGTCCTTTCCTTGAAATCCTTGCCAATCCCCAGTTCTAAAGTCATTACTGCCTCGGATTTTATCGATTAGGGTATTTGGTCCTGCTGCTGCGTAAGAGGGGGCATAGGCGGTTTGAAGTTCGAGTTGAGAGGTAGCATCTGTTTTGGTGAACGTTGAACTAAGGGTTGCTGAATAACTCAGTTCCTTTCCGTTTTTATTGAATCCACGAACATGTACTTTGGCCGATTTCTTCAGCGTAAATGGAAGGGTATATGCTTGCCATTTACCCATGAGTTGATTCTCTTCGATCGCGTATTCGATGCCTTGATTTTGACCAGGTATTATTACCATTCCCATTTCAATTGAAATAGAGTCGTTGAATATTCTATTTGCCGTATTTATAAATGGAACCGGGATAAATTGACCAGGAATGTTCATCGGTATATCAATAAATTTCAAGGAAGAATTGGGTTCATCTTGCATTTCAAATTCAAGTTCTCCGCCTTGCATAAGCTGCGCTTGGTCGATGTAAGAAATTTCAGTCCCGTTGTAGCGCACCGCACGGATGTATTTTCCGGATCCTCCGCTGCGTTTAATTGCAATCGATTTACCGTTTTCTAATCTGATACTTGCCTTGTCAAATAGTGGATGCCCAATTTCATAACGCGTACTACCGGGAGCAATTGGATAAAACCCTAATGCAGAAAGTACATACCATGCACTCATCTGACCACAATCTTCATTACCTGCTAAACCATCTGGCGCGTTATGATACATCGATCGCTGAATAGAATCCACAAAAAATGAAGTCTTCCATGGGGTTGAAGAATAATTGTATAAATAGGCCATGTGATGCGACGGTTCATTGCCATGGGCGTACTGACCAATTAATCCAGTGATGTCCGCCTGTTCGCGTCCTGATAAACTGCTGGATGTCGAGAATAAGTTATCTAACCATTTGGAAAGTTCGTTCTTTCCACCCAAAAGATGGGTAAGAATATGCGGCTGATGCGGCGCATACAGCGAATATTGCCAGCTGTTTGCTTCCGTGTAGTTGAAATTCACTTCAGTTGGATCAAATGGGGATACCCATTGCGCACCACGCCTTGAACGCATAAACTTAGTTTTCGGATCATAATGATTGATGAAATTCAATCCAAGTTGATCGTGTGTTGCGGCAAGTTCTTGCTTATTCATTGCACGTGCCATTTGAGCAATACACCAATGATCGTAGGCATATTCGAGCGATTTTGATACGGATTCAGATTCCCAATCCGATGATATTAGTCCATAATCTCGAAATAAGGTCTTTCCAAATTCGTTCAGATTTGACGTGTAAACCATGGCATTTAAGGCATCTTCCGCTGAATAATCTCTAATACCTTTAACATAGGCATCTGAAATCACCGAGGCACTGTGGAATCCAATCATACACTCCGTTTCGTTCGCAGCTAATTCCCATACTGGAAGGTCTTTTCCTTCGTTAAATTGTCGTAAAAAAGTTTTTATAAATGCATTCGTTCGTTTCTGATCAATGATCGTAAACAAGGGGTGCGTAGCGCGATAGGTGTCCCACAAAGAAAATACCGTATATTGAGGCACTTTCTGATCAATCGTGTGAATTTGAAAGTCTCGTCCGCGGTATCTTCCATCCACATCGGAAAAGATATTGGGTGCCATCATGGTGTGGTAAAGCGCCGTGTAGAATATGGTTTTTTGAGTAAGATTATTCGATTCCACTTGAATTTTAGATAACTCTATTTGCCAAGAATTTTTAGCATTAGTCATTAGTTTTTCAAACCCTAATCCATCCGTTTCATGCAAGAGATTTTTTCTCGCACCTTCTTCGTCCACCGCCGAGATGCCAACACGTAATTCAATTTGCGTTACCTTTTTGTCAAAGTGAAGAACCAGTCGATGTTGTCCCTCTGCTGTAATTTCTTCTGCCTTGGTAAAAGGGATAGAGGAATTTAGCGCGAAGTAAAAGTACTGTAGTTTTGCCCAGCCTTCAGATTTACGATAACCGCTAATCTCTTGGTTGCCATTGATGGAAAAGCCCGCATCAAGTACCTTATCGCGATAATCTAAATCCAATACGATGTAGCGCTTTCCTTTTCCTTTGAATGTATATTTATGAATCCCTGTGCGTTGTGTTGCGCTTAGTGTTACATCAATATTCCCATCAATTAAGTGTACCTCGTATAGTCCAGGAGTAGCCCTTTCGTTTTTATGATTGAATCTTGAGCCATAGCTTGCTTTGGATAGATAGGATGGAAGATAGGAAGGAACCGCCGGATAGTTGCCACAAACCGGAGTCACCAATAAATCCGCATAATCAGGAACGCCAGTCCCACTTAAATGGGTATGACTAAACCCATGAATGATGGAGTCTGAGTAGTGATAGCCACCGCAACCATCCCAACCTTCCATGCGCGTATCCGGACTCAATTGCACCATCCCGAACGGAACTGTTGCGCCTGGAAAGGTGTGCCCATGTCCGCCAGTTCCAATAAAGGGATTGACATAACTGAGTAGGTTCGGATCAACGTTTCGAAGGGGATTAATTAAAGAATGAGCGCGATCACTCGCTTTCTTCAACTCATTAACTTGTGCACTAAGTAGGATCGGAATAAAAATTATAAAACCTAATATCTTGTTTTTCATAGGGTAAGGTCTGAATACTTGTTTTTTTTCTTTAAGAAATAATCAATCACAATGTTGCCTTTATACCGACCAAGCGTCGCATTTTTTTTGTTCGTACGTTGCGAAATTAATCGAGGTAAAGACGTGTAGAATGCTAGATGTGCTTTTAGCACTTGGTATAGTAATGAAGGCTTTCCTTTGAGTATAAACTGAATTGCAGCAAGCCCATCCCAAAGCATTCGGATGAAAATTTTACCCTGCCAAAAGCCCGTTTCATTTTTAGCCAACATGTACAGGTTGTTGCGAAAATTCAGCAATACTTTGGTCTTTGATTCATAGGAAAGCGTTCCACCACCTAAATGATAAACTGTACTACTTGGTTCAACCCATATTTGATGTCCTTGATGTTGTAAGCGCCAACATAAATCGATTTCTTCCATGTGGGCGAAAAACCTACCATCAAATCCATCTACTTCATGAAATAGAGAAGACTTGATAAGTAAACAGGCACCACTCGCCCAAAATACTGGCATGGCCTCATTGTATTGTCCGTTGTCTGTTTCGCATTCATCAAAAATTCGACCGCGACAAAAAGGAAAACCTCTTTTATCGATAAAACCACCGCTAGCACCAGCATGCTCAAATCGTGTCTTGTTTACATGGCTTAATATCTTGGGTTGAACTGCCGCAATGGTTGGCGCAGCGATTCGGGAAAGGAGCGGGGAGAGGTATCCCGGAGAAACCTCTACGTCCGAATTTAACAAGAGGTAATGTTCGTACTTTCCTTTAATTCGTTCTAATCCATCATTATACCCTTGAGCGAATCCTACATTTTCCTTTAATTGTATGAGCTGAACGGTAGGGAATTTAAGACTAATGAAATGAATGGAATCATCCAAGGATCCATTGTCGATAACCATAACATCGTGACCGTCACTGCATTCAACTACTGAGGGCAAATAGGTCTCAAGGTGCTTCTTCCCGTTATAATTGAGAATTACAATTGCAAGCGTTTTCATGACTAATACTGTCGGAAAAGGTCGTTACTGTTTTGTCCCCAATGCCGCTCGTTAAAAAGGTTGGGGTCGTCTACTGTTCCGTTTATCGTGTTGCGTTTTGAAAGGATTTGCGACCAGCCTGGATTCTTTACTTCGCCCACTAAATCACTGTGCAATAAGCGATAAGCGTTATTGGTGAGGTCAGGGTTGTAAAAGATAAACCGTCGGTTGCTGAATTTACCTATTTTGTTGTAAAACCATATTTCATAAGGGTATTCCGAAGGTGAATCTTCGCGAGCATTTACAGAACTTGGTGCTCCATATTGCAAGTACACTCGGCCTCGGTCGGTTTCATATCCCGGTTGAAAATTAGTTTTGTAAAGCCCTTGAACGTATTGTACCTGCTGTTTGTACTTAAGCCAAGCATAGGTTGCATCACCAGGAGAAGTTGAATTCCAAAACGCTTGAAAATACTTACGAATGCTACTAAAGTCTTTGGATTTTAATAAGTTTCTAATGTTCTTATTTTCTGAGGTTTTTACAATAGGTAGTAAGCTTCCCAAGTAAAAATGCAAGCTGTCATCGGGTAGTGATTGCTGGAAATTAGGGTCAAGAATGGTGTTCGCGTAATTGATGGTATCATCTAAGGTGATGTTTCCGCGTTCAAAAAAGTACTCAGAGGAATACAAAATACTATCTTTTTCATTGGTAAGGGAAACGGAATAGGCGTAGGCACCGCTGGCAAGGGTTGAAATATCAATTCGTTTAATCATAGGGACAACTTGGTCGCGTTCCGTGAGTTCCGAAGATTTATGATAGGAGAAAAGTTCCCGTTGATTTTCGGTATCTATTAGCGCCTCTTCAATGAAATATCGCGATTGACTCTTGTTCGCATTATACAGTTCGAAATATACAGGCAAGGTATTTAACATGGTGCCGTAATAAGCATTAAGCTTCGGAATAATAAGAAATCCATTTTTTTGAAACACACCGGTGCTTGTATCGGCAATCGCATAATCAATGGCCTCCACTTGAGAAATTGTTTGTGTTTTAGCCAAGTCTGTTACTTCTAACAATTGACTCCCTCTAATTTCAGAATTTTTCACATTCCAATCGGATAAGGTTAAGTTGATTTGATACAAGCCTTTGGCTAAGGGAATCCGTCGCAGTTCAAAAAAATCTTCAACCGTACTGTCTTTGAAAACAGGAGAATTTAATAAGTATTCATCTGTGAAAAACACTTTGTTTAAACTATCCTTAATTTCGATTTTCAAGTATGTGGTTGCTTGTAATCCATTGTCCTTTGCAAGGAATTTAGTGTGTTTCGCATCAAACTGGAAATGCAATTCTAGGTAATTACCTATCGAAGGTTCATAAAACTGAACAGTATTGAAATATACCTTGAATTTCGATCGTTGAGACCAGCCATTATTTACAAAGGCAAGGCAGAGCAATAGTAATAAATAAAACGCTTTCATCTTCTAAATTTAAGCAATTTTAATCATCAAGCTGCATTCGTAGCTTTTGACTTAATTGCCGATTGTAGGTCTCCATTAAATACTTTAAATAATTGTCGGTGGACTTTGAGATACAGCGGGTATAATTCTTCAGTCGATGCTCAATGTGCTCTTGCAACAATTCCATGCATCTAAATCCTTCCGTGAGCGTGTTAGCTTTCTTTACGATTGCTTCGAAGTGGTTATTCATTGAATTCTCAATGGCGAGCTTTCCTTTGATTCCAGCATCTAGGCATTCGTAATAATTCTCCTTTATATTGAAGGCTGTGAGGATTTCTACATCAAAATACTTTTCCATTCCCTTTGAGAATTCGTATTCAATTTCAAATTCTAAATCTTCAAGTTCTGAAATTCGAGATTCCAAAAAGCGGTCCGGAAAACGAAAGGCATCTTGCCAGTTAATATGATCTTGCCAATATCCAAATCTTCTAACGTTATTCCCTAAGTCGATTACTTGAAAGTTGGTTTTTCCCGGAATACTTCGAGAACCCCTTCCAATCATTTGATGATATAAGGTAAGGGAGCGCGTTGCACGATTCAGAATGATGGTCTGTACCGAGGGTTCATCAAAGCCAGTGGTTAAAATCCCAACCGATGTTAGAATCGCATCCGGTGTTTCTTTAAACCATTTCAAGGTGTCTTTACGGTCTTTATCACTAAAGGTAGAATCCAAGTGTTTTACCTTATACTTATGTTTTTTAAATAGTTCGAATACATGGATAGAAGTTTCTATACCTGCATTGAAAATTAATGTTTTCGTTCCAAGTGCAACTTCTTCGTATGCAAAAAGTAGCTTTTCTTGCATGAAAAAATTACTGTAGACCACATCCGAACTTGAAATGGTAAAGTCACCGTTATTCCCAATTTTTAACCCGTGAAGGTTTACATCGTAGTTATAAGTATCTGCATCGGCTAAATAACCCATTTTAATCAATCCAGCAATACTTTCGCCTGTAATCAATTTATGGTAATGATCTTTTAATGGTAAGGTTTTATTGCTACTCAGTGGTGTCGCCGTTACACCAAGGATGCTGCTATTTCCATAGTATTGAAAGATCTTCCTGAAAGAGTTATAATGCGCTTCATCAACGATTACTAATCCTACATTTTCAATAAAATCTTGGTTGTCTTGTAAGCGATTATTTAAGGTCTCAACCATAGCAATATAACAATCGCAATCTAACTGATCTTCAATCGTTTTGACCTCAGAATTAATGATTTTATTTTTTACACCAATGGCTAATAATTGATGAGATGTTTGAACGGAAAGCTCAATTCGGTGGGTTAGAATTAATACTCGCTTGCCCCATTCTTGCAAATATTGCTTAGCAATGGCCGAAAAAATCACTGTTTTTCCGCCACCTGTAGGTAGCTGATACAGCAAATTAAACGGATGCTCATTGGTTCTAAACTCGTCAAGTACTTGTTTGACAGTTTCTTCTTGAAAAGGGTATAGTCGCTTGGCCTCGTAAAGGTCGGTATCAATCATGCAGGGGGTAAAAGCGCAAATTTACGTTCCTTTTAGTGAAATCCCATCACTTATTTATAATCTATTCCATTTTGCTGCTAAAATTCCGCAAGCTACAGCCGCATTTAAGGATTCGGCACCACCAACGCGAGGGATTGATACGCGTTGACTCAGGTAGGGCATGACCTCTTCGGATATTCCTTTTCCTTCATTTCCGATGACTAAAATACCTTCAGTTTCCATAGTTATTTCTTGAATGGGAGTGCCATTCATTACGGCACCGTAAATGGGAGTTTTAATTCCTTGTAAGTATTCGCTAAGGTTTTTATAAAAAATTGGGACCCGAAAAATACTACCCATGGTAGCTTGAATTGTTTTAGGATTGTAACAATCCGCCGTTTGCTCAGATGCTACAATTTGTTCGATTCCAAACCAATCAGCAATCCGAATTATTGTGCCTAAATTGCCAGGATCTTGAATATTATCGAGGCAAATTGTTCGACCCTTTTTAACCAATTGTTTTGTTTTTGTCATCCTAAGTATGGCTAATATTCCATTGTGATTCTTCAGGGATGAAATGCGCTGCATTTCAGACGGAGAACAATGTTTTACAGGACATGTTGCATGAGATAGCGAATCGCCACTTATTGTTGAATCAAAAACGATCATGATCGGTTCGAACTGATGCTGATGTAAGGATTCAGATACTAGCTTGCTTCCCTCGATAATAAAACAACCCGTATCCTTTCGGTTAGTTTTGTCGTGTAGTGATCGAATCCATTTAATATCTGCTGAAGTAAGCTTTTCCATTGCTTGAATTTCTTAATTTTGCTTTAAATAATGAAGAAAGTAATCCTTTTTACCATATTGATTTTAAATGTGCTATCGAGTTGTCGGATTGCAAAAAATGTTCCATCTGGGTATTATTTGTTGCATGAAAACGAGGTGAAATTACAAAAAACGAGTGGATCTTTGGCAGAAGATGATTTAGAAGGGGTAATTAGGCAGCAACCGAATCAAACATTGTTAGGAGTTCCCGTGCGTCTTGCTATTTTTAATGCCGTAGATTCTTCGAAGGTAGCGAAGAAACGTCAAAACAAAAATTTAAAGCTTATTGCTTCGAATCAGGAAGCGATGGATAAAATGGATCGAATTAATGATAAACGTATAAAAAAGGCAAGATCAAAAGGAAGAGATTTTTATACCGAAAAGATAATTCCGATGAAAGATTTGGAACATCCCAGAAGGTTTTTAAGGGAATGGTTGAAATATAAATACGGTGAAAAACCAGTTGTGTTTGATACAAACTTATATGTAAAATCAATTGAACAGATAGGCATCCTTTTGAAAAGAAAGGGATATTACGAAAGTGATATTCAATCAAAAATCATCATTGATAGTGTTAAAAGAAAAGCAAAAGTCGTCTACCAAATAAATGCAGGAAAGCCTTTTATTATCGATTCGATTTATCTCAAAGGACCAGACAAGGTGGTCAATGTATATAAAGCCTATGTTAATCGAATTGAGAAAAGCAATGGGGAACATCCGTTAAAAATGAAAACGCTGGACGAAGATTTATTAAGTCAGCACAGTGAGTTAGTTGCCCGGGAAATGAGGGATATGGCTTTATTTGGTTTCTTAGGATCGAATCTACGTTTTTTAGCAGATACCAATGCAAGGAACAAAACGGTTACCTTAGGGATTGAATTTTTACCTCGAAGTGTACCTCATCCCAGTATTGAAGATAGTTTCATCGTAACATCGTTTAAAAATTACTATGTTAATCGAGTGATTTTTCATTTAAGCGATAGCAATCGTGTCAAAGGGTCGTTTAAGCATTATTTGCTTTCCCGAGGATTAACAAATGAAATAGATGAATTTGAACCGGGATTCCTAAATACGGCAGAACGTTTGGAATACAGGAAATTGAAATGCGATAAAAATGCGATTAAGCGTTTTAAGCTTACCAAGCATGACCTCAATCCCTTTCGGATGGTCGATGTACAATATAACGGGAATAAACCCGGTGTAAAACCCCATTTACTTGAATTGCAAAATTATTTGGAACCGACAAATTACTTCAAAGAAAAATATTTGGAGCGCAGTTATCAGTATTTAAGTCAATTAAACTTATTCTCAACTATAAAACCAGTTTTTAAAGAGGTTTCTGGAAAGAATCAAGTAGATGTTCACTATTACCTGGTTCAAGCAAAAAAACAATCTTTTTCGTTTGAACCGCGATTTACCTCTTCCTTTGGTTTGCTTGGAGTTAATGCTTCTATGAATTATATTAATAACAATTTGTTTCGTGGTGGAGAGAAACTAACCTTGTCCGTAGGGGGTGGATTCGAATCGCAACCCATCGTGTTTGATGACGGTACCAGTGGGGGTAGAGCCTTTAATACCCTTGAGTTTGGTCCAAATGTCAAACTAGAAATCCCGGGGCTAATTCCTGTGCCGGTTTGGGTGCTTTCTAAACGGCAGAAACCTACCACGATCATTGGGGCAGGGCTTAACTTCGAGCGGCGAGATATTTTTACAAGACGCGTATTTCAAATGAATTATACCTGGAGATGGAGGGTAGATAAAACCCAAGTTTTTACCATTGGATTACCCTTTGTCTCAACCATAAAGTTTGTAAATTTTGAGAATTCTGATGAATTCCAATCTCAAATCAATAGCATGAGCGACTTGTTTCTTAGAAACTCATACAGTAATCAATTGATTTGGGAAGATTTTAAACTTCAATTTGAGTACTCTAACATCAACAAGGATTTTGCGGCAGATAAAGGACATGCCGTAAGAAAATCGAATATCGACATCAATTTTACTTCTTCAATTACGCTTGCAGGAAGTACCCTGAGTTGGTTAACTGCAAATAAGGACACGATAAGCGGTGGACAACACACGTTTTATGGTAATGTTTTCGCACAATTTGCTAGAGCAGACAACTTATTGATTTTAACTAAGCGGTTCAATTCCAAATACCAATTAGCAGGTAAATTGATGGCTGGTGTTGGTGTGCCTTACGGGAACTCTACCACCTCTATGCCCTACGATTATAGCTTCTTTGCGGGAGGAGCGAATGATAATAGAGGTTGGAAAGCCCGTATGCTCGGTCCAGGGATTTATAAAAGCTATCTTGATTCTACAGGGACAGCAACACAAATTGGGGATATCCGTATGGGGGGCGCAGTGGAATTCAGATTCTCTATGAGTCAAATGCTGAAATCTGTTGTTTTTGCTGATTTTGGCAATATTTGGACAACAAAAGCGGATGATGATCGAGCGGGGGCAGAAATTTCAGCGCAGTTCTTTAAACAAGTTGCCTTAACCCTAGGGACGGGTTTGCGTATAGATTTAGATTTTTTCTTAGTTCGTTTTGATATCGGATTTCCACTATACAATCCTTCTCTTCCAGATAACGCTCGTTGGGTATTTCAAGAACGTACGCCTTACTATTTGGAAGGAGTTCAGTATTACAATATTTCGGGAACACTCGATAAACAGCTTGAAGCTGCCAAAAGCAAAATGCCTAAACCCTTTATGCCAGCACTTCATTTTGGGATAGGCTTACCTTTTTAATATTGATTTCATGAAAAATTATTGGTTCGGACTTGTACTTGTTGTATGTGTTTCTTGCATGAAGGGTAAACAGGTTGATTTGATTGTACATAATGCAAAAATTCATTGCATGGATGATCAAAATACCGTTGAGGATGCTATGGCAATCAAAGATGGTAAAATTGTTGAGGTTGGTCCTGAACGTCAAATTTTGAATAAATATAGGGCAGACGATATTCAAGATGCAGAGCAGCGAGATGTATACCCCGGATTTACTGATGCTCACACGCACATGTTTTCATTGGCTAAGCAAAACCTTGGCGTTGATTTAACCGATTGTAAGTCCATGGAAGAGGTGGTGGATCGAATTAAGGACTACCTGAAAAACAAGAAACATTCTTTTGTCATTGGAAGAGGATGGGACCAAACGCGTTGGAAACATGATCGTATGCCAACCAAAGATTTAATTTCTAAGGCATTTCCTAAAATTCCCATTGCGTTATATCGAATTGATGGTCATGCGTTATTGGTTAATGAGGCCTTAATCATAGGCTTAGATCAGCCGAAGTCGTTAAGAATAAACGATCCCTTTGAAACCGGATTATTCATTGATAACGATATGTCGATTCCGGAAGCGAAATTGAATGATTTTTCTGAAAAGGAATACGAGGAAGAGTTGTTGAAGATTCAAGAAAAACTCTATGCTTTTGGCGTCACTGGGGTGCACGAGGCTGGGGTGCTAGGCTGGCAGGTTAACTTGCTAAAACGATTAGTTCAACAGAATCGCTTATCCTTGGATGTTTATGCCATGCTTATCGCTAATGAGGAAAATTATCAGTTTGCTAAACGAAATGGACCAATTTCGTTAAAAAATCTACGTGTGCGTAGTTTTAAACTGTATATGGATGGAGCTTTAGGCTCTAGCGGGGCGCTATTAAAAGCACCCTATGCAGATCAACACGGTCATACAGGACTTCAACTAATAAGCGGAGAAGGTTTGTCTATGTGGATAGAACGTTGTTTAGCGTTGAATTATCAGCTCAATACCCATGCCATTGGCGATAGAGGAAACCAGCTGGTATTGAATGCTTACAAACGTGCCTTTGAGCAAAATCCGGATCATAGGTGGCGAATTGAACATGCGCAGGTAGTTGATCCTGCAGATTTACATTTTTTTGGTGATTATGCTATTTTCCCATCAGTTCAGCCTACGCATGCAACATCAGATCAGGATTGGGCGGAAAATAGACTCGGAAAAAATCGAATGAAAGGGGCTTATGCATACCGTTCCTTGTATAATCAATTTGGCATGTTAGCGCTGGGAACAGATTTCCCTGTGGAAGAAATTAATCCATTTTTAACCTTGAGGGCAGCTGTATTCAGGAAGGATAAAAATGATTATCCTAAAAATGGTTTTTTGTTAGAAGAAGGATTAGACTTACATACCGCCTTAAAAGGAATGACGGTTTGGCCCCAATTTGCTTCGTTCAGTGAAGCTGAACGTGGGATGTTAATTCAAGGAATGGAAGCCACGTTTTTTATTTGCGCGAAACAGATATCAGTTAAAGAAATACCTGCAGATAATTACGCTAAGGCAACTTATGTGCGTGGAAAGAAAGTGTTCGATTCCGAGTCCTTTTAGAAGGAAGGACAGCTAATTTTTCTGAAGTTTTTAGCCTTCTTTTTACAAGCCAAATTCAAGCCAAGAGAAACTTCATGCGATCCCCCCGAAACACCATTCCCTAATTTAGAGACGGTAATGTCATATGAATAACCAATTTTGAATTTTGGTGTAGTTATCCCTAAACAAAGAATAAATGCATCACGGTTTCTGTACCAAGCTCCCGCGGTGAAATTCTCATATTTGATATACGTACCAATATTTAATTCTTGGAATCCATTTTGGTACTGATAAATGATGTTAGGCATGATGGAAGTAGAATTGGAAAATTTGTTTCTACCTAATTTAATATTTGCCCCTGCATGACCCGTTAATCGCATCGGTAATTTACTCGTTCCAAGGATCATCGATTCATCTGGCGTGTTTAAGTGATGAGCTGCTAATCCGAAATAGAAGATGTCTGTATACCCTACGATTCCTGCAGAAGCATCGAAATAGCCTCTTTTTCCATTCCCTCTTGGAACATCACCTGTTTGATAAATGAATCCTCTTCGCGGATCAATCATATCTCCAAAGGTCAATTTACTCCAGTCCAAGTATTTTTGATAATAGGCTGCTCTAGCACCAAACATCATGGAGAATTTACGATTCACTCTTAAATTGTAGGAATAAATCGCCCCTACCATCGTGGTTGAAATGGTTCCACGTCCCTGTTGATCATGGGTTGCAATAAATCCAAGTCCACCTGAAATGCTTTTAACATAGCTGTCGTATGCTAAACTATAGGTGATGTAATTTCCTGTTAATTGAGGCCATTCATTTCTATAATTCATTGCTATTCGTGGACAGCCTGTTGAACCTGCAAGGGCAGGATTCAAATATATAGGATTCGCATAGAACTGTGTGAAGGTTGGGTCTTGCGCCAAAACATCAACAGATACTAAAGACAGCAAGGCCAAAAAGATGATTTTTTTCATGTTCATAGTTACAAATATAAATAACGTCTTGTTTTTCGACTAATGTTCGTGTTAATTCTTAAGGTTAATTGATGAATATATGATGGCTCAATACTCGTCAATGGCTTTGTTTTAAGGCTTTGAGCGATAAAAGAAAAGTTTTCAGCTTGGTATCCAACAAGTGCTCCAAAGGACGAATTTGAGCCATAATTACCCCCTATAACGATTCCTTTTACTTGAATTGTTGCACCAATTTGGGTTAAATTATTGGTTAATCCCACGGAATGACTTAACATGGGTGAAAACATGATTTCACCTTTTTTAGCGCTAAAATCTGTTCCTATAAATAGGGTAGAGGTTCGATTAGCTCGAGTAATGGTATCAAACTTATTCGTGTGAATATTATCCTGATGTTTTAATAAGTTTTGTGTAGATATTCCAAGATAAACAGGACCTAAATTCAGATTCATCCCCATATTCAAATCTCTGTATAATAAGTGTTGTCCTATAGGTTTCGTTAAATCATAATTGAATTGCTGCACGAAGTTTGTGGTGTATTCAAAGCTAGAAAGGCTGGTAGTTTTAGCAGAATTAATGGATTTTTGTCCAAATAAATACGAAATAGAAGGTTCAATTGAAAGGTATCTACCCACGGCAATTTTAGGGGAATATATTAATCGAATATTCCAGTCTTTTATTGCCCCGTTTCCAAAATCTGTATAATTTGCAACGGTACCGAAACCGCTTTTTAAATTTCTTGAGTAGCCATCAATGGATAGCTGTTGGGTCAATTTTTGGTTTGAACCACCAATCCATCGGCCAGTGGAAGTTGTTTGAAATCGGGTTTGCGAACGGTTTCCTGCAAAAGCATCTGAAATATCTAAGTGACTCTTTTCTTGCATGAAGTATACACGGTCTTTTTGTGTAGCACTTACAACCTCTTTTCGCAAGTATTTTCCAAAAACGGATGAACGACTTAACTTAAGGTCAGGTAACTGAATTTTTAATGGATGTTTGGTTGGCGCCATTTCTTTAGCATCTGTATTATTTAATAATTCCAATCCTTCAGTGCTTTGGGTTAGGATGGGTCTTGCTAAGCGTAATGCTATGGCATTAATCTCTTCAAATTTATGTTCATTATTCGAAACGATTGATGACGATAAGGCAGCACCAGCAGATGAATTGGAAAAATCAGTATGTTGGATAGGTTTCAAACCATTCCACATGACTTCCACAACGTTCTCTTGATTTGCAATCATATTTCCATTGGAATACGTTAAGGATTGCTTTTTGTTACTATGTGTATATTTAGGATCAACCTTAGCGCTGTTTTTATTTGTGTGTTCCGGCTGTGCTATTCTTGCACCCTGACGTTGATGCGTTGATGAAAATGGTTGCTTAACGAAATATAGGGAGATTAGCGAGCCAATGCATACAATAGCTGCCGCTGAAGAAAATAACCACATCGCGACAGGTCGCTTTTTTCGTTTCTCTTCTTCCACCTCGTTTACACCAAAACGCATAGAAGCAACGAACGCAGGGTCAATGGCTGGAAAATTAACTTTAGATTTTTCCCATGCATGTAAATCGTTCTCATAGGAAGGATTCAACAAGAGAAATAAATCTAATTCTTGCTCTTGCTCCAACGAGAGGTTGCCTTCGATTCGATCGAAAAGCCACTGGTCAATATTTTCATGCGTCGGTAAACTCAAGCGAAATGATGAACTGTTTTTAACTGATTTTTTACTTTTACCCTGGCTCTGAACAAATACACCTTAACCTGCGAAGGACTTAGATTTAGCATTACTCCAATTTCTTCATAGGAGTAACCTTCTAAGTCACGCATTAATAAAATACTTTTTTGCAAAGGGGGTAACATACCAACCGTACGTTCAATGATTTCGTTACTTTCAAATTCATGGGTATCCATGTGAGGCGCGCCCTGAAGTTGAATGGATTGCATGTAGTCAATACGAGCCCTTCGTTTGATGAAGTTGAGCATCGCATGGTGCGTACAAGTAAACAACCAACTTTTAACTTTATCCTGATCGATGCGATCGACGTTTAACCAAAGTTTTACAAAAACATCCTGTACGATATCTCTAGCATCCTCAGAGGACCCTAGAAAATTCAATGCAAACCGGTAAAGACTTACCTGGTGTGATTGAACCACATACGTATATTCACTTTTCTTCAAACTTGCAGTTTCAGTTAAAACAATTCGTTTCAAGCAAAAGTTACATGTTTAGTAACCTTGCCTTAACAAATATAAATGAATATGAGTGTACGTCGACTTCGGTCGAATATTAAGGACTTTTGAATGAATATTTATAGGGACTCAGCGAGTATTAAAATCCAAAATTATCAAAGCCATTCTGCGTAAGTTGCAAATAATGTTCTTTGTCAAACATGAAAAGTTGAGATGGTTTATGCGGCACGCCGCTTTGTTTCTCTTCCAGCGACATGACAATGTTCAGTTTCTGGATTTTACGCCTAAAATTTCGCTTATCTAAGGGCTTGTCTAATATAGATTCGTAAAGCTTATGCAGTTGACTCAGCGTAAATTTTTCGGGTAATAAATTAAAACCAATCGGTCGGATTTTTATCATTTGCTTCAACCTTGATTTTGCTGATTGAAGAATGTCAAAATGGTCGAATGCTAATTCTTTGATTTCATTCACAGGAATCCACTCGGCAGACTTTGCAAACGAAGAGGGTTGCGGTTGATAGTCTTCCATTTTTACTAATGAAAAATACGCAACTGTAATAACACGTGCCTCAGGTTGAGCACGTATCGATTGTAACCAGGAACGGTCTGATTCTTTTGAAATACGGTTGGGGTCGCCAAATGCACCAATTTGTTCAAGATAAATGTGTTGTAGGCCTGTTAGCTCTTCCAAAACACGATTTGCGGCTTGGTCTAAATGCTCGTCGTCATAAATTAAATTACCGGGCAAGGCCCATTGAATACCAGCTGCACCATCACGATTAATCACCAATACATTTAACTTGTCGAAGTCAAAACCAAAAATCACGCAATCCACCGAAACATTCGGATTGAGTTCAAGTGCTGCGTTTTTTTTGATTTCTTTTCTCACTTTTATCGGAATTTGTATATTTGAAAGTGTTAAAATGACACAAAGAGCGAATTAACCTTACATTAATTTATGATTTTTATAGTAGAAAGCGGTTCAACCAAAAGCGATTGGGTTTTAATAGATGACAAAAATAACCAAAGTTTTTATTCCACCATGGGCTTCAACCCGTATTTCCATTCTTCAGATTTAATTGAATCTGAGTTAAAAAAGAATTCACCCATGATGATGGTGGCCTATGAAATTACGGAAGTTTATTTTTATGGTGCAGGTTGTTCAAGTGATAAAATGAATGCGATTGTTACCGAAGGATTACAACGGGTGTTTTGTAATGCCAAAATTCATGTGGACCATGATTTAGTTGCCTGTGCGTATTCAACTTACCTTGGTCGGCCTGGGATTTCTTGTATTATCGGTACCGGTTCTAACTCTTGCTATTTTGATGGTAAGGAAGTTTCTGAAGTTGTTCCTGCCTTGGGATACATTTTAGGAGATGAAGGAAGTGGCAGTTATTTTGGAAAGAAATTACTTTCCTCATACTTGTATCATCAGTTGCCCGCGCACCTTGCTACAGATTTTGAAGCAACTTATGCATTGGATAAAGATGCCATTGTAGATAAAGTGTATCGTGAACCGAATGCCAATGTATTCATTGCTTCTTTCATGCCTTTTATCGCCAAGCACAGCGACGAACCCTATTTTCAAGCCATGATTGAGGCCGGATTTAAACATTTCATGGAGGTCCATGTGTGTTGTTATCCTAATTATAAGGAGGCGGATATTCACTTTGTTGGCAGTTTAGCTGGGATTTTTAGGTCAGCCTTGGATCGAGCAGCAGCGTCTTTGGGTATCTCGGTAACAAGTGTAATTCGTAAACCTGTAGAAGGATTAGTGAATTATCACCTCAAGTACATTTTAAACGATAAAATTACACAAGCTTAATATGAAGTTTTATACTTTTTTTCTTGGTCTTGCACTTACCTGCAGTGGCCTTGCGCAGTCAACAACTAACTTAACCTCAAGTAACACGCTCACGCCCATCGCGTCTTCTGTTATTTATGAAGTAAATGTTCGACAATTTTCTAAGGAAGGCACCTTTGCCGAGGTTCAGAAAGCTCTTCCAAGATTGAAAGCCATGGGGGTTGATGTTTTGTGGCTAATGCCAATTAATCCCATCGGTGTGAAAAATAGAAAAGGAAGCCTTGGAAGTTATTATGCTGTGCGCGATTATAAAGGAATCAATCCGGAGTTTGGTACACTTTCCGATTTTAAAAACTTAGTTAATAGTGCGCACAATCAAGGGATGCGCTTAATCATCGACTGGGTAGCGAATCACTCCTCTCCAGACAATGTTTGGTTGGATCAAGGGCACAAAGATTGGTATACCTTAGACTCCACAGGAAATGTTCAACCAACCATCGGTACCGATTGGTGGGATGTGGCAGATTTGAATTACGATAATCAAGAAATGAGGAAGGAGATGATTTCTTCGATGAAATATTGGGTTCAAGAATGTAATATTGACGGGTTTCGCTGCGATGTAGCAGGGTGGGTTCCTATGGATTTTTGGATCCAGGCTAGAAAAGAGCTAGAAACAGTTAAGCCCTTGTTTATGTTGGCTGAATCAGAAGGTGCAGATCAACATCAAGCCTTTGATATGACTTACGGGTGGGAATTTCACCACATCATGAATAAAATTGCTCAAGGTAAAGCTGAGGCTTCGGAAATTTTAAGTTACCTGGAAAAGGATAAGAGTTACCCTTCAAATGCCATTCGAATGTATTTTACATCAAATCATGACGAGAACTCTTGGAACGGCACCGAAATGGAACGTATGGGAGATGCCCGTTTCGTTATGGCAGTATTGTCCTATGCCTTGAATGGAATGCCGTTAATTTATAATGGACAAGAAACGTCTTTAGATCGTCGCTTGCTGTTCTTTGAAAAAGATGAAATTAATTGGGGTAAAATGGACTTGGAACGTTTTTATACCACATTAAACACCCTAAAGCAATATAACAAGTGCCTTGCTGCCGATAGAAATGAAACCTACATGAACGTTGAATCGATCAACGATGGAAAGGTCCTTGTTTTCAAGAAACGATCGAATGAAGTCCCGGATTCCGAGGTGGTTTTTTATTTAAACCTGTCCAAAGAAAAACAAGTAGTAAAAGGCCCTGCTGACTCAAAAGCCCAATGGATGGATGTGTTTAGTGGTAAACGCTTTAAAAAAGCGAATAAGTCGGTTAAGCTTTCTCCGTGGGGCTACTTGGTAATAGAAAAATAGAATCCATGGAACTATCTAAAAAACCAGCGCTAAGTTTTTGGCAAATCTGGAACATGAGTTTCGGATTCATGGGAATCCAGTTTGGTTTTGCCTTACAAGGAGGGTATATGTCCCGCATATTTCAAACGCTCGGCGCAACGCCAGAAGAAATTCCTGGACTTTGGATTGCTGCACCCTTGACCGGATTGATCGTTCAGCCAATTATTGGATTTTTGTCTGATCGTACGTGGTCCGTGCGTTTCGGTCGACGTAAGCCTTACTTTTTAATTGGAGCCATCCTCAGTTCATTTGCCTTGTTTTTTGTTCCATATTCACCAGAATTATGGATTGCTGCCGGGTTCCTTTGGGTGCTTGACGCGTCGATAAACATCAGCATGGAGCCCTTTCGTGCGTTAGTCGCTGATAAATTACCAGACAGTCAGCGATCGTATGGATTTATTTTACAAACCTTGATTATAGGAATAGGGACGTGGGTTGCATCAAACTTACCCTGGATGGTAACGCAATTAGGTTTTCCTGAATCCGATGACAAAACAGTGATTCCTGATAATGTTAAAGTAGCCTTTGGAATTGGTGCATTGGTGTTCTTGTTAAGTATCCTTTATACGGTTTTAACCACAAAAGAGTATCCACCAGCGGATGAAGAACAATTTAAGGCACAAAAGAAACAAGGTAATTTCATTAAAGACTTTTTGGATTCTGTTCGAACCATGTCGTCTACCATGTTGAAATTAGGGGTAGTCCAATTCTTCAGTTGGTTTGCTTTTTTCACCATGTGGAGCATGGCAACACCTGCATTGACGGCACATGTGTATAACGCGCCAGCACCGAATAAATCAGCGTTTAATATGAACTTAGCGACGGATAAATCCATGTTTGAAGCCATGAATGTGGCATATCAACATGCGTCTGATTCGGTTGGTTCCAACATGGGGGTTTATGGTTTAACGTCTATGGTTTTCGCCTTGTTGTTAACGTTTTATTCAGCTAAGCGTACTGTTAATCGAAAATGGATTCATTTAGGTTCATTGATTTTAGGCGGAATTGGGTTTATTTCTATGCGTTTTATACCAGATGCATCCTATTTATGGATTTGCTTTGCATTGATTGGTTTTTCGTGGGGCAGTATTCTTTCCATGCCCTATGCCATGTTGTCGAGTTCAGTAGATGAAACCAAGATGGGGTTAATGATGGGCCTTTTTAATATGTTTATCGTCATTCCACAAATTGTTGCTGCGCTTGGCGGTGTAAATTTATTGTCTAAGGTTTTCGGTGATTCTCCGATTGCACCAATGCTTTTAGCCGGCGTTTCTCTAGTTATTGCTGGCTTATGTAATTTGTTAATCACAGATAAAACTGTTGCGCGTGGCTAGGATTAAAGCATTGCTATTTGATTTAGATGGCGTCATTGTTTCAACCGAAAAAAATCACTTTGAAGCTTGGCGAGAAACAGCAAGTAAACTAGGTATTTCCTTTTCTGAGCATGACAACGAAGCATTAAAAGGGGTGAATCGAGTAGATTCCCTGAAGCAAATACTTAAACATGGTAATAAAACAGTGAGCGATGAAGTATTTGAATCCTTGCTTGTTTTTAAAAACGACAAGTATTTAGATTCCATCACCACATTATCTAAGGCTGATTTGTTGCCGGGTGTGCATGAGCTTTTACTTCATGCTAAATCCATGGGGATAAAAATTGGTTTAGGATCATCCAGTAAGAATGCTCCGATGATTTTAAACCGTTTAGGAATCACTGATTTATTTGACGTAATAATTGATGGCAATGGAGTTACACATCCCAAGCCGAATCCAGAGGTGTTTTTGAACGGGGCCAAGGCCTTGCAACTTTCACCTTCAGATTGCTTGGTCTTTGAAGATGCCTCCAGTGGCGTTGCAGCAGCAAAAGCCGGAGGTTTTATTGCAATAGGAGTTGGTAATCCCATGTTGAAAGGGGTGGCAGATGTATATTTTAATGAATTGACAGAATTTAGGTTAGAAGAGTATGCGTAATTTATTTGAGATCGATGCGTGGAAGATTATTGAGCAAAAGTTCGATCCAAGCAAACAAAAACAAGCGGAAAGTATTTTTAGTATTGGCAACGGAGCCTTTGGTCAACGTGCTAATTTTGAGGAAAACTATAGCGGAGATTCACTTCAAGGAAGCTATGTTGGAGGTGTGTATTACCCAGATAAGACAAGAGTAGGTTGGTGGAAAAATGGGTACCCAGAATATTTCGCGAAAGTTCTCAATGCATGCAATTGGATTGGTATTAACATCGAAATTGATGGCGAATTATTAGATCTAAATGTGCAAAAACCCAGCGCATTTTATCGTGAGTTAGACATGCAAACCGGTGTGCTCACACGTCGATTTAAGGTGAAATTTGCGCAGGGTAAAGAGCTTCAGGTTGAGTCAATTCGTTTTTGTTCCATGGCTGATGATGAATTAGCGGCAATACAATATACCGTAACGCCGTTGAATTTTAGCGGGAACATTAAGTTTACTCCGTATCTTGACGGGAAAGTTCATAACCATGATTCCAATTATGATGAGTTTTTCTGGGAAGAAGATAGCCATAAGGTGGATGTCCAAAAGGCATACATCTGTGCTAGAACCAAGAAAACGAATTTTAGCGTAGCGACCGCTATGCGTTTTTCCTTTTGGAGAAATGAGGAATTACTTAACATTCATCCAAACATCTCTTCAAGTGATTTTTATGTCGAGAATAATTTCGAACATTTCGTAGAGCAAGGGAATGCTTATACGCTCAAGAAATATGTGAGTATTGTATCAACGGTTCATCATTCCGAATTCTCGATTATCCCAAGATCAATTAATAAGGTCAGAGAGGCTTATGTTTCAGGGTTTAATTCCTTGTTAGACGCACATAAAACTGCTTGGAAAAATATTTGGAGTAAAGCCGATGTCGTGATTGAAGGAGATGTGGCTTCTCAACAAGGGATTCGCTTCAATATTTTTCAGTTATACCAAACCTATACCGGAAAACATGCCCAATTAAATATCGGGCCTAAAGGCTTTACGGGGGAGAAATATGGAGGGGCAACCTATTGGGATACGGAGGCCTATTGTTTGCCTTTTTATTTGAAAACCGCGGAGCCTGCTGTGGCAAAACAGTTGTTGGTGTATCGGTTCAATCAATTAGATCGTGCCATCGAAAACGCAGAGAAACTTGGGTTTAAAAACGGCGCTGCGTTATATCCTATGGTTACCATGAATGGCGAAGAATGTCACAATGAATGGGAAATCACCTTCGAGGAAATCCATAGGAATGGGGCCATAGCCTTTGGTATTTACAACTACGTAAGACATACCGGAGATGCTGATTACATTAAAGATAAAGGACGAAAGGTGTTGAATGGTATCGCTAGATTTTGGGCACAGCGTTTCAATTGGTCGAACGACAAGAAACAGTATGTAATGCTTGGCGTGACCGGACCCAATGAGTATGAAAACAACATCAATAATAACTGGTACACCAACTATATCGCTAAATGGTGCATCGAGTACGCGTTGAAATGTGAGTCTGATTTTGCTTCAGAAACAACCGCCTTATTGAGTGAAAAGGAATGTGCAGATTGGAAACATATTGCTGAAAATGTATATTTCCCTAAACTCGAAGGGACGCGTATTTTCTTACAACAGGATGGCTTCATGGACAAGGAGCAATTAAGCGTGTCTGATATTCCAGTATCTGAACGTCCAATAAATCAGCATTGGAGTTGGGACCGAATCTTACGATCCATCTTTATAAAACAAGCCGATGTCTTGCAAGGATTGTATTTGTTTGAAGACCATTTCGATCTGGAGACCTTGCGTGAGAATTTTGATTTTTATGAGCCAAAAACAGTGCATGAATCTTCGTTGAGTCCATGCGTTCACGTAGTTATCGCAGCGGCAATTGGAAGGATGGATAAAGCATATGAATTGTATCTTCGAACTTCACGCTTAGATTTAGATGATTACAACCACGAGGCGGATGAAGGTTTGCACATCACCAGCATGGCTGGTACGTGGTTAAGTTTGGTGGAAGGATTGGCAGGTGTTCGTATAGGCGAAGATGGGTTAACGATAAATCCAAGCATTCCGGAAGCCTGGAAACAATATCATTTCCAGATTTTATATAAGAACCAACCCTTACGAATTGAGGTAAATCAACACGGCGGTACGATTGAGAACTTAGGTTCAAGTGAGATGTCATTAATACTTAAAAATCAAGCATATGCAGTTTCATCAATGGAGAAAATCACCTTTTAGTTTATTGCTCTTTGTTGGATTATTGATTCCTTCATTACGCCCAATTGCGCAAGTAAATCCAACGAATAGACAGGTATTATTGCAAGGGTTTTGGTGGGATTATTGGAATGCTAATTATCCGAATG
This sequence comes from Crocinitomicaceae bacterium, assembly GCA_044353585.1. Taxonomy (GTDB): domain Bacteria; phylum Bacteroidota; class Bacteroidia; order Flavobacteriales_D; family Crocinitomicaceae; genus UBA952. The sequence goes on along the minus strand of JBILBR010000004.1, from coordinate 125,324 downwards.
GTTGGGCTAATTATTTAACAGAGTTAGCGCCTAGGTTGCGATCCATGGGAATTGATGCCATTTGGATTCCTCCAACAATAAAGAATTCAGGAACCAACAGCGTCGGATATTCCCCTTTTGATCACTATGATTTAGGCGAAAAGTATCAGAAGAACTCCATTAAAACCCGTATGGGAGATAAGGATGAATTGCTCCGTATGATGGCAGTCATGAAAGCGAATGGCATTGATGTAATTCAGGATATCGTACTAAACCACGTTACAAATGCAGGCTCAAGCCTTGGGCAGGGTGGACAAGATCCAGCAGCAATAGATGATGGGCAAACCAACAGATATAAGAATTTTAGATATACATGTTATAAAACGCCGGGGATAAACGAAGCGGCAACCAATTACCTTTCAAGAGAAGGGCGGTTCCCAAAGAATTGGCAGAATTTTTATCCAAATAACAACAACGCGTGTTGCACCAACGACATCAATTCGCCGTTTTGGGGCCCCGATGTATCGTATGAGTCCAATGCCTTTGGATTAAGTAGCAATGCGATTTACAATCCTGCTCAAGGAACAGATTACATGAGGAATGGTATGCGTAACTGGTTAATTTGGTACAAGAAACAAATGGGGTGGGATGGCGTTCGTATCGATGCCGTAAAACATTTCCCCGCTTATGCTACAGAGGATTTTCTCTGGAATCTCCAAAACAGTGCATTGTGGGCTAGTGGCGGAAACGATATGTACGCAGTGGGCGAATATGTAGGAAACATGGGTGAGATTGATAACTGGTGTGCCGCCGTCCAAAATAGGGCAGGGACCTTTGATTTTTCCTTACGTTTTGCCTTACAGGATGTCATTACGCAGAATGGGGCTTACAATCTGGGGAATATTCCTAATGCGCAACAGCAAAATCGGGGAAGAACAGTCCCGTTTGTAAATAATCACGATACCTACAGACCAACACTATCTGCCAATGGGAATATTACAGGATGGAATACAGGTTCTCAAATCGGTCAACAAATTGAGGTTACTGACCCGCGTGCTTCTGTGGCCTACGCAATTGCTATGTCGGTTGATGGCGGACCAGAAGTGTTTTTCGAGGACTTGTTTGATATTGGTTATTTGGGTAACCGGTTCAGTCACGACCCAAAAGACACAAATGAATTGGGGACACATTCAGACATCGAGAATTTAATCTGGTGTCACCAAAATTTACATTTCAAGGATGGTGCTTATTTTGTGCGTTGGCAAGCGCAAGACGCCCTAGTGATTGAGCGTGGATCAAAAGCGCTTATTGCGGTTAATGATCATTATACAACTTGGCAAAATTTGACAGGCGTACAGACTACCTTTCCGGTAGGCACAGTGTTGAAGGATTATTCCGGTGCGAATGGTAATACTACCGTAACAGTTAATGGATCAGGTCAAGTGAATATTGCTATTCCTCCGTGCGATGGATCCGCAGTTGCGGGAAGAAGGGGGTATGCGGTTTGGGCACCAATCGGAATTAATACAAATTACGTACGTCCTTCAGAAAGCATTACACAAGAGTGGGAAATGGCCGATGATTTAGGGGATAGCAGTCCAGCTTCGTTACAGCAGGGTGGGAGTTTACCGAGTAACAGCAGAGATTGTCGCGTTGTTGGTCGGATTTTCCCAGATTCAGCAAGTGCCATTTCAGTAACTATCTATCCTGAAAATCCAAACAACCCGATTACCTTTGAAGTATTGAATGCACAATGTGAAGTAATCGATACGCTTTCTGCCAGCGGAACCTTAACGTATACCGCGAATACATCCAATTCAGGTTGGCATACCTTCCGTATTAGAAATACTTCGAACGCACAGGCCGGACAAAAATGTTGGGTAAAAGCAACCTATACGGCACCGCAAGTGGTAAATACTACGGGGGCGAAGCAGAAATGCGCATGCTCACAAACAGGCGCTGGATTGACAGATAATCTTGGCCAGTATGTTGCTGTATTTCCTAATCCGTTCAACGAACGCATTGTAATCGAAGGGGTGGATGCTGAGGTAGCAATTAAGCAGGTGTTGATTTATAATACACACGGGGCATTAATTATGCAATTCGAAGGAAATAAAACGATGTTGCAAGAGGTTGATGCTTCCATGTTAGCTAAAGGAATCTACTACATAGAAATTCAGTCAGAACAGGGTCGATTCACTGAAAAAATAATCAAGCAATAACTTAATCACAAATCCTTCCGAAATGCTTATCGTTATGGAAATGCTCATCCAGCGCTTCTATTTCTTTCAGTAATTCAGGAGAAGGTTTTTGATTCTGCAGGGATTTTAAATCAGGTTGTCCGGCATCAACCCAGGCTGTATACCAAATTGAACCAACAGCCAATACAGCAGCTTTAAGTCGTCGCTCAACCATACCATTCATTTGGTTGTGATATAACTCACAAAACTCTCTGGAATAGGTAGAAATTGTTGTGTTTCCACGTTGCTCATAGCTGTACTTGCGGTCTGTAGGAAAACTCTTTGTCAGTTCTTTTTCGATGCGCAATACAGAATCTAAGGCTTTGTGTGAACCTTTTACGGCATCCCAAATGTAATCTTGCACATATTTCTTATACCCAGCCTTCCCAACAAAGTAATCGTAGTCCTCTGCATTGATTTCTACCAAGCGACTCTCCCAAAGGCCATGAATTCCTTTTTGTCCGGACAATTGTCCGTTGTAGTTTTCCGTTGTGTGTAAGGGTACATGCGCATCCCCGATGTAATGCCCAATTTCAGCCGAATATTTCAAAATGAGGTCAATATTCTTATTCTCAAATGCCTTTTGCAATTTATATTTCATGTGCAACACATGCCATGGGACGATGCCATAACTACGCAGGGTGTCCTCACTAAACTTTTCAACTGCTTCTTTCCAGTACTTTGGAAGGATTTTGTATGGATCTTCTCCCGGTTTGTAGTAATGATCTAAATCAATGTAATGACATTCAGCTTCCCCTTCTACGGCATACCTGCGCTTATCAGGGTCAACGGAATGGTCTGTCAAGAACTCAATATTTTCTTTGTAAAATCCGAATAATTCAGGAGGTAATGTAAAGACCGCTACGCGATTAATTCGTTTGTGTCCAAAAAATCCCCATTGAGGTTTTGAAAGTTCTTTTGGGATATAAGACATTAAGAAGGGGAGAAGGGCTACCCCAGCAATAAGCAGTTTACGCGATAACGAGTTTGCCATTTTTCAAGATTGGAATAACATCAGTTTGATTCGGGGTTAGACAATACTTTATGTCTTCATTCAAATTTAAGTTTTTTAATCGTCTTCTATGTGAACTTGATTTTAAATATCCCATGTAATTGTCTTTTGCAGATAAATAAAGGTATTTGGCTGCAATAGAAGAATCTTCAATTGACGTGAAATTTCCAGTAGAAACTAAGTAATCGCAAATTGCGCCTGCGCAAATCGTGTCTTCTAAATTGAATTTATCTTGCCAACCGGAACAAAGGCATAAAATGTTCATGTCTTTTTCTTCAAGCCAATGACAAAGTGTTTCTAAATTTAAAAAGGAGCCAACCACCACGATATCTGCATCCTTAGCTACGTCTAAAGATTTTGTACCATTGGTTGTTGTAAGCACGATATCCTTCCCTTTAAATTCTTCTTTCATGTATGAAAATGGAGAATTCCCAAAATCAAAACCTTCCACAATTTGACCTTTTCGTTCAGCACCGGCCAAATACCCTTGATCCTTGTATGTTTGTGCCTCTTCGATAGTAGGTACTGGTATAATTGAGGCAACGCCATGTTCAAAAGCAGCACATATTGCTGACGTTGCGCGCAATACATCAATCACTACTACGATTTCAAACTCACCTTTAAAATAGGTGTACTCGCCGGGTGTAAAACAAACCTCTACGCGTTTTCTTCTTTCATTCATTAAAACAAAGGTAGGAAAAACCATGCAACAGTCTAAATTTAGACACGCAGGTGCATTTCAATTCTTTGCTGAGTAGAAAAAGCGAGTTGTTGTATAACGCTTCAGTTTTTGATCATCGGACAAACATTTTACTTCAAAGGAGAAATCAGTTGCCTTCCTTCGAGTTTATTTGGTAGATTATAGTTCAGTTGAACTTTAGTTCTTGCAATATATTGCTAAGCGTTGGGATTGGCTTTGGTGTTTTCTTATAAATTCTGACTCTTTAACTAACGTGATTTATCTAACTTAGGGGTTTAAAAATGCATAAACATGAATAAGATATATCAAACATCAGGAAAAATTGGTTCAATTTTAATTGTGGGTGTCATTTCAGGATTATTTCTAATTCCATTGCTGAGTTTTTTATACGGCAAGTTTTCGTCCCAATTTTCCATTTCGTTTTTTGATACAGCAATCAAATTCATAATATTTGGAATTTACCTATTCATTTTAGTTGGTGTACAAATCGGTACAATTAACTTATCAAAATGCAGAAATAAGGGAGTTAAACTCATATTTTTAATTTTAACAACCATAGTTTCCTGTTTTTTTTCGTGGATTTTCTTTGTGATTGGAAAAGTAAATGGCGTAATAAATTTCGATTTGATATCAACGTTATCTTTCAATCCGGACAATCTTGTTTATTCCATTAAAGAAATCTTTTTTAGAAGTCCTGGTTGGAATTCTTTTTATTGGATTTCGGAGCTCATTGGATTTGCTATAGTTCCTGTGATCAGTTATTTCGGATTGAAACAAGTTGTTTTTTGTGAAGACTGTAACAAGTGGACCAACGATATGGATTTTAAATTACATCTGGACTACGAGTCCATTGAACAACTGCAGGATATTGCAGAACGAAACATAGAGAAATTACTTGATTTACCTATTGCAGAAAATCGCGACCAAAATCACATTGTTGTAAATTTTCAATCATGTGATAGTTGTTCGAATACGAATACTGTGAGTTTTGAATTAGTTAAATTCATTTCAACAAATGGGACAGTAACTCGAGTGAATGAAGATTATGGCTCAATTATTTTAATTAGTTCTGCGTTATTTGAATCTCTCAAACGTAAATTGCCTGAGACTGGTAAAGCTACAATTCTCAATACAGACCAACCAGATCAAATAATAACCATAAACAAAATCTATGAAAAATCAGGGAAATTTGGTTCAATTGTACTTATAGGTTCCATTTTCGGATTATTCTTAATCCCATTGTTGAGTCTTGCGTACGGTTATGTTTTGGGCTTCTACTCCATGTCACCAATTATAGAATTCAGTAGTCAATTGATGAAGCTTGGATTGTTTTGTGTTGTACTATCGATTTTAGTTTTTGCCAATGTAAAAATTGCCACCTTGTCTAAATGCAGAAATAGCGGAATTATTCTGTTGTTTTTCTTCATATTCAGCTTCTTAGTCTACTATTTATCCTGGGTTTGCTTTGTGTGCTACAAAATGAATGGCTTCATTAGTTTTGATGCGATTACAACCTTGATTTTGAATCCTTTCGGGCTTTATGCAAAAATTAAGTCCATTTATAATTTTAGTCTTGATTGGACTTTGTACTATTGGATTGCTGAACTCATTGGATTTGCAGCGGTTCCATTTTTAAGCCTTCCCCGGATTATGGAACATGTTTTTTGTGAGGACTGTAACAAATGGGCTACTGAAATGGATTTTAAGTTGCATCTGGTTTATGATACCCCTGAGCAACTGCAGGAAATTGCAGAGCGAAATGTTCAGAAACTAATGGATTTGCCGCTTGCCGAAAATCTCGACCAAAATCATATCATCGTCAATTTTCATACATGTAAAAGTTGTTTAAATACGAATACTTTGAATTTTGATTTAGTTACATGTAGCATGGATAAAGGCGATTCACCAGACGATGTAAATAAAAAAAGAGAGGATTATAGCCCGGTTATTTGTATAAGTTCAAGCGAGCTAGAAGCGTTCAAGAATAGAGCAGAGGAAGCGAAAAAGTTAATTAATAATCAAGAGGAAGTAGAATATTTAAAAACGACCTTGCTCGAAAAACTTTTTTACAGCCGTACATGGAAACTGGCCATGGTCATTGTAGCAATATTGATTAGCGTCACTTATGTTATTGAGCCTTTTATAGGTATAACTTCAACCGTTGAAGTTTGTGAATCTAAAAAACAAGTTGTTCAAGTTACAAAAGATGCACTAGTCGAAGATCATGTTGAAATCTTTTATACGATTGAATTAGCACGAAAAAACAAAGAATCGACTAATAGGTCATTAAATGTACCGTCATGGATTGTTGGAAACATTAACAAAGGAGATACAATTACGGTTTCTTCTACGAAATGGCGAAAACAGAATGTAGCGATAAAACTACAAGATGGGGTTATTTTTCCAACCAAAGACCCTTATGCAATCTTCATTGTTGCACCATTAATTCTATTTGTACTTGGCTATAATATTCTTAGCCCAAAGAATAAACCGCCTAGAAAAAATGCAGACAGGAAGGACCAAAAAGTTCATAGGTATTATTATTTAATCATCAATTTTCTATTCAGTATTGCCGTGTTTTTATTTTTGTATATGTCAGTTAAAAACTTGTTTTAGTTTTGCTTAACTGCCACCAATATAAATACGTCAATTTACAGGAAATCCGAGATTAGGCCTATTTTTGTCAAAAAATATATACCATGCACAGCGAAGCATTTCAGTCGATTGTAGAATTCCGTAGATCCAATAGGAAATTTGACCCCGAAATAGAGGTTCCTGAAGAGGTTATGAAAAGAAGCCTTGAGCGCACAGTGCTCTCTCCTAACAGCAGTAATATGCAATTATGGGAATTCCATTGGATTCACGATAAGAAACTTATTCAGGAATTCGTTCCGCTTTGCTTAGGTCAAAATGCTGCTAGTTCCGCTAAAGAGTTGGTGGTCTTTGTTACGCGAAGAGATTTATATAAACGAAGAGCTCGATGGAATAAAGAACAAATTCTTAAACACCTCGGCGATCGTGAACCTAATAAAATTGAAAAGAACGGATTGAATTACTATGGTAAGGTAATGCCCTTGTTATATGGTCGGGATATTTTTGGAATTCATACCTTTATTCGCCGTTCCGTTTGTTTTTTTGGTGGATTATTTAAGCCATTTATGCGCTTTGGTGGACGAACAGATCAACGCATTATGGTTCACAAATCCTGTGCGTTGGCAGCTCAAACCTTTATGCTTTCAATTGCTGCAGAAGGTTTTCATACCTGTCCAATGGAAGGATTCGATAAATGGCGTGTGCGTAGAAAATTAGGATTGCCACTCGGCGCGGAAATCAATATGATCATTTCCGTAGGTAAAGGAACAGAGCCAGGCATTTGGGGACCAAGATTCCGAGTAGATAACAATGAAGTTATTATCAAGCATTAGATTTTGATTTTTTGAGCATAAAAAAAGGGGCCGAAGCCCCTTTTTTTATGTTGCAGTAGTAGGTAAGGTTTACTGCTTAACAAGTTTAGTTACATGGGTTGTACCGTTATGTACGATTTTCACCAAGTAGTTTCCACGCGCCAAGTTAGCTAAGCTAAGTGTTGCGTATTGACCGTTCATTCGCGAAGAATAAACAATACGTCCATCTGAACCATACACCTCAAGTTGTGCATCGATTGATTCAGTGGAAGTGATTTGAACGTTTTCATTAAACGGATTCGGATAAAGTATAATACTCATTCCTTGCTCAATAATTCCTGCACAAGGGTCTGATTCTATAACGATATCATCGGTTGAAGTACATCCGTTGTTATCAGTAACCGTTACGGTATACATACCAGCAGCAGCAACAGAAATCGGATTACCTGTAGATCCATTATCCCAAGAATAGGTTGCGCCAGGAGCACCAGAAGCCGTTATTTGATATGGGAAGTTGTTTTCGCATACCACAGTATCCGGACCTAATGACACAATAGGTGCTTGATTAACAGTTACGGTTACTAAGTCTGTTGCAGAACAACCAACAGCATTTGTACCTGTTAAGGTATAGGTTTGAGTAACAGTTGGTGTAAAAGGAACGCCATTTTGAACGTTATTGTTCCAAGTGTAGTTCGTTGCACCTGCACCATTTAAAGTTACAGAAGTACCCGAACACACGCTTTGGTCCTGTCCTGCATTAACATCTGGTGCAGCATTTACAGTAACGGTAACCGTTGCAGTATCACTACAGCCATTTGCTGCTGTTCCAATCACAGCATAGGTTTGTGAAGTAATCGGTGTGAATGCAACACCATTTTGAATGTTATTATTCCAAGTGTATGTAGCGGCTCCACTACCACTTAATGTCACACTGTTTCCAGCACAAACAGATTGGTTATTCCCTCCAGAAACGGTAGGTGCTTGTCCTACGCTAACAACCACTGGCACAACCGCTGATGTACAGCCAGTTCCTTGCCATGTGATTTTAGCAATACCATTTCCATTGTTTCCGGTCATATTATTCCCTAGGGTATCAGGCATAACTGAATTACCGTCAAGGATTTGAGTAGCCGTAAGGGTAGCATTCAAGTAACCTGAACCACCGCCTCCACCACCACCGGCTTGACCTCCAGCGCCTCCACCGTACCAGCCACCACCGCCGCCGCCGCCTTGGATACAGTCGTTAGTTAACAAGGACGCAGATGCCCCCTGCCCAAAAGACGCCGCGATTGCTTCGGTTTGACCAGTTCCTCCAGCTAGCTGAGATCCTCCAGTTCCAGCAGGACGGTAACCGCAATCATTAGCAGAACATACACCGGAAACACCGGTAGTACCTCCTCCAGCTCCACCATCACCTTGGTATTGACAAACGCAAGTACCACCAGCAGCTGCACCACCACCGCCGGCAACAAGAAGCACCGAGTTTTGGTTTCCAGAAAGACTAGAAAGCGTTCCATTAGCAGTAGCTATGTGTGTTGCTCCACCTCCAGTGTAGCCATTATCTCCACCATTAGGGTTTCCAGAGCCTCCACCATTAAATGAAGTTAAAGTTGAGGATTGGAAGCCTTGCTGACCAACAGCCACATAAATGGTTTGACCGGCATTCAAAACAATATTTCCTTTTGAATAACCACCTTTACCACCTACACCATAGCAGTTTGAGCCACCGCCACCTTTTGCTCCCCAAACTTCTAAGGTATAGGTACCAGAAACAGGTGCGGTAAATGATTGAACAGCCCCAGTGTAGTTAAACGTTTGTGAACCACCTTGTGGTGTTGATGACTGAACGTAATATGTAGTGGTTGTATTCAATACTGGCGTAGTAAATGAAGCACTGTTCCCTAAGAAACCAGTACCATTCGCATTGGACCACCATGAATATCCACTCGGACTGCCTGAAGCAGTAAGGGTTGTTGTTGCATTGTTGTTACCGCAGAAATTAATATTTCCTGAGACAGTAGGTGCAGCCAATCCATTTACTGTAACAGTAACTGGTGTATTTTGAGCGGCACAAACACCCGTAGCAGTACTAACATAATAAGTTGTTGTTGCAGAAAGGGCAGGAGTAGTAAACGAACCACCGGTAGCAATTTGTGTAGTCCCCGCTGCATTAGAGTACCAATATAATGTTCCGTTTCCAGTAGCAGTTAACGTAGCAGTTTGCCCACATCCAACAGTTGCTCCAGTTGCAGTTGGTAATGAAATAGGGTTCACAGTAACTGTAACAGGAACTAGGTTTGAAGCACAAGAAGGGGTCATTGGAGTAATTACTACTGAACCATGACCAGCATTGATTCCTTGCGTATTTACCTGGTTAGTTCCGTTATTGTAGGAACCACCGCCACCGCCTTCAAAATTCGCACCGTGGTTTGCCGCGGAACCTCCTGAATAACCACCACCAGCACCACCGCCAGTATTATTTTCGTGAGTTCCAGCACCACCACCAAATCCTCCTTCACGTGCACCAGATCCTGACTGTCCACCAACAGCAGCTCCAGATAAGAATCCAAAACCTCTTTGGTAACCCCAAGAACCTGCTGAGGCTCCATCCGTTAAGAATCCACCTGCACCACCAGCACCGCTTCCACAGCCTGAGGCATCAGCTCCTCCATTACCACCGGTTCCTCCGGGTTGGCATCCTTCGCCTTGACCTCCATTTGTTGTAATTAACCCTGGGTTTCCAACTTGTGGACTTTGCCCGCCACCGCCACCGGCAATAATTAATGGCGTTGATGTAGTATATGTAGCATTCCCCGTAGTAACAAATGAACCACCGCCACCTCCACAAGCTCCTGCTCCTACAGGACCATTACCTTGCTGTCCGATTGCGATAAATAATTTTTGTCCTTGTGTAAGTGAGAATTCACCCTGCATGCGCGCTCCAAGTCCACCATTTCCACCGCCCTGAGCACCGTTCACTTGAATCTGGTATGTTCCTGCTTGAGGGACAATCCATTCTTGAATACCTTGTGTATTAACAGTCACATTATTTGCAAGGTTTGTTGCCGCGTAAGCGGAATTCACTTGAACTTGTGTAGGTCCGTTCGGACCTGTTGACCCAGCATTCGTAAAAGTATAAACAGAACCAGGAGCAGCACCGGTAGTAGAGGCTACATAGTAGGTTGTTGTAATTCCTAATGAAGGAGTTGTATAGTTTGCACCAGTTGCCAATGCAGTAGCTCCTGTAGAATCAGTATACCATGTATATCCAGTTCCTGAACCGCCTGTAGCTGTTAGGGTGGCAGTTTGACCACAAGCAATTGAAGTACTTGGTGCTGTAGGTTGAGTAATGTTGCTGTTTACTGTTACAAGAACAGGGACGAGGGCTGATTGACAGCTCGCATTCAGAGGTGTAATAATAACGGTACCATTTGCTTGAGATGCAGCACCTCCGCCAACAGTACTTGTAATATTTGAAGCTGTTCCAATAGCGAAATTACTACCACCGCCGCCGCCACCGCCGCCACAGCTAGCACATCCCGGGGTAGAAGTTCCACCACCGCCGCCTGTGTATCCGCCGCCGCCGCCACCGCCGCCTGACAATCTTTCTTGTGTTCCACCGCAACCACCCGTACCACCGGAGCCACCTCCACCAAAGCCACCAGCACCAGAATTACCTCCACATGAACCGTATTGAGATGCAGCCGCGGTTACTCCGAAGCCTCCTCCGCCGCCACCAGTTCCAAAATCGTTTGGAGTAGCGCCTCCAATTCCACCACCTGTTGCATTTCCGGCGACACCAGGAATACTACCCGTACCACCTGTGCCACCAGCAGGAGCAGCAGCATTCGTTCCGGCCGCACCACCGAGTCCACAAGAACCAGCAGTTCCAGCAGCCGAACCTCCAGCGCCCCCATTTCCTACTTGAGGACAGCTTTCATTACCTGCAGCACCGCCACCACCACCAGCAGAGACTAAGTGATTATTGGTTGCGTCAAGCACACCTGAAAAACCACCACCGCCACTACCGCTTCGGTTATATTGGCTGTTACCGCCGGCACCGCCTACTACTATATTCAATACTTGTCCTGGAGTTACCGGGATTGTTGCTAGCATTTTACCACCAGCACCGGCTGTAGCACCCCCACCTGGGTAAATTCCACCTCCAGCACCAGAAGCATCAACGGTTAGGGATGTAACACCAGCTGGAACCGTATACGATTGAACGCTGCCAGTGTAAGTGAACGTTACTGGTTGTGCATTGGATACTATTCCAGCTGCTACATAATACGTTGTACTTAAACTCATTGTTGGGGTAGTGTATGTCGCTCCCGTTCCGATTTGATTTGATCCTGCAGCATTGGAATACCATACATAACTATTTAATCCTCCACCTGTAGCTGTTAAAACTGCTGTTTGTCCACACGTTACCGTAGCACCGCTCGCTGTTGGGGCTGCAGGTAGATTCACGGTAACTGTCACAGGGACGTTTTGCGCGGCACAAACTCCCGTGCCTAAACTTGCATAATATGTAGTAGTTGTTGATAATTGCGGTGTAGTAAAGGTTGTTCCTGTTCCAACTTGAGTCGTACCTTGAGCATCACTAAACCAATATATAGTTCCATTTCCAGTGGCTGTTAAATTCGCAGATTGACCACAAGTTACCGTAGTGCTTGACGCTGTAGGTAATGGATAGGCATTCACAGTAACTGTTACCGGTACCAATGCACTGGAACACGACGGCATCATAGGTGTTATGATAATTGAACCATGTCCTGCATTTACACCTTGTAAATTGATTTGGTTTGAACCTGTATTGTAGGATCCACCGCCACCGCCTTCGAAATTAGAACCGTGATAAGGTGCTGAGCCTCCTGAATAACCACCTCCAGCGCCACCTCCTGTGTTGTTTGAATGCGTTCCCGCACCACCACCGAATCCCCCCTCACGAGAACCTGAGCTAGAACTTCCACCTACTGCGGCACCGGAAATAAATCCAAAGCCTCGCTGAGTACCCCATGAACCACCAGATGCACCATCGGTTAAGAATCCTCCAGCACCTCCAGCACCACTTCCACAGCCCGATGCATCTGCACCACCGTTTCCACCTGTGCCTCCAGGCTGACAATTCTCACCTTGACCGCCATTGTTCGTAGTCAATCCTGGGTTACCAACTTGTGGACTTTGCCCACCACCACCTCCGGCAACAACAAGTGGGGTAGAAGTAGTGTAAGAACCATTACCAGTTGTAACGAACGTTCCGCCACCACCACCGCATGCGTTAGCGTCAGCAAGACCATTCCCTTGTTGACCCACCACTAAAAACAGCTTTTGTCCTGCCGCTAAATTGAATTCACCTTGCGCACGAGCACCGTTTCCTCCATTTCCTCCACCTTGCGCACCATTTACTTGAATTTGGTAGGTACCACTTGAAGGTACAATCCATTCTTGAATTCCTTGGGTATTTATCGTTACTTGATTCGCTAAATTCGTATTGCTATATGCGGAAGTTACCTGCCCTTGGGTAGGACCGAACCTTCCGGTAGCACTTGCATTGGTGAATGTATACGCATTTCCTTGAGCCATTCCGTTAGTTGATGCTACATAATACGTGGTTGTGGTACCCAATGACGGCGTAGTAAAGCTTGCACCGTTTCCGACAACCGTTGATCCTGCCGCATTGGAAAACCAAGTGTACGAAGCGCCACTGCCTCCGGTGGCTGTTAATGTTGCTGTTTGACCGCAATTAATCGCAGCTGGAGCTGCTGTTGGTGAGGTGATATTTGTGTTTACCGTTACGGTAACAGGAACTAAGGTTGAATAACACGCATTAGCACCAACGCTAGAATGCGTTCCTGATAAATAACCAATGCTTTCATCTGAACCACCCCATTGACTTCCACCTTCGTGGTGATAATACCAACGACTATTCCACGGTGAATAGGTGATATTCGCCATGTCACTTAAACTTGAAAACGACTGAACAGTTGATACTGCACCAGTTGTCATATTCATTCTACTAATCGTAGTACTGTTTTGAACATAGACAACAGCGTAATTAATTCCGTCATATTCAGCAACTCCCCATCGCGACCAGTTTTCAGTAAACGTTGCAGTTAATGTGTAAGATCCTAACAATGTGACATTACCTGAAGGTAAGTCGATGCGATAAAATGAATTGGCGGGGCTTCCACCGCTTCCTGTGTAAACAACAACAAAACCAACGCCATTAAAGATTGCCATGTCGTTGCATGATCCCATAGAAATGGTTTGGGAAGTTGGGATAATCGTGTTCCCTAATGAACAATCTGAATTTAACCCTCGAATTGCGTTGAGAGAAAAACTAGTACATGTACCAACCGGATCAGTATTACTTGCTGTATTCCACAAGGTATAAAGTGTACCCGAACCAGCCATATCACTAAAAATACCATCACGACGGGTATATGAAATGGGGTTTGTTAAATTCGGCATATCGTATCGAGCCGTCCAAGAATCACCGGTTACATAGCAATACTGCTGAGTAACTGCAATTCCTCCCCGATCGTCACCTGTAAAAGTATTGTGTTCGTAGAAGGTAGCCCCCGCTGTGGAAAGTGAGGTTATGTTGAACACATTAGCTGCAGACCCCGTCATATTTTGCAAATAATATGTTGTGGTAGTGGACAGTGAAGGTGTTGTGAACGTTGAGCCTGTACCCACCTGATTAGTACCTAGCGCATTAGAATACCAAGTGTAGTTAGTTCCACCGGATGCATTCAATGTAGCGGTTTGACCACAGGTAATGGTCGCGTTATTTACCGTTGGAGTTGGTGCCACGCATTGTGCGTATAACATTGAATTCTGACTTATTAATAATAAAGCCAACGCACAGGAAACTCCAAAATTGAAGTATAAATTTTTCATAATGTAGGTTTTAGGTTGGTTAAATTTATTCGATTAAAACAAGGACAGCAAAATTTACGGTTAATAGTTATTAACAAATTTTGCATTTCATAAATGTCATACGAAAGAAAGGTACTAAATCTGGTTTTCAAACGCGTATCCTTGAGAAATTTAGCCGTTTAAGTGCGCAACAGCTCATAACGCATCCTAATGAACACTAGGACCCGAGGTGCAGTGGATGAGAGCACTACTTCGCCACGCTCAAGGCTACTTTTTCCATTTTAGTCCTTATTTGAGTGAACTAAAAACGTCCTAAAACGAATAAAGCACTGTCTAACGACAATGGGTTCATCAGAGTGGGAGTTGAGGGATAACATATCCCATTGACCCGACGTGCAGTGGATGAAAGCACTCCTTAGCTACGCTCAAGGCTACTTTTTCTATTTTAGTCCTTATTTGAGTGAACTAAAAAACGTCCTAAAACGAAAAAAGCACTGTCTAACGACAATGGGTTCATCAGAGTGGGAGTTGAGGGATTACATATCCCATTGACCCGACGTGCAGTGGATGAGAGCACTCCTTAGCTACGCTCAAGGCTACTTTTTCTATTTTAGTCCTTATTTGAGTGAACTAAAAACGTCCTAAAACGAAAAAAGCACTGTCTAACGACAATGCTTTCATCAGAGTGGGAGTTGAGGGATTCGAACCCCCGACCCTCTGCTTGTAAGGCAGATGCTCTAAACCAACTGAGCTAAACTCCCGCAATTGGAGTGCAAATATAAAAAGAAAAATTAAATCAACAAGTTTATTTGTTTTTTAACTCTTCAATTTTTAGAAGGACGTCATCTAATCCTTCTTTAAACTTTTCAAAGTCTTCTTTGTAGAGAAAGATTTTATGCTTTTGATAATTATCAGTTCCGTCGTCACCAAATGATTTTTTGCTTTCTGTAAGGGTGATGTATAAATCGTTTCCCTTTGTGGATTTAATATCAAAGAAATAAGTGCGTTTACCTGCTCTAACTACTTTTGAATAAATTTCATTTTGATCGCTCATATGTATAAACTATTGAAAGGTTAAATTTTACATATTTTTTTTGAATCTCAAAGTTTAAGAACGTAAATTTTTTTTAGTCGGTACATTATTAGATATTTGTAATGTATGAACTATCTATTTTTCGTGTTCATTTTTTTGTTGGGCTTTTTTGTTAGTTGTTCGAATACACCAAAAAAAGTTGTTAAAAAACAAGACAATAGCATATCATTAATTGATACGGTTCGTTTTCTTGCAGTGAACGATTCATCATTTGTTCGAGTATCAGAAAAAGACACGATTGGCTATGCCATTGATTTATTAAATCGGTTCTCAGAGGAAGTGGGTGTTCCTTATCGCCTTATTTTATGTTCAAGTTCCAATGAAGTTATAAAAAAGTTTAGTTCGGGATACGGGAATATGTATTTAGCATGCACCTTACATGACTCTGTTTCAATTGAAGACAAATTATTACAGTCCTATTCAATTGTGCAGCGGAATACGCCGTTAAAAGCACAGGAAATTGTATCGGTTAGTCAAGCATCAAATACCTCGGTTAATCAAATGCCCGCTTTTGTAGTCCGTGGAATTCAATCAATGATATTACCTATTCCCGATAAGCATATACTGGTTCAATCTAAGTTTAGGGTTCAATCCAAAGACTCATTATTTATGAACACATTGGATGCCTACATACGCAGTGTTGAATATCGTGCAGACATTGCGTTTCTAAAGAACTTTTATTTTGGTGTAAGTCTTCCCATAAATATGAAGAAGTATTTAGTTCCTAGATTCAGAGATGGGGTATTATCGCCTTATGATAAGTTATTTAAATCCGCCGCAGAAAAATATGATTGGGACTGGAAATTATTAGCTGCTATTTCATTTAAAGAATCACGATTTAATCCCAATGCGCTCGGCGGAGGAGGTGCCTTTGGATTAATGCAATTCATGCCTTCCGTAGGTAGAAAATATGGTGTTTCATCTGCTTCTACGCCTCAGCAACAAATTAATGCAGGTATGAAATTACTTTACAGCGCGTATACATCATGGAGTCATATTCCCAGCAAGGAGCAGCGAATCAAATTTACATTAGCTTCTTACAATGCGGGAAAAGCTCACATTGATGATGCACAACGTTTAGCGAAAAAACATGGATTGAATCCATTGGTTTGGGATGGAAATGTTCAGCTCATGGTAAACAATCTATCGTTGTCTAAATACTATAACGACGAAGTGGTTCGATTTGGCGCTTATCATGGGAAGGCGGATCGTTACGCAAATTTGGTTTATCAAATTTATTTAAGCTGGAAAGTTCAATAGTTCGGTATGATCTATCTAATTCAAGGACCTACTGCCTCCGGAAAAACAAGTTTAGCTATTCAATTGGCAAAACAGTTGAATACTGAAATTTTATCGGCGGATTCCCGTCAGTTTTATCGAGAAATGAACATTGGGACTGCAAAGCCTACCAAGGAAGAGCTACACATGGTCAACCATCATTTTATTGATAATCGCACCCTTGATAACCCAATGAACATAGCCGAATATGAAGCGGAGGCGTTACCTGTTTTGAACGAACTGTTACATACCAATGGCTCTGCGGTGGTCACCGGTGGTTCTTCCCAATTTGTTGATGCATTAATAATGGGTTTAGATCCAATCCCTGTTTTTCCAGAACTTCAAACACAACTCAATTCAGAATTGGAAGAAAAAGGGATTATGGAACTTCAACAGCGTTTAAAAGCTTTGGATTTACAGGCGTATGAAACAATCGATACTCAAAACTCAAGACGCTTAATAAGAGCACTTGAAGTTCGCATAGGTAGTGGTAAATCAATTTTGACTTTTCAACAAAAGAAACGCATACCGAGATATCCTATAAAACGATTTTTTATTGAATGGGATAGAATCGATCTGTATAACAGAATCAATTCAAGGGTAGATACAATGATAAGCGATGGACTTGAGGCAGAGGTTAAATCATTGAGTAAGTACGATCAAATGGCTGAAGTAAATACTGTAGGATATAAGGAATGGGATGTTTTTTTTAATGGGTTGGCTTCTAAAGAAGATGTCATTGAGAAAATCAAACAAAATTCACGTAATTACGCAAAGCGCCAATTGACTTGGATGAATCAATATGAGGTTTTAACCGCTTTAAATCCATATGATGAACGTTCCATCTTGGATCAGTTGTTAAGATGTGTGAACGAAAGCAACGAGAACCAATAAAATCATGTACGAATCTTTGCGAGGTTAAAAAATTGTTAATGAACTATTCGGTTAAATAATTTTAATCGATTTTTACGCTTACAAAAACACGCATTATGAATATGAAACGAATCTTAATATTAACTGTATCGCTAGTTTTTTTAGCACAAGTTGCTTTCTCACAAAAGATTAGAATTAAAGTTGTTGGTCAAAAAGACACTACTGTTCATCTCATTAAGTATTTTGGGAAAGGACTCTATTATGCTGATACCGCACAATTTAAAAGTGGGGAGGTTATATTTAATGGAGCGAAACAAAAACCTGGAATTCTTGGATTGCTTTTACCGGGTCAACAATATTTTGAATTTATTTATAACAATGAAGAAATTTGGCTCGAAACCTCAGGTTCGAATGGAGCAGAATACACAAAGAATTTGGTTGTAAAAAAATCGGAAGAGAATAAAGTTTTTATACCCTATGTAAATTACATAACTGAAAAAAAGACTGCAGCAGGTAAAATGGGTGAGGAGCGAGCAAAATACAAATCTGGTGATAAAGAATTTAAGGAGCTTGGAGACAAGATCGATGCAATAAATAAGGAGGTGTTGGCTTATCAAAAGAATTTGATGGCTTCAAATCCGAATTTATTAGTTTCTAAAATTGTAAAAATGTCTATCGATGTTGAAATTCCAGAAGCACCGAAAGACTACACAGGAAAAATAACAGATTCAAACTTTCAATTTAATTATTTCAGAGCGCATTATTGGGATAATGTTGATTTGCTTGATGAACGCTTAGTGAATAACCCAATTTTTCATAATAAATTAGAGTATTTCTTTAGTAAAAACATGATGATTCAACATTGGGATACCGTTATTTATCATGCCTTTCAGTTTTGTGACCGACTTAACCCTAAATCAAGAACTTTCGAATATTGTGTGGGTTGGATTACGCAAACCTTTGGAAAGAGTCAACAAATGGGGATGGATAAAGTGTATTACCACATGCTTGATCGATATTACTGCTCAAAAAATGCGGAGGGAAAACACCCATCATTCTGGGTAGATGAGTCTAAATATGCTGAATTGTGCAAGGACCTTGATGTTAAAAAAGGAATTTGCATCGGAGAAGTTGCTCCAAAATTAATATTGAAAGACACCTCAGATACAAAATGGGTGAATCTTCATGAGTTAAAAGCTGAATACACCATTCTTTATTTTTGGGATCCAGAATGTGGACACTGTAAAACCATTACGCCGAAACTTGCAAAACTCTACAAAGAGAAAATGAAGGCAAGAAATGTCGAAGTATATTCCGTAGGGAAAGCGATTGGTAAGGATTTTGAAGCTTGGAAAAAATTTATCCGGGACAACAAATTGGACTTCATTAATGTTGCTGTAACCGATAAATTATATCAGATAGCAAAAGAGAAGCCTGAGTCTTTAGTTCCCGTTTATCCTGGTGAACAAGGCAAGCCAACCACCTTGGAATCATTAAATTATCAAGCAACATATGATATTTATTCGACGCCAAAAGTGTTTATTCTGGATAAAGACAAAAAGATTATCGCTAAATCACTTTCTATGTCGCAAATTGAAGACCTTCTAGATAATCTTCAAAACAAGAAGGATGCGCCGAAAATCATGGAGGAAGACGCTAAGGAAGACGCTCAAATGCAGAAAAAGGAGTAATTTTAGCTCATGACAAATGAACTTAATCAGTTAAAAGCGCTTCTTGAGTCTCCAAATAGGTTTATCATTCTTGCACATAAATCCCCTGATGGAGATGCCGTAGGAAGTGCTGCTGCTTTCTTTCATTTTCTTTCTAACGTATCTTGTGATGCGCATGTGGTATTGCCTGATTTGCCTTCGGATACACTTTTGCCATTCATGGCGGGAACCGATTGCATTTATTTTAGCGAGCATCCAGAGGCAGTAAAGATACTTTTTGAAGAATCATCCGTACTGATTTGTTTAGACTTTAACGCACCAAATAGGGTAGGTGATATGCACACCTTGATTGAAGGGTTTTCAGGCGTTAAGGTAATGATAGACCATCATCCAGAGCCGGAACCGTTTGCTGACCTCATGATTTCCGATATAACGAATTCTTCAACGTGTCAATTGATTTATGAGTGCATAGAACTTATGGAGTTAACACATGCCGTTGACCAACACGTGGCTCGAGCATTATATCTAGGAATCATGACCGATACGGGGTCCTTTCGTTTTCCGTCGGTAAGTACGAAAACGCACAAGATTCTTGCCGCATTATTGCATACCGGGATCGCGCATTGGCAAATTCACCAAGATGTTTACGACAATAATCGAATTGATCAATTGCAGCTTCGTGGATATGCAATCAGTGAAAAACTAGTTCTGTTAAACAAACAGAGTTCAGCGTTGCCCATAGGATATATTTCGCTTACAAAAGATGAGTTGTCACGCTTCAATTATAAAACTGGCGATACAGAAGGGTTGGTGAATGTTATTCTTTCTGTGGAAGGCATTAAAGTTGGGATTTTGATTCAGGAAAAATCAGATGGCATCAAATTGTCTTTTCGTTCAAAAGATGGCGTGTTTGTAAATGAATTGGCGAAACTGCATTTTAACGGGGGAGGGCATAAATATGCCGCCGGAGGAATTAGTTTTGATTCAATGGAAGTAACTATATCAAGGATATTGAATTTAATTGAAACGTTAACTTTCACAAATGACTAAGTATTTTCTTTTTTTAAGTCTCGTTGCCATTTTGCTTTCATGCAAGCCAGCGGATAAGTCACCTAAAACTGATAATAAAGAGTGGTCTAATGGTCATTCAGTTTCCTACCATAAAGAGGTGAATGAAAGAGAACAGTTGTCCATTTCACTTTATCTCGAACAACATCCTGAATTAAAAAAACTAATAAAAACAACAGAAACAGGATTAAGGTATGCTATAATTAGTACAAACGAAAAAGGAAATTATGGTAATCCTGGTCAAACAGCCTCTTTAATTCTAAATGTTTCCTTACTTGATGGTACACCTTGTTATAAAACGGAAGAGGCGTACTATGATGAATGTCCAATAGACAGGAATGACCGAGAGTCGGGGTTAAATGAAGTCTTAAAATTAATGCGCGTCGGCGAAACCGCAAAACTGATCCTTCCCAATCATTTGGCACATGGCATGATTGGAGACCTGGAGAATATTCCGCCGCTCGCCATACTCTTAGTTACCGTTGAATTAAAAGAACTGCGATGAAAAACATTTATATCATTTACGTTTTGGCTCTATTTGTATTTTCTTGTGATGGAAATGAAACTAAACCATTAACGCAAGGACCAAGAACACAACGAATCAAGTCAAATTCTAATAAAAAATCTGAAACTACGACAAACAATGAACTAAAGAGTTTCGATAAAAAGAATGTTGTAAATGTTAAGCAATATGACAATGGTGTTCGAATAAAATGGTTTCAATCCTTATTCAAAAAGAATCCAACACTCAAAGATGATGAAGTAGTATTAATTAATTACAGATTATCCCTTCCGGACGGCAAGATTTTCGATGGAAATAATCGAATCGAAATGCCCTTCATTCCATTTATCGTAGGTTATAATATGCAAACTGAGGGGTGGGATTTTGCGCTAAAAAATCTGAAAGTGGGAGATTTTGCAAAAGTTGAAATTCCCGCATCGTTAGCTTATGGAACCAAAGGTCTTGGTAGAATTGTACCCCCAAATAGTGATGTTTGGCTTTACGTAAAGGTTATTGCTAAGGTGTCTCCAGATAAAAATGATATTGGTGTTAAAACCTGGACATTTGAAAAAGGGATTTCAAGTAAATATGATGAATCAGACGAAAAGGAGATCACCTATCACGCTATAGCCAGTGCAAAATCAAATCCAGTAGTACTTAATACCCACATTAAGCATTTTCCGTTGACCTACATACCGGGTCAAAAAAACGTGGTCCCTGGCTTAAGAAAAGTCTTAAAAAATGCTAAGAAAGGACAGAAGATATTTGTTCTACTTAAACCGGAACAAGCCTATGGTTCAAAGGGTTTTGGGAATTTAGTTGCTCCAAACGAATCTATATTTTATAATATCACCATTGAGGATGTAAGGGGCATTTAAGCTTTTTCCTTATATTTGTAAGGAATGATTCAGTTCTACAAACGATTTCTTCTCCTTTTTACGGTCTTTATGATTGGTCTGTACTTGAATGCACAGCCTGGCATTGACACCCTAGACACGCCCAAAGGAAAACTGATACTTCACGAAGACCAAACATGGAGTATAGCCGCTGATCCAAGTTTTAATGGCGTGTTAAATGACAGGATTCATTCTATTGTTTCCACCTACAACCCCCCATTAAAACAAGCTTGGTTAAATGATGTAGTTTATACGGGTAAAGGTAACAACCTCACTCAAATGAAAGATACGCTTTGGTTGTGTTTAAATGAAGCCGCTACCGACGGTTCGATGGATTTTTGTTTCCCCATGCGAAAAATCACGGTGAACTCGAGGTATGGACCTCGAAGTGGAAGATACCACAATGGGATTGATTTAGCTTTACGCGTCGGAGACACCATTTTTGCCATGTTTTCAGGTAAGGTTCGCTACGCAAAATATAATGAAGGGGGATTTGGTAACTTAGTCATTTTAAGACATTATAATGGGCTTGAAACTTTTTATGCCCACCTAAGTAAGTTTTTAGTGGCCCCGAATCAAGAAGTTAAGGTAGGAGATCCTATTGCGCTTGGTGGTAATACAGGAAGGTCTACTGGTCCGCATCTACACATGGAGGTTCGCTTTTATGATGCCGCTATGAATCCAGAAGAAATTATAGATTTTGACAAAAAAGTGCTTAAAAAAGAAAACTTGTTTTTACATGGCGCACTCTTTCGGCCCGGAGCTAAGCCATCTCAATTTATTGAAGTAATACCTGCCGACCAGCTAGCTACACAAAATGCAGCGTCAAACACGAGTGGAACGGAAGAAGTTACCACGGTGAGTGCTCCGATAGTGAAACCCACTGTTGCTACTTCGCAGCGAAGATATTACCAAGTAAAAGCCGGAGACACCTTAACACGGATTGCTGCTAAATACAATACTACCGTAGCGGTACTTTGTAAGCTTAATGGAATTAGTCCTTCCGGAACGTTAGTGATAGGAAAAAATTTAAGAGTAAAATAAAGACATGAGGACAATATATTTTTTACTAGCGTTGTTGGTGCTGTCCGGTTGTTCTTCATACAGCGACGTGCTAAAAGGGGATGATTTTGCAGCAAAATTCGAACTGGCAAATGGACTTCATGAAGAGGGTGATTACGATAAGTGTATTGTATTGTACGAACAAGTTTACCAGCATGCGCCAAAATCTCCGGAAGGGGAGTTGTCCTATTACAAAATGGCGAAAAGTTATTTCGAGGACGGGGATTATTACATGGCAGGCTACTTCTTTGGCTCGTTTGTACAGCGATATCCATACAGCCTCAGAAATGAAGAGTCGTATTTTTTAACGGCTATGTGCAGTGTAAATAATTCTCCAAAATGGTCATTAGATCAAACAGAAACCTATGCTGCACTGAATGCCGTACAATCATTTATTGATAAATACCCTAATTCTCCGTTAGTGGATTCGTGCAACACGATTATCGATGTACTTTCCTATAAGTTAGAATTTAAGGACCTCAATAAGGTACTGCAATACAGTAAAACAGAAAATTTCAAAGCAGCCTTAGCCTATGCGGACATTTTCGTGAGTAAATACCCCTTGTCGATACACGATGAGGAAGTGCAGTTTTTAGCTGTAAAAAATGGCTTTTATTTAACGATAAATAGTATTGAAAGTAAAAAAAAGGAGCGAGTTGAGGAAACTATAACAAGATATCGTAACTTTGTATCCGAATACCCTTCATCAGAGTATTTAACTGAGTTAAAGAGCTTATTGAAGCCTTGGCAAAATGATTATGAATTTTAATTAAAACCCATGCAATATAAAAACGTCAACGCAGAAAAAACAACCATTACAAGAGATGTTGTTAATTTAGAAGACAAAACAGGTAACCTTTACCAATCAATCGTTGCTGTTTCTAAGCGTTCGAATCAAATAAGCACGAGCATAAAAGAAGAATTAACTCAAAAACTTCAAGAATTTGCTACTTCTACAGACAGTTTGGAGGAAGTATTTGAAAACCGTGAGCAAATTGAAATATCAAAGCATTACGAGAAAATGCCTAAATCAACGGCAATCGCAATGCAAGAATTATTAGAAGATAAAATCTATCTAAGAAACCCAGAGGAAGGCGCGGAATAAGATGCGTATTCTGATAGGAATTACTGCTGGTATTTCTGCCTATAAAATTCCTTTGTTAATCCGTAAATTTATTAAGGAGGGTGCAGAAGTACGTTGTATTATGACTCCTGATGCTAGGGATTTTGTAAGTCCACTAGTTGTTTCAACTTTGTCGAAAAATCCTGTAGGAATTGAATTCTGGGATAAAGAAAGTGGTTTATGGAACAATCATGTAACCTATGGTGAATGGGCCGATGTTTTCTTAATTGCCCCATGTACAGCAAATACTTTGAGTAAGCTTGCGAAAGGGGCTTGTGACAACCTATTGATGGCAACGTATCTTTCCATGAGGAATAAAACAATTATTTCTCCTGCCATGGATTTAGAAATGTATCAACACCCTACAGTGAAACGGAATATTGAGCAGGTTACAGCAGATGGCGTTCTCGTTATTCCGCCTGATCACGGTGAATTGGCCAGTGGCTTAAGTGGTGAGGGGCGTCTGCCTGAACCAGAAACGCTATACCATGAGGTGATGTCTTACCTCGCTCCGAAACATGACTTTTTAAACGTGCGGGTACTGGTGACCGCCGGACCTACTTATGAAGCAATAGATCCTGTGAGGTTTATTGGAAATCACTCCTCGGGTAAAATGGGTTTCGCAATAGCTGAGAATTTTGCAGCACGCGGTGCATTGGTTACCTTGATTACTGGACCTACGAGATTGGAAAGTACACACGAGCGTATCAATACTGTGCATGTTACGTCCGCAAATGAAATGTTTGATGCTGTATCCTCCCGTTGGGAAGAAATTCAAGTAGGTGTATTTTCTGCTGCCGTAGCAGATTATCGTCCAGCACAACCAGCTCAAGAGAAAATCAAAAAATCAAGCGAGGGGTTATCAATAGAACTTATAAAAAATCCCGATATCTTAGCTTGGGCGGGACTTCATAAATCGGAAGGCCAACTAACCATTGGTTTTGCTCTGGAAACTAACAATGCCGAACAAAATGCGGTAGATAAATTAATACGAAAACATGCAGATGCAATTGTTTTAAATGTATTAGAAGAAAATGAAAAATGCTTTAATTCTGATACCAATAAAGTTCGTATCTTCGACGTTAAGGGGTTGGCCCTTGAGCTACCTCTCGCTTCAAAGACAAAGATTGCGCAAGGAATTATAGATTTTATTACAACAAAACGTGTATGAAACAACTGATCGTTTTCTTATTAGTATTCACCATCACTCCATTTCTTGCTCAAGAGCTAAACTGCAAGGTATCTATTATAAAAGAAGCGAGTCTTGAGGTTAATAGTACGGAGCTAGAAATTTTTAAGGAGTTGGAATTGGTATTAACTGAATTGATGAATAATACACAATGGACTAAAGATCAATTTAAAACCGAGGAACGAATTAATTGTAACATTCAACTTCAAATCAATAAAATTCCAACCGCTGGAACCTATTCAGGGGCTATTCAGATTCAAGCAACACGCCCTGTTTTTAGTTCAAATTATAATACCTTATTGTTTAATTTCAGGGACGAAGATTTATCGTTTTCTTATTCAAGAAACACCTTGATTAACTACACGCCCAATCAATACCGAGATAATTTATCTTCAATCATGGCATTTTACGCCTATTTCATTTTGGGGATGGACTATGATTCCTTTTCTTCAAAGGGAGGCACGAAGCATTTCAATGAATGTCAGCAAATTGTATCTAATGCGCAGAATTCCGGTGCGCCAGGTTGGAAATCAAGCGAACAAGGTAAAAGAAATCGATTTTGGTTAGCCGATAACGTGCTGCAAGCCGCGTTCGAACCCCTTCGAGATTGCAATTTCTCCTATCATCGAAATGGTATGGATCAAATGTATGAAGATAAAGTAAAAGGTAAGAAAGCGCTTTACGAAGCACTTTCAAAACTTACACCAGTAGTACAAGTTCGACCTAATTCGCCCAATGTTGTAAATTTTTTATTGTGTAAACGGGATGAATTAAAAAAGATACTTTCTGATTCTGAACTAAAAGAGAAAACAGATTTCGTTACCTTACTTAAGCGGATAGACCCTTCTAATTCTTCGATATATCAAGAAATACTACAATAATGCTCAGGCGTTTAATTATCCGAAATTTTGTATTAATCCAGGAGCTTTCGCTCGATTTTAATTCAAGTTTTACTGCAATAACTGGTGAAACGGGTTCTGGGAAATCAATTTTACTAAATGCGCTTGGTTTAATTAAAGGAGAACGAGCGGACTTCGGCGTAATTGGCCCAAATGAGAATAGAAGCATTGTAGAAGCTCATTTTAGCGTAACACCTTTCATTACCGAATGGCTAGCAGATCGTTCGTTTGAAACGTGGGATGAAGTAATCTTGCGTCGAGAAATCCACAAAGATGGCAAGTCAAGGGCATTTATTAATGATACTCCTGTAACCTTGCAGGATATGAAGGCGCTTGGAGAACAATTATTTATCATCCATTCTCAATACAATACCCTCGAGTTAAAGCATCAAGAATATCAATTGTACCTGTTAGATGCCCTTGCCTCCACACAGGACGAATTTGCTGCGTATTCAAAAGGCTACAAAGAATATAACAATCGAAAAGGGGCGTTAACCGTTAAAATGCAAGAATTAGCGTTGTTGGAATCCAAAATGGATTATGAACAATTTATTTTAACAGAAATTCAAGCACTCAATCTTGGCAGTCTTGATTATGAAGAGTTGTCAAGAAAATTAGAGATCAAGGAAGAAAGTCAAGATTTAATTTCCGACCTAAGCTCTTTGATTTCGTTAAGTGAAAGCCCCATGTTGAATGAATTATCTAGCATGGTAAAAACAATCGAGCGACACGAAGATAAAGCGAATTCACTTCAGGAGATTAGAACCATTATCCATGAAATCTCTACACGTTTTTCTGAATTAAGCTACTTGTCGAGTAAAGCGCTTCAGCAACTTGAAACATCGGATTCGGATGAGGAGGAAATGCTGTCACTGGTCGATGAATTTAATCGAATCTTAAATAAGCATCGCTTAGTATCTCAAGAGGCTCTGATGGATTTACAAAGTGCACTCGAAGGACGAGTTAGCGAGTTAGAAGAGCTAGGTGTATTTATTTCAAATGAACAAACTGCGATAGATCAACTCGAAAAACGTTTGGATAACAGCGCTATGCTACTAAATGAAAAAAGAAAACTTGCACTTCCACGGATTGAGGAGTCAATTCAATCTGGATTAATTGCCTTGAAGTTAACAGGAGCGCAATTATCGTTTAACTTAATTGATACACCGGACCTTAATTCACGCGGTAAAATAGAGTTAGAAATTTTATTCTCAGGAAATAAGGGAATGAGTCCAGTGCCAATTCAAAAAGCAGCAAGTGGTGGAGAATTATCCCGCGTCATGTTATTGTTGCAACAACTGATTTCTACAAAACTTCGAATGCCTAGTATTTTATTTGATGAAATCGATACGGGTGTCTCAGGGGAAGTGGCTGAGAAGATTGGAAAACTATTAAGAGAAATGGGACAGGGACGACAGTTATTTACCATTACCCACTTACCTCAAGTTGCTGCGCAGGCTCAACATCATTTGGTGGTTCAGAAAATGGAAATCGATCAACGGATACAAAGTTCGGTAAGCTCCTTATCGCCAGCGGAACGAATCACAGAAATCGCTCGGTTGATGAGTGGTGAAGTAATTAATGAAGCCGCTATGTTAAATGCGCGTAAATTATTGGATGCCAATGAGGTATGATCAATTTTTTACCCCTGTAAAAATCAATAAAATCAATCAAATTGATTCGTTTGATACAGCATTTGGATTTATAGGGAGCTGTTTTTCAGACCACATGCATCAGCGCTTTAGACATCACGGACTGAAGGCTTGGATGAGCCCGTATGGAACTACGTATAATCCATTATCAATTGCAAATCAATTAATTAGCTCAATAGATTTAACTAATAAGTTTAATTTATACACCCATGAAAACAGCAGTTTTTATTGGGAAACCTCGCATAAAATAGTACACAGCAACCCGGCTGATTTAACATATGCCGTTGATGCGATGCGCGCTGAATCGATGAACGCACTAGGCTACTTGAACACCTTGTTCATTACACTGGGGACTTCTTGGGTGTATGAATTGTCTGATACCGGATTACTTGTTGCAAATTGCCATAAATTACCTGCGAATCACTTTACCAAAAGATTGTTGGAAATCAGTGAAATAACCGCTGCCTTAACTCATTTAATTACATCATTAATTTCGTTTAACCCACGCATAAATATTGTTTTAACGGTAAGTCCAGTAAGGCATTTACGGGATGGAATCATTGAAAATACGAGGAGTAAAGCGCGCTTAATCGAAGCGTGTCATAAGTTGGTTGAATCCAACCACGAGTGTTCGTATTTCCCTTCCTTTGAATTGTTAATGGATGAATTCAGAGATTATCGGTTTTATGAAAAAGACGGGGTCCATCCAACCGAATTTGCCATTGATCTTGTTTTTGATAAATTAACGGATGTATTATTTACGGAACGTTTTAAGAAGGTTCTATTAGATGTGTCTCGGGTTAGACAAATGGAGCAACATCGTTTTTCAGCACAAAGCAATTCGATAGACATTGAAAAACACCAGAAACAAATCCTACGCAGTAAGGAGAACTTGGATGCACAGCATCAAGTGCATTGGTGATTATTGCTTTATAAAACGAGTAGGGGAGTATCCTTCGGCGTGAATGATGTACATTCCAGAAGCAAACAATTCAACAGAAATCTCAGATTCGGTCCCTGAATACATTAAACTTCCCGTTGTACTATAAATTTGAACTAAAACTGATTGGTTCAAATGAATTACACTTGATACCGGATTGGGATAAAAGGTAAGGAAAGGCAGGGTGGGTTCATCGATGCTCGTGTTATCCATAGATCGCACTTCGATATCATCGATGTATAATTTAAATCCATCATAGGTTCTTAAAACAAAAGCCAAATGAATGGTTGCATTGTCATATCCCTGTCCAGTTAAATTCACTTCTCTTGATGTCCATTCGAAATTTTCACCGGTTACAAAGGCAATCGTATCGGTAAAACTTGAGGCTTGGTTATCTGTAGTTGAAAGAAGGACCAAGTAATTGTCCGGATAAGATGCATCTTGTGATTTAGCATTCCATGTTAAGTAATTTCCAAATGATCCCAAGGAAATAGAAGGTGTTATTAACCAGCGATTCGCTGTGTCTGGATTCTCAAAGAATGAAGTAGCAGCTGCAACGGTATCCAGCGCATTCTCAGGGTCTACCACCGTAATCCACGATGCATTAAATTCAGAAACCTGGGTGTTTGGTGCGTTTAAATCGAGGTTTAACATGGAGAAACTCCCCGGAATTCCTTGTTGAAAATCTTCATTAAAAATCACTGTTCCTTGACCAAAAGAACAAAAACTTAATAAAAGAACCGTATAGAAACATATCCGCATAATACAAAGGTAAGTTTAATCTACTAAAAGAATCAGTACATCCTTAAATTCTTGATAAAAGAGGTCAAAAGCAAGTAAGCGTTCCTTTAAAAACCCATAGATAACAGGCCAATCCTCTGATGAATAATAATTTACCTCCGGCTCAACCCATTGAATACGGTCGAAAACAAAGCCTTCTTTTGCGGTTTGATTCCTTAACCAACGTCCTTTATCTCCGGTGGCATTTTCCATCACTTGCTTGAGTTCCGTTAACTGTTCCCAAAAAATATCACGAATGCCTTCGTCTTTGAATTGAACATCAAAATTCAGGTAGGCACCGGTATTGTCGCAATGCAGTCTTAAGTATACATGCTTAATATCTGTGGGATACTTCAACCAATTGATCGCTCGTCGGTGCTGGGTGTTATGCCTACGCATCTCCTTTTTAAACCCATCCCAAAAAAGCTGATTATACTGCCTGCGTTCTTCTTTAGAAAGCATTATTGATTTCCTTTGGCGTGGTCTGCCAAGAATTGTTGTAAGCCAATATCAGTTAATGGATGTTTCGCCAACGCTTTAATTGCACTCAATGGTCCGGTCATTACATCTGCACCAATGCTTGCGCAATGAATGATGTGCATTGGGTGACGAACAGATGCTGCTAAAATTTCAGTACCAAAATCGTAATTATCGTAAATGGTCCGTATTTGTTGAATCAAACTTAATCCATCGGTCGAAACATCATCTAAGCGTCCTAAAAAAGGAGAGATGAACGTAGCCCCCGCTTTCGCAGCAAGAAGCGCTTGTCCAGCAGAGAAAATCAACGTACAATTCGTAGG
This sequence comes from Crocinitomicaceae bacterium, assembly GCA_044353585.1. GTDB lineage: Bacteria > Bacteroidota > Bacteroidia > Flavobacteriales_D > Crocinitomicaceae > UBA952. The sequence continues at coordinate 95,279 of JBILBR010000004.1, read as the reverse complement.
AATTCCTTTTTGTGAAAAGTACTTAATGGCTTTAATGCCTTCGGTTATCATTGGGATTTTAACCACGATGTTGGGGTGTAATTCAGCCAAGGCTTCCCCTTCACGAACCATTCCTTCATAGTCTGTAGCGATAACTTCCGCGCTAACAGGGCCATCAACAATATTACAAATTTGAACGTAATGGTTAAGAATGTTATTTGCGCCAGTAATGCCTTCTTTAGCCATTAAGGAAGGATTCGTTGTTACACCATCCAAAATACCCATATCATTGGCTTCACGTATTTCGGCTAGGTTTGCGGTGTCGATAAAAAACTTCATACTTATTTTTTCTTATTATTCTTTTGTGCTTCAATAGATTTTCGTTGCATCTCCTCTAAACGTTCTTGAAATTTCGATTTCTTTTTCGGCGAGGTTTCTGCCTTGGCTTGTCTAGCCATCATCTTAACTTTCAATTTATCTTCATTAACGAAAAAGCGCTTAATGGCAATCATCAATAGAATTGAGATCAAGGTGGAAATAAAATAGTAGTAACTCAATCCCGAAGAATAATCATTGAAAAAGAAGATCATCATCACTGGAAAAATATACATCATCACTTTCATGTCGGGCATACCTGGCTGTGTAGGTTGCTGCATATTTCCACTGTTCAAATAGGTATATACAAGGGTAGTTGCTGCCATTAACAAGGTAAACAAACTCATGTGATCACCGTAGGGCCATAAATTAAATCCAAAATCCCAAACGGAATCATAGGATGAAAGGTCTTCTGCCCATAAGAAACTCTGTTGTCGCAATTCGAAAGCAGCAGGGAAAAACCGGAATACGGCGAGTAATATGGGCATTTGAATCAACATTGGCACGCACCCCGCCAACGGACTGGCTCCAGATTCCTTATAAAGTGCCATTGTTTCAGATTGCTTTTTTAGTGCATCACTCTGATCAGGATATTTCTTATTTAATTCCTCTACTTGAGGCTTTAGAATGCGCATTTTAACGGAAGAAACAAACATTTTCCATTGTATTGGCATCAAGATTAACTTTATGATTAAGGTTAATAACAGAATCGCTAAACCTGCACCGATGCCATTGCTTATTAATAAGTTAAAAATAGGTTGAACAGCATACAAGTTAATCCATCTAAATAGTCCCCATCCATAATTCAAAATATCATCATACCCTTGATCATAGCTCCGAAGTTGATTGTAATCATTTGGACCAAAATACCATGTAAAGGATGCATTGTTTTGCTCAAAATTCGGAGCCAACACTGTGGTCATTTCTTTAATATTTGTGAATTCACGTTTGCTGCCTTCACCAAAATTTTTAATATTAAATCGACCATCTTCTTTACGGAAACCGTTATCAGGATGAAGTATGGCAGAGAAATAACTTTGCTTAAACGCAACCCATTCGATGTCATCGGTGGCTTCTGAAAAATCATCTGAGGTTTCACTTAAGTAGTCTAATCCATCATTTTTTTGCTCAAAACATACGGTTGTAATTCGACGTTGCTCTTTTAACTTACGTTCTGTTCTACGAAAATTCATAGCCCATTTCAAGCGAACCTTATCCATTTCCAATTTAGAGAACCCTTCAAGTTTCAAGTTATAGGCCAATCGATAATCATCTTTAATTGAATAACTAACTATAATGAGTTTTTTTCCTTGACGATAAGAAAATTCCGTATTATTTCTGATATGAGTTTCATTCACCTTAAACGTAAGGTTCTTTGTATTTATAACCCCAGGAATTACGATGAAATTTGCGGCATCTTCTGCTTTAAAAAGACAGAGAGATTCTGATTTCTTCTTGTCAAAATCATCATACGAACGAAATTTCTTAAGGTAAACGGCTTCCACATTAGCGCCTTGTGAATTAAGCACTACTGTTAGGTGGTCGTTTTCTAAGTTAACTTGCGTGGCTTTAATTACTTGTTTTGGGCGAAGCGCATCAACTGATTGATTCTCTCGAGTGTTAACTGAAGATTTTCTTGAGTCTTTCTTATCTTTTTTACTACCCGCCTTATTCTTTGCATTGGATTTCTCTTTGGCTACCTGTTCTTTTTTCGCCTTAGCAATATCTTCTTTCGAAGGTTGATTTATAAGCGTGAAAACGGTTAAAAGTAACCCTATGAGCACTAACCCAATTGTTGTTTTTTTATCCATCATATTATTTGTTTTTTAATGCTGCATTAATGAATGCAGTAAATAGGGGATGAGGGTTGTCAACCGTACTTTTGTATTCTGGGTGGAATTGTACACCAACAAACCATGGGTGATTTTGAACTTCCACAACCTCCACTAACCCTGTTTCCGGATTCCTTCCTGTTGCAATCATCCCTGCACCTTCAAGTTCATTTAAATATTCACTATTCAGTTCGAAGCGGTGACGGTGTCTTTCACTGATTTGGTCTGCATGATATGCATTTGCTATATTAGAACTTGGTTTTAAATGACACTCATAAGCACCTAAACGCATCGTACCGCCTAAATTCTTGAGTGTTTTTTGTTCTTCCATCATGGAAATAACCGGATATGCTGTTTCTGGATTTATCTCCATGGTGTGCGCATCTGCATGACCTAGAACATTTCTTACGAATTCTATTACCGCACATTGCATCCCTAAGCAAATGCCTAAAAATGGAATATTACTTGTCCGAGCAAAGCGTACTGCTTCAATTTTACCAGCAATTCCACGAGAACCAAAGCCTGGAGCGACCAAAATTCCGTCCATTTCACCAAGGATGGTTGCACTATTACTTGAGTTGATGGTTTCAGATTGAATCCAGTGGACATTTACCTTCGTGTTGTTAGCAACCCCTGCATGGATAATTGCTTCGGAAATTGATTTGTACGAATCTTTTAATTCTACATATTTACCAACCAAAGCAATATCGATGTGATGTTTTGGATTCTTTAATTTATCCAAGAAATCTTTCCAATGGGTTAAGTCAGGCACTTGTTTTTTAGATAAGCCAAGTTTATCCAATACTACAATGTCTAATTCTTCGGCTTGCATCAATAAAGGCACGTCGTAAATCGTAGATGCATCCTTCGCTTCAATCACTGCATTAATAGACACATTGGTGAATCGCGCTATCTTCTTACGAAGTCCCATATCCAACGGGTGCTCTGTCCTACAACATAAGATGTCAGGTTGAACACCGAGTTCCAAAAGTGCTTTTACGCTGTGCTGGGTTGGCTTAGTTTTGAGTTCACCCGCCGCCGATAAATAAGGTATTAAGGTTAGATGAATTACAATACAATCCTCTTCGAATTCCCACATCATTTGACGCACCGCTTCAACATACGGAAGCGATTCAATATCACCCACCGTACCGCCGATTTCCGTAATAACGATATCGTACTGTCCGTTAGCAGCTAACTCTTGAATTCGATCTTTAATTTCATCCGTTATGTGTGGAATAACCTGTACGGTTTTACCTAAATAATCTCCGCGACGTTCTTTTTCAATCACGTTCTTATAAATACGCCCCGTGGTTATGTTATTTGCCTGGGACGTGGGAACATTTAAGAAACGCTCATAATGTCCTAAATCCAAATCGGTTTCAGCTCCGTCGTCCGTTACGTAACACTCGCCGTGCTCATAGGGATTTAAGGTTCCTGGATCAATGTTAATGTATGGGTCAAGTTTCTGAATGGTAACCGCGTACCCTCTGGCTTGCAATAATTTGGCTAATGAAGCGGAAATGATTCCCTTACCTAAAGAAGATGTTACCCCCCCGGTTACAAAAATATACTTTGTGGATTTTGACATAAAATAGTAACTACGGGGTACAAAATTAAAAGAACTGAACGAATCTGTGCTATAAAAGAAGAAAAACTATTGACGGGTTTTCCACGTCTTATACACCATTTCGTGGGTTGGACGATTCTCTTCAATTGACGTTAGCGGCGAAACGGGTAGGAGGGAGGCATGACAAGAAGCCGGTAGGGATTGATATAAGGCCGTACCTTCGGTCTTCCATTCAATCATATCTGCAGAGATTTCTTTGATGATTCTTCCTGGATTTCCCGCGTATAAATGATTATCGGGAATTATTTCTTCGGCTTTAACAAAACTCAAGGCGCCAACGATGGAGTTTTTACCGACAACCGCACCGTCCATTACGACGGCATTCATTCCTATAAGACAGTTGGATTTCAACGTAGCACCATGAACTACCGCACCGTGTCCGATGTGAGCACCTGATTCAAAGATGATGTGTTTACCAGGAAACATGTGAACTACACAGTTTTCTTGCACGTTACAGCCGTCTTCAATGATAATCCGACCCCAATCTCCACGAATTACCGCACCAGGGCCTACGTAACAGTCTTTACCAATGATTACATCCCCGATAACAGAAGCTGTATCATGAATAAAACTGGAGGGGTCAACCACGGGAATAAACCCATTAAACGAATAACAACTCATACTTATGTTAAATAGAATTTCGAATGAATTGTTACTTTTGAATAAAATTCATACCATGCAAAAGTATTTATTAATCCTAATCTTGTTTACGACAGTACAGGTTTTTTCTCAAACGAAAGTGGATAATGCCCGTTTTAAAGAACTGATGTCGGATTCTACGGCAGTGATTTTAGATGTGCGTACAGCCAATGAAGTACAGGAAGGAAAAATTCAGGGTTCTTTAAATGTAAGTTATTTTGCAAATAATTTTCTTTCGGAAGTTGAACGGATTATTCCTAAAGACCATGTAGTATTAGTTTACTGTGCCGCTGGAGGAAGAAGTGCAGAGGCTTGCAAGCAATTAAAGAAGGCAGGATATAAACATTTGTATGATTTACAAACTGGCTATAACGGCTGGGAGTGATCATACCGGCTTTAATGCTATTTAACATAATATTAATTATAGTACAATGTGGCATCCAAATAACGAGTAGCTTTGTATCATGTTTAAAACGACTGCATTTACGGATAGTCAAACCTTACAAGAACTACAGTTCACAGATATTCTTTTTCAATTGGGTGGATTTGCCGTTTCAAAATCAGCGGTTGAACAACTTAATAAGTTATTCCCAAGCAATCGATATCAATCCATCATCCATCAATTAAATCAAACCAAAGAACGTCTCGATATTATTCTTCAGAAAAGAACCTTTCCAGCCTTGGAATTTGATGAACTGCTTTCGGAGCTAAAATTTTTAAGCATTGAGGATGCTGTGCTTAGCTTAGAAGGGTTCATTCGAATCCATGATGCGAGCAACCTGGTGAATGCCTACCTTAAATTCTTCGAGCAGACCAGTACGTTTTCCACACTGGCGCAGGTCTTTCAAGAATGTTACCTAACCGATGAACTAGTAGATCGCATTACCAAAATCATCGACGTTAAACAAACCCGAAATATTAAGGATGACGCGACGCCTGAACTGGCACGAATTCGTCATGAGATTAAAATTATACGTCAAAAAATCAATCGAAATTTCGAGCGAGAAATGCGTAAACTTGTTAAAGATGGGTTGCTTGGAGAAACCTATGAATCCTTCATAGATAATCGAAGGGTGCTAACTGTACAATCCGGTTTTAAGCGCAGGGTCCCAGGAACGATTTTAGGGGCTAGTAAAACGGGTAGCCTAACCTACATTGAACCGAAAGTAAATCAGGAGCTCAATCATGAATTAGCCTGCCTTTACGACGATGAAAAAAAAGAGATTTATCGCATTTTAAAAGCACTTACGGCCCAATTCAGGATTCATTTACCCTTGATTCAAGCGTATCAAACAGCGTTGGTTAGTTTTGATGTAATTAACGCTAAAGCTCGTTTGGCTTTTTACATGGAAGCTACCCTACCCGCACTTTCAAAGGAGAAAACATTGCATTGGACCCTCGCATATCATCCAATTTTAAGGGAAAACAACCGGAATCAAGGGAAGCGAACCATTCCTCAAGAGTTTTCTTTGGATGAAACACACCGCATGCTCGTGATTTCTGGTCCAAATGCAGGTGGAAAAAGCCTTACCATGAAAACCTTTGGCTTGTTACAATGCATGTTACAAGCGGGCTTGCTCATCCCTGTGCACCCGGATTCTAGGGCTTGCTTTTTTCAGCAACTTTATTCAGACATCGGTGACAATCAATCCATTGATAATGAACTAAGTACATACTCCTACCGTTTGCAACGCATGAAGTTCTTTTTGGAACGAAGTAATCCGAATACCTTTCTGCTATTAGACGAGTTTGGTACGGGTTCTGACCCCGAATTAGGAGGTGCATTAGCGGAGATTTTCTTTGAACGTCTTTACGAGAAGGGTTGTTTTGCTATCATTACCACGCATTATGCAGCGATTAAGTTCAAAGCCAGTGAGTTAGCTCAAGCAGTAAATGGTTCCATGAAATTCGATATAAAATCCTTGAAACCCTTATACCAATTAGAATTAGGGGTACCTGGAAGTTCCTTTACGTTTGAAGTGGCCAGCATCAATGGAATCCCCGCTGACATACTAAAAGCTGCTAAAAAGCGACTTTCGGAGGAAACCAAACGCTTCAATGAGTTGTTATCTACCCTGCAACAAGAAAAACGCTACCTCCAAAAAATGATTCAAGAGCACAAAAATGCGCAAGAAGGTATGATTGAAGAACTTCGAAAAGTTCGTGAACAAGCAGATTTCTATACACGTAAAACCAAAGTTTTAGGGACACAGTCAGATGAGCAAGCAAAATGGATTCAACTCGGCCAACGCATGGAGAAATACCTCAATCGCTTTAATCCAAGTCCGCGTAAACGAAAAGAAAATGAGGCATTAATGGAAGAAATCCGAGCCTTCTTTTTAAAGTCAACGGTTAAACCAACGGTGAAAAAACCAAGTCCCATTAAGAAAAAACCTGAGCAAATCCCTGTGCCGGTAGTCTTTAATGTTGGCGATAAGGTGCGCATATCGGGAACAAAACAAGTAGGCATCATTGAAACCGTTGAGAAATCTAAGGCTCACCTACTCGTAAATAACATGAAGATTTCTGTCCCCCTCAATAAGTTACAGCCTTTTTAACCAATGAGTAATCACATTCCAACGTGTTATTTAAATTCTAACGACGGAACGGCGATTCTTGGTATCGGTGCCGGACCAGCCTTTACGCTATCCTGTCCAACACAACTTTCAGCCTTGGATGCCTTTATATTGGAGCATAAAAACTCCTACGTTTTTGGATACCTTTCCTACGAACTTAAACAGCATGTAGATAACTTACCAAGCAAGAAAAATCTAAAGCTTCCCTTCGCCTATTTCTGGGCCCCATCGGTTGTTGCTAAAATTAATCAGGATGAAATCAACTTAGTTCAAGGGAAGGATACAAGCCTGGCACAAGATTTTTTCGAAACCTTAACACATAGCGAAGCGCCTGATTTAGCGCCTTTTAGTGCTCGTACTCCAAAAGAAAAATACCTTCAACGTGTTAATGAAATCAAACAACTTATTCAACGTGGAGATCTTTATGAAACAAATTATTGTCAAGAGTATTTCTTAGAGAACACAGCACTTTCCTCCCCACACGGCCTATATAACCTAGTTAACCAGCGAACAGAAGCCCCGTTTTCCGGGTTATTTATTGCAGATAATCTTTGGCTTGCATGCGGTAGTCCAGAGCGATATATGCAAAAGGAAGGAGACATCTTAAAGTCACAACCGATTAAAGGCACTTCTCCCAGAATGAACAATTCCTTGGCTGATGAAGCAGCAAAACAAAGCTTAATCCATTCGAAGAAAGAACGCGCTGAAAATGTCATGATTGTTGATTTGGTGCGTAATGACCTTTCAAAAATCGCAGAACCTGGCACTGTGCATGTCGATGAGCTGTTTGGGTTGTATTCGTTTAAAACTGTACATCAAATGATCTCTACCGTTTCGTGTAAGCTTAAGCCATCCATAAAGTTTTCCGACATTTTAAAAGCAAGTTTCCCAATGGGTTCCATGACGGGAGCTCCGAAGCGAAATGCGGTTAGATATATGGACCAATTTGAGGATTCCAACCGTGAAATTTACTCTGGTAGTCTTGGCTATTTTAAGCCGGGGGGGGATTTTGACTTTAATGTGGTAATTCGCTCTTTAGCCTACTACCCTACTGAAAACTATTTGAGTTGTGGGGTTGGTAGTGCCATTACCATTGGGGCAGACGCACAACAAGAGTATGAAGAATGCCTCTTAAAAATCGGACGATTAATTCGTTTGAAATCAGATGAATAGAGCCCAAGAAATCATATCAAAACACCCATCCTCTCACTACATCCTTGCATGCAGCGCAGGTGTAGATTCCATGGTCTTGTTTCATACTTTTCTTGCGTATCAGCTGCCTTTTTCTGTGGCCCATGTGAATTATCAATTACGTGGTGAGGACAGTGAAGCCGATGCTCGAATGATTCGAGATTTGTGTTTACAACACAAGATTTCATTTCATGAACGAACCCTTGATTTGGGAGAACGCTTAACACAACAAGGTGGGAATTTACAACAAGAAGCAAGAACCATTCGCTACCAGTTTTTTAAGGAATTAGTTGGCGATTCATCGGATATTTTAATCGTAACCGCTCACCATCAAGACGATCAAATTGAGACCTTTTTCTTGCATTTATTCAGAAACAGTGGTTTGGCTGGCTTAGCGGGAATGCATGAACTGCGTGGAGGTATTTTACGTCCTTTCTTGCATATTTCAAAGGCGGAAATAATCGATTATGCGCAGGTCCACGGGATTAGTTGGAGAGAAGATAAAAGCAATGTGGATTCTAAATACCAACGCAATACAATCCGTTTGGATGTTATACCATCACTTGAGAAGCTTAATCCATCCATAAAAGACCAGGTGCTCATCGTACAAAACGCATGTTTTCATAGCTATCTTGAGATTTTTGAAAACGCAAAAGCACGTGCTAAGCAATGGAAAACGCATCGATTTATTCCGATTAAGGAGTTAGCAGAAGACCTCGCTTTGCTAATTGAGGTATTTAAATTACTCGAAATTGAACCTCGTTTTATTCAATCTATCATCCAGCTTTCGGAAGCGGAGAATAACAAGCGCGTTATTTTAGAACACAACGCTTTAGGTTATCAGGAACTAGTAAAGTTCAACGACATGATATACCTAATTAGTCATGTGCCCTGTGTTGATTTTTCTTTTACAGTCGAACTCGTAGAATCATTACCTGCACAGTTTACCACCTTAACGTTCTATTTAGACCCGAATCAGGTTAAGGGTGAACTCAAGTTGCTGCGAGGAACATTAGAGGAATCCTATGTTCCCGTGGGAATGAAAAGCACAAAAACTGTAAATGCTATATTGAAAGACAATGGAATCCCGGCTTTTCAACGTCTTGATTGGCCCGTACTGTATGTTGACGATCAGTTGATTGGCATTCCAGGCGTTAGTTTGAATCGTGCATTTACCCCGAAGCCTACCCTTCCCTCCTATTTAAAAGTTACCTTTACGGCATGTTAAGCACTCCGCTTCCTGAAGAATTTATTGACTCCATTCGCTTGTATTCTCCGTTTGGCGAGCAACTAATTGATGCATTAGACCAGCCTTCTCCGATTTCCATACGCATAAACCCGAGAAAAGCAGCGGCTATGGATATTTCTACATTGCGTCCAGTTTCATGGTGTGCAATGGGATACTATTTAGAAGAACGGCCGTCGTTTACCTTAGACCCAAGCTATCATGCCGGTGTTTACTATGCACAAGAAGCAGCCTCTATGGTGATTTCCGACTTAATAAAACAACTTAAGTTACCGGAAGGCGCTCGCGTATTGGATCTCTGTGCCGCGCCCGGAGGGAAAACAAGTGCCATGTTGGATGCGTTACCTCTAAATTCCGTGGTACTCGCAAATGAGATTAACCGCCACCGCAGCAATATTCTTGCAGAGAATTTGGGCAAATGGGGTGTTGATAATGTACTAGTTTCTAATGATTCACCGGAAGCTTTTACCGAGTTAATTGATTGTTTTGATGTGGTGTTAGTAGACGCCCCTTGTTCTGGAGAAGGGATGTTTCGCAAGGATAAAAATGCGCGTTCCGAATGGAAACCGGATTCCCCTGTGCTTTGTGCGGCTCGCCAAACCGAATTGTTGGGTCACGTGATTCATTCGGTAAAACCAGGCGGCTATTTAGTTTATTCTACCTGTACCTTCAACCAATTGGAAAATGAAGACCAAATATCACACCTTTTGGCCGATGGTTCCTTTGAATTGGTTTCATGGAATGTGCCTTCCGCTTGTACTCCTGGTAGAAGCAAACTCGGACATTATTTCCTCCCCGGTACTACAGAATCTGAAGGATTGTATGTTGCCGTGTTGCGTAAAAAAGGCACCTTAATTCGATCGCTTGGTAATGAGCAAGGTCCTGTTTCGAAAAATCCAATCTTTGGCATAGCGCTTTCAGAAAACCAAGTCCTAATTGAAGAACGTACAGGGTTGCACTTACTAAGTAAGGAAACGCTCGCGTTGCTCAAATCAATCGACAGTCCACTTCGAATTATAAAAAAAGGCGTTAAGATTGCAGAAGATAGTCCAAAAGGATGGATACCTTTTCATGAGTTGGCCTTGATGAATTCAATAGAAACTAACATTAAACGCATTGAGCTTGGCGAACGTGAAGCGTTGCAATATTTACGAGGCGAAACCTTTCCTGTTGAAGCCCAGGATCCGGGGTTTTATATTGTAACCTTCAAAGAAATGGGCTTAGGAATTATTAAGCACCTTGGGAATCGTTTTAATAATTTATATCCTAAAGAATGGAGAATTCGAATGCAACTCTCGTAACGGAAGAGAACGCTTATCGTGACCTCTTTACCTATATTCAGCAACGGGTTACGCTTTCGGAATCTGACAAAGCGTTTATTAAGCAGCGTTTTACCCTACGCAAGATAAAACGTAAGTCTTATTTTCTGCGTGAAGGAGACTTGGGATTTGAACAAGCGTTCATCATCTCCGGCACGATGCGTGTATTTTATATTGATGGAAAAACTCAAGAGCATGTCTTATATTTTGGCTTTAAAGACTGGTGGATTGGCGATTTAGCAAGTTTTGAGTTACGTTCCCCCTCCCAACTTAATGTTCAGGCCTTAGAAGATACTTGGGTTCTTGCTTTTACACATGACGGAATTGATGAGATTTTTAAGCACATCCCGCAAATGGAGCGTTTGTTTCGAATGATGGCGCAGCGAACGCTTGCGGTGCTACAAAAACGCTTGTTTCTCACCGTATCTGCCAGTGCCGAAGAGCGATATTTAGCACTCATTGAACGTCACCCGAGCATCGAACAACTGGTTCCTCAACATCAAATCGCCTCCTATTTAGGAATCTTACCTGAATCCTTGAGTCGGATGAAAAAACAACGCATTCAAAAATCGCGAGCGCAAAAAGCGAATTAAATTCTACTTATTTCACTATATTAGCCATCCTTAATTCAAAAAACTATGAAAAACATGAAACACACACTCTTAGCCATTGTCCTTTTTGTTGGGTTCTTTGTTCGAGCCGACGAAGGAATGTGGTTCTTAATGTTCATTGAACGTTTGAATCAACGTGATATGGAAAAACTCGGATTGCAATTAACAGCCGAAGAAATCTACAGCATTAACCATTCTAGTTTAAAGGATGCTGTTGTTCAATTCAACGGGGGATGTACTGCCGAATTGATTTCATCTCAAGGCCTTGTATTAACCAACCACCACTGTGGATATGACGCCATTGCTGAGTTGTCTACCCCGGCAGAAGACCATCTAACGAATGGATATTGGGCAGCTACTAAAGCCGATGAGCTTAAGCCGAAATCTCTATTTGTTCGCTTCTTTGTTCGTATGGATGATGTATCTAAACGTATTTTGGGGAAGGTGAATGATAAAATGACAGAAGCGGAACGCGAGAAAATCATTAAAGAGGAAATTGCCTTGATTGAAAAAGAGAACAGTGAAGGAGGGAAATACGTAGTGAATGTCCGTTCATTTTTTCAAGGAAATGAATACTATTTCTTTGTATTCCAGGACTATAAAGACGTTCGTTTGGTAGGTACACCGCCAAATTCAATTGGTAAGTTTGGTGGCGACACCGACAACTGGGAGTGGCCACGTCATACGGGGGACTTCTCTATGTTTAGAATCTATGCAGACGCTAATGGTAATCCGGCTGAGTACTCTACCAGCAATGTTCCATTAACGCCAAAAGTTCACTTGAAAGTGAATATCCAAGGGGTTAAAGAAGGGGATTTCGCTATGATTCTTGGTTTTCCTGGTCGTACCAACCGTTGGTTGCCTGCTTCAGGAATCGACCAAAATGTTAAGTATGCTTATCCTGCATGGGTTGAAGCCTCAAAAACCGCTATGGATGCCATGAAAATTGACATGGATAAGGACGATAATGTTCGGTTGAATTATGCCTCTAAATATGCACGCCTAGCGAATTATTGGAAAAATCGTCAAGGAATGATTGATGCCTTAACAAAGTTTGGAACCGCCAAAACAAAAGCGGAAAACGAAGCAACCTTTGATAAATGGGCAAACAAACGTAAGAATAAGAAAGAATATGGTAGCGTAGTAAGCACGATTAATGCCTACTATTCAGCTACCAACGAAAAGTCTCGACATGATAATTACTTATCTATTTTATTGAGATCTTCTGAATTTGCTATGATTTCTAGAAATCTTGGAGCCAAGATGATGGAATACGATAAAGCAGATGCAGCTAAGAAAAAAGAACTTCAAGCGGATTTACTTGCGGCAGTGGAAGAATTCTACAGTACAGTATCGCTTCCAACGGAAAAAGAAATCCTACTGAATGGACTCGTATTGTACATGACAAAAGCGGGATATAAGCAACCGGCTAGTTTTGATAGTCCTGATGCAGTTGCCATGCGTGCAACTACTATGTTAAGCGCTTCAATTTTTAGCTATCAAGAGAAAGTGATTTCTTGGATTAATGGAGAAACGAAGTATGATATTTCTTCTGATCCAATGATTAAATTCTCTCAAGAATTGATTGCACATTTAAATGCCACTACGCCAGAAATGATGCAACTTCAAGCAGATTACGTGAAAGCTTATCGTAAATTGGTTAAAGGGATGCGCGAGTCTGGTTTAAGCCCAGTTAAATATCCGGACGCAAACAGCACCATGCGTTTGACCTTTGGTTCGGTAAGCGCGCTTCCTGCAGATAAGCGAAATGATGCGAAAACGAATTACTTCACCACGCTTCAAGGGACCATCAATAAATACAAGCCGAAGGACGAAGAATTCGATTTGCCGCAGCGATTGATTGAGTTGAATAACACAAAAGATTTTGGAGAATATGGCGACAAAGACGGTCATATGCCAGTTAATTTCCTAACGAATAATGACATCACAGGAGGAAACTCGGGGTCGCCTGTATTAAACGGTAAAGGAGAATTAATCGGATTGGCATTTGACGGCAATATTGAAGCAATGGCCGGAGATGTAATTTTTGATTCAAACCTACAAAAAACCATTAATGTGGATATTCGCTACGTATTGTTTATCATCGATAAATTTTCGGGAGCAAAACACATTGTAGATGAAATGACCATCATCCGTTAATGAATCGTATACTTAGACTTTTAAAGGCTCCCATTGGGGGCCTTTTTTGTTAGTTGCCGTGTTGCGCAAGCAGGGATAAATGAAGCAGGGCCTCCCCTACTTCAGATGAAGTCATTTCAGCATTGACTTGTGCTTTTCCAACGGCTTCCAATAGGACAAAATTCAAGGCATTTCGCTCGTTCTTCTTATCGTTTCGCATGAACTCTATGAGTTCTTCTATGGCTTGTTCTGGGATTTCAAGCATTGGGAAAATACGAATAATGCATTGCTCAATTTCTCGGTATGCATCCATTGCTAGTATACCACGTTTATAGGAAACATAACTTTCCCCAATCATTCCGAGTGCTACGGCATGGCCGTGGGCGATGGGTTGCTTGTTTAGAAAATAGGATTCCAAGGCATGTCCGAGCGAATGACCAAAATTCAATAATTTTCGCTGCCCTTTCTCCGTTGGATCCGCTTCTACTACGTGTTTTTTGAGTTCTATGGATCTAATAATGTTTGTCAATTGAACTAATTCTTCTTCTGAATTCAACTCCTTCAATTGGTTCCAATACGCAACATCTAAAATAAGTGCATGCTTTAACATTTCGGCATACCCGTTGAAAACCTCCTCGGCGGGTAAGGTCTCTAAAAATCCGGCATCTACAAAAATAGCTTGGGGTTGAGTAATGGTTCCGATGATGTTTTTAAGTCCGTTCAAATCAACCCCATTTTTCCCTCCAATCGCGGCATCTACCATTCCCATCAGTGACGTTGGAATATGAATAAAATCAATCCCGCGTTTGTACACCGAGGCGATAAACCCCCCAAGGTCAGTTACCACACCACCTCCTAAATTAATCACCAGGTCGTTACGATTAATCTGATATTCCAGCATAGCCGACCATACCTGATAACAAACTTCAAGGGCTTTATTCTCCTCTCCAGCAGGCAGTAACATCACTTCCGCATCTTCTAGGGAAGGAAAGGCCGTGAGCAAATACTCAAGGCAACAATCGTGTGTGTTTTCATCCACTACAATGACTTTTTTACGTGTACTGTACTCCTCGAGCAAGGCGTTAAACGGACCGGATTCAAGCGAACCGACATGAATTGGAGTCCCATTAAATTGGATGGTCATCATAGGTCAAAGGTATTAAACTTTATGCCGCGCTGACTCCCAAAAAAGCGTTAATTTTGTGTATGCTAGATTTTAAAAATACCGAAGTCGCGTTTAAATCCAAATCGGACCGTGACTTGAAACGCGCCAATTTATTATTCAAAGTCATTGCATCTCCGAGTGTAGTAAGTTTTGGTAAATGGGCAACTAATTTAGCCTTAGCCCTTCGTTTACCCATATCGGGCATAATAAAAGCAACGATTTTCAAGCAATTTTGTGGCGGAGAAACCATTCAGGATTGTGAGGGACGCATCGAAGAACTTGGCAAGTTTGGTGTCGGTACCATTTTAGATTATTCGGTTGAAGGTAAAACCTCGGATGAAGATTTTGAACATACGACGCAAATCATCATTTCAACCATTGAAATGGCAAAGGCGTCGCAGCACATTCCTTTTGCAGTATTTAAAGTTTCGGGAATCGGTCGCTTTGATTTACTTGAAATAGCATCAGATGACTCAATAACACCTGCTCCAAAAACACTGGAAGAAATTGCCGCGGTGAAATCACGCTTCGAACGCATTTGTGACGCGGCCGCTTCAAATCAGGTACGCTTATTTATAGATGCCGAAGAAACTTGGATTCAACCGGTTTTGGATTCGTGGACATTTGAAATGATGTGTAAGTACAACACCCAACGCGCTATAATTTACAATACGGTGCAAATGTATCGACACGATCGATTGGCTTTTCTAAAAGCTCAAGGGGATGCAGCTCAAGCGCAGGGAATCATTTATGGGGTGAAATTAGTGCGTGGGGCTTATATGGAGAAAGAGCGCGAGCGTGCTCAGAAAATGGGCTACCCTTCCCCGATTCAGCCAGATAAAGCATCAGCTGACCGCGACTACAACGAGGCCTTGCGTTACATGGTAGCTCATCACGCACATTTTGCGCTGTGTGCAGGATCACACAATGAAGAAAGTTCGATGCTGTTAACGCAATTAATGGCAGAGAAAAACCTAGAAAACACCAATGAAAAATTCTTTTTTGCTCAACTCCTGGGCATGAGTGATCACATTTCATATAACCTTGCGAATGCGGGATATAATGTAGCGAAATACGTGCCGTTTGGGCCTGTAAAAGAGGTGCTCCCCTACTTGTTGCGTAGAGCTGATGAAAACACTTCGGTGGCTGGTCAAACCGGACGAGAATTGGGTTTAATTAGTGCTGAGCTTAAGCGGCGTTGAGGGCGATAAATCCCCGCTTATATCCATTATACGGTAAGCTCTCTTGTTCTTTTAAATACTAAGGTTTTATAAACTTTGCAGTTTGTGCTGAGTGATTGTTTATTTGAATCACGTAAACTCCACTGGCATATGTTGAGACGTCAATCGTTGTCGAAGTAATCTGACCAATTGGCGTTACGTTCGTTTCATCGACTAAAGAACCAAAAAGATCATACACCTGAATCTCAGTTGTTTCATTGGGTGAAGAAGGGAAACTTAATGTAATCAATTCTTCGGCGGGATTTGGATACAATGTTAAGGTTGGGATTGTTGAGTCTAAGGATTCCGTAACTCCGACCGTAGTGGTATTGATTATTTTCCACGCATTATTAGAAGCGATCCCACACATATACCATAGCGCATTGTCATATACCGTGGTTGATTGTGCGTGACGTGTACTCGCAGGAACATTCCCCGTTGTACTTTTAAATTCGAACCAAGTTATGCCATCGGATGAATACCAAACATCATTCATTTCCGAGCCAGTAGCCATACCGCCCATTAACCAGATTTTATCATCAAACCAGGCGACGGTATGCCAATACCGACCTCTCCACGGAGCGGATTCATTCACCAAGGTCCAAGTAATCCCATCTGCACTTTTCCAGACCTCATTATATGACCTTCGAGTGCCTTCATTTGAACCACCCAACATCCATATTTGCCCATTATTATCTACGCAACTGTTTATTTGCATACCTCTTCCTTTCCAAGGCGCATTAGGCAATTGATTCCATTGAATGCCATCCGTACTGGTCCAAACATCCGTTAAGGGATTCCCGCTGCATTGCTCCCCGCCAAAAACATACAAATTCCCATTGGCAAACGAATAATTTGGATTATTTCTGATGGTAAATCCAGGGATCGCAGCGCTTGTTTGAATCCAGTTGACCCCATCCGTACTTTTCCAAACATCAGTTAAACAGCCAGATTGAGGATCTCCCCCAATCACCCACATGGCACTATCACTAACAAGCCATGCGGCACAATGCCTTGCTGGCCAAGGGGCAGAAGTTTCAAAGATCCAATTCGCTCCATCGGTCGAGCTCCAAACTTCACTATGCGTATTCATGGGCGGATGATTAGGAGGATCCCACCCACCCAAGAGCCACATTTTATTCTGAAAACTCAGTAAGCCCGACCCGTCTTTTGAATTAAAGGGTAAGGTGTTAGCAACTTCTTCCCAATCGTATTCACTTACCAGAAAAACACCAGATGATTGGGTCAGTATTGGATTGCTGTAATCGGTAACACGAACTTCAACTGTTGTACCCGGCGCATAATTCATATTTATGTAGGTGTAACATTCATAGGCCATATTTGAATGGACTGCAGGAAGCCAAGCTCCATTATTAATTCGAATTTCCACAACAATGGAATCGCTCACTTGCGTGGTGTCATATTCCCAAAAAACTAACACGTTTGATCCTTGTACGTAGGCTTCATTTGCTTTGACCGTAGTAAAAGAAAAAGGCTTATTTTCAAACCATAATAAATCAATTTCACTTTGATTCAGGCTTCGGTTGTATAAACGCATATCATCAATAGACCCCATAAAGCGATACGGTGAGGCGCTAAAAATCAAATCTACAGCATCACCTAGTGTGCCTGAAAAAAGATGATCGATGCTTAATGTATAAAGTACATGGTTCCGATATATTCGAAACGTATCGGCAACTCGAGTAATTGCAAAATGGCACCATTCACCTTTAGAAAAAACTCCGGGCATGCCTTCTGCAACCGCATTTGAGGTAACACCGCTACCGTTCCAATAAACAAAGGTTTGATAGAAGGTTTGTTTATAATACTGAAGATAATAACTGTTGTGACTACTCAATTGAATTTCAAAATTATTACTGGTATCGCTGGGTGATTGTTTGGATGAAAAACAATTCATAACCTCAGGATTGTTTGTTTTGTACCAAAAGCTGATTGTAAAATCGCCGGTAATTGGTGAGAATTCTGCAATTGGCAGGTTCAACGAATCAGATATACCATCTAAATGAAGTGCTTCGTTAATATTTCCAAACCGGTCGTTTACAAAGGTACCGGAGCCCGATGTAATATTATTTCCCTGACCTGAATAATCTGCCAAGGTACCATCAAACGTGTAATACCCTTTTAGACTATCTACCGGAATTTGAGCGTTCGCAGAAAAGAAACAACAAATGGTAAGGAGTAGGATTACGTATCTCAAAAGTATTAACATCTGTTCATTTTGCTACTTGGTTGCATACTTGATCACTGTCTCGGTTTGGTATTTCTATGTAAATCTATAAAATATCCAATTTGAAAAAAATCACGTCCTATTTCATCATTTATTTTGTAGTCGAATTGATGTAGATAACCGATTTGAATACTGGTACCTTTAGAAGGCTTGAAGTTAAAAGCCACAGACATCCGGTTTCTTTCAAAATAAGGCTCATTCGTTGAAAAAAACAATTCATTGTTGGCACTAACCTGAAAAGGTTTACCCTTATTCCGATCCTTACCGAACGCGTAGGATGCACCAAGTCTATAGCGGAACCGAGTACGATAGCCATTACTTGTCCACCGTAATTCAGTCCGGTAGCGCTGCTCTATTTTTATCTTGCCGATTGATTGAGTTAACACTGCCTGCGGCCATAACCTGAATTCGTTATTATTCTTTGGTAGAACGAAATTACCTCCTTCTTTATAGGTTTGATAGCTACCAGCCCCCAGCGTTAACGTAAAGTGATCATACGCTTTAAAACTAATACCCCCTTTATATTCGTAATAATGAAAGTTTGAATAAAACTTTAATGAGCGCAATTGGGCTTCACCAAAAAAACTCAACTTTTCAGAATGAGTATATTTTATATTAAAGATACTCCAGCTGCCAAGACCCTGATATTGAGCGAAACCAATTGAGCTATTTAAACCAAGCATCAGAAATAAAAAAACAATACTTCTCATCGATTAATTATTCACCGTAGTCTTGTTCTCAATAACGGAAATAGATTTTTGCAATACAAGCGAATTAGGTATGGTTGTTATTTCACCTTCTGCGGTTTTAATATGAATAAAAAAATAGGTTAAATCAATAACCTCCCCATCGAAGGGACAATCCTTGTCTAGGACTTTAATTCTGTCACCAATTTTTATTGGATGGTTAAAAAACAACAAAATACTTGAGGTTATATTGGACAGCAATGACCACTGTGCAAAAAATGCGATCCCTAAAGCCGTCATAATGGTACCTACAAATAAGGCTATTTCGTTTTGTTTGAGTCCCCAAACTGCAGCGATTAATATACTTGCGGTCAAAAACAACAGCAATTGCACCCCTTTAATTATCATTTTTCTTCGGCCGCGCTGAAGATGTGTTTGCTTTAGTGTATTATTGACAAAAATCTTTGTCACATAATGAGCAGTGAAATATCCAATAATTACTACAAGGGTTTCAACTATTTGAATCTTATAAAGCTCCATAGGTCTATAATATTTATATTTTTTATGGTTATCAAGGTCTATTTTATTGGGTTACTGAAGCATCAAAAGAATAGATGTAAAACAAGATTAACCTCAAATTAAACAATATTTCAAACAAATATAAACTCGAGTGCTTCAAATTTAGCGAATAAAGCAATTTAAACAATTGAAATACAAGTTAAGCGATCGAATCCTTCACTACTCTTTAATCCATCGGATGATGGATTCATTAACTTTCAACAAGTAAAGACCAGCCGGAATTTGCTGCATAGGAATTATCTGATTTTCAATTATCCCCTCATCCCAACATTTGCCTTGAACATCGAAGATTTGGTAAGGCGTATTCATAGCTACACCTGCCACATGTAGCACGTCATGTACTGGATTTGGATAAACCAACACACCAGGCATTTCTGCTATTCCCGCGTAAAAATCCTCACTACCGCATGCACCCGCAAAGATATCATTCGCTTCATAGCGGTCGCTTGCTGGCACCTTCGCCGCATTCATCGCACTCGGCAAGCCAATCTTTCCCCATTGGTATTCCTGCACAAACGCTGGTTTTGTCAAATAGTGATAGCTGATGTCCGTTAATGCCGACGTTCCAGCTGGCGCAACCGTTCCTTTATTGTTGTTACCGTAAGTAAACTGATCATTTCCCTGAATGGTATAATTTACCGCACTATATGGGAAACCCGTATTTGGAATCTCATTCCCAATGATGTTCTGTGAAGGACTCGTATTATCGGAAAAGAAAATTCCATACAAGGACGCTCGATTTCTAAAAAAGGTAT
Source organism: Crocinitomicaceae bacterium (assembly GCA_044353585.1). Classification (GTDB taxonomy): domain Bacteria; phylum Bacteroidota; class Bacteroidia; order Flavobacteriales_D; family Crocinitomicaceae; genus UBA952. The sequence continues at coordinate 75,089 of JBILBR010000004.1, read as the reverse complement.
TGAAGGGACCATTCGCTCCGTGGGAGTTATCAATCACGATGTTCTGTACATCGTTTTGCTCAAATAAATTGGCATACACGTAATTACCATGCAACACCAATTCTCCAGCCGAATTAGCGCCTAACAAGGGATTTCCATTGGTCCAAAATGGGTCCAAGGAATGATTAAATGCCGTTACATTACCGTTAGATCCCGCTTGAAGCAAAACACTGTGCCTTAAGTGCTTAAATATATTATTCTCAATCAAACATTCATTAGTTGTGAAGTGCATTACCACCCCATATCCCCTGCCTCCACCACCGTATTCAAAGGCATCATAGAAATATGATTTCTCCACCTTACTGTTCGATACGCCCTCAAACTCTACGTGTGCAAAGGTTGTTTTATTGGACTCGATACCATTGACCCAACAGTTTTCTGCGTAGGTGAAGTGAATGCTACTCGCCTGCTCCGGTGCGGTGTTGTCCATCCGTTCCAAAGAAAAACACTGCAGTCCAATGTTTCTCTTCATCAGTAGTCGCTTTACCTTGGGTTGACGGTTCAACGCATAATCCATACGTAATTCTGAGTTCAACCATACAGTATCTCCGGAAATCCCAGCAATTTTAATGAGTTGTCCCACACTACCCTGCGCCCAACTGGAAAAGACCAAGTCCGCATCTTGCTGTTGAATTCGTATCCAATCACCCGTCTCAAACGGAGATACATTCGAAACTACCAAGAAGGTATTCCCCTTGACACCTTGAACCACCACCGACGCGGTATCTGCACTTTGCACTACCCCATTGGTTTGTATGCAATGTCCAGTACCTCCTTGATTGAATACAAAATGTGTTGCCTCAGCGCCATCGCCCGAGATTAAACAATTACTCGGTAGGCTAATTGGCGCATTAAAAAAGTAGGTTCCTGCCGGGAAATGCACGTGAACCCCAAGCGGTTGATTCAATTGTAATAGGCTATCAATCACCGAATTCACAGACGTTACCCCATCCGGAATCGCTCCTTCTTGCACTGCATTGAAATAGGTAAAACCTGCCGTACTCGTATCTGTTAATCCAGCCACGGTCCAATCTACGCTGCGATTTACAGGTAACACCTGACCATAACAACTGAGGCCAACCAAAAAAACAAGTAAAAATCGAATCATAGTTTGATAAATTTCCAGGTAGTTCCTGCGTATCGAATGAAATAAACTCCGGCCACTAACCCAGATACATTGAGTACTGTTTTTCCTGCCCCTACCTCTTGATTAAAAACTTCCACTCCGTTGGCGTCGTTGCACGATACAAGGCCATTTCCTTGTGCAAGCGTAATGATTAAAACGTCTTGCATTGGATTTGGGAATAAGGAAACGCTCAACCCATCGATTGGTTCTGTGGCAACCAATGGTAGCATCGGCTCATTTCCTATGACCGTTTGAAATTCGTCATTCGGACCAATCTTCATCGCAAATACGGACGACCCACCATTCATCGGATAGGTAATTGAACCCACAGCCAAGGCTCCACCATCTAAGGTTGGAATAAACTGTTCCACTTTTTCGTCTCCCCCGTGGTTGATGTAAATCGGACCATTGTCCCAATCGAAATTCGTATTAAACCGCCCTAGCGTTATGTCCATACCAAAATTCGGATTGCTTAAGTTTTCGTTTCTATACCCAACATACAACTTCGTTTGTGCGCCATTCAACGTTACTTCATCCAGAATCACATCCCCGGGATTCACATAGACGGATTCATAAAATAAACTACCATTAAACTCATAACGCCCGGTGTAGTTATCGTGCTCATTCAATACGGGGTCGTACTTCCATCCAATCAAATTAAATCGATTCAGGTTGATCGTCATGTCTGTTATTCCAAAGGTGCCTTTGTCGCCAATCGACGTAAACCACAACGAAGTTCCATTTTCGTGATATGCCGCTAAAAATCCTTTATTTAAGGTAGAATCTACATTATAATAGGTGCCTGCTACCACATAAATACTGTCTTGTAATTCCAATACGGTATGAATCGCATTGGTTTCCGTTCCACCAATAAAGCGAGACCACAAGGTATCTCCTGCCGCATTGGTCTTTACAATAAATCCACGACTATTGCTGGAATTCGGGTCTTGTGAAGAGCCGACCATAACAATCCCATCATCAAACGCAAGAATGGCATCATTGGTGAATTCCCATCCACCTAAATCAACACGTTTTTCCCAGGTTAAGGTTCCATTGGGGTCGGTATTCAAGAGGTAAAGATCATATGCCGTAGCTTGATTTAGCATCGAACTTCCAGCCACATAGAGCCCATTCACGGCATGAGACATTACGCGACGACCTTCATCAAATTCATAACTTCCATAATGTTGTGACCATTGATAAGCGCCGGTTTTACTTATTTTTAACAGGTATGCTTCAGCATTGCCTCCCCAGCTTCCACTTCGACCAGTAAGCACATAGCTAGAATCAGGTAATTGCACTACCCCATGCCCCATATCGTATTCTGAACCGGAATATTGGGTATAGAAACTTCCTTGAGCAAACATTACCAAGGAAAGGAAACCGAATGTCGTTAAGATTAAATATCGCATCGCAAGCGGATTGAAAGTGATTTACCAAAGGCACGTTTAGAAACCAGTCCGATCACATTGTCGGAACCAATACCCAGGCTTATTCGTTTGTAGTTGTAATGAATGGCGGAATTCAGCTTGAACCCAGAAAACCCACCATAGCTCGCGCACAAACCAAGGTGTAACCCGGGGATTATTTTTGTCACCACACCGGCATATACATAGGGGATATATCCAGGAATCAAAATCATTCGAAACCCGTAAGAAGGCTGAATTCGAACAGGACTTTGTGTATTAATCACATTGAAGATTTGAATACTTGCCGGTAAGAAAATGACTTTACTTCGGGTCTCAGTTTGTAATAAGCTGTCCGCATAAGAAAACCCTGGTGCAAGCAATCCTTCTCGATTAATCAATTGGGACAAGGTATATCCTCCAAAAGCGAAGGATGTATCTAGCGTTTGTGTTTGGACTTGATTGCTAACAGCGAACCCTAAATTACTAATGCTCAATTGCATGCTCATAGATTTTCCCGTTTCCTCATTCGCGATCTTAAACCGATAATCACCGCTTAATGCTAATCCCAACCCTTTGAAATACGCTGGGGAAGTAAGTTGACTAAAAGACCCATTACAAATCCCGTAGATGCTGTCGCCTTCGGCTGAGTAATAGAACTTCATCGGGTCAAGTCCACCCAGCGTGCCTTTGTAATACGAATTCAAGCCTACTAAATTCAAGCTAGCAGAAGATTGGCTGATGCGATCAAACAATGAAACACCAAGGGTTTGAAACTGATAATAACTTGCTTCTGAATAAGAAAAATCAGCATATTTCCCTAAGAATGGTTCGTTCCCATTAAGGGCTAAGGTATAAAGGTCTGAGGTATATTTTAACGAACCCATAAAGGTGGTTCCTATCGTGGGCCCAATCATCCATCGCGAAGGAAATCCTTCCTTATTTTTCATCGAAACATAGTGTGTATAGCTTGCCGTTGCTTCAAAACCGACGCTATTAAAAGGTTTGTCAGCATCCATTGAACGGCCTTTAGCCATGGAATCGATGTATCCTCCAAAAATCAAGGGGCTCAACACCTCATTCCGCATGGTTGATGCGCTATAATCTACAATTCCATTTGCCAGGATCAATTGTTTCCCAGCATAACTGGAATCCACATCGTAGGACCTTAAAGGTTGTGCAAATCCCGCATAAACGAACAATACACACCAAATTACTTGAAACTTCTTCATTAATAGACGATTTGAGTTTGTAATTTGGCTTTTAGGCGCACATGCAAAAATGCTCCCATTGGGATAGATACTTGTTGATTGGCTGAACCCGACGGATTGGGCGTATCCAGAATTCCTTCGACGCGAATATACTTTACCTGATTAATTTGTTCCATAAGTGTCTTGGATAAGTAGAATTTCACGCTTGAATTCTTAACATACATTCCAGATGCATTTTGCGTGCCTGCCACAGCACTCAACACCAAGGCGTCTCCAATAGTTTCTTCGATAACCTGTGAATTCGCATCTAAAAAAGACAATTTCATTTGACATTGCATCGGGAATGCATTGGAGGCATCCAATTGAAAATATCCTCCCGTAACATGAGTTTTAGCCGTGTTTTGGGTTAAACTAACGGCAAAGGTATCGGCTAAGGTCAATTGATCCGCTTGTAGTTGCAAAGGCATTTGCGCATGAAGATCCACTTTTAACCGACTGGTAGAAAAGATTTCATCCCATCCGCCATTCACATTTCCATTGGGGTTAATGGTTATTTTATATCCAAGATTCATGGTAGCTCCCAGGTTTTCAAACACTTGTTCTACATTACTGTTCTGTGAGTTAATTTGAATTTGCTGGGCAGAAGGTGTTAGGTTATCCCATGCGCCAACGGCCGGAGCGAGATACAACTCTTGACCAATACACGGCGCAGCAAGCGGCACAGTATTACCAGCACTGTTGACATTTTCGATCAACGTTAATTCGCTTTTCACAGGGACTTTCATTCCGTTGGAAAGGGATAAACTCAATTGAATGTTATCCACATCAACCAAGCCTGAAACGATGTTATTCAAATAGTCAATTGCTAAGGTAGTGGTGTCGCTAAATACTTGATTGCCAAAATATCCGCGTGCATAATCTAAGGCGATATCTTTCAGGGTAGCTTCTACTTTAAATTGCTGCGCCGGCGTTACGCTTACTGCAGGGCCTGTAGGATCTGTAACAGCGACTACGGATGCTTGTAAAATATTGAAAGAAATGCCATTAATTCCTCTTAAATCCATTTCATATCCTGAAAGGTCCAGCGAACCTGACCCAACGGTTGGATTGGCATTATCACCCGCTCCTACGGTAAGGGATTGCTGAAATAAAAGTCCGTTGTTATATACTCCGGGTAAGGTCACATTAAACGTGACACTGGTAGGAAGTGGGTTATATACGTTAAGATCAATCTTCCCACTAAAAACCCTAATTTTCTTGAGCTGAACGCCAGGAATATCGATGGTGTGTTCTTCAGTTTCATTAAATACATTGAATCCAGCAGGTACATTTAAGGCGATGGCAGGATTGAAAATCTGAACCACTTGGGTATCTGGGATAGAAACGATATCGGCTAAACCAAGGTCTAAAATAGTCTTGGTGAGATCTAAATCCAGGTTACCGTTTGCATTGCCAACGAGGGTTTGATTATCGGTTAACTTGGATAAATCCAAGGTGTCATTAATCAATGGAGCTCCGAGTTCGGTGTCCCAAGACGTGGGTTGCTTCTTACAGCTTGTAAGGGCGACAACCAATCCAACTAAGAAAATATAATACTTCATTACACGCGTTCTATTATGGTAGCATATCCCTGCCCCACTCCGATACACATCGAAACTAAGGCGTATCGTTTTCCTGTTGCATTTAGTTGTCTAGCTGCCGTCAATAAAATCCGCGCACCGGTCATTCCAAGGGGATGTCCGAGGGCGATTGCGCCACCGTTTGGATTAATTCGGGGATCATTATCCGCCAACCCTAATTGACGTGTACATGCTAACACCTGCGCCGCGAAGGCTTCATTCAACTCAATAACATCCATTTGATCTAACGTTAATCCGGCACGGGAAAGCGCTTTTTTCGACGCCTCCACAGGACCAATGCCCATAATCCGTGGTTCAACACCGCTTATCGCTGCACTAACAAAACGTGCTAAGGGCTTGCATCCTACCTGATTCACTCCAGTTTCAGAGCCAATTAACAAGCTGATTGCCCCATCATTCAATCCCGAAGCATTTCCTGCAGTTACTGAACCGTTGGATTTGAACGCAGGTCTCAGTGAAGCTAACTTTTCAATGCTAGTAGAAGATTTCGGGAATTCGTCTGTTGAAAAAACAAGAGGTTCACCTTTCTTTACGGGTATTTGAACTTCCATGAGTTCGCCGTTGAAGAAACCGTTAGCTTGGGCCGTAGCTGTTTTTTGTTGTGACCAAAAGGCAAATGCGTCCTGATCTTCACGGGAAATTGAAAACATTTCCGCTAAATTTTCTGCCGTCATCCCCATGCTTTCTACCCCGTACAATTTCTCCATTTGTGGATTTACAAAGCGCCAACCAAACGATGAATCATATAGTTGCTGGTCACGTCCAAAGGCCTCACCTGCTTTTGAAAGCACAAAAGGGGCTCGAGTCATTTGCTCTACCCCACCAGCAAGGTATAAATCCCCTGCGCCATCTTTAATGGCACGCGAAGCATTTACCGCAGCAGCCATTCCTGATGCACAAAGTCTGTTTACTGTTTCTCCGCCAATGCTGGTTGGCAATCCGGCCAATAAAGTCGCCATTCGCGCCACATTCCGGTTGTCTTCTCCAGCTTGATTAGCACACCCCAAAAGGGCATCTTCAATCAATGCAGCATTTAAATTGGGATGTTTCGCTACTAAGGCTTTCATGGTCATTGCTAACAAGTCATCTGCACGGACTGCAGCTAAAGAACCACCAAAACTCCCGATTGGTGTACGAATTCCGTCAATAATAAAGGTATCTTTCAAAGCAATATTTTGTTGTAAAAATAAGGATTTTATACCAAAATAACGTGATGAAATCTTGATGTAATAGAACCATGCATTATGGATTAAAGGCAATATATTGCTAGAATCCAATGACCTTGATGGGTATAATGTTATGCCCGATAGACACGGATACATGATTTATTCCCATTTTTGTATCTATATGGCACAGTTAACCGAATCACAGCATGAATACCTAAGTACGTTAGGGATTAAATTCCATACGGATCAATCGCAGTTATTGGCTTATGGTCATGATGAAACCGAGGACTTTGTTTTTCCGCCGGAATTGGTACTCATACCGAGTTCAGCCGATGAGATATCAAAGATTATGAGCTATTGCCATGAACATTCCATTCCCGTTACACCCGCTGGCGCAAGAACAGGATTAAGCGGTGGGGCCTTACCCTTGCATGGAGGAGTGCTAATTTCCATGGAAAAATTCAATCAAATCCTACATGTCGATACCGATAACTTACAAGTCACCACGCAACCTGGTGTAATTACCGAAGTATTACAGCAAGCCGTAAAACAGCATGGGTTATTTTATCCACCGGATCCAGCGAGCAAGGGCTCTTGTTTTATTGGTGGAAATGTATCGGAAAATTCGGGAGGCCCAAAAGCTGTAAAATACGGGGTGACAAAAGATTACGTGCTCAATCTTGAAGTGGTACTTCCAACGGGTGAAATCATATGGACAGGTGCTAATGTGCTAAAGAATGCCACCGGATACAACCTCACGCAATTGATTGTTGGATCAGAAGGAACGCTCGGAATAATTACAAAAATCGTACTTAGGCTGCTACCTCACCCCACGAATGATGTATTATTTCTGGTTCCATTTTTCGATGCGAACACGGCGTGCGCGGCGGTACCGGCAATCTTCAAAGCAGGAATTATACCAAGCGGCATGGAATTCATGGAGCGAGATGCTTTGTTGTGGGCAAAAGCATTTACTGGCGACGAGACTATTCCTGTTGCCGATAATCATCAGGCGCATTTGCTCATTGAATTGGATGGATTTGATCAAGATCAATTGATGCGTGAGGCAGAACAATTATTCGCGGTACTTGAGACCTTTGAAACGGATGAAATCTTGTTTGCTGATTCAGCTGCTCAGAAAGCAGCGCTCTGGAATTTACGACGAAAGGTTGGAGAGGCCGTTAAAACGCAATCTGTCTATAAAGAAGAGGATACGGTAGTTCCTCGGTTTCAATTACCTAATTTACTCGACCATGTTAAAAAAGTAGGTGGGCGCTATGGATTTAAATCGGTATGTTATGGTCATGCCGGTGATGGTAACCTGCATGTCAATATTATTCGAGGCGAATTAAGTGATGAACAATGGGAACAGGAACTTCCAAAAGCAATTACCGAAATTTTCGAGGAGGTTGTTCGTTTGGGCGGAACAATATCTGGTGAGCATGGAATCGGATACGTTCAACGTCCGTATATGCCGCTCGCCTTTCCTGAAGTTACGTTGAACCTAATGCGTGAAATCAAACGGGTATTTGATCCAAAAGGAATTTTGAATCCAGGGAAGATTTTTTAACCCTCCCCTTTTATCCATGGCAGGTGCCTTGCATACAACAATACAAATACCAAGGAAATACAAAGATTTACGATTAAAATCACGGAAGGTATTAAGGATGGAGAAATAAAGAAATAGATGCTTCCACTCGCTAATAGATTGTATATTATGTAGCCGTGAAAACCCAGTTGATTTCGCTTTAGCATGAAGTATGCAGATGTTGCTCCTAAGAGTGCAATAACGATATTCACGACGTTTGTTTCAATAAAATAGTCATTTAACGCCTCGGTCATCGCTTGTACTCGTTCTAGTAAATCCACTAAGGAATTTAGTCCTACTTCTTTCAATTCAACGATAGATTTGGCCATATCGAGACGTTCCTTTTTCAAATCTGCCGCTGTCGGTTTGAAAAATAACACGGTTAGCAACCCAAAAAAAATAGATGAGCCTGTATTGATAAACGTCAATACCAAAAGAATCATTAAGCCTTGTGGTCTTTTACTCAATTCACTCATTGCTTAATGTCGATCTTCCAGTTTATTGTTGTCAAGTACAGCATTATCTTTTGTAACAAGAATAAGTTCTGTACGGCGATTGGCTTGGTGTTTTTCTTTGGTGCAATATACCCCATTTGAACACTCATTTTTCAACTTAGTTTCGCCAAATCCTTTCGTCTTGATTCGATTCTTACTTATTCCTTTACTGATTAAATAATCGTAGCAACTTCTCGCTCTGCTCTGAGATAATTTCAAGTTATATTTATCGGACCCTCTTGAATCTGTATGAGATTCTAATTCAACGCGCATTACATTCGGGTTACTGTTTAAAAAGTTTACCAACTTGTCAAGTTCTGCCTTTCCTTCCGGACGCAAGAATGATTTATCGAAATTATATAGAACGTATTCCAATCGTAAGAAATTCTCTTCACTTACAGACTTCAATGCTACATTATATGGAATAGTATCCACGCAATTCCCTGTTTTAATAACTGGTGCAACAAAGGTTTGTTTTTCACAATTGACAGAAGTCATTAAAATGGAATCCACCACATTTGCGCCTTGGCTATTCCAAACATAAGAAGCTCCAGAAGCTATTTTCATTTGAACTACGTTTCCATCTTTACGGTAAATATCAAGTAAGATCTCACTTAAATCCTCGGTTACATCTTTAGTTACGGTAAGCTTATTGAAGTACTGCTTAAAATAAGAAGTTAAATTCACCATCGAGCTCACAGGATCTGTTGCTTTGAATAGTGCTGTATCTGCAGTATACGTTGACGTTCCTTTATAGGTAATTCGATACTCGTGATTTCTAACCAATTCAAACGCCTCTGATTGCCCTTTGTCATTGGTGACAATCTCAATTGATTTATTTGCCTTTAAATCAGTAATCATAATCTTTTGAGACTTTATCCCTTTCCCTTTACAATCTGCCAAGTTAACTTTCAAATCGGCTTTGAATACTGGTTTATAGAATGCATATATTTTATCGATGAACTTTTCTCGGTTACTAGAAAAATACCCTTTACCGGTTTCTTCATCCACATAGTAAGAAAAATCATCCGCTGCTGAATTTAACGGAGCGCCTATATGCGTTGGTTCATTACCGTCCATTTCGGAAACAAAAACATCCAATCCTCCGATGCTATTCCATCCATAGGAACTGAAATATAAATTACCCCAAGTTGAAATGAAAGGGAAAAGCTCATCTTCAGTGGTATTTACTTTATCTCCTAAATTTACAGGGTTTGACCATTCCTCGGTATCGAAATCAAAGGTTGTTTTCCAAATATCAGAACTGTATATCGTATCAACAATACGGCCACTACTGTCGCGTACTACTGATTTAATCATACTTCCCGGACGATTCGATACGAAATATACAGCACCCTTCGCATCCATTGTAGCATGCCCGGTAGCAAATTGAATTGAATTAAAAGGAAATTCAACTGGGGTTAATACATCTCCATCAACATAATAAACCAATTGTCTCAACCTTCTAAATTTAATCGAATCTTCCTTATCTTTTTCATTGTAATTTGACGTTACAAACATCATGGTATTATCCGGATTATAAGATACAGGACCATCATGTGCACGTGTTCTGTCGTAATCTCTCCATTGATTTTTGTAAATAAAATCTATCCAAAACTGCTTTTGATAAAACTTATATTTCTTTGTTGCCTCTACAGAGTCGAAAACCGCAATATCAGAATAGAATTGTCCTGTTCTTGGGTAATTTCTATTAATCGCCGAATGATTATATTCATTCGAAACAAATAGAATACCTCCTTTTGGGTTCGGGAATGCGCCAAAAACCTCTCCCCTTTCGGATTCATGATACTTTCGAATAGAATATTCAGAAGAATCGGTTAAGTTAAATTCGAAACCAGCAATTGTTTCTTTTAAAGCTATTAATTGGTCATCGTTTTTACATACTAGCAAAGCAGAATCTAAAATACCGGAAACTCTACCTGGCATATTCATGTATTTAATCGCTTTGATATACATGATCCAATCTTTCTGATCATTAGATTTCGGAGTGAGTTTTTGAGACCAATACAGGGCTTTGTCATAAGCCTCAGACATGTACGCTGCCTCAACTGTCTTCTGTAAAATCACTTTATTACATACAGTTTTTTTCAGCTCTATAGTCGACAACTCCTCCCATACAGGTAATGCTTCGGAATAACGGTATTCTGAAGAAAGTTTAGCTGCATACTCTGCTCTATTCTTTTGTGCTTGTATACCTAATACGACAAGACAAGCAAATGCGGTTATAATTCGTTTCATATTAAAAATATCGAGGACTTTGAATTGCATTATTTTTACCTTTTAATCCAAAAGAAACAACAATTTCATGTGTTCCCCATTGGTTCAACATTTTTCCATTTAATGGAAAATCAAATGCATAACCAGCCATTAAAAATTTATTGATTTGATAAGAGAAGTTCACTCCGGCACAATCTGTTGTTCTATAAACAGCTCCAAACCAAAAACGCTCAAGATATAGTGCTGAAACATTTAAATCAGCGATTAACGGACCGCTTCCTGTATATTTAACAAGTACCGACGGCTTAAGAATTAACCCTTTATTTATTTCATGAACATATCCACCCATTGCATACAAATGACGTTGTAAGTATGAATTACCCGTGTTATTGTCTATGTTGCGTTTAATTAATCTAGGCAATGAAAACCCTGCATAAAACTTGTTTGTATGTAAATACGCACCAAATCCAAAGTTTGCTTTTGTTTCGCGAAATGCCGTTGTATAATTAGGGTCGCTTAGATCTGTCACAATCAAGTTTGAAAAATCATAGCCATATTGTTGAATTCCACCCGATAAACCTAAGGAAAGACGCATATCATTCTTATTCAAACGCATGTGATACGCGAAATTAGCCATGGCATTTAACCCCGAACGGGAACCGATTTTATCGTAAGCTACGTTTGCCCCAACCCCAATGTTTTCACGAAGTACCGGTGAATGAACCGACAAGAATTGTGTATTCGGCGCACCATCCCAACCAACCCATTGTGCACGGGTTACGCCGGTGATGTTTAACTCTCCTTTAGTACCTGCATATGCCGGGTTAAACTGCAATGGATTAAAGAAATACATTGATGTTTGCGCATCCTGCTGGGCTTTCATACCTGTACCAACAAGTATGAACAGCGTTATTAAACTAATTCTTCTCATATTATGGTTGAATTTCGATATATCCTTGATAAGGATCTTGTGATTTCTTATTCGTATCTACTACATAAAAATAGGTAGCTGCCGGTAGCGGATTCGGATTGGTGCCTTTTAAGTGCCCATTCCAATCGTTATTATATGGTTCGGCCTCAAAAACTACATTACCCCAACGGTTGTAAACCGTCACTTTAATATTCGGATATTGTGCCGTATTTTGAAGCAGCCATAATTCATTTTGATTATCCCCGTTTGGCGATAGGAATTGAGGAATAACGACCGGAATCAGTGGCGTACAACCCAATTCAAACGATTCAGAAGCAGGACATCCATTTCCATCTGTAGCAGTCACTGTAAATGTACCAGCGTCTATGTTATTTGCAGTTGCTCCAGTGTTACCTGACGACCAGCTGTAGGTGAAATTTCCTACCCCGCCTGAAGCTAATACGGATAAACTTCCATTTGCTTCTCCACATTCAGAGCCAACTGAATCAATTTGAGCTATTGAAATTGGGCCAGGTTGATTTACAAATACCGTGGTATCATCTTCACAACCATCTTCATTTGAAACAGTTACCGTGTAGTTCCCCGTGGTTAAACCATTTACTGAAGCTGAATTGTTTTGTGATGGATTCCATGTGTAATCCAAGTTACTTCCATTTCCATTGTCCGTATTAATGGCAATCGCTCCGTTCGAACCATTAAAACAAGTTACGTTGGTTATATTCACCGAGGTGATATTAATTAAAGTTGGTGGCTCAATGGTAACCGAATACGTTGAAGAACACCCATTCACGTTATCATTCAAGATTACGGTATATTGTCCGGGCTGATTAATTACTGGATTAAATGTATTTCCTCCTGAAACAATGCCTGGACCTGACCATGAGGCGGTTGAATTCGTTGGATTAACTACACTGTTGATAACACCTATCCCAGTGATACAATCTAATCCATTGGAAGGTGTTGTGGTATAATCAAAAGCTGGAGCTGAAAGGACATTGATTAAGAATAAATCCTGAACCCCAGGACAGTCACCTAATTGTACATCAACATCGATAGTACCTGTAATCGTGTTACCTGTGGTATTAGACGCAGCATTGAACGTTGGAACGTTGCCAGAACCTGAAGATCCAAGTCCAATATTTGTATTATTATTCGTCCATGAAATGGTTGCTCCTGGTGGGGTAGAAATATAATCAGCCGGATTAATTGGTGTGCCTGGACAAACCGTAAAATCAACATTTGTGTTTATTACTAACTGTGGCTGAACTGCCACCGTAACGATTGCTGTATCTCCTGGACACGCTGCATTTTGTACTGCTACATAATACAATACCGTATCAATGGTGCTTCCTGAATTATTCAAGGTTTGTGCAATGTTACTCCCGGTTCCATTCGCTGCTCCCGTAATCGTATTTGGAAAGGCTGCGGTCCATGTAAATTGAACATTATCCAAGTTACTGGTAATGTCTATATCCGTTGTTTCTCCATCGCATAGTTCGTAAAACAATGGATCTACATTAGCATTCGCTTGTGGGTTAACGGTTATCACATGAACATCGGCTGAATCACTGGAACACTCTACCGTTGCTTCGATTTGGATAATACCTGTTTCGTTCGTATTGTTTTGTGGTAATAAGGCACCGAACACCACTGGAGTAACCCCACTGCCAGACAATACCGTGATGTTACTAATATTGGTTGTATCTGTAATATTCCAATATATCCAATAGTTAGGTTGATCTGATGTCATGGTGAATTGAAGCGATGAATCACCACTACATACCGTTTGTTGAAGTAAGGAAAAGGTAAGGTGAGCTTCCGGTTTTATTACTAAGGAATCCAAGGTAGAATCTGGTCCACATGAGTTCCCTGTGTGCAGCCAAACATAATATGTTCCGGGTTGACTGAATAAAATCTCTAAATCGTCTGAACCATTTGTCCATTGTGTGTAATCGTATAAAGCCCCTGTAAATCCATTGGATGAACCTAAACTTCCACTATTTACCGTAAATGTGTTAGGCGTGATTTCCCAATAATAACCATACGTAGTATCACAACCTGCTTGATTCACTGATTCACCCGCTACTGTTTCATTCGTAAAGGTTACTGGCTCCAATACACAAATTGGTGATTGAGGTGTGTAGCTAAACTCGGCAGTTGTACCCGTTGAAATTACAATTGGCCCCACGGTTACAACGGTAGGAATGCCATTATTCGAACAAATGTTTTGTGCTACGATTGAAGCTGAATAGGCATTTGGAATTGGAGGCAACCCTGGCGCGAAGACATAATCTACTCCACAAGAAGAGGTGTTGAAAATATGGTTAATCGTAGTGTCGTTTGCTGTGGTAAAAACAGATGAAGGTGTTCCGTCGGAAAAATTAACGGTATAGGTAATCGGCACATCATTAGAAAGGATGTCAATAGAATAAGGGGATGGAAGACATGTGTTAGATCCGATACCCGTCACAGTTACTTGTGGCGCACTTCCATTAAAGACAATATACGAAGCGGTGTTAGTACATCCATTTTGAGTAACGGTATGCGTTAATACAAACTGACCCAATGGGTAATCATGGGTGATTTGACTTCCCACCATCGATAGATTGGTTGACGTAGAACCATCGCCCCAGTTGAACACTTGAGTTACTGTATTATTGACGGCTGCATTAAACGTAAATAACGCAGAATCAATAGCACCACAATTTTTAAAAATGGTCTGTCCTCCTTGAGTTATTGTACCAAATCCACCTCCAATAGACGCCAAAGTCATGGCCGCATTGGGTAGCGCATTAACATCAATTGTTCTTGTAAATACACTTGGAGGAAAGCCTGGATTTGTAACCGTTAATGTTACCGTAGTGGTTGGCGCCGTAGCCGTATTGTAAGTCACGGTGTGCGGACCTGCTGTATTCGACGTAGCTGGCGTTGCACCCAACCCGAAATTCCATGAGTAGGTAGTTCCGGCAACCGTCTGATTTGACGTATTATTATAAGTAATCGTAGATCCTTGGCAGATGGTAATAGTTCCACCGACTGACGCAGGTACAGAACTAAAACCAGCGACTGGAGCTTGTCCGAACGTTACAACAGATAAAACGAATCCTGTAACTAAAAAAAGATGTTTAAGCATCGGCTATGTATAGATATTATAGCGCAAAGGTAAACAAATGAATCAAAGAAAAGAAATCCAATCTACATCCTTCTTTAAAGCGGATAAGGTTTGGAATTCTTGAGATCCTTCTTGTGGAACAAGATTGTATTTCCATTGTGCCATTGGAGGCATACTCAATAGAATTGATTCCGTTCGACCATTAGAAACAATACCGAATTTAGTGCCTCTATCGAACAGTAAATTATATTCAACATAACGGGCTCTCCGAATCGCTTGCCATTCGAGTTGTTCCGGCGTGGGTTCATCGTGCAGTTGAAGTGTTTGATTTTTGTAAATAACTGGAAAAAGGCGCCCTAAAGACAAACAGAACTCGAGGGTTGTACGCTTAGCTTCCTCTGACACTGGAATTAAATGATCGAAAAATATCCCTCCTACGCCTCTCGTTTCATTTCGGTGTGGCAAAAAGAAATACTCATCAGCCCACGTCTTATATCTTGTATATGCTGTCGAATCGAAGTCATCACACACCTCTTTTAATTGCTTATGAAATTGAGCTGCGGCAAGCGGATCAACATACATGGGCGTTAGGTCGATTCCTCCACCAAACCAACATTTCCCTTGATTGGTTTCAAAATACCGCACATTCATATGAATGGTTGGATTCAAGGGATGTGATGAATGAAGAACAATCGAAACCCCTGTAGCTAGAAACGAGTCTCCCTCCATCCCCATTTGCGTCTTCATAGCCTCAGTGATTTCACCCGTAACCTTGGAAAATGCAACGCCCCCTTTCTGAATTAAGCGCCCATCATCTATGGTCATTGTGATACCGCCTCCGCCTTCAGGACGATCCCAGTGGTCCGAGGAAAAACTTGCTTTTCCATCATGTGCTTCCAAGGATTGCGTTATTTCTAATTGCAGTTCTCGAAATACCTTGGCTATATCATTTCCATGCATCATTTCGTTCATGTTTGAAGTTCATAAATCGACAAGGAGCTAACCCGAAGTTGGCATGGTAATATTGTACCGTTTTACCATAATCGAATGTTGTCATTAATCCATTCCTCAATGGACTCGCTCCTACCAACCATGGCATTAGTCCATATACCACATCATAACCGAGTAATGCCGCTTTTGATAAATCCGTTTCATAGCTCGCCCTAAACGCCTTATGGAAATTTTTCACGCGCGCATTCTCTAAATCAAAGCATGTGGTGCTCATATAATTAAAAACACCTTGATTTTCTAGTACCGAATTAACTTCTTTGAACTCTGTCCATTCCCGCAACCCATATAGGGCAACTTGATTATTGGAACGCATTAGTTTAATCACATAGACAACTTGTTTTTTATCCTGGCTTAGACACACGATGTTTATAGGCGATGTTGCTTTAGAAAATGCTTTTAACATAGATTCATTCGCCAAAATCAACCGTACATTTTTTGGAGCAAACTCATAAAAGTTACGAATGAATTGACGCTCTAATGTGGTATCACTTGCTAATCCTGTTTGATATAAGACCACTTGTTTATCTAAGGAAGATTCACCAAGAAATTTCCCTAACATGCTTATCTGATTTGTTATTTCGGAAGCGATCATAAAGAGTTGTTCATTATGACTCATTTGTTGAGACATACTTGTTTGAGGTAAGGGAAGAATAAGTGGAATACCTTTTTCAGATGAAAATCCGGATAGTTTCTCGCAATCCACAGGGTGCATCGGTCCTATAAACAGATCAAATCGGTCAATTTTACCAGAACGAATCAATTGGTCGATTGATTCTTCCTTCGATTGATAATCAAAAAAATACAAATCACCTGTTAAATCAATACGTTTTAATGAATCGATCCCAGCCATTACTCCCATGTAAAAGTCAAAAGCAAATTTCTGATATCCTTTAAGTGGAAAAACAATCGAATCTCTATTAAACGGAAGAAATACCCCAATTTTTAGGTTGTTTGATTTCATCACCGGTTGAAAAGGTTTCGTTAGTTGATTTTTTTGAATCGAATAGTTCGGAGTTTCAATAGGGTCAGGTAAGGAAGGAACGATGGGAACAACTTCATTGACACGTAGCGGAATTTTCAATAACATGCCATCTGAAATTGTAGAATTTTTTAATCCGTTGAGTGCCTTAAGCTTTTCTGTACTCACTAAAAACCGTTTGCTGATATCCGACAATTTTTCTCCTTGTCTTACCCGATACTTAAGGATGCTATCACTAAAATCGAAGGTCCGAACAGCTGATAGTAACGAATCGGAATTTCCTTGCACCGGTTCAACGTGAGCAATTTCTGTAGCCACATACCCTACTCGCTTTATTCCTTGGTTAATTCTCAGGTGCTGTCCAACCTTAACGCCTACAGTCCTTGTGCCCTCGTTGTATGCATATAAACTATCCAACGCAATACCGAACTTCATACTTACCCCATAGGGAGTATCCCCTTTTATAACCGTATAATCAAAGGAACTTCGTTTTGCACGCAACAAAATTTTACCGTTGGCTTGTAGCTTATCTGTTATTCCGGGATTATCTTGTTTAATTTCTTCCGTTGAAAGACCGAATTCTTGCATTAAAGAAAACAAGGTTGTACCCTCCGTAATTACAACTTCATGATACCACAGATTATCTTTTTTAACAATTGGATAGAAATTCTGCGCGTAACTTACCCAACAGCAGGTCAGAAGAAATACAATATGACCGATTCGATTTATTCCCATTCAATTGTAGCAGGTGGCTTAGAACTAATATCGTAAGTTACACGATTAATACCCCGTACCTGATTAATTATTTTATTCGAAATTTCTGCTAAAAACTCATAGGGTAAATGACACCAATCCGCTGTCATTCCATCCGTTGAAGTGACCGCTCTCAAAGCCACCGCATTTTCATAGGTGCGCTCATCTCCCATTACCCCTACGGATTGCACAGGGAGTAAAATAACACCAGCTTGCCATACGTGATTATACAATCCGTGATCCTTCAGACCTTGTACAAATATATAATCTGCTTCTTGTAGAATCCGAACCTTTTCAGGTGTAACTTCACCAAGAATCCGTATGCCAAGTCCTGGCCCTGGGAATGGATGTCTATCAAGCAAGGCTGAATCCATGTCCATAGCTCGACCAATGCGTCGCACTTCGTCTTTAAACAAACTTCGAAGCGGCTCAACGACCTTAAGTTTCATGTAATCTGGCAATCCCCCCACGTTGTGGTGAGATTTAATGGTTTGAGATGGCCCACCTGTAGCTGAAACCGACTCAATAACATCTGGATAAATGGTTCCTTGACCTAACCAAGACGCATTTTCAACCTTACTTGATTCTTCATCAAAAACATCAATAAAAACTTTACCTATGGCTTTTCGTTTAGCTTCGGGATCTGTTTTGCCGGATAGCGCATCATAGAATCGACTGGAGGCGTCTACCCCTTTAATATTCAAACCCATATGCTTGTATGAATCTAAGACTTGCTGATATTCCGCTTTGCGTAAAAGCCCATTATCTACAAAAATACAATGTAATTGTGTCCCGATTGCCTTATGCAACAACATGGCGGCTACCGAAGAATCCACGCCTCCAGACAAGCCGAGAATAACATGGTCTGTACCGATTTGAGCCTTTAATTCAGCAACCTTTTCTTCAACAAAAATTCCTGGAGACCAATCCCCATGACATCCACATTCGGTTAAAACGAAATTTTTAAGCAGCGTCATGCCATCTGCGGAATGATAAACCTCTGGATGAAATTGTACTCCAAATGTTTGCTCCCCATTAAATTGATATCCTGCATTTTCTACATCTGCTGTGCTACAAATCAAGGTTGAATTACTCGGTAAATTGGCAATAGAATCCCCATGAGACATCCATACTTGTGTTGGATAACTTATTCCGGACATTAATCCTGAAGTTACTCCCTGATGCAACATCGCTCTTCCATATTCCCGTGTGTTGGACGCTTTTACTTCTCCTCCATATCCCTGAGCCAATAATTGAGCACCATAGCAGATTCCAAGAAGTGGTAACTTACCTTTTATATGCGATAGATCAGGTTTTGGAGAAGCGTTGTCACGCACGGAATATGGACTGCCAGACAAAATAACACCCATGCAATCAGGGGTTGTGTTTCCAATAGAAGTCCACGGATGGATTTCGCAATAGACATTCATTTCGCGAATTCTACGCGCAATCAACTGGGTATATTGTGACCCAAAATCGTAAATTAAAATGGTTTGATGCATGCGCAAAGTTAAGTTAAATTGATTTTGTGGAAGCCTTTACCTACTAAAGAATTGTAAATTTTCAATTTCAAGATTTAAGGAATACTATTATCGAGGCGAAATAATTACATTTGCCAACTACATTCTATATTATGATAGGCGACATACTAAAAAAGATATTCGGAGACAAAAGCACAAAGGATCAAAAACGATATCAACCCTTCGTAGATAAAACCAGCTCACTTTTGGCTGAAATTCAGCAAGTAACTGACGATGGACTTAGGGAAAAATCAATTGGATTTCGAGCTAAAATCAAAAACGCAATAAGTGTTCAAGAGGCTGAGGTTGCTAATTTACAGGAACAAGTATCAAACCCTTCCCTTTCTATTGACGAAAAAGAAGCGATTTTTGAACAAATCGATGCACTTACAAAAGCAATCGATGAAACCATTGAAGACGTCTTGATTGAGATTCTCCCTGAAGCGTTTGCTGTAATTAAAGAAACCGCACACCGCTGGGCTCACCATGGAAAACTTAGCGTTACAGCTACGGAATTCGACAAAGACCTTGCAAGTAAAAAAGACGGAATCACTATTTCAGGTGATCAAGCCATATGGCACAATGAATGGACAGCTGCAGGAAACCACGTACAATGGAACATGGTCCATTATGACGTGCAGTTGATGGGGGGCGCTGTGCTTCATCAAGGAAACATTGCTGAGATGCAAACGGGTGAAGGTAAAACACTTGTCGCTACCCTTCCGGTTTACCTTAATGCCTTAGCTGGAAAAGGGGTTCACATTGTAACAGTGAATGATTATCTTGCCAAACGAGATTCCGAATGGATGGGACCCTTATATCAATTTCATGGGTTGAGTGTTGATTGTATCGACAAACATCAACCGAATTCAGACGCTCGAAGAAATGCCTATATGGCCGACATTACCTTTGGTACGAATAATGAATTCGGATTTGATTACTTGCGTGATAATATGGCGGGGCATCCAAGTGAATTAGTTCAGCGCAAGCATCACTTTGCCATTGTGGATGAGGTCGATTCTGTATTAATCGATGATGCCCGTACTCCATTAATAATTTCAGGACCTACCTCCAGCAATGGAGAACAAGAATTTCACGCATTAAAACCGCGCGTTGAGCGTATCGTGAATGCGCAGCGAGAAGTTGTTCAGCAATTCTTATTAGAGGCAAAGAAAAATTTAGTGGTACTAAACGAACTTCAGTCCGACAAGAAATTAGAAAAAACAATGCTTGAAGAAGGTGGAATTGCGCTTTTGAGAGCACATCGAGGTCTTCCGAAAAATCGTGCCTTGATTAAGTTTCTATCGGAACCCGGTGTTAAAGTGCATTTGCAAAAGACAGAGAACACGTACATGCAAGAGCAAGGTAAGCACATGAAGAAAATTGATGCCGAACTCTTTTTTATCATTGACGAAAAAAACAACACGATTGAACTTACGAGCAAGGGAATCGATTTGATTTCAGGTTCAGATGATCGAGATTTCTTTATTATGCCAGACATTGGCGCAGAAATCGCTAAACTTCAAAAAGAAGAACTTAACCAAGATCAATTTCTTGAAAAGAAAGATATACTCGTAAGGGATTATTCTATTAAATCGGAACGAATTCATTCAGTTAACCAATTACTTAAAGCCTACACACTTTTTGAAAAAGAAGTCGAGTACGTTATTTTAGAGGGTAAAGTCAAAATTGTTGATGAATCAACGGGGCGGATTTTAGAAGGTCGAAGATATTCTGATGGATTACACCAAGCCATTGAAGCGAAAGAAAACGTTCAAATTGAAGCAGCGACACAAACTTACGCCACCATAACGCTTCAGAATTACTTTAGAATGTACCACAAATTAGCGGGGATGACAGGTACCGCTGAAACGGAGGCGAAAGAATTCTACGATATTTACAAGTTGGACGTAGTGGTTATTCCAACGCACCGCAAAGCAGTTAGGAAAGATTTAGAGGACATGGTATTCAAAACTGGACGCGAGAAATTTGCAGCGGTTATTGAGGAAGTGGAACGATTAGTAGCTGAAGGCCGTCCGGTTTTGGTTGGTACTACTACCGTTGAAATCTCTGAATTATTGAGTAAAATGCTACAATTTAAAAAAGTACCACATCAAGTACTCAATGCGAAGCACCATCAAAAAGAAGCTGAAATCGTTGCGGCGGCAGGGCAAGCAGGCGCTGTAACCATCGCTACAAACATGGCAGGTCGTGGTACTGATATCAAACTAGGCGCTGGAGTTAAAGAAGCCGGAGGATTAGCGATTATCGGTACAGAACGTCATGACTCAAGGCGGGTTGACCGTCAGTTGCGCGGTCGTTCAGGACGCCAAGGAGACCCAGGTTCATCACAATTTTTTGTTTCATTAGAAGATGATTTGATGCGTAAGTTCGGTTCAGAGCGAATAGCAAAAATTATGGACCGTATGGGACTTAAAGAAGGGGAAGTAATCACGCATGGCATGGTATCTAAATCCATTGAGCGCGCACAGAAAAAAGTAGAAGAAAACAATTTCGGTATTCGTAAACGTTTGCTAGAATACGACGATGTGATGAATGCCCAACGTAAGTTGATTTATAAACTTCGCAAGAATGCGCTCTTTGGAGACCGATTAGATATAGACGTGGATAATATGTTTTTTGATTTGTGCGAACAAACGGTTCAACAAAACATTCACGCTGAATTTAATGATTTCGAAGTTGAATTAATCCGGATTTTAGGGATTTCATCCCCTGTAACCGAAGAAGAATTCAGACGTGCTGACGCAAACACGCTAACAAATATTGTTTATGAGGCGATGATTACGCAATATCAACGTAAATGTGAGAAGTTTGCTACCAAGGCCTTCCCTCAAGTTAAGCACGTGTTTGAAACAATGTCAGACCGATACAAGAATATTGTATTCCCTTTAACGGATGGCCGAAGAGAGGTGCAATTAATTGTTAATCTAGCTGAAGCATATCAAAGCGAATGTGCTAATGTCTCAAAGCAATTTGAAAAGCACATTATCCTCGGTATAATCGATAACGAATGGAAAGAGCATTTACGTGAGATGGATGATTTACGATCTGCTGTAAATAACGCTACGTATGAACAGAAAGACCCATTGGTGATCTATAAATTGGAATCCTACGATTTATTTAAAAACATGATTAATCGGGTGAATTTATCTTCTGTCGAGCTCCTTATGACATTAGATATTCCATTTGAACAGGAAATGCAGAGTACCAACAAAGATGCAAATGAAAGTCATTATGCCCAAGCAAAGACGAACGTTAGCACTTCGGGTCAAGCCCCGCGATTTGAAGGAAGCCAAGGGTATCAAGAAGCCATACAAAACTCTATGCAGGAGCCGATAAAACGAGAACCTGTTGTGGTTGACCCTAAAATCAACCGCAATGATCCTTGCCCATGTGGAAGCGGTAAAAAATATAAACAATGTCATGGAAAATAGGCCTTGTTGGCACGGGTAATGTTGCCGCATTTTGGGCTATAAACCTAACTAAAATTAAGGGGGTTTCACTCTATGTAAAAGGTTCTAGTTCATCTAAAACGTTTGAATTTATTACTACCTACGGTATCCATGCCGAAGATGAGAAATCAGAAGTTGATTGTTATTTCGTATGCGTTCAAGATCGGAACATCACAGAGGTAATTCAATCGCTAGAAGTTTCAATTCCAGTGTTTGTATGTGCAGGCTTATTCAGTATTCGTGCGTATTCAAATCGTCCCATAGGGATTATTTACCCCTTACAGACCATTCAAACCCACGCCCTGCCCTCTTTTGAGGAAGTTCCGTTTTTGTGTGAGTTCAATAACGAAGCGCACGAGTTCGGCAATAGCTTAATGAGGCAGTTATCGCTTAATTTCACCTTACTGAATGAAGAAGATCGATTCGCGTCCCACGTTGCCGCGGTATTCATCAATAACTTTGGATATTTTGTAATGAACCAAGGCATAGCACATGCGCAATCTCATCAAATACCTTTAGATTTATTTGAATCATTAATTTCAAAAACAACATCTAACTTACTAATTAGTAAAGATTTACAGACAGGTCCAGCAAAGAGAAACGATGTCATTACTATGGATAAACACAAGGCGCTTCTTAGCGGCTCAACCCTTGAATTGTATGAATTCCTAAGTGCTCAAATCAAAAACAACTACACCCTATGAATTACAAAATCAAATTGAAGACCATTGATTGCTTTATTTTTGACGTTGACGGTGTGTTAACCAATGGAAGTGTTTTAATCAATGGCACGGATTATCAGCGCAGTATTCATGTAAAGGATAGTTATGCGATTCAGTATGCCGCCAAATTAGGATACAAGATATTTTTAATCACTGGTGGTGAATCAGAATTTATTCGCAAGACCTATATCAAACTCGGGGTAACAGATGTCCGATTGGAGAGCAGCAATAAAAAGGAAGTATTTGAAGACCTTGTACAAACCTTCGGGGTTTCAGCAGAACGAAGCTTATATATGGGAGACGATATACCTGATATTCCGTTAATGAAGATCATTGGAACAACCACCGCACCTCAGGATGCTTCAATCGATGTGAAAGCGCTGGTAGACTACATATCCCCGTTAAATGGTGGTATGGGATGTGTACGTGACGTAATTGAACAAACGTTAAGGGTACAAGGAAAATGGTTAGGAGACGGTGCGTTTACGTGGTAATTACACACCAAGTGCTTTGGACCAATGCGCATTTAACAACATAACCAATCTTCTTGATGTATTATTCAGATAACGCTTGGTTCGATATCCACCAATCCACTTAATCCCTGTAATTGCATTGGTTAGAAACACTTCATCTGCTGAAAGCAGATTGTGTGGTAAAATGGGGCATTCATACACCCTAATTCCATTTTGTATCGCTAAATTAATGATCTGCATCCGCATCGTTCCTGCAATACATCCTTCCTGCAAGCCTGGCGTATAAAGCACTCCATTGCTCACTATGAACATATTACAACTGGTTGACTCTATTAAATTCCCTCGTTCATTTTGTAAGATAAAATCTCCCATTCCTAATTCCTCCGCAGCAATAGCCGCCAGAACTTTCGTTAAGCCATTTTTTGTTTTATACGGAGAAAGAAAATTCGGGTAAATCTTGATGTCTTTGTAAACATCTACTTCTAAGCCTTTGTAATTGAGTAGAAAATCATTTTCATCCATAGGCCATACTTCTATGAAATACGTGGCCTCATTGGATGCTGGCTTATAGGTCCCCCCTGCAATCCGATCAATGCTAATTCGGC
This sequence comes from Crocinitomicaceae bacterium, assembly GCA_044353585.1. GTDB lineage: Bacteria > Bacteroidota > Bacteroidia > Flavobacteriales_D > Crocinitomicaceae > UBA952. The sequence continues at coordinate 50,602 of JBILBR010000004.1, read as the reverse complement.
ATTTCCCGCCGGCTTTTACCGTATTTCGTGAAATTAATTCCATGATTTTCTCATGAAAAACTTCCAGCGTCAAATAGGAAGGAATTCGAATTTTGAGCATTTCGGCTCCTTTGAACAACCGTTGAATGTGGGCTGTTAAATTAATCGGTTTACCGTGCATTATCCGAATGCTCTCAAAGACTCCGTCCCCATATAAAAATGCCCGACTTCCAGACACAATCGAAGGTTCTGTGCCCGAAACTACATTACCATTATTATTCACATACCACATTACCGAACAAAATTATCAATAAATTCCGAGGCTTTATTGGGGTTAAGGAATAAAACAAACAGAATACCGAATAATGCCCCGCTGATGTGACCATCATTTGCAATCCCTGTGTTTCCTCGTTTCATTGCATAATATTCAAAAAGCAAGTACAAAGGACCAAAAATATATGCAGGAATAGGAATCGGTAGAAACAAGAGACCTAAATTCATTTTTGGATACCATAATATAGTCGCAAAAACGATGGCTGAAACCGCTCCAGATGCACCTAACGAACGATACGATACATTATATCTATGCCTGAAAAAGGGAATAATGGTAGCTGCAATTCCTCCAGTTAGGTAAAGTGTGACATACAGTATGATTCCTTTTGTCATTCCGAATTCGTCACACCACGATGTTTCTAAGTGCCTTCCAATCATAAATAAAGACAACATATTGAACATCAAATGTTGGTAATCCGCGTGAAACCAAGAATGTGTAAATATTCCCCAGGATTTCTTTCCATGAGAAATTTCATATGGATTGAATAGAAATTCTTCCCTCCAATACGGACGGTTGATCCCTGTATAACTTAACCATGCCGTTAATGCTATGATAATCAGTGTGCTTGATAAAAACATAAGAAAGCTTGGTTATTATAATCCCTCAAAATTAGTTATATTCGCAACATAATATGAGGTTTCCTTTTCTTTTATTACTCCTGTTGTTACTAGTGGTTTCATGCACGAGAGAACCCGAACAGAATTTTAATTTTCTGGCCGATAAAGATCTATCTATTTCAACAAAAATTGAACGGTACTTGGGCAGTGATAGTTTATTAAGAACGCGCTTTAGCGAAGAAGAAATCACCCTGCTTCGAGCATATTACGAACAGGTTAATTACGAACCTACTGTTGCTTCAACAGATTCCACACTGCTCAAAAACGGAAAAATATTGACCGCACTAATCAATGAGTCGTTGGCATTTGGTGTTCCTCAAGAACTCTGCATCCCACTAAATGATTCCTTACATTCGGTAGAAATAGAATTACGAAGTATTGTTAATTTGTCGCGCATACTTTCTGCTGTCAAAAATGGCTTTTTTGATTTTACAACATCCCAAAAGAAACCGCTTCAAACCATAAGTATTTCCTTGTTAAAACAATTTCTTTCCATTAAGAAAAAGGAGAAACGAGATGAGTTTATTATCAATCAAGGTCCGATTAACGATACCATCTACAGTCAATTGGCGGAAGGCATCTATACTTTTGTTGATACACATCCCATTGACACCATCTCTTTTAGCATAAAGAAAGACAAGCAAATTAAAGAGAATCCAAAAAAGTTTGCAATTAGTAGCCTTCGTTCAAAAGGATATATGGATGAAACTTATAGCCTAGAAACCTATCAACACGCTTTACTTGAATTTAAAACTGATAATGGACTCGATAGCACCTATGAGTTAAACGATTACACCTTGGAGGCACTTGCAGAATCCAATAAACACCGCTTAACTCGTGCGGCAATTAGCTTGGATAAAGTACGACAACATGCGCCCTATGGTCCGCGTTATGTCAGAATTAATATCCCTGAGTATCAATTATACTTTTATGCCAACGATAGCCTAAAAGCGATACATCGAATGGTAGTCGGAAAAAGAGATACTCAGACCCCCGAACTTGTTTCTGAAATACGGACCATTATAATTTACCCATATTGGAAAGTACCCGCAAGCATTATTAAAAAGGAAATTATGCCTGATGTTTACAAGAACCCAGGATACTTAGCGAAACACCACTATAAGCTTTGTCGGTACAATGACACAACTCGAATAAATCCTTCATCCATTGATTGGAGTAAACGTCCCAGCGGGTTTAATGTAATACAAATGCCTGGTGTTTGGAATAGCCTTGGAGTTATCAAATTTGAGTTTTTGAGCAATCACAGTGTATACGTTCATGATACCCCTCAAAAAGCGTTATTTAATCGAAAGATCAGAAGCTTTTCACACGGTTGCATGCGTTGTCAAAACCCCGTAGAATTGGGTAAGTTGATGCTTGAATACGATCAAGAAGGAAGAAGAAAGAAATCTATGCCGCCAGACACACTGGATTCCTTAGTTAGAATCGGCGACCATAAGGCTATCGCCTTAAAAACACGGATTCCAATTTACGTTGAATACCAAACGGTTACCACCCATGAAAAACGACTAACCTTTCATTTAGATATCTATTTTCGGGAGGAAGAAATGATTAAAATCCTTTCAAAAAAACCTAAACAATTTAAAAAAATCGCCAAATGATTGTATCTCCTTCCTTATTATCCTGCGACTTTGCTAATATTCAACGAGATGTTGAAATGCTAAATAGTTCAAGAGCCGAATGGATTCACATTGATGTAATGGATGGGGTTTTCGTACCTAATATTTCATTCGGATTCCCTGTATTAAGTGCAGTTAGAAAACACACGACAAAAGTACTCGACGTGCATTTAATGATTGAAAATGCAGATCCCTATTTACATGAGTTTAAAAAAGCAGGCGCCGACATCCTTACCGTTCATTATGAAGCATGCACACACTTACACCGAACAATTCAAGCCATAAAAGAATTGGGAATGAAAGCGGGAATCGCGATAAACCCTCATACCCCTGTATCCGCGTTAAAGCACATGTTTTCTAGTGTTGATTTGGTATTAATTATGTCTGTAAATCCTGGTTTTGGTGGTCAAAAATTCATTCCGGAAACAATTGAAAAAGTGGCAGAACTTAATTCCATTAAACAGCACCTTGGGTTAGATTTCATCATAGAAGTTGATGGCGGTGTCAATATCGAAAATGCCCCGTTGTTGCAACAAGCTGGTGCCAATGCACTGGTTGCTGGTAGCTTTGTGTTCAATTCTGCCAATCCTATGGAAACAATTAAACAATTAAACGAGGTTTGATTGCAGTAACCAATTTTTCGATTCAGCGTTCTAGAGGCATGCGCTACCTGTTATTCCATTTCTTTGTTCTATTTTTCTCGATTGGTTTCACACAGAATCTAGCAGAATCAGAACTAAAACTTAAGTCTCGCTTAGATGAACTACGTTCGGCAAAGTCAGACAACGAAGTAAAACGAATCAATTCACTTTTCACTAAAGAAATGGGTGCTTTTCTCAGATTGGAAGGGGCATATCAATTTCAATTCACTCAATTAACAAGCATCGCCGACCTAAAAAGCGAAGATGGACTCGTCCGAATCGTTCATTGGAATCTAGAATTCAAAGACTTTTCATACAGTTATGCTGGATTTATCATGCATTGGGATGAAGAACAAGAAACATGTAAAGTATTTGATTTAGTCGATGTGACTGACCCTTACACGATGATTTCAGAACAAGTAGTTGATTCAAAAAATTGGTATGGTGCGCTCTATTACCGAATTATCCCTGTTGAAATTGATAATGACTTTCAATATATCTTATTTGGTTGGGATGGTGCAACAACCAATAGTAACTTCAAACTGATTGACGTGTTGTCATTTAAGGGGAATGCAGCGAAATTTGGTAGCCCCTTGTTCATCAATAAAAACAAAACCTTGAAACGCGTGGTATTTGAGTTTGCCGATAAAAGTACCATGTCACTTAAAATGGATGAAAAACGAAATCGAATAGTGTTCGATCACCTTTCCCCAGAAAGTCCTGCGTTAACTGGATTATATTCCTACTACATTCCAGACTTTTCATACGATGCGTATGTGTGGGAAGATGATCGATTTGTTCTGAACGAGGATGTAATTGCCACCAATGACATGAACTCAACCAATGAAACTACCCTTTTAGTGATAGATCCGCAAACCGGAAAAGTTAAAAAAGAAGTATACAAATTGAAGTGGATCAATCCGATGGATGACAATCGCAAAGGCGATATTGGTCACGTGGCTAGAACCCCAGAAAGTGAAGATTTACATGCAGCGGATGAAAGCCCCGAACAAGCTGAACCTCCTAAAAAGAAATGGTGGGATCGTAGAAATCCCAACAACCTAAGCGTTACTACAGGAAAATATCGTAAAAACAGAAGAAGGCCCCCAGAACCATGATGAAACTCGGTGAATTTAACTCCTTATATATCAATCGATTTACTCCACAAGGAGCCTATTTGGTTGAGCATTTCCAAGCTGAAATTGATGATGAGGAATCAAACGTGGAGGAAGTATTACTTCCAACAAAATATTTAGCTAGAGAGGCCAAAGAAGGAGACCCCGTTTCTGTTTTTTTAATGAAAGATTCAGATAATAGACGTGTGGCTGTAACTGATCAACCGCTGCTCACACTTGATACATGCGCTATATTGCGCATTGTGGAAATCAATCCATACGGTGCGTTTGCTGATTGGGGCTTAGATAAAAATCTAATGATTCCTTTCGCAGAACAACGGCAAGGCGTAGAAATTGGTGACACCTACCCGATCTTCTTAAAATATGACGAATTAACTGATCGTCTTTTCGGTTCAATGAAGATTAGAAAACACCTCATTGAAGCACCAGAAAGCATTACTAATGAACGCGTTACCTTTATGGTTACCGAACATCATGAATTGGGATGGCGAGGAATTGTTAATCAACGCTACAGTGGCATGCTCTACCGGAGCGACTGTAGAATTCCGGTAAAACTTGGTCAACACATCACCTGCTATGCAAAACTGGTGCGACCGGATGGTAAAATAGATTTGCAAATGAGTGCAGGCACCGTGGATAAATACGATGAGGCAGTTTCTATGATTTGGGACTATTTATCCGAACATAAGTTTCTTTTCCTCACGGATAAATCGGACGCCGTTGACATTTACAATCAATTCCAATTGAGTAAAAAAACGTTCAAGCAAGCCGTTGGCAAGTTATACAAGGACCGAAAAATCAAGTTATTCGAAGATAAAATCGCACGGATTGATGAGTAAATCCTACGTGGAGCAGTATTTGCATATTTATAATGTACTTCCGACGGCCCCCTTACCCACCCTATTCGATTTCCCCCATCAATATGTCCCGAATGAATGGGCGCAAACCGCGGCTGAGCAGCTCCAAGAATTAATCCCAAACACCTTTAACCACGAGTTCAACACCCTTGGAAAAATGTTTGGCGTGCTAGTGGTTGATTCGCCTTTGGGCATAGGATTTCTGGCTGGATTTTCAGGAAAAATTGACGAATCAACGCAGTTTCCAGGGTTTGTTCCTCCAATCTACGATACACTGAATACGGATGCATTTTTTAAACAAGGAGAGCGCGTTTTAAACGACTTAACTCATCGCATCAACCAACTCTCAACTGGTGAATCATTAAGTGAAATACTTAAGCAGAAATATGAATACGAATTGGATGCACAAGAGCAAATCACCGTGCTGAAGAACTCAATAAAAGCCAAAAAGGATCTACGAGATACCATACGGAATTCCCCCAACCTAACGGCGGAGCTTGAATCGCAATTAGCGAATGAAAGTAAACAGGAACAGCTCATCCTAAAAAACTTAAAAAAGGAAATACACGCTAGATTAGAAGAAATTAACGCGAAAATCTCTTTAATACAAGATGAAATCACTGCCTTAAAAGAAAAACGCACCAATCAATCCATCGCATTACAGCAAGAATTATTCAAGGCATATCGCTTAGTAAACTTCAACGGTGAAGCATCTACAGTCCTCGACGTTTTCAAAGCCTTTAACGGCGATATTCCACCTTCAGGAACGGGTGAATGCGCCTTGCCAAAACTCCTACATTTTGCAGCCTTGAATCAGTTGAAACCGATATGTTTTGCCGAATTCTGGTGGGGACTTTCACCCATAGGCGAAATTCGAAAGCATGGTCATTTTTACCCGGCTTGTAGAGCGAAGTGTGAACCAATCCTAGGCTTTATGCTTCAAGGAATTTCAGTGGCAAAAAACCCCATTCTTTCCATCATAAGCACTTCCCCGTTACGCATTCTGTATGAAGATGACTTTTTAGTAATTATTGATAAGCCAAGTGGCTTATTGTCCGTACCAGGTAGAAGTGACCTAGATTCGGCTGAGGACCGATTAGCCCTTAGGGAAGGAAATGGAGCATATATAAAAGCGATTCATCGACTGGACATGGGAACTTCAGGTATATTGATGTTCGCAAAATCCCCGGAAATATTGGCTGCCATGCAAACACAATTCGCCAAGAACCGGGTAACAAAAACCTATGAAGCCTTATTAGATGGGATTCCTAAAGAACTAGAAGGCATCATTACACTACCCCTTCGTCTAAACTTAGACCATCGTCCACACCAAATGGTCTGCTTTGAACACGGAAAAAAAACGCATACGGAATTCAATGTATTAGCATACAAGAATAAAAAAACGCGCATTGAGTTTTATCCAAAAACCGGAAGAACCCATCAGCTTAGAGTACATGCTGCGCACCCCATGGGTTTGAACTGCGCCATACTCGGTGATGACTTGTATGGAACGGCATCCGATCGCTTACATTTACACGCTAAAGAAATTGAATGTTGGCATCCGGTATTCAATCAACCGTTGAAAATAAGTTGTGAAACACCTTTCTAAGCGAACTTGTGAAAATGACTGAAATAGAAACATACATCCATACAACAAAAGAAAAACATGGCGAAACTGTCAGTAAGCAGCTTAATCTACTTTACCAACACCTGAAGCAAACCCTTCCGGATGCTTCAGAGTGCATGAGTTACGGAATGCCGTGTTTTAAATTGCACAATAAACCAGTGGCCTATTTTGCAGGCTACAAAGGACATATCGGATTTTATCCTACAGCCAAACCCATTGTACATTTCAAAGAACAATTAGGAGGATTTAAAACCTCAAAAGGCGCTATTCAATTCAACATAAATGAGCCGCTACCCATTTCGTTAATTTATGAACTTGTATCGTATAACTTATCCGAGATAAATCGGAAGATAGATTAAGCATTTTATAAGCCCCCGGCATCCGCTTGAATTAATTCGTAATTTAGTTCTGAGATGAGTAAATTTCTTAAAACCCTTCTGCAATTAATTATCATTGGTGCCTTACTTGTTATGACCAAACGCAAGGCGAAATGGTTATTTTGGCCACTTTTCGTATTTATTAATTGGGCGATTTCTCCGTGGATAATTATCGGTATACTTGTTTTCATACAGGTGTTTATTTTTGATTTTATTTTAGGCGTGAGCATTGAGATCCTGGAATATGAGTGGTTTGTTTTGCCTATCTGGGGATTGACATATCTATTCTTGATACCTGCCCTGTATAAAACAATCAATTCGATTGAAATGGAGGTAGATGGTCAAGTCACACCAATCAGTACCCTGTCCCAAATAATCGGCTACACATGGGGATTGGCGTTTAACATATTCCTATTATATCGATTAGACTTTTTTGATTGGGTATTTTGGAAAGGCTAAACGTTTCTCTTTTTAACTATCTTTGCTTCCAATATTAACGAGAATTTATGGCAAATACCGCAGATATCCGCAACGGATTGTGTATCAAGCACAACGATAAACTATTTCAAATCATTGAATTTCAACATGTTAAACCAGGAAAAGGTCCTGCATTTGTACGCACAAAAATGCGTCAAATTGAAACAGGAAGGGTCTTAGACCACACCTTTTCTGCAGGGCATAAAATCGAACCTGTACGAATTGAAAATAGAGAACATCAATACCTTTATCAAGAAGGTACAGATTATGTTTTCATGAATAATGAATCGTTTGAGCAAATAAACATTCCTGCTAAAATGATTGAAAAACCACTTTTTCTTCAGGAAGGAATGGTCGTGAATATCCTATTTCACGCCGAAGAAGAAACGCCACTTGTATTGGATTTACCAATGTACATTGTTTCTGAAGTTACCTACACCGAACCAGGTGTTAAAGGAGATACCGCAACCAATTCAATGAAGCCAGCGACCATCGCTACTGGAGCTGAAGTTAAAGTTCCTTTATTCATTGATAATGGGGAAACAATTAAAATTGATACACGAACAGGCGTTTACGTAGAACGCGTTAAAGGATAAGCATGAAAAACACTGCCCTACTTCAAAAACACCTCGATGCGAATGCAAAGATGGTTCCTTTTGCTGGTTACAACATGCCCGTTCAATATGAGGGAGTTAATGCGGAACATGAAACCGTTCGAACAGGCGTAGGTGTGTTTGACGTGTCGCACATGGGAGAGTTTTTCCTCAGGGGACCAAAAGCCTTGGATTTAATCCAACGCGTTACAACCAATGATGCATCCGTACTTTTTGATGGGAAAGCTCAATACAGCTGTATGCCAAATGGTAAAGGTGGTATTGTAGATGACTTAATCATATACAGAATTAGTCAAGAGGAGTACTTACTGGTGGTAAATGCATCAAACATTGAAAAAGATTGGAATTGGATTTCTTCGCACAACACCGATGGCGTTGAAATGGAAAATGCTTCCGATGCCTATTCATTGTTAGCGATTCAAGGTCCGAAGGCTGCAGAAGCGATGCAAGCGCTAACGGAAGTGAACTTATCCGAAATGGGATATTATACCTTCGCCAAAGGAACCTTCGCTGGACAACAGAACATCTTTATTTCTGCCACTGGTTATACGGGTTCTGGAGGTTTTGAAATTTATGTACCTAACGAAGTTGCCGTAGCGGTTTGGGATGCCGTATTCGAAGCAGGAAAATCATATGGTATTAAACCGATTGGCTTAGCGGCAAGAGATACCTTGCGCTTGGAAATGGGATTTTGTCTGTATGGAAATGACATCGATGACACCACCTCGCCCATTGAGGCTGGCTTAGGATGGATTACTAAATTCACCAAAGACTTTGTGGATTCCGATGTACTTAAAGCCCAAAAGGAACAAGGAGTGACAAGAAAGTTAGTGGCCTTTGAAATGATCGAACGAGGAATTCCTCGCCACGACTATCGAATTCTTGATAAAAACAATCAAGTTATCGGTAAAGTTACCTCAGGAACTATGTCGCCTTCTATGAAAATCGCCATTGGACTAGGTTATGTTGACCTTGCTCATGCTATGCTAGATTCTGAAATCTACATTGAAATCAGAGATAAAGGCGTATTAGCAAAAGTGGTAAAGCTTCCATTTTACAAAAAATAGTCTTTTACATACGAAAGTTTTAAAAGCAGCGTTATTGACGCTGCTTTTTTTATGCGCATACAAAACCTACCAACTTCCGATCAGCCTAGAAACAAACTCATTGCTCAAGGCGTTCGAAACCTCACAGACTCAGAACTAATTGCATTACTCCTTGGGAAAGGATCACATCAAAAAAATGCGAAGGAACTAGCACAAGAACTCCTGGTTTATTCAAAGAATGATTTGAGTCGCCTTTTTGGTACTAATCAACATAACCTGACTCGCTTTCAAGGCATAGGTCCTGCAAAAGCATCCACCCTACTAGCTGCCTTTGAATTGGGAAGGCGATTTTCAGCGCATCACCCCACACAAGGAAAAATCATCCGAAATTCAAGGGATGTGTATCGATTTGCAAAACGAACCTTTTCGCTGCTTTCACATGAAGAGTTTTTAATTCTCTTGCTTAATAACAACAATGAAATATTGCACGCACATCGGCTTTCTCGCGGTGGAATTACAGGAACAGTTGCTGATGGAAGAGTTTTATTCAAGTTAGCCTTTGAGTATAAAGCTACCGCAATAATTCTTTGTCACAACCATCCAAGCGGCAACCCCAAGCCCAGTGAACAAGACATTCGGCTTACGATGAACTATCGAAAATTCGGGAAATTCATTGATTTACCTATTCTAGACCACATCATTTACAGCGATTTTGGCTACTTTAGCTTCGCCGATGAAGGCTTATTAGATCAGGAATGAAAATCATTACAATTATTGGAGCTCGTCCACAAATCATAAAGGCAGCGGCGATAAGTCGTGCCATCCATACGCATTTCAAAGACCAAATAACAGAACTTATTGTCCATACCGGTCAACATTATGATGACAACATGTCCGCCATATTTTTCACGGAAATGGGTATTCCTGCAGCGGATTACAACCTTTCCGTAGGAAGCGGGAACCATGGGGCTCAAACCGCCAAGATGATGGAAGGCATTGAAACCATTTTATTGCAAGAACAGCCAGACGCACTTTTGGTATACGGTGACACCAATTCAACCTTAGCTGGTGCCCTTGCCGCTGCTAAAATCCACATTCCAGTCGTTCACATTGAAGCTGGATTGCGTTCGTACAACAAATCCATGCCCGAAGAGATTAATCGAATTACCTGCGACCATTGTTCTACATTGCTCTTTTCACCAACGAATCAAGGAATAAGTAATTTAATAAAAGAAGGATTTAGCACGACAATACATTCAAAGGCATCCATTGATCATCCGCTGGTTTTCAAAACAGGTGACATCATGTTTGATAATAGCATGTATTTTTCGAGTATTGTAAATGAAAAACAAGGGTTGCTTGAAAAGCTACAACTCACCCATGGAGAATTTATCCTTTGTACAATTCACCGTGACTCGAATACAGACAACGCTGAAAATTTAAATCAAATCATTCGAGGCTTATTGCAAATTCAACGTGTATCTAACCAATCGATTGTATTGCCCTTGCATCCCAGGACCCGAAAGAAAATGACCGAACTATTGAATCCGTCAGTGGCAAAAGAATTATCAGATAACTCAAAAATTCATGTGATCGATCCCGCAGGATTTTTAGATATGATATCCCTTGAAAACAACTGCAGCCTGGTAATTACCGACAGTGGCGGAGTGCAAAAAGAAGCCTTTTTCTTTAAAAAACCTTGCATCATACTTCGGGAACAAACCGAATGGGTAGAAATTGTCGAGAATGGAAACGCCCTACTCGTAGGTTCTAACGAAGAGAAACTTATCGAGGCCTACCATCAGTTAACCACTAAAAAAGATTACACTTATCCCCCGTTTTTTGGTGACGGTCATGCTTCCGAAGAAATTTGTCGTTTGATGATTGAACATTTATGACACTGATATTTGTTGAACAACTCACCAAGCGACTCCAATACACATTCAATTTTGTGTTTAATGCCCGAGGATTGAGTTATGAGTTCACTTCGGACCTGACATACTTCAGCCATTCAAACCAGCAAAAATTCAATTATTCGGGACATTCTATTCCGAATGTTCCTACCCTTGTTCCTTGCTCCTTGTTATTTGAAGAAGAGATTCATCAGATTTCGCTGGATAAAGTAACCATGGATGATATCGAATTTATGTCCTTTAATGAATGTCCTGACCTTTTAGCTTCCATCTTTTTTGTCTTGTCTCGCTATGAAGAATATTGGAAGGTGGAACGAGATGAACATGACCGTTTTCCTGCCTTATGCAGCATGCAATCCGTTTTCGGTTGGTTAGATGAACCAATTTGTGACCGCTGGGCTCTTAGTCTTTTGCAATTTATAGGTATAAACTCGGTCACAACCTCAGAATTTAACATTCAACCCACCTTTGACATTGACTCCACATTTGCCTATAAAGGGAAAGGTGCGTTTCGAACGACCGCTGGAATCCTGAAAGATCTTAGTAAGGGTCGCATTAATCGGGTTAAGGACCGGATACAGGTGCTTATTCAAAATCGAAAAGATCCCTTTGATACCTTTGACCAGATTACACAAATCGCGGAACAATATCCGGAAACGCGCTGTTTTTGGTTGCTTGCTGATTTTGGTACCTATAATAAAAACTTAAGCTATACGAATCCACAACAAGGTGAGATCATTTCCAAGTTGTCATCAACATGTGAAATCGGAATTCACCCGGGGTATGACACCTATACAAATGCGACCAACCTAAGGCATGAAATTCATCGCCTAACAAGTTTAACGAAAAAAGAAATCAAAATAAGCAGGCAGCACTTCCTAAGATTATCAATACCTGAGACTTACAATCATTTAATTGAACAACATATTCAAATAGATTACTCCATGGGATATGCAGAAACTACGGGATTTCGTATGGGAACTGCTCGCCCGACCCCTTGGTTTAATTTAATAACCAACGAAATCACCTCGCTGCAATTACAACCCTTTTGCTATATGGATGGCACCTTGAATGAATACATGAAACTATCTCCCAATCAAGCCATTGAAGAAGTTAAAAGGCTAAAAGCACTGGTAAAAGAATACGGCGGAAACTTCTCCTTTATCTGGCACAATGAAACACTGGGCTTCAAGCATCATTGGAAGGGGTGGGAACCCGTGTTTGAGGAAAGTGTTTCCTACTCATAAAACTTTACCTGTACGCCTGCCTTGAACCAACGTCCCGGCATTTGTACATAGCCCGCCTCAATGTAATCGGTATTAAAAAGGTTGTTCCCCTCTAGAAAAATCGAAAAATTACGGGATGGATTTACAGTAAGTTTCGCATCCACCAAAGAATACGTATTTCCTCCTACGCGATCTATTCCACGATACGCTGCGCTCAAGTAAACCCAACGGGTTAAGTTCATGGTTAATTTAGTAATCAACTGATGCTGTAATCCAGTAAAGGCATACCTTGATTCAGACTGTTGTACTATATCAATAAACTGATGTGAGGCATCAATGTAATTGTAACCTACCGATAATTCCCTAATCATAATTATTCCATCTCCATTCCATCGGTAATTAATATTGGATTCAACACCTGTAAAAACCACATTCGAGATATTTATTGGTTTCCAAGGATTCGACATGCTAGCCGTCGATCTGACCCAATCAATCATATTGGTCGTATTTCGCCGGTACACAGCAGCTTCAATTCCTAAGATCGACTTAAAGCGTTCTGCACTGCCGGAAACCATTGTCCCCCATGCAAGATTCCAAACTATTCCCAACTCGGCATTCGTAGCATATTCCGGCTGAAGGTCTGGATTCCCAACGTTCGAATAATCTTGGTAAAATAAATCAGTATACGTTGGCGCACGATAACTTTGTCCAATATTCGCATAGATTTTTCTTGGTATGATCATCCGACGGGAACCTGGATTGAATGCCCCTTCAATGCCCGGTAATATTTTTTGATACACTTGATTGTTCATCGCTAAATGAAAATAATGCGCATTTGCAATGAGCGTAAGTTTCTCGTTCAACAAGCTTACCTTATGGTCTAGAAAACCAGATACAAAGGTTCTGCTTCTATCTCCAAGGTTACTACTCACCAAGGACTCGACTCTATATTCAGCCCCTGCTCCTGTTACCCCGAGCTTGGAGCTATATTGCATTGTTTCTTCCAAGGTTAATACCTCAGACCAATGTTTATTTGTGTAAAACGATGGATCGAAGCGTTTCAACCTAAATTCATCCCGATGCGTTCTAAGGGATGCCTTCGTTAATAAAGTCAATTTAGTTAATTTCAATTGATGTGAAACCCCTGCAATCGCCATTTGAGTAGACTCCCATTGATCAGGAAAGGCATTGGTATAATATCCGTTCGCACCAAACGCGCGGTCGGTGTATCCAGCAATCGCTTTTATCTCATGCACCTTACCAAGCGGTAAAACGGCATCATAAAAAAACTGTTGATTAACGAAATCTGAATTATACCAATATCCATTGCTTTTATCCAACCCTGCAGAAAAAGATTGCCTTAATCTATTCACTGGGGCATTTACCGTAAATTGTGTTCCTAAGCCGCCAAAACTTGCTCCAAATCCTTGCGCATTGATACCATGCAATGTACTCGGCGCGGTTACAAAATTCACAGCACCCGTCATGGCGTTTTGACCAAAAATACGCGTTCCCGAACCTTTGTATATTTCTATATTCGAAACATTGGTTAAGAGCACTGGAAGATTCAATGCATGATGGCCAGTTTGTGGGTCCACTAATTTAAACCCATTGATCAACACAAGATTCTGATCAAATCCACCACCACGGATACTCAAATCTCCTTGAATGCCTTGAACACCGCGTTGACGAAAATCCAATCCCGGAACAAAGGATAAAGCTTCATTTACCGAACGTATCGGTAAGTCGCGATTTTGAACCATACTTATTAACTGTATGCTTGATGTACGATCCGCATAATTACTAGCGATTCCTTTTCCATAGACCGTTACTACCTTGCTTCGAATGCTATTCAAGTACATGATTGTACGCGTTGTATCCGCAGGCAATCGCGTAGGTGAAGGACTACCAGAAGTTTGCGCATTGATACCCTTGCAAAGCAACAAAAAGCTATAGAAAATGTAATTTTTCATCGATACATTAAATTAATTTCACCCAAATTTGTGTCAAAAGTAAAAGGAATTTCATGTCTTCCCGGTAAAAAATGACAGAAATTTGAGGTAAAATGAACACCAGGCAAGGTGGAATAAAACCAAACATCCGCCATAAAATCGGTATTCTCCAACAATAAGATTCCCTTGTGATTTCTAAAGTCTATTTGTATAACCTGCGTCTCATATCGCACCTTTCGTTTACTGGATAGTTTACCTAACAAGAATAAGCGCATTTCCTTATTGGGTAATTCAACCGTAACGACATGTGGAGAAGCATTGGATTTTTGCTGAAATAACAAGGCATGTTTAAAATTGTCTAAAGAGATCATCTGACGCTCAGACTTTATAAGTCGAACCCCCTCTTTCTCAATGTTATAAACAGACGTACCAATTTCTTCTCCATGAATCTCCGTATTATTTGCAAGTAAGAATACTTTTTCGGTATCTGAAACCACTTGTTTTAGGGCGGTAATGTTACTAAACAAATCACTTACCTCATAATGAAGGGCTTTGTGGTTTCCATAAAAATCAATGCTAGACCAGGTAGGTCCAGGCCAACAATCGTTAAGCTGCCAAAAAAGTGACCCCATGCATCGAGGAGCATCTAATAAATGGCCACCAATCGCAGAGGAAACGGCATACGCTTGGGTAAGTTGAGATAGATAAACGAACTCCTTGAACGATGTTGGTTTTCCAAATAAGCGTTCTGCATGTTTCAAGATCATCCCATTTCCCACGTAACTTTTTTGATGGTGTTTCATCACCGAAGAATTCAGGTTCCAATCTTTCTCGACACTAAACCGGTTGAGGGTTGCAAATTCAGGAAAACTCTGAAAACCAAATTCTGCATTAAATCGTCCGATTTTAGTAGCAAAATCAGACATTGGGTCTGTACCGTGCCATACGCCCCAATAATGCTGTGTTCCATGATTGTAAAAATCAGATTTACCCCAATTGCTTAACGGTGAGGTATGTACATAGGGTACATTTGAATACTTGGATAAGGTGTTTGGCAATAGGTTTTTAAAAAGGTCATCATATGCTTTTTCAATGGTAGATTGGTCTGATTTACTAAGTAAATATTGCGCCTGAAAACCCCAATTCTTCCAAGCCACATCTACCTCATTATTTCCATTAAAATACACTACTGAGGGATGTGCAGTAATCCTCGGTAGTTGATACTCAAGTTCTTCCGTAACATTATTTAAAAACATAGAATCTCCAGGATACATCGCGCAAGCAAACATCGCATCATGCCAGACCATAAGACCTAGGCGGTCACATTCGTTCAAGAAATCCTCCGTCGCATAATCACCTCCTCCCCAAATGCGAACCATATTGAAGTTGCCATTTACCATCAACTTAACCCAATCCCCCCATTCTTTGGTTGAGGTTTTTCCTCCATACATACTCGGAGGAATCATGTCGCCTCCCTTCATGAACATTGGTTTGCCATTCACCTCAAAGGAAAATGATGTTCCCCATTCATCCTTCTCCTGAAGTAGTTTAACAGTTCGGACACCAAAGGAATACGAATATCGCTGAAGTTCTACGCCATTTGAATCGCTTAAAATCAAGGTATCTATGTATAAATATGCAGGTCCGGAACCTGTTGGCCACCATAGGATTGGATTCGAAATATCAAAGGAAATCCGTTGAACACTGCTTGAATCAAACAATGCAGTAAACCCAAACAGACTTGATCGAATGCTACCTCCCCCTGGTATTTCTTCTTTTAATACAATGAGTTGCATGTGAGCCGTTTTACCAAGTTCTATCGTATTCACAACAACTGATTTCACTGCATGATTTTCTTTCACCCTGACAGAAACGGGATTGGGAAACCCTAAGGTGTTTAAACGCGGTGCCCAATCCCAACCAAATTGATATTGTGGTTTACGGGTTAAGGGTGCAGCTTTGATTTTTGCATTATCATTAGGCGCTGGATAATGAAAAGACTGATTCTCGTAAGTGGTTTTGTGATAAAGCACGGGCGGAGTAAATACCGCCTCAATTTCATTGTATCCGAGCACTAGCTGATCTCGAATTTCGATGTGATACGGATGAAAATAATTCTCAGCTTCAAGAACGTTCTTCTTGTTTATAAAAATAGATGCATAGGTATCAATGCACGGGAAATCCAGTTCAACTTCTGTTGCATTGAACATTTCCTCCGAAAGAAAGAAACGGCTTCGAACATTCCATTGATGCTCCTCAATCCATTGATATAACTTCTCGTTTTCCCCATAAAAAGGATCTGGTAAAATCCCTTGTTGGCATAAAGCTTCTTGTACACTACCTCGCTCGCCAAGCGGAAACCATTGCAGTGTGATGGGGTGCTGAATTTCCCAGGAGAGCACCAGCGACTTCTGGGAAGTTACGTTAATTCCAATAAAACAAATAAATAATAGGAACCCTAATCTTACCATTTACGGTCATATTCAGTATCTACCATTTCATCTCGAGTATTCGTTTTCATGGCAAAATTAAAGCCGTTATACACTGAAAAACCGCCTACATTTCCTTTATTGTCGATTGCAATGAATCCACATTGTAAGCCCGTCAGGTCTTTGTTTTTGCGAATGATACGCATTACTACTTCGCGACAAGCCTCAGAAGGTTTCATTCCATTCCGCATGAGTTCAACTACAATGGCACTGCCTGCAACACGAATAATGGCTTCTCCCAGTCCGGTTGCCGTTGCAGCGCCCACTTCATTATCAACAAAAAGTCCCGCACCAATAATTGGTGAATCGCCTAGTCGACCTGGCATCTTGTAGGCCCAACCGCTAGTTGTACACGTTCCACCAAAGTTTCCATTCGCATCTCTGGCAATTAAACCGATGGTATCATGGTTTTCGTGATTTATTTTTGGTCGTTTGAATAGGTCTTTATTCTCTTTTTTCCATGCGAGGTAATCTTTTTTCACCTCAGGAATAGGTGTTTTAATGGTTTCAAATCCGTGATCTAAGGCAAACTGTTTAGCCCCTTCCCCAACCAACATGGCGTGAGGTGTCTTCTCCATTACGGCTTTCGCAACCGCCGCGGGATGAGCAATTCCTTCTAAAAATCCAACCGATCCGCTTCTGCCGTCTCCATCCATGCAGCATGCATCCAAGGTAACATGTCCTGTGCGATCCGGCCTACCTCCAACACCAACACTTCTGTTGGTAATATCTGATTCAGTATGCATTGCCCCGGCCACCGTAGCATCTAATGCGCTTCCTCCTTGCTGGAGTACCTTCCAACCTGCCCGATTTGCCTCTAGGCCGTGAATCCAAGTGGAAATGATCAAAGGACCTTCAATCCGTTCTTCAAACATATATGCAGGAAGCATTGCGCCTTTTACGGGTTCAATCATACCCGCTGCCACCAACAAGGATCCGGCTTGAATAAATTTCCTACGATCCATAACTTATCGTTTTTTCTTTTTTTGTTCTGCGCCAAGCCAATCCTGAAAAACCTTTGCATTTCGTAGGTGCTCTGCACCACTTACTGCAAAATTATGGCGACCCGAATAATCAGGTTTTGCACACATATATAGGTAATTAACTCTCGGAGCATTTAAAACGGCGTCTAATACAGCCGTTGATGGCAAGTTAATTGGTCCTGGCGGTAAGCCTTTTACGAGGTAGGTATTGTACGGGCAAACAATATTTCGGTGAACGGCTAACAAGCGCTGCACACCTTCCAATTTATCACCCCAACAAAATTTAAAGGTTGGATCAGATTGCAATTTCATTCCCGTTCGAATACGGTTTAAATACAAACCAGCAATGGTAGGCCATTCATCAGCATTAACCGATTGTTCGGCATAAACGATACTTGCTAAAGTAGTCACTTCGCTTGGAGAATTCAAGCCTACGGCTTTCATTTTTGTCTTTCTATCAGCTGTCCAAAACAATTTAAACTCATCGGCCATTCGTTGTGTAAAGGCTTTCTCATCCGTGTCGTAATAGAGCTTGTAAGTGTTTGGGATAAACAGGGCGGGCAACTGTTCCACGGTAAACCCATATTTCGTCAAGGTGGAACCTGAAAGCAAATGGGAAATCAATTTCGAACTATCCAGTGCAAGGCAGGCGGAGACTTTACCGGCCATTTGATAAATGGTTTTACAATTATTGAAGGTCACAGGAACCTCGATTTCAGCGTTCCCGTTTCCGGCCGAGTTTATGGTAAACCCATTGAGTAAGGTTCGAAATGAGGTGTGCGGTTGAATTTCATACATCCCAACAGCAATACGATTTTTGTTGAGATTTTTATACGATGCTACTTTCAATAAATCAGCCTTATTAGAAATAAACCCTTCTTTTTCCAGTTGATCTGCAAGTATTTCCGGTGATACGGGAGACGCTATAAGAAACGTGAGATTTTCTGAATTCGTGGTTGTAGACATACCCGACCAAAGCACGAGCAGTTTAGGTAAAAGCACCAAGAAAACAATAAGTAGAAGGCTTGCAGCAACTGTTAAATAGATTCCTCTTTTTGATTTTTTAAACATAATTGAAACGCGATTTCATCCGTTAATTTTCCATTGTAAATATACCACTCCTTCCGAATTCCCACTTCCTGAAAACCTAACTTTCGGAAGAGGTTAATACTTGGAACGTTGTCTGATTGCACAAAACATTGCAAGTTCCGCAACTCTAATTCATCGCGGCAATAGGCAATACACATCGAAAGTGCCTCACTAGCAATACCTTTTCCTCGGTCGGCATCATCTGCTATTAAAATTCCTATGGTGGCAAATCCATGCTTAAAATTCACATCGAATAGATCAATAGTACCAATCGGTTTACCAGATTCTTTTCGGTCGATCATTAAACGTAGCTGTCCTGAATTTCGAAGGTTTGAAAATTGTTCAATGAGCTGATGTATATTGTGCATGGAGAATGGAACTTCCGTGTGGCTTACCCGCCAATTCAAGCGATTATTTTCCCAGATGAATAAGGTAGATGCATCGTTTGGCTCTACTGCTCTTAGGGTGACCGTCATACCATTCAAAAAACTCATAGCAGGACTATTTCTCCATTAAACACCTTGGACGCTGGACCAAGCAACCAAATTTGCTCAAATCCGGATTCATTTCGAACAAAACGAACGGCTAATTTTCCACCCTTTGCATTAACAACTACAGTTCCTTGAGCCAGTTCATTTCTCGAAGCTATAAACAATGCACATGCCGTGGCGCCTGTCCCGCAGGCCAAGGTCTCACCTTCTACGCCCCGTTCATAGGTCGCTATATCAATTTCATGGCTTGATTTAACTTGAACCAAATTGACATTTACTCCGTCCTTTTTATATTGTGCTGAGTAACGAATTTCACGACCTAAAGCCAGCGTATACTCCGTGCTTAAATCATCAGATAAGGTAATATAATGTGGCGAACCTGTATTCAGAAATGCTGAATCAATCCCAATTAATTCAATATGATTTACATCTCCCATGTGAATACCTATGGAAGTATCTTCAAGGACATACTCATGAATTCCATCAATTGCCTTAAACGTATGAGATGTAGCCTCAACTCCTAGCGCATTCGCAAACGCAACAACACAGCGTGCCCCATTCCCGCAAAAACTTTGGGAACCATCCGGATTATAAAAAACCATTTCAAAATCCGAATCATGTGATTCATTAAGAAGGATAAGTCCATCCGAACCAATGCCGTAATGACGACTGCACATCCATGTTATTTGCTCGATTCCCAAGGTGTTATATTTACCACTTCGGTTATCAATCATGATAAAATCATTTCCAGCGCCTTGGTATTTTTCAAAGTGAACCAACATGGCGTAAAAGTAGGAAAATGTTAGCAAATGTGCTTAACAATCTTTAACAGCACTCGTTTTACAAATTTTCATTCAGCTTGTTATTATTGCAACAAATTAAAATTTAAGCACATGAAAGGAAAAAATTTGCTCAATGTATTATTGGTTTCTTTTTTAGGCGGGGCACTACCCTTAGCCGCTTATTTAACCTACCAATCGGTTTCAACTCGTGTTTCAGACCGTGTGTTGGATGGTGAGAATTTTTATGCGCATCCTGTTGGTTTAAATGGAGAAACCTTACCGGATTTGACAGCAGCTTCTGAAACTAGTGTTAATTCGGTTGTCCACGTAACAACGAAAGTGGTTTCAACTACCTTCCAACGGGATTTATTTCAAGAATTCTTTTACGGACCTGGGGCCGGCGGACGAGAATTCAAGCAATATGGTTCTGGTGCTGGGTCTGGTGTGATCATCTCTTCTGAGGGATATATTGTAACAAATAATCATGTCATTGAAAATGCAGCAGAAATCCATGTGATACTCAACGATAACTCAGAATATACGGCAAAAGTGGTTGGAGCTGATCCCTCAACCGACATTGCGGTATTAAAAATCGAAGGCACGGGAACCTTTGTCCCAATGAAATTCGGAAACAGTGATGCCTTAAAAATTGGAGAATGGGTCTTGGCCGTTGGGAACCCCTTTAATCTCACTTCTACGGTTACTGCAGGAATTGTAAGCGCAAAAGCACGAAACATCAATTTACTCTCGGATCGGACAGATAAAGATGTGGTACCAATTGAATCATTTATTCAAACGGATGCGGCTGTAAATCCAGGAAACAGCGGAGGTGCGCTGGTAAATACTAAAGGAGAATTGGTAGGAATCAACACCGCGATCGCTTCTCAAACGGGTGCCTATTCTGGATATTCTTTTGCAATTCCGGTAAATCTTATGGAAAAGGTCGTTAAGGATTTAATTGATTACGGCTTAGTTCAACGTGCTTATTTAGGGGTACAAATCTCTTCAATCAATCAAGATTTAAAAGAGAAAGAAAAGCTACCCAACTTGAAAGGAGTTTATATCAATAGCGTGGTTGAAGGCGGTTCTGCAGATAAAGGAGGATTGAAAACCGGTGACGTAATCCTAAAGATTGGAGTGAAAGAAGTCAATTCACCAGCTCAGATGCAGGAAGAAATTGGAAAACGAAGACCTGGCGACAAGGTAGTTGTAACGGTCCGCAAGAAAAACGGAGACGAAGAAGTACTTGACTTAGTGCTTCGAAATAAAGATGGCGAAACCGAATTGTTGAGCAAGGAAGAAATTACCAAGAATTTTGCACTTGGAGCTACCTTTGCAGAATTGACCGACAAAGAAAAGAAAGACTTAAATATCACCTTTGGTGTTAAAGTAAAAAGCATCACTACCGGTAAATTGAAGTCTATCGGGATCAGTGAGGGGACAATAATCACCAAGGTAAACAACGACCCAGTTGAGAATATCGATGAGTTAACCAATAAGCTTAATGGGGTTAACCGAGGAATATTATTGGAAATTGTCACCCCAAGTGGCGCAAGGGATTACAAAGGGTTCGGGCTCTAGGTTACAAAAAAGTTACTAAACTGGTATGGTTGAAAAGTTGTTGAAAATCGCCAGATAAAAATTTTAGATTACACATTTTTTCATTTTACTTTGCTCAACAACATAATTAACTAAACATTCCTTAAATTATCTAATGAGACAGTTAAAAATAACCAAATCTATTACGAACCGCGAAAGCCAATCCCTGGATAAATATCTACAGGACATTGGCCGAGAAGAACTAATTACAGCTGAAGAAGAAGTTGAGTTAGCGCGCAAGATTAAAGCAGGCGATCAAAAAGCCCTTGAAAAATTAACTAGAGCAAACCTTCGATTCGTTGTATCTGTTGCTAAGCAATATCAAAATCAAGGACTTACCCTACCCGATCTAATCAATGAAGGCAACTTAGGCCTAATTAAAGCAGCTCAAAAATTTGATGAAACACGAGGTTTTAAATTCATCTCTTATGCCGTATGGTGGATTCGTCAATCCATTCTTCAGGCTTTGGCTGAACAAGCACGTATCGTTCGTTTACCGCTAAATCAGGTAGGTTCATTAAACAAAATAAACAAGGCATTTTCGCGCTTAGAGCAGGAATTTGAACGTCCACCTTCAGCTGAAGAATTAGCAGAAGCCCTTGAAGTTCCGGAGGAAAAAATTAAAGAAAGTCTTAACGTTTCTGGTCGTCACGTATCAATGGATGCTCCACTTTCAACCAATGAGGATGGAGGAACGCTAATCGATGTTATGGTGAATAACGACACGGCACGAACCGACTCTGGCTTGATGGCAGAATCCTTACAACGAGAAATCGAACGTTCATTGAGCACGTTAACCGATAAAGAACGTGAAATCATTCGCTTGTTTTTTGGTATCGGAATGAATCACGGCCTTACCCTAGAGGAAATCGGCGCGAAGTTTAATCTTACCCGCGAGCGCGTTCGTCAAATCAAAGAAAAGGCGATTCGTCGCCTGCGACACACATCGCGAAACAAACTATTGAAATCTTATTTAGGATAACATATAAGGCTGCGTTTTCGCGGCCTTTTTTTTAGTTTATTTTTTCATCATCAATCAACAACAACATGAGTGTATCACTTGGCTATGAGCAAGAGCTCAAAAATCACATTGAACAGGAACGAGCAGCTGTCAAACTGCAAGGAAAAGTAGGCGAATTATTATATGACCAAGGCATAGAATTAGTGCTTTTCCGTCATCACCTTCTCGACGTAACTATTTCTGAAATCCTAAACCTGCACGAATATGCTGCAAAGGTTGTTAACAAACCTATTGACGTATTTACAACGGCAGAAATGGCTGAGATCATCGCTTCGATGAACTTGGCTCCGTCCAAATTAGACATTGGTAAACTCGCTAACGAGTGGTCAACCGAAGGAAATGGAATTTCAAAACGTGAGTTTCTTCAAAATAAACTAGGAAGCTTTAATCAAACGAGCGCTCCAAGTTTTGAACCACGCGATGTTGTGCTGTATGGATTCGGTCGAATTGGTAGACTCGCTGCCCGAGAGTTGATTCGTCAAGCAGGAAAAGGTCAACAGTTAAGACTACGAGCCATTGTAACTAGAGGCAATACAGACAAGGACATTATAAAACGTGCTTCATTATTAAGCAATGATTCAGTACACGGTGCTTTTAAAGGAACCGTTAATGTTGATTTGGAACGTAAATGCCTCATAATTAATGGTCAGGTGGTTCAAATGATAGAAGCCTCAGCGCCAGAAGATGTTGATTACACAGCGTTCGGAATTCATAATGCATTGGTTATCGACAATACCGGTATATACACCAACCGAGAAACCTTAGCTCGCCATTTAAATGCCAAGGGTGTTTCAAGGGTACTACTGACAGCACCCGGAAAAGAAATCCCGAATATCGTATTTGGCATAAACCAAGGAACCTTGGATTTGGAAAATGAGAAGATTTACTCTGCAGCCTCATGCACCACCAATGCAATTAGTCCGATCTTAAAAGTCATAGAAGACAAGTTAGGCATTGAGAAAGGTCATATCGAAACGGTACATGCCTACACCAACGACCAGAATTTATTGGATAACATGCACAAGAAAGTTCGTCGCGGACGTTCTGCTGCGATTAACATGGTTATTACTTCTACTGGTGCAGGAAGTGCAGTTACAAAAGTCATCCCTTCGCTTCAAGATAAATTAACAGCGAATGCCGTTCGTGTCCCTACACCGAATGGTTCTTTGGCGATTTTAAGCTTAGAATTAAAAAATGAAACTAGCATTGAATCAATCAACGAGCTCGTCAAAGATGCCGCATTAAACGGTGAACTTGTCAATCAAATTTATTATTCATTTGACCCAGAGCTCGTATCCTCAGACATTATCGGAAACACATGCTGTTCGGTATATGATTCAAACGCTACCATTGTTTCTAAAAACGGTAAGAACGTTGTACTTTACACCTGGTATGACAATGAATTCGGATATACCAAGCAAGTAATCCGTTTAGCAAAGTACATTTCCAAGGTACGAAGAGCCATATATTACTAAATCATTAAACACCGGTTGTTGAAAAAATAGCCGGTGTTAACCCCCGTGGTCTTTGATTAAGCGTAACTTTGTAGCAATATAAACTATAGAGCAAGCAGAATATGGCTGATATTTTTGAAAAAATCCAAGCGAATCGTGGTCCAATCGGAATGCACGCTAAAGAATCACATGGTTATTTTACGTTTCCAAAATTGGAAGGGGACATTGGTCCGCACATGAATTTTCGTGGAAAAGAAAAACTAAACTGGTCCTTAAATAATTACTTAGGTTTAGCTAACCATCCAGAAGTTCGTAAAGCTGATGCGGATGCAGCGGCTAATTATGGATTTGCCATGCCAATGGGCGCACGAATGATGAGTGGTAATTCCGACTTTCACGAGCAACTGGAGCGTGAATTAGCGGATTTTGTTTCGAAAGAAGATTCAATTCTTGTGAATTTCGGTTATCAAGCGGTAGTATCTGCCATTGATTGTTTAGTTGACCGTCACGATGTAATTGTTTACGACGCGGAATCTCATGCCTGTATTCTTGATGGTGTTCGTTTACACATGGGTAAGCGTTATGTATTCAAGCACAACGACATCGAAGATTGCGAAAAGCAATTACAACGTGCCACAAAATTAGCAGAAGAAACAGGAGGAGCAATATTGTTAATCACTGAAGGTGTATTCGGAATGCGCGGCGATCAAGGGATTTTAAAAGAAATTGTAGCCCTTAAGAAGCGTTACAGTTTCCGTCTTTTTGTTGATGATGCACATGGAATTGGTACCTTAGGAAAAACGGGTGCAGGAACAGGTGAGGAACAAGGCGTACAAGATGAGATTGATATTTATTTTGGAACATTTGCAAAGTCATTCGCAATGATTGGCGGATTTGTAGCCAGTGACGCGCAAGTAGTTGAATATTTAAGATATAACATGCGTTCCCAAATTTTCGCTAAGGCCATGCCGCTTCCACTCGTTGTTGGAGCGATTAAGCGTCTTGAATTGATTCGAACAATGCCCGAATTAAAAGATCGATTATGGGAAATAACAAACGCATTGCAATCAGGGTTAAAAGCCGCGGGTTTTGAGATCGGTCCAACCAACTCGTGTGTTACCCCAGTATATATGAACGGTTCTATTCCTGAATCCACCAATTTGATATACGATTTACGTGAGAATTACAATGTATTCTGCTCGATGGTGGTTTATCCAGTAGTTCCTAAAGGAATGATTATTCTTCGTTTAATTCCTACAGCGGTTCACACCATGGAAGATGTAAATTATACCATTGAATGTTTTTCTAAAATTGTAGACAAATTAAAGAATGGTGAATACATGAGTGAGACCATCGCAAAAGTGTAAAATCAAAAATAATAGACATAAAAAAAGGAGCGTTTAGCTCCTTTTTTTATACGTTAGAATATCTATTCCTCTTTTCCGGGATTTGATTTCTTACCTTTTTGTTTTTTAACCTTAAGGTTTAATTCTTCCTTCCCATCTTCAAAATCCATCAATACCGTATCTCCTTCAGCCATGTTGTGGTTGATAATACCTTCGGCTAACGGATCTTCAATGAATTTCTGGATTGCTCGTTTTAGTGGACGTGCACCAAACTTTTCATCATATCCTCGTTCCACGATAAAATCTTTAGCTTTTTCAGTTAACTCCAGGTTATATCCTAGGGTTTTGATGCGAAGGATTAACTTATCCAATTCCAAATCAATAATCTTATGAATATCTTCTCTCGTCAATGAACGGAACATGATCATGTCATCCACACGATTTAAAAACTCTGGTGAAAATGCTTTTCTAAGGGCATTCTGAATCACCGCCTTTGAATTCTCTTCTTTAGCTTCTTCCTTTGCCTTGGTGCCAAAGCCTACACCCGTACCAAATTCTTGCAATTGACGTGCACCAATGTTCGATGTCATGATCAGAATCGTATTCTTGAAATCAATCTTACGACCTAAGCCATCGGTCATATGACCATCATCTAATACTTGAAGCAATAAATTAAACACATCGGGATGCGCTTTTTCAATTTCATCCAATAGAATGATTGAATACGGTTTTCTACGAACCTTTTCGGTCAGTTGTCCACCTTCTTCATACCCTACATATCCTGGAGGCGCTCCTACTAAGCGTGAAATACTAAATTTCTCCATGTATTCAGACATATCAATTCGGATCAAGGCATCTTCTGTATCAAAAAGATACTTTGCAAGCACTTTCGCTAATTGTGTTTTCCCTACACCTGTTGGTCCTAAGAAAAAGAACGATCCAATCGGCTTATTTGGGTCTTTTAATCCAGCACGGTTACGTTGAATCGCCTTCACCACCTTCATTACCGCCTCATCTTGTCCAATTACTTTACCGTTTAAGGCATCGGTCATATTCACAAGCTTACCTGATTCAGTCTGGGAAACTTTAGTCAATGGAATACCGCTCATCATGGAAACGACTTCAGCAACATCTTCTTCGGTAATGGTAATGCGGTTGCTCTTCGAAGATTCTTCCCATTTACGTTTCTCTTCTTCTAATTTTTCAGACAGCTTACGCTCAGTATCTCTAAACTCAACTGCTTTCTCGTATTGTTGCGCTTTGATTACTTCACTTTTCTTGGTTTTAATATCCTCGATTTCTTGTTCAATTTCAACAATCTCTTTAGGAACATTAATGTTCGTAATATGCACTCTTGAACCCACTTCATCTAAGGCATCAATCGCCTTATCCGGCAGGTGACGATCTGTAATGTAACGTTCTGTAAGTTTAACACAGGCGGTAATTGCTTCAGGCGTGTATGTTACCGAGTGATGTTCTTCGTAACGCTCTTTAATGTTGTGTAAAATCTGAATCGTTTCATCGATGGTGGTTGGCTCAATAATCACCTTTTGGAATCGTCGTTCAAGCGCTCCATCTTTCTCGATATACTGACGGTACTCGTCCAAGGTAGTTGCACCGATTGCTTGAAGTTCACCGCGCGCTAAGGCTGGTTTAAACATATTCGACGCATCAAGAGACCCGCTTGCGCCACCCGCACCAATAATGGTATGGATTTCATCAATAAACAGAATAATATCTGGATTCTTTTCCAACTCCTGCATTACTGCTTTCATTCGCTCTTCAAATTGCCCACGATATTTCGTACCCGCAACCAAAGAAGCTAAATCCAAGGAAACTACACGTTTGTTAAATAGAATTCGAGACACTTTTCGTTGTACGATACGCAGTGCTAAACCTTCGGCAATGGCACTTTTACCAACACCTGGCTCACCAATTAATATCGGGTTGTTCTTTTTTCTACGAGATAAGATCTGACTTACTCGCTCAATTTCCTTTTCACGACCTACAATTGGATCCAAACGTCCCAACTCGGCCATCTTGGTTAAGTCACGCCCAAAATTATCGAGTACAGGGGTTTTAGATTTTGAATCCGCCGGTCGTTTAGGAACCCCACCCGCATCTTCTTCTTCTTCATTGCTTCCTGGAAACTCAGCCCTTGGGGATTTATTTTCTTGATTCATAGACATATATTCTTCTTTAAGATTTTCATACATAATACCATATTTATTTAGCACTTGACATGCAACACAATCCTCGTATTTCAAGATGGTCAACAAAATATGTTCGGTACCAATCATACTGGACCGAAACAACTTAGACTCTAAAAACGACTGTTTCAAAATGTTCTCAGCCTGTTTTAATAGCGGAATATTCGTTGGTAGAAATACAGCATTTGTAGAAGATTGCTTAAGAATTGACTCAAGTTCGCTAGTAAGTGTTTCAAATGAAACATCAAACTCTTTGAGTAAATCAAATGCTTTTCCTTCATTGAGTTTAATTACAGCCAGCAACAAATGCTCTGGTGCCACAAATTCGTTTTTTAAACGAACTGCCTCTTCCCTACTTATTCGAATTAAATCTTTTACTCTTGGCGAAAACTTAGCCTCCATCCTGCATTGTTATAAGTGCAAATATAATTTTAATCTTCATCCGAAGTTCAAATTACTACGGATAGAAACAAGAATAATCACAATTAAGTTACAACTCATCTTTTATTCACATGTATGAGCCTAAATTGTTAGTAAATTCCTTAATAATCGGGTCATTTACGCAGGTCGTTTTGTTAAATTTGTGGTTCTAACTTAATTTATAATAATAGGGCTCGAAGATTATGGCAGAAGGTGAAAAAATTATACAGATAAATATTGAGGATGAAATGAAATCAGCATACATCGATTATTCGATGTCTGTTATTGTTTCTCGTGCATTACCTGACGTGCGTGACGGATTTAAACCGGTGCATCGTCGTGTATTATATGGTATGCAAGACTTAGGTGTTTATTCAAATCGTCCTTATAAGAAATCAGCGCGTATTGTCGGTGAAGTATTGGGTAAATATCACCCGCACGGTGATAGCTCTGTATATGACACCATGGTGCGTATGGCTCAGGAATGGTCTTTACGATACCCGCTAGTCGATGGACAAGGTAACTTTGGTAGTGTGGATGGAGATTCTCCAGCAGCCATGCGTTACACGGAAGCAAGATTCAAGAAGATTGCTGAAGAAATGCTCGAAGACCTTGACAAGGAAACAGTTGATTTTAAACCAAATTTTGACGATAGTTTAGAAGAGCCAACTGTTTTACCAACAAAAATCCCAAACCTATTGGTTAATGGTGCTTCTGGAATTGCGGTTGGTATGGCTACTAATATGGCGCCGCACAACCTTACGGAAGTTATCGATGGTATTGTTGCCGTGGTTGATAATCCTGAATTACCAGTAGAAGATTTATTACAATACGTAAAAGCTCCGGATTTCCCAACTGGAGGTATCATTTATGGATATGAAGGTGTTCGTGATGCCTTATTAACAGGTCGTGGACGAATCGTGATGCGCGGCAAAGCGGAGATCGAAGAGGTACAGGGACGTGAACAAATTATTATCACTGAGATTCCTTATCAAGTGAACAAGGCCGAAATGATTAAGAAAATCGCCGAGCTTGTAAACGATAAAAAGATTGAAGGAATTTCTGATTTACGTGATGAGTCAGACCGTAACGGAATGCGCGTTGTGGTGGAAATAAAGCGGGATGCGATTGCGAATGTAGTATTAAACAAACTATACAAGTTCTCATCGCTACAGACCTCATTTTCAGTTAATAACATCTGTTTAGTGGACGGTAGACCGCGTTTATTAAACTTGCGCGAAATCATAGACCAGTTTATTTTATTCCGTCACGATGTGGTGGTTAGAAGAACGCGTTATGAACTTAGAAAAGCAGAAGAGCGTGCACACATCTTAGAAGGATTGATCATTGCGTCGGATAACATTGATGAAGTAATTGAAATCATCAAAACATCAGACAGTCCGGATCATGCACGTGAACGCTTATCTGATCGATTTGGATTAAGTGAAATTCAAACGCGTGCAATTGTTGACATGCGTTTACGTCAGTTAACCGGTCTTGAGCAAGACAAGCTTAGAAGTGAGTACGAAGAGCTGATGAAATTAATTGCTGATTTAAAAGACATTTTAGATCGTGAAGAGCGCAGAATGCAAATCATCAAGGATGAGTTGTTAGAAATTAAAGCGAAATACGGAGATGCTCGTCGTTCATCCATCGAATATGCGGCATCAGAAATGCGCATGGAAGATTTAATTGCGGATGAAGAAGTTGTAGTTACGATTTCGCATGCAGGGTACATTAAGCGTACAAACCTTAATGAATATAAAGTTCAGAATCGTGGTGGTATGGGATCAAAAGGATCTACCACCAGAGATAAAGATTTCTTAGAGCATTTATTTGTTGCTACCAACCATAATTACTTATTGATCTTCACAGAGAAAGGACGTTGTTTCTGGATGCGCGTGTACGAAATTCCGGAAGGGAATAAATTATCGAAAGGAAGAGCAATTCAAAACTTGATTAATATTCCTCAGGACGACAAGGTTAAAGCGTATGTAAAAGTTCAGGATTTAACAGATAAGGAATACATCAACAATAACTTTATTATCATGTGCTCTAAGCACGGAGTGATTAAGAAAACTTCGCTTGAGGCCTATTCTCGTCCGCGTACCAATGGAATTAATGCCATTACGATTCGTGAAAACGACGAATTATTAGAAGCAAAATTAACCAATGGAACGAACGAGATTGTGTTAGCCACATCATCTGGTCGTGCAATTCGATTCAATGAATCTACCGTACGTCCAATGGGTAGAAATGCTTCTGGTGTTCGTGGTGTTACCTTAGCTGGCGGCTCCGACGAAGTAATTGGTATGATTTGCGTGGAAGACATTTTCTCTACTATTCTAGTGGTGTCTGAAAAAGGATTTGGTAAACGAACCTATTTGAATGATCCAGAGGATAAAGAACCGGTATATCGCATTACCAACCGTGGTGGTAAAGGGGTTAAAACCTTAAATATCACGGAGAAAACGGGTAAATTACTGTCAATTCAAAACGTATTCGACGAAGACGATTTAATGATCATTACTAAATCTGGTGTTACCATCAGAATGCATGTCGATACGATTCGAACAATGGGTAGAGCAGCTCAAGGGGTTAAATTAATTAACTTGAAAGGAAATGCAGAAATCGCTGCTATTGCACGTGTACCACGAAGTGAAGACGAAGATGAGGATGAAGAAGTGATTGATGCAGACAACAATGGCGATGTATTAAGCAACGATGGTATGAATGTTGATGAACAAGATGCCGATTCTACGGATGAACTAACCGATAACGAATAATAATTTTATGAAAAAAATCAATTTACTGGTTGCTTTACTGTTTGTTGGAGCTTCCTTCTTTGCACAAAAGTCTAGTATTACTGACGCAGCGCTTAAGTATAAAAAATACAATCCTATGGGGAGTATGGAAGAAAACAAAAAAGCATTATCTGGCGCCAAAGCAGATATCGATTTGGCGGCGGTAAATACTGAAACAGCAAATGACCCATACATGCATCGATATCGTGGGATTATCTATTTTGGATTAATGGAAATTTCTACGATGGAAGCTGCCATGTCAGGCGCTCAACCCGATGAAAATGTCATTAAAGAGTATGATGCAAAAATCAAAGAGAGCTTCAACGCTGTCTTAAATCATGCGAAAGGAAAAGAAGACAAAAAAGCGGTTCTAGAATTTGTAAATGCAAAATCTCAATTCGTTTTTGATGCAGGCTTGTCTATGTTTAACGCTAGAAATTACGCGGAAGCTACGCAAATGTTTATTGGTGCTTATCAGATTTCGAAATACATTAATGTTGAAAATGAAGAAGCTAAAGGAAACACCATGTTAAGTTTTGTTCGTGCTACGGACACCTTAATTAAGCAGAAAAAACTAGACGAGGCAAGCAAACTTGGTGACTTAGTGTATTCAAGTGTTCCCAAAAACATTGAAATATTAATTTCCTTGATTAATATAAACCTTCAAAAAAATGACATCGTAACTACGGAGAAATATTTGAATGAAGCCACATCAATGGATACCACAAATAAATCCCTGTATGTTGTGCTCGGAACCTCATTAATGGAATTAAAACAATCAGACAAGGCAGAGCAAGCTTTTCTAAAGGCTTTAAAAATTGATCAATTTTATCCAGATGCTGTGTATCAATATTGCACTTTTATGTTCAACTGGTCAAGAGACTTATCAAATGCCGCTTCGGATTTAAATCCAAAAGATCCAAACATTCCAAAAATGCAGAAAGACGCTTTGGACATCATGAATCGAATCCCAATGTATCTAGATCCATATTTAGAAAAGAACCTAAGCGACAAAACCGCCTTAGAAATTGGCTGGAAAGTTTATTACATGCTTGAAAACGAAACCAAATCGGCAGAACTTAAGAAACGATGGGAAGCCATTAAATAAGATAAAGCCTCGCTCATGCGGGGCTTTTTTTATCACCACCTTATCCGTTGAGTCGTATTAAATTTGTATTTTTGAGCTATGTCATTTGTGCATCCAGGGTATTTATGGTTTCTCAGCCTGCTTGCCATCCCCATTATTCTGCATCTTTTTCATTTTAGGCGTTTTAAACGCTTTTATTTCCCATCACTAAAATATCTAAAGGAACAAGAACAAGAAAAGAAATCGGTTAAAAAACTTAAACGCTTACTTATTCTTTGTGCTCGGCTGCTTGCACTTGCTGCACTCATATTAGCCTTTGCACAACCCTTCTTCAAAAAAGCCACCGAGGAAAAAAACGGCATCCCTGTCACCGCCATCTATATCGATAATTCGTTATCCATGAGTGCAAAAGGTACGGAAGGAGAACTACTATCCGAGGCTCGAGAAATAGCCAAGAAGATTATTGCAAAAAGTACAGGAAATACTCGTTTTTTCATTACCACCAATTCCTTTTCTGGGGTTGAACGGAAACTACATTCTAAGGCGACAGCTATTGACGTGATTGATAAAATAACACTTAATAAGGCTTCCCGAAACATTGCTCAGATTATTGAATGGCAAAATGAATATTTAAGCCGGTATCATCGTGAAATAGCAAGTGTCTCCAAAGTTAATCGGGTCATGTTATCTGATTTTCAAAAAAGCACCGCTGCGCTGTCTACATTCAAACAACCCAAAACAACGTGGAGTGAACAAACCTTTATCGTGCAGTGCGTGCCACAAAACATCGACAATTTATATGTTGATTCCGTTTGGATGGATAGCCCAGTTCACAAACCAGGCCAGTCGTGCAAGGTAAATTTTCGAGTGAAAAATGTAGGTCAGTCGGATGCGCAAGACATTCCAATCACCGTTCTATTTGACGGTAAAACCCGCATGACTAACCTATCCATTAATGCAGGAAGTAGTGCAACAAGCCACATGTTCTTTACGCCTAATAATCCGGGTTATATTGAAGGTAAAGTCAGCGTATCAGACCGGAACATCACCTTTGACGATGAGTTCTATTTCACGAATGAGCTTGCGAAGGAAGGTCGTGTAGTAATCGTAAACGGTGAATCCGGGGAACCAAGCACGGAAAAAGTATTTCAAACAGAGTCGTTTTATACGGTGGAAACTTGCTCGGAATTTTCGTTTAACAAAAGGCTTTTAAATAACGTCGACCTCTTAATATTAAACGGAATAAATGAACTTCCGTCTGGCTTAATCGCCGACATTTCCTCCTTTCTAAGGCAAGGCGGAAGTGTTTTTTGTATTCCTGGCAGGGATATAAATTATACCGATTATACTCAGATGCTAAAAACAGTTGGCCTTTCGGGATATAGTGGAAAAGTTACCACTGGAAATCAACTTTCTGATATTTCTTATGCAAGCAAGTTCTTTAACGGTATGTTTGATAAGCAACAAAAAACGTTGAATGTTCCTTTACTGAAGAGCGTGTATTCCCTGAAGAATTTTCGTCAAGCAAATGCCGAAGTGTTATTAACCCTTAGGAATCAACAACCCTTGATGGTCGCGGTTAAGCAAGAAGGAACGTTTTACCTCCTTAATACGGATCTAAGCAAAGCAAACGGCGGGTTCACAGCCAATGCCCTATTCCCTTCCATTTTATTGCGAAGTGCTGAACTTAGCCTCCGCTCCCTCCCATCCTACTTCACCATTGGAGCCGCGGGAGTTCTTGAAATACCAAGCAATTCCAACCAAGAATCACCCTTAACGCTTAATTCAACATCAACGTCGTTTATCCCAAAGCAAATTAATACCGATGGCATTGTGCGCTTACAATTAAACCAACCGGAACTAAACGAACGGTTGAGTGAAGGATATTATTCCATAAATTCTACCCAAGTGTTAGGGAAAATTGCGTTTAACTTAAACCGAAGCGAATCGCAGACTGATTTATTCACAGCAGAAGCACTTGAAAATCAATTCAAAGAGGCAGGATTTTCAGAAATTAAGGTACAAGCCATGAGTTCAGGGAATTCAAGTTTTGAATTAGATATGGAAAAACCTAATTCATTTTGGCGTACTTTTGTTGTATTGGCGATGCTTTTCTTACTGATAGAAATGGCCCTATTAAAATTCTGGAAATCATGAAGGTTCTTTTAAAATCAGCACGAATTACGGATGTTGAATCCCCTCACAATAATACAAGTAAAGATATTCTCATTTCCAATGGTAGGATAGAAAATATTGCTACATCCATTACCGATTCCGATGCGATGCCTTTGAGCATTCCTGAATTACATGTTTCACAGGGTTGGGTAGATTTTAAGGCTGCTTTTTTTGACCCAGGGTTCGAGGAACGCGGTGGACTATCTCAAGGGCTTGATGATGCCGCCTCAGGAGGATTTACCCATGTAGGTGTTTTACCCTCAGATCATCCGTCCACAGACACTAAATTGGCCATTGAATATAAACGACGAATGGCGGATGGTCATTGCGTACAACTTCATCCCATAGGCGCAATTACCAAACAACAAAAAGGAACGGAACTCGCCGATTTATTTGAGATGTTTCAGGCAGGTGCTGGATGGTTTTCTGACGATCAACACCAAATCAATGAAGGCATCCTGACTCGCGCCTTGCTTTATTCACGAGATTTTTGTGGTAAAGTAATGTTCTCTCCAAGATCTACAAACTTTGTTCTTGACGCACAGGTGAATGAAGGAATGGGATCCACACGAACAGGTCTTAAAGGTGATCCTTCACTTGACGAACGCCTGCAGGTTATTAAAGCCATTGAAATCGCCTCTTACACAAAGAGCGCTCTTCATATCTCAGGCATATCATCCAAAGAATCCATTGCCCCTATTCAACAAGCAAAAGCTGCCGGATTGCCTATTACATGTGATGTCCATGTAATGAACTTATGTTTTACAGAGCAACAAATCCTTGATTTTGACACACGTTTTAAAGTGCTTCCTGTGCTGCGAGCTGAAGAGGATCGTAATGCCCTAATTCAGGCCTTATCACAAGGGGTTATTGATGGTATTGTAACCGACCACCGTCCGTTTGTACTGGATGACAAACAGGTTGCATTTGATGAAGCCGCTTTTGGTGCGCCACAATTGTTAACAGCCTATGCGGCACTGTTGAAAAACACCGGATTGTCAAGCGATGTACTTGTTGAACAGCTTTCAATAAAAAACCGAACCTTATTCGGAATTGCTTCTAATCCCATTCAAATTGGCGCTACCGCAGATTTAACGTGTTATACACCAAATCAATCTTGGAATTTAGATTCAACTTCACGCGACAAGGCATGCAATCCATTCGCGGGTAAAACACTCCACGGCAGAGCCATCGGCATTATAAACAAAGGCATTATTATGCTGAATCATCCGGAGCATGTCGGCTAAGACCTTTATCGCTCAATTCCTGAAAAAAGGAAATAAAGTGGGTGCTGTAGCGCCAAGCTCGCGCTTTTTGGCGGCGAAAATGCTGAAGAACATTCCATTCGATCGCTGTGAAACCATTGTTGAATTTGGTCCT
The DNA here is from genome assembly GCA_044353585.1 of Crocinitomicaceae bacterium. Lineage (GTDB taxonomy): Bacteria > Bacteroidota > Bacteroidia > Flavobacteriales_D > Crocinitomicaceae > UBA952. The sequence continues at coordinate 14,836 of JBILBR010000004.1, read as the reverse complement.
GGAACGGGCGCCTTTACAGGATATATTCAGGAAAAAATGAAGCCTAGTGCACGCTTGATTATCATCGAACTAAACGAAACCTTTTGCCAAGATCTGACGCATAAATTTGCATGTTCAAACACAGAAGTCATTCAAGGTTCAGCGACCGATTTATCGAGCATCTTATCCGACCGTGGAATTAAAAACGCCGATTGCATTATCTCTTCCCTTCCGTTAGCGATTTTCGATGAACCCTTGAGAGAACATATACTTTCTGCAGCCCATCAATGTTTGTCGGTAGGAGGACATTTTGTACAATTCCAATATTCGTTGCAATCTAAGAAAGCCATAAAACGCCATTTCAACCACATGAACTTAGCATTTACCCCGCTAAATCTTCCTCCGGCGTTTGTTTACAACTGTAAAAAATAAGGAACTCGTTCAAAGTCCGTATCTTTGCGCAAAATCTAAGAAATGTTATCAGTACAGAATCTATCCCTGCAATTTGGGAAACGTGTTTTATTTGATGAAGTAAATGCAAAGTTCGTCCAAGGAAACTGTTATGGCGTCATTGGCGCTAACGGAGCAGGAAAATCTACCTTTCTCAAAATTCTAATTGGTGAACAAGACCCCACCACAGGAAGGGTTGAATTAGAACCCGGCAAGCGCATTGCCTTTTTGCGACAAAACCACTTTGAATTCGACCAATTTCCGGTTTTACAAACCGTAATAATGGGTCATAAGCGCTTGTATGAAATCATGCAAGAGAAAGATGCATTATACGCTAAAGAAGACTTTTCAGAAGCAGATGGCATGCGAACGGCAGAATTAGAAGGCGAATTCGCTGATTTAGAAGGGTGGAATGCGGAAACTGATGCAGCTACCTTATTGAGCAATCTTGGGATCGATGAAAGCAAACACGACCTGTTGATGCAAGAGATTTCAAATGAACTAAAGGTTCGAATCCTTCTTGCGCAAGCACTTTTTGGCAATCCCGATGTGCTAATTTTGGATGAGCCAACCAATGACCTTGACCTTAAAACCATATCATGGCTTGAAGATTTCTTGTTAGATTTTCGAAATACGGTCATCGTGGTATCACACGACCGTCACTTCTTAGACACCGTTTGTACACACATTTGCGATATCGATTTTTCAAAAATCAATCTATTTACTGGAAATTATACCTTCTGGTATGAAAGTTCTCAACTTGCAGCCAAACAACGTTCAGATAAGAACAAAAAAGCAGAAGAAAAAAAGAAAGAGCTCATGGAGTTTATTTCCCGCTTCTCTGCGAATGCGGCTAAATCGAAACAAGCCACCAGCCGACGTAAAATGTTGGACAACTTGGATTTGGAAGAAATTCAACCTTCATCGAGAAGATATCCGGGAATCACCTTTCACCAAGATCGAGATGCAGGAAATCAAATCTTATCTATTGAGAACCTAGGCAAAAAACATGAAGGCAAGTTCCTATTCCAAGGAATTACATTTACAGCGAATAAAGGAGATAAAATCGCCATCGTTTCTAGAGATTCTGTTGCCTTAACGCAATTCTTCGAAGTCCTTAATCAAGAAACAACGGCCGATACTGGATCATTTACCTTTGGAACAACCATTAGCACGGCTTATTTACCAAACGACAATCATCATTTCTTTTCGGATAAAGTCAGTTTAATTGATTGGCTTCGTCAATATGCGCAAGGAGATGAAGAACGAGAGGAAGTTTATTTAAGAACCTTTTTAGGTCGTATGTTATTTACTGGTGAAGAAGCTATGAAAACAGCCAATGTACTTTCCGGTGGTGAAAAAGTGCGTTGCATGCTTTCAAAAATGATGTTAGCCAAGGCAAATTTCCTCATGATGGATGAGCCAACCAACCACTTAGACCTGGAATCAATTACGGCATTAAACAATGCGATGATCGATTTCAGGGGATCGATGTTGTTTACGTCACATGACCAGGCACTTGTTAATACCGTAGCTAATCGAATTATCGAACTAACGCCAAAGGGAATGATTGATAAAATGATGACCTATGATGACTACATCGCTGATCCAAAAATCGCACAATTGCAAGAAGAATTATACTAAGAAGTATGATCGATTACCGCATTAGCCTATACCAAGCAAGTCGGCATCGAATCCAAGTTCATGTTACGCTTCCTACACCCGACGACATCACCATACTCCGAATAGCAGCATGGCGTCCAGGAAGGTATGAAGAAGGAAATTTTGCACGACTTATTTCAAATGCAAATGCGTACCATGGATCACAACGCATTCGTACCGAGAAAATAAGCAAAAATGAATGGTTAGTGCACACCAAAGACCTAGATTCTATTGAGTTCTCTTATTTGTATTATGGTGCCGAATTAACAGCTGGAAACACCTATTTAGACGAGAAATTACTTTTAATAAACCCAGTTAACTTACTTATTTACAATGATTTTTGTAAAAATTCAGAAATCAAATTATCCATAGAAATTCCTCAAGACTGGTCGCTGGCAGGACTTGAACACAAACACAAGGGCATACCACAATTCTCTAGTTTAGACGAGGCATTCGATACCCCGATATTAGCCGGTTCTTCCATTGAAACGTATTCTTATAAAGTTTCCGACTTCAACTTCTACATTCATTCTGTAGGAGCCCATGGAATTTCCTCGGAACAACTTATAAAAGACTTCAAGCAATTTACTGAAAAGCAAGTGCAGGCCTTCGGTGAATTCCCAACATCTACTTTTTCGTTTCTTTTAATCGGTGTTAATGAAACCTATTTGCATGGAGTTGAACACCTGAATAATACGGTAATTGTTCTTGGTCCTACTGCAGCATGGAAAAGCACACGATATGAATCTTTATTGGCTGTAGCATCCCATGAATTGTACCATGTATGGAACGTGAAGACCATTCGGCCTTTGGAGATGCTCCCCTATCGATTTGAAGGTCCCACCTACTCTCGTTTAGGTTATGTTTACGAAGGAATAACCACATTTTTTGGTGATTACTTTTTGCTCACCAGTGGATTAATCACTTCTGAGCGTTATCTTCAACTGCTTGAAGTGCTAATCCAAACGCACGTAGATAATGTGGGGAGATTTGCTTATTCGGTTGCTGATTCTTCCATTGACACCTGGGTAGATGGCTATGTTAAAGGCATACCTGGACGAAAAGTGTCAATCTACAACGAAGGGTGTTTAATGGCATTTATTTTGGATACTAAAATACGAGAGGCAACCAATAATAAAGCCAGCCTGCAACACCTAATGAATCGCCTGTTTTATGCGTTTGGTTTAACGCAAATCGGTTATTCAGAAAAAGATATAATCGATGAACTTCAACAACTTTCCGGAATAGATTTCAGGATCCTCTTTGATCAATACATTAATGCCGCTAATGGGTATGAATCCTTGCTACAAGAAGCCTTTTCATTTTATGGAATTGAACTTCGGCAAGAGGTTCCCGATGAACTTTACAAAAGCTCATTAGGCATTAAAATCCTAACTAAAACTGAAGAAACATTCATAACGGACATTGCGCCTGGTAGTCCTGCTGATGTGGGTGGATTAGCCGAGGGAGATCAGTTCATGTCCATAAACGGGCAAGAAATCACGACCAACCTATCCGAGGTACTCACTTCCTTTGAGCACGAGGTGTTGAAACTCGTTGTGTGTCGCCGTGGTGAAAACATCGAAAAAACCTTGCCTTCGGTACAACGGACCTTTTACCCAACAATGAAATTGATACTGAAAGAAACTGACGAACATCAAATCAAAAGGAATCGTCAACATTTTGGGATATAACAAAGAGGTGAATTAAACGCTTTTTTTTGTATTTTTGAATAAACTGAATTATTATGAAATCAATCTACCTATTAATCATCGCATTACCTTTTTTAAGTGTAGCTCAATCCTTTGACGCAACGAATGAAGCAACTATTGGGTCCTTATCTTCCTTGCATTTGTGTGACTCGAACGCTAACATTCAAGCCAACATCATGGGGGCTAATGCCACATGGGATTTCAGTCAAATTGCTGGGATTTTCGGCGTAACCAAAGATGTACAAATACTCGATGCTACACAAGATCCAAATTACGCATCATTTGCTGGTTCTACTAAAATGTATGATATCGGTGGAAACCTACAAACGTTTTATTCATCATCAGCAAATGGTAGAATTTCTCAAGGTTTTGTCTTTAATGAAGTTAGCTTAGGTGCTGTGGTTGCAAGTTGGAATGTAGACCAAGAAAATCTAATGGTTTATCCGTTGAGTTTAGCATCTAACCCCCTCATTGATGCGTTTTCTGGGACAGTAACATCCACAGCAACAGGTACTTTACCTGCTACCGGTTCATCTGTCACCATGGTAGATGGTTCAGGGACTTTGTTATTACCCGGGGGGAATTCCTATACCAATGTGATGCGCTTTCATTTAAAAGATTCTGCTGTTGCAAGCGTGTTTGGAACCAATGTAGCGTTTGTACGAAATGTATACGAATATTATGATTTCACAGTAAGTAATATGCCGATTTTCATTACGATGTCGGTTGATGTAAATTCAGCCTTGATAAACAATAGTAGCACCATTATTTTGAGTAAAGACCAACCATTAACCTTCGTAGGTGGAGATGAAATCCCCATGGAAACTATCCAACTTTATCCTAACCCGGCAACCAATGAACTATATATCAACGGCGCTACGTTTGGTGATGAATTTAAAATACACGACCTACGAGGTAAATTAATTGGCACTGGTTCTTATGATGGCCCCATCGATGTAACGAACTTAATTGCTGGGGTTTATTTACTTCAAATCAATGGTCAAACAGTTGAATTTATTAAATAATCAGATTTTAACGTTCAAACGCATTCGAAACGGTTGGCTTCATTGTATCCTAATCTTTTTCTGGTGCAATTCGCATGTTGCTCAAGTATCTCAAGCGCTTACACCTGAAATACAAGCGTATCTTTTTCACATAGTAAAAAAGAGTCCAATTCTTGACCAAAATATTGGTAAAGCATTTGAGTACAATGGACCCAATATTTTATTGCCTGACGGAAAAATAAACTATGATTCCATCGACCGTATTATAACGGTCAATCCAAATTTTTTAATCATCCGGTCCAATGAACTTTCGAAATGCCCGAAAGGGATCATTACGGAAGCATGCAACAAAACGGCAATCTATGAGATGTGTCAACAAATCAAGCGTTATGCTGACGGGGCAACAAGAACTTCCTTACCCCTATTGGATCAATACTTCACTACCTTTTTCAACGCGCTACCCAGCGAATATAACCGCGGTAAATTAGTAGAATTCTTAGTGAATCCAGAAGAGAGCCCCTTGTTATTGACTAATATTTCCCTAACGGAACGCCTATTGACCTTACAGCTCAAGGGATCATTAAAAACGGCTGATTGCAAAACCATCTTGGAAGCTCAAGGAAACGCGTTAAACTCAGTCATCGCAAGTAGAACTCGCGTATTATTCAACTTATTAGGAGGTGATTCGAAGGTGTTTATCAGTGAACTAATGGCTGCTGGTGACGGAAGTTACACCGAAGGAATGATGCAAGAACGGGACAAAGATGAGTATGGCGCTTGGAATCAAGGCTTGCCCCGCGCAATTGGTCTATTCCCATATGAATTAGAGTTAAGCGGAGAAAAAAAAGCAACCATAAAAACGAAGCGCATTACGGAACGTTCATTTTCTTCGGCGGGAAATTATAAAGAAACTCAAGTTCATTTTGATGTTTGGGGATACAACAGCACCAATCAAACTACAGTAATCGTGGAGAAGGGGTCCAAACAATACCCCTTGTTCGGATCTCAAACCACCCGATTCTTAACCCCTGATTCCAATTTCTCAAAAGGAACCACCTTCATGCATGTGTTAAATAATTTATATAGCGAAACCTATGAATCCTTAAAAGTTCAGTTGGAAGGCAAAGATGGTATGAATGAGCAGGTGAATGAAACGTATAAGGAATTAGGAGAGATTGAAACATTAATTAATCAGAAAGAAGGAGATTTAGGCGAACTCTACAAAGACCCATACCGGACAAAGAATAAAACGACAAAAGCGGAGCGCGACCGCAAGAAAAGTGAGGACCCTAACCTTGTTATGAAACCCACAACCAAAGCACGTAAAAAAGCAAAAAATAAACAGCAATGGGATTTAATTGAATTGTATGCATCCTATGATCAAACCACCAGTTTACTTGATCACCTGATCGAAGAACGAGACGAGTTAGCCGAAGAATTTGAGCACCATGATGCAATCTATAGACAATACAAGAGATTATTAGGGGAGCATTGGGTACCCTTCACCGTTAAGGATGGACTTTATTTATTTGAGGATGGGACAACATTTGATGTGTACACGCAAGATTTAACGTTTAAACCTACACCCTATGAGGAAACCATAGATATTCGCTTGTTGTCCATTCCCGACGACTACGAGGGTGAATCTTCGGATGAAATAATGATGCACGTTTCACTGATCGATGCAGTTCCCTTGTTTGACGCTGATTTCCAAATTGCTTTTGAAGATGTTTTTGAATCCGATGCATTTGAATTTAATCGAAGCATCTTTACGGAGAAAGATAGTGCGTTTTTTAGAAAACTTTTTGCCGAATACAAGAAGAGCCCCCTTCCTATTTCATTAAACCTTAAGGGACTAGGCGTTGGGATTTGGAAAGACAGTACAATCATACGAGATATTGATCAAGTGGAGTTAGCAACATATCCGGGAGCAACTCAAATTGAACGACTAGAAAGTCGATCTTCTATACCGTTTAAATCACTAAGGCATTCATCCTTACAAATTAAAATCAATCGATTTCTTCAAATTCAAATTATGAGTTCAACAGACCCCGTTGTTTCTAATTTAAACACCCAAAATTTAGGTTTAGATGAACTCATGGAAACAAATGAGTTAAGTAAAAATGAAGTGCTCTCGATGCTTAGAACGCGTGCTATTTTATTTAAAACTAAAGATGAATTAACTTCTATTTGTCCGAATTATCTTTCTACCCAATTGGCTAAACGATTTATTGATCAATTAGAACAAGCGTGTAATCAAAGTAAATATGAGCTCAATAATGTGCTAATAAAACTTCCGAAGTTACGATAATACGAACCTATTTCTCAAAATAATCATCCGGAAAATTCAGCAGGTACAACGATGTTTTTGACCGGGTGACACAGGTGTATAACCACCGAATATATTCCTGCTTCTCCATGTTTTCAGGAATAAATCCGTAATCAACAAAAACCGTTTCCCATTGTCCCCCTTGCGCTTTATGCGCTGTGATACAATACGCATATTTAATCTGTAATGCATTGAAATAGGGGTTTTTAAGAATTAATTGGTATCGTTTTCGTTTATTTCGTTCCCCAGGATAATCTTTCTCGATTTCAAAAAACAGGGCCCTTAAGCGATCTCTAGACAAATTAGGGGCGTCGGCGCTAAGCGTTTCTTTAAAACAAATGACATTCCGTTCCTTATTAGGCTCGCTAAAAAAGGTAGCCGCCACATGAATAAAATCAAAGCCGTAGAGATGCTCTTCTCTCACAATTCGAACGATGTTCATCAGCTCACCGTTTGCGATTAATCCCATTTCGGAATCCGCTGCCCAGAAATAGTTATTTTTCACTACCATCAACCATTCACCTCGAACCAATGACTCTTCATATTGAAAGAGTCGATTTCTTATTTCATGATTCCATTGTCCTGCGCGCTTGTTGGAAATTGTTAACATAACAAAGGATTCATCGCCTTCGGATCGTGCACCCTCTAAGGCATCCAATAATTCTGAACCATTTATTCGCAAGACATCTTTTCCAACTTCAGAAAAATAGGGAGGTTGCGCAACCTTAATAGTCCTTAAATAGGTTGCGTTTGTGGTGATTTGCGAATGTGCGGCTTGACGAACAACTTCCGTAAGGGTGTGTTCAAATACACGGATCGCTGAATACTGATGAGCTAAAAAGTCTTTCCTTAAGGCGGGAGAATCTGTTTGTCCAACGGGCGGCAATTGTCCGGGATCACCAACCAACATGAGTGAGCAACCTTCCCCCGAAAACACATAATTGAGCAGATCCTGTAACAAACTACCTTCAGAATTACTGGATTCAATGCCAACCATGGAGGCTTCATCAACGACGAACAAGGTTTGCTTAAATAGATTTTTTGCAAGAATCAGAGACGAACCTTCCACTGAATCACTCATGAAATAAATTAACTTATGAATGGTAGCCGAAGGAAAATTAGCATATGAAGACATCACCTTTGCCGCTCTACCCGTAGGGGCAATTAACTTTATCTTTCTTTTTTCTTCTTTAAAGACTCCGACAAGGTGTGATATAAGCGTAGTTTTACCGGTTCCGGCATACCCTTTAAGTATGAAACATCGATAGCTTGAATCTGACGAATCGAATTCATTAAAAATACGTAAGGCCTCCTTTTGATCGGCAGTGAACTCCATATGCAAAGTTGATAATTTAAATCAGGATAATGGGTAAGTTAAATAAATTGTAGCTTTGTAACTGATCTATGAATCAATCATTAGTTATATACGAACATTCAACTGTTTCCGTAATTACGGACCACGGGTTGTTTTACCATAGCATCCGATCAAATACCCCTGAGTTAATCAGTGAAGAGATAAAAAGTTTTATTAAATCTTCTACGAACTCTTCGTTTCTGCATGCGCCTGATTTTCAGCACCTAATTATTGGAGAAAATCATTTACTCTTGCCGAGTGTTATGTTCGATGAAGCGTTATTAACTTCGTATTATCAGCGAATGTATGACAACGTACCTACGCATTCAACGCTAGCGCATCACCTAAATGAACGCCAACAAGTTCATATCTTATATACCCAGCAATCTTGGTTAAACACGCTTCTTACCGAGCAATTTAATAATGTAAATGTTAACTTATTGCATGATGTGATTTTTACTCGAAATCATCGGGTTAATACAATTCAAATAGACTTACATTTTTTTACGACACATGCCTATATTGGTATACAACAGAAAGAAATACTTGGTGCATCAGAGTTGTTTGAATATTCAGAAATAGATGATGTTGTTTTTATGCTGCTAACGATTCTAACAAAACAAAATATAAACCCAGCTGGGGGAAAAATTAGATTAAGCTCGATTTCTACATTGCATACTGTAGGTAAGATTGAGCACCTATTGCGGAAACTTGACCTATTATCTGGGGTTGAAATAATTCACGAAACCAGTTATGACCTTATTACACCAACCGCATGAGAATAATTTCAGGTCATTTAAAGGGAAGAACATTTAGTGTGCCATCCAGCTTTCCTTCTCGACCTACAACGGATTTTGCAAAAGAAGGCTTGTTTAATGTGTTGAATAACCTCATTGAATTTGAAGGATTAACCTTGTTGGATTTATGTGTTGGCACTGGAAATTTATCCTTTGAATTTATATCCAGAGGCGCAAGTTCAGTCACCTGTGTGGATAAAAGTCCAAAAGTAGCTGCTTGGCTTAGGAAAAATGCAGACTTATTGGATGTAACGTCTAAACTTACTATACATACGCAAGATTGTATTTCATTTCTGCAGAGAACCACGATGCAATACGATATAATTATTGCCGACCCTCCGTTTGAATTGAAATTCCATAAAGACATCGTTCAAGTAGTGAAAGACCGTAAGCTGTTGAAACCGGATGGTTATTTAATCGTTGAGCATGGCAGGCATACTGATCTAAGCACAGAAACTAATTTTATCAATACGCGTACATTCGGTAATGTTAATTTTAGTTTTTTTCAATGAGTAGCAAGCGCGCATTTTTCCCGGGATCGTTTGACCCATTTACCAAAGGACATGAGGCGGTTCTTACGAAGGCACTCTCACTCTTTGACGAAGTGGTTGTAGGAATTGGAGTTCATTCTTCTAAATCCTCATATTTCACACTTGAGTCAAGAAAAGCACACATTGAATCGCTGGTAAAAACGAATCGCATAAAGGTGATTTCGTATTCGGGATTAACAGTAAATGCCTGCAAGGCCAATCAGTGTGATTTTATCGTCAGGGGACTTAGGGATACTAAAGACTTTCAATACGAGCGACCGATTGCATACCTAAATCAAGATTTAGGAGCAGTTGAAACGATATTCATACTTACCGAACGCATTGATGCAGCTATTAATTCTACGATCGTTCGGGAGATACATCAAAACGATGGAGAAATCTCAAAATTTGTAACCAATCCGATAATTTTGATTAAACAGTAGGTATGCAGACCAAACTTACATTTACGGGACTTTTCACACTGCTGTCGCTATTAGTTCATAGTCAATTCCAAGTTATTGGCTTGGCTCCACAATTTGCGAATGAATCCATGTATCTATGGAAATATGAGGATTATTTAAGCGGTCGTTTGAGCCTACTTCAAGAAACCACCATTTCGGAGGATGGAGTTTTTAAATTCAATGGGCAAACAACGGGTATAACCAAGCTTGTTCTAGGAACGGAGGAGCTTAAGTCATACATTTACGTTCAACCCAAAGGGAATTACAAAGTTGAATTTGTATCAGAAAACCCTCAGAATCAATCGTATAACCTGAAAGAAGAGATTGAATTGACGTTCTTCGACCTGGACAGCAATGATATTAATTTCAAAATATTGGGCTTTCAAGCGTGGTTAGATAACTACATCAGTGATATTTACTTCGACAAGGATTTTAATCCTAGTTTGTTTTCAAAAAAAATAGGCATTCTAAAACTTGCGTTAATGAAGGACGCCCAAGCGGATACCTCGTCCTATTTCCTTGATTTCATGAATTACAGCGTGGCAAGCGATGTAGATAACATCAACTTTGTTGGTGCACCATCTGAAATTGAAAAGTACTCGAATTATTTAGGGAATAATCCGATATTATATCAGCATGACTATTATATGGCTTATTTTGAGACCTTTTATAATCAATATATACATCGCATTGAACCAGAACTAAGCAATAGTTTGTTCAAAGCCTTTGCTGCTGGGAATTTAAACCTAAGTGATTCCTTATTATCGAAAGATCCCTATGCTGCCGTCCCTGAATTACGATCATTAATTCGAATTTATATTTTAAAACAGGCATTAAACGACAATTTCTTGCCTCGATCTGTTATCTTAAACAACCTCAAATTAATAAGTAAAGAAAGCATCTATCCCATTCATAGAACGATTGCTCAAAATATTCTGGCTCAAATCCCATTAATCCAACAAGGTGGGACCTTTATATTTGAAACCATTAACGGAACAAACGAAACAATTGATCTTCGAAAGTACAATGGCAAGCACATTTACATCCATGCGTTTAATCCTTCCAATACCAAAGCGATAAGTGAATTGAGTATTCTTAAAAAACTTCACGCCAGCTATGGAAGCACCATTGAAATCATCTCTTTATATGTTGACAAAGAAAACCTAAATGAAACGGAACAACGTGCATTAAAGCAAATTACCTGGAAAAAAATTGGTCTGACCCGCGAAAATCCGATTTGGAACAATTTAGGTATACTCACCTTTCCTTATTACATCTTGTTAGATGGCGACTTAAATGTCATTGCATCCCCTGCCCTCTCGCCCTCTCCAAATGGCAAATATGAAACCATCGAGAAAACATTTTTCGATCTTTCTAAACCTTAACTAGTTTTCAATTTTAGCAGAAAGTCCTTTTTCCAATAAGGTAAGGCATCTAGGTTCTAAGTCTTCATATGCCCCATGTTTTACGGCACATTTACCGCCATAATGAACGATATATGCACATTGTTCGGCAGCCATTAGCTCCATTTCGCATACGGTAACCAGGCAATGTATTACATGATCAAAGGTATTGACATCATCATTGTATAAAATAAGTGCTAATTCAGATTGAACATCTGTTGCAAACGCTATCGATTCACTTTCCTTTTCTTTCATAACAACCTCTTAGTCTTTAATCGTTAAATTTAGTTTTTTCAACTGATTCGTTATTCGAATCTTTTCGGTTTCCGTACGTGGATAAAAGAGAATTCCAGTACCCTCACTCATCGAATTCGTTAATTGGAAGGGCACTGTACCGCGTAATGCAAAATCATGCGCAATGGTTAAATCAGCCATCGGACCACCCACAAATAGCTCGTCTACCGATTTTTCAGGAATCTCAGTAGCGTCGAAATCCGCATATAAAATCTGGAATAAGGGTGAAATCTCATCTTGATTCAAGGGTGCCAATAGCAACTCATCTTCAGACAATACACACGACTTTAATTGATTAAAGTTAGAGAAATCGGAGAGCGCCATGGTTCCAACGCGTTTTTTATACTGAACAAGCATGTGAGCGGGTTCTTCTGTTTTTACTCCGAGCAAATCGGTATTTACAGGCGTAACGTTCATTTTTGGAACTTCCTTCATATAGGCAAGACCGACTTCAGCTTCCTGAAAACTTACAGGAATTCCATCCCGATACGCAACGATAAAGGCATCTGCATAGCCAGTTGCTCTCATTTCATTACGTCGAACCTTAGCATCATTCAAGGAAGAGAATTTACCACTTGAATATTTATAATTCCCTGTTACGGATAGACTATAGAATAAATCTGGAACCTTATTGAGTTTTCCATTATCTTCTTTCTTAAGCGAAGCCACCTGAACGGTATAAAATATTTCCTTTGGCCTAACTTGAACGGAACCTTCTTGATTTATTGAATCTTTAAAATAGCTGACTACTTCCTTTAACACGTCCGTTTGTTCTCGCTTTTTACACATTCCATTTTGCTCATATTGAATCGCCAGGTTATATGGAATTCGTTTACCATCACAATACGCAACAATGAACGCATCTTGATATCCGGTTTGCCTAATTAAGGTCCGTGCGGTTTTCGCTACTTTTGAATCAACGAAAAATCCAACCAAGTACGCGGTTAAGTTATTTGTTAATTTTTCTCCTGATACGGGTGAAAACTCCCTAAAGAAATACCCCGGAACTTTGTATCTAAATGCCCCTACTTGTACTCTAAAAATCAATCCCATTGGCATTTGATTCAAAACCGGTAGTTTTCCTTGTTGAACATTTGTTTCTCCTCCTACTTGAAACTCCAATGCTTGCTCATTTATTGCTACGATTGAGGTTTCATTCGAAGCAGTCTTAGGCAAAATTTGCATATCGAGTAAGGCTGAGTAATAAGTGAAATCTGACATACTACGTAGCGTTCGATCCAACTCAATGAACTGTTTTTCTTTCATTAACTTTTGTTGAACAAGTTCAAGAAGTTCATTTCGAATTACAGTTCGTTTTGTGTCGTCTATTTCTACATATAATTCCTTTTTCAAGGCAGTAATCCGACCATTTATCGCATCTAGTTCTTGGGTTATTTTAACCTGCTCTTTGATGAGGCTTACGTAACGATCATACCCAGCCTTCGACGCATATTGCGCAATCATTTCATCCGTAAGTTCTATACGTGCTACTTGTTTATTTTCTGTACTTTCATTCGATTGAATATCCGCTGCAAATACCTCTGTTAAGGCTTGAATTGATTTAATTTCAAGTTGTTGACCAGATGGCAAGGTGCTGTTTATTTGTTTGATGACCGCTTTAGCATCTTGAGCCATGGATTGTAGTTCAAGCGGACTATATAAAGCCGCCATTCCTTTTTCTCCTAATATTTCACTCAATTGAATGAGTTCATTGGTTATATTTAGTTGATTCTTTATTGCTTTTAGCGGGTTTGATTCCTGATATTCTAACGGAAGTTTATCAAGCATTTCTGCCTCTGTTATCACATCTTCTTTTATTTGTTCAATCGCCTCTAGCTTCTCTAAACTCATTTCCGTGTTTGGATTCGTGGTGCTTTCCTGAGTTCTCGTTTGCGCTACTCCGTTCGTTGTTTCTGTTGTTCCCGTGGTAGGATTCGTGGTGGTTTGTTGTGTTCGCGTTTGCGCTACACCATTCGTTGTTTCTGTTGCTCCCGTCGGTGGATTCGTCGTGGTTTCTTGGGTACGTGTTTGAGTTACGCCGTTGGTGGTTTCTGTTGCTCCCGTCGTTGGATTCGTCGTGGTTTCTTGGGTTCGTGTTTGAGTTACGCCGTTGGTGGTTTCTGTTGCTCCCGTCGTTGGATTTGTCGCGGTTTCTTGAGTACGTGTTTGAGTTACGCCGTTGGTGGTTTCTGTTGCTCCCGTCGTTGGATTTGTCGCGGTTTCTTGGGTTCGTGTTTGAGTTACGCCGTTGGTGGTTTCTGTTGCTCCCGTCGTTGGATTTGTCGCGGTTTCTTGTGTTCGGGTTTGCGCTACTCCATTCGTTGTTTCTGTTGCTCCCGTGGTAGGATTCGTGGTAGTTTCTTGGGTACGCGTTTGAGTTACGCCGTTGGTGGTTTCTATTGCTCCCGTCGTTGGATTCGTCGTGGTTTCTTGAGTACGCGTTTGAGTTACGTCGTTGGTGGTTTCTGTTACTCCCGTCGTTGGATTCGTCGTGGTTTCTTGGGTACGTGTTTGAGTTACGCCATTTGTGGTTTCTGTTGCTCCCGTCGTTGGATTCGTCGTGGTTTCTTGGGTACGCGTTTGAGTTACGCCGTTGGTGGTTTCTGTTGCTCCCGTCGTTGGATTCGTCGTGGTTTCTTGAGTACGCGTTTGAGTTACGCCGTTGGTAGTTTCTGTTGCTCCGGTCGCTGGATTCGTCGTGGTTTCTTGGGTACGCGTTTGAGCAACACCATTCGTGGTTTCTGTTACTCCCGTCGTTGGATTCGTCGTGGTTTCTTGGGTACGTGTTTGAGTTACGCCATTTGTGGTTTCTGTTGCTCCCGTCGTTGGATTCGTCGTGGTTTCTTGGGTACGCGTTTGAG
>JBILBR010000018.1:0-6012 GCA_044353585.1 Crocinitomicaceae bacterium | reverse complement strand
GGCATAATGGAAAGACCAAGACCTGCCTTCACCGCTTGTTTAACCGCTTCATTTGATGTTAATTCAAACTTCCGATCTAATTTAACATGATGGGTTTTAAGAAATTGCTCCATACGCTGCCGTGTGCCGGAACCGGGTTCTCTCATAATTAACGGATGTTTAGCTAAATCCCGAATGGAGATTTTCTTCGTGTTTGAAAATGAACGATCACCAATCAAGTATAAGGAATTGTCTAGTAGTGATATAGAGTCTACATTCAAGCGCTCCGGAAGAATTGAAACTAAGGCAAAATCAATTTCATTTCGACCCAAGCTCTCAACCACTAATTCCTTATTCGTAACATCCATTTGCAAATCTACCCCAGGGTTAGCATCCAAAAATGGCTTTAAATAAAACGGGATAACATACTTCCCTGTTGACACTACGGAAAGTTTTAATGTTCCCGTTAGAGCGCCTTTGAATTTCAATGCCTTATGCCTGAGCAAATCAGCTTGAAACAGAATTTCCTTGGCTGATGCTGCCACTTCTTGTCCAAATGAGGTGATATGCATTCGACGAGAAATCACCTCAAACAAGGGGATTTCAAATTGATCTTGAAAATTTTTCAATTGTATAGAAACTGCAGGTTGTGTCATGTGTAAATGCTCCGCAGCCTTCGTAACACTTTGATATTCAACAACCTTAACAAAAACATTTAATTGACTCAAGGTGTAATTCATAAGATTTATTTATATTATTTATCAAATATATAAATATTAATATATATATAAAACTATACATATTTGCTGAAAAATTAATCATCATGAGAATAACTATTGCTAAAGGAGATGGAATTGGTCCAGAAATTATGGATGCAACCTTACAAATTTTAGAAGCCGCCGGTGCGGATTTACAGATTGACGAAATTCAAGTTGGAGAGCAGGTATATCTTTCGGGAAATACCGCTGGAATTTCAAAAGATAGCTGGGATGTAATCCGTAAAAACAAAGTCTTTTTAAAAGCGCCTATTACTACGCCGCAAGGTGGTGGATACAAAAGCTTGAATGTTACCACGCGTAAGTTTCTGGGCTTGTATGCCAATGTAAGGCCATGTAAAAGCCTACATCCGTTCGTACAAACAAAACATCCCGTAATGGATGTGGTGATTGTTAGAGAAAATGAAGAAGATTTATACGCGGGAATTGAACACCAACAAACAGATGAAGTGGTTCAGTGTTTAAAGTTGATTAGCAGACCCGGATGCGAAAAAATCGTACGTTATGCCTTTGAATATGCAAAGCAACAAAACCGAAAAAAGGTAACGTGTTTTACAAAGGATAACATCATGAAACAGAGTGATGGTTTATTTCATAAAGTGTTTGATGAAATTGCTGCAGAATATCCTGAAATAGAAAATGAACATTGGATTATAGACATCGGTGCGGCTAAATTAGCCGATACACCGGAAGCGTTTGATGTCATCGTTATGCCGAATTTATATGGTGACGTTTTAAGTGATGTTGCCGCGCAAATTACGGGCAGTGTAGGACTCGCCGGTTCATCAAATATCGGTGAAGAATGTGCCATGTTTGAGGCCATTCATGGATCCGCGCCACGAAGAGCGGGACAAAATCTTGCAAATCCATCAGGTTTATTGCAAGGAGCAATCTTAATGCTTATTCATATTGGACAAACAGAGGTTGCTGAAAAAATTCAAAATGCTTGGTTAAAAACCCTAGAGGATGGAATTCACACCTATGATATTTTCAAAGAAGGAATGAGCAAGGAACAAGTCGGGACTAAGGAATTCGCTCAAGCTGTAATTTCACGTCTGGGCCAAACACCGAGCACCTTAAACGCTGTTTCGTATGATTCAAGCTACCAAATGAAGCTACCAACGTACGAACGCAAAGCGCCAAAAATAAAAACCCTTGAAGGTGTTGATCTCTTTGTTCATTGGGCAGGAAGTAATCCAGATACCCTGGCAGAGTCTATTAATCGATTAAATCACAACGGCGTGCAATTATCCATGATAACCAATCGCGGTATTAAAGTTTGGCCAGATGGATTTAGAGAGACGTTTTGCACAGACCATTGGAGATGTAGATTCAAAGGAGCTGATCAAAAACTATCAAAATCGAACATCATTTCTCTACTTGCGCTTGCAGAAGAACTTAAAATTGATGTGATCAAAACTGAAAATCTGTACGCTTTTGATGGGGTGCCAGCCTATTCACTCGGACAAGGACAATAAAAAAGAAGACGATGAACATTAACTTAATCGAAGGAACCTACTCCGTAAGCGAGGCTCAGGAGCTCCTAAACAAAATAATCCAGGTCAAAATCGCTTACCTTGAATCTAAAATTTCAAGTTCTTGCAATGAAGAGGATATTAAGCAGCGAGAAAATCGAATTAAATCCTTACAAACCCAACGCTCAGACATTAACAAGTTATCAGCAGAAGAGATGCAAGGCATTACGATTCACCTCAATATTGATTTAGATTAGCTTATGGCGTTAATTGTAGGTTTCATTATTTCAATAAGTTTCATCGCATATTCTATAGCTAATACGGGCACATTAATTTCAGAATTCGCTTCTATAGCCTCTGTATCTTGTGCCCTTATTACGATCGCGTACGCTAAAAAATCAAACCCATGAACGAATTAAAACTCACACTGATCAATGGGGCATTCACCGTTGAGGAAAGTCAGAAAATTATTTTGGATGTAGTGGCAAGTAAAATTCAATTTCACGAAAAGAAAAAGTTAAGTGCTTTAATTAAAAATCAAACCTTAGATTCTTATTCTGATGAACGAATTAAGAACTTAAAGCATAGCATGGATCAAGTCAAATCACAGTTATCTGTACTTACCGCAGGGTCAGAAGTAACGATTGAATGTGATATCCACATCAAAATAAATCACCCTGAGGCATAAGATGTTCCAAGGAAGGAGACTGTGTGTTGCCACGATGCACCAAAAAGATAAGGTAATTGCACCAATCTTAAACTCCATGCTTGGTGTCACTTGTTTTGTCCCACAAGAACTAAACACCGACCAATTCGGAACATTCTCTGGCGAGATTGAACGAAGCCTAACTCCATTAAATGCCGCAAGAGCAAAGTGTGATTTAGCCCATCAGCTTACCGGATGCGACCTCGTAGTAGCTAATGAAGGTTCCTTTGGTCCGCACCCAACCCTTTTTTTTATTCCGGCAAACGAAGAGTTAATGCTATTGCGGGATTATAAAAACAACCTAAGCATTTGGACGAGTTTACTTTCAACCGAAACCAATTTTAATTCACTCGAAATATCTAACGCTAATCAACTGGGTGATTTCGCTACATCCATCGGATTTCCTGGTCACGGATTCATATTATTGTCTTCGGATAGAACTCAAATAAGAAAAGAGTTCAAAACGCTCGAGGATGCTCATCACGCATTGAGGGAGTTAATAAAAGGCGCCGGCCGCTGTGTTGTTGAAACCGACATGCGCGCGATGAATAATCCAACACGAATGAAGGTGATTGAAGAATTAACACATAAACTCGTGAAAAAAATGAATTCCGCATGCCCTTCATGCAAGGCCCCTGGCTTCGATGTAATTCGAGTAAATACCGGATTGCCGTGCATGGCCTGCAAAGCAAAAACCTCTTCTACCCTTTCATTAGTTAAGGGGTGTTTATCCTGTAACTATGAAGAACTAATTGAATACCCAAACAACAAACAAGAAGAAGATCCCATGTACTGTAATTATTGTAATCCTTAAGTATGAAAACACTAATTAAAAATGCACGCATAATCAATGAGGGTAAGGTGATAGAAGGTGACCTGTTGATCCACAATGAACGTATTGAACGCATCGATTCAACGATTAATGAGCCCCATTGTACCCAAATCGACGCGGAAGGTAAGATACTAATGCCCGGAATGATCGATGATCAAGTACACTTCCGAGAACCCGGACTTACCCATAAGGCGACCATAGCAAGTGAATCCATTGCTGCAGTAGCGGGTGGGATTACCTCATACATGGACATGCCCAACACCATTCCGAATACGCTCACGCGTGAACTGTTGGAAGAAAAATATCGGATTGCGGCTGCTTCATCGGTCGCCAATTACTCATTCTATATGGGTATCAGTCAAGCCAATATGGAGGAAGCGCTGCGTATTGACAACGAAACTGTCTGTGGAATTACCGACGATGGCTTATACTTTAACCAAGAAGGCAGCATCCTTTGCAATCACCCCCAGTTTTTAGAGCAACTTTTTGCACGGTCCGAGACCATGATTGCACTCCACTGTGAAGATGAACCCCTGATTAAACGAAATACACTGCAAGCCAAAGCGCATTTCGGAATGGAAATTCCTTTTCATCAGCACCCCTTTATTCGTTCGGTAGAGGCGTGTTATAATGCAACAAAAACCGTAGTTGAACTTGCCAAAAAGCACCAAAACAGGGTCCACATTTTCCACGTATCAACGGCTGCAGAAACCGAGTTGTTTGATCACCTTACCCCCATTCGAAATAAACGAATTAGTGCCGAAGCCTGTGTGCATCACCTTCATTTTAACGACGAATGGTACGATTCCCTTGGCAGCCTGATCAAATGGAATCCCGCCATAAAATCCGAACAGGACCGGCGTGGCTTGATTGAAGCCTTGAACACGAATAAATTAGACATCATTGCTACCGATCACGCACCTCATACCTTGACAGAAAAAAACCAACCCTACTTGAGTGCCTTATCCGGAGGCCCACTCGTGCAACATGCACTCCCTGCCATCCTTGAATTATATCACGATGGCTTGCTTACCCTTGAACAACTTGTTCAAAAAACCAGTCATAATGTAGCTGAACTGTATCGAATGAAAGACCGCGGTTACCTGCGTGAAGGATACTATGCAGACCTTGTCTTGGTTAACACTAATGCCCCCTGGGAAGTTTCTACAGCCAATATCTTATCGAAATGCGGATGGTCTCCATTTACTGGACAATCCTTCAGAAGTAGCATAGAGAAAACCTTTGTAAATGGAAACTTAGTATACGATTCGGGTAAAATAAACCAAACCACTACGGGAAAACGATTAACATTTGAAAAACATAGAATCTAATGAATTTATCCTTACTGGCCGAAAACCTAACCAATCCCGCCCTACTCTTCTTCATTTTAGGAATTACCGCCGTATTAATTAAAAGTGACCTAGAAATCCCGTCGAATTCTTCGCGATTCATCTCTCTATATTTATTATTTGCCATTGGATTTAAAGGTG
Source organism: Crocinitomicaceae bacterium (assembly GCA_044353585.1). Taxonomy (GTDB): domain Bacteria; phylum Bacteroidota; class Bacteroidia; order Flavobacteriales_D; family Crocinitomicaceae; genus UBA952. Next base: position 754 of record JBILBR010000018.1, on the reverse strand, counting down.
GACAGGAACTTTCTCATGAACACATGAATGCAGAGATTTTATGGAGTATGGTATTTGGCTTAATACTATCCGCGTTAATCCCCTTGGCCAGCTTCTTTTTACTGCGTATAAAACTCAATGTTTCTGATGCGGCCGCAACCGCAGCAGCCTATGGATCGGTAAGTGCCGTGACCTTTGTTACCGCCATTTCTTTTTTAGAATTCCATAAGGTTCATTCAGATGGACATATGGTTGCCATTATGGCCCTTATGGAGTCTCCCGCAATTATTGTTGGACTCATGCTACTTACAATTTTCAGAAAAGAAAAACAGGGAAAATTTGAACTTGGCTCCATCCTGAAACATGCATTAACCAATGGAAGTGTGGTACTCATTTTAGGGAGTTTATTCATTGGGTTTTTAGCAGACGCGAAACAAGCAGAAGACATCAAACCGTTCACAAATGAATTATTCAAAGGATTTTTAGCGATTTTCTTGTTGGATATGGGAATATCATCCGGAAAAAAACTCAAAAGCTTCTTTGCCTATGGATGGTTTCCGATTGTTTTTGCACTCGTAGTTCCCTTAATCAATGGAATCATTGCAGCGTATATTAGTGGTTGGGTAACTCCCGAGATAGGAAATCGATTCATTTTCGCTGTACTCGCCGCCAGCGCCTCCTACATTGCCGTACCTGCGGCCATGAAAATTTCTGCGCCTGAAGCGAATCCTGGTTTATTTTTACCCATGGCGCTGGCCATTACCTTCCCAATGAA
>JBILBR010000007.1:0-121644 GCA_044353585.1 Crocinitomicaceae bacterium | reverse complement strand
TGCCGATGTGGAAACCTGCGTAGTTCCTGCGGCGTTACTATACCAAACATAATTTGTACCTCCTGATGCAGTAAGTGTTGTGCTAGCGGAACCGCAAAACACCGTATTACCCGTTACGGTTGGTGCCACGGGTGATGGATTTACTGTTATGGTAATTGAGGCACAACTCGGGCCAAATTGACCACCATTGTTGTTGTTTACAAAATATGTGGTTGTAGCATTGGGAGAAACGGTAAGGGTCGCGCCTGTTCCTACTTGAGCTCCCCCGCAAGAACCCGTATACCAAAATTGGGTACCAAACGCCCCTACAGCGGTTAATGTTACACTTTGTCCTGAACAAACGGTATTACTTGAGGCTGTTATTCCAGTGGGTGCAGGGGTGGTGCCTGAACAATTTGTTGATCTGTAGCCAAACGTTCGTGTAGCCACTGAACCACACTGTGGTGAACAACAATTCCCAACATTGAAATAAAATAAGCCCGTTGAAGGTGCGGTCCAAGATAAATAAGAGCCTAGGCCACAATAATCGTCATTTGTGGTTAGTGCACCACTTGTTGGGCCGGTTGATATTGTTATGTACGTATCTCCACTGTATGAAGCCGAGGGCGCAAAGCTACTGCAATAAGTAAATTGATAGGTGCAGCCTGCAGTTGCATTAAAGCTATAGTACCCTAATGCATTATGAGACTGATATTGCCAGGTTAAGTTTGGCGCAAGGGTGCCTAGGGGATTGTTACAAAACGCCTGCGCATTAACTGTTGAATTACACAAATAAAGTACAAAACAAATAAATAGCACTAAAAAGCGTTTGGCAATTAGAGCTTTAGTAAATTCACTAAACGATTTAGTCAGAAATATCATAGTAGGTGAGATGCATTAAATTTAGCAAATCACCTTTATAAATAGAAGCACAATGATTATTTATGGCTTTTGACCTTACAAAACGAAGGTTTCCATGAACTTTGTGGTAAAATCCCCCTCAATAAACTTGGGGTCTTGCATTAATTTTTGATGGAAAGGTATTGTGGTTTTAACCCCTTGAATGATATATTCATCCAATGCCCTTCGCATTTTAAGTATGGCTTCTTCGCGTGTTTGGGCTACAACAATTAGCTTCGAAATCATTGAATCATAATTTGGGGGAATGGTGTAGCCAGCATAAACATGCGTATCAATTCGCACTCCGTGTCCACCCGGTGAATGATAGTCAGTAATTTTACCCGGAGAGGGTCTAAAATCATTATATGGGTCTTCTGCATTAATTCTACATTGAATTGCATGAAGGATTGGTGTATAATTCTTTCCGGAGATTTTCTCTCCAGCGGCTAGTTTTATTTGCTCTTTTACCAAGTCGAAGTTTATAACCTCTTCCGTAATGGTGTGTTCTACTTGGATTCGTGTGTTCATTTCCATGAAATAAAAATCACGATTCTTATCGACAAGAAATTCAACAGTACCAACGCCTTCATAGCGAACCGCTTTTGCAGCTTTAATCGCAGCTTCACCCATTTTTTCCCTAAGCTCAGGTGTCATGAAAGGAGAAGGTGTTTCTTCAACTAATTTCTGGTGTCTACGTTGAATGGAGCAGTCTCTTTCTGAAAGGTGACAGGCATTTCCGTATTGGTCACCAGCAATTTGAATTTCTATGTGTCGAGGCTCTTCGATGAACTTTTCCATGTACACGCCATCGTTTCCAAAAGCTGCGGCGGCTTCTTGTCTGGCAGAATCCCAGGCCTCTTGCAGGTCTTCTTCTTTCCAAACAATGCGCATTCCTTTCCCTCCGCCACCGGCTGTTGCCTTCAAGATGACCGGATATTTAATGCGTACTGCGTTAATTTTGGCGTCCTCAACATCTTTTAACAACCCGGCTGATCCGGGAATACAAGGAACCCCAGCTTTGATCATAGTTGCCTTTGCTGTTGCTTTGTCGCCCATCGCCGCAATTTGTTCTGGAAGGGCGCCGATAAATTTGATGCCATGCTCTTGACATACCCTTGAAAACTTTTCGTTTTCGGAAAGGAATCCGTAGCCAGGATGTATTGCGTCAGCATTAGTGATCTCTGCTGCTGCAATGATGTTTGGAATGGACAAATATGACTTAGCGCTTACAGGAGGTCCAATGCATACTGCTTCATCTGCAAATCTAACGGGTAACGAATCTTTATCTGCAGTAGAATATACAGCCACTGTTTTAATTCCCATTTCTTTACAGGTGCGAATAACCCGCATGGCAATTTCACCACGATTGGCAATTAGAATTTTCTTAAACATATGAATTTATTATGCTGGTTCAACCAAGAACAGGGGTTGATCGAATTCTACCGGTGTAGCATCGTCAACAAGTACTTTCACAATTCTTCCGCTCACTTCGGATTCAATTTCATTGAACAATTTCATTGCCTCAATAATGCAAATTTTATCTCCTTTTTTGATTTCTGATCCAACTTCTGCAAATGGTGGTTTATCTGGACTTGATGAGCGATAAAAAGTTCCAATCATCGAGGATTTAATCGTAATGGTAGAACTGCTTTCGGTAGGAGTTGAAACAACAGGCTCACTAGCCACTGGTGAGGGGGTTGGCGGGGTGTTTGTCATTGGTGCTGCCACTGGTGGAGCCATATAAACACCCGAGGGAACGATGTTCGGCCCTTTAATGTTTATCTTAAATCCATCCTTTTCTATTTCAACTTTTCCAAGACCAAGCTTAGAAACCAGTTTGATTAAGTCTTTAATTTCTTCGTTATTCATAGTGTAAAATTAAGAATTATATGCCCATTTAATATATACTGCACCCCAAGTAAATCCACCTCCGAAGGCGCTCAAAATAATGTTATCTCCTTTTTTTAGTTGTTTCTCATAATCCCACAAGCAAAGTGGCAGCGTGCCGGCTGTGGTATTTCCATATTTTTGAATATTAATCATTACCTTTTCTTTTGGTAATCCCATTCGGTTAGCCGTTGCATCAATAATACGCAAGTTCGCTTGATGGGGAACCAACCATGCAACATCATCACTGGTTAAGTTGTTTTTTTCCATGATTTCAGCGGAAACCTCAGCCATGTTTGTTACAGCAAATTTAAACACTTGTTTTCCTTCTTGCTTAACAAAGTGCATTCTGTTCTCAACTGTTTGAATACTTGCTGGGTGGAGTGAGCCGCCTGCTGGCTGAACTAAATATTCTCTTCCTGAACCATCACTTCGCAAGATAAAATCTTGAACCCCCATTCCTTCATGATTTGGCTCTAATAAAACGGCACCAGCCCCGTCTCCAAAAATCACGCAAGTCGTTCGGTCTTCATAATCCAAAATTGAAGTCATCTTATCAACGCCTACAACCACAACTTTCTTATATCGTCCTGTTTCTATAAACTGTGCTGCAGTGGAAATCGCATAAATAAAACCAGAGCACGCTGCAATTAAATCATAGCCCCAAGCATTTGTCATGCCTGTTTTATCACACAAGACATTAGCTGTACTTGGAAATGGATAATCTGGGGTTACTGTGGCTAGTATCACTAACTCAATATCCAGTGGGTCTGTATTTGTTTTTTTTAAGAGTCCTTCCACGGCTTTAGCAGCCATGTCCGAAGAGGCACCATTCTTCATCACGCGACGCTCTTTAATCCCTGTTCGGGTCGTGATCCATTCATCAGAAGTATCAACAATTTTTGCCAAGTCTTCATTTGAAAGAATGTCTTCAGGAACATATCCTTGAACACCTGTAATCGCCGCGTAAATTTTACTCATTATTTAAATGCTTTAGTGATTTTGACCGACAACTTATTTACGGCCACTTGGTGGGCATGGAGGATCATATTTAATACAGCAGTTTCATTGCTAGAACCATGGCCAATTACTACATTGCCTTTTACGCCAAGAATTGGGGTTCCCCCGTAATTCTCAAAGTTAAATAAATTGAAGTAATCGTCTTCGATTCCTCTGGCTTTAACCATATTGTAAAACCCTTCCGCTTCTTTCAACACTACATTTCCAGTAAATCCATCGCAAACAATAACATCTGCCTTATTTGTAAAAATATCTCTCCCTTCAATATTTCCAATAAAGTTAACTGAATCGGACTCTTGGAGTAACTTATATACAGCCTGCGTTAATAGGTTTCCTTTGGATTCTTCTTCGCCAATATTCAATAGGCCAATTCTTGGCTGCTCGATTTTCAAGATATGTTCGGCATATAAAGAACCAAGTTCTGCAAATTGATAAAGCACATCAACTTTACAATCCGCATTTGAACCGACATCCAACAGAACCGATTTTTTACCATTAATGCAAGGAATAGTTGCTGTTATACACGGTCTGATTACTCCGGGTATTGTATTAATCTTGTAGATTGCGCCTACTAACATTGCACCCGTATTGCCTGTGCTAGCAAAAACATCAATTTTTCCTTCGCTTAAAAAATCAAAGCCAATTGAAATAGAGGCATTGGGTTTTCGAGAAAAGGCACGGGTTGGGTGATCATCCATTCCGATAATTTCAGGTGAGTGAATGATTTCAAAATCTGAGGCATTCTCAGACATCGAAGCTAACCCACTGCGAATTTCAGCTTCATCTCCGAAAAGAAAAATACGAGACTTACCGTCCAAGGCTTTATTTGCTTGAACAGCGCCCAATAGATTTACCTTCGGCGCAAAATCGCCGCCTGAAACATCTAATCCAATATTCATTTAAAAGGTAATTATACCGCAGCCTCTTCTTTCTCTGCTACGACTTTGCCTTTGTAGTATAATTTTCCTTCATGCCAATGCGCATGATGAAATAAATGCGGCTGACCTGTAGTTGGACATGTTGCAACGTTAGCAGCAACAGCATTCTTATGGGTTCTTCTTTTGTCTCTTCGTGTGGTAGAAATACGACGTTTAGGATGTGCCATTTTTACTTGTTATATATTATTTTAATTCAATTTATTTAATGCGGACCAACGCGGGTCAATTTCTGTCTTTTTCTCTTGAGGGACTGGTGGTTTACTTAAAAACTTTAATACGTCTGGATCACACCCGTCATTTTCATGAACAAACCGTGAAGGGAGCGAAACTATCAAAAGTTCATAAATGGGTTGAAACATATCTATTTGATAACTGTCTGGCGGAAGAACAACCAATGATTCGTCTAATGATTCCTCAATGCCAAATTTATAAATCAACTCCATTTGCCCTTCTACGTCGAGCTGCATGTTTTCGTTACACCGATCACACAAAACGTCTATTGAAGCCTTAATTGTCAAGGAAAGCAACATCATAGTTTCTTTTTTCTCCAATTGAGCATTAACGATTCCATTTCCACTTTGTATACCAAAACTCTCACAAGAATCAAAGAACGGTGCTTCGAGTATATACTCAAAGCTGTGGTTGCCAAGTTTTAACCCTGAAAACTGCAGTATGTATGGACTACTTTTTAACATGATAAAAAAGGCGGGTGTAAAGTTACTGCATTTTTTTGAATTGCCCAAAGAACGCCTATTAGGCAATTCCCTCTGATTCCTTATTGCCGGCAGTAAAGCCCAATGGGTTTGAGTTATTTATTTTATAATTATGTCTATTTCTTACTGAATCGATTGCCAAATACAATGCGTTACGCATTCCTTCATCTGATGCTTCACCTTTTCCCGCCAGCTCAAATGCAGTACCATGTCCAGGAGAAGTTCTAATGATTGATAGGCCCGCGGTGTAATTAACGCCACTATCAAATGCTATTGCTTTGAATCCCGTTAGTCCTTGATCATGATACATTGCTAATACTGCATCAAACTCAAAGCAACTTCCTGAACCAAAAAACCCATCTGCGGAATATGGGCCAAATGCCAAAACGCCGGCGTTTTTGGCATTGCTAATCGCTGGTGAGATTTGCTCCATTTCCTCTACACCGATAGTCCCGGTTTCACCTGCATGTGGATTAAGGCCAAGAACAGCTATTTTAGGTTTGACTATATTAAAATCCTGTCTCAGCATTAAATCAAGGCCTTTAATAGCAAGCACAATGGTGTCTTTAACAACCGCAGTCGGAATGTCTTTGATTGCGATATGGTTTGTCGCTAATGCGACGTTCAAGCGCTCAGAACAGAGCACCATTAATGCTCCTTCTGCTTTAAATCGTTCATTATAAAACTCGGTATGCCCTGTAAATCCGGGAGCAACGGAGTGCATGTTTTGTTTTGATACAGGAGCCGTAACTATGCCGTCAATGGCTTTTGTAGTTAAATCTTCAGCAGACTTTTCAAGTGCCCAAAGTGCAATTTTAGCAGAAAACTCTGTTGGTTTGCCCTCACTGATTTCGACGTTTTCTTTAGGGCTAAACACATTCAATTTTCCCGGCTGAGCCTGACTAATGTTTTGAATTGTTTGAACCGGCAAGTCTTCCTGACCTAGTTGTTTTTTCCACTTAGTAATCAAGAATAAGGGGCAATAGGCTATAATCGTTGTTTCTTGAAGCAAGCGATGGTCTGCAAACATTTTAACAATGAGTTCAGGTCCAACCCCGGCTGGATCTCCGCAAGTAATTCCTATTTTCATTTTGCGGGTTTGGTCTTTGTCCATTGTGGGTGATTTTTAATAAAGTCGAACAACAGGCGAGCGCCATACCCCGTGCCCCCTTTAGGGCGATAGTGTTTTGGTGCTTCAAGCCATGTGGGACCCGCAACATCTAAATGAATATATGGCGATTTAACAAATGTCTCAAGGAACTTGCCCGCGGTAATCATTCCGGCGTCTGGCCCACCAATGTTCTTTAAATCGGCAATTTCAGATTTCATTGGCTCTAGATAATCATCCCAAAAAGGAAACGCGACTACCCGTTCATGGGTATTAAATCCCGAATTTTGAAGCGCCTGAATCACCGATTGATCCGCATTGCCCATTGCAATAGAAGCGGTTGTGCCGATTGCTCTCAATGCCGCGCCGGTTAGCGTAGCTGTACTTAGAACTAATTCCGGATTAAATTTATCCGCATATGACAATGCATCGGCAAGAATCATTCGACCTTCAGCATCTGTGTTTAACACTTCTACTGTGGACCCGTTAAACATTTTAATAACATCTCCGGGCGCATATGCCTCTCCCCCGGGTCTATTATCTGTAGCAGGAATAAGTCCAATTACTTCGACGGGAATCGATAATTCAGAGAGCATGAATATTGCGCCTGCTACCATTGCGGCGCCCGCCATATCGCTTTTCATGGAGTCCATGCTGCCTGGTGTAGGCTTAAGGCTTAACCCGCCCGTATCGTAAACCACGCCCTTTCCAACTAATACAATTGGTTTTTTATTGGTTGGTTTTGACGGCTTATAATGAATCACCGTAAAGGTGGGTGGGGTAAGAGAACCTTTATTAACGGCTAACAAACCGCCCATCTTCATGGCTTTTATTTTGGTGTGATTCAAAATATCAACAGAACAATTTTTAGCCTCACAAAAAGATTTAATCGCTTTAGCAAAATCCACTGCATTTAAATGGGATACAGGCAGGTTTACCATATCTCGCACCCAAGAAACGGCAGTAGCCGTCGTTTTTAATTGAGCAAGATGCATTTTCGATACCGTTTTCGGTAAAATAATTGAATTTAATTTCGGCTCTTTTTTCTTGCTTAAAAACCGATCAAATCGATAATCTGCCAACAGGATACCTTCTAGTAAGGCGTATAAATCTTCTTGAATATCAATAACTAGTGTCGATGTTTCATGCTCAAGTAAGCGATAAATTTCAGTTCCTGCAATACGTTGTTTCTCTTGTGATTCTTTAAACAAGGCGGGTGAAACAAATACCTCCCAATTTGAGGTCTTGTGGTAATCCCAAAAGGCCCCATCTTTAAAGTTAAAATCGCTTTTCAAACTTACGTGAATACTATCTTTAGCACTGGAGGTATATTTCAGTTCAATCATGGTGCAAAATTAACATTAAAATAAAGGTGCCAATTGATTTTCTATCCGAGTTAATATTCGCGGCACTAATATCGGAGTTGGAAGGTCATGAACAGCGTCAAGAGTTAACCAATTCCCATCAGCTTCAGACTGATTTACGCAAGACAGGCTTACCGCGTAATTCAACCGTTGGTGACTCAACACATGAACAGAATGACTTATTAACACGTTGGACTCTAACCTTAGCGTAGCAAGAAACTCATCTTCAGAAGAATATTCGTCAAATGGAAACAAATAAAGATTTTCCCAAATAGACCCTTTTTGCTGTTGTATCATCTGAATTTTCCCTTGATTCATTTTAATCTTAAAGTGCAAAAATCGATTCACCGCCTTCTTTTTGGGTTTTTTAACTGGTCGAAGATGTTGCGTTTTACTTGTTCTTGCTATACAAAAATCCAATACGGGGCACTCAGGACACGTAGGCGATTTTGGTGTGCAAATCAAAGACCCCAAATCCATAAGTGCTTGGTTAAAATCACCGGGGCGATCTATTGAAAGGATTTCATTTGCATATTCTTTAATTAAACGAGCTGTAGTAGCTAATTCAACCGGGTCTTGTATATCTAATAATCTTGAAACAATTCGTATAATATTCCCATCAACAGCCGCTACAGGTTCATTGTAACTTATCGAACTAATTGCGGCAGCGGTATACGCTCCAATACCGGGAAGTTTGATCAGCTCCATGTACTGAGTTGGAAAGTCTCCTCCGTACATATCCATAATTTGCCGAGCAGCCTTGTGCAGGTTCCTCGCTCTGGAATAATATCCCAACCCTTTCCATGCGTGCAGGACGTCTTCTTCATCAGCATGTGCTAACGCTTCAACCGTTGGAAAAGCAGTAATTAATCGATCATAAAAAGGCGCGCCTTGCTCGACCCGAGTTTGTTGTAAAACGACTTCGCTAATCCAAATAAAATAAGGGTTTTTTGAAGTTCGCCAGGGTAAATCGCGTTTATTTTGGTCATACCACGATAAGATTGCACGTTGAATATTAGCCATTTACGTTTTTTTTGATATATTTTTTAGTAAAAATCAACGGTTTAGTGGATTTCTGCGCTATTTTTGTTCCGCGAAATTACAAATTGTCACACTTTATTAACATCAATCAAAAATGACTAAAGCAGATCTTATTGCGAAAATTTCAGAGGAAACCGGATTGGAGCGCAACGAGGTGTCGCGTGCCGTTGAATCTATGATGGAGTTCATTAAATCGTCGCTAACAAATGGTCAAAACGTTTATTTGCGAGGGTTTGGAAGCTTTGTAGTGCGGGAACGCAAGCAAAAAACTGGTCGTAACATCTCCAAAAACACGACGATTATTATTCCTGCTCATAACATTCCTTCATTCAAACCAGCAAAAGTATTTGTAGAGCAAGTAAAAAACAAAGTAAAGGTTAAATAGCCTTTTTTTGCAAATAATTTTTATTTGGCTTACCTTTGCACTCCCTTAATTGGGAGTTTTTGTTTTAAATAGATTCTACAACACTTAAATATATTGAACCATGCCAAGCGGTAAAAAAAGAAAAAGACATAAGATGGCTACGCACAAGCGTAAAAAACGATTGAGAAAAAATCGTCATAAGAAGAAAAAATAATTTCTTTAGTTAGTCTTATTTGGCTGTAATTAACAGTCGAAAAATACTCCCTTGAGTTTAGAACTTATTGTAGATGTTCGGCCGAATGGTGTTTGGCTGGCATTGTTGCGTGAAGGGAAGCTGATTGAGCTTCATGAAGAACGGGGAAATTCTGATTTCGCTGTTGGTGATATTTATTTAGGTAAAATTCGCCGATTATCCCCTAGCCTTAACGCGGCTTTTGTAGACGTGGGCTATGATCGAGATGCATTCCTGCATTATTTAGATCTTGGCTCTAATTTTAATTCATTAAACAAATACACAAAAGAGGTAATTCGCGGAAAGCAAAGCGTTCCATCGCTTCAATACTTCAAACTTGAATCTGAACTTCAAAAGGATGGTAAAATTGATAATTTGCTTTCATCAAGTCAGTTTGTTTTGGTTCAAGTAGCGAAAGAACCGATTTCCTCCAAGGGTCCTCGGCTTTCCTCAGAAATAACACTCGCTGGCAGATACATCGTGTTGGCGCCATTTTCATCCAAAATATCTGTTTCTCAAAAAATACGCTCACACGAAGAAAAAAAGCGTTTGAAAGAAGTGATGGAAGGATTGTTGCCTAAAAACTTTGGTGCAATTATTCGTACCGTTGCTGAAAACAAAACGGCAGAAGACATTCAACAAGATTTGGCTCAATTGCTAGAAAAATGGGATTCGATATATAAAAATTTGAAGGGTAGTAATTCTCCAAAACGAATTCTTGGCGAAATAAATACCACTTCATCGATTTTGCGCGATTTACTAAATGCCGATTTTAGTAATGTTCATGTCAATTCTTCTGAATTATATGAGGAAATCTCAGCCTATGTGCAACAAATTGCCCCAGGAAAAAATAGCATTGTAAAACTATACGACGGACGAATTCCTATTTTCGAGCGGTACGGAATTAATAAGCAAATCAAGGTTCTTTTTGGTAAAAAAGTACCCATGCCAAGTGGTGGGTATCTTATCATTGAGCACACCGAAGCAATGCATGTTATCGATGTAAACAGTGGAAATCGCAAGGGGGCAGACGGTCAAGAGTCAAATGCCTTGGCAACCAATGTTGAAGCCGCAGAAGAAATTGCTCGCATTCTCCAATTGAGAGATATGGGGGGAATAATTTGTATCGACTTTATCGACATGCACGACCGAGAGAATAATCGGATTTTATACGATAAAATCAAATTATTCATGAAGAATGACCGTGCAAAGCACAACATCATTCCTCCTTCCAAATTTGGCGTTGTTGAGATTACTAGGCAACGTGTTCGTGAAGTAACCGAAATCGAAACCAATGAGTCTTGTCCGACATGCAACGGAACCGGAGAAATCCAAGCGAGTATTCTCTATGCAGAAGAAATAGAAAATAACTTAGGTTACATGATTCAAGACCGCGGGATTAAAGGCGTATCGTTACAAGTGCATCCATACCTTGAGGGATACTTTAAAAAGGGTGGTTTATTCAGGTCTATACAATGGAAATGGTATTTTAAATTTAAAACCTGGATTCCAATTACTCCGAATACAGCATTTCACATCTTGGAATACAAGTTTGTAGACAAGCAACAAGAAATTATTGAGCAGTAATGGCAATCGATGGGGAAACACATCGATTAATTATTGAATTGGAGCGTTTTTGTGCATATCAAGAACGAAGTCCGTTTGAAATAAACGTTAAATTAAGAAGAAAAGGAGCGACAGAAATACAGGTTGAAACCATAATCCAACACCTTGTTGCAAAAAATTTTCTCAATGAATCCCGATTTGTAGATGCTTATGTTCAAGGGAAAAGCAGCATAAAACGTTGGGGTGCTCAACGCATTAAATCCGGATTAATAGCCCACCACATTTCCGAATCCATCATTGATCAAGCACTCTCTACCTTATCTAAATCAGATCATGCGGAACACCTGTTGATTTGGCTTCAGAAAAAACAAAACAGTTTAAAAGACGAGGCGGAAGGACCAAAGAAAAAGGCTAAGATTGTTCGCTTTTTGCTATCAAAAGGGTTTTCGCTAGAAGAAATACTTAAGGCTATTTAGCACTTTATAATATAGAGTACGTCTTCCTCCTTAAATACCTTTAAGAGTTGGTTCTTTGTGAGGGTTTTAAGGCTTACATCCCATTGTTTATTGCTACAGTCTATCTTTACACGCACTGCTGCCAATGGTTCGGGTTCATCCGAACATGCATTCAAAATCTGATGGTCTAACTCCGTCAATGTTACGTTCTTTTCTGGACGCATTTGTGGGAAAAATAACACTTCTTGAATCGATTGATTGTCGGTTAATAGCATAACTAAACGGTCCATTCCTATACCTATTCCTGAAGTTGGTGGCATCCCGTATTCTAAGGCCCTTAGAAAATCTTGATCAATAAACATTGCTTCATCATCTCCACGTTCAGAAAGCGCTAATTGCGCCTCGAATCGCGCTCGCTGATCAATTGGGTCATTAAGCTCAGAATAGGCATTGGCCACCTCTTTACCATTAATCATAAGCTCAAAACGCTCGGTTAAGGCGGGGTTCGTTCGATGACGTTTACACAAAGGAGACATTTCAATGGGATATTCCGTAATAAAGGTCGGATTAATGTATTTTGGCTCACATTTCTCTCCAAAAATCTCATCAATTAATTTTCCGCTTCCCATTTCTGGCGCAGTTTCAATATTCAATTGTCGACAAATGTCACGAAGCTGATCTTCCGTTTTATCTGCGATATCAAAGCCCGTGTGTTCAAGAATTGCGTCGCGCATGCTGATTCGTTTGAATGGGGCTTTAAGTGAAATCTGCTGGTCGCCCATTTGAATTTCTGTTGTTCCACAAACGGTTAATGCGATTTCTTCAATGAGCGATTCGGTAAAATTCATCATCCACTCATAGTCTTTGTATGCCACATACAATTCCATAACCGTAAACTCTGGGTTATGGGTTCGGTCCATGCCTTCATTGCGGAAGTCTTTTGCGAATTCAAATACCCCATCGAATCCACCTACAATTAATCGTTTTAAATACAGTTCATTTGCTATACGCAAATACAATGGCATGTCTAGGGCGTTGTGGTGCGTAATAAAGGGCCTGGCGGTTGCTCCACCGGGAATTGGTTGTAAAATTGGGGTTTCTACCTCTAAGAAACCAAAGCGGTCAAATGCCTTTCGCATTACTGAAAACACCTGAGATCGCTTGATAAACGTATCCTTAACTCCGGGATTAACTACCAAGTCTACATAGCGTTGGCGGTATCTCAATTCTGCATCCGTAAATCCGTCGTGCGTATTTCCTTCTGCATCAACTTTCGGCAGTGGAAGCGGTTTTAACGACTTGCTTAATACGGTTATCGAAGTGACATTGATAGAAATTTCTCCTACTTGGGTTTTGAACACAGTACCTTCTATTCCAATAAAATCTCCTAAATCAAGTAGTTTTTTAAACACTTCATTGTAAAAGGTTTTATCCTCGCCCGGACAAAGTTCATCGCGATTGATATACAACTGAATACGGCCAGAGCTATCTTGCAATTCGGCAAAAGATGCCTTACCCATGATGCGTTGACTCATCATGCGTCCTGCCATTTTCACCTGATTGTTTTCAATAAAATCGGCCTTCACCGATGCTGCCAAATGCGATACCGAAAATGTTGCGGCGGGATACGGTTCAATGCCTAGTTCTCTTAATTTAGATAAGGAGGAACGGCGTTGTAATTCTTGTTCAGATAATTCTTGACTCATTCAATATTGGTTTATCGGTGCAAAGATAAGGGATGTTTGGGCTCTCATAAATTAAAAAGGAGCATTCCAATACTAAAATATATAAACAACCCAATAATATCATTCAATGTAGTAACAAATGGACCAATCGCGAGCGCTGGATCAATGCGATATCTATGGAGTAACATCGGAAACAGCGTGCCAAAGGTTGCTGCAAATACAATCACGGTTAACAACGATAAACTAACCACAGTTGCTAACTGAATACCTGAAAAAACCGAGGCAATTCCGAATATGAGTCCAGATAAAATAATGCCATTCATTAATCCTACTCCAGCTTCTCTAACCAACCTTGGAAAAATTCGTTTTAAGCCGTAATCGCCTTTTGCAATAGATTGTACCACAATTGCGGAAGATTGTACGCCCACATTTCCTCCCATGGCGGTAATTAAGGGAATAAAAAAGGCTAAGGCGGGTATTTTTGAAATTCCCCCTTCAAAACTTGAAATCACCTTTGCTCCTATTGTACCACCAACCATCGCAATAATCAACCAGGGAAGCCTTGAAAACCCAGATTTCCAAAAGGAAGAGTTTGCATCTGTCCGGTCACTGATACCCGTTGCCATTTTAAAGTCCTTATCCGCTTCTTCACGAATAAAATCCACCACGTCATCCAAGGTAATTCTACCCACCAGTTTGTTTTGATAATCTACAACGGGTATAGAAACCAAGTCATATTTCTCCATAATCCGAGCCACTTCTTCTGCGGTATCACTGGTCTTTACTTTAATAATATTTTTTGATTGATAAAGCTCTTCTATGGTGGTGCGTGTATCAGCAAACAACAATCTTTTCAAGGAGAGCACCCCAACCAGTTGGTCGGATTCATTCACAACAAAGATATTGTATACCTTTTCAACGTCCTCCGCTTGCTTCCGCAATTCAATTAAGGCCCTGCGAACCGTCCATTCTACGTGCGCTTGAAAAAACTCTTTTTGCATGAGCCCTCCTGCGGTGTCTTCATCGTAATTTAATAAGTCTACGATGTCTTCCGCCGCATCATCATCCTCCATTTGGGAGATGACCTCATGAATCTGATCTTTGGGTAGTTCTGCTAAAATGTCGGCTGCATCATCGGAATCCAAATTCTCAAGCTGATCCGCAATTTCTTTTGATGATAACGAAGCGATGAATCGATCCCTCACCTCCTCATCTAATTCCATTAAAATATCCGCCTGAAGGTCTTCGTCCTCGGCCAAATAATAAATGTACTTGGCCTCTTCGTTTGAAAGTTCATCCAGAATTTCTGCAATATCCGCATAGTGCAGGTGCAGGACCTGATCAATAAGCCACGCCGAATCGTCGTTGGCAACACGTAGTCGTATTTCCTGTAAAAACTCTTTGGTTAGTTCGTGACTCATTAACAAGTGGTATTATCCTTCCTTACGGATAATGTAATAAAAAGTTCTCCTTAGGATTGAAATGACGGAGTTGAAATAATTAATTACCCTTCTTTTTATTTTTTTTGACGCTGTTTAGTCGGGAAAGTAAGCTCTTATTTGATTTAGCCGCATCATATTTTTCGGAGACTTTAGACCAATCAACAAGGTCCCAAACCGCTGTTAAATAATCGGCGCGACGATTTTGGTAATTCAAATAATAGGCGTGTTCCCATACGTCGATTCCTAACACTGGGATTCCGCGATCTTCACATAGCCCCATTAACGGATTATCTTGGTTTGGGGTTGAAATGACCTTCAAGGAACCCGTTGGCGTAACCATGAGCCAAGCCCAACCCGAGCCAAAACGACTCATTGCCGCACTAAACATCTGCTTCTTGAGGGAATCTATAGTTCCAAAGTCTGTAACAATTGCTTGATTTAGCGAAGAACCACAGGCGCCTTGTTTTGATTTTGGTGCCAAAATCTCCCAGAACAAACTATGGTTATAATGCCCCCCCGCATTGTTCCTAACCGCATCGGCTGCAACCGGAGGAATGGATAATAAAATTTCCTCCAAAGACATACCTTCCAACATTGTTCCTTTAATGGCTTTGTTCAGGTTGTTCACATAGGCCTGGTGATGTTTTGTTAAGTGAATTTCCATCGTTTGCGCATCAATATTTGGTGCATAATCACTGTATGCATAGGGCAATTTAGGCAGTACAAAGGATTGAGCGAATGACGACAGGGCCAATAAGAGAACAAAAAGGAATAATTGATTGCGCATTTTTTATGGTAAAGTTACAAAACATCTCGTAGTGCTTATGGTTATTTCTACCTGATTTTTGCGCATTTCTTCGTAATTTTGAGCCTTATTAAATCAACCACAACCATGGGGTTTCGGGAATATAAAGGGCTAAATCTGCCAAACATCACAGAAGAATTACTTGCATATTGGGAGGCAAACGATATTTTTAAAAAATCTATTGATCAGAAAGGATCCGAAGGAAACTTTGTGTTTTATGAGGGCCCACCTTCAGCAAATGGTGTTCCCGGTATTCACCATGTCATGGGCCGTGCGATAAAAGACACCTTTTGTCGATATAAAACGCTGAAAGGCTACAAGGTAAACCGCAAAGCCGGGTGGGACACCCATGGCTTGCCCGTTGAACTTGGTGTAGAAAAAGAACTAGGAATCACCAAAGAAGACATCGGAACCAAAATCACGATTGATGAATATAACGCCGCATGTAAAAAAGCGGTCATGAAATACACTGACATTTGGAATAAGCTCACCAAAGACATGGGTTATTGGGTGGATATGAGTGATCCCTATGTGACGTACGACAGTAAATACATGGAGTCTGTGTGGTGGTTGCTCGGACAACTCTACGAAAAGAACTTACTTTATAAAGGGTACACCATTCAACCCTATTCTCCGAAAGCAGGCACCGGTTTGTCTTCTCATGAACTGAATCAACCGGGTTGCTATAAAAACGTGAAAGACACCTCTATTGTAGCCCAATTCAAATGGCTCCCTAAGCAAGAAAATCCGTGGGGAATCTACACTGATAATCGATACTTTTTAGCTTGGACCACCACGCCATGGACCCTTCCTTCCAATACTGCATTAACGGTTGGTACAGGAATTGACTATGTGCTTGTGCATACATTTAATCCGTATACCTACGAAATCATTGAGGTGGTCTGCGCCAAGGCGCTTGTGTCTTCCTTATTCGGAAAAGGATTTGTTGCTGTGAGTTCTTTGGAAGAACTGGTGTTGCCAGAAGACCGAAAAACGATTCCGTTCTTCGTCGGTGATTCTCATAAAGGAAAGGAATTATTGGGCTTGCGTTATGAACAGCTTCTTCCGTATTGTTTGCCATACGAACAAGCTGAAGAGGCATTCAGAGTAATCGGTGGGGCTTTTGTAACCACAGAAGATGGAACCGGAATTGTACATACTGCTCCAACCTTTGGTGCAGATGATGCGCGTGTGGCGCAAGAAGCCGGAGTTCCTCCGCTGTTAGTACTCAATGAAACCGGTCATCCCGTGCCCTTAGTGGATTTACAAGGTCGATTTAGACCGGAAATGGGTGAACTGGCGGGCAAATACGTGAAACAAGAATATTATGAAGATGCCGATGTACCGGATAAGTCTGTGGATGTCGAAATTGCCATTCAGCTAAAAGAAAAAGGACGTGCCTTCAAAGTTGAAAAATATGAACACAGTTATCCGCATTGTTGGCGAACCGATAAGCCGGTATTATATTACCCCTTAGATTCTTGGTTTATACGGGTTTCAGAACATCGCGACACCTTAGTGGCGCTGAATCAAACCATACAGTGGAAGCCAGAATCAACAGGAACTGGTCGTTTTGGTAAATGGCTTGAAAACGCCAATGATTGGAATTTGTCACGGTCCAGATATTGGGGGATACCCATTCCCATATGGAGTACCGAAACTGGAGACGAACGACGATGTATTAGTTCTGTTGAAGAACTTTACGAAGCCTGCGAAGAATCCATAACGAAAGGCTTCATGAGCGCAAACCCTCTGCTTGGTTTTGAAGTAGGAAACATGACTGCTGAAAATTACCAACGGGTAGATTTGCACAAACACAAAATGGATGAAATCATTTTGGTGTCGTCCAGCGGAAAACCCATGCGAAGAGAATCAGACCTAATTGATGTTTGGTTTGACTCGGGTTCTATGCCCTTTGCACAATGGCACTATCCATTTGAGAATAAGGAATTTATTGATCAAGGGACACACTATCCTGCTGATTTTATTGCTGAGGGGGTAGACCAAACACGCGGATGGTTTTATACCCTTCATACGATATCGGCACTTGTATTCGGTAAAGTGGCTTATAAATCGGTGGTTTCCAATGGATTGGTCTTGGATAAGCACGGACTAAAGATGTCGAAACGACTTCAAAACACGGTGGATCCCTTCGTAACGCTTGCTGAATTTGGTGCGGATGCCACGCGTTGGTATATGCTCACGAATGCACAGCCCTGGGATAATTTAAAATTCGACGAAGCCGGAATCAAAGAAACCCAACGGAAATTCTTTGGCACCTTATACAACACCTATTCCTTCTTTTCACTCTATGCAAATGTGGATAATTTTGATCCGTCCGCATCGCACATTCCATTGGCAGAACGACCGGAAATGGACCGGTGGGTGTTGTCGAGACTGAATAGCTTGGTGCAAGCGGTGGATCAGGCCTATGAGCAATATGATGCGACGTTTGCCGGAAGACAAATTCAAGATTTCGTATGTGATCAATTATCCAATTGGTATGTACGTTTAGGGAGAAGGAGATTTTGGAAAAATGATGATGCGAAAGACAAGCTGGCCGCATACCAAACCTTGTATACCTGTTTAAAAACTGTAAGTATTCTTTCAGCTCCAATAGCGCCATTTTATATGGACCGCTTATATTTGGATTTAACGCAAGGTAAAGAAGCGGAATCGGTTCATTTAGCAGCGTTTCCAATGAGTGATGAATCCGCTATAAACCCGGCCTTAGAGCAAGAAATTGACTTGGCACAACGCATTACCTCCATGGTGTTAAGTTTGCGCAAGAAGGAGAAAATTCGCGTGCGTCAACCCTTAAAACGAATCCTTATTCCAACACTTCCAGAACCGCTCACCTCCTATGTAAATCGCATTGCGGGACTTGTGAAATCAGAAGTAAATGTTAAAGACATCGAATGGATGGATGCGAGTACCCTCGTGAAACAAATCAAGCCAAACTTCAAAACCATAGGTCCAAAATACGGTCAACACATGAAAGGAATTGCTGCTTGGGTTAACGGGCTAACTGCGGCAGAAATTCATGCCATAGAATCGAATCAAGGGGCATCATTTATGCTTGAAGGAGTGCAAATCGACTTAGATTTAGCGGATGTAGAAATAACCACCAAGGATGTGCCGGGATGGGTGGTGGCTAGTGATGGAATACTCACCGTTGCTTTGGATGTTGAGATTACGCCCGAATTAAAGGGAGAGGGAATTGCAAGAGAAGTGGTTAATCGCATACAAAATGCTCGAAAAGACGGTGGGTTTGAGGTCACCGACAAAATTCGGGTACAGTATCGAGGTAGTGAAGAAGTGCAACTCGGAATTTCAAGGCATTTAAACTACATTGGTGAAGAAGTGTTGGCTAACGAATTCGAACTGATGACAGACGACTTTACCGGGTTAATTCAAGAAGAAATTCTTGAGCCTAATGATTTTATATTTACACTAAATAAAAACGCATGACTTGGATTTTTGACCAAAAAGAAACGGCAACTTCAGAAGGAGCGGCCATCCGTTGGATAGACCATCGATTTTTCACCTTAGATTTTGAAGGACAAGAGTATCACGGGGAAGTAATTTCAGATTTAAGTGAAGCGCAACAGTTAGTACTTAAAATAAATCACCGGGTGTTTCATATTCGAAAAAAACATGCCTTGGATGAGTTGATCCATCAGCTTGGCATGGATAAACCAAAGGTTAGAAAGATTAAAAGTTTTAATGCACCAATGCCGGGACGAATCATTAATGTGCTCGTTGCTGTGGGAGAGGATGTTGATGCAGGAACTCCGTTAATTTCCTTAGAGGCCATGAAAATGGAAAACACCTTAAAATCAAGTGGAATCGGAAAAGTGAAGACCATTCATGTTGAGGCGGGTGCTGTAGTTGAAAAAGGGGCAGCACTTTTCGAATTTGAATAGTTTAATCGATTAATATAGGGTTAATCTTGCTGTTGTATCTTGGCACATGAAACCCGCGGTAATGAACATGAAGACTATAAATCGAGAACTTAGTTGGCTTAGTTTTAATGCACGAGTATTGCAAGAAGCTCGTGATGAAAAAGTACCTTTAATTGAGCGGTTTCGATTTCTTGGGATCTATTCCAATAACCTAGATGAATTTTTTAGGGTTCGTGTTGCAGGGGTTAGACGAATGATAAACCTCAAACAAAAAAAGGTGTATGGATACGACGGTACGGCAGAAGAACTCTATAAAGACATCCGAAAAGTAGTCCTGCATCAGCAAGAACTGTTTGAATCGTGTTATTTACACTTGACTCAACAACTCATAAATGAAGGAATTTATTTGGTGGATGAACATACGATAACCCCCAGTTTGACGAAACAAGTTTCCCAATATTTTAAGGAAACCTTCAAGCACATGTTGTTTCCTATTATTCTCGATAAAAAGGCGGCATTTCCGGATTTACGAGATGACGCGATCTATCTGGCAATAAAAATTCAAAAAAAGGGCCTCGCGAATCGGTATGCAATTCTTCAAATCCCTCCAGGAAAGGCACGTTTTCATGTAATGACCGAAGGAAAAGATTCCTTTTTTATTCTTGCAGATGATATCATAAGGCTTCATTTATCGAACATCTTCTCGATGTTGCCCTCAGATAAAATTAGTGCATACACCTTCAAATTCACCAGAGATTCTGAATTGGATTTGGATGATGATGTAACCCAATCTTACTCTGAAAAAATTGAACGGAGTTTGAAGAAACGAAAAAAAGGGACTCCTGTGCGTTTTGTATACGATGAATTTATGCCGGAAGACTTATTGGTTTATCTATTGAATTGCCTTGAATTAAAAAAAGCAACTAATGCTATCCCCGGTGGGAAATACCATAATTTTAAAGATTTCCTTCAATTTCCTGATTTTAATCGAAAAGATTTACTCTTTGCACCACAACCACCGCATCCACATGCCTTTCTGGAATCTGGGCACCAAATCCTTGAGCGGATTCAAGAGCGCGATGTGTTTTTACATTTTCCATATCAAAAATTTGACTACATCATTGATGTCTTGCGCGAAGCCGCCATCGATCCTTTGGTTTCTGAGATTAAAATCAATGTATATCGCTTAGCACCAGACTCGCAAATCATGCGGGCACTTATCGCCGCCATATACAATAGAAAGCAAGTGGTGGTGGTTATGGAATTACAAGCCCGTTTTGATGAAGAAAACAACCTGCAGTGGTCTAACCAATTAAAGGAACATGGCGCGAAGGTAATATACGGTGCCCCAAACCTTAAGGTCCATTCCAAACTCTTATACATTAAACGACAGGATAAAGGGAAAGATCTTTCCATTGCCTATGTGGGCACGGGGAATTTTAATGAACGAACCTCTCGCATCTATACGGATTTTGCTTTATTAACTGCAGAAAAACGTGTAGTGACCGAAGTGGGTAAAGTGTTTAAATTACTTGAAAACAACATGGAACGTGTTAGTTTCCGTCATTTAATGGTTTCACCTATTAATTACAGAAGAAAAATTGTTCAACTAATAGACAAAGAAATTGTTCTAGCGAAGGCCAAAAAGCCTGCTTTTATACGAATTAAATTGAACAACCTCACCGACCGACAAATGATTGAAAAGTTACTTGAAGCAAGTATGGCCGGGGTTCGTGTGGAAATGATTGTTAGAGGAATCTGTTGTTTAAAAACGAACCTAAAGAAGAACCCGAACTTGACTGTAATTAGTATTGTAGACCGTTATTTAGAACATGCACGATGCATGGTGTTTGGAAATGATGGGAATCCTTTATTTTACATAGGAAGTGCTGATTTAATGGAGCGAAACCTGGATTACCGCATTGAAGTAGCTACCCCCATCTTTGACCCAAGCATTCAGGCAGAAATCACAGAGATTTTTGACTTTCAATGGCGTGGAACGGTAAAATCACGTTGGATTACTTCCGATATGAAAAACGAATACAGACGCACAGAAGGACCTCCGTTTCATGCGCAACGTAATTTATACGCAAAGTATACCCCAGAAGAAAATAATTAATCGATTACTGGAACAGCATTAGTCATGTCTTGCACGGCATCGAACACCCGATCTAAGGCAAGCTCCAAATGATTTGTCCAACGGTACTCCACCGCGTTCTCTTCCATACACCACGTAATAAGTTGCGCTTGAGTAGTCTTGTCTAAATCAAATAAAACCTGAACACCTAATTGCTTTAAAGCCTGCGCATTGCAATGCTGTTCAAAATGATTCGCGTACGGAATAACTAAAAGTTTTTTATTCAAAAACAAAGCCTCTGCTGGTAATTCAAACCCCGCACCGCATATTACTCCATTTGCAGTAATTAAATCGGTTAAAAATTCATCGGTGCCCAGCGGACAAAAAACAAGATTGTCAACTGTTTCAATGTGCTTAATATCTTTTGAATAAATCTTAAACTTACCCGGGATTTCCGAAAAATAAGCTGTTAAAAAACTACGGTTGAATGCCGTCAAATATACCAAGGTATAGGATCCCTGTATCGGCTCTGCACTAAGTATTTCCTGACGAATTATTGGATAAAATGTATTTTCAGTAAATGCCTCAAAATGGAATCCAACGCGTAATTTACTAGGACAATAATTTCTAATGATCCAACGTCCAAGCGGAAACCAAAGCGGAGTTTGCGGACTACCAGCAGCCCTGACAGCGGCCTGATGACTAAGTTCAATGCAAGTAACTCCTTTTAGTTTACAAGCCCACGCACTTACGGGTTCAAAATCTGATATTACAAGGTCGTATTCATCAACAGGTAGTGTCCAAACTTCCTTCAAAAACCGAAAGGGCTTGAGCCCTTTTATCGTTTTTAATATATCGATTCCTCCCTTCGCTGAAGAAACAAAGGTTAATCCATAACATTTATACCTTATTTGGGACGGGAAGGATAATTGTGATTGATTTCCACTGATTAATACATCAACTTCACCGCGTTGTTTTAAAGTCGGCAACAGTGCGATGGCTCTACTCAAATGACCATTTCCCGTTCCTTGTATGGCGTATAAAATTTTCATGACATTACCTGTTCCTCAAGGATCATCGATAAATCAATGTTAATTGGTTTTAATTCCGCTTCAGGATGAAATTCTTTGGTTTCTTTATATTGATAAATGGACCATTTTCCGTCCACATATTCTAGAGACGTGTGATTTTCTACCCAATCCCCTGAATTTAAGTAGGTTACTTCACCCTTACCTTCTAAATCTGAGAATACTTTAATAGCCGGTTGATGAATGTGACCACAAACCACATATTTATATCCGTTTTCTCGTGCGATTTCTGCAACATTTTGCTCAAAGTTATTTACATAGGCAATTACTCCCTTAACCTTGTCTTTAACCCGCTTGCTAATAGAGATCCGTTCCTTTCCAAGTTTCAAGAGGGTCCAGTTGATCATGGTGTTAAGCAGAATCAATAAATCATAGCCCTTGCCTCCCAACTTGGCAATCCACTTTGATTGCCGCACGGAATAATCAAAAACATCCCCGTGAAAAATCCACGCTTTTCCTGTCGGTAAATCCAATACCAACTTGTTATCTAAGGTTAGGTTTCCTAAATCAAAACCAGTAAACCTACGCAGCGCCTCGTCGTGATTGCCTAATATATAATGCACTTGCGTACCGCTGCTCATTAAGCGAATAATTTCTCTGATTACCTTGAGGTGAGATTCTGGAAAGTACTTTTTACTGAATTGCCAAATGTCGATTATATCGCCATTTAACACGAGGGTTTTGGGTCTGATTCGCTTTAAATACGAGACGAGTTCCGATGCTGCCGAGCCATACGTGCCTAGATGTACATCAGAAATCACCACTACTTCATGCGTATATTTCACGCATCAAAAGTGCTCATTAACAAAACGTTAGGTGTTATGCTAGAATTTTATTTTTGTTAAGTTCACTTAACCACAATGTTGATTGATTTGTCCTTCAGGCAGGATACCTTTGCATCCTGATAACTGGGCGCAGAAAAGGTAGCTCGGGCATTATTTGAAAACCCATAAGACTCGGTGGGCATTCCAAGTACGTTTTTATCCAGTTTATCATTTTTGTTTACGTCGTGATATACTGCAATCGCATAGGAACCGGGCGTTAAATTCGTAAAGGTCACTTTGCACTTAAGCTGCTCGATGGCTACTATTTTGCCTTTGAGTTGCTTGCCATAGCTTGGAAAGGTTTCACTCGAATTAAACAAGGCTACATACGCTTGTCCCTTATTGGAAGGGAATCCACTCACGTTAACTTCTAAACTCACGCTTTCTTTGTTAAACAAACCAACAAGGAGGAGCGCACAACACCATTTGAACATGCAAAGAAAACGTTCGTGTAGAATATTTGTTCACGTTTATGGTCCTTAAGAAATGTTTACCTTTACCTTATGAAGCAAGTACTCGTTACGGGAGGCGCAGGATACATCGGTTCTCACACCATCGTTTCGTTGGTAGATCAAGGCTTTTATCCCGTTATTGTAGACGACTTACGAAACAGTTCCAGGGTAATTCTTGATGGATTAGCCCAATTAACGGATGAAGGTTTTTCATTTATTCCCATAGATATTTGCGATAAAAACGCGTTGTTTAAGGTGTTTGATGCCCATTCTTTCGAGGCCGTAATTCACTTTGCTGCCTACAAATCCGTAGGTGAATCGTGTGAAGTTCCACTTCAATATTATCAGAATAACCTCATCGGATTAATGAATGTGTTAGAGGCGTGTAGCAGGTATTCCATTCCGAAATTCGTGTTTTCCTCCTCTTGCACCGTCTACGGAGAGCCGGAACAAAAGCAAGTGTTTGAAACGACGCCAAAACGCTTACCCGAATCACCATACGGATTCACCAAATGGATGGGTGAACAGATTATTGAAGATGTACACCGAAATTCCGTGCCCTTTCAAACGATTTGCCTTCGATATTTCAACCCGATTGGTGCACACCCAAGTGGATTAATTGGGGAGCTTCCGGTTGGAATCCCGAATAATCTATTGCCATACATCACACAAACGGCCGCAGGAATTCGTTCCCACCTGACCGTATTTGGAAACGACTACCCTACCCCAGACGGAACCTGTATTCGGGATTATGTACACGTTTGTGACGTAGCAGATGCCCATGTGCGTGCGCTATTGTTTACCAGCGAAAACCCATTAGCTGTATTTAATATTGGAACAGGGAAAGGCACTTCTGTGCTCGAAATGATTCAATACTTCAATGAAGTTTCTGGCATGGATCTTCCGTATCACATGGGATCGCGGCGTTCGGGTGATATCACTGAAATCTTCGCGAATGTTTCCTATTCAAATACGACGCTTGGTTGGAGCGCTAAACGGAGTGTGAAAGATGCCTTGAACGACGCGTGGAATTGGGAAAAACGTCAAGCTAAATCAAATGATTGATACCCACTGTCACCTGTACGAAGAATCCTTTCTCCCATCACTTGAAGAGGTATTGCATCGAGCGAAAGAGGCTGGGGTAACGCAGATTTTACTCCCGAATATTGATGTGGATTCTTGGGAACCCTTATTAAGTGTACTCAACAACCCTATTATTCCTTGTTCACCTATGCTCGGGTTGCATCCGTGTTATGTAAAGGAAGATGTAAATGACCAGTTGAAAACTTTGGGTGAACTGCTTAAAACACATCATGAAAAGCTTGTTGCGATTGGTGAAATAGGGATGGACCTTTATTGGGACAAACAATTCCTTACAGAACAAAAACAGGCCTTGAATCAACAAATTGAATGGGCCTTAAGTTATAAGCTGCCGATTGCTATTCACGTTAGGGATGCTTTTGACCCGCTATTCGAAGTGCTCTCTGATTACCAAGATACCGAACTTCGTGGCGTGTTTCATTGTTTTACAGGCACAAAAGACCAGGCGGAATATATCCTTCGAACGCATCCTTCTTTTTATTTTGGGATTGGTGGTGTACTAACGTATAAGAATAGTGGATTAGCGGAAGTAGTAAAAACACTACCGTTGGATCGCATCGTTTTAGAAACGGACGCACCCTACTTGCCTCCTACACCGCACCGGGGAAAACGAAATGAACCCTCTTATTTAATTCACATTGCCGATGCCTTGAGTAATGTGCTAGCGATTCCTGTTACAGAGGTAAACAAAATAACCTCTGAAAATGCTCGGCGCTTGTTTAATCTTAATGTGCAACACCTATGAAACCACGCATTTTACTAATCTATACCGGGGGTACGATAGGAATGATGGCCAACCCGAGTACTGGAGAATTACAATCCTTGGACTTTGACTACATTCATCAGCAAATTCCTGAAATTGCACGCTTAGATCTTGAGGTTATTCCAATAAGTATTGCTCAACCGATCGATTCCTCACACATGCAACCCGCACATTGGATTGAACTGGTGGAGCTCATAGCACAACATGAAGCCACTGTGGATGGGTTCGTTATCTTGCACGGAACAGATACCATGGCCTATACGGCGTCTGCCTTGAGTTTTATGATTCAAGGCTTAGCTAAGCCAATCGTACTCACGGGATCTCAACTTCCTGTTGGAATATTACGTTCCGACGGTAAAGAAAACCTCTTAGCCGCGTTAGAAATCGCGGGTAAAAAAGGGAGTACAGGAAAACCGTTGCTGCAAGAAGTTGCCGTATTCTTTCAGTCGAAATTATTTAGGGGCAATCGAGTATCTAAAATTTCTGCACACCAATTTGATGCCTTTGATTCTCCGAACTATCCCTTACTAGGGGTTGCGGGGGTTGAAATTGAAATTCACACGAATGAGTTACTTGAGCACCCGAAGACCAACACAGCATATTTTAAGCAGCTCGACGCTCGTGTAGGATTAATTAAACTATATCCCGGCATTAATCTCAGTGCCTACGAATCGGTATTTAACCCAGAAGTACACCGTGCCGTGGTCATTGAAGCCTTTGGTTCTGGGAATACCCCAAATCACGAAGCCTTTGCCAAGGTATTATCTGCCTATGTGGAACAAGGTGGAATTCTTGTTACGATTTCCCAATGCACGAGCGGAAGTATCCAACCGGGGAAATACGCATCCGGGCATTTATTGGCCGAATTAGGCGCTTGGAACGGTACAGACCTTACTACCGAAGCCGCACTGACTAAATTAATGTGGTATTTAGGAACTTCAACCAATCCCCATCAAGCCGGTTTTTGTACGGTAATCGCTGGAGAAAGCGCTTAGCCTAGGCTTTGATTAGCACTTCTTTGTAGCTGAATAGTCCTCGTAGTCTTCTGTCAGTTCTTGATTCACCTGTGCTGTAACTGAAATTGGTATATAGTCCACCTCAACATTGGTTTTATCCAGTCCGAAATCTTCCGCAGGCTTTAACCCGGTAGATTTAACGAAGCGATAGGCTTTAACACACAAGATTTGAAACGCGGTAAGCGCATTATCCGTGGATACTCTAGAATTCAATACAATAAATTTAAAATCTACTTTACCCACTCGGTCTTTAATGCATTCAAATACACTTTCATTGGTGAGTTCGCCTTTCTCGACCATAGTACAATGAATTTTACGCATCATATATTCAATGCGGTGTTCTTCTTTAAATCCTAATTGTAAGGAGACGTAATAGCAAGACCCGTCAATTACTTCGTGAACGGAATAGTGGACTCCCCACGGTTCATTCAGGATATCTAAATGGAGAAACCAAATCACACCGGCTTTGCGTGGGCGCTTCATGAACAGGGAATGATATACCGTTAAATCCAGTTTGTCATGGGAATTACTCCGCGTTGGAAACACCAGGTTGGTGGCCTCATACGGGATTGATTTATCTTTACTAACCGCCTCTAACAAGGGTGTAACCGCAGTCATCGGAAGGTATTCAGTAATATTTCTTCGCAATTCACGCGCCTTGTAGTAAAGGAATAACAATGCAAAAAATGAACTAGCAAGGGCCAAGGTAAACCATCCGCCATGAACGACTTTCCCTAAATTAGAGAATAAGAAGATGCATTCGATGAAGGTAAACACTAAAAAAACCACCCCATAAAAATGCTTTAAGCGTGGACTGGTGAGATACAACAATACCACCAAGAGGAGAGAGGTCATAACCATATTGATGGTAATAGCTAAGCCGTAGGCACTTTCCATTTTCTCGGATTTTCCAAAGAACCAAATCACCAAAAGACACCCCAGCATCAACACCCAATTAATAAAGGGAATGTAAATCTGTCCTTGGTGATCGGAGGGAAACTTCACTTTGAGGTTGGTCCAAAGCTTTAACTTGATGGCCTCATTCATTAGGGTGAAAACCCCCGTGATTAGGGCCTGGGACGCAATAATGGTAGCCGCCGTAGCAATAATTACCGCAAAAATTAATTGGTTTTTTGGTACCATGCTATAGAATACGGTTGCTCCTTTAGCCAAGGTAAAGCCTTCAGAAGTACATAGGGCTGCTTGACCCAAATAATGAAACACTAATACGGCAGAAATCACCGCCCAACTGATGCGAATGTTTCCTTTACCGCAGTGGCCTAGATCGGAGTACAGTGCTTCTGCTCCGGTGGTACAAAGAAATACTGCCCCCAAGGCAGCAAACCCTCCGGGAACAGTAGTTACAAAATGAAAAGCTTCGTAGGGATTAAATGCAGCTAAGACTGCTGGGTTTTTATAAATATTTATAGCCCCCAAATAAGCAAGGTATGAGAACCAAATGACCATAATTGGACCAAAGGCCTTTCCAATGGCAGATGTGCCAAACTGTTGAATTGTAAACAAGGCAATGATGATTCCAACGACAATGGGGATCACGGGCACATCGGGATTAATGTTATTAATGCCTTCCACAGCAGAGGAAATGGAAATGGCGGGAGTAATGAACCCGTCCGCCAGCAAGGTAGCACAGCCGATGAGTGCTGGAATAACCACCCAACGAACATTTCGTTCTTTCAGTAAGGCAAAGAGGGCAAAAATTCCTCCTTCGCCGTTGTTATCTGCATTGAGCGCAAAATAAATGTACTTGATGGTGGCGAGCAGGATCAAGGTCCATATCACACAGGATAATCCACCTACCACAAAATCTCTACTTAAATGGGCTCCTTGTCCGGTTATAGCTTGAAAAACATAGAGTGGTGAAGTACCAATGTCACCGAAAACAATTCCAATGGTAATAAGGACACCGGCAAACGAGATTTTATGATAAGAACCAGACATGAAAAAAATTTTGCTAATTTATGTGAAATCGCGCTTAACCAAACTGAAAATCACGAAATTATTTTACGGCAAGAACAGGCGTTTTGTTACACCGAAAAAATGGAATACCTTTGTGCCTGCATTGGAGAGGTGTCCGAGTGGTTGAAGGAGCACGCCTGGAAAGTGTGTATACGCCAAAAGTGTATCGAGGGTTCGAATCCCTCTCTCTCCGCCAAAACCTTTGAAAAGCCTAGCATCGCTAGGTTTTTTTATTTAAGGACAGAGCCAAGCTTGCTTGGGTGAATGGCCAGAAATAAAAAAGAGAAACCACGAAGTGGTAGCTTTTCAATGGTTTTGAAGCATCCCCCCTCGGGTTCATAAGCCCTGGCGTATACTCCCTAATACCACGCAGCAACTGGCTTTTCAATGGTTTTGAAGCATCCCCCCCTTGGGTTCACGAGCGTAGCGAGTAATCCCTAATTACAAGCAGCGTTTGGTTTTCAATTTGGTTGACGTTCACCCCTCGGGTTCATACGTTCAACGTCGCTTCGCTATGTTGAACTAAACCTTGGCGTATACTCCCTAAAATCATGGCAATCACTTTCCCTGGGTGCGGGTTTAAACCCGCACCCAGGAAACTATTTAAATCTTGGGCTAAGATTTTGCAAAGACAATTAGAGGTTGTAAATCTTGTTTATCTGCCATTTTAACCGCTTTAATGTATGCTTTTCTTGTCTCGGTAGCTTTTACCAAATTAGAACTGCCCCAAGAAAAAAATGTTGCATTAAATAATTTTTCCATGATTAAGTCTGCCATTAAACGTGAATGCCTACCATTCCCATTGGAGAAGCAGTGTATGCTCACCAAACGATGTTTGAACCGAATCGCCAATTCGTCAGGAGAATATGTGTCGTTTTGCACCCAAAATATAGCATCATCCAAAAGCACTTTTAATTCGGCAGGAATTAAATAACTCTTGATTCCAAGATTTTTCTCGGATTCCCGAAACGCACCTGCCCATTTCCAAACTTCGCCATACATACGTTTGTGTAAGTCTTTGACAAACTTTTCAGAGAACAGTTGCTCCGCTTTCCATTTCTTACCAAAGGTCCATTGAATGGCTTTTTCAATGTTAAGTTGCTCGAACTCGTCTAATTCTTCACGGGTAGTAATGGAAGGAATGAGTAGTCCGTTCTGTTCTTCTTCATTCAGGGGTGTTTGCCCATCTATGTAATCACTGTTTAATCCCATAAATACTTAGGCATTTCAAATTTGATTTCTGCTGTTTTTTGAGCGATTGCTTGAGCGATGCGTTCTTTTGAATTTTGTTGGTCTTCTAAGGCCATCGTGTTATTGGTACGCATTACAATTTCTGTTGCCAATTCTTTAGCCCGTTTCTCTATCATTTGCTCCAACGATTCGTGCTTGGAAACAAAGCCATAAACTAATTGCATATCCATTGCATTGGCGACATCTCGTAATGTGTTTAAAGTAATTGTCCCTGCTACTTCACGGGTCTCCATGTCCTTCAAACTTTGAGGCGTAATGGATGCTTTGGCACTTAATTGACGTAAAGACATTTGCAGTGCTGTTCTGAGGGTATGTAACCAACCTTTTGGAGGAACAGGCACCCCTCGAAGTACTTGTAATACGCCTATTTTTTGATCTGTCTGGGACAAAATCAACTGTTGTTTCGCGCTTTTCATAAGTCTTTAAGATTAAAATAACAAGACAAATATAAGTCTTTAAACTTAAATAAAAAATGGTTTTTTCAGTTTATAGGCTTAAAACGGAAACAAAGCCATATGTACATCACTTGTCGCTTCCCAGTGGGCCATGTGACCCGCATGTGGTATGATAACGACTTCGGGTAATGTCGCACCGTTTAAGGCGGTTAAGCGAACCTGTAATTCTTCTGCGCTTACTAGGCGGTCCAAGGCGCCATGGATGATCTGAATGCTAGTTGGTATGTGAGCCACTAATTCCGTGTAATCGGTGCGGCTGCGCATTGCTAAAGCCGCATAGGCGATTGCATCCGATGTCATGGTTTCCGCTTCGCGTTTCAATGCCGTAATTTGTTCCTTAAACGCTGCTGGATCCGTAAATAAATTAGGGATTGCCTCATTGATGAACAATTGCTTTCCGGTATACGCGATGCGCGCAACCCGCACTCGATCCGCTTGCTTGGCCTCGCTGTCTGACCAATAATTCGAATTTAATAAGGTAACACGGCTTGGCTTACATGCCGCATGAGCGAACAATGCGATGGCTACATAGCCGCCCATGCTGTGACCAACGATCCTGTAATCTTGAATGTTAAGGTGAACTAACACCTTCTCTACCTCATCCGCCATAAAACGAATGCTCGGCTCGTTTACCGTGTCAACAAGGGGTGAATTCCCGTGACCGGGTAAATCGATTAGCAAATGTGTTCCTGGAATGTTGGCTAAATTCAAGGGTTCCCACATGGTGGAAGACTCTAAAAAGCCATGTAAGTATACCGTTACCGGTCCTTCGCCGATTGCTTGATAATGCAGCAGTTTAGCCACGGTTCATGAGGTCTTCTATCGCTTCCGCCTCAATCGGTATGTTACGCATTAAATTGTGGGGTTGACCACTGGCCTGAACCACCACGTCATCCTCTAACCGAATCCCTAGGCCTTCAGCTGGAATGTAAATTCCTGGTTCTACGGTAAAGACCATATTCGCTTGAATCGGTTCGTACCAAAGTCCTACGTCGTGGGTGTCTAACCCAAGGAAGTGCGATGTGCCATGCATAAAGTATTTTTTGTACGCAGGCCAAGCCGGGTCTTGTGATTTAATGTCTTCCATGGAAATTAAGCCAAGATTCACCAATTGCTCCTCCATCAACGTACCCACTTGCTTGTGATATTCGGCCATGATGGTACCTGGGACTAATAATTTCGTTGCTTCATTTTTCACGTGAAGCACCGCATTATACACAGCTTTTTGACGTGGTGTGAAGCGTCCATTCACTGGAATACAGCGCGTTAAATCGGAAGAATAATTGGCATATTCTGCCCCCACATCCAGCAACATTACATCGCCATCCTGACATTGTTGATTATTCTCAATATAATGTAAAACACATGCATTCTTACCCGAAGCAATAATTGGCGTATAGGCAAACCCTTGAGAACGATTTCTTAGAAATTCATGCGCGAATTCTGCTTCAATTTCATATTCCCACACGCCCGGTTTAACAAAATCCAAGACACGACGAAATCCTTTTTCCGTGATGTCGCAAGCGGTTTGCATGAGCGTAAGTTCAGCCGCTTCTTTGATGGATCGTGTTTTGTGTAAGATCGGTGCTGATTTATACACGTGATGGGCTGGGTAATCTGCTTTTACTTGCTTTATAAATCGATCTTCACGCGTCTCCACTTCGGTATTGGCGCGAAGGTGTTCATTCGTGTTGAGATAGATCCCCTGCGCTTCCGCCATTAACTGCTTGAATATCGTCGAGAATTGAGATAACCAATACACGGTTTTAATGCCTGAGGTTTCAAGCGCCTTTGCTTTGGTTAGTTTCTCTCCTTCCCAAATGGCAATGGTTTCATTGGTTTCACGAAGAAACAATACCTCCCGATGGGCGGGATTACTTGCCGTTGGAAATAAAACTAGAATAGATTCTTCTTGATCTACGCCCGATAAATAAAAAATATCTCGATGCTGCTGAAAAGGCATGGTTGCATCCGAAGAAATGGGATAAATATCATTAGAATTAAATACCGCCAAGGTATTAGAAGTCATGTGCTGAATGAACTTTGCTCGGTTAGCAATAAAAAGTTCGCGGTCTATTTGATGGTATTTCATTCCTTATTTAATCTTGCTAAATCGTAATTGGTGTTTTCCACTACCTGCCTCGAATGAATACCAAAGATCTTTCTTGGTTAAGCGATCTATCGTAAAGTTTTTAGTGATTACGGAAGCTGAAGGGGTGATTTGATACGTGCTATCCGAAAAAACCTTAAGCACTGATTTTTCAGCTGCCACATCCCATCCGCCACCGTAGGTGTGATATACGCCGTTGTTATCAATGTAATTTCTATTGAACCCCCCGCCTTCATTGAACGTTTCTTGCAGGTTTTGTATTAAAATGGTATCGCTGTAATCGAAGTTATTTAAATAATATCCGTTCAGCTTCCAGGTTCCCATGATATTTCTCTTCATAAACGTATGTAATCCACCGTCAGGATACTTTGCACAACCAAAAACCAATAGGCTTACCAACGAAAACAACAACAATTTTTTCATATGTATATTTTTAACAAAGTAACAAAAAAAAGCCCTACGATTCCTCACCACTAAACCAGCTGGCATAGCGTACGTAATTTTTACTGATTCGTTCCACTTCCCCTGCAAAGAGTTCCGGGGATAGGGTTTTTACTTTTTTAGCAGGAACCCCAGCGTAAATACTCCAAGATTCAACCCGTGTACCCTCTAATAACACAGAACCCGCGGCAATAATACAGTTTGATTCAATATGGCAATTGTCCATAACAATGGCACCCATACCTACCAAGACAAAGTCCTCAATGGTACAACCATGCACTAAGGCATTATGGCCAATGGAAACGGAGTTCCCAATCGTTAAGGTGGTTTTCTCAAAGGTGCAATGCAACACCGCACCGTCTTGAATGTTTACTTGATCTCCTATTCGTATGCTATTTACATCACCGCGAACTACGGCATTGAACCATACCGAACATTGATCACCCATTACCACATCACCTACAACTGTTGCATTTTCAGCGAGGTAGCAATTCGATCCAAAAACGGGGGAGTTTCCCCTACATGATTTAATTAGTGCCATATTACGACCAAGTGGTTCCGTCTTTACTGTCCTTCATTTGAATTCCTGCTTTTGTAAGACCATCCCGAATCATATCGGATGTGGTCCAATCTTTTTGTTCACGTGCTTGTTGACGCAAGGTGATAACCATATCCATTACACCAGAAAGCCGCTGGTTTTCTTCCTTTTTTGAAGGTTCTATACCCAACACATCCTGAACAAATGCCTTCATGGCTTGGTTAAACCGCAATAAATCTTCCTGGGTTAATTGTTCCTTTCCTTCGTTTATGGCATGAATATATTTTACCGCATCGAACAAGGAGGCGATTAATATTGGCGCATTAAAATCATCACAAATCGCAGCCTCTGCAGCGCTTAGTACCTTATCCACCTCAAACGAGGAGCTGCTACTTGGGGTAAGCTTTTCTAGTAAAGAAAGTCCTTCCATCAAGCGTTCAAACCCCTTTTCTGACGCGTTAAGTGCTTCTTCAGTAATGTCTAAGGTGCTTCGATAGTGGGCTTGTAACATAAAGAACCGAACAACCGTTGCGGGATATGGCTTAGTAAAAAGGGTCGAGGTTCCATCAATAATTTCTTTCGGTAGAAAATAATTCCCAAAGGACTTACTCATTTTCTGCCCATTGACGTTCAGCATGTTAGCATGCATCCAATACCGTGCGGGATTACACCCGAAAGAACCACAATTTTGAGCGATTTCGTCCTCGTGGTGTGGAAATTTTAAATCCAAGCCCCCACCGTGAATATCAAACTGCTTCCCTAGATATTTGGTAGACATGGCCGTACATTCTATGTGCCATCCTGGGTTACCGTTGCCCCACGGAGAACGCCAAACCTGCATATCTTCAGGGTTTGCTTTTTTCCACAGCGCAAAATCCGCAAAAAAGCGCTTTTCATCTTGTGCATTGAGCGACCGAGTTTCCTGTTCTAGCTCATCTACTTTCCTTCCACTCAAGGCCCCATAATTATGGTGTTGCATGTAGGACTTTACATCGAAATAAACCGACCCATTGACTACATAGGCAAAGCCGTTTTCGATAATTTGTTCGATGACCTCAATTTGTTCTTGAATATGAGCCGTTGCTGTGGGTTCTATACTCGGCGGCAACAAGTTGTATAACTGCTGAAGCGCTTGAAATTTAACATTGTATTTGTAGACAATTTCTAAGGATTGAACTTGCTCCAGGCGCGCTGCAGATCCAATGCTATCTACTTCTTGTCCAGCACTGTTTGTGATATGTCCGGCATCCGTGATATTTCGTACATATTTCACCTTAAATCCCAAATGCAATAAACAGCGATAAATAAAATCAAAGTTGATGAAGGTGCGCATGTTGCCCATGTGCGGTTCACTATACAAGGTTGGTCCACACACATACATGCCTACATGACCCTCATGCAAGGGGATAAACGTTTCCTTTTTTCCAGATAAACTATTGTAAATGACGAGTGCTTGGTCTGACTTCACGTGAATGCTTTGATTTATACAAAGGTAGGAAAAGCCCACAAATAAGCTTAATTCGATCGCGAATTCCATTCGGTATTATTGTTATTTTTGACCATGAACAATTGGACCCTTATTGTCCCTGCGGGAGGTGTTGGTAGTCGAATGGGCGCAAATCGCCCGAAACAATACCTGGAAATCGAAGGAAAACCAATCTTGTTTTATACACTAAAGGCCCTAAACCAGCATTTTCATCAGCCAAAATTTATACTGGCCATGGCTCCGGAGTGGATGGATTACATGTTACCCTTCTTACAAGAAGCCGGGTTAATGGAACGATGTAAGTTTGTTGCAGGCGGAAAAGAACGGTACAACTCCGTAAAAAATGCGCTCGGCCACGTTGAAACGCCATGGGTTGCAGTACACGATGCAGTAAGGCCGTTTATCACGAAAGAAACCGTGGATCGACTTGGGTCAACGATGGCTTTACATTCCGCTGTGATCCCGGTAGTAGACTTAAAAGAATCCCTTCGAAAAAAAACCGCCACGGGTTCAGAGGCGGTCAATCGGTCAGCCTACCAGCATGTACAAACACCCCAATGTTTTCATGTGGAATTACTAAAAAACGCGTATGCCCTACCGTTTGACGAAAACGTAACGGATGATGCCAGCTTAGTAGAACGCCTTGGGAAAGAAATTTACACGGTATTTGGCAACGATGAAAACATAAAAATCACCACGCCTTTAGATTTAGTGCTTGCAACCCATTTAATTCAAACGCAATGATCCAGCCGCCCTTTCTCCAGCCGGGTGATACCATATACATTACCGCTCCGGCCAAAGCCATTGAAGAATCCGTTGTGTTGGAGGCAAAAAAAACGCTTGAAACTTGGGGGTTAAACGTTCGTGTTGCCCCGCATTGTTTGGGGCGAGCGGCTTATTTTTCTGGTACGGATGCGGAACGCTTAGCCGATTTCCAACACGGATTAGATGACCCCTCAATCAAAGCAATTCTATGTGCAAGAGGAGGCTATGGCTGCGTAAGAATCGTAGAAGAGCTCGATTGGACCGCCTTTCAACAAAACCCAAAATGGATTGTCGGATTTAGCGATGTAACCGTATTTCACCAAAAAATAAATCAACTGGGCGTGGAAAGTATTCATGCCATCATGCCCCTCGGATTTACAGAAGGATCCATGGAGGCCAAAGAAACCTTACACAAAGCACTATTCGGTGAAACCATCATCATGGAAGCCTCGCCAGTAAAAGAAAACTGCATGGGAACAGCCAAAGGAAGCCTAATCGGGGGGAATATGACCATTATTTACAGCTTAATTGGCACCGAATTATCCTACACATTTAAAAATAAGATTCTTTTTATTGAAGACATCGGAGAACATATATACAAAGTGGACCGGATGCTGCATGCGTTCAAGTTAGCCGGCATCTTTAATCAAATTAGCGGACTTATTCTCGGTGGATTTACCGAAATGGAGGACACCGATGTTCCGTTTGGAAAAACAATTGAAGAACTCATTTTAGAACAAGTAGTTGATTTGGGAATCCCCGTGGCGTTTAATGTCCCGATTGGGCACATACCAGATAATCAAGCCGTCGTGGTTGGACGTACCGTAACATTGACCGTAACCCAAACGAAATCCACCCTCCTTATCTAAAATGATTCTAAATAAAAACCATATTTTCATTCGATTGTTCTATACCTTAACTTTGCACCTGATAATAATATAAACTATGTCTGTACGATCCGCCTTATCATCATCCATTATTAAGAAAGTTTGGATGGCCTTAACTGGACTATTTCTTTGCACCTTTCTCATTGGCCACTTAGCAGGAAATATGCAACTCATTTTGAAAACAGGGGAAGAAGGTCGCCGCGCCTTTAATGAGTATGCCTACTTTATGGCGCACAATCCGTTTATTAAAGTGCTTTCCTATGTAACCTATTTTTCTATCATTTTCCACGCGGTTCAAGGAATCTATTTAACCTACCAAAATAAAAAGGCAAGACCTCAGGGCTATGCATATACCAAACCAGGAGCAAACAGTTCGTTGCCGTCTCGCTACATGGCAGTTTTAGGAACACTGATTTTAGTGTTTATTGTTACACACATGGCTAATTTTTGGTGGAGAGCAAAGATTAAAGAAGACATTCCGTTGCATTACAAAACCATTACGAAAGAGCAAATGCAGCAAAAGATTAAATTCACCTACATTCTTACTACCAAAGGTGAATACATGCCATTCAGCGTAAAAGAAGAAAATTCTGGTATGTACTATGATTTACGAACAGGTCAGCCCTTGATGAATAAAGCAGACTCATGTATGTTTAAGATTAAGAATCACCAAGAATTATACGACAAGGAAACGGATTTAAAAATTACGGATGGGTATAAAGATTTACATACCGTGGTGATGGACTTTTTTAATCCGAAGAAAAATGAATTGGCACTTGTTTACCTACTTTTATATGTAGTTTCCATGGCAGTACTTGCATTCCACTTGTGGCATGGGTTTGCATCCGGGTTTCAATCCTTAGGATTAAACCACAAGCGATACACACCGATCATTCAAGGCATCGGAAAACTATTCGCTTTGGCGGTACCGGGCTTATTTGCCTTGATTACCATTTTAATTTATTTGAAATAACGATTTAATCATATACCGATGTCAAAATTAGACGCTAAGATTCCGGAAGGACCATTATCAGAAAAGTGGACCAACCATAAAAACCACATGAAATTAGTGGCGCCAAATAACCGTCCAAAAATCGATGTGATTGTTGTTGGGACTGGATTGGCTGGAGCCTCTGCTGCGGCTTCACTTGGTGAAATGGGCTACAATGTAAAGGCTTTCTGCTTTCAAGATTCTCCACGTAGAGCGCACTCTATTGCGGCACAGGGTGGAATTAACGCCGCAAAAAATTATCAAAATGATGGCGATTCTGTTTATCGCTTGTTCTATGACACCATTAAAGGAGGTGATTATCGAGCGCGTGAGGCAAACGTGCACCGATTAGCCGAGGTTTCTGGAAACATCATAGACCAATGTGTTGCTCAAGGGGTGCCTTTCGCAAGAGAATATGGCGGCCTATTAGACAACCGTTCTTTTGGAGGAACTCAGGTTCAACGTACATTTTATGCGGCAGGTCAAACCGGACAACAGCTTTTATTAGGTGCTTATTCTGCTTTATCCCGTCAAATCGGATTGGGTCGTGTGAAAATGTATCACCGACATGAGATGTTAGACTTGGTAGTGGTTGATGGAAAAGCGCGAGGTATTATTGCAAGAAACCTTATTACTGGTGAAATCGAACGTCACAGCGCACACGCCGTGGTTATTGCTTCAGGCGGATACGGTAACGTATATTTCCTTTCAACCAATGCTATGGGAAGTAATGTGTCTGCGGCATGGAAGGTGCATAAGCGTGGGGCATATTTTGCTAATCCATGTTTTGTTCAGATTCACCCCACATGTATTCCGGTTCACGGAACCAACCAATCTAAATTAACCTTGATGTCTGAGTCCTTAAGAAACTCTGGACGTATTTGGGTTCCTGCAAAAAAAGAAGATGCCGAAGCCATTCGAGAAGGGCGATTAAAGCCAACTCAGATTGCTGAAGAAGACCGGGATTATTTCTTGGAACGACGATATCCTGCCTTTGGAAACTTGGTTCCACGTGATGTGGCATCAAGAGCGGCTAAAGAGCGTTGCGATGCCGGATTTGGAATTGAAGCGAATGATACCAACGAAGGAGTTTACTTAGATTTCTCCTCAGAAATTAGAAGTAAAGGGAAACAAGCAGCGTTCGCTAAAGGAGACCATAACCCATCGGAAGAAACCATTCTTGCCTTAGGAAAAAAATGGATTGAAGAAAAATACGGGAACTTGTTTCAGATGTATGAGAAGATTACAGATGAAAACCCATATGAAACACCAATGAAAATCTACCCTGCCGTGCATTATACCATGGGTGGAGTTTGGGTTGACTATAACCTTCAGAGTACGATTCCTGGTTGTTTTGTAACCGGAGAAGCGAACTTTTCTGATCACGGTGCGAACCGATTAGGTGCTTCCGCGTTAATGCAAGGTTTGGCTGATGGATACTTCGTTCTACCGTATACCTTGTCAAATTACTTGGCAGACGATATACGAACAGGAACAATTTCAACGGATGCACCAGAATTTGAAGCGGCAGAGCAAGAGGTAAAAAATCGCATTCAGCTATTCTTGAACAACAAGGGTACTAAATCAGTAGATTATTTCCATAAAAAACTGGGATTAATCATGTGGAATAAAGTGGGGATGGGCCGAAGTGAAGCTGGATTAAAAGAAGCGGTGGATGAAATTAACGCGCTTCGTGAGGCCTTTTATTCGGATGTTTTTGTTCCGGGTGATGCCAATGAAATGAACACCGAACTTGAAAAAGCACTTCGAGTTGCTGATTTTATTGAATTAGGACAGCTCATGGCCGTGGATGCGCTAAATCGTAACGAATCGTGCGGCGGACATTTCCGTGAAGAATACCAAGATGCTGAAGGAGAAACCTTGCGTGATGACGAAAACTTCAAAATGGTAGCGGCATGGGAATACCAAGGCAGTGATGCAAAAAATGCCACATTACACAAAGAAGAATTAAAATACGAGTTCATTAAAATCGCAGCGAGAAACTACAAATAAAGAAACGAATTATGGCAACTAAATTTATCAATATTACCCTTAAAATTTGGCGTCAAAAGAACAGCCAAGCCAAAGGAAGCCTTGAAACGTATAAATTAGA
Organism: Crocinitomicaceae bacterium; assembly: GCA_044353585.1. GTDB lineage: Bacteria > Bacteroidota > Bacteroidia > Flavobacteriales_D > Crocinitomicaceae > UBA952. Next base: position 81,905 of record JBILBR010000007.1, on the reverse strand, counting down.
CCGTGTGTCTACAGACAGCTCGTTTCTTGAAATGCTAGACCAATTAAATGAACAACTCATTAACAATAATGACGCTCCCGTAGCATTTGATCACGATTGTCGTGAAGGAATATGTGGGATGTGTTCTTTGTATATTAACGGGCGAGCGCACGGACCAGATACTGGAACGACAACATGTCAATTACACATGCGTAAGTTTAACGATGGGGATACCATTTATGTGGAGCCGTGGAGATCTAAGGCCTTTCCAATCATAAAAGATTTAGTAGTGGATCGTTCAGCGTTTGATCGAATTCAACAAGCGGGTGGCTTTGTTTCTGTTAACACCTCTGGTCGAACGATGGATGCCAATGCCATTCCGGTTCCAAAAGACGACGCAGATAAAGCTTTTGAGGCCGCTGCATGTATTGGATGCGGTGCATGTGTAGCAAGCTGCAAAAACGGCTCTGCGATGCTCTTTGTGGGCGCTAAAGTGTCTCAATACGCCCTTTTACCACAAGGTAAGGTTGAAGGCCGTGAACGCGTGTTAAATATGGTGCGTCAAATGGATGAAGAAGGCTTTGGTAACTGTACGAATACAGGGGCGTGTGAAGTTGAGTGTCCAAAAGGAATTTCTATTGAGAACATTGCCCGAATGAATCGCGAATTAATTAAAGCAGCGGTTACAAGCGAGAAGAAATAACATTTTAATGTTAAATGCATAAAAAAAGGGAAGCAAATGCTTCCCTTTTTTATTATTAACTATAATTACAACTTACTTAAGTTGTTTGTTTTCGTCTTTATACCAACCCGTGTTTTCAGCTGATTCAACCGGTACATTCGCTTTCTTGTTTAGTTTGTTTTGAATGTTCATCCAATATCCAAACCCAAAAAACCCTAGTAAGATAAGTAGGTTATTGAAATAATTTTGAACGAATTCAAAAAATCCAAACGACCACTGAAATAAATCTCCGAGTTCATATACAAATTCTGTCCACATACGCGTAATTTTTTACAAAGAAACAAAAAAAAAGAAAACCAATTAAATTTCTCCGATTAATTCTAAGGTTTGCTTGGCAGCTACTTGCTCTGCTTGCTTTTTAGAACTCGCTCTTCCTCTTCCAAAATCCCGTTTATTAATTTGAATAGAGACTTCATATTCCCATGCGCCATGCGTATGCTGTTCGTCTACTACGATAAAATCTATTTTCATTCGCTTTTTCTGGCACCAAATAATTAACCTTGATTTAAAGTCAATCTCCTCTTCTAACAGTTTGTTTAGGTCAACAAACTTGCGCAATACATGATTCTGTAGGCTTTTCTTTGCTGCATCAAATCCACCATCCAAATAAATGGCCCCAATAATTGCTTCAAAGGCATTTCCCTCTAAGGCAGAAATATTCAAATTCCTTGATTGGTTATAATTCAAAACGGCTCGAATCTGCATTTTTTCTCCAATGAATGCCAAGGTTTTTCTATTTACGACCTTTGACTTTAACTTGGTTAAATATCCCTCATCATTTCCAGGAAACTTCTTAAATAAATATTCGGCAACTACCGCATCAAGAATTGCATCACCTAGAAACTCTAAGCGTTCATTCGATTCTATATCATCTTTTATATCCCCAGAGCTATGGGATACGGCTAGCATAAAGTGCCTAAGGGTTTTTGGTCTATAACCAAAATGATTGATTATAAATCGTATCAGAAAGAGGTCTTCTGGTGATTTTTTCGGGGAAAGAAATCCGAGTTTTACGGCCAATTATGCAGTAAATTTTTTAACTACAACACTCGTGTTATGTCCGCCAAATCCGAAGGTGTTCGAAATGGCATAATTTACGGGGCGTTTTTGAGGGGCGTTGAACGTAAAATTCAATTTAGGATCAATCTCAGGGTCGTCCGTAAAATGATTAATCGTTGGTGGAACGATATCGTTTTTAACAGCCAAGACACAAGCAATAGCTTCAATCGCACCTGCCGCTCCTAACAAGTGACCAGTCATTGATTTAGTAGAAGAAATATTCAATGCGTATGCGTGCTCACCAAATACAGCTTGGATCGCTTTTACTTCAGCGATATCCCCTAACGGGGTAGATGTGCCATGCACATTAATATAATCCACTTGGTCCGGACTAATCTCTGCATCTTCTAGTGCAGCAATCATGGTGTTTCTTGCACCAATTCCTTCTGGATGTGGAGCAGTCATGTGATATGCATCACCAGACATTCCTCCACCCACTACTTCCGCGTAAATCGTTGCGCCGCGTTTGATTGCGTGTTCATACTCTTCCAAGATAAGTGCTCCCGCACCTTCACCCAATACAAAACCATCACGATCTAAATCGAAGGGCCGTGATGCCGTTTGGGGATCATCATTCCGCGTGGACAAGGCTTTTAATGCGTTAAATCCACCCATACCCATTTCGTTTACAGCCGCTTCAGAACCACCGGTTATAATCGCATCTGCTTTTCCAAGTCGAATTAAATTGAATGCATCGATAATCGCATTGTTTGAAGAAGCACAGGCAGATACTGTTACGTAATTCGGTCCACGAAAACCATATTTTATGGAAATCTGACCCGCGGCAATGTCTGCAATCATTTTTGGAATGAAAAACGGATTAAATCGCGGCGTTCCATCGCCTTCAAAAAAAGCTTTCGATTCGTCTTGAAAGGTTTTAAGCCCACCAACACCAGAACCCCAAACCACCCCAATGCGATCTAGATTGGGGTTAGACTCAATTAATCCAGAATGATCAACGGCTTCCATCACAGAAACCATTGCATACTGAGTAAATTGGTCCATTTTTCGGGCCTCTTTTTTATCAATAAATTGCTCTACATCAAAGCCCTTCACCTCACAGGCAAATTGCGTTTTAAATAACGATGCATCAAATTGTTGAATTGGAGCGGCCCCGCTCTTACCGGCCAACAAATTATTCCAATATTCTGAAACAGTATTACCGATAGGCGTAAGCGCACCAAGACCGGTTACAACGACTCGCTTTAATTGCATGCTGTAATCCTTAAAAGGTTGGAAGTTGAGTTAAATTACTTCGCGTTGCTTTCAATATAAGAAACCGCATCTCCAACAGTTTGGATAGTTTCTGCTTGATCATCTGGAATAGAAATACTAAACTGTTTTTCAAATTCCATAATTAATTCTACGGTATCTAAAGAGTCAGCACCTAAGTCATTGGTGAAGCTTGCTCCATCCGTTACTTCAGATTCTTCAACATTTAATTTGTCTACAATGATTGCAATCACTTTACTTCTGATATCAGACATCTTATTTTATTTTAAAGGTTTTAAGCCTGCAAAGAAAAAAACAAACTCGTAAATATCAAAATTATTCCGAATTATTTATCAACGAAATTCATGGGGATAACTATTATTACACAAGCCTTTCATTATTTTTGTGCCGTGAAAGAACCTATTAAGCTCGTTATTTTAATCTCTGGAAAAGGCTCCAATGCTAGAAATTTAGTGAATTATTTCAAACAGCATCCAGAAGCGCGGGTATACGGAGTACTTAGCTCCAAGCAAAACCCAGAGATGGAATCATACTGCATTGAAAATCAATTATTTTACCAAGAATTCACACCTTGGAACGAAGCACAAGCCCTTGATGTTTTGAAATCTCAGGGGTATGGTGCGGTAATCTTAGCAGGATTCCTTAAAAAAATCAGCGCTGAATTTATTACTTCTTTTTCAAATCGAATCATTAATATTCACCCGTCGTTACTTCCTAAATATGGCGGTTCAGGAATGTATGGTCGACGCGTGCATGAGGCTGTCTTTACCAATAGAGAAACTAAAACAGGAATTACGATTCACTTGGTAAATGAACACTATGATGAAGGTGAAATATTAGAACAGCATGAGTGTACCATACAAGCCGATGATACACCGATAATGATTGCGGCGAAGGTGCAGGAGTTGGAATATCAATTTTTCCCTAGCGCAGTGGAACACTATTGCTTATCCCTGAAGCGCTAACTTTAGGTGTTGACCAAACCAATAACAATCTTCAAAACTATTATATAGTGGCGCCGGTGCAACTCGAATCACATTTGGCTCCCTCCAATCTGCTGTTACACCTAACGAGGTAAGTGAATCAAATAAAGCCCGGCCTTTTCCGGTTGCTTTAATGGAAAGTTGTGCACCTCGTTTTTTAGGGTCTGAAGGAGTAATGATTTCAAAACGTTCTGAACCTGGAGTGTTCGTGGATATTTCATTTACCACAAAAGACAAGTAACTCGTCAGTAGGTCTCTTTTTTGTCCAATTCGATCCATGCCGGCCGCTTCGAAAAGTTCTAGCGACGCCAAATGTACCGCCATGCCCAAAACGGGTGCATTACTAAGTTGCCAACCCTCTGCCCCGGGAATTGGATTAAATCCAGGCTCCATAGAAAATCGCGTCTCTTTCGTGTGTCCCCACCAACCCGCAAGACGCGGAAGGTCCTTTCGGTATGCATGACGTTCATGAACAAAAAACCCAGAAACTCCTCCAGGAGAAGAATTTAAGTATTTATATCCACACCATGCAGCAAAATCAGGGCCCCATTCATGAAGATTTAGGTTAATGTTTCCTGCGGCATGCGCTAAATCAAATCCTACCATGGCGCCCACTGCATGTGCTTTTTGGGTAATAGTTTGTATGTCAAAATATTGCCCGGTATAATAGTTAACACCACCCCACAACACTAAGGCTAAGGTATCCCCAAGTTCTTCGATTTTCTGATAAATATCTTCTTCATCGATAAGCTCTTTTCCTGTTCGTGGAGTCACCCAGACCAAGTCGCTTGCCGGTAGCCCGTGAACATTTAACTGCGATTCAAGCGCATATTGATCACTAGGAAAGGCCTTTGCTTCACAAAGTATTTTTGTTCGTTTACCCTGTGGATTGTAAAACGAAGCCATGAGTAAATGTAAATTAGTGGTCAAACTGTGCGTGGTACAAACCTCTATCGGTTTCGCGCCTACAATAGCTGCTACCTTTTCTGTGAGCAGTTCATGATAGGAATACCACGGACGACGGCCTTCAAAATGACCCTCAACGCCAAGCGCTCCCCAATCCTCAAGTTCTTCTAATAGGTACTGTTTGGCTTTTCTAGGTTGTAGTCCAAGAGAGTTTCCGGTAAAATATACCGGATGTTCTTTACCAAAGCCCGGAAATATGAATTCATCTCTAAACGACCTCAGAGGGTCCTTGTTGTCCATTTCTTTTGCAAATTCTAAGGTGTTTTCAAAGTGCATCCGATTCGATTTTCGTAGTTTTGTATGCAAAGATAAGGAACAATGACGCAACTCAACCGCACACAATCTAACCGGCTTTTTGAAGAATCATCCACCCTATTCCCTGGAGGTGTAAATTCTCCTGTCCGGGCCTTTAAAAGCGTGGGGGGAACACCTTTGTTTTTTTCTAGAGGCAAAGGTTCAACTGTTTGGGATGAAGATGGCAATCAATTCATCGATTTTTGTAACAGCTGGGGTCCCTTAATTCATGGGCATGCCAACGACTACGTTGAAGAAAAAATAATTCGGACCTTGAAAAACGGAGCGAGTTTTGGTGCACCCACCCGATTAGAAAGTGAGTTGGCCAAATTAATAAAAGCCAATATTCCATTCATTGACAAACTTCGTTTTGTGAGTTCTGGTACCGAAGCCGTTATGTCGGCGTTGCGCTTAGCTCGTGGGTACACGGGAAAAACAAAGATTTTAAAATTCGAAGGCTGTTACCATGGACACGTAGACTCCATGTTGGTTAAGGCAGGAAGCGGGCTAATCACCCTAGGAAGCTCCTCGAGTGCTGGGGTTCCAGAAACGGTAGCCAATGAAACCTTAGTGCTTCCGCTCAACGATGAAAATCTGCTAACTCAAACTTTTGAACAATACGGACATGAAATGGCGGCGGTAATCATTGAGCCGGTACCCGCCAATAATGGGTTATTATTGCAAGACCTTAGTTTTTTACAAGCGCTTCGTGGCTTATGCTGGAAACATAAAGTTTTATTGATTTTTGACGAGGTAATTTCTGGATTTAGGGTGGCGTTTGGTGGTGCATCAGAGCTCTATGGCATTCAGCCCGACATCGTTACTTACGGAAAAATAATTGGTGGCGGCTTACCTGTTGGCGCCTACGGTGCATCTAACGAAATTATGGCCACGGTATCACCAGAGGGTCCTGTTTATCAAGCAGGAACTTTATCAGGTAATCCGGTAGCAATGGCCGCTGGAATTGCCCAACTTGAACTGTGTTTATCTCCAGACTTTTACCGTTCGATGGAAGCAAAAACCCGCGGGTTTGTTGAGCGTGTAAATGCGTATGCACAGGTTAAAAACTATGACTTCGAACTGGTTTCTGTTGCGTCAATCTTTTGGCTTTCTTTCAACGGTAAAAAATCTATTCACCGTGCAGATGAAATCAACGCGGATATGAGTTTATTTAACAAATTACATGACTATTTACTTCATCACGGGGTGTATTTAGGGCCTAGTGGGTATGAAGTGGGCTTTGTGTCTTCAGCCCATACGGAAGATGAATTAGCCTTTGCTGCCGCTCAATTTTGTGCGGGACTAGATGTGGTTTATGCATAATCAATCAGATACGCTTGTTATTGGTGGTACTGGATTAGTAGGAAGTCACTTACTCTGGTTACTGGCGCATCAAGGTCCCATAGTTGCCAGTGGAAGAACCGGGAAAAACCGGGAACGCGTTCGACAACTCTTTCTCTTATACGATTCAAAAACAGGGGATGACTTATTTAAACGCATTGAGTGGATCACGCTGGATATACTCAATATAGATCAATTGGCTCTTTCACTGAGAGGTATGCGTAAGGTATACCATTGTGCGGCACTTGTTTCGTTTCATAGAATCGATTTTTATCAGTGCATTCAAATCAATAGAGAAGGTACAGCTAATGTAGTAAATGCTTGCCTGGATGTTCCGGATATAAGGCTTTGTTACGTGAGTTCAACGGCAGCCGTTGGACAAAACCCAGGCGGCGATATTACCGAGTCATGCTTGTGGAAATCATCCGATATGAATAGTGGATATTCAGTGGCTAAATTTGGGGCCGAAAAAGAGGTGTGGCGTGGAATGGAAGAAGGCCTGAATGCGGTTATCATAAATCCATGTACTGTAATTGGTGCCGGACAATGGGAGGAAGGATCCATGGAGATGTTTAATGTGGCAAAGAGGGGCTTACTTTTTTATCCTTCCGGGGCTAATGCAACGGTAGATGCACGTGATGTAGCAAAATCCATGGTGTTTTTAATGGATTCTGGAATAAGGAACGAACGCTTTTTGTGCACGGGAACAAACAAAGACTTTCGTGGGTTGTTTTCTACTATTGCGAAAGCAATGGGGAAAAAAGGACCTCGGATTTATGCGCCACAATGGCTCGCAATTCCTGTTTCTTACCTCCTAGAAACTGCTTCTTTATTGCTAAAAAAACGTAAAGGAATGACCATTGAATCTGCACGAGCCGCATACGCAAAAAGAATTTACAATTCAGATAAACTAAAAACGCTCATGAATGCTCCATTCTATAGTTTAGAAGAATCTATTCAGCATGCGATTAAAAACAGACTCCGGTGAAAAAGGAAACCATAGGTATTGTATTATTGATCATACTCTATGGGGTGGGACTTTCAGGAATATTACTTCCTGCATTCAGACCCCTTGTTTTACCGTTAAGCGCATACAATCTCCTAATTTCATTTTTAGTTTTATTGAACTCATACCGCTGGAAAAAAGAAATACTGTTCGCTAGTTTCTTAGTTTTTTTGATTGGCTTTATTGTGGAATGGGTTGGCGTTCATACCTCCTTGCTCTTTGGCACCTATTGGTATGGTGCCAATCTTGGTCCTAAATTTTTTGAAGTTCCATTAATCATTGGAATTAATTGGGCTATGCTGACCATGGTATGTAGCGCGATGAGTAAAGCCCTAACTAAATCCATGCTTTTGCAGGTTGTATTAGGCGCCTTGATAATGACAGGTATGGATTGGCTGATGGAACCGGTCGCAATAAAAAGTGATTTTTGGCATTGGAAAAACGAAACGATTCCTGTGTATAATTTTATTTGTTGGTTCGTGGTTTCTCTACTAACCAATTGGATTTTCGTTAAAATCGCGAAACCAACATTGAACAAGACGGCAATCACGTTGTTTATTCTGCTAACTTTATTTTTTACAATTCAACAGTTGATATAATGTATTGGTGGGGTCCTTTGGTAATGTTGGCTGCGTTTTTCGGAATGGAATTCATGGCTTGGTTCACGCACAAATATGTGATGCATGGACTTATGTGGTATTTTCATCGCGATCACCATCAAGTAGATGCGGGATTTTTCGAGAAGAACGATGTGTTCTTTTTAATTTATGCCATCCCTTCTTGGTTAGGAATAATGCTCGGAATGATTTATGATTTTTATCCTTCCGTATGGATTGGATACGGTATCGCGTTATATGGGGCCGCCTATTTCCTTGTGCACGATGTGTACATTCATCGCAGATATAAATTTCTTCGCGACATTGATCACCCGTATTTCTATGCCATTCGTAAGGCACACAAGGTGCACCATAAAAACCAAGAAAAAGAAGAAGGCGCTTGTTTTGGGATGCTGATTGTTCCTCCAAAGTTCTATAGAGAGGCTAAAAAGTCATACCACGCTCAACGAAACGCATGAGCTATTACGGATACATTTTGTTGTTTTCCTTCCTTGGGCCCTTCGCGCTAAGCTTTGATAAAAAAGTGGCTTACATTAAAAAAGTGCCGCGATTAATCTTGCCTATTTTAATCGTCTCGGGTTTATTTTTGGTGTGGGACCAATGGTTCACCGAAAAGGGCGTTTGGGGATTCACCATAGCGCATACGGCCCACATCTTTTTGGGGAAATTGCCCCTCGAAGAAATACTGTTCTTTGTGGTGGTTCCGTACAATTGCATTTTTATCTATGAAGTTATGGGGGCATATTTTCGACTCGAAAATAACCCTAAATTAAATCGCCTGTTTTTCGCGGTATTCTTTATCTTAGGAATATTACTATTGATCCAACAACCAAGCGGATGGTATACGCTTTCTTCGGTACTGTTTGCCTTTGTTTTAAGTGTGGTCTTACTTATATTTAATCCCAAATGGCTTACCCAATTTGTGGTTTCCTTCCTAGTTTGTTTGCTGCCTTTTCTAATTGTAAATGGATTACTTACTGGGGCTGCCACAACACTTCCTGTGGTGTGGTATAATCCGGGGGAATTTTCAGGATGGCGAATTATAACCATCCCCGTAGAAGATTTGTTCTATAACTTCGATTTATTAGTTGGTTTTGTTGCCTTCTTTAATCTAAGTTCGAAGCGTTTAGCGCTTAGCAAGTAGAGCTGTAGTTGAATAGCCTTCCACTAAAGGAATGGTTTGTGCGCTACCTCCCCAAGCTTCCGCTTCTTTTTTACCAACAATATACCGCTTGTCCGTTGGGTCTGAAACCTCCGCATCATAATCACCTCCTTTAACAATTAGATCCGGTTTTATTGCTAAAATCGTGTTCAATGGCGTGTTTTCGGTAAAGATGATTACGTGATCTACTACTCCAAGAGCAGCTAACACCATGGCTCGAGCAAGCTCAGGGTTAATCGGACGATTTTCTCCTTTCTCAAGGGCACGAACCGATGCGTCATCATTCACGGCAACAAAGAGCTTATCGCCTAATGAAGCCGCTTGTGCTAAATACGTAATATGACCGAGGTGTAACAAATCAAAGCACCCGTTGGTGAATACAATTTTTTGATTTTTTAATCGATGCATTTCAGCCATCTGCGCGGCTTGATGTAAGGTAATAACCTTCGCTTGAATAAATGCTAGGCGACTCATGGTACTAACAAGTTAGACGGTTCGTTAGGGAACACTAACGTGGGTTTGAATGATTTCGCCTCTTCAAACTCCATGGTGGCATAACTAATAATGATCACGACATCACCAACCGCAACTTTTCGTGCAGCGGGGCCATTTAAACAAATGGTTCCTGAATCCTTTGCTCCAGTAATTACATAGGTCTCTAAACGTTCTCCGTTGTTGATATTAACTACTTGGACACGCTCCCCTTCAATTAGGTTTGCTGCCTGCATTAGGCGCTCATCAATAGTTATACTGCCGATGTAGTTCAACTCCGCTTGGGTTACAGTCACCCGATGAATCTTAGATTTTAATACTTGAATTTGCATAATTAATTGCCTTTGGGCGGCACAAAAGTAAGGGAATTCAATCGGCTAACAAAAGCATATTATCAATAAGTCGTACCTCACCACAATACGCCGCAACGCAAACCACGGCAGATTGCGCGTTATTCACAATAGGCAACAGGGTGTAAGGATCCACTAGGAGTAAATAATCAAGTCGAAGTGTTGATGATGTAATTAGTTGTTTTGCCTGATCCATTAGCTCCTCCGGGGAGCGTTTTTGCCAATAATCCCGAACAAAAGAAAGGGCTTTATATAGCACAAGGGCCTCTTGACGTTCGGATTGAGATAATCTAAGGTTACGGCTGCTCATAGCTAAACCATCGGTCTCTCTTAAGGTTGGACAGGAAACAATCGATACCGTTAACTTAAGTGATGAAACCATAGCCCGTATTATGGCTAATTGCTGAAAATCTTTCTGACCAAAATACGCATTGCTTGGGTTGACATGGTCAAATAAGGCATACACCACTTCAACAACTCCCCTAAAATGACCAGGACGAGACGCCCCTTCCATAGATAAGTCTAGGCCATTTAATTGCACTTCGGATGCCACAGAATGACTAGAAAAAAGTTCGTCATAACTTGGGAGATAAATAAAATCAACGCCCTCCGTTTCTGCACAGGCAATATCTGCTGTTAAGGTTCTAGGATACTTATCAAAATCTGCGGAATCATTAAATTGACGCGGATTCACAAAGATGCTCAATACAACCACTTCGTTTACGGCTTTCGCTGCATGCATCAACGAACAATGTCCTGCATGTAACGCACCCATAGTAGGAACAAATCCTATTGTGGCGCCTTGTTTCCAATACGGGCTGAGCGCCTGCTCTAATTGTGCTTTGCTTGATAATATTAGACTCATTCCATCACGTATGAATAAACAAAGCTATTCGTTTTTAGGAACTTTCATTAGTTTTCCGTAATTTTGCTCCCTTATAAAAGTGTAGAGGCTCGATGGAAAAAAAACGTGTATTGTTCGTCTCTCAAGAGATTTCCCCTTTCTTAACCAAAACCGAAGTTTCTAATTTCACCCGAAGGATTGCGCAATCAACCCAAGAAGAAGGAAAGGAAATCCGTGTGTTTATGCCTAGATATGGGGTAATCAATGAGCGTCGCCACCAGTTGCACGAAGTGATTCGGCTTTCTGGGTTAAATTTGTCAATCGATGATCAAGATCACCCGCTCATTATTAAAGTAGCGTCTGTAGCAGCCGCAAGAATGCAGGTGTATTTTATCGATAATGACGATTTCTTCAAGCGTAAGCAAATACTTCATGAAGAGGATGGCTCTTGTTGTGTTGACAACGACGAGCGATCTATATTTTTTGTTCGGGGAGTCCTTGAAACCGTTAAGAAATTAGGGTGGCAACCGGACCTCATCCATTGCAATGGATGGTTTTCTGGAATGATGGCATTGTACATTAAGCACTTTTACAAAAAAGACCCACATTTTAAAGAAACAAAAGTGGTGTACAACTTGTATAATGAAGGGTTTGATCAACCACTTGACCCTCGATTCCATGAGAAATTAAAGTTTGACGGGTTTCCAAAGGCAGTACTAGAAAAAAGCAAGGAAACGGATTTTATTTCGTTCACCAAATTAATTTTAGAGCACTGTGATGGGGTGACTGTAGCAGAGCCTAATCTAGACCCTTCATTACGCGCAATTTTCGATGAAGCAAGCATCTTAAAACAAGATTATATCAACGAAGAGCATGAAGCAAAATCGTTTTCTGCATTTTTTGATCGAGTGCTTGATGCCAGTGTTGTAATCAACTAGTCCACACACATGAGGTATTCACTCCTTTTCCTTTTGGCGCTCTCACTTCTGGCCTGTAAGAAGAAGGACCAGTTGCTGGGTAACGATTTATTGGGGGCGAACGCGATGCTCAATGGAGTCACCACCGACACCTTTTATTTAGCCACATCCGTGGTTGTAGAAGATAGTATGATTACCGATAATTCGGCCAATGTAGTCTTGGGAAGTTATAACGACCCCAAGTTTGGACAGTTTAATGCATCATTTTACACACAAGTCAGATTAGCCGGTGTGAACCCAAATTTCGGAAATCCCTCTTCGATTGTTGTAGACTCTTTTGTACTTGGATTGGAATATGCCGGGTACTATGGCGCATTGAATACACAACACTTTGAAGTATTTGAATTAACCGATGCCCTTTCTTCCGATTCAACCTATTACCAGTTTTCTACGAAAGCACATAACAATGCCAATTTAATTCCTGCGGGCAAGGAAACGATCACGCCCGACCCCTTGAATTTTACGATTATTGGCGGCGACAGTGTTCAGGCTCAATTGCGTATTCCGCTCGATACGAACCTTGCGAAACAGTTTATTGCTGAAGCAACCAGCGGCAGCGCCACCTTCACAAGTAATACAAACTTTCAGAGTTATTTTAAAGGCTTATTGATACAAACAAATAACGGGTCTCAAAGTGCCGGACAAGGCGGAGTTTTCTATTTTAACCTCAACGACCCAGGAACCAAATTAACAATTTATTACCGCCAAGGCGGAGTGGAAAAGACCTATGACTTTTTAATGAATTCTACTTGTGTCGACTTTTCTCACGTGGACGTAAACCGAAGCGGTTCGGCAGTTGGCCAGGTAATTAACAACCCCTCTCAAGGGCTGCAAGAATTCTATGCACAAGCGTTTGGTGTACGTGCTAAAGTGGTAATTCCGGGCCTAAATCAATTTACTAAAAAACAATTAGTACATCGCGCTGAAATTCACCTACCCATTCAGTTTCAATTAGGAAGCAAGTATAAACCAGGATCTAACGTAACCTTTGCCACAAAGAAAACTGCGGCTTCACAGGGGTATATAAACACTGGGGTGTTGGGTGCTTATTCAGAAAGCAAAAAGGAGTTTTCTGCAGATTTAAAATCTTATGTTCAAGCCGTAATCAATGAAGACATTGAAAATACTGGGTTGATTGTTTCTCCGCGATTCTTCGTGAATTCATCGGAACGGATTATCTTTAATGGACCAAACACCATCAACAAGATGCGTCCAAAAATTATTATCACTTACACCGACTTTTAATTATGTGTGGTATCGTTGCATACATTGGCGCTAAAGACGCCTACCCCATTATCATAAAGGGATTGAAACGCCTTGAATACCGCGGTTATGACTCTGCGGGAATTGCGCTAAACTCCCACGGTAAACTTAACATATATAAAAAGCAAGGAAAGGTTTCCAACCTGGAGGCTTTTGCAGCAGATAAGGATTGTTCGGGTACTGCTGGGATAGGCCACACCCGTTGGGCTACCCACGGCGAACCCAACGACGTGAATGCGCACCCTCATTATTCTACCGATGGAAAATTAGCCATCATTCACAATGGAATTATTGAGAATTATGATTCCATTAAAAAGGAACTGATTAACAAGGGATATAGTTTTCGCAGTGAAACCGACACCGAAGTACTCGTTCATTTGGTAGATGACATCTCCAAGAAAGAAGGCGTTTGGTTTGGTGAAGCACTTCGTATTGCGCTAAATCATGTGGTTGGTGCTTACGCCATTGTGGCCATATCTAGCGACTTTCCAGACCGACTCGTAGCTGCAAGAAAAAGTAGTCCGCTCGTAGTAGGTATTGGAGAAGACGGTGAATACTTTTGTGCTTCTGACGCTTCACCGATAGTTGAGTATACCAAAAATGTGGTGTACATGGAAGACGAGGAGATTGCTGTAATTGATCGCAAGGAAGGATTGAAGCTATACAACATTGGCGACCAACCTAAAACACCATACATCCAAAAACTGGAATTAGAACTTGAAGCCCTTGAAAAAGGCGGATACGAGCATTTCATGTTAAAAGAAATTCATGAACAGCCTCGTTCTATTCAAGATTGTTTTAGAGGAAGACTAAACGCTGAAAAAGGTTGGATTTCCCTTGGTGGAATCCGTGACTACGAGCAAAAAATGATTCAGGCCAATCGCTTAATTATTGTGGCTTGTGGCACCTCTTGGCATGCTGGATTAGTGGGTGAATATCTATTAGAAGACTTAGCCCGCATCAATGTTGAAGTGGAATATGCGAGCGAATTTCGTTACCGCAATCCCATAATTAACGAAAATGATGTGGTTATCGCTATTTCTCAATCTGGGGAAACGGCGGATACCCTTGCTGCACTTGAACTCGCAAAGAGTAAAGGCGCAACCATCCTAGGGATCTGTAATGTGGTGGGTTCCTCTATTTCTCGAATTACGGATGCCGGTTCGTATACCCATGCCGGACCAGAAATCGGTGTGGCTTCTACCAAAGCCTTTACCGCACAAGTAACCATTCTTACATTGATGGCCCTGCAATTAGCGAATAAAAAAGGAACCATTAGTCAATCACGCTTCCATGAGCTGTTATCCGAACTGGAAGCCATTCCAGAAAAAGTTCGACAAATCTTAGCGAAGAACGACCACATTGAATCCATTGCAAAGGCATATAAAGACGCTTCTAACGCTTTATACCTTGGGCGCGGGTCTTCGTTCCCCGTAGCCTTAGAAGGCGCGCTTAAACTGAAAGAAATTTCCTACATCCATGCCGAGGGTTATCCGGCAGCTGAAATGAAGCACGGCCCAATTGCCTTAATTGACGAAAACATGCCGGTGTTTGTTATTGCTACGCAAGGAAATTCCTATGAAAAAGTGGTTTCTAACATTCAAGAAGTAAAAGCTAGAAAGGGTAAAATCATAGCCATTGTTACCGAGGGAGATGTTCACGTGCGTGCCATGGCGGATCATATTATTGAAATTCCTGCGGCCGATGAGGTATTAGTTCCCTTGTTAGCAACGATTCCTTTACAATTGCTTTCTTATTTTATCGCCGTAATGCGCGGATGCAACGTGGATCAACCGAGAAATTTAGCGAAGTCGGTAACGGTAGAATAGAATACTCCTACCCCCCAATATAAACTACCCCAAACGTAATAATGCCAGCGAGGGTATATCCTAAAAACAACTCAAGGGCGGTATGCTTTCTAAGATACCAACGCGCCGAAATTACCAAGCCAGAAACCAAGATGGATAAGCCAATCCAAGCATATGATGGGTTGTGTTGCTGCATAAAATACGCATATAAGAAACCGGTTAATATCCCCGCACCTCCCGCGTGCATCGATATTTTTAACACCTGTGTTAAGCCCATAAAAAGCAAGGTAACTCCTACACCCGCTAACGCCAAGGAAGAAAAATATGGCGGCAAGAGGTGTTTCGGGTCGCTTTCCCCAATTAACCAATATAGCATTAAACCATAAATCAGCATAATTAACAAGGGATACAAGCGCTCTGTGCGGTTTTCAATATCAATGGTTGTAATTATTTTAAAGCGAAACAAGCCTAAAAATGATAACCCAGGTGCCGCGAAACTAAACACCGCAAACATGCCGAATACAATCCATTTAATACTCAAGGGGAGCGCGTACATACTAATGGTATTCGGAACAAGTTCCTCTGCCGGATAAAACAACACAATTAATAAGCCATACAAGGGCATTAATAAAGGAATGAAGACCCAAGAAAAGAGGTGACTTAGTTTATTCATCATGCTTAGAGTTCCTTTCTTAATCGAGCTACAGGAATATTTAATTGTTCGCGATACTTAGCAATGGTTCTTCGGGCAATATTATATCCCTTTTCGTTTAAGATTTCCATGAGTTTCTCATCCGGTAGTGGTGTACGTTTGTCCTCCTTCTCCACCGCATCCAATAAAATTTGTTTCACCTCTCGGGTAGAAACCTCCTCGCCACTATCCGTTGAAAGTGATTCGGAGAAAAAGTGTTTCAACGAATACACCCCGTGATTGGTCTGAATGTATTTACTGTTCGCTACGCGCGAGATGGTTGAAATATCCATCTGTACACGTTCCGCAATATCCTTCAAAATCATTGGTTTCAATTTAGCATTGTCGCCCGTTAAAAAGAATGCCTGCTGATAATCCAATATCGCACTCATGGTAAACAACAAGGTTTCTTGACGTTGTTTGATTGCATCAATAAACCATTTCGCAGAATCCAATTTGTGACGAACAAAGGTTAAGGCTTGCTTGTCTCCTTTGGAAGTTTTAGCCCCTTCAGAATAAGAACGCAATAATACCTCGTATTCTTTACTCAATTTAAGGTCTGGCGCATTTCTAGAATTAAGTGACAGCTCTAATATTCCATCGGTTTCTGTCAAAATAAAGTCGGGTATGATTTGCTGAACAACCTTCTCATTACTTTTTGCTGAACCTCCAGGTTTGGGATTTAATTTCAAAATTTCATCAATCGCTTCCTTCAATTGATCTTCATCAATCTTTAATTTCGCAGTGATTTTATCGTAGTGCTTTTTCGTAAAATATTCGAAACAGTCTTTTAAAATGCGAAGGGCTAATTTCTTTATTTCACCACCATCCTGACGGCGACGTTCTTGCAATACCAAACATTCTTGTAAGGTTCTTGCGCCAACTCCGGCAGGGTCTAATTCCTGTATTTGATACAATACCCCTTCTATTGTGAACTCATCTACAATCACATTATAATGAAAGGCCAAGTCGTCCACCAAGGCTTCAAGCGAACGATACAAATACCCTGACTCGTCTAAATTCCCAACAATAACCTCTGCAATGATTTGTTCGTCTTCCGATAAATCATTCAGCTGTAATTGTTCTATCAAACGGTCTTGAAACGATTGTTCACCCGATAAAGGCACCACCCGTTGCTCGTCGTCTTTTGACTGATTATTTACTTGTGTTTTGTAATCCGGTGTGTCATCGTCAAAATAATCTGAAAAATCGAAGGCCTCTTCATCACCATCCTGTTCTTGTTGGTCCAAGGATTCTTCACCTAGTTCGTCTCCCTGTTCTAAGGCTGGGTTTTCTTCTATTTCTTGCTGAATACGCTGTTCAAGTTCAGCGGCAGTAATTTGTAGCAATTTCATTAATTGAATTTGCTGCGGAGAAAGCCGTAAATCTTGACGTTGTGTAAGGTGTTGTTTAAGCGCCATTAAAATGCTGCGTTCTGAGGTGTTCTTGGAAAAGGAATTACATCGCGAATATTCGTCATCCCAGTAACAAACATAATCATACGCTCTAAGCCCAGTCCAAATCCTGCGTGGGGTACTGATCCGATTTTTCGCGTATCCATATACCACCACAATTCTTCTTCGGGAATTCCAAAGGCTGCGCATTTTTCTTGCAGCACCTCCAAGCGCTCTTCACGCTGAGATCCCCCCACAATTTCTCCAATACCAGGGAACAATACGTCCATGGCTGCCACGGTTTTACCGTCATCATTCGCGCGCATATAAAACGCCTTGATTTCTGCAGGATAATCCGTTAAAATCACCGGACACTTAAATTCTTTCTCCACCAAATAGCGTTCGTGTTCACTTTGTAAGTCAATTCCCCACGCTACGTCATATTGAAACTTCTTCTTTTTATAGTGATTAGAGTTCTTCAAGACCTCTATGGCTTCTGTGTAGGTTAACCGTTTAAATGGGTTGTCGATTACAAACTGTAGACGCTCTATTAAGGTTAGTTCGTTGCGCTCATGCTGCGGTTTTTGTGTTTGTTCCTGTGCCTCTCGATCATTTAAAAACTGAAGGTCATCTTTACATGTGTCCATTACGAAACGACAAATATGCTTTAAGAAATCTTCCGTTAGATCCATGTTTGCTTTCAAATCGTTGAATGCCACTTCAGGTTCTATCATCCAGAATTCCGCTAAATGCCGAGACGTATTTGAGTTTTCTGCTCGAAAGGTTGGCCCAAACGTATATACTTTTCCAAGGGCTAAGGCGGCTAATTCAGCTTCAAGTTGTCCAGATACGGTAAGGTTAACGGGTCTACCAAAGAAGTCTTGGCTATAATCAATTTCACCTTCTTTTGTTCGTGGTGGATTTGAGGGGTCCAAGGTTGAAACACGAAACATTTCACCAGCACCTTCTGCATCTGAAGAGGTGATGATCGGCGTATTCAAGTAATAGAATCCATTCGTATGGAAATAATTATGAATGGCGTACGAAACGGCGTGGCGTATTCTAAATACCGCACCAAAAGTGTTCGTTCTGAATCGGAAATGCGCCTGTTCTCTCAAGAACTCTAAGCTGTGGCGCTTAGGCTGCATTACTGTTTTTTGTACCTCATCTGCTGGGGCAGCACCAATCACAGTAAGTTCTTTAACATCAAGTTCTACGGCTTGTCCGGAGCCAATAGACTCCACAAGAATCCCTTGAAGTGTAATCGCTGCCGCAGTAGAAACTTGACGAATAACCTCTTCTGAAAAAGCAGTAAAATCAACAACTGCTTGCAGGTTTCCTTGACATGAGCCGTCGTTTACTTGGATGAAGCGGTTACTTCTAAACGCCCTAACCCAACCCTTAACCGTTACTTCTGTTCCAATTAAGTTGCTGCCTTGCTCTATAATTTCTTTAATTGATGAGGTTTTCATAAGAACAAAAATAACTTTTTGCGGGGAAAATCTGCACACTATACACCGCGTGTTTTGTAATTAATTTATTACCTTGTACCTAAATTTTACTCATGCACCTTCATAATTTAATAAATCACCTACCCCTCCTATTTCCTTTCGCAGGAATCATTGTCTTATTGCTTGGCGTTTATTTCAAGTCTGAACTTCTTAAACGTGTGGGGTATTTTCTCTTTGTTTTGGCTGCGATTGGTGCGTTTCTATCCATGAATACAGGCGAAGAAGCAGAAGAAGCGATTGAGGGTATTTATCCAAAGGTAACCCATCATTATGCCCATGAACATGAAGAGAAAGCAGAGCTATTTGCTTTGGTAATGTACGGGTTAGGATTACTGTCCTTGCTAGCTATGTGGGCTTCTTGGGCAAAAAACAAACTACAAAAATACCTGCTGTGGGCCATTGGTGCCTTCTTGGTTGCTGTGTTATACCTCGGGTATGAAACCGGAAAAAGCGGGGGAGAAGTCATACACAAGGAGTTTAGAACCGAATGAAAAAAACCTACTACCTACTACTACTTTTAATTTTATCCGGCCAAACCTTTTCCCAACAATTTTCATGCGGGACGCCATTGGCTCCAAACGCTGCTGAAAAATTATCAGAAGATAAGGACATTGAATGGACAGAATTATCATCCAAAAGAACACTGTTCTCAAGTGAATTTGTTGATAACAATGGAAATACAAAAGGTATATTCAGTAAGAAAGCAATTCATTATGCCGATAAGCAAGGGAATCTAAAGCCCATTGATCCAACGTTAACGTTCACGGGCGCCCTATGGGCCGCTACAGCGCAACAGTTTCCCACAGCATTATATCACGATGGGTCATATAGCATTAGCCTTGATGATGAGGGAACCAATTTACACATGGGATTAAATCGTCGGATAAATGGACAGACTTATCCCATCGCTTTAGACAAGAATCGTGTAGATAAACGTGGCTGTAATATTCCCCTAGGACCATTTACTCAGCAACTGCTGTTTTCGGAAGATCGGGTGAAAAGTAACCTCATCGTACCTGCTCCAGTGAACCTGGGTGAGGCTCAGTACTTCATCACCACGGAACGCATCGAGTTACCCGATGGATACGAGTTACAATACAAACCGCATCCAGTAACGGGATTCGAGGACATCACCATTCGTGGTGCTCGGGGGACCTTATTTATCGACGGCATGGCCTATGGGGCAGACATCCTAGTTGTTAACAGTAAAACGAAAGCGATTTGTGGAACCATCTTCGCGCCCATTGCCTATGATGCGGCGATGAAATCATGTAAGGGGTTAATACAGTTTAAGCGTTTATCTAGTGAAAATGCATACGAACTTACCGTTGCCATAAGCACCGAATGGATGAATGCCGCTGAACGAACTTATCCGGTTACGATTGATCCCTTAGTGGGCGGTCCAACCACTACGTGGGCGGGATCGTATATGAACTCCTGCCTTTCTCCCGCATACAACGTAGACAGCATTCAAGCAACGATTCCGGGTGGCGTTACCGTTACTGGAGTATACGTTACGGCAAGTTTTTATGCAGATCCATGGAGCGCTGCCACAATGAGTCAAGGGGTAATGTATTTTAGTGGCCCGTGCGGCAGTTCGCAAACATTTACGGTCACAGGTCCAACGGCCGGCACAGCGGGAACAGCCTATTTGGATAGTTTCAATATGATGTCTCCGTTAATTTGTTGTCTGCCAGAATCTTGCAGTTCAACCAATTTTTATGTGCGATTCCACCTAGGAAGATATAACCTAGGCGCGGGCTGTAACCTTACCTACATTCGTTATGACCCCTTTACCACCCTTTGGCCTTTTCAAGTGGTGGTTTACGGAAGAACACCAGAAACGTATGGATCAGAATGGTATGCTACCCAAACCCCTCAATGTTCCAATGATTGTGAAATTGAAGTCCGCGGGTATGCACGATATGGCGTAGCGCCCTACACCTTTACGCACCCTTGGACTAACGATACGGTGGTTACAGGTACAAATACAGGGTGTGGCGCCGGGTCAACAAACCACCTGTTTAATCTTACTGTTCCTACGTGTCCCTTATACTGTGATTCCACCTTTACCGTGTTAAACATTCCGCCCCCGGTAATAACGGATGCCTGTGGTACGGTAATTACAAACATTGGGTTTGAAACGCTTCCCATTAAACCTGCCACGAATATTGATTTGGTTTATGACTCTGTGCTATGTTCGGGGGAAACAACAACCATAAATCTCTCCTCGTGTTTAGCCAATGGAACCGCGTATTACTTTGGAGAAGGACAAAGCGGACAAGGATCGTTTACCGTTTCACCCACTACAACTGATACCCCAATCACCTTAAACTACAGCGCCTATGCTGAAGGGGATGGGTGTACTTCGGATACGTCGACGTTTCAATTGACAGTTTACAGTAATCCAAATGCAGCTTACCTCGTGAATCCAAATCCGGTGGTTGCGGGGATTGAAGCCGCGTTCCAAGATCAAAGCACCTCGCCGGCGTCCACCATACAACAATGGGTTTGGACTTTAGATGATAGTGTAATTAGCCTCACCCCTCAATGGAATAACTTGTATTTAACACCGGCAAACCATGTATTGTGTTTGGCAATTCAAGATGCGGTTGGCTGTGTAGACACCCTGTGTTCACCCTTTGTTGTGGTACCGGCAGAGGTAGCAACTCCAAATGTGATTACCCCGAATAATGACGGTAAAAACGACATCCTTTCCTTTGAATATTTGGAATTCTATCCTGAAAATAGCTTACGCATCTTAAACCGTTGGGGATGCGTGGTGTTTGAACAAAACGGGTATGCGAATACCTGGGATGGTGGAGCATTGATCGATGGTGTTTACTTCTATGTGTTAACGATCACCGAAAAGAACCAAACCTACAGCGGATTTTTTCATTTGATTCGCTAGGCATTTTCCGTTGATTCGCCGTTCTTTTGATTAATTTTATCCCATGAAATTTCTGTTGGTTGGACTTGGTAATCCGGGCGCTGAGTATGAAGATACGCGTCATAACATTGGGTTTAGTGTATTGGATGCCTTGGCTAAAAAACACGACGGATCGTTTTCCTTAGATCGCGGTGCACATAAAGCAGGCATTAAATTGCGGGGAAAACAGGTGGTGCTCATCAAACCCACAACCTACATGAATCTGTCAGGAAAAGCCGTTAATTATTGGCTTCAAAAAGAACAAATCAGTAAAGAAAACCTCTTGGTAATCACGGATGATCTGGCACTTCCTTTTGGGAAAATTCGCCTGAAAGGAGCGGGCTCTGACGGGGGTCATAATGGCCTTAAAGATATTCAGCAGACCCTACAAACTACGGCTTATGCGCGTTTACGTTTTGGCATTGGAAGTGATTTTCCGAAAGGAAGACAATCGGATTATGTGTTAGGAAAATGGGACAAAGAAGAACAAGTCACCTTGAATGAACGGATAACCCTTGCGGTGGAAGCCTGTGAGGCGTTTTGTACAATAGGGCTTCAATTAGCCATGACCAATTGCAACGGGAAATAAATTACAGAGAAGTCAACGGGATAACTTTAAAAATTGACGCATAAATAATTTGTCTTACCGGGTTCTCAGGAGGATTGACTTGGACACTTATCGTTTTACACTTTATCATTAACAACTACACACGCAAAACTGAATACCAGGAGCTTCAATTCTGGGTATTTAGAAAGCCAGGAGTATTACAAAATGCTTTTTTTTAGAACTTCTAGTATTTTTTATTAGCAATCTTCATCGAAAGGTGTAACCGGAATAGGAATAATTTTGGAATAATCACAATTTTGACAAAATAATTATTAAGCTATGAAGCTATTTATTTTTCTTTTATTTTTTTGTAACATGTTGCATGCTCAATGGAGTCCAGTGAAAACATTTAATTCATCCTCGCCTATTCATATTATAACGGATTTCAATTTTGTAAGTGAACAACGTGGATTTCTTATTTCATACCAAAATAATACGAATACTTTTTACCGCACAATTGATGGAGGAGTTAACTGGGACTCAACAACTACTGTATTCGGTGATTTTAGAAGTATTATTATGGTAACGGATTCAACAATCTATGCGGCTGGTAATTTGCTCATGAATCAGGGTACGCCTAACGCATACCAAAGCAAACAAATTTATCGTTCACTGGATGCCGGCCAAACTTGGAGTCAGCATGAAGTATTTAATACAACAGGTTTTCTAGATCGGAATTGTATGGTGTTCACAAATGATAGCACTGGATTTATCAGTTGTATGGACGGACTGTATTACACAAATGACTACGGTACGAATTGGTCATTACTAAACGCTATTTCTGGACAATTTCCTGTCATTTTAGGCTCGGAAGTGGCTAGTTTTTATAACAATAATATTTATCTAACAGAAGTGAATTCACTCGCTGCTCAGACAAACTTTATCGATTGTTATGGTACAGGAGGGGTTGGGTTCACGAGTTCTTACGGTGACACATTAATACGTACCAACATATGTAATGATGGCTGGGGAAACATATGGCGTGCCCTAACCATATCTGAACTTGGAGGGAGCACCAATGTGCTGCATTTCCTTGATATTGGAATTTCAGATGTTGCCATCAATCCAAATGGTATTTTTGTTTGTAGTCAAGGGCCTATTCGAAGTATTGACAATGGGCAAAGTTTTTTCAAACAAGATTTCACCTTGCAATCGGACACGTTACTTGTTTTCAATCGAATAGAATTCATCGACAACAACATTGCTTACGCATTGGCAGTAAATTTAGACTCTGGTATAATGAAGTTACTAAAAACCACCAACGCTGGGGGCATCACCACGAATTATATCACTCAACCGCTTCAAAATGTTGGTTTGACAAATGAAGTCGATGAACCATCCCTTCAGGTTTTTCCAAATCCAGCAATCAATGAACTCAAGATTGAATCAAGTTCCTGGATAGATCAAATTGAAATCTTTGACTTAACAGGTCGTTGTTTGGCTAAATATCTAGAAATTCAAAGCAAGCTTTTCAATATTGATTGTCATTTTTTGCATTCAGGTAATTACTTGCTAATGATTCGAAGTGGTGATAAATCAAAGCTAAAACAGATAATAATAAATTAAAGCCCTACTCTTACTTAGTACTTATTCTAAATATAATTGCCATTATTTCTTTTGGTCCAAAATATTTATTCTACAATCGATGTTATGTTTTATTTTCGTTCTGAAAATTGTTTAATGTTTAATTTATAAAATTTTATTATGTCATTTAATGGGAATGAAGGTGCATTTATCACTTTAGAAGAAGGTGCAGTAATGACTGCGCGTTACAGAGCAACAATTCAACCGGGCGAAACAATTGCATATGGAATATCCAAAGAATTTATTTCAAGAATATTAAATCAGGAGAACTGTGAAGGCCTTCGAATTTATATGGGAATCAATGGTAAAGGTGAAACAACACCTGTATTCGTCGGAATTGACAATCTTGGAAATGACCTCACAAATGGTTTAATCGCTGACAACGCGTTTCCATGCCCAAGTATCTGCTCATCAAGTAATTCATTAAATACTTGAATCTAATAAAAATATATTACTACGTTTGTGTCTTTTCCGGTATAGTACCAGTTTTCTTTTATTTCAGTTATAAAAAAAATTCATCCTCTCCTAAAAATAAAATTGAGAGTTTTTTGCTCCTATACTCAGTAAGTAGATTCATTATCGATATTGCAGTAATCATATTAAGTAATGCAATAAAAAATTCCTTACCTGCAATTCATATTTCGGTTTTGATTTGTTACTTTCTTGTATTGAAAATCATAAATGAGGTAGATGTAATTAAAAATATTAAACTGTATTATTTAGGTGGGGTTTTTCTGTTTGTTCTTGATTTGACAATTACGTCAACAATTTTTAAACCTTGTATCTTAAGTTCACTTACTACCTTCTTCGTCATAATTGTAATGAGTATTAAAGCGTTACAATTATTTCATATATCAAGAGAAAACGAAAAATTAATTGGCTATTTCTTGTTGTTCTACCTAGCAGCATTCGCTTATTTTATGTATCTTGAGTTGATGTCCTATAGCGTTACCATTATGTATTGGGCATTTTTCTTATTTATTTCGATCAATATTCTTTTTAATCTTTCAATTTCACATATAATATGGTTAAGGAGGAGGATTTAAGTACGATAATCGTCCTAGGGATGTTATTTCTTATTGCACTTGGAATAAGCTTCATAAATCTTACTCGGAAAAACCGAAAAATCAAACAACTTGCTGATGCTTTACTTCAAGAAGAAATTGAAAAAAAAGAACTCGAAAAAGTTGGTGTTGCAATAATGACTCAGGAAAATGAAAGAACTGAAATTGCGCGCCGATTGCATGATGAAGTAGGCGCGCTTCTATCAATCGTAAGAAAAAATTTATCCAGTCTGGAGGATAGCTACAAGAAAGGCTCTGTGAATAAAGAATATTTTTTCACTGCAGTAGAACTATTAGATGAAGGAACATATAATCTTAGGAATTTATTTAAAGAATTAATGCCTCATTATCTTATTCGTTTTGGATTAGCTGAAAGTTTAAATCGGATGGGAACTCAAAAGACGAAGCATTTTATTGACGAATTTGAATTTATAAATGAACTGCTTGATGAAGTTGAATTAACAGATGAGCTCATGATGCATTTCTTTTATATTGCGAGTGAGCTGATTACCAATTTGATTAAGCATAGTCATCCGAATGCAATTACCTTGAAAATTTCCATGCAAGATGAAAACCTTATACTGAGTATTCATCACGACGGGATAGCACTGACACAAGATGATTATCTTCGTCTTTCGCAAAACACTGAAAATCTTGGTTTGGAAAACATCAGGTATCGTCTAGACATAATTCAAGCTAAACTTTTATTTTCCAGAGAAAATAAATTAGGGGTAATCAGACTATTAAAACAAATTGAAAATATTCAATAGTATGGCTGTATCAAAGAGAATAAAAATTGCTATTGTAGACGACCAAAAATTAGTTAGGGCCGGAATTGCTAAATTATTAAGTGAATTCAACTATCTATTCGAAATTATATTTGAAGCATCGAATGGGCAAGAATTTTTAGATATTTATGAAAGTCATCCAGTTGACATTGTTTTACTCGATATTGAAATGCCCGTGCTGAATGGGGTAAAAACATTTAGGAGAATCATTCAAGAAAATATTCCTGTGAAAGTGATTATGCTCTCCATGCATGACGATGCTGAAATTGCTTTTAAATTACTCAAAGATGGAGTAGCGGGCTATTTACTGAAAGAATGCTCCGTTGCTGAGATGGTCGAAGCTATAAAAAAAGTCCACGAAGAAGGAAAATTTCTCAATCAATTTGCAGAATCGGCTATTTTCCATGGCTTCGATGAACAAAAAAATAAAGAAACGCTGCTACTTCAAAACAAACTTACCGAGCGAGATTTAAACGTTCTCATGATGATCTGTGATGGACTAAAAAGCGAAGAAATTGCACCAAGAATCTCCGCGTCTAAAAAAACAGTTGACCTTTCTCGAACTAAATTAATGAAAGCGTTTAACGTAAAAACAGCAAATGCATTGATGAGGGTTTGTATCATCAATGGTTTATACAATCCGAGAACAAACGAAGAAATTGAAGGAGCGTTTAGTGCTGCAGAGGATGCGCGAAGAGAACGCAGAATGGTTAGGCTCAGAGGTGAGATATAGAACAGTAAATGCTATAAAATGGCTAGTTAGTACATTTATATAGAAATGATGATTTACGGACCATTCCACTAGGATTTATAATTGGTTAGATAATTACTCTCAAAATATCTAAATTGAACATTCTCGGATAAGACTCGATTTAAATCTCGGGAAAGATTGTTAATCGGAATTGAAACACTTCAAGATTTGATTAATAACACCTAATTAAATCCTACTATTCAAAGAATTTCTTGTTTGGCATAAGATTGTATTGACACTCTATTGCTTAGGGATTATTTAATTCAAAACTGAATCAAAATCCATGAGTTATTAATTATCCCCTTTCATTTCATTCTTTCTTCCTGTAGGGCACATTTTTCTGTTTTTATTACGCTGCAATGGATAAAACCGTATTGAAAAAGGAGGTTGAAGAAATTTTAGAATTAGTACTAATTATTTCGGGTATAAACGCTTTATCCCAATTGGAATAAAGAGAATACCTTTCCTTTGGAAATTCTAAAACGATAACAAATGGGTAAATATTTATTACTATTAATTTTTTCTTGTTATATAAATTTTCTGTTTTCGCAAAAAGAAATGGAACTTTCTCAAGTTGTAAGATTAAACCCCGTATTTTTAGATGAAGCTAAAATAAATGATCATTCATTAATTCGAGGTGAGCTAAAAGAGTTTTGTAACCATAAAGGTCTAAGACAATTAGATTCACTTGAAAAATTATTTGGCAATACCCTCAAAAATATCGATGTCGAAAAGCTGTTTTTATTTCTAAGCACCATTGATACAATTTCAATAGGTAGACAGGGTCAAAAAGTACCAATCCCCCCTTTTTGGGCAACATTTTGCTTCAACTTTGCCTCAGAAAATCAAAATTATGAATATTTGAAAATTCTAAAAAGATGTTACCCATTAGTTATTTACAATCATCCGTTTTTTGAAATCGAATTTCAATCCCAAGTTAATGATCCATATTTTGATAACCAATTAGGCTTTAAAAACATTAATGCTCCTGATGCTGATATTAATATGGAAGAGGCCTGGGAAATTAGCTCGGGGAAATCATTTATAAAGGTTGGTGTTTTTGATTCTGGCATTGATGCCCACCATGAAGATTTAGCTGTTCTTACAGGTTGTCCATGCTATGAAAATACAGGGCTCATTAATTACAGTTTTGGTTATGATAAACTAGGTCACGGAACCTCTGTTGCGGGTATTATTGGTGCGAAGAATAATAATTCTTTAGGGATCGCAGGAGTAGCTGGGGGCGGAATAAATGATGAATTGGGAGTTAGTTTATTAGATTTTAAATTAACTGATAGTTTAGGGACATTTTCAAGATTAGGGGTCGGCATTGGATTGATTGATGCTTCACGAAAAGTTGGAACATACTACAATTGGTCTACATTAGACCCATTAAATGAAATAGACTTCGTTAGTAATTTAAATCCAGGATATGGAATAAACATCGCCAACCACAGCTATAATTTGAAAGTTTACCCTTTCACTCGTCCACTCGGAGGGAGTGCCGTCGGTGATTCAATTTTTATTGAGGATGTTGATGCTCCAATATTTAGCGAATGCTATCTCTGTCGAGAAGCCTTTCTCTTTTCACTCAAAAACGGAGTTGTTAATGTCGTTGCTAGAGGCAATAGAGCTAATCCGAATTTCCCACCTGAGGGTTATCCAAAAGTTCCATCAATTTATGATGACTCTTGGATTATTTCTGTCGGTTCAAGTGATAAAAATGGCGGATTTATTAATTCTACTGAAGCCGCTGCAAATGGGTATGTTTCATACATAGGCAAATCTGTAGATCTTATCGCGCCAGGCACCAAATCCACCGTTTTTACAACAAAATCTACGCATCTAAATAATACATTACACTACAGAAATTTTAATGGCACTTCTGCAGCGGCTCCTCACGTTTCTGGTGTTGCCGCTTTGCTTTTAAGTAAGTACAATAAGCCATGTTATTCAAATATTAATCTTGATCCTGCTGATGTCGAGTATATACTTCAAAAATCAGCCAAAGATGTTGGCGCTTTACTTTATGATGCCCCAACCGGTTGGGGCTTATTAGATGCTAAAAAAGCATTGGATATGATTAATTATCCAATGCTACAGATTGTACATCCAATCTCTGATCCAATTAATTTTGATATAATATCGATAGATACTATTCATTTTTATCTTAACACACCCATTTACATTAGTTATGGTGGACCAATTGGTCAGTTTTTTGACCCTGCAATAAATAACAACTACAAAGCAATCAGATATAAAATTGACTTATCTTACGATTTTTCAAATTACATGGCGCCAAATACTCAATTGCTAGATGCTTGGATTCGATATTCACAAACGAATTCAGGAATATTGATAAATGACACTTCCTATTCCTTAGGATATCTTGGTTTGACAGGTCAACTAACAAACATTCTTAATGTAGACACTTTTCAAGTGGAGCCTTATGCGTACATTCAAAATGTGGATGCCATTAATAATAAAATTACCATTCGGGGGTATTATTATAACTTTATAAGTCGGATGGATCAATTCCTTTTAAATGAAGAAGACTCATTAAATTTCTGGTATCCTGTAAACCCATACGCTATAATGCCCAAAATGTCATATTCTATTTACATTATGGATTCCACTTTGGATAGCCGTTATGATTTTCCATGTGATTCAACAAATCAACTTGTAGACACCACTCTTCATTTGAATACCTACAAAGGTGAACGATTACTTATCTATCCAAATCCTTCAAAAGATCAATTAACTATAGATGGTATAGATGCAAATGCTACCGGAATTATAAATGTTTTTAACATGAATATGCAATTAATTCACAAGGAAATAATTAATACTAATACGAAATCCCGAACACTAAATCTTACAGATTTACCGTCTGGTATTTATTTAATTGAATATAAAACAGAAGATTTTCAAATCATGAAAAAATGGGTAAAACTTTAGCATTCAACATCATCTTGCTTTTTATTACTATTGGGGGAAGAGCACAAACCTGGCAAGAAGTCAATCTCGGGCAGTCATCTTCTTTATTGTCATTTAACCATTTTGACTCCACACTATGGCTAAGAAAAACATACCCCATACATTTTATAGATGGCGTTTTTACCGAGTATAACAACACTACGGTTCCACTTTTTAATTTTGTAGGATTCTCTATTTCAAAACCCGTATTTACAAGTACTGCGATGTATTCTTGTACGAGTGGAGCTCCTTTCTTTTACAAATTTGATGGCAACACCTTTCAATCAATAAATCTACCTGGTAATCAGCAAATGAGCGATTACGGCCTTATGGCGGTTCATAACGATACCATTTACTTTAACACTATAGACCCTAATGGTAATTATGTGTTGAGTTACTACCAAGATCAACTCATTCAAACCTTTTCTGGACATAGACCAAACCTTATTGTTGGAGAAAATGCAAGTTATTCCTTTTATTGGGGGTCTGTTTCTTATGTCGATCTTCCAACCGGTTCGAATCCAGGGATTGATAACACCATGCCAGGCAATCATAAGATTCTGGATGCCAAACTATTACCAGGTACAGACACCTTATTTTATACCAAAATAGATAATATAGGAGTCGCGTACGGCACATCTGAAATTGATAGCATTTCAGCTTCTAATTCAATTCAAATGCCTAATGGCCACCCAAGAAAACTCTGTTTTGATTTAGATGGTAACCTTTGGGTACTTTTTGGAAATTCAGATTGTGCAAATTCGCTGCATAAACCCAAATATATTTCTAAATACAACCGAAGTACACAGACTTGGGAACACACCACCAACCTCGTTGATTTACTTGCAGCATACTCTGGTTGCGCCAATAGTACGCTAAATGTGGAGCTCGACGTTGATGCTTACAACAACGTCTGGCTCATGTTTATCTGCGATGCTGTTTCAAGGTATTATATGCTCCAACAAGGCGCCCTACCCACTTGGATTGGTGCCTCAGAAATTTCACTCCCTGGTGAAGTAGGTATTACCCCCAACCCTTCAGATGGAATTTTCCAAGTATCAAGCTTGAGTTTGGAACCAATGCAAATCTCTATTCTTGACCAACAAGGCAAGCGAAAAGCTCAATTTAAAATTAATGAGCTTTCATTGGATAATTCGATTGACCTCAGCGGTCAAGCTCCGGGGGTTTACTTTGCACATATTTCGCAAGGTGAACAGCAATGGGTGAGAAAGTTGGTGGTGAGGTAAATATTACTATTTACCGATACAAGATTTAACAAATTTCAACAATAGAATTAAACAAGCACGATTACTTTCGTGAAGTAAATAATAATGCCCTATGAGAAACAACCACGAAATCGATTATTACATCCATGGCGAAGAAATGCAAATGGTGGAAATTGAATTAGACCCCCAAGAAACGGCCATTGCTGAATCTGGCTCATTCATGTATATGGATCAAGGAATTCAAATGGAAACCATTTTTGGAGACGGATCCCAGCAACAAAGTGGATTCATGAATAAATTATGGGGGGCCGGAAAACGCTTATTAACGGGCGAAAGCTTGTTCATGACCGCCTTTACACATACGGGATCGGGTAAGGCTAAAGTAGCTTTTGCATCGCCCTACCCCGGTAAAATAATTCCAATCGATTTACAGCAGTATGGTGGAAAGATAATCTGTCAAAAAGATTCCTTTCTTGCTGCGGCCAAAGGGGTTTCGGTAGGAATAGAATTTCAACGAAAACTTGGAACGGGACTCTTTGGAGGCGAAGGGTTTATTATGCAAAAACTGGAAGGCGACGGCTTAGCTTTTTGTCATGCCGGGGGCTATGTAATGAAACGCACCCTGAATCCAGGAGAAACACTTCGAATTGACACCGGGTGCATCGTCGCCTACACGCAAACCATTGACTATGATATTCAGTTTGTGGGTGGAATTAAAAACACCTTATTCGGTGGTGAAGGGTTGTTTTTTGCAACACTCACCGGACCCGGAGAAGTGTGGTTGCAGAGCTT
Source organism: Crocinitomicaceae bacterium (assembly GCA_044353585.1). Taxonomy (GTDB): domain Bacteria; phylum Bacteroidota; class Bacteroidia; order Flavobacteriales_D; family Crocinitomicaceae; genus UBA952. The sequence continues at coordinate 50,476 of JBILBR010000007.1, read as the reverse complement.
GCCGGTATCAAGACTTGCCTCACGCATTCTAGCGTATGGAAGTGGAATGAGAAAAGAAGAGGGTTCCGGCCTGCTGGGTGGACTCGGGAATTTACTAGACGGCGACGGAAGATAACTTAGGATTTATTTAAAAAGAAAAACGCCCCATGAGGGCGTTTTTTATTGCCGTAAAACCAACTCCATTAAATCTTAATAATGCGAACCGTTTTTATTCCTTGTTCATCCTGGGCGTTTACAAAATAAATCCCTTGTGGCGCAGACAAGGCGGTAGAAACCGCAGTTTGGTTGAATATGTGTGTTTCATAAATAATCTTTCCACCCACATCGGTTATGGTAAGATTCCCAGTAAATGCCTCAGCAAAGGTTATGCTTACTTCATTTACCACCGGATTCGGTGCCACACTAAATGGGGCAGATGAAAGATCAGTTAATCCAATATAATTAATCGTAACACAGTTTGAGGTATCAGAACAACCGTTCGCATTCGAGCTCACCACGGCGTATGTTCCATTTTGAGTGATAAGCAATGAAGAGCCATTTGCACCAGGTAAACTTGCTCCTGTAGTACAATTAATCCATTGATAGGACAAGCCCGACGCATTGGAACAAAGCAATTCAGAACCATTGCTTGGATTAATAGCAATCGCATTGTTTATCTGATCTACAAACAAATGAAGCGTAACCAGACTGTCACATCCTTGTATTGTATTATAGGTCGCGGTATAATCTCCCGCTTGAGAGTAATATTGTCCGTTAAATAACACTTGTTCTCCTTGACAGATGGTTTGTGTTGACTCACTGGTTTGACTTGCGCAACCGATGTAGATAAAATCGCGATAGGTTGTTGAGGCCAACACATCTACTTGTGCATTGAGCGTGGTGTATCCTGTTGACCCATTGGTAAATGTAGTTGGGTTTGTGTTGCTGTTACTTACGGCCACTGGCGTTGAAATTCCCCATGCCACCGTTGTAGCCCCAAGCGCTTCTGCGGTCATGCTTGCATTAGAACAAAACACGTAAGACACATGAATTACCGGTTGTCCCTGAAGATTAAAGGTGTCTATTTGGTTTGTTAAGGTATCCCCCGAAACAAGGTACACGGCTTGACTTATTCCGTTGGCTCCATCGCCTCCCTTTCCTCCTGCTCCTCCAGCACCACCGGATCCTCCGGCACCCCCGTCACCAACTTCTGCGGTACAAGTAGCTTGAACGCCACCTCCAGTACCACCATTGCCTCCAACACCGCCATTGCCACCAACACCACCGGTTCCTGCTGCACCCGATTGAATGAAACAATCCCAAAGGTTTCCATTTGAACCGTTGTAGTTAATATAAATTCCAAAAGAACTTCCAGCTCCATAACCGCCTTGACCGCCTTGGCCACCTTGGCCGCCGCCGCCGCCGCCAGATCCGCCGTTGCCCGGTCCATTATCACAAAAGGTACAGGTTTGTCGGCCACCGCCTCCACCAGAACCTCCACCAGAACCTCCGCATCCATCTGCTCCATTAGCCGCTTGTGTGCCCGGTGTCCAAAATCCAATTAGTGTTGTGCCGTTCGCACCATTCGCACCAAGTGCGCCTGATGTACCGGCGATTCCATTTCCTCCCGCGGTACCGTTACCTCCGGGATCACCGTCATTTCCTTTATTACCAGCAGCCCCGCCATTTCCACAAGCAGAAGCTCCGCCAACTGCACCTAATCCAGCATTATTTGCAGTACATTCATCGCCTCCGGCGCCTCCGCCCGCACCTGAACCACCATTTCTTCCTGTTCCAGCAGTTCCCACAGAACCCGGATTTGAGTTTCCGGTTTGGGCTGCACCTCCGGCTCCGCCAGCAACACCTCCACCACCTTGACCTCCGGCACCCCCAGCTCCGCCGGCATTTCCATTGCTAAAGGTACACGAGCCACCATCACAAGAACCACCAGCGCCTAAACCACCATTACCCCCATTAACTCCGTTTGCACCCGCTGTCCCACTTAATCCTGCACCAGCAGAACCAGCCAACACCTGACAACGCACTAAATCAAAGGAAGAACAGCTGTCCATATAAATACCATACACAGAAACTCCATACGGTAGCGCCTGTGTTGGCGCTGGAGCATTCGCCGTTTGAATGGTCAAATCTTGAAATCGAAACCCGCTGTTGTTAACTAATTCAATTGCAGAAATACGCGGTGCGGTAACCGGTCCAACGGGATTCAAGTCTGATCTGTAAATGGTTGTTGCTCCCGCTAAACTGGTTTTTGTCCAAGCCAAGGTGTCAATAAATCCGCCTTCAATTACAACGTGTTGTCCATTTAAAGTAAGTGCACCTTGAATAATATAGGTGCCTTGTGCAACTCGAATATAACTTCCATTGGGCGCCGTAGAAAAGGCTGTTGACAAATCCATTGGGTCATTCATTGTACCAATTCCGGTAGGCAAACCGGCCGTAGTTACATAGATTACTTCACATTGTGAAAATGCTTTAATGGCAAAAAAACAAGCGAAAACAAGTACGTATATTCTTTTGTTCATAGGTAATAAGTTTTAGCGAATGTACATTTTTAAGGAGGCAAATCCAAGTGTTTTCCATTTTACCTTCGCTGTGTTGAATCGCTAACCCCTTCTGTAACATCGGGTTAATTTCACGTTTCATAAGCAGGTAGAATAATTAACGTTTATTGACTTTTTCTAATAATCCGTTTTTATTACCTTAGGAGTAAGTCAAGAGACACAGTATTCACGTTTAATTCTTTATACTATGAAACGCATCTTAACGAAATGGGACAAATTCAAACTAGGACGACGCCTACACTACCTTCAAAAAAGATTACATCGCGCAGAAGAAAACGGATATCAAGAAAAGGTAGACAAGTATACACGCTATATTCGAGAAGTGCGTGAAAAATTAAAACACGTTAAAGAGCCGCTGGGTCGCTTGGGTTAATTTGCTCAATCCAATGATCTACGGTCGCCGCTTGATCAACAGTAAAACGACCGGATTGTGTGCGACGTAACGCAATTAAGGTAGCCCCTGAATTTAGTCGCTGGCCAAAATCTTGGGCGATGGAACGAATATAGGTTCCTTTGGTACATGTAATTTCGAAATCGATTTCTGGAAAGCGATCGGCGTTTACATTGAATTTACTAATCGTAATTTGATGTGCTTTAATGCTAACCTCTTTACCTGCTCTAGCAAATAAATAGGCCCGCTTTCCATCGATTTGTTTTGCCGAATACACCGGAGCGGTTTGTGTTTGTTCTCCTAAAAAGCCCTCGGCAACGTCTTGAATTAATGTAGGGGTAATGTGCTCAATCGCAAAGGTTTCATTGTACTCCGTTTCTAAGTCAAAGGATGGTGTGGTTTTACCGAGTAAAAATGTACCCGTATAGGTTTTCTCTTCGGCCATGTAGGTTTCTACATTCTTGGTTTGTTTTCCAGTACAAATGATAAGTAGTCCAGTAGCTAATGGGTCTAAGGTGCCGGCATGGCCTACTTTGATTTTTTTAACCTTAAGTGCACGTTTTAAATTCCAACGGATTTTATTTACCACATCAAAGGATGTCCAACCATAGGGCTTATCCACTAACAACACTTCTCCTTCTTGAAAATTCATCGCGTTGCGGTAGCCGGGGACTCACACTCCGTCTTTTGTTTTTGGTTATTTGATCCTGAACCTTGATTAATAAATAAAGCAATTAAAATGATTCCAACGACAATGCGATAAATTCCCCAAACCTTGAATCCATACTTCTGTAAAAAGGAAATAAAACTTTTAATGGCAATAAATGCGACAATAAACGATGCGACATTTCCAATAAGAAATACCAAGGTGTTTTCCGTGGAACTCAAAATCATTTCAACTCCTTTTGTTTCTTGTCCATTCACACACCAGTCTTTCAGTAAAACAGAATATAGCGTAACGGCAGCCATGGTGGGAACGGCTAAAAAGAAACTAAATTCTGCTGCGGATTTTCGGTTTAATCCTTGCTGCATACCGCCAATTATTGACGCTGCGGAACGGCTTACACCCGGCATCATCGCCAAACACTGCCATAGTCCAATAAATAAACCTTGTCGTGTAGAAACTTCTTGATCTTTTATTTTCGACTGCTTTGAAAAAATTCGGTCTATAAAAAGTAATACCACACCTCCTACAATAAGTACGATGGCAATGATTAGAGGCTTTTCAAATACTGCTTCGATTTTGTCGTCAAAGAGTTTTCCTAACACCAAGGCTGGAAGCACGGAAAGGGCTAAAACGCGATAAAAAGACCATTTAATGTTAACAAAAAATCGCTTCCAATACGCCACAACCACGGCAATAATGGCTCCAAACTGAATGGAAACGGTGAACATTTTCACATACTCTGTTTGCTGGATTCCGAGTAATTCTTCGGTAAATAATAAGTGGGCGGTACTCGAAACGGGTAAAAACTCCGTTAAGCCCTCAACGAGTGCAAGAATTAGCGCATGAAGAATGGACATGAACTAGTTTATTTTGGGAGTATCCCCTTGGTTGCTATCATCCGAAGGGTTTTTTTTCATAATGGCATAAAAAATCACCACATATCCAATGATGATTAAAAACGGTGCCAAGGTAATTCGAATCGGACTAAACAGCTCATCCGCGTTAAACTTGTTTGGGTCATCAGATCCTCCGCCAATCATCAATACAAAACCCAATACATTAATGATTAAACCAATAATCAAAAACTTATAATTTTTAGGGTTGAATCCAAAATGTTTAATCTTGCTCATACTAATATAATTTGTCCAATTTCATTCGCAAATACTTGTTTAATGCAAACCAAGTGGACACGAAAGTAATAAAAACCCCCGTGGCAATCAATGCGCCAATTAAGATTAATAAGTTAATTAATGAAAAGGTGAGTTCTATGGTCTCTAAGGTATTGTTTAATGCATAAAACACGGTAACTAATAACGCTAAAGCAATCAGTGCGGAAATCAATCCGTTTTGAATAGCTTGCACTAAAAACGGTTTACGTACAAAGGTCGACGTAGCGCCAACCAATTGCATCGTTTTAATGGTAAATCGACGCGAATAAAGTGCCATACGAATGGTATTGTTTATCATCGCAACGGCAATTACAATTAACAAAAGCGCGATAGAAATAAAGAGAATCACAAACTGCTTAAACCCAAGATTAACTCGCTCCACAGAAGAAGCATCGTAACTTACCTCATCGATAACATCCTTATATGAGTTAAGTAACTTTTTTTTGATATTTATTAGTCCTGTTTTTGTTGCGTTTTTTTCATTTGGAGAAAAACATAAGGATGGGGGGAGCGGGTTTTCATCTTCAAACAAGACTTTAATGTCTTCCGAGCCATCGCCCGTAAATTCCTCCACCGCACGTTCTGCAGATACGAACCAAACACGCTTTAATTCGGGCCAAGATTTAAGTTGTGATTCAATTTGTTTAATGTCCGCATCTTTAACATCTGCATTAAAAAAGACATCACATTGAATACTTTCTTTTGCTTGTTTTTGAATCGACTGAAGTGCCATAGAACCACTTAATACGACACCAGTTAAGAAAAGAACCAATGAAATCCCAATGATGGTTGAAAGGTAACTACTCCGTATACCTCGTTTTGTGTATTTTTCGATAGAATCCGCCATAGTGCGAAATTACTCGCTACATCTGATGAAAAATCAGCTAATCGAAGGAATATTCAACGAAAGAATGTTTATAGCGATTCAATAATCGGTTCTACCCAATCGCCGTGTTCTTTGATTAAATCAATTAAGGCGTCTACCGCTTCAGCCGTGTTTACGTTTTTACGTACCACTTCTTTTTCTTTATATAGGGTGATTTTTCCGGGACCCGATCCTACATATCCATAATCAGCATCAGCCATTTCTCCCGGACCATTCACAATGCAACCCATAATTCCAATCTTTAATCCTTTCAAATGGCTAGTCCGTGAGCGAATGTTTGCTGTGGTTTCTTGTAAATCAAACAAGGTTCTTCCACAACTCGGACAAGAAATATACTCGGTTTTAGACGTTCTTAACCGTGTAGCTTGTAATACACCAAAAGATGTTGAATTCACCACGGTTTTTGGTTGATTCGGAGCATCGATCCAAATTCCGTCTCCAAGGCCATCCACAAATAAAGAACCCGCTTTTACCCCTGCTTCTAATTGAAAGGTTTCTTCGTTGTCGGTTTCCATCGATAACTTAAAAATCACGGGATTCTTTTTGTTAGCTTGCTTCAACTGCATAAAGGCCCAACGCATCCACTGTACACTGTTGTCATAAACAGAAGTTAAGACCAACACATCGTGAGGTTGTAAATTTCCGATATGTTCGATTAATTGCTCGGGAGCAGTTTCACAAAAACACACCTGTTCCGCGGCAATTTCTCCACGTTCTTTTAAAGAAATAACCGGGAAATATCCGGTTGGATGTTTCGCTTCATTTGACCACCCCTTGCCATCTACTAACACACGCAAGGTGCCTGGTAATTCAAAATCAATGGATTGCTTTCCTAAATATAAAAAATCTGCCGCGGCATCCTGAATGTTCCATTTGTCTAATGACGGAGCGTACACATACCCTGCTGCATATAAATTAGCAGGAGAAATGGCCTCATTTCGAGAGAAATCAGCAATAACAACCGGCACTTGTCCACCGCCCACCGTCGCACAAGCGTCTGAAGGTCTTCGTTCAAACGATACGGGATTATACGGAAGTTCCTCAGGAACCGAAGGAAGGGGTAAAACCGATTCCTGACGTGTAAGGTTAATTAGTTTTCTTGCTACTGGAATTTCGAACTCAGGCGCTTCGGTTAAGGAAACGCGAATGGTATCTCCTAAACCATCTACCAGCAAAGCACCAATCCCCACCGCCGATTTAATCCGACCATCCTCTCCATCTCCTGCCTCGGTTACGCCAAGATGTAATGGGTAAACGCTACCGCGCTTAATCATTTCACTGGCTAATAAACGATACGCTTGCACCATGACCAAGGTATTACTCGCCTTCATGGAAATCACCAAATTGAAGTAGCCGTTTTTCTCACACACCTCAATAAACTCATAGGCAGAAGCCACCATTCCCTCTGGCGTATCGCCATATCGACTCAAAATACGATCCGATAAGGACCCGTGATTTGTCCCGATGCGCATGGCGCGATTCAAGGATTTACACAACAACACCAAGGGCGTAAACTTCTCTTCAATGCGGTTTAACTCCGCTTGATACGTTTCGTCTGTATATTCAATGGTCTCAAACTTCTTCTTGTCCGCATAATTTCCAGGATTAACCCGTACTTTTTCTACATATTTAGCTGCAATTTCTGCGGCGTTCGGTGTAAAATGAATATCCGCAACTAGGGGTTGATTGAATCCCCGTTCAACTAGGGTTTGCTTAATCGCATGGAGGTTTTCTGCTTCCGATTTGCTGGGGGCAGTTAATCGAACCAATTCACAACCCGCCTCCAACATGCGAACAGATTCTTCCACCGAGGCGTCTGTGTCCATCGTATCCGCCGTCGTCATGGATTGAACACGAATCGGATGTTCACCGCCTAAATGCAAATCCCCAATCTGCACTTCAGTAGCACGTAATCGAATTTGCTGATATGGATTATTGCAATATTTCATAGGTGTATAACATCAAGTGGTTTAGGATTGTTTCGATCGCAATAAGTTGTGCAGTGAATTCATAAGGTCATTAAAATCCGCTTCGGCACGTTGATCATTTCGAAAATGAAAGTTTGCCTTCGAAACATGGGGCGCAATGTAGGCCTCATAACATGGCATCACGTGGTTGTCCCACTGATAAATAATATCACTTCGTTTGTATCCTCGGTTGTCTTGATCACGGTAAATTCTTCGGTCTAACTGAATGGCGTGTTCCACATCCACAAATACCGAATAATCAAGCAAACCAAAAACTTCTTGATAATGGTATAAAAACAAGCCCTCCACCAAGACCACCTCACTGGGGTGTATAGTAAGTAAGGCGTTTTTTGCCGGCGTGGTATTAAAAAAATACTCCTTTACCTCAATCGGTTCCCCAGAGACTAAGGCTTTAAGATCTGCCGTTAACTGCGCTTCATTCAAGGCCGTGGGTAAATCAAAATTCACGATCCCATTCGCATCGAGTTGTTGCTGTTCAATGGGGTGATAATAATTATCCATCGTAAATAAAGCGGGATTCAAGTGTGAAAACTCTTCCGCAACACGACGTAACAAGGTGGTTTTACCTGAGCCACTCCCCCCACAAATCCCAATAACTACAGGTTGTTTATTCTTGTTCATCAAACAAAGATAGCCATTCAATTATTCTCATTTTAATTGCTTTGCCATTAATTTTTAACTAATCTTGCATTATATTAACATTCGCATGAAAATACGTTTCTCCATAGGTATTATGCTCTTGACACTCAGTACGTGGGCTCAACTCAAAATCAACGATAAAGCACCCATGCAAAACGTTGAAATGAAGTCAGTAAATGGAACCTTATACAGTTTAAGTAACCTTAAAAAAGATAAAGGCCTAATTGTTATTTTTTCCTGTAATTCTTGTCCCTTTGTTGTAGGGGCGGATGATTTTCCGGGGTGGGAAAAACAATACGACTCGCTCTACAATGAAGCCTTAGCTAATAATATTGGGTTCGTTTTAGTAAATTCCAATGAAGGGAAACGCGCACAAGCGGATTCCTATGAAGAAATGATTAAACACGCAGAAGAGCAAAACTATACCATGCCGTATGTGGTAGATGAAAAAGCCGCCCTGGCGGATGCCTTTGGCGCAAGAACGACGCCGCATGTGTATTTTTTCGATCAAACCTTTAAACTAATTTATACCGGATCCATTGACAATTCCTGGGATAAAGGAAGAAAAAGCGATGACCCGTATTTGTTTAATGCCATCAAAGCACAAGGAAAAGGTAAAAAAATTAAACCCAACGCCACAGAACCCAAAGGCTGTGGAATTAAACGTGTAACCACAACGCCTAAAAATTAAGTGATTATGAAAATTTTCTTCTTATCCCTGAGCATTCTTCTTTCTTTCCAATTAATTTATGCACAGCAAGGAAATGGTGGAAACAGCCATTACTTTCCGAAAGAAGGTTGGAAAACAATCCCTCAGATTAGCTACCCTACACCCGATGTTAACGCGCTAAGACAAGAGGATCTAATCTTAGACGAACAAGGCGGACAACCCTGGCGCTTTGGGTTTAATCACCCGACACAAATTAATTCAAACACTCACGGTATTTGGATTGACGCAAAAAACGGAGATCAACTATGGATGGTGCGGATTAAATGTCCGGAAGCCCTAACGATCAATTTGGCATTTAACCAAACAGAAATTCCAGCTGGAAATGAGTTGTACGTATACAACCCAGATAAAACATTTATTCTCGGAAAATTCACCCAAGAACACCTCTATGAAGGACAGCTCGGTACTGAATTAGTTCCTGGAGAAGAAGTCATCGTTGAATACTATGTGCAAGCAAACCATCCAAAGGGAACGATCCAAATAAATAACGTAACCCACGGATACCGGACAGCACGTGAATTCCAAGAAAAAGCCTTCGGGAGTTCCGGGAATTGTAACTTGAATGTGAATTGTCCGCAAGGTGGACCTTGGCAACAAGAACGTAATGGAGTAGTAATGCTCGTATCTGGAAACAGTGGGTTTTGTTCCGGTTCCTTAATCAATAACACCTTAAACAATGGGAAGCCCTATGTCCTTACCGCAAACCATTGCTTCAGTAATCCGGCGACGTGGGTGTTTCGGTTTAATTGGCAAAGTGCAGGGTGTAACAATCCCGCGGCTGAACCAACGTTTCAATCCTTAAGTGGTGCGGTGTTGCGTTCACGGGCCAGTGCCTCTGATTTTTGCCTCGTAGAAATTACCGGAGGCTTGCAGGGCGGAACCGTTCCAGCGGCCTTTACACCCTATTTCAATGGTTGGGATAATTCTGGAAACACGCCAACTTCAGCCGTAGGAATTCATCACCCGTCTGGAGACATTAAAAAAATATCCTTCGAAAACGACCCCTTGATTTCCACCAGCTTTGGCGGAAGCCCGGCCAATTCCCATTGGGGAGTTACCGGTTGGGATGAGGGAGTTACCGAAGGCGGTTCATCTGGGTCGCCCCTATTTGATCAAAATCATAGAATTATTGGTCAATTACACGGCGGAGCCTCCGCGTGCGGTGCCCCGGTGCTATCGGATGAATACGGTAAAATAAGCTATTCATGGACCCCGGCGAGTAGCGACAGCACCAACCAATTGAAATACTGGTTGGATCCAAACCAATCCAATGCGACCTTCGTGAATGGTTATGACCCGTCGGGCGGCGTACCGATTCAAGTGGATCCGATTGCATCTGCTGTGGGTGGGGTTTCAGGTACCTTTTGTAGTGCTGAAGTTACGCCAACCGTAACCCTTGCAAATGGTGGAGCGATTACCCTTACTGCCGTGACTATTACCTATGGGTTTGACGGAAACAACAACCTGACCTACAATTGGACAGGGTCCCTTGCTCAGTGGCAATCCACTACGGTAACCTTGCCGACCGTAAGTTTAAGCAACGGAGTACACACCTTTAATGCGGTGATCAGCAATCCAAATACGGGCGTTGACGAAAACAACCTGAATAATTCGCAAAACAGTACCTTAAATGTAGTGTTGAATGGGCAAGCGGTGGTATTAGACTTAACCTTGGATTGCTACGGGTCAGAAACCTCATGGGAATTACAAAACGCTACTGGAACAGTAATTTATTCGGGCAGTGGCTACCTGGATGACGCCGCGGGCCTAGTAACGGAAACCTGGTGTTTAGATTTTGGGTGCTACGCGTATGTGATTGAGGATTCATATGGCGATGGAATTTATGGGTTGCCTTGGTGTGATAGCAGCGGCAGCGTGTTGATTTCTTCCTTAGGAGACTCACTCGCCGGAATTTCCGAGGCCAATTCAGATTTTGGAAATTCTGAAACATTGAATTTTTGTGTAACGGGTGGCGGCCTTGACGGACTGAATGAAGAATCCATTAAGGTATATCCAAACCCAAGTACGGATGTGGTGAATTGGGTTTCTTCTTCCGTTATAAATTCCTATATAATCGTTGATTTGCAAGGAAAAAAAGTAGTGGAACGTCAGAACGTACATGCTGTACAATTCCAAGTTTCGATCGCTAACTTAAGCCCGGGAGTATATGTGTTGCAGGGAGTATTTGAAGATGGAAAAACAGGCCAAGTACAAGTAATTAAACACTAAGCGCTTGGCTGGGATTTATATTCATATCCCGTTCTGTAGGAAAAAATGCACCTATTGTGATTTTCATTTCTCCACCACCTTTGCGTCGTATAGAACGGCGCTATTAAGCCAACTGCACCAAGAATTCCAGGCCCGAATTCACGAAATAGCTGCTCCGATAGAAAGCATATATTTCGGTGGGGGAACCCCCAGCTTGCTGAGCCCGGAAGAATTGGAATCTTTGCTCGAAGGACCAAAACAATACATGGGAAACCAAACCGTGGAAATCACCTTAGAGGTGAATCCGGAAGACCTTACCGTAATCAACCTATCGGCATGGCAAGGGCTCGGAATCAACCGACTAAGCATTGGGGTACAAACGATGAATGATGAACTCCTGGCCTGGATGAACCGCAACCACCGCGCAGCAGACACTAGAAAAGGACTTGATTTACTGCAACAGTATACCTTTTCAGTTTCGATTGATTTGATTTTTGGCGTGCCCCAACAAACGGAGGCAGATGTAGAAGAACTGTTGGCGCTGATTGATACCTACCCGATCGCGCACGTATCGGCCTATGCACTTACGCAAGAACCACAAACCTTATTGCATCACCGCGTGAAAACAGGCAAGGAACCTCAGCTCAACGACGAGCAACAGGTAGCACATTACCACCTCGTAGAACAGGCATTGAGCACTCGGGGATTTGAACATTACGAAGTTTCGAACTACGCAAAACCAGGAAAACGTGCGGTTCATAACGGCAATTATTGGAAGGGGAAAGCCTATCTGGGTCTTGGTCCTGGCGCCCATTCCTTTGATGGAAAAAGAACACGCCGGTGGAATGTATCAAACAATGCCCAATACCTGAAACAACAGGATTGGTATGAAGAGGAAACGCTGAGTGCAGACAACCAATGGAACGAACTTTGGCTTACCGGACTCCGCACACAACATGGCGTGCCAATGGAGCGCATTGACGCCTTGGGTGGGTTACACACCGAAGAACAACGAATGCTTGAGGCCTTAATCAAGCAGAAGAAAATACAACTACAACACAACAGCTATTGCCTAGCCCAAGACCACTGGTTGGCCGCCGACGGGATCAGCATGCAGTTGTTTCGAGCGGCTTAATCGATTAGTCAAATCAAACAATACCTAGCAGTGAAGTTTCTTTTTACATTATTTTTAATATTCTTATTTCAAATCACATTTAGTCAAATTCTTGTTATTTCGGTTAAAGACGACCAAAACAACATTATCAATGATTATTCAGTTTTCAAAAACTCAAAATTTATTGAAAAGTCATCAGAATATATTTATTATTTAAATTTCAAAAGGTCTGATACGATTAAAATCGTTAAGGGTGAATTTACCTCCGAAAGTTTTATTAATTCGTCTGGTTCTGATACAATTTCACACACCTTTATTTTATTACCCAAAACTCAAGAAATAGAAGAGGTTTCATTATCTTTTGAGAAATATACTAAGTTAGCCGGTGAAAAAAATGAAAATATATTAGATTTCTTTTACTACCCAGAAAAAGATTTGTTTATACTACTCAAATCATACAAAGGCAATTACTTTATTGAGAAGAAAACTGATTTTGGTTCAACGAATCATCTACTTCATTTCAAACCTGATTATTTATTTCTAGATGCCTTGGGTAATACACATATTGTATCTAAGGACACCACATATCAAATTTGGTTTCATGATTCGCTTACTTATGTTTCAAAATTACCTGCGAGCCTGTTTAATTCTAAATTAAAACCGTTGATTTCAAAAAACTCAAAGTTTCTTTTTTATGAGAACTTTACTGAACATAATCAATGTTATATCTTATCTAAGACAGATAAAGAGAACCAGGTATCTATTATCAGTAAATATTTTGATGAAGTTTCAGCTAACATTGCAAAAGAGGATTATAATGAAATAATTAATTTATACAATAAAGAAACAACCCCAACAAATAACATAATTTTAAATGGTGAATGGGATGGGAGTTTGATTAGTCTTGGAGAAACTTGGCCATTGATTCAAAAAATTGGTTGGTATTTACAAGTTAGATCTCAACCGATACAATGTTATTCTTTCGGCATGTTGAATTATTTAGTACTTATTAATTTTCATGATCATATTATTGAAAAATTCGATGATAATGGCTTGCGTATAGAGAAGATAAACTTGGAAGAAGTGAAAATCAAAAACAAAAGTTTGATTTATGATTATTTCTATGATATAATATACGTATACGGTACAACGAACCTTGCAAAAGAAATTTTTCAATTAAATCCAGATACAGGAGAACTCTTTTTGGTTGGTAATATAAATGAAATAGAACCTAGCCACATTAAAATAATTGGAAAGGATGCCTACTTTTTATCACCCAATGAAAATGGATTTAATAAACTGTATAAAACGAAAATTAAATAATACAGATTAATCACCCCCCTACCCACAGGCAATCTTCCCTACACGTGTGGCGTGTCTTCCCCCTTCAAATTGGACAGATAAAAATGCATGTAAGATATATATGGCAATTTCCTCACTGATGAAACGCGTCGGTAAAGACAAAATGTTCGCGTCGTTGTACTGACGAGCTAAACTGGCAATTTCTAGGGTCCAAGACAGGGCTACGATCGCCTGCACGCAAACCGTTATACGAGATTATCCACCTCCGTCAATATTAAATTTTTTTGAAATAATACCAATATTTGGTATGTTTACAAAAATTCAATGTCATGAGCAAAAACACATCTATTACTTTGGGTAATTATTTTGATAAATTTATTCAAGGTATTCTAAGGGAAGGACGTTATAAAAACGCAAGTGAAGTAGTACGTGCTGGATTGAGGCTCCTTGAAGAAGAGGAGCAGAAAATAATTGCGTTGCGTCATGCCATTGACGAAGGCATTAACAGTGGCTTAGCTGAAGATTTTGATCCAGAAGAACATTTAAAAATGTTAAAGGCCCGCCATTCGGACGGACAGGCAAAAAGAAAGTAAATGACCAAGTTTAAATTAACCAACAGTGCCTTAAAGGATCTATCTGATATTTGGAACTATACTTTCGATACCTGGTCAGAAAGTCAAGCGGATAAATATTATAAACTTATTCTAAACGCATGTTCGGCAATAGCTAAAAAGCCTGACCAAGGCAAAGTGTATGAAGAAATTTATCCTAATTTAAAAGGTAAAAAAGCCTCCAAACACATTATTTTTTATAGAATAATGGATGATAAATCAATCGAGGTTACGAGAATCTTGCACGAAAGAATGGAATTGAAGAATAAATTGAAATAATAAAAATCACATAACATCGGTTAGGCAATATACCTCAAATTCTTACTCGGTGTCAATGTTTTATTAAAGTTAGATTAGTTAACTCTTTGAAGTTAGTTTTTATGGGCGAAAGTTTCTGCCCTTAGTCAATCCCCTTACCCACAGGCAATCTTCCCTACGCGTGTAGCGTGTCTTCCCCCTTCAAATTGGGCAGATAAAAATGCATGTAAGATGTCTACAGCAAGTTCCTCACTGATGAAACGCGCCGGTAAAGATAAAATGTTCGCGTCGTTGTGCTGACGAGCTAAACTGGCAATTTCAGGGGTCCAACACAGGGCACATCGAATGCCTTGGTGTTTATTCGCTGTCATGCTAATGCCATTCCCGGAACCACAAATCAACACCCCAAGATCCGCAGCGTGCTGCTCCACTTCATTGGCTACCGGATGTGCATAGTCGGGATAATCGATGCTGTCTTCACTGTAACATCCAAAATCTTTTACGTGATGTCCTTCTGCTTCAAGGATTGTAATTAATTTTGCTTTAAGCGCAAAACCTGCATGGTCGGATCCGATGGCGATTTTCATGGTGTTTTTTTTGTAAAATTAGTGATTTGATAACATGTGAATAGCCTTGTTAATTAGTATTGAAAACTGCTAAAAGAAAAGTGTAGGAATATTCAACTGGGTTCGCTTATATACAAGTATTTAACTTAATGCCTGAAACTTAGCGGAATCTTTGCAATAAGAATGCACGGATTGTTAACTAAAATAGTGGGCGTTTTTTGAATTATTTATAAACCTGAGTCATTTATACACACACGTGAACAACAGTGTATTTATTCTAGGTTTAATTGGCTAATCTGGGATTAAATTATGTTAACAACGCGTTTAAATCTCGTTGATAGTAATGCAAGGTTAATAAAAGGGTCTTATTTTTACACAAATGAACAGCCTTAATAGTTTTAATAAAATTCTTTTTAAATAAATATCTTTAAATACAATTAACTGGTGTGCAAAGATTAAACTAGAGAATGTAGCGATGAATTTTTACTTTTACCCAAGATGAGTAAGCCGCAAGATGACATACAAACCTTATATGCAGAGATTGAAAAATTTGCAAATAAGTTTTATTTGAATCGCCTGTTGAAAGGAACCATACTATGCCTGGGCGTTTTTTCTGTTAGCTATTTGTTCTTTTCCAGCCTGGCTTATTTTTTTGAACTCAGCAGCTGGATTCGCCTCTTCTTTTTATTGGCCTTTGTGGCATTAAATGCTACGGTGTTTGTTCGCCTAGTGTTTATTCCTTTGGCGCAACGCTTCGGATGGATGAAGCGCATGACACAACTCGAAGCCTCGCAGTTAATTGGCACCATGTTTTCTGATATTGCCGATCGCTTAACGAATACCTTGCAATTAATTAGTCAATCTTCGTCGGCTAATGAAAATTTGGACTTATTAACCGCTTCCATTGCGCAGAAAACTTCACAGCTAACAGTGTTTAATTTTAGTTCGGCCATTGATTTATCGGTAAATAAAAAATACGCGAAATATGTACTTCCTTCGCTGTTAACCCTCCTTGTTTTATTAATCTTTATTCCGGCGATTCTTACCCAAGGAACCTACCGTATTATTCAATACGATCAAGTTTTTCTGCCCTTTAAATTTTATTTAGCGGAAGGAAAAGGAAGTTATGAAGAAGGCGCCGACATACCAATTCAAGTCACCTTGAAGGGTGAACGCATTCCGGATAGGGTGTATTTAGTGTCGGATCAGGGTAAATTCTTAATGCAACGTGCCTTGAAGAATCGCTTTGATTTTGTGATGAAAAAAGTAAAAACCAGCGGCGCGTTTTACTTTGAAGCGAATGGGTATGAGAGTAAATCGTACGAGTACAAGGTTACCGGTAAAAGTGTCTTAGGTAAGGTCTCCCTCAAGATTCATTACCCCGCCTACTTAAACAAAAAGGATGAGTTAATTCAGAATGTTGGCGACATTACCGTTCCGGAAGGAAGTCAGTTAACGTGGAATGGATCCTCTAAAAATACCTCTTGGGTTGAATTACAACACGCGAATACGCCAAAGAAGTTTAAGAATTCAGGGTTTACTTATGCATTCCAGGCACGAAACTCAAGCAAATTAAAGATTCGGCTTTCCAACATGTTTTCTAACAAAGTGGATTCTTCTACGTTTCAAGTAAGCGTCATTAAAGATGCATATCCAAGCATTCAAGTGGGAGAGGCCAGCGATTCAATTCAAGACGGTTTGCGCTTCTTTAGCGGACAAGTAGGCGATGATTATGGTGTATCTGCATTGACCTTTCATTACACGATCCTACGAAACGGAAAAGCGCTTAAAACTAGAAAATTGCCGGTGTCTTTTCAATCAGGAACGCGCAGCAGTTTTTCATTGGCGGTAGATTTTAGGTTGGAAGAAGTGAAATTGGAAGATAAGATTGAATATTATTTTACAGTTTCGGATAACGACGGGGTGAATGGAAGCAAGAGCACGAAGAGTTATGTGGGTCAATATCAATTGCCCGACTTAAAGGAATTGAATGAACAACGCGATGAGCAACAAGCCCAGACCAAGCAAGATTTAGAACGCGTATTGAGTAAAACGAAAGAATTTGAACGGTCGGTTGATAAGCTTAAAAAAGACTTAACTAATTCAAAATCAAATGATTGGAATAATAAACAGCAATTGAAACAGCTTCAAGAGGAACAAAAGTCCTTGGCGAACGAATTACAACAGATTAAAGATCAATTGGAGCAAACTACCCAGGAGAAGAATCAACTTTCTGAAATTGATAAGGCCTTGTTAGAAAAACAGGAAATGATTGAGAAACTGTTGGAAGAGGTAATGGATGACGAACTAAAGAAGCTCCTGGAGGATTTAGAGAAACTATTCAACGAACGGGCAGATCAAGAGATTCAGAAGGAGATGAATAAATTGGATCAGCAGGCGGAAAACATGAATAAGCAATTGGATCGCACCTTAGAGATGTTGAAGAAGTTGCAGGTGAACGAGAAAATAGATGATATAGAGAAGGAGCTTAAGGAAAATGCAGCGGAGCAAGAAGAATTAAAACAAGACATTGAAAATGATAAAGTATCTAAGGAAGATGCTGTTAAACGTCAAGAAGAGATCAACAAGCGTTTCGATGAAATCCAAAAGAAATTAGAAGAAACGAAAGCACTGAATAAGGAGCTTGAAAGTCCGCTTAATTTGGAAGATTCTAAGGCATTGGAGGAATCAATCGATTCAGAACTTGGAAAGGCCTCAGAAGAGGTTAAAAGCGGCAAGAAAAGCAAATCTAAAGAATCCCAACAACAGGCAGCGGATCAAATGGAACAGTTGGCGGATATGCTCGATCAACAGCAGCAGGAGTCGAACCAGCAGCAACAGGAAGAGGATATGGAATTGGTGCGACAGATTTTAGAAAGTTTAATGATACTGAGCTTTGATCAAGAGGCGCTTATTGGTAAATTTTCTAAGGTAAACACTACCGATCCTAAGTATAAAAAATTAGGACGTCAACAGATTCGAATTAATACAGAAACAAAGGCGGTAAGTGATAGCTTATTGGCCTTAGCTAAGCGTCAGCCAAAGATTGCCTCATTTGTAGACAAAGAACTTGGTGATATCAATTTCTCTCAAAATGCAGCGGTAGAAGCCATTGATGATCATAAGAAACAAGATATTTCAAAAAGTCAGCAACAGGTCATGACCGCCTATAATAACTTGGCTTTACTCTTAAATGAAGCCTTACAACAAATGCAGTCCCAGATGCAATCCCAAATGCAGAGCAGTGGAAGTTGCAGTAAACCGGGGAATGGAAAACCTAAACCGGGAAATAACATGTCGCCGGGCGATATGAAAGAAATGCTCAAAAAGCAATTAGAGAAAATGCAGAAAGGTCAAAATCCAGGAGGAAAAAAACCGGGCGATAAGGAAGGGGATAGTCCAGGCATGAAGCCGGGACAATCGGGAATGAACATGATGGGATTAGGCAACAAGGAAATCGCTAAAATGGCGGCAGAACAAACGGCCATTCGTCAGCGCTTAGAACAGTTGAAAAATGAACTCAATAAAGATGGAAAAGGTAAGGGAAATCAATTGAATCCCTTGTTGAAAGAACTTGAACAGCAGGAGAAAGATTTGATCAATAAGAACTTTAGTTCGGAGATGATTAATCGTCAAAAAGACATCATGACGCGTCTATTGGAAAGCGAGAAAGCCATGATGGAGCGAGGTTTTGAAGAGAAGCGGGAGTCAAAATCGGGAGTTGATCAAATAAAGGGTAACCTTATTGAGATTAAGACGTACAATCGTGATAAGTTAAAGCAAGTTGAAATGCTTCAGGTGGTAGATCCTGCATTTAGTATCTACTATAAATCCAAGGCGGAAACTTATTTTAATTTAGTTGATTAAATTTATAGCATGAAACATCAATTACAACTAATCCATGAAGTAACTCTACCTTCAACACCGGCCTCTATTACGGATGTTGAAAGTTTAATTGATGTAGCTTGTGGCGAGTTAGCGCTCAGTGAAGACGCTTATGGTAATATTTTGATCGCGGTAACAGAAGCGGTAAATAATGCTATAATTCATGGGAATAAGTTGGATGCAACATTATCTGTTCATGTGGGGGTTCATAACAACGAGGAATGGGTTTGTTTTTCTATTAAAGATCAAGGCGATGGTTTTGATCCCGAGGCCATTCCTGACCCAACAGCTCCGGAGAATTTATTGAAAGAAAATGGCCGCGGCGTGTTTCTTATGAAAAATCTGTCAGACGAAGTTACGTATGAAGCGGGTGGTACAGTGGTTAATGTTTGTTTTCGTCGATGATTTCTATCGAGTACTTTTCTAATGAAATTACTGGTTTACCTATAGATTCGATAACGGAAACCTTACCTGTAGTGATCTCTACAGAATCTCGTGAATTAGGTGATATTACCCTGATATTCTGTACCGACGAAGAACTTTTAGCTATAAACAAAGAGCATTTAGATCATGACTATTACACAGACATTATCACGTTCAATTATAATAATGACTCGTTAATCAGCGGTGATTTATTTATTTCGGTTGATCGGATAAAAGATAATGCAACTCAACTAGCTGTTTCTATGGAAGAAGAATTGCATCGGGTTTGTTATCACGGGGTATTACATTTAGTGGGATACAACGATAAAACAGATCAAGAAATTGAGCTAATGCGCGCTAAAGAAAACTTCTATTTAAATAAATTGTTTCACGTGAAACATTGATTGAATTTTACCATGTTAGATACGTATGATGTGATTGTTGTTGGTGCGGGTCATGCCGGTTGTGAGGCAGCCAATGCCGCAGCTAAAATGGGAAGCAAGGTCTTGTTGCTCACAATGAATATGAATACCATCGCTCAAATGAGCTGTAATCCCGCCATGGGAGGCGTAGCTAAAGGACAGATTGTACGAGAAATCGACGCCTTAGGCGGTGGTTCAGGGATTGTAAGCGATAAAAGTGCACTCCAGTTTAGAATGCTCAATCTTTCTAAAGGTCCAGCCATGTGGTCTCCACGTACGCAAAACGACCGCATGATGTTTGCAGCGGAATGGCGTCTCTTATTGGAACAAAACCCGAATGTGGATTTCTGGCAAGACATGGGTACCGGAATCATTGTAGAAAACAATAAAGTCGTTGGTGTTAAAACAAGCTTAGGAATTGATATTTACAGTCGTGCCGTGGTATTAACTAATGGTACTTTTTTAAATGGAATTATTCATTTAGGCGAAAAACAGTTTGGTGGTGGAAGAGCCGCAGAACGTGCCTCTACTGGGATAACAGAGGACTTGGTTTCCTTAGGCTTTGAATCGGGCAGAATGAAGACTGGAACTCCACCCCGTGTAGATGGAAGAAGTTTAGATTATACGAAAATGGAAATCCAGCACGGCGACGAGAATCCTTCAAAATTTAGTTATTGGGACACAAAAGCCTTGGCGCATCAGCTTCCGTGTTATATTACTTACACGAATCCCGCCACACACGATCAGTTGCGTACTGGCTTTGATCGTTCTCCTATGTTTAATGGCGCGATTAAAAGTACAGGTCCACGCTATTGTCCAAGTATAGAGGATAAGATAAATCGCTTTGCAGACCGGGATCGTCATCAGATCTTTGTTGAACCCGAAGGGTGGAATACCGTTGAAATCTATGTCAATGGATTTAGTACGTCGCTTCCGGAGGATGTTCAGGTTAGCGCAATTAAATTAATTCCTGGATTTGAGCAGGCGAAGTTATTCAGACCGGGCTATGCGATTGAATATGATTATTTCCCACCCACTCAGTTAAAACATACCCTGGAAACTAAGGCCATTGAGGGCTTATATTTTGCCGGACAAATAAACGGTACTACCGGATATGAAGAAGCAGCCTGCCAGGGTTTAATGGCGGGTATCAACGCACACCTCAAGATCAACGATAAAGCACCGTTTATGCTTCAACGAAGCGAAGCCTACATTGGTGTATTGATTGATGACTTAGTTACCAAAGGAACTAAGGAACCGTATCGTATGTTTACCAGCCGTGCTGAGTATCGGATTTTGTTGCGACAAGATAACGCGGACTTGCGATTAAGTGAAAAGGCCTTTGAATTGGGAATGATTACATCAGCTCAACACGAGCAAGTAATTAAGAAGGAAGCGCAAACCCAATGGCTCAAAAAAGAACTTAAATCCATTGGAATCACACCCCAAGAAATTAATCCGCACTTAGAAGCGATGGAATCTTCGCCCATAACACAGCAAGTAAAATTATCCAGCGTACTTACCCGACCCGGAGTAACCATGGATATCTTAACAAATGCCTCTGTTTTATTATCTAATACATTGAAAAACAATGAGATAGAAGAAGATGTGGTGGTCCAAGCAGAGATTCAAGTGAAATATGAAGGGTATATTGAACGGGAAGAGGAAATTGCAGAGAAAATGCATCGCTTAGAACGCGTGCAAATACCGAGCGACTTAAATTATGCTCAGTTAAAAAGTTTAAGTACCGAAGCCGTAGAAAAGCTTTCGCACATCCAACCTGTCACCATCGGACAAGCTTCGCGTATTTCTGGGGTTTCGCCCAGCGACATTTCTGTTCTTTTGATCTATTTGGGAAGATAAATACCGTTTTAATTCGATTTAAGCGTGTTTTGTGTGTTTTGATGTGAAAACACCAAGGATACATTTAAAAAGTTTATTAGAATCAAACTATAAAAGCCGTTTTTTTTAGGTCCAGATGAATTTTTTCAACTTCATTGCATACCTTAGTGCGATATGAATGTGTTTTTTATTGATAAGGTTCATCCCATACTTCAGGAGCGTTTAATTAAAAGTGGGTTCCATTGCATAGATGCCACCCAATGGAGTCTGGATGAATTATTGGAACGACGAAATGAAGTGCATGGCTTGGTTATTCGTGCTCGATTTTTTTTGAACGCGGAATTAATTGCGTCCTTTCCGAACGTATCATTTATTGCACGTTCAGGTTCAGGACTTGAGAACATCGATACGGCCTATTGTAAGGAACATGATATTCAGTTATTTAATTCTCCTGAAGGAAATCGAAATGCGGTAGCCGAACACGCCTTAGGGATGTTACTTGCGTTAATGAATAAATTGTGTCGAGCGAATGACCAAATAAATCGTGGCTTATGGAAGCGTGAAGACAATCGAGGAGAAGAATTGGACGGAAAAACGGTGGGCATCATTGGTTACGGGAACAATGGGTCGGCGTTTGCAAAAAAATTACGAGGCTTTGATGTGAAGGTCCTGGCGTATGATAAATACAAACAGGGTTTTGGGGATGCGTTTGTACATGAAAGCACCTTAGAAGCTATTTTGAATTCAGCCGATGTGATTTCACTACACATTCCACAAAACAAAGAAACCCTTGGCTTTGTAGATTCTTCCTTTATTGATTCGGTTCAAAAACCATTCTACTTGTTGAATTTATCCCGTGGAAAAATTGTGAATACCGAAGCACTTATGCAGGGATTAACATCTAATAAAATAAAAGCCGCAGGCTTGGATGTATTAGAATACGAATCCAAAGATTTTGAATCCATTTTCGCTACCCAATTGCCTGCGGCGTTTGAATACCTGCTTGCCTCTGACCGCGTAATGCTTAGTCCACACGTTGGCGGCTGGACGAAAGAAAGTTATTTCAAATTAAGCGATGTGCTCGCGGATAAAATAATTTCCTTTTATCAGCATCAATAGGCGATCAGTTGTTTTATTAATTCATGTCCGTTTCCAGAGAGTTTGATCAAATACCTTCCGGTGCTTAGATCCAAGGGTATTTTTCCATCGTTCGTAATTTCACGGGTATTAATCAACCTGCCATTTAAATCATACAATGTTAATTCCACTGGGAACATCAGATTTTCAATGCTTAATTGCCCGTCTTGAATCGGATTCGGAAAGAGTATCACATCCATTAGCGGATTGTTCAACTCGATGTTCGCGTGATTGATGAAGCGTTGTCCGTCGGAACATAGCTGACTGCTTAACCCGGCTTGATTACTCACTTGAAGCGTGGTGTAATAAACCTGGTTTGGAACCATCCCATTTGCACTGAGGGTGAATGTGTTATTCGCTACCGGATGCGCTTGAACAAAATCACTTCCCAAAGGAAAACTTCCGATGTCAATAACCTGGGCACCCAATCCAGAGTGGGGGTCATTAACTACCCAATTGCCTTCAAGAATCGGTTGATATACACTATCTATATCCGAGTTTGCACCATCATTTAGTGTAGCAATTACCGGTGCGGTCCAATCCACCTGAACTAAGGTTTCATGTGGAACATTCCAGTTTCCAAGGCTATCCATCGCAATAACTCGAATCTTTCCACTCGGAATCTGTTGGTCGCTTTGCTGATTAATTTCTTGCGCCGGTCCAACCGTAATTAGTTCGCTGTTTGAGTGATTTTTATAGACATAAACTTCATCAAATGTTACGTTACATGCTCCAGAACGCAAGGAAATAGCGGTACCTTGTTGAAGCGGGTTGGCATCGGTCCAAGTACACACCTGTAACGCATTTAAATACACCTGAATTAATCCAGTTTGTGGATTATAGGTAACATAGATTTGATCCCATTGATTTATTTGGATGCTTGCAGAATCTTCTTTGACTAAGCTAAAGACATCGTTCAGTACTTTATATAGTTGAACCTTATCCGTTTCTTCTCTAAAATATACAAAGTAGGAATTGCCTCGATTCGGCAGGGTTGGATCGCTACAGAAAAAGTGCATTCCTGCGCGTTGATTGGAATTTGACGAAGTTATTCGTTGTTTCCATGCATATAAGAAAGTATGTTGTGAGGATTGGCTTACTTGGGCATACGCGTTTGAATTATTCTGTGTCGCATCGTTCAGTATGAAACTTCCATTCATGACTTGAAAATTCCCTGATTGATTGGTCCAAAGTCCTGAATTGCCATTAAATTCATCTTCAAAGAAACCCATCGGTTGATTGGATAAAAAAGGGGTTGTTGCAGAGGCTCTTGCGGCGACATGGTAGAATTTATGTTTTATTCCAGAGGCATCGCTATCTTGAAACGCAGCAGTAAAAGACTGCGTTTGCCAAGTTCCGGTATAACTTAAGCTGCTAACCGGTGGAGTAATATCGTTGGTAAGCGCAACGGTATGGTAGTTGGCAACCCAACCAGCCAATTGGGTGGCGCAATCCGAACGAAATTCTATGGTTAGTGTGTTTCCGGCAGATTGAATGCTCGGAGGAATGTTGTTCCCAGTAAAACTGCCGAGCAAGGGAGAATTTAGGTTTGGGCCGTTGTAAATCAATACCTTATCAAAGGAGGCCTCTAATTCGAAGGCAGTAAATTGAAGTGTAATCGTACTTCCTTGCGCGGCTTGGATTACCCAAACACTTCGCTCATCAGATGCGTAATTTCCATTAGCACCTCCGGTGTCATAAAAGGTTCCTGAAGGATTGGTAAGCCATGTTGGGGTGTAGGTGTCGTTGACTAATCCATAGTATTTGTTCCAATTCCAATTAATTCCTGGGTCGGTGTGGCTTTGGTTGGCATAATGCTGATGTCCTTTGATGCGGATGCAATTACCGAGCAATTGCGTAGTACTTGAGCTTGCACCATCATAGGTCCGTTTTGGATTTATTCCATACCCACTTTGGGTAATGTCTTTTACCAGGTTTGCAGAGGATTGATAAAGCGATGCTGTATACCACGCGGCATTAGAAACATACCCTTCATGTTCTATTCCAATGGTGTATCCGTTTTCATTACCCACGTGCCAGGCCTTGTTACTTTCTAAGACCATTTGGGTAACTTGACCGTCTGAACTGCGCACCACATAATGATAGGATACTTGCGCGTTGCAGTTTAGTCCCCACGAAATCGCCCCGGCATAAGTTCCTTGCACGGTATGTATGGTTACAGCCGAAATCGGTGTACCATTTCGACCACTGAAATTACATGAAGGTGCTGCATTCCAAAGCGCTGGGCCGTAATTAATTGATTTTAATGAGTTTCCGGCATGGTACCTTGTGTTCTCTTGGTTCTTAACACCTGTTGAATCAATGGTAATGTGCGTTGCGTTCAAAACAGAAAAATTGCTTTTTCCAAAGAAGTCTTTCATATTAATTTCATACAATGGAAAGCCATATGTAGCCGCTTGCGATTCATCGGTTAAAAAACGAAATACTTCCAAAACACTGGATTCGAAGGCAAAGTGATTAATGTTGCCCTCTCTTGGGATCTCACTCAGCTCCCACATTAGATTATAGATTAATTCTGGGGTGTTTTCTCCAGATACCGTATAGCTTTGAATTAGGTTTACGCAAGCAGAGGCGTAGGCTTCAACCTGCATGAATGTACTGTTTTTTTGATCAGTTACACTAATTCCACTTAAGGATTCAATGCGTTTCCCATTTTCAATAAAGTAATTCTGGCCATGATCATAAACACCCATGATTCCATAAGGAATTGGAATGCCAGAACAGCTCACTTGTTCTTGGCTTGATATGTCATGAAATCGAGTATGTGTATAGGAAATTGCTTCTAAAAATCCAGGAGGAATTTCCGGGTGTAGTTGATAGGAGGGAGAAAAGTAAGTTCCCTGACTGAATATAGACAATGGCAGGGACAGGACAAGATAAATTAAAAGTAGTTTAGGCATAAATAAAAATTTGCGAGGTAACGCAAATCTTTACTTAATAGTATTTTTTATTTTTTTAACTACCTGATATACAGAATATTAAAACTTAAATGTTAGGCCTCCAAATACAGAGATAGGCATTACTGGATAATTATAAAATCTCAAGTATCGTTGGGATACGATGTTATTAAGTTGAACGAAACCAGAAATCCGCTTATTGTATCGATATTCAAGCGTTAAATTACCGTCAATAATATTCCCTAAATCGTATACGAACTGATTGTTTAGTTCGGTAACATGTTCGCCGGCCGCATACACTTTTGCATATCGTCCAAACGACATATCTAATCCAGCCTTTACTAAAAACTTATCGAATAAATTATAGCTTGCATTAAAGATAACTTCTGCTTGAGGGAGATTCCAGGCCTTCGCTTCATTAAACAGTTCGTATGAATGGTATCTAGCAATCAAATCTATATTAAGTTTTTTATTGGCTTGATATCCAAATCTTCCCTCAATTTTGGTGTGATTTAATGAATCGTATACCAAGGTGAATTTATTCCCTGAGGAAATCAAGGTGTCGGTAACAAAAAAGGCTCGATTGTTTTCTTTGATAAAATTCGCAACTAAACCATAACTAAACTTTCTGGCCATGACACCTTTTATACCGAGTTGAATATCATAGGGGTTTATCTCGTTTTGTATACTTAGGTTTGGTAAAACAAAGGGATTTTCTTGATAGAATCCGGTTAAGGAACTTTGTTTAGCTTGTCCACTTAGCGATACAAAGGGTACCACTTGATTTTTTGCTGCGGCGTATTGCAAGTAAATAGCAGGAAAGAAATACGCCCTTGTGTCATTAGCGAAGTCTACGCTTACTTTAAATCCGGCATCAATAACAAGTTTGTTACTCAAGAGCACACTTTTAATCCCTGGATTAAAGTCAAGGATGGTGTTTTTCCGCACAATACCACTGTCCGAAAGTGTTAATATCGAATCTTGAATTCCGTATGCATATCCGTTGTATCGGAGACCAAGATTGCCATAAAACATGTTGTTTCCTGAACGAAGGTATCCTAAACCGTTGATATTAAACCCTTGTTCTTTCGCTCGCCAATCTTTCAAACTATCAACCCAAGGGGAATCGGTACCCGTATATCTAAAGTCAATCGTGGTTTTTACATTAAACACCCCAGTGTCCCCGCGATTTGTTGTGATATCGGCATGTGCATTAACTAATTGGTAGCGTTGTGCAATGGAATCCTTGTCTACATCCGGTTGGGTTAATCCATAATAATGGAATCCATGGCTCGTGTAGTTTAGATTAGTTCGAAGCGTGTATTTTTTTTGAAACGTTTCAAAGTTTCCTTGTATACTTGTCTGATCAAATCCAGCGGGAGCCATTTCTTGTTTTTCACGGGTTTTAATATCCCCGAAAAAGCTAAGATGTTTCACATGTAAGCCGTAATAATTAGAACGCGAACGGGTTGAATTTACATAAAGTTCTCCGAGGGGCATTAAGGTAGACCCCATCCCAACTTTTAAATAAAATGGGTAGTACTTTTCAAGTAGTTGTTCGGTTTCAATACTTGCGGCTTCAATCGTATCTGTTTTAATTATTGGATTCTGTTTAGGTTCTAAAAGTGGGCGATTAGGAACCGCCGAGGTTCGAATAGAATCTATGATTTTTGGAGCCGATGGCAACCTGTAAGATCGTTCAATATCTCTATTTCCTTTACCGTCCGTTTCGAACACATCAGATTGAGCCAGAGCTACATTCAGACATCCAAAAATCAATATAAAAAACAAGCGCTTCATGTTATTCTGGTTTAATTTCGATGGTTTTTTGTATGCTTGGTTCAATCGCCTTTTCTGGGTTTTTAAGCCCTTCAATTTCCATTTTTAATGCATTTGCTTCTGTTAAAATTCCATCATCATCCTTCGTGGGATAAAATTCAATTACAGAGGTTATGGTTTGTTCTGCCTCTAAATAAGCCTGTTGATTGATATGAACCCGTGTTTGAAGAATTAATCCTTTGGCAACCCAGTAATTATAACTAGGCTTCATTTTTAATAACTCCTTTACTAGGATTAATGTTGAATCGAATACGTTGGCTTTAAATTGAATTTCAGCCAAGGTATATTTTGCTTCTGAACCCTTTGACGTGGTGGTGTTTTTTACTAGCCAGCGCAAGGAAGGACTTGCAAGGTTATATTGATTCAATGTATAAGCACTCATACCATAGGCATACTCCGCTTCAATTTTAAGGTTTTGTGTCAACCCACCAATTTGTCGAACTTGGTTTGCATAGTTATTGGCCTCCTGATATTCTTTAAGTAAGAAAAGACAACGCATTAGTCCGATTTTTGCCGCATTAATATTATTTGGTTTCGCCGCACACTGCTCTAGTTTCGCATAATACGTTTTCGCTTTTTCGTAGGACTTTTTTTCATAATAGTAAGCCGAAACCTTATATGCAACAGGTTCAAAGTAGCTTGCCGTTGGACCTCCAAGGTATGCTTCATAATGTGGTAGCGCCCCAAGCGTGTCTTTTAATCTTAAGCAGGCGTTCCCTGCATAGAAATGCGCGTCTTGGGAGAACTTTCCATTCGGGAATTTTAATAAATACTGATTGAACTTTGGTACGGCATCCGAATAATTACTATCCACATAGCTTTGTAATGCCGGATTGAAATATAGATTTTCTTTTTCATCAGCGGATAGCCCCGCACAATCATATTCATTCGCAACGTCTTCTGCACGTTCAGGGCTTTTCATGGCAACATAAACATCCATTAATCCTTTTGCTGCTACCGCACAGATATCTTTTTTATTTCCATATTCCAATAAAATGGAACGGTATGAACTTTCTGCTTGTTGGTATTTCCATTGTTTATATAGAATATCAGCCATTTCTATGCGACAGTTTACCACTTTTGGAGATTTTGGGTAGTTCAGCACATAGGATTCAAATCCACTGAACGCTTTTTCAAATTCTGACTGCGCCTTGTAACTCATTGATAGTTCATACGATGCATTCTGTATGTATTTGGAATTGGGATATGTTTTAATTAGTTGCTCGAGTGTAGCGATTTTTAAGGATGCTTGTTTATTATAACCATACGATTTAGCGATATAGAAACTTGCACGATCGGTTAATGCTGAATTTAGTGCAAGAATTTGTTTGTAATATAAAATGGCTTGCTCATCCTTTCCTTGTTTATAATTTCCATCCGCTAATTGAAACATTGCATCCAGTTTTTTCTCTTGATTTTGAGGTTTTGATTGGATATAAATACCAAAATACTCCAAGGCATCCGTTAATTGATCTTGTTCCAAGTACGCATAGGCCATACTGTAATATGCTTCATTTTTTTCTTCTAATAATGTTGCTGAGGGGGCATTTAAGAACCGTTTGAATTCACTAATAGACTCTTTATATTTTCCGGTTTTAAAATATATATCTCCTCTCCAAAATCGAGCCTTTGCAATTAATTCCGGTTCATTCGGATATTTATCAACTAAGGCAAACGAGTTAAACGAGGAATCTAACATGTTTTTTTGATAGAGCTCCACTCCTAAGTTATAAGCAACTGTTTGGTATACAGATTTTAATTGAGAATCTTTATTGGGTATTTTATTTAGTGATTCTAGTGCTTTCCCATAATTACTTGTGGATGCGTAAACATTAACGAGGTATTGAAAAATATCTGCCTTTTTCGCTGAATTTGGGTAGCGGGTTAAATAATTTTCAAATGCGCGTACGGATTCATCGTAGGGATTGATATCAATTTTATATGAAATTACAGCAAATTGAAACAACGCATCTTCGGCAAGCACTGGATTTGTTGTCATTTTTGAAACACGCTCGAAGGCGTTTCTTGAGGGAAGCATTTTTCCTTGGCTTAAGTAGCAATATCCAATGTGATACATTGCTGTTTGTCCTAAACTATCATCGATTCTAGCGGAACGTTCTAAGAACGGAATGGCCTCCTCCGTTTTGTTCGATTTCATTAAGGAATACCCTAATTGATAATCATCAGCACGAGTTGTTTTCGCGCCTTTATTATAGCTTAACAGGTATTTGGAGGCATTTTCAAACTGATTCAGTTTAAAATAAGAATCTCCAAGTAAATGAAGGATATCGTTATAATTTCCGAGGTCTGCAGTATCAAGTACGGAGGGAGCATATGCAATTACGGAATCATATAATCCTTGTTTATGATTAATTTGAACAATGTAATAGGGAGCAATTGTGGTGAATTCGTATATATGTTTTAATCGATGAAAATCAGCTTTTGATTCCGCAAGGTTACCTAGTTTGTAGTTTAAATGGGCGTAATAATATAAACTGATCGTTCCATATTGACCCGTTGAATTTTTTACATATTTAAATGATTCCAGCGCTTCTGATTCTTGCCCTTCTTGGTAGTAACTATAGCCTTTTTTGAAATGAAATGGTTCTTCCTCCTCCGGGCTTAACAGATCGTCTTGTACTTCTTCGTACCATGGTAAAGCTCCTAAAAAGTCTTCTTTTTGAAAGAAATAATTACCAATTTCAAGGTTAATTTGATTTCGAAAGGGATTTTCTGGATAGGCTTGATTAAATGAACTTAACAGGTGTATTGCATCGTCATTGTAAAGCGCTAATGCCGACATGCCTCGATAATAATACGCTTTTACTATTAATGGATCATTTCTATCGATGGGTTGATTAATGAAATTTTCAAACTCAATCCGTGCTGCAGTGAATTGACTTTTTTCATACAACTCCCATGCACGATGGTAATCGCGATAAATGGAAGTTGTTTTTATCGTTTCTTGCCCATATAAGCAAGAGCTAAGACCTACCCATATAAAGAATAGAAAAAAGATACTTTTTCGCATGGAACAAAATTATACCGCATGGAATGCTTGAATTCGCAAAGGGTTAAAAGTTTTTCACTCATTTTTGTTAAGAGATATTTTATTCCTATGTGAATCGACTCGTTCTCTGTTACATCTTTGTAAAAAATCACACGTGGAGCAAATTATTAATTTATCGGATATTACGATTCTTCAGGGAGAGAAGACAATTCTTAAGCAAGTTAATTTATCAGTTGCCGAGGCTGAATTTGTTTATCTTATTGGAAAAACTGGAAGTGGGAAAAGCTCCCTGTTAAAAACGCTATATGGGGAACTTCCTATTTCGAAAGGAGAAGGTATGATTGCTGGGTATGATTTAACAGCATTAAAACCTAAAGAAATCCCATTTCTTAGAAGAAAATTAGGCATTGTTTTCCAAGATTTTCAATTATTAATGGACCGTACCGTGATTCAAAATTTATATTTTGTGTTAAAGGCTACGGGGTGGAAAGATAAGGCAGAAATTCACAAACGTGCGATGAGTGTATTACAGTTGGTAGGTATCGAGCAAAAAGCTGATCAAATGCCACACACCCTTTCCGGCGGAGAACAACAGCGCGTATCAATAGCTAGAGCCTTACTAAATGATCCAAAAATAATTTTGGCAGATGAGCCCACGGGTAATTTAGATGAAGAAACATCTGAAGAAATCATGCAGTTGTTAGTAGCCCTATCTAAGGAAGAAAATACAGCGGTTTTGATGGCCACTCACGACCTTCAAATGGTAAAAAAGTTTCCTGCTAGAACCTTACGCGTAGAACATGAAGAAATTCACAGTTAACTAAAGTAAATCGTTCGCGAGATTTGCTAATTCAGAACGCTCACCTTTTTCGAGCTTTACGTGCGCAAACAGGGGTTGATTCTTGATTTTCTGAATTAAATAGGCAAGCCCATTGCTATACTCATCTAAATACGGCGTATCAATTTGATGTACATCACCGGTGAATACAATTTTAGTGTTTTCCCCTGCACGGGTAATAATGGTTTTAATTTCGTGAGGCGTTAAATTTTGCGCTTCATCAATGATGAACATGATGTTTGAAAAACTTCTACCTCGAATAAATGCAAGTGGGGTAATTACAATTTTCTTGTTTTCTTCCATTTCGCTTATCGCCTTGTGCTTCTTCTCATGCTCCCCATATTGTGCTTTTATAAACTTTAAGTTATCCCATAAGGGCTCCATATACGGACTGATTTTATCGTTTGCGTCTCCTGGAAGAAAGCCAATTTCTTTATTAGATAAGGGCACTATGGGTCTTGCTAAAATGATTTGATTAAACTTTTTTTCTTGCTCTAACGCGGCAGCTAATGCGAGGAGCGTTTTACCTGTACCGGCAACCCCTTGAAGCGCAACCAGTTTGATCTCAGGATTCGTTAGCGCATGTAAGGCAAAGGCCTGCTCTGCATTTTTTGGTTTAATTCCATAAACAAACTCTTTTTCGATACGCTCCAACATACCAGACGTTTGGTTGTAATATACCAATGAAGAGGTTTTACCATTTTTTAAAATATAATAGCCATTGGTTCGCTTTAAAGAACCGAGAATTCCTTGTTCTTCGCAGGTTCCTCGGGTAAATACTTCTCGTATGATGTCGCTATCCACATGGTCAATAATATAGTCTGGAGCTAAATCATTTTTAAGTTCATATACCTTACCTGTTTCATAATCTTCAGCGGCCACACCCAGAGCCTTTGCTTTGATTCTCAGGTTGATGTCTTTTGTTACAAGCACCACATTTCGCGTGGGAAACTCTTCTTGTAGGATCAGAGCAGCATTGATTATTTTATGGTCATTTTTTGAAGAAGCATATATTTTCTCTGCGTTTAACACTTTAGGATCATAATCCATGATGATTTTGAACTTACCTAAGCCTAATTGTATATCGATCCAATTACTTAGGCGTTCATTTCCAACCAATTTATCAATAAACCGAATTACTTCTCTCGCTGAAAAATTCTTCGTGTCGTTCCCTAATTTAAACTTATCTAATTCTTCCAAAACAGTTATTGGAACGGCTACATCATGTTGTTTGAAATTAATGATGGCATAATGGTCATGAATTAACACTGATGTGTCTAACACGAAAATTTTAGTTTTCTTTTTCATAAATTAAATCTGATAGTTGGTTAAAACGCGTTTTATAAGCGGTTTGGGTGAGTTTTGTATGGTCAATCCGAAGCGATTCCGTTAATAACATGCCCATTTCACCAAAAATCAAACGTATCATAAAGGTTGGAATATTTGGAAGGATGATTTTCGAACGTTCTTTAAGGGCTATTGTTTGTGTTAATTCCTTCATGCTTGAATTATTAGAAACCATATGAATTAAACCAACGGATTTAGTTTGAATAACATACAATATAAATCCAACCACATCATCTAAATGAATCCAAGGGACGAGCTGTTTTCCGCTGCCCGGAACAGCCCCCATATAAAATTTCATCGGTGCCGCTATTTTTCGATAGGCGCCTCCCTGGCTAGACAAGACCATTCCTAGACGAAAGACGCTGAAGGAGGGAAGTTTATCAAATAGGCGGTGTGCTTCTTCCCATTGCTCCACTAAACTGGATAAAAAATCCGTTGCAAAGGGGTGGGTTTCATTATAACATAAGGAATCATCAAAACCGAAGGCATTTACTCCAGAAATTCCGATATAGCCTTCGAGGGACGGACAATGTTTACTGCACTCCTCGAATAGGAATTGTGTTGAATCTACACGAGAACTAATTAATTCTTCTTTCCTACGTTTCGACCAACGTTGGTCTGCTATACCAGCCCCCGCTAAATTAATGATGTGTGTAATTGAACCAAGCGTAGAAACATCCAACTGTTTCTTTGCTGGATCCCAAAAAACATGATTGGCTTTGGTGGGGCGCCTGCTGAGAATTTTATAGGCTATTCCAGATAAATCAAGTGCTTTTTGGAGCGCTTGGCCTATAAATCCCGTCCCACCAACAATCAAAACCTCCATAATCTTTTGGGTGTTAAATTAAAAAATATAGCCATTCAGCATCTCTTATGAATAAAATTAATATGTGCATAACCTTAGCTACACGCGAAGCTTTTTTATTTTTGTGAATAATGCGTAAGATTCTACTGTTCTTGTGTTTATCGATTCTCCTAACTCCTGGATTTGCACAATCTTGTAAATCCTTTGTTTTTAGGCACAATACAAACCCTACACAGGAAAAAATCTGTTCACGTGCATTAATTGAAGACTTGAAAGAGTTAAAGGAACGACTCTTAGAAATCCACCCAGATTTGTATCGATATACGTCTTCTCGCTCTTTAGATTCTGCCTTTATATCTGCAATTGAACGTTGCAGCACAGAAAGAACGCTACTTGAATTTAGTCAAATATTAAATGATTACTTGTTAGAAATCAGGGATTCGCATACCTTTTTTAATGTGCGTGAATTGTTGTCCTATGATCGGTATTCTAGACACTATCTTCCATTCTGGATTACTCAAATGAACGAGAAGTTTTTAATTACTAAAGCATGGAAAGCGGGTTTTCCTGTTGGTTCTGAATTGTTAGCTTTTAATCACATACAACCAAAGCATATGATTAAAACCGCTTTAGCTTTTTCCCCCATAGAGGCATACACTTCGATAGCGCAAGAGGAATTATCTTCCTATGTGCTTTCTGGTATAATAAACTTACAAAGTCCAATGAAAACATCCTTGGTCACCTATGTTTATAAAGGGGATACGGTCTTGAAAGAGGTCAAGAGCCCGCGCTTACGAAAGGTTTTAAATTCTCCAGAGTTTTTTGGAGATAATGCCCAAATCACCTATCATCACTATGATAAGAAAGCAGTATTAGGCATTACATCCTTTTCTCCTACTTCGATCGGTTCTTTTAAAAAACGATTGGATGACATTTTCAAAAAGATTAAAGCCGATTCCATTGAATCCTTAGCGATAGATTTAAGAAACAACACAGGAGGATATATTATATTACAAGAGTATTTGATGAGTTTTCTTGCACCGGAGGGAACAAAATATAGTAACCACTATGTGTACAAGCGGAGCGATTATGATCGATTTGAGCAGTTGTCAAAGGTCCAAAAATGGCGCTTCAAAAAAACAGCAAAACGTTACTATCCGAACGGGGCAATCGCTCAAGAATGGGATTTTTACAACAGCCCTAAAGGAACGATAGACACAGTGCTTAATGAACCAATCCTAAGTAATCGGTATAAGCAAGAATTCAGAGGCAAGTGCACCTTGTTTATTAATGGGATGTCCATGTCCGCTTCGGCAAATTTCGCAGCCTGGTTTGCTACATCCAATAGAGGAAGCATTGTGGGTACTCCAGCAACGGGAACCTATACCGGAACGTTTGCTAATCCGATTACCATATATTTAAACAATACCGCACTTCCTATTATGATTTCAACAATGAAAGTTAATTCCCCACAAGACCCAAGCAATAAACCAATTCAACCTGATGTGTTATTAACCCCAACTTCTGGTGATATACAAGAAGGTAAAGACATTCATTTATCTTATTTCCTTTCTCATTAATGGCAACCCATTCTATCCCATCTACCCCAAGTATTTTTTCAGTTATGTCGCAATTAGCGAATGAATACGGGGCTATAAACTTAGCACAAGGTTTCCCAAATTTTCCAATAGACCAAGCCCTGCGCAATGTAGTTTCTGATGCGGCTCAAAGTGAAGTGCATCAATATGCACCCTATCAAGGCCAGTTGACCCTGCGAAAGGCAATTAAAGACTTGATTGAACAAAACAACGGATTCCCAATTACGACCGATGAAATTTTAATTACTGCCGGCGCGACACAAGCAATCTTTACGACAGTTCAAGCCCTGGTTTCCACAGGGGATGAAGTGGTGCTTTTAGACCCGTGTTACGATTGTTATGAAACCCCTGTTTTGTTAGTAGGTGGAACGCCGGTACATGTTGAACTTGGGCCAGATTTTTTACCAGATTGGCAAGCAATTACTTCGGCGGTCAACTCAAAAACAAGGTTGCTTATTATCAATAGCCCACACAATCCAAGTGGCCGTGTTTGGTCTCCCGAAGACTTTTTACAGCTTATACATTTAGTTACTATGTATCCAACCCTCACGATACTGTCTGATGAGGTGTATGAGTATTTAACGTATTCAAGCGCACATATTTCGGTAAGAGCCTATGAAGCGTTAAGAACGCGTTCCGTTGTGGTTTCTTCTTTTGGAAAATCACTTCAGGTTACTGGATGGAAAATGGGGTATTTGTGCGCTCCATCAAACCTAATGCAACGGATATTAAACGTGCATCAGTATGTAGTGTTCAGTGTGAATTCAGTAATGCAAGATGCGATTTCTAGGTATTTACCAACCGTTAATCCGGCATTAATCCGAACCGAATATGAAGAGCGAATGATGTATTTTAGACAAGGATTGTCGGCGAGTAGATTTACGTGCTTACCCTGCGAAGGCACCTATTTTCAAACGGTAGACTATAGCCAGATTTCAACCCAAAATGATGTGGATTTTTGCATGTGGTTAATTAAAGAACATGGTGTTGCTGCCATCCCACTTTCCGTGTTTTATAAATCTAAAAAAGACCTTCATCACATTCGCTTGTGTTTCGCAAAGGATCAAGAAACGCTCACCAATGCCTTAGAGAAACTATGCAAGATTTAAATATTGGTTTACTGCAGTTTGACCAAGCGTGGCAAAATCCACAAGAAAATAAAAATCGGATTGAATATGCACTAAAAAACCAATTCGGAGCCGACTTAGTATTAATTCCAGAAATGGCTTTTACAGGATTTAGCATGAACGCTGAGGAACATGCTGAAGAATGGGAAAAATCCGAATCCATTTCATGGCTGAAGGAACAATCTCTTCGCTATAATACAGCGTTATACACGTCTTTATTAATTAAATCCAATAGAAAATTCTACAACCGAGGGGTGTTTGTTTCAGAAGGAAATGTACTCGCGCATTACGACAAACAACATTTATTTGCGTTTGCCGGTGAAGATGCGGTGTTTGAATCTGGAAATAGTCAAACAATTGTTTCTTTTAACGGCTGGAAAATAAACCTACAAATTTGTTTTGATCTTCGTTTTCCTGAAGGGTCACGAAACCAAGTTATAGATGGTAATCCGGCGTATGATTTGTTATTATATGTGGCAAATTGGCCGAGCCGTAGAATTTCCCATTGGGATTCGTTGTTAGTAGCCAGGGCCATTGAGAATCAATGTTATGTAGCCGCAGTTAATCGAGTTGGTGTTGATGGAAATCACATAGATTATAATGGGCATTCATGTATAATTGCTGCCGACGGTAGTTGTGTAGAACCACCTATACAAGGCAAAGAAGGCTTGGTTCTTCAGTCTATTTCATATGATCAACTGAGTGATTTTAGAAAATCACTGCCATTTCTAAAAGAAAGAAAAGGATAAATAAATATTTTACTTTATTTTTACGTGACCCATAAATTAAATTAACCCATGAAAAAAACTTTACTCTTTTCTTTAGTGGCACTTGGCTCAGTGGCGTATGCTCAAAAGAAACCTTTAATTCCTTCGGCAAATGCCTTGGCCCCATCGTCAAGTGCAATGACGGCAAAACCATCTACGGACACCAAAACACTTGGAGTTACCATATGGTCAGATAACTTCGATAACGCAGCCAACTGGACCGTGGACAACAGTGGTCAAGCGGGAATTGAATACGGATGGAACATCAATAATGCCTCTGATGGCTGGTGGTCTCCTAATGGAATCACTTCAACTGGAGGTGGAAATTATGCAGAATTGGTAAATGGAGACCCTTCGCTGACTCCAGGAACTCAAGCCTTAGCGGTTACCTACAATTTAACCACAGCTGCTCCAATCAATATTGCGGCACTAGGCGGTACAAACCAAGTGAGTATAGAGTTCGAGCAGTTTGGTGCGCGATTTAATGACTTACAAGACATTCAAATCAGTACGGACGGAACCAACTTTTTCTCTGTTGGAAACAATTTAGATAAACCTGTTCTTTCTGCTTCTGGAGGCACACCGTACACCAATCCGGAGGTTAAAATCATCAACCTTGCAACTGTATTGCCGGCCAATCCAGGAAATGTATGGATTCGTTTTAGCTGGACAACAAACTATCCGAATTTAGCCACAAATCCGAGTGTTTGGATTACCTATGGTTGGTATATTGATAACGTTAAGATTGTTACTAACCCAACGAATGACCTAAGCATTACTTCAAAGTATTGGGGAACTGCGGGACTACCATATTTCCAAATTCCAACCACACAAACTGCACCAATTGATTTTGAAATCAATGCATTCAATGGCGGAATTAACAGCCAATCTGGTGTTCAATACAGCATCAACGTAAACGGTGGTGCATTTACATCGTCAAGTCCAGCAACTACAATTCCTTCCTTAGATACAGCAACGTTAACGGTAAGCAATCCGTTTACACCGGCTGCCATTGGTAATTATACCGTAGTTCATGCTTTGACGGCAGATTCAACAGATGACGTGCCAGCAAACAATGTGATTGCAAACACAGCATTTAGTGTAACTAACTATATCTATGCGCGTGATAATGGAACCCCAGCAGGGTCTACATCTAACGGAACAGATGGTTTTGAGTCAGGAAATTTATTTGATATTTGGAATGCGCAAACCTTAAAAGGAATTGACGTTAGAATGTTAGGTGGAGCTAGTGGAACGACAGTAGGAACAGAGGTGTTTGTGAAATTGTATTCAATTGATGCAACGACGGGTGACTTTGTTTTTGAATCTGAATCAGATCCATACATCGTAACAGCAGCAGATTTAAATGTAAACAAAATGCTCATGTTGAACGTTCCCGTAAATTTGGTTGCAAATACAACGTATTTAGCGGTTATGGGCGCATATAGCCAAGGGTTGAGAGTTGTTACTGCGGGAACATCTGAGCCGCAAACATCATTTTTCTTTGATTATTTTGACAACACATGGTATTATCAAACAGGTACACCGTGGGTTAGAATGAATTTTGATCCAACGATTGGTATAAATGAAGAATCTACAAGTATTGCTACCTTGGTTTATCCAAATCCGGC
This sequence comes from Crocinitomicaceae bacterium, assembly GCA_044353585.1. Taxonomy (GTDB): domain Bacteria; phylum Bacteroidota; class Bacteroidia; order Flavobacteriales_D; family Crocinitomicaceae; genus UBA952. The sequence continues at coordinate 11,797 of JBILBR010000007.1, read as the reverse complement.
GAATGAGGTGTTGAATGTAAAAATGGAAATCAACAACGCAACTGCTGGAGTAATAGCAATTTATAATGCAGCGGGAAGCAAAGTAAAAGAAACATCGTTCAATGCAGCTAACGGAGTATCTGTTGAGCAGGTGTCTATTAATGACTTATCTGCTGGATTATATACCGTAAAGATTACAACGAATGATGGGTTTGCTACACGTAAATTCACTAAAAAATAAAAAGTAAATACACGTAATTAAGGCCGGTTATCCGGCCTTTTTTTATGGATTGGATTGAATGGGGATATATTGGTTTGTTTGTTGCCTCTTTTTTAGCGGCGACGATATTACCTGTTGCTTCTGAGGCGCTGTTTATTGCCATGTTGTTTTCATTTAACCCCTGGGGTTGTTTATTCGTTGCAAGTACAGGAAACACCCTTGGGGGATATTTAAACTATGGGATTGGTTATTTAGGAAAACCTGAATGGTTAGCTAAAATTCGTGTAACACAAGATCAGATTTTACGCTGGGATAATAAGATCAAGCGCTATGGTGTTTGGTTAGCGCTTGTTACTTGGCTGCCGTTTGTTGGTGATGTAATAGCTGTAGCCTTAGGGTTTTTTAAAACAGCATGGAAGCCAACCTTCTTGTTTATCTTTATCGGCAAATTTGTTCGGTATTTATTAATTCTTCTCTTTTATTTATATGTTCAATAAACTACCAGGTTGGGTTGTTAAAAGCGTTCTTATTTTGCTTTTTACGCTGGGTTTGTTTCGGTATTACTCGAACTCAGAACCCTATGCTACTGGTGATGGAATTGAGTATATTTTAACTACAGAGGCGTGGTATAATCATGGCACACCATCGATTCATCCAGCAGATTTTAATTCATTTAAAGCTGACTTTATTGCGCATCAATCGTGGGAATCGAATTATAAAGCCGCTGCATTTGATGAGGTGGAACGTTTTTTAAAAGAAACTCAATCAAAAGCGAAAGAGCCCATTCGAACGGAATTCGGCGGTTTTTATCGAAACAATAACGGGGGAGTTTACGGGTATCATTTTGTGTTTTATTCCGTATTGAATGTTCCTGCCCGGTGCATTACGGATCTATTTAATATACACCCGATTCATGCATTTAAGTACACCAACCTTGCCTGTTGGACACTATTATTGATATTAATTTTATTCCTTCGAAAACAGCTTGTTTTTGATGAGGTATTGCTGTTTTTGTCCGCGTTTTTAAGTGCTGCATTTTATTATAACACATGGACCCATCCCGAATTAACTACGGTTGTTTTATTGATGGCAAGTTTCATTTTTTTAAAACATGAACGATTTCACTTTGCCTTACTTACGTGTGCCTTAGCCACCTTGCAGAACCAACCCATTGTCTTTCTATTGCTTTGGATGTATGCATATGTGTTGAATAAACAGCGATATACAATAAAACCAATGCTTCCAATTGCTCTTTATGGGTTGATTGTTTTTATCCCTTCATTTTATTTTTATTGTTTATTCGGTACCACCAGTTTGATTAAGGACGCAGGATTTCTTGCGGCGGAGAACATTTCAATGACCCGTATTACCGGTTTTTATTTTGATTTAAATCAAGGAATGATATTAAGTATTGGACTATTTCTATTGGTTTATATGGCACTGTTAGTATATCGATGGGTAATGATGATTAAAAATCGATTATGGGATCCATGGGATTTAATGCCGCTTATCTTAGTTTTGATGACCGTATTGGTTTCGGCTATGAACAATTGGAATCATGGAATGGCAATCGTTAATCGGTATGCGGTTTGGATTGCAGTACCCTTACTTTTTCATGTATTTCATTTAATGCGTGATTTTTCTTTGCGGTTTCGAATTCCGCTGTTTGTTTCGGCCTTAATTTCTCAAGGTGTTTTATTAAGTGTACATGTACCTTTTAACCAATTTGATTGGTCTAATCTCCAACACATGCCCATTGCAAAATGGGTGCTTGACCACCATCCATCGTGGTATAATCCCGATCCACAGATTTTTATCGCAAGAACCAATCGGGTGTTTGATTTTACTAAAAACAGTTCTCCTGTGCTGTATTTCAACCAAAACAATCAATTGGTTAAACTTGCAGTCCACCTTGAGAATGTAGACACCTTATCAACCTTTGGTTATAAAATGAACTCATTACGCAGCTATCCCAAGGTAAAAAGTGGTAGAGAGCGTTGGATTTATATTAATGATTTCAAACAAAGATCAACAAAATCAAGTGTTGAACTATTACGAATAATTGAAAATTCAGAAGTGCAACGAATTATCAGTGAAATGCGCGCAAATCCACAGTGGATAAAAGAAATAACACAAAAAGCTGAACGTAATCACATTAGTCTTGAGGAACAGCTTTGGCTAGATGCTCGGTATATTTTTAATGAAAATCACCCACGTTAGGCACTGAACGAATAGCACCATTCTTTACAAGAAAACCTTGTTCCGCAGTCCGTAATAATTGAAGGTCGTCGGTGTTATCGGAATATGCTCTAACAATGCGTTGGGTTGGAAATACAGCCCTCAAACGGATAGTTTTTTCAGAACCCCTACAATTTGTACCTAAGGTATACCCTTCCTCATGGATGCGTAGGGTAGTTGATACAACATGTTGTATGCCTAGTTTTTCACAGGCCGGAAGAATAAACAAATCAGGAGAGGCCGAAACCACCACCACACATAAATTCTCTGCTTGACAACTTTTTAATGCCGACATAAGCTCTTGGTTAAATGTGTCCTTATTTTTCCAAAATTGGGAAGCCATTCGATTAACCTCTAGTGCGGAATCACTTGCAATAAAGCAAATGAATTTAGACTTAAATGTACTGGTGTTGATTCGTTTAGATTTCCAAAGAACCAATGCATAAACCTGTATAATAACTCGCCAAATTCTGAGGGGTTTCTTCCGATAATAAAAGAGACAAAAGGAAAGAATACTGTCGTGTTTATATAGGGTTCCATCAAAATCAAACAGCGCAAGCTTATCGGAATGGTCAGACATAGATTATCCCGATTAGGTACAAAATCCAACAAAACACGGTCCCTTGCAAAAACCGATCTTTAAACAACAAGGTGGTGGGGTCTCCTTCCCCTTCATATAATCCGTGTTCGCTTATTTGGATGAATCGAATTACCCCCATCAACACAAATAAGGAGCTATACATTAACCAATCAGTGCCTAATGCTCTTACGACATCAGGGTCAATGGAGTATAACAAATATGCGGTAATCGTTATTGTTGCGGCAATGTATGTAAGGGTATTTAAAAACCCGACACTGTAGGCTTTTAATACCGCGCGGTGATTTACCGCATTGCCTTGTAATTGCGTAATTTCTGACTTTCTTTTAACAACGACCATCAGAAAGGCAAGAAAGAATGTAACAACCAAGATCCAATGGGATGGGTTAACCGCGATTATAGCGCATCCGGCCAGTACACGAAGCACAAAGTTGATAGCTACAATGAAAAGTTCTAATAAGGGCAATGTTTTCAGCCAAAAGGAGTAGAGGATGTTTAAAATTAAATAGGTAAGAACAATGCCCAAAAAAGCAAGCGGAAGCTTAGCAATAAAAAGTAAAGAAAAAGCAAGTATTAGCAACCCAATTCCAATGAGGAAGGCCCGTTGTTTAGAAATTAAACCTGCGGCGATGGGACGATGTTTTTTTCGCGGATGTAAAGCGTCTTCTTCCGCATCTTTAATGTCATTGTTTATGTAAACAAACGAACTAATGAGAGAGAATATAATGGAACCCACGAATACCGAGCACATAAATTCCCATTGCAATAAGCGCAATGAAAAAATCGCAGGTAAAAATAGAAAGCCATTTTTCACCCAACTTTTTACCCGAAGTAAATGCCACCCAATCTTCATTTTAGATCCTTGTTAACTTTCCATCCACTAAAGGCATCTCCTGGAAAGGTATTATATATGCCATTGGTATCAAGTTCATACACTGGGGTAATTTCAAAGTGCTTCAGTTTTAATTCAAAAGATTTCATCCACCCAGCCTGTACCTTTACGTGAGTTTTCCGCATTGGTTCCAATTCCTGAATTAATGCAGTATTATTTTCTGAAACCCACCGCCAATTTTGAAAAACAGCGATGCATGAGTTAAGAATAAATAATCCCGCAAATCCCATGGAGTACACCCTAATCCAACCCTTTTTTTCTTGCATTAACACAGTTAAAACAAGCGCAAAAATAAAAAGCAATTGCGGGGCGTAGCGTAAATTCCAAGCCTCAGGCTGTATAATCATCGAAAGAATAATCCCGCCAAATAGCAGGTATATTTCAAGAGGTCTTCTTCGAAGGAAACACAAACAGAGGAGTGGAATAAAAAGTATAAGTAATTCGCCTTCAAAAGGCCCGAACGGGCTCATAGTTACAGGTTGATGATTTTTATAATATGGAATAGATTCCAAGATGAGGTTTTTATTGAATAATGGCTTTTTTACGGAGGCGTGCTCATGATCCGTATAAATCGGAATCGAGGCGTTCGCGGCAATCAGTTTTTCAAAGCGATTCATAGGGAAAAAGTCTGCGGGATATTGTACCTCGGCGATTGATTTCCCTTCGTTGTTTTGACCCATAATGGGAAAAAAGGGATGGCCTTTAGAAAGCACATTTCTTACATAGGTTGGGTATCCAATAAATACAACACCAATAAGCACGACGGAACTAAAGTGCAGCGCCCTTTTTAAAATTAGGTCTTTATGCCTAATTATCACCCATATTCCAGCCATCATTAAAAACACCAGCCCATAAATCAACCCGGTAAATTTGATGTTCGCTAGCACTACAAACGCCAAGCCCATGTAACCCAAAACCTTAGTATCGAAATAAATTAAGTCCAATAGAAATAACAGAAAAATCCCGAATAAACTAAAAAGTAGACCATCTACATAAAAGCTAAAAAGTTGACCAAGTGTAATAGTGCTTCCTCCAACTAAGAGTGTAATGATTATTGCGGTACCCCAGGAAAACAAAAACCTATTCTTCAGGAATGTGAGCAGCAGCAACATAAACGAAACCAAGTAAATCAAATGAATTGCCTTCCCTGCTTCTATGTTTCCGGTAAATAAATAAAGTGTAGCCTCAATTACCCAGGGCGCCTTCGGGTAATGATTAACATAGTTTGCATTTAAACCAGAAACGGCGTTATTGGATATAGCAACATCCCAAACTGGATTCCAACCATCAGAAAGAAACATGATGGCATCTTGATGATACCATTGTCCATCAAAAGAGCAATCATAAAACTGAACAGCTATTAATAGAGAGGCAGCAATGAGTAAACAGCCAAAGAAAAGCCAACTCCATTGTTTTATGAATCTCGGAGAGAATTCTCGATATGAAAACCCAGCAGCTAATCCGATAGAAACAAGAAACAACCACCTGTTAATAGGCACGCCGATAAACCCAAGTAGGGTTGCTAATACAAAGACAATACTTGGTATAAGAAACAAAAAAAGTCCAGTTGCGTATAGTTGTTTTTGTAAGTTGTTCATTTATGGTTCGAAATTAAAAGGAATTTGAATCATAATAATGTTAAAAGAAGCAGGAATTTGATTAATTGGGAATAAATTTGTTTAAAATACGTTGCATGTCCATGAAATGGCTTTGTTTATTATCTGGTTTTCTTTGTGTTTCCCTCGGGGTCTTTTCCCAGGTAGAAACGGGAAGTTGGCGTTTACACACGGCAACAATGAGAGCCTTAGATATTGCTCAAGACGATGAGTTCGTTTATACAGCCTACGAAAATGGCTTAATGAAGTATCATCTTGCCTCAAAAGAGAAGACCCTGCTTAATAAAATGAATGGTCTTTCTGATATATTGCTTTCTTGTATTTACTATGACACCCTTGATCAAGCACTTTATATCGGCTATAAAAATGGCAACATCGACAAGATTTCAGGTAACACGGTAATCAACATACCAGCGATTAAATTAGCATCGATTTCCGGGAGTAAAAAAATCAATCGATTTTATCGATTTGGCACAACAGTATATGTAGCCACTGATTTTGGTGTGGTCTTGGTAAACCCACTAAAAAACGAAATTAAAGACACATACTATCCTACGAATTCAGTGCAGCCAATTGTGGATATAGAAATTAAAGACCAACAAATTTTAGCCTTAAGTCCATCTAAATTATTCATTGGAAACATCGGAGATGTGTTGCTTCCTTCGCCACAAGGTTGGACGCAAGACAACCGCGTACCGATGGTATTTAACAGCACATATGCTGCAATAGAAAAAGTCAATGAAGAGGTTTTTGTATTACAAAAAACCAATGCATTTGGCAACGATACGATACTTAAGCTTACACCAACTGAATTTGTTTATTTTGATTATTACTCTGTAGGTCTAGAAATCGCAAACTTAACCCAACATGAAAATAAACTAGATGTTTTAGCAGATGGGGCCTTACTTACATACAACGCTAATGGACAGTTAATTGAGTCTGCGCTTTCCTTTTATTTGGGAATCTATTTTCGCCCAAATCAAATGGTGGTTCTTGAAAACGGAGAAAAATGGATGGCTGATGAGTTTAGCGGACCAATTCGAGTCATTGGAGAATATTCCTACGAGAAGGTAACCTATCCTGGTCCACCAAGGAATGATTTTTATGCGATGGATTGGAATAAAGGTAAGTTAGCAATTGCTAGCGGTCGACTCGAATTTAAAAGTCCAGGTTTTTTGCGCCACGGATATTATTTGTTTCAAGATGAAAATTGGTCGTACAACGACAATACCACCTTGACCCAATGGCAGGGAATAGACATTCATGATTTTATTGATATATCAGTAAATCCGAAAAACCCGGAGGAAGTTGCGGTATCAACTTATTCAGCATATCCGGTTTCAATTATTAATACAGCAAACAATTCCTGTACAGTGTACGATGAAGTAAACAGTGCGATTCAATTGAGTTTGGCAGGAAATGGGTGGGGCTTAGCATCAGATGTGTGTTATGACACAAAAGGAAATCTTTGGGTTCTGAATGGTTGGTCGGATCGCCCCTTGGTTGTTAAACGCGCAGATAATACTTGGTTGGCTTTTGATTGTGGTGTTGAAGCAAGAAACAAGTATACCACACGTATGGTAATTGATAAAGATCAAAACTTATGGTTTGCAACAGAAACCAATGGATTGTTTGGATATACTTATTCAGAAACCATTGATAATATTGGTGATGATTTTCATATTAATTTAACCAGTGGAGATTATAGTGGGGCACTTCCGTCCGATAATGTGACCGCCATTGCCGTGGATTTAGATGGGGAATTATGGATTGGTACCGATGCAGGTTTTGCCGTGCTATATAATACCTCCGGATCGTTTACGGCGAACCCAGGAGATTACAACGCCCAACGAATCAAAGTTCGCTTTGAAGGAAATGTGGAATATGTGCTGGGATCAACGCACATTACAGACATTGAAGTGGATGGAGGTAATCGAAAATGGATGGCCACCAACGGAGCGGGATTGGTTTTATTATCACCGGATGGTTCAGAAATAATACAGCAATTAACTAAGGAAAATTCCGAACTAATTTCCAATAATATTTACGACCTTAAAATGAATCAAGAAACGGGAGAGTTGTTCATTATCACAGACATGGGATTGATTTCGTATCGTTCAGACGCCTCGCAAGACGACGCAGATTACTCATCAACTAAGGTGTTTCCAAATCCTGTGCGTCCGGGTTATGAGGGATTAATTACAATTCAAGGGATTCGCTATGATTCCGACGTTAAAGTTACAGACGTAGCTGGAAACTTAATTTTCAAGACTACCTCCAACGGTGGCACCGCCACCTGGGATGGCAAACGCGTAGACGGTTCAAAGGTAGAAAGCGGCGTTTATTTAATTTGGACCGCAACTAATGAAGGAACTTCTCGTAAGGTAGGGAAGGTAGTTGTGGTGAACTAACAATTCAACGTTAGTTATATACATAGAATTTATTGTGGTTCTCCTATAATTACTATATTTTTGTAAGTTAATTAGGAGGAACCTGTAAGTTGATTTTGAAAACAGATGTTTTTAGTGTCTTGAATGTATTGCCAAAACGCACTTGGAAAACGCTTGTATTTTTTTGTTTTATTTCTCTTACGGTTTCAGTATCAGCTCAGTTTGACTTACAGTTTAGCGTAGCTAATGTTACATGTCCGGGGGGCTCTAATGGGCAAATTCAAGTGAACCTTGTTTCTCAGACGAATTGCGGTCCGGGTCCTTATCAATATCAGTTGATTGGCCCAAGTCCTTCTATGACAACAATTACTTCTAGTTTAACATCTAATACTGTTTTTACATTTACCGGGCTCTCTGCCGGAACATATACGGTTAATGCATTATTTGAAGGAGAACCATGTGCTACAGGACAATCCTCCGTAGGTCAACCAAATAATATTACAATAAACCCCACAGTTTCGCAGGCTCTGTGTGCGCAGGCAAATGCGGTTGGAAATAATTATTTGGGAGCAGCCACCCTCTTGGTTAATGGAGGAACACCCGGGTCTTGTGCAAATTCTTGCCGCGGATATAATGTTTATTGGACGGGCCCCTCCAGTTCTTCTGGCGGAAGTTTGAATTCTTGCCCAAAACAAATTATAACATGCTCTCAATCATCCGTAAATAATAATTATTCAATGCCTTCCTTGGCTCAAGGAACTTATAATATAACAGTTGTAGATTTTAATGGTTGTCAATCAACTACGAATTTTACAATTAATCCCATTCAACCCATTTTACCTTTAATTTCATCAACCAATATTCCATGTAGCGGGGGATTCGGAACTGTTGCTGTTTCTGGATTGGGGATTACGGATGGCACACCAGGTCAAACTGGTTTTAATATTTCATGGACAGGGCCGGTTTCTGGTCCAACGGGTAATTCAGTAAGTGAAATTACTCCACCAAGTTTTTCATTATATACTATCGATTCCTTAGTTGCAGGAACCTATTCTGTTACAATTTCTGACGCTAACAATTGTTCATATGTGTCAACTCCTATTCAGATTACTCAACCCGTTCCATTAACTGTTAATTTCACGAGTATTGGAGCTTTATGTTTTAATGAGTCAAATGGTTCAGTTATTTTCAATGTGTCCGGGGGTAATCCTGGATATAGTATTTCTTGGACGGGTCCGCTGAGTGGAAATATACCAAATGCCATAGCAACTAATGGGGGTAGTGATACAATTACAAATCTTTCCCCAGGAACCTACGCCTTTACCATTTCAGATAACGGCGGAGGGTGTACAACAACACAAACGGTAACCATAGCGAACCCACCCCAATTGACGGTTTCTCCTGTGGTTAACAATGTTAGCTGTTTCGGACAAAATACGGGTTCGGTGATTTTAAACGTGCAAGGAGGAAATCCGCACAATGGAAATATCCATGGATATAATGTATCATATACGGGACCAAATAATTTAAGCGTTAATCCGAATGGATATGAGATTATTCCTGCGGCAGGTGTGATTTCAGGAACTTATAGCGGAATGGTAAATCTTTCCGCAGGAAACTATTCTTATACCGTCACAGACCTAGCGGGTTGTACAGTAACTAATAACATTACAATTACTCAACCCCAATCAACACTGCTTTTAGGGTCAATTTATACAAACAACTCGTGTTCTAATGCGTCAGCTGGAGCAATAAATTTAACTCCAATAGGGGGTACGCCGCCATACAGTTATTTATGGACCAATGGTTCTACTATTCAAGATCCTATAGGATTACCTAATGGAAGTTATACCGTTGCAGTTACTGATGCTAACAATTGTGTTCAAACACTAACAGATACCGTTTCATCTCCACCAGCTCTTATTTTGAGCACGGAAATCATTCATGTGAATTGTTTCAATCAGGCAAATGGTTATATCGATTTAATTGTTAATGGAGGTACTGCAGGATACTCTTATTCGTGGAATTCAGGGGCCATTACCCAAGATGTTGGTCCGCTTGCCCCAGGTGCCTACAGCGTAACGGTAACGGATGCGAATGGATGTGTGGCGAACACCGCAGCTACGATTACGCAGCCACAAGCACCCCTTAGTTTAAGCACTAGTCAGGTTAATATTCTTTGTTTTGGTCAGTCGAATGGCAGCATAAACCTAACCCCAACTGGCGGTACTGGAGCATATACTTATTTGTGGAATACCGGAGCCACATCACAAGATCTTTCAAATCTTATTGCTGGTGTATACAGTGTAACGGTAACGGATGCGAATGGCTGTACGGCCCAAACGAGTGTAACGATCACACAACCTCAAGCAGCAGTAACGGCGAGTTCAACGCAGGTGAATGTGTTGTGTAATGGGAACACTACGGGAAGCATTGATGTGAGTGTAAGTGGAGGGACCTCTCCATATACGTATGCATGGAGTAATAATGCGGTAACGCAAGACTTAGCGAATATTGGCTCGGGTACCTATACGGTAATTGTAACGGATGCGAGTGGATGTAAGGACACGGTAGTCACGTCGATTACACAACCCCAGACCGCTTTAACGTTAACGAGTACACAGGTAAATGTGGGATGTACGGGCAACGCGACGGGGAGCATTAATTTAAGTGTAAGTGGAGGCACGGCGGGATATACGTATGTATGGAGTAATGGACAAACGACGGAGGATGCGAGCGGCTTGGTATCGGGTAGTTATGAGGTCATTGTAACGGATGCAAATGGGTGTAAGGACTCGATAACCCGAACAATTAGCCAACCCCAAGCCTTATTAACGGTATCAACGACCCAAGTAAATGTACTGTGTCATGGGAATGCTACGGGGAGTATCGATTTAACTCCAGTGGGAGGTACATCACCGTACAGTTATGTATGGAATACGGGAGCGACGACACAGGATTTACAGAACATTGGCATCGGATTATACAGTGTAACGGTAACGGATGCGAATGGCTGTACGGCCCAAACGAGTGTAACGATCACGCAACCTCAAGCAGCAGTAACGGCGAGTTCAACGCAGGTGAATGTGTTTTGTAATGGGAACACTACGGGAAGCATTGATGTGAGTGTAAGTGGAGGGACCTCTCCATATACGTATGCATGGAGTAATAATGCGGTAACGCAAGACTTAGCGAATATTGGCTCGGGTACCTATACGGTAATTGTAACGGATGCGAGTGGATGTAAGGACACGGTAGTCACGTCGATTACACAACCCCAGACCGCTTTAACGTTAACGAGTACACAGGTAAATGTGGGATGTACGGGCAACGCGACGGGGAGCATTAATTTAAGTGTAAGTGGAGGCACGGCGGGATATACGTATGTATGGAGTAATGGACAAACGACGGAGGATGCGAGCGGCTTGGTATCGGGTAGTTATGAGGTCATTGTAACGGATGCAAATGGGTGTAAGGACTCGATAACCCGAACAATTAGCCAACCCCAAGCCTTATTAACGGTATCAACGACCCAAGTAAATGTACTGTGTCATGGGAATGCTACGGGGAGTATCGATTTAACTCCAGTGGGAGGTACATCACCGTACAGTTATGTATGGAATACGGGAGCGACGACACAGGATTTACAGAACATTGGCATCGGATTATACAGTGTAACGGTAACGGATGCGAATGGCTGTACGGCCCAAACGAGTGTAACGATCACGCAACCTCAAGCAGCAGTAACGGCGAGTTCAACGCAGGTGAATGTGTTTTGTAATGGGAACACTACGGGAAGCATTGATGTGAGTGTAAGTGGAGGGACCTCTCCATATACGTATGCATGGAGTAATAATGCGGTAA
>JBILBR010000006.1:0-123391 GCA_044353585.1 Crocinitomicaceae bacterium | reverse complement strand
ATCCCAGGACTAGTAACACAGATTAATTGTGGTGGAGTAAACACAGGGGGAATAGACGTTACACCAAGTGGCGGTACCCCGGGATATTTATATTCATGGACGGGTCCAGGGGCTTACACAGCGACAACGCAAGACATCAGTACCTTAGGTCCAGGGACGTATAATTTAACAGTAACGGATGCGAACAACTGTCCTGTTACGGGCAATTGGACGATCAATCCGGGCCCACAGGCGTTGCAGTTAAGCGAGACGAATGTGGACGTATTGTGTACGGGTCAATCAACGGGGAGCATTGATTTAACGGTAGTAGGGGGAACGGGACCATATACGTATTCATGGACAGGTCCGGGAGCTTACACGGCGAGTACCCAGGATATCACGAATTTATCGGTAGGTAATTACAGTGTAGTAGTAACGGATGTGAGTACTTGTACGGCGAGTTTATTGAACATATCGATAACGAGTCCTGCGAGTGCGATGGCATTAAGCCAGACGAATGTGGATATTTTATGTGCAGGCCAATCGACGGGAAGCATTAATTTAAGTGTAAGTGGAGGCACGCCGTTATCGGGTGGAGGTTATAACTACAGTTGGACGGGTCCTTCGGGTTACAGTTCTTCGTTGGAGGACATCACGGGGTTATCCGCGGGCACTTACAGTGTAACGGTAACGGATGCGAATAACTGTACGGCGAGTTTATTGAACATTGACATTACGGCATCCCCTGCATTAACCTTAACAGGCTCGGTAACACAGATTGCTTGTGTTGGGGTAAACAGCGGCGGTATAAATGTTACCCTAGGGGGAGGCACACCCGTGTACAGTTATTCATGGACTGGCCCGAATTCATATACAAATACAACACAAGACATCAGTACATTAGGACCTGGGACATATAATTTAACAGTAACGGATGTGAACTTTTGTTCAATCGCGGGTAACTGGACCATCACCAATCCATTAACTTCACCAAGCATACAGAATATTAATGTTCAAAATGTAAATTGTTTCGGAAACAATACAGGTTCTATTAGTTTCCTTGCCACGGGAGGAACTCCGGATTATGACGTATTGTTAAATACAGGGCCACAAGGAAATATTGCGTTATCTGGGGGCACGTTTAATATTCTGAGTTTAGCCGCAGGAACATACACCCTACAAATTGTTGATAACAATGGCTGTGTTGATACAGAACCAATAACGATTTCTCAACCGAATTCTGCCGTTGTAGCAGTGGTTAATGGTGTTAACAACGTTTCGTGTAATGGGTTAAGTGATGGGGATATATTTGCTACGATTTCTGGAGGAACTGCACCGTATTCATTCATATGGTCTGTTGTTGGTGGGGTTGGAGGACCGATACCGGCGGGCCAGATAGCTTTTGAAGATCCTCAGGGCTTGCCTGATGGGAATTATCAATTATTAGTAACGGATGCCCTTGGTTGTACCGCTACAGTAATAACCCAGGTTACTGAGCCAACACCAATCAATATCGGTTGGCAAGATTCAGGACCTTTGTGTGATGGAAATAGCCTTGGGTTCATCAACTTACAGCTTTCGGGTGGAACGCCAAATGCAAATTCACCGCTTTACAATACCTCCTGGGTCTGGGCTCCGCTTCAAAATCCTGGTATAAATTGTTCCGCTACTATAATTCCAAACAACACATTCAATCCATCTTCATTAACTTGCGGTATTTATACTGTAACCGTAACGGATGCTAACGGTTGTCAAGCACAATATACGGATAGTATAATAATTACTCCGACCCCATTCCAAGCGAATTTCACATCAACAAACATTCAGTGTTTTGCACAAACCAACGGGTCAATTACCGTTACTCCTACTACTGGAACAGCTCCGTTTAATGTGGTAATTACTAACGGTGGATTTTCCATTAACCCCCCAGGTAATGAAATTTTTACGGTTAACAACGGGTATACAGTTAATAACCTGGCGGCTGGTAGCTATCTCGTTACAATAACCGATAACAATGGATGTCAGGATGTCGAAACCGTTTTAATAACGGCACCGCAATCTCCTATCACAGCTTCTATTTCTCCAGTGGATGTTTCTTGTTTTGGAGGTAATAATGGTTCATTTTCAGTAGCAATTTTAGGAGGAACTGGGCCGTTTAGTCTTAATGTAGATCCCGCCGGAGTAATACCAGCGTTTACCGCAAGTCCACCCTCGGTTTCGGGATTGACTGCGAATTCGTATTCAGTTACCGTGTTAGACGTAAATCAGTGTGCATCTATTCCAGTAACTGTGGTAATAAATCAACCCGCTGCAATAACTGCAATAATTACAGGCACACCTATTAATTGTTTCGGGGATTGTTCTGCCGGGATTTCTGCAGCGGTTACTGGAGGTACCTTGCCATATACTTATCAATGGACCAACGGGGTTAATTCTTGGATTACGCCAAACATCAATAACCTATGTGCGGGGAATTACCAATTCATTATGACCGATGCGAATGGTTGTCCATATAACAGTTCTTACACCATAACCGAACCACCTTCTAGCTTGGTTGTTAATGTTTTGGACACGGTAGATGTTTCATGTTATGGGGCCAACGATGGTGAAATTATAATTGCAATTAATGGTGGTACAGCGAATTATACCGTTACCCTTGGTGGGGCAAGTCAAACCATTGACCCTAACCTAGATAATACGGCAACTTTCTCGAATCTCAGTCCTGGGGTTTACGTGCTAACCGTTACAGACGCCTTGGGATGTGTTGAAACGATAAATTTCGATGTGGATACGCCTCCGGCACTTACCCTAAACGTAGTTCCTACCAATATTCTGTGTGCGGGTCAAAATACAGGATCATTATTGATTACAGCAAGTGGAGGAGAGCCAAGTCTTTCTTATGTAATTACGGGGCCTACCCCATCAAGTGGGTTTTATCCCCCTCCAGCTAATCCTGTAACGTCTTTAGCCGCAGGTCCTTACACGGTGTTAGTAAGCGATGCCAATGGATGTTCCATCACAGTGAGTACAAATATTACAGTTCCTAATCCTATCCAAATCGTGGAGCAAGTAATTCCAGTAAATTGTCATGGTCAATCTACTGGCCAAATTATTCCAACGGTTACCGGCGGAGCAGGAGGATATACGTATTCTTGGGTGGCTAGCAATGGCGGTGTTTTAAGTGCGGGCGCTTCAGCGGCTAGCCAACTTAATATACCTGCGGGAACGTATACCTTAACCGTAACCGACGTAAACAATTGTTCGCTTCAAGAAATATATGTAGTTACGGAGCCTCAATTACCACTGAATGCTGTTGTTTCAAGCTTCACGAATGTTACATGCGGTAATTTAAGCAATGGACAAATCACCATAGCTATTACCGGTGGAACACCGAATTATAACATCAATGGAATTGGCGCAACGGTTGTTGTTAATCCAGGAATTGGTAACACACATCAATTTTCTAGTTTATCAGGTGGAAACTATGTGTTAACCGTTACAGACGCAAACGGATGTGCTGTGAATGTAAATCAGACGATTACTCAACCTACGCCGCTTACGCTAGGAATTTCATCCATTAATGTACTTTGTTTCGGAGCCTCAACGGGTGCTCTGGAGTTTACCACATCAGGAGGTACAGCACCCATTAATTACAATATTGTTGGACCACAGAACTCCAGCGGGACGATTCCAACATCTTCATTAACCACCACGCAAGTAGGAACGCCTACAGCAGGAATACTTCCTGCGGGCACCTATACGGTGAATATAATCGATGCGAACGGATGTACGAATTCCATCAGCACGACCATTACTCAACCGAATCTAATCGTGGTGACGCCTACGGTAACAAATATTCTTTGCTTTGGGCAAGGAGCAGGAGCCATATCCACTACCACAACAGGAGGTGTTCCACCATATACCTATTTATGGTCGAATAGTGCGATAACGCCAAACATTACAGGAGTACCTGCTGGATCTTACACATTAACTGTTACAGACGCCAATTTATGCACGAATGTTCAAACCTTGGCAATAACTGAACCACCACTTGCTCTTTCTGCAAGTTTGTCTACTCCGGTAAATATATCGTGTAATGGCTCAAATAATGGATCCGTTCAAGTAACGGCTTCTGGTGGTACCGCGGGGTATCAGGTAACCTATCAACGCACCACGCCTCCGGGTCCATTAGTGAGTCCAGCAGGGGTAGAAATCCCATTATCAGGAGGGACATATCCAATTACTGGTTTATCTGCTGGAAATTACACAGTAACAGTAGTAGACGATAATGGATGTACTACCAACCAACTTTTTTCCATTACGGAGCCCCCGGCCTTTGGAGCAACTGTTAGCGCGAACACGATTTTGTGTAATCCAGGGAATACGGGAGTTTTAACAATTACTACCCCACCAGGTTCTTATCCGGTGACGTACGTTATTAATGGACCAGGAGGGCCTTATTCAGGAAATATTAATACATCCCCTTTCTATTATCCTAATCAACTAGGCATACCAGGCATACCTGGGGGTAGCTACACCATTGATTTAACGTATAACAATGGATTATGTACTCAACAATTAAGTGCAACCATCAATCAACCGGCAAATCCAATTTCGGTTACCCCATCTATTACCAACGTTTTATGTGCCGGGGTAAATTCAGGAAGCATTTGCCTCAATGTAACCGGTGGAACGGGCCCTTATACTTACTCCTGGTCAATACCTGGAGGGACAAGTTGTCAGAATAATTTAGCCCCGGGGACATACACCGTAACGGTAGCGGATGCGAATAACTGTTCGGTACCAAATACCTACACCCTTTCAGGTCCAGTTTCACCACTGGTTGCTAGTTCAACCTTCACCAATGTACTGTGTTTGGGTCAAAATGACGGAACCATTACGATTACGCCAAATGGAGGAAGCCCAATTTATACGCTCACATCTGCGACCCTCACACCAGCCTCTACTACCATTAATTTAACGGGGGGATCCTATCAATATACCAATGTCGCGGCAGGTACCCATGTAGTATTAATTACAGACAATAACGGATGTACAGATTCTGAAACCATTACCATTACCCAACCTCAAAACCCGTTAACAGCAACGAACATCAACGTGACAAACGTGCAGTGCTATGGAGACATGAACGGAGGCATTGCGTTTAATGTAACTGGTGGAACAGCACCGTATACGGTGTCTTGGACAGCCACAGGATTACCTGCTATTTGTTCGGTTCCTGCCAGTACAGTAAGCAATTCAGGGATAATTAATGAGACAGGGCTTTGTCAAGGAACCTACACGGTAACTATAACTGATCTTAATAATTGTACGTATTCTTTTGCACAATCGATTGTAGCTCCGAGTACCCCACTAACCGCAAGCGCTACACAAACTAATATTTTGTGTCACGGGCAATGCACGGGGATCGCTACAACTGTTCCTTCTGGGGGTACTGCTCCGTATCAATATTCATGGAGTAATGGCCAAACTACCCCATCAATCACGGGATTATGTATTGATGATTACTATAACACAATAACCGATGCGAATGGCTGCCAGATAATTGTTCAATTTAGCATTACGGCTCCAGCGCAACCCCTGGTAGTTACGATTTCTGATATAGATGTTGATTGTTTTGATAATGCTACGGGATCAATTAATGTTTCTGCTACTGGCGGTACACCAGGATATAATGTGTCTTGGACACCCGGCCCACCATTCCCGGTTGCTGGACTTGAATTAGCTAATTCAGGAGATTCGTATATTATTCCGGGATTATTAGCTGGAACGTATGCCATTACGGTAGAAGACTTAAATAATTGCCCATTCACGCAGAATGTAATTATTAGCCAACCGGCTGCGTTGACCTACAGCTTTGCATCTACCAATGTAACATGTAACGGCGCAAGTAACGGAATAATAAATCTAACGGTGAATGGTGGTGTATTGCCGTATTCTTATGTTTGGAACAGTACCGCAGGCGGGCCATGCAGCATCCCTGTCAACCAAGCCAATGCCACTGGACTTTGTCCGGGTATTTATGATGTGGTGGTTACGGATGCCAACGGGTGCCAAATTAATACCGGTGGAACGATAACGGAGCCAACACCGTTGTTACTTAGTGTGATCAATGATACGGTTTATTGTTTACCAGGGTCAGGAACTGCGCAAGCGATTGTAACTGGCGGCACACCAAACTATACCATTTCATGGCAAAATGCTTCTGGAACGAACATTGGCAATGGATTGTCCATCAGCAGCTTGGCTCCAGGGGTCTATAATGCAACCGTAACCGATGCAAACAATTGTCAGAACACGTCACCATTCAACATCATTGGTCCAGCAGCGCCACTTACCGCTCAGATTACCCATACGAATGAAACCTGTACGAATAACAACGATGGAACCATCACCATTATTCCGAGTGGTGGCACCGCACCATTTGTTATAACTGGATCACCGTGGAACGGTTCTCCTAACGTGGCTGTTTCCGGAGGAAATGCCTTTTCGAACAACATGGTGGCAGGGGCTTATACCTATACCATCACGGATGCATATGGATGCCAAATAACAGTTTCTACAACAATTACTCAGCCAACGCCTCTTCAAGTGGCCCTTCAGGTTACCAATGTAACATGTTATAACGACAACGATGGAATCATCCAAATTACCCCTTCTGGGTCGGTTCCAAATTATACAGTAACTTGGATTTCTGGACCAAATACCGGACCGTGTGCACTGCCGGTTACCTCAATTATTTCTGGGGCAACAAGCTTTAATAACTTGTGTCCAGGAGTGTATGTGTTTAGCGTTACCGATGCTAACGGTTGTGATACCACATTAAGTGCAACCATTACTGAACCTCAGCCTTTAGCATTAATTACTACCGCAAATGATGATCCGTGTAATGATGCAATCTGTCAAGGAAGCGCAGGGGTTTCTGCAACTGGAGGAACCGCGCCGTATACCTATTTATGGACAGGAGGGGCAAGCACATCGTCTGTTGGACAGCTTTGTGTTGGTGTTTACAGTGTGACCGTAACAGATGCGAACGGGTGTACCCAATTGGCGAGTGTTACCATCAATCAACCGGCGCAAGCCTTAAGTGCGCTCGTTACTGGTACTAATGAAACTTGTAATGGGTTGGGTAATGGAACATTAACGGTATCACCGAGTGGTGGAACAGCTCCGTATTCGATTGTTGGGATAACCACGCCTTGGGGAGGCCCAGCGAACATTAATTTTGCGGGTGGAACGAGCACATGGACTGGGGTTTCTGCCGGAACATACCAAGTAGAAATTACGGATGCAAATGGCTGTCAGATTACGGTAAGTGGAACGGTTACCGAACCAACCCCATTGGCAGTGGCCATAACTCCGGTGGATGTTACATGTTATGGTGCTAACAACGGTTCTGTCCAGTTGGGAATAACGGGCGCTACGCCGTCTTATAATCTAACGTGGCTAAGTGGACCGAATACAGGACCTTGCCAACTGCCTGTGAATTTAACGGTTGCAGCAAACGCGATTTTACCAAACTATACGTCAACTAACTTGTGTCCAGGGGTCTATGATTTCGAGGTTACCGATGCGAATGGGTGCGATGTTACGCTTTCTTTTACTATTAACGAGCCACCGGCAATTGTATTAGCCGCCACAACGATTGATGTGTTATGTCATGGGGATGCTTCGGGTCAAGCAAGTATTACAGCTACGGGAGGAACTCCAGGGTATACCTATAATTGGGTCGCACTCACCGGATCTATCCCTGCAGGACAAGCTACGAATCAAACCATTGGAACACCTACTAACCCGAATGGTATTCCTACAGGTACCTATGAAGTTACGGTAACCGATGCCAACGGATGTCAATCTACGGAAACCGTAAATATCAATCAGCCATCTACTCCATTATTAGCGTTAATTGATCATACCGATGAATTGTGTTTCCCGGTACCAACTCAGGCATCCACCGGAACAATCACCATTGGTGCCAATGGAGGAACAGGACCTTATACTATTACAGGAAACAACTTGGTTTGGACGGGACCAAGTACGATTGTTGCACAAAGCATGCTGTTTCCAAATCCAGTTTCAGGACAAACCATGACTGGTGTCGCCTCCAATTTGGCAGGGGCACCATATAGCTTTACAGTTACAGATTTTCATGGATGTACATCTACGGTTTCAGTAACCGTTGGAAGTCCGGCAGCACTTTCAGTAAACACTACGCCTGTAAATATTCTTTGTAACGGGAACAACGACGGAGCCATCAATATTGCGCCTTCAGGAGGTGTAGCTCCGTACAACATAAATTGGATTGCTGGTCCAACCGGTCCTGGGTGCGTTTTACCTGTAACGCTCACAACAAGCACGAATATTTCAACCCCAAGCACCATGTGTCCGGGAACTTATGTCATGGACATTATTGACGCCAATGGTTGTGTCCTTTCGACTTCAGAAACCATACTTGAACCAGCGAACCCAGTGAATATAACCTCTTCAGTTAACGATGTTTTATGTTACGGGGATTTTTCTGGAGAAATTAATACCCAGGTAAGTGGCGGAACAGGGCCTTATACCTATGCATGGAGCACTATATCTACTTGGAACAATGTACCTTATGCAATTCCTTTTCCAACAAATGCCAATGTTGGTAACCCAACACCTCCATTTGGATTGCCAGCAGGCACCTATATGGTAACAGTAACCGATGCCAATGGCAATACGGGAGGTTGTTATGATGAAGCGATCATTACCATTACCCAACCTGCAACACCTGTAGCTGGGGCACTGACGTCGCACGCCGTAGATTGTAATTCAAACGCCACGGGAAGCATAGATATTACTGCATCCGGAGGTGTTGGACCGTATACCGTAACTGGTGTTGGGCACAATTTTACGGGCACAATTTTACTTCCTGGGGGAACGATCACAGAAACAGGCTTAATCGCTGGAAATTATACCTATGTCATTACCGATGCAAATTGGTGTACAATTACCTTAACCACCATCGTTTCTCAACCGGCGCCATTAATCGTTACGCTTAACAATGTGGTGGATGTTTCTTGTGTACCTGGTTCATTTGACGGGGCAATTGACTTAACGGTTGTGGGTGGAAATAGCTACTACAGTTATAATTGGACCACAGCGGCTTTACCTCCATTCCCGATTCCATTAACCACACCGGTTGGCGGTCCTTCGGTGAGTAACCTTTACCCTGGAGTATATACAGTAACCGTTACTGATTTGTTAGGCTGTCAAAGTACACTTCAGGTTACGGTAAACCAATATCCTGGATTTACGGTAACAGCTACGGTAGGTGATGTTCAATGCCATGGAAATAATTCAGGGTCAATTAATTTATTACTGAATGGTGGAACCCCGAACTTCACCTTCCAGTGGACGGGTCCAAACGGATATTCTTCATTATTCCAAAATATTAATAATTTATATGTTGGGCAATATAATGTCATTGTTACCGATGGTGCAGGCTGTATTGTTCCGTTGGTCGCCACCGTTTCTGAACCGAGTTCCGCACTGACGTCAACGTATGTTTCTTCGAATGTTGCGTGTTACGGTGATAACAGTGGTAGCATTTCCATTACAGCTACCGGAGGTACGCCTTTTGCCGGACCGAATCCATATACTTATGATTGGTATTTTAATTCTACAACCCTTCCACCATTTGATACAACTCAAACGATTTCAAATTTAGTTGCAGGAGTATATATTTGTGTGGTTACTGATGCAAATGGCTGCCAAGATACCCAGCAAGTGGTAATTACACAACCATCAACGGCACTCATTTATTCGGTTAACACTACAGATGTCACCTGCTTTGGTGGTTCCAATGGTGCAATAGATATTACCGTATCCGGAGGCACCGGGGCTCCATATAGTTTATTGTGGAATACGGGTGAGACTACGGAGGATTTAGCGAATTTATCTGCAGGAACTTATACGTTAACAATAACGGATGCTGGACCATGTATCGTGACTACGGCCCCAATAACAATTATTCAGCCTACCCCAATCGTCATTACTCCAAGCATTCTAAATGTGGGTTGTCATGGTGATTCAAGCGGAATGATCACGACTCAAGTAAGTGGCGGAACGGTAAATATTAATACGGGCTATTTCTATCAATGGTCTACGATAAATGGTTTTATCCCTGCGGGTCAAGCCACATTGCCTAACATTGGAAGTACAACGCATCCGTTTGGATTAATCCCTGGAGATTATAGCTTGCTTGTGACTGACGCAAACGGGTGTACCTCATCGTTAGTTGCTACGGTAATTCAGCCCGTTGCACCACTTTACATTGCAAGTACCTATACGAATGTGGATTGTTTTGGTGATAGTTCAGGCACCATTAGTGTGTATGCAGAAGGCGGAACCTTACCGTATAATGTAAGTTGGTCGGGTACAGTGGCTGGTGATCCATTTGGATTTGAGATTTTAAGTAACCCAGGAACCTATATAATTTCTTCATTACCTGCAGGAACGTATAATTTCCAAGTGGTTGACCAAAATGGATGTTCGCTTCCTCCTGGAGGAGCGGTTATCACACAAAATAACTTGATCGATACAGTGAATACAGTGCTTGATTCAATATTCTGCGCCACAACAAGTGATGGATTTATTACCACGACCATTATAGGTGGTGTACCAAATGCCTTGGGTGCTCCGTATACCATGGTTTGGACTGGTGTAGACCCTGCAGGGAATAATATCCCAATGTCATTTATATCCGTAACTGGAAATACCACTACGGCTTCCAATTTGGTAGCAGGAACATATACCCTAACCGTAACCGATGCGATAAATTGTGTGCGCACCTTTACCTATGTAATGACAGAGATTGTCGTTTCATTAGACAGTGTGGTAGATAATGATATCCTATGTAAAGGACAATGTACCGGGGAGATTGAATTTATACCTACGGGTGGTGACGCCACATATACAGTAAGTGTTTTCCCTATTGGTCAACCGGCTGCAAATACGATTACCATAACCGAACAAGATTTACAAGGCAGTGCAACAGGTATATTTAGTTTAGGCGGGCTTTGTCCAGGTCAATATTATGTTTTAATCACTGATGCGAACAATTGTAGCTCGAATACACCAGCAATAACGATTACCGAGCCAAGTACTGTATTCAGTCCATCGGTGAATGTTATTTCTAATAGTGGCTGTAATGACAATGCAGGTATCCTCAATGTGCAGGTAATGGGCGGAACGCCAGGATATAATGTGGCATGGCATAATATAACAGACCCTAACATAATAAGCCCTGTAGGAACAGAAATAAATCAAAGCCCAGGAAACTATTTGATTACAGGATTATCCTCTGGATTAATAGAGGTCTTGGTTACAGACAACGTAGGATGCGAAATCATAGATACCGTTGAGATTGATGACACAGAAGTTACTTTCGCCAACTTTACTGCAGTAGATTCAGCCGGATGTGGTCCATTCCTGACTCAATTCACGAATCTATCGTTAGGAGAAAACTTGTCATATTTCTGGTCTTTTGGAAACGGTCAAACCAGCACGGAAGTAAACCCATGGGTTACGTTTGATGTGGGTGGTCCGTATGATGTTACCCTTACGGTAACGAATGCATTTGGTTGTACCTCTACGATGGTGGAGACTGGTTATATTGTTTCCTATGCGAGTCCAAACGCTGCATTTACCATTGGAGGTTCAGGAATAGATTATTATTCAGGGTTAGTTGAATTTATTAATAACTCGGTGAATGCTCAATTCTATACTTGGGATTTTGGACATTTTTCTAATGGATCAACTGAAGTTAATCCAACCTACTATTATCCACAATGGACCGAAGGAGATTATATTGTAACCTTAATAGCTACTGATACAAACGGCTGTAGTGATCAAGTACAATTATTAATTAGTTCATCGGAAACCGTTAGACTTAATGTGCCAAATACAGTTACCATTGATGACAATGGGTTAAATGAACTCTTCTTCCCTGTATTCTCAAACTTTGAAGAAATAATGAACTTCAAACTTGAAATCTTCAATCGTTGGGGTGAACTGATCTTTGAAACAAAAGATATTCAAGGAGGGTGGAACGGAACATATAACGGTGTAGCCGTACAATCTGGCACATATACCTGGAAAGTCACATATAAAGACCTTGAGGGCTTCGATTATCAAGCAGTGGGGCATATCAACGTATTGCGTTAAGTCGTATCTTTGTCAAAAAACCACAACAATGTATCCAATAGAAATAGTACAACCCATGAAGAATGACCTAACAAGTGTTGGGTTTAATGAATTAACTACTGCTGAAGCTGTTGATCAAGCCGTTTCGAATTCAAAAGGAACGATGTTAATGGTCGTGAATTCTGTGTGTGGCTGTGCTGCGGGAAACATGCGCCCGGGGGTTAAAAAATCGCTTGAGCATAGTGTTGTTCCAAATGAATTATATACGGTTTTTGCTGGATTTGATACGGAAGCTACAAACCAAGCACGCAAGTATTTCTTACCTTATCCTCCGTCTTCGCCGTCAATTGCGGTGTTTCATAATGGTGCATTAGTGCATTTTTTAGAGCGTCATCACATTGAAGGAGCTACCGCTGCCATGATTGGGGACAATTTGAAGGCTGCTTACGATGAATATTGTAAGTGAAGGTAGTTTACCACTTAGGGACCTGTTCTACGTGTAAACGTATTATTGATTCGATTACTTGGCCTGCTGATATTTCTTTCGTTGATATCAAAAAGCAAGCAATTACAGCGGAGGTACTGGAGTTGTTAAAAGCTCATTTTGGTACATATGAGGCTGTGTTTTCAAAGAAATCAAAGCGTTATAGTGAGGTAAAGGCAAGCATTTCTGGCGATGAAGATCATAAGACATTAATCTTATCCGATTACACGTTTTTAAAGCGTCCTGTAATCATTTATAATGGGTTTTATTCTGTAGGTAATGACCGAAGTTCCGTAGAACGGTTACAAGAAAATTTTAACGATTGTTAATGCGAAGTAATGCGCGTTCGTTTCTAAAAACAAGGTAAATAAAACCAACTACCATTAAATTTCCAAGGAATATAAGTAACCCATTGAACCCTTTAAGTGGTACATTCATCCCCATCCTAAGCAAACTGAATAGACAGTAAATTCCGATGGCACTACCTACATACAAATAGAATTTGCGCACATCATATGGAATTGGATAATATTTTTTACCCAGGTAAAACGAAATTATCATTTGTGCCATGTAAGCCAATAACGTAGCCCATGCACTGGCCATGTATCCGTACATAGGTATGAAAAGCACATTAATCAAAATCGTAATGCCTGCACCAATTAGTGCGATATAGGCCCCGAATTTCGTTTGATTAGAAAGTTTATACCAAACACTTTGGTTGTAATAAATTCCAAGACAAACATTGGCAAGCAGTAAAATTGGAACTACACTCAAACCAACATAATAGGCCTCTTTCCGAATAAAGAATTTAAACACACCGAGATTTATAGAAACAAACAGGAAGGCAAAGCAAACTATAGCAATAAAGACATTCATTGTTCGCACGAAGACAGCATTTCTATCTTGGTTTTTAAGTTGTGAAAAGAAAAATGGCTCCGCGGCATAGCGGTAGGCTTGTAGAAAAATAGTAACAAGCATGGCCAATTTGTAGCACGCACTATAAATACCAACTTGTGCGGTTGCTTGTTCAAGGGAATTAGGAATGTCGGGGTTATAAAGAATTTGTTTTAGTAAAACACGATCCAGGGTTTCGTTAATGATTCCCGCAAAGCCGGCAATGACCAGGGGCCACGAATAGGTTAGCATTTTTTTAATGAGTTCCCAATCAAAGATAAATTTAACCTTGGCTATAATATTATACACTAAAAGAAGCTTTAACCCAGAGGCGAGCAAGTTTGCAATCAAAATAAACATAATACCCTCCTCGGGTCTGCTCGGATTAAAGTAGCCTAATAAGAAAATTAGGTTGAGTAGAATATTAAGCAGGATAGAGGACATTTGAATAATCATGAATCGCTTGGCCTGATTTTCGGCACGTAATTTTGCCAAGGGTAATGAAGCGATTGCATCAATACAAACAATGCTGCCAACTAGAATAATATATTCTGTATGGTCTCGGTAAAGCATCCATTTAGCAATCCACGGATTGGTCAAGTATAGTACGAAGAAAAAGCAAGCATTAACGAGAACAACAGGAACAAAACTACTATTGAAGACACGCTCGGTGTCTTCTTGTTGCTGAATAAATCGAAAATAAGCGGTTTCCATACCTAAAGGAAGAAGCACTACTAAAAAGGCCACGTAGGCATATAAATCTGAAAGCACTCCATAATCGGCAGGTTTAGCAAAAATGGCGGTATACAGGGGAACGAGTAAATAATTCAGCAACCTACCAACAATACTCGGTAGGCCATACATAGCAGTTTGACCGAATAACTTTGCTAGGGGAGAACTCATTAATCCCTAAAGTTTGCTTTTTGTTTAGTTAAAAACGCGTGTGTTCCTATTTGAAAATCTTTGGTACCGAAACAACTAGCGAAAAGTTCAATTTCTGTATCTAATCCATGTTTTGTTTGGAATCCGGCGTTTACGGCTTTAATTGCTGTAGCAATCGCGTTGGGAGAATTTTTGAGCATTTTTTGCGCTAAAGCATTTGCTTCATCTTTTAACACCTCCTGCTCCACTACCGTATTTACAAGTCCCCATTGTGCTGCTTGGTCAGCAGAAATCATTTCTCCAGTAAAAATAAGCTGATTTGCTCTTCCCCTTCCGATTAACTGAGGAAGACGTTGCGTACCGCCATACCCGGGAATTACTCCTAAGGAAACTTCTGGTAAGCCCATACGTGCATTAGCGGATGCAATCCGAATATGACAAGCCATCGCTAATTCTAACCCTCCACCTAGGGCGAATCCATTAATAACAGCAATCGTTGGTTTAGTTAGATTTTCGAGTAAATTAAAAAGTTTCTCCTGTCCTGAAGCGGCCAATTCTCCTCCTTGCGATACCGTGTATTCTGCAAATTCTTTAATATCAGCTCCAGCTACGAACGCTTTATCCCCGGAACCAGTTATACAAACCACGCCAATTTCCTCATCCAATGATACTGTACCCAGTACTTGATTTAATTCGGAGATGGTTTGTTTATTGAGTGCATTTAAAAAAGACGGCCTATTTATAGTAATCCAACCAATTTTTCCAACTTTTTCAAAGAGAATATTTTCGTACATGCCTTTTAATTTATGCGTGTAAAAATAAGGGAATTTGACAAACCATAGCCCTTTTTACATTGAATTATCCGACAACAAACGACTGACATTCGAAAGTAAACGAATAAATACCGAGCACCCGACGTTAATGCTCCAACCTTTGCAAAGGAAACGGGTGAAAGCTCAAGAATTAATTTATAATCTAAAACACACACATGAACAATTTAAGAAATAAAGTAAATTTAATTGGAAGATTAGGCGCACAGCCTGAAACAATGAAGTTCGAAACTGGGCGCAAACTTGTACGATTTTCGTTAGCTACAAATGATCGCTATAAAAATAAAAATGGCGAGTGGCAAGAAGACGTACAATGGCACAATGTTACGGTTTGGGGTAAAGTGGCCGAACGTGCGGAGAAAATCCTAGAGAAAGGCCAAGAAATACTCTTAGAAGGAAAAATTTCATATCAAACATACGAGAACCCGCAAGGGGAAAAGCGTTATTCAACTGTTATTGAAGGCAATGATTTTATGTTGTTAAACAAGCCTTCTGGGGAAGTAAAAGCATAACGAATGAATTTTGTTTCTTTGATTGGAACCTTAGCGAATCATCCAACCGAAGTTGAAACAATCAAGGGTCAGAAGCATGCAAGATTTAGGTTAGTTACCAGTAATACCATCGTGACAGCTGAAGGAACTCCCAAAACGAAGCGCGAAACACATGATGTTTTTGCTTGGGGAAAATGGCATCAGATCATCTGTACGTATGGTCAGCCTAACTTGCATGTGGCCATTGAAGGACGACTTGTAAATCGTTATTCGCGATGGAAGGGCCGTATTATCAAGACCACAGAAATTGAAATCAACGATTTAATAATCATATAAACTAACGAGGGAAAGGAAGCGGCGCCCATGAATTCGCTAACCAATCCCCTATATATATATCAACATGAATAATTACGTAACCTTAATCGGCAGCATTTCACGAAATCCAACGGTTAAGCGCTTTGACGATGGAAGTAAGATAGCTCGGTTTTTAGTCACCACGCCTAAGATGTACCGGAAAAACGATGGGAAATATGCGGCCAGGTTAGATTGGCATCGCGTATTTGCTTGGGGTAACATGGCGTCGTTTGTTCAGGATCACGCGGAAGTAGGAAAGAAGGTGGCCATTCATGGCCGCCTCGTGAATCGGACGTTTCTGGACCAAGAAGGACGACAACGAAGTTCTACAGAAGTGGAACTCCGTCAGATTATAGGCCTCTAAGTTATCTTATTTTAAAGCCCGGGAAACCGGGCTTTTTTAATTAAAACCGGTAATCATTCCATATGGCAGAGCGAAGACCAATGATCGGTGAACAATTGAATCTCGAACTGGAATAATCTGAATAAAAAGTCCCCAGAAGTTCCATGAAAAGTTGCGTGTTATACCAACGTTTCAATATACGACTGCCTTGAATTCGGATGTGAAGTTGGTTCGTTTTGTTCCCTTGTAATAACAATACACCATAATCTAATGGCCGCAAGGTGTACGGTGCAAATACATCTCCACCATAAGGTGCATTCAATCCTTTTTGTCCAAGCGCAAGTTCAGCCATGTAGGACCAATGTTTCGTAATATAATCTACTCGTGAAAACACCTCCCAAAAATTTGCGCCTTTCGGATGAGCGAGTACATGGTCATTGTAGGTGTAGCTCAATTGATTTCCAATATGGGAATAGGTATATGGGCGGACAATATTTAGCTCAGCCCTTAAATGCAGTTTTCGATTTCCCTTTTGGCTAAAATATTTCCACCCAAGTTGACCCCCAAGTTTATTTCCCCAGTATTGTTCTCGACGGAGTAAAGCACGCATTAAAATATCATCAATAATCACTTGACCATACCAGGTGCTTTTATTCGCATAAACTGAAAATTCCCCACCCATAAGTACATTATCACCAGAACCTATGGAATATTCAGTTGGCCGAATAATCATAAACGGATTTAAATATGCCGGTTCGAAAGAGCGGTTGCTCAAGGTGTCTCCACTATTAAAAATAACAGCTTCAAAAAGTGCTAATCGAAGGTGTTTGCCCAGCTTAAGGTTTAAATAATGATTAATACCGTATTTTTTTTGAGTACCTATGGTGTTTAAGTACATTCCCATGGCTTGATAGGTCACAGGCCCAAGATTAAATCGCAGGGAAGTAAATGGGTAGGGCGAGCCAACATCTGAAAGGAATAAAGACCGATATCCTTCGCCATAAAAATTCTGATCATAACCGATTTGTGCGCTAACATAGGGTGTAGGTGTAATACCAAGGCGAACGATAGGACGTACGTTGAACGCTAAGTTATTAATACTGTTAAGATGTAATCCATTTGAAACAAATCCAGCCGGAATGACGGTGTTGACCCCTAAAGCCCCCCCAATTCGAGTGAACCACTTGTTACGCTGTAGATCCCAAAGCATTCCTGCGCTGCCTTTCCCACTGATCGATGGATTGTATCTTAACCCAAGGTCTATTATCGGGATAATTCGCTGGGAATGAATATGTTGATTGGTATTTAGCCGAGGTAAAATCGGTGTGTTTTTGTTTAATTGTATGGAATCAAAGGGATTTAACTGACTTAACAACTCTAAACGTTGTGCCATGCTGACTTGGCAGAAGAGACAAAACCCAAGAAAAAGCCGGCGTTTAATACACATGATTTGGTTTGAAAATAGCAGTCCTTAATCCGAATGAAATGGCGTTGCACTCCTTAAAACCGACCGCTTGGCGTAGAGTTATCCCCAAAAACAACTCAAGTTGCATGATATTAGAGACCATAAACCCAAGATCAATTCGGTGTTGTATTATTTGCTCAGGTCTAGTATAGGTTTGTATTAAAAGCGGTTGAATGCTATTCCTCATGGTGCTTAAATGAAATAAGTAATCCATGAAAAAACGACGATATCCAATCCGAGCAGATAAAAGAAATTCTTGGGCTCCATTACCTAGTAATGTTCCAAGTGGAAGGTTTTGGTGAGTGAAGTTCTGTGCATAATGTGTTCCATAAAATCCAGTGCCCGTTTGTAGCCATGCCAAGGATGAACTCAGGGTTAGGTTGGACGTGAGTTTAGAATAATATGTAATTCCTAGTTGTGCCGCCCATGCATTTTTAATAAATCCGCGTGAAAATAATTCACCGTAAAGCAAGGTGCTTTCGTGGAGATTCCACGAGTAATTTAGTCCTATTTGCGGCATGGAAACCCCCTGTTTTACCGTTCGGTCTAGGCCTGGAATTGGCACCCAATACATGGGATTCACCGCTTTTTCTTTTAATGAATCTCCAGCTTGCCATATCGTTTGATAAATCAATCCCACTCGGTGTTTTTTCAAGGTTAAAAACATGGCCTGTAACCCAAAATTCTTTTTATAGTACGGACTCTCTACATTTGCGTAAATCGGCTTTCTGATTAAATCGTATAAACGTGCACGGGTCACTACATAGGTGAAGTGTTTTCCCAGACGAAGGGTTCCACCGGCCATGAGTGCTTGGTTGTGTTGCGACCAAAATACAGAGCGAATTCCTGGACAAAAATCGATGGATTGATTGCCCCCAAATAGAGTAAGTGTGTTAGATACACCCCATTCAAAACCACCTTGACTGAAAGCAAAGTCAAACCCATCTCCATGAAATGGTTTGGTTCGCCCCATTCCAGGGATCATACCGTTTTGTTGATTGTATCCCGTGGCCGTTGGATAATACTCCCCATGTTGCATTATAAATTCTCGCTGAAAAGTATTGAAAACCGCTTGGTTCTCTACGAGAAACCCATGGCATTTAAACTTTCGGTATCCTCCAAGAACCAAGAGTCCTCTTGAGTTCTGATATCTTATTGCTGACTCATCGTTTTCAACTCCTACACTGAATCCGCATAAGGGAGTAGCTGCAATGAACGCGTTGTTCGAGTCGGTATATTGCCCAAGGTAGCTTTTATCCAGTCGTTTTATGAATCCATTTTTAGTGCCAACAGGCGCAGGGCGATATCCAAAGTCGATAATATCTGTGGTTGGGGCTTGATGAAGATTTTGGTTAAACTGAAATACTTGTGCAAAAAATGTGAGGGGAACTAAGCAAAGTGACAAGAAAATACACCTTAAATCCATACAGATAAATTTACGTCGGAAACGGCGATAAAATGTGGATTTAATAAATTTTCTTTATTGTAAGACAATGGTAATTTGGTGTTTACATCAAAAACTCCGCCTCCAAGCCCTTCTAAAATTGCCTGACCAGCGGCGATATCCCACTCCATTGTGGGAGCAAATCTGGGATAAATTTGAGATTGATTCGTGGATAGATTAAAGAATTTCAAGGAAGATCCCTTTCTGGTTAATTCCGTTTTCAATCCCGCATCGCTAAGTTTATTAAGATAATCTAAAAGCAATGGCGTGTGGTGACTGTTAGAGGCTATGATGGAGAGAAAATCCGGTGAGCTATTGCGTTGAACTGGTGCTGGTTTGGCTCCATTGATAAAGTCTTGAAATGTGGCATATTGTACGCCAAGATTAGGCCCGCCGACAATAAAATCTTCATTTACTGGGCTTGCTATCACTCCGAGCACAGGCTTTCCATTTTCGATAAGCGCGATATTTACGGCAAACTCACCATTTCGTTTTATAAATTCCTTGGTACCATCTAGCGGATCAACACACCAGCATTTCTTCCATTTTCGGCGTTGTTCAAAGGGTATTTTATCTGTTTCTTCATCAATTACTGGATGTCCTGAAATGGATAAGACTTCATTAATGATTTTTGAAGCCTTTAAATCTGCTTCTGTTACTGGAGAACCGTCTGCTTTCTGAATGGCCTCATATCCACGCGAATAAATTTCTTTAATAGCAAGCGATGCTTCTATAACGGCTTGAATGGCCAAGCGATATTCACGCGTTATGTCCATTAAATTATCATTTCGGGAACATGTGCTGGAACTACGAGTTTACCCGCTGTTTTGGCAATAATTTCTTCTACTGAAACTCCCGGAGCTCTTTCCAATAAATGAAAAGCTCCATCTTTAATTTCCAAAACGGCAAGCTCTGTTACTACTTTTTTAACGCATCCAACCCCTGTTAATGGAAGGGTACAAGCCGGTAACATTTTAGATTCCCCGGCTTTATTACTATGCATCATAGCTACAATAATGTTCTCTGCTGACGCTACTAAATCCATCGCACCACCCATTCCTTTAACCATTTTTCCAGGAATTTTCCAGTTGGCAATATCTCCGTCTTGAGACACCTCCATGGCACCTAACACGGTAAGTTGAACATGTTGTCCGCGAATCATGGCAAAGGAGGTAGCAGAGTCGAAAAATGCGGCGCCTGGATTTACCGTAATCGTTTGTTTTCCCGCATTAATTAAATCAGCGTCTTCTTCTCCTTCAAATGGAAACGGCCCCATCCCTAATACACCATTTTCTGATTGAAATTCTACATTCATTCCATCAGGAACATAGTTGGCAACTAGGGTTGGAATTCCAATTCCTAAATTAACATACCATCCATCTTTTAATTCTTGGGCAATTCGTTTTGCAATGCCGATTTTATCCAATGCCATATTAGTCTCTTTTTCTTACGGTTCGTTGTTCAATGCGTTTTTCAAATACTTCACCCTTAAAAATGCGTTGTACAAAAATCCCAGGGGTATGAATAAAATTTGGATCTAAACTGCCTGCAGGAACTAATTCTTCAACTTCAGCAATGGTTATTTTTCCTGCCATAGCCATCATGGGATTGAAATTCATCGCCGTTGCCTTGAATACTAAATTCCCTTCTGTGTCTCCTTTCCACGCTTTGACAATGGCAAAATCTGCTGTTAATGCAGATTCAAGAATATGTGGTTTTCCGTTGAATACACGTACTTCTTTTCCCTCAGCCACCTCGGTTCCATATCCAGCAGGAGTGAAAAATGCTGGAATTCCAGCTCCCCCGGCACGACAACGTTCTGCTAAGGATCCTTGAGGAATTAAATCAACTTCAAGTTCACCAGAAAGCATTTGCCGTTCAAACTCATCGTTTTCCCCGACGTAAGATGAAATCATTTTTTTTATTTGCTTGCGCTGTAAAAGTAACCCAAGGCCGTAATCATCTACACCTGCATTATTTGAAATACAGGTTAAGTTTTTTGTGCCCATTTTTACGAGTTCCTTAATGGAATTTTCTGGAATCCCACACAAACCGAAACCTCCAAGCATAATGGTCATACCATCTTCAATGCCTTTGAGAGCTTCACTAACATTATCAACAACTTTATTCATAGTTAAATTCCTTCTTCAAATGGAACATCCGTTTCATCGGCACCTTCCGGGTCTGCCGCCTCCGTGCAGTCATAGGTTTTCGGGTCATAATCTGGAGGTTCCGGAAAATCTTCAGATGACAATGCAAGAATGTGGTCTTTGTATGCTTGTTGCATGTAATACCCGTAAATTGGCAATGCCATTCGAGCACCTTGTCCCCAATTCATTGATTTAAATCGTACGGAGCGATCTTCCGCCCCAACCCAAACACCCGTCACTAAATCCGGCGTTATGCCTATAAACCATCCGTCTGAATTATTTTGTGTAGTCCCGGTTTTACCTGCAGTTACTGGAATTGGTCCATATTTACCGCTGCGAAGACTACCGCCAGTACCTTGAGTAATAACCAACTTCATCATTTTTAAAATCTCAAAACTAACGGTGGCATTCAATGCTTGATCTGTATGCGGTGTGGCTGAGTATATAACTTTTCCATTTCTATCTTCGATACGTTCAATGGTTGTTGGTCGAACATATACCCCATTATTTGGGAATATACATTGTGCAGCCACTAGGCGAAAAAGCGACATATCCATACTTCCCAGACACATAGAGGGCACGACATCATTTGGATTTAAATTGATTTCAGTTTTTTTCAATAGCTTTTCAATTTGGTAAGGCCCCCCTGTTTTGTTTACAGGATTGAACGGACCCATTTTCGCCATAACAGCCACCGTTGTTGGATTAGACGACAAGGCAAGACCCATTTTTACATTTCTAGCCACATCTCCTTTTGGACAGTATTGTCCAACCACCTTATTGTTTGGATCTACTAAATCCACACAATATTCACCTGATGAAAAGGAGGTACATGGATTTACAACCTTCATAGATAAGGCAGCTGCATAAACGAACGGCTTAATGGTAGAACCAACTTGTCTTGTTCCTTGCCTAACATGGTCATATGAAAAATGCTTGAAGTTAACTCCACCTACCCATGCGCGAACAAAACCCGTTTGAGGTTCAATACTT
This sequence comes from Crocinitomicaceae bacterium, assembly GCA_044353585.1. Classification (GTDB taxonomy): domain Bacteria; phylum Bacteroidota; class Bacteroidia; order Flavobacteriales_D; family Crocinitomicaceae; genus UBA952. The sequence continues at coordinate 100,884 of JBILBR010000006.1, read as the reverse complement.
ACCAGTCCAGCATGCAAGAACGCTTTATAATAGCGAATGGAGTCATTCGGTGTCATAACGGTGTCAATTTCTCCCCGCCAAGAAAATACACGCATTTGTGCCGGGGCGTTAAATGCATTAGTGATTTCATTTTCTGAATATCCTGCAGCAGCCATTGTTTTGTACCTGCCTGAGTTTCTTCGAGCAGAACTCATGATTTCATTAACAACATCTGAGGATATTTCATTGGAGAAAGGAAAGTTCTTTAATCCGCGATTATTTGAATTGAACGCAGGTTGAAGCGACTCTTTAATGTGTTTTTCAACGGCGGATTCCGCATATTTTTGGAGCCGTGTGTTTAACGTGGTGTATATTTTAAGACCATCTCGGTATATATCATAAGGCTGTCCGTCTTCGCGCAGGTACTTGAGTGTCCCATCTTCATTTTTCTTTAATAGAATATCCGTGACTTCCTGTCTTAATGCTTCTCTAAAGTAGGGCGCCATTCCTTCCTTGTGGTCAACAGACTGGTAACTAACGAGTACCGGTTTTTTAATGAGTTCGTCGTATTCTTCTCTGGTAAGTTTATGTGCAACGGCTTCATTGTTTTTACCGCTATTTCTAAGCCATTGGTATAGTACTTGGTTTCTTCTTGTAAGTGCCCTAAGTGAATCTTTCGCGCGCGCTTCAAGAATTTTATTTAGTGGAACCGCACTTGGTGTTACTCCTTCTTCTTGCGCAATTACTTTCCGATAATTTTTAATTTGGTAGGTATATGGATTATATAAAGCCGGGTTTTTACACATACCAACAAGCATCGCGGCTTCTTCTTTTTTAAGTTCTTTTGGTCGTTTATTGAAATAAACTTTAGCCGCATTTTCGATTCCTACTGCATTATATAAGAAGTCGAATTGGTTGAGGTACATGGTAATAATTTCTTCTTTGGTATACCTAGATTCCAACCGTGTTGCAATTATATTTTCGCGCGCTTTTTCGTTAAGTCGTCTGAATTTTCCTATGATACCGCCTCGGTTAGAAAGCAGTGATTCACCATTTGCACGAGCAATTTCTTCTCGTTGTCGTTGTTGTAAGGTGAATAATAATTTGGCTAACTGCTGGGAAATGGTAGAAGCACCTCCAGATCGTCCTAATGACCCAAAAGATCGTGCGATTGACCGGAAATCAACCCCAGAATGTTCCATGAAACGCTCATCTTCTGTTGCAATGAGGGCGTCAAAGACAAACGGAGAGATGTTTTTATATGCAGCACTTGTTCGGTTCACTTGCCAATAGCGACCAATGGTATCACCTGTTTGACCAAGGATTAATGATGCTTGAAGTTCAGGGGGATTGTCTAGCATAGAAATAGGAGGCAAATCATCCTCGGATTGCAATACGAGCAAGCCGAAAACCATAAGGAAAGGCAATAATGAAATCCCCCAAAAGATTCGGGTAAATCTTTTCTTTTGTTCTTCTGTCAACATAGTAATCTCAAAATTAACATTTATCTAAGTACATCTCGCCGTTGGCTATCTAGTTTTAACAATACAAAGACCATGATTGTAAAGGCCATCATCGAAGATCCACCATAACTCATAAAAGGTAAAGGGATTCCAATTACAGGTGCAAAGCCAATATTCATACCAATATTAATAGCAAAATGATAGAATAAAACCATGCCGACACAGTAAGCATAGACACGAAAGAAAACAGAACGTTGTCGCTCTGCAATAGAAAATATCCGAAATAGTATAAATAGATACAGTGAGATTAAAAACAAGTTCCCAAGAAATCCCCACTCTTCAGCAAAGGGACAAAAAATAAAATCGGTTTCACTTTCAGGTACATGGTTTGTTCGCATACTCGAAACAGAAGCCTTTCTAAATCCCTTTCCAAGAAATTTTCCACTTCCTACGGCAGCCATGGCTCTGTTTCTATTGTAATCCGCGCCATTGGGGTCTTCTTTTAAGCCAAGTACTAATTCTATCCTGCTTTTTTGATGAGGTGCCGCAAGGTTGTTGAAAATAAAGGTGATACTACTAACCAAAAATAAAGAAAACACATAGCTGCTTACTAGTACGATTAAGTTTTTGGATTTATTTCGGGGGTATCCAAAAAAGAGAATGAAGGCTAAAAAAATTAATGCAACCAATGTAATTATTACAATCAGAAATAAAGGGCCGGTTAAACTAATTCCAAAGGGATAGAACGTGCTGCTTGAAAGAAAAAGACTTAAGAACGCAAGGATTAATAAAAAGAAGAAAAATGGTACAAAATGGGTCCCTAGCCATGTGGTCTTGAATTTAAGTCTTGGAAAATACCTCAACAACGAAAGTACAATAGGGTCAAATGAAATCCCTTCTCTATATAGAACAAAGAAAAAAGAGGTAAATACTAATAAGGTTCCGGCATCGGGTTGCAGGGCAACGAGTATACACGGTAACAATATAATCCCTAGTGTCTCAGAAATTGTCCGAGTGTTTTGAAGTTTAATGTTGGTTTCGTCAACCCATTTGGCGAGCATCAATGCGGTTGATATTTTGGCAAATTCTGCGGGTTGTATACCAAGTCCACCGATTCCTAGCCAAGCCTTCGCACCATGCACCGGAGGCATAAACAAAACGATAACAAGCAACAAGAGTGTTACGATATAAATATACTCCGCGAATTTTCTATATACATCTGCTTCAATGAGTAGAATCAAAAATCCCAGGAAGAGGGAAACACCAATCCAAAGAATCTGTTTTCCATATTTTTGACTAGTATCAAACAAGGAGGGGTGTTCTGGATTGTATGCAACAGAATAAACGGTTAAAATGCCTAAAAACATTAATGTTAAAATGCCGATTAATAACGGCAAGTCTACTTTAGAAATCAATCCTTTCGTATCTCTCATCTCAATAACTCGACATTAGATTGGCATTTTTAATGGTCTGTTCTTTTTCTTTGTTGGTGACTTTTTTATTTAAATATTTATCTAAAATTAATCCTGCGATCGGTGCGGCCCAAGCCCCTCCTGCTCCTGCATTTTCCACAAAGACGGCTAATGCGATTTTCGGATTATTCATAGGTGCAAATGCGATAAATACGGAATGGTTTTTTTTGTTTTTGCCATTCTGTACGGTTCCTGTTTTTCCACAGACCACAAAGTTTTCAATTTTAGCCTCTTTACCTGTACCACCCGCTTCGTATACCACACGTCTCATTCCTTCCACAACAGCATCAAAGTGCTTTCGGTTTATCGGCGTTATGTGTTTGGTCCTATATGTTTTTAATTTCCCTTTTTTACCGATCGATTTAACAAAATGAGGGGTATAATACCACCCGCGATTTGCCATGATTACTGCGATATTAGCCATTTGAATGGGAGTGAGTTTAATTTCTCCTTGTCCGATGGATATTGAGCGAATGGTTGAAAACGCCCATTGATGGTGCCCCAGGTACTTGTCGTAATACCCGGAATTTGGAATTAATCCATTACGTTGTGCTAGGGTGTCAATGTCTACACCGAGTTTCGCGCCTAATCCAAACGCCATCATGTATTTATGCCAATTATTCAATCCAATTTCAGCATCTTCAAAAACATTTTTCTTTTTATTAGGTTGAATCACACGCCTTACAGCAGCATAAAAATAAGGGTTACATGAATATTGAACCGCTTTCGCAACGGAAGAAGGTGAAGGATGGTCGTGGCACCCAACAACTGATTTGTTACATGGAAATCCGGTGTTTGGGGTAATTTCTTTTTCTTGAAGACAAATTAAGGCCTGCAATAATTTAAAAATAGATCCCGGTGGGTATTCGGCCTGAAGTGGTCTTGCAAAGAGTGGCAGGTTCTCATCGGTAATTAAGCCTGGATAGTTTTTACGAATATTCTTTCTTCCCGCCAACAAGTTTGGATCATAACATGGTGCTGAAACCATCGTGAGAATTTCACCGGTTTTTGGTTCAATGGCTACGATACATCCTTTTTTGTTTTTCATTAGTTCTTCACCATACTGCTGAAGTTTTATATCGATACCTAGTTTTATCTTTGGGGAAGGGGTTGCTACCGTATCGAATTTTTTATCCGCATAGGGCTCTATTTCGTTGTTTGTAGCACTGGTTACAATATAACGCACTCCTTTTTTACCACGAAGCACGGATTCATAGGAACGTTCTAACCCAGACCTACCTATGTTCATTCCTGGACGGTAGAATGCGTCTGCTTCAATTTCTTTCCGACCAACTTCATTCATGTATCCTAAAATATTTGCTCCGTTTGGGTAGGGGTAAAATCTCGTACCCGTAGGCTCTTCATAGAACCCAGGAAAATCCGTTAATCTAGAGGCAATTCGGGTAACTTCTTCGAGTGTTAAATCCTTTACAAATGGATATGGGCGGTCTTTTCTGTAGTTTGATTGGGTTTTACCAGTGGAAGGATTTTTATAAACCCCTTCATTTTTTATGATTTCCTTAAAACGAGCTTTCACCTTTTTTACATCCCATCCGATTAGTTTTGCAAACGAAGTAGTATCAAGGTGTTGAATTCTTTCTTCAACCATCATTAAATTATAGGAAATTTTGTTGATTACAATTTTCCTGTTTCTCCGATCTACAAGCACTCCTCTTGGTGGGATTATTTCCCTTCGTTTTTCAGCGATTTCTGTTGCTCTGCGTGTCCAAGAATCGTCTATAACCTGCATATAAAATAGGCGAAGCAAATAAAAAAATCCGGTGCCGATAACTAGCGCATACAATAAGTATTTTCTGTTATCTAAGTTCATTGTTTTCTTCTCCCGTTAAAAAAGAAAAATTGAGAAACACTTACGGCAATTCCCGAAGCAATAATGGATGTTAACAAATTACGGAGTACTAGCAGTATTTCCGAAAACCTAAAGATTTCCCAAATAAAATACCAGAGCAGGGAACTTGTAAATAATATCCCATAAACAATCAGAAACCAATCCCACCCCATATCGTTGGCTGTCGGTGTTTTGAGTGGATCGTACCCTTCGCGTGGTCGAAAAGATTCAAAAACGATTGGCCTCAAATAAGCGAATAATACCAGGGTAGAGGCATTTAATCCATAGGTGTTGGAAAGTGCATCTACAGAGAGCCCCAAAACAAAACCAAGCCCCATTAATGTAAAAACGTTCATTTCAAAAGGCAGGACCATCAAAAAGAGAGGGAGTAAGAAAATTTGAGCGCCAAATCCTAACTCAAGTTTATTAAATACAAAAACCTGTAAGCAGAAAAACAGTCCAAATAACCCAATATGTGTAATGATGGTCCTCATGTTATTCAACTTCCTCTGGGATTTCTAATTGTAAGTCTTGAAGCTCCTTTAACAAAAGTGAATTTATAACATAAACCGATTGTAGTGTACGATAATCCTCACTAAATAATACTTCTATTTTCCATAGTGCTTGGTCTTCAAGTCTAGATTTACTAATAATTTTTCCAATTTTTATTCCTTTTGGGAATATCTTAGAGGCTCCGAGTGTATATACCGAGGTGTTCTTTTTTACTGGGAAATCACTCGAAACCCCCGTAACTATTCCCTCCCGGGGATTAAAGCCATCCCATTTTAGAATTCCTTGTGGGCCATCTTTTCCGATAATAACGTCCAGATTTATATCTTGAGTTAATACCGATTTAACTAAAGAAAAGTGTTTACCGACTTTAAATACAATTCCGACAACCCCATTTGGAGAGATAACACCCATGTTTTTTTTAATTCCTTGAAGTTCGCCTATGTTAATCGTAAAGTAGTTGTTTCTGCGAGCACTCGATGCGTGAATAATTTTGGCGGGAATAAAACTATACTCCTGCTCATAGGCTGTGTCTTTAACCTGAATCGTTTTTCGTTGTACTTTGTAAAAATTACTAAATATGCGTTTTCTTAATTGGGAGTTCTCAAGCCGAAGTTTTCTGTTGTTTTCTTCTAAATAAAAGTGATTAGTCAACCCGCCTTCCCACCGTTGAATTCGGCCATTCACTCCAGATGCGGTTGAAAGGAATACACTTTTTGGATACGTTACAAATTGAATATATAAAAGCAGGCAAATAAATTGTAGGGTAGCAAAAAAAATGAACACCCGAAATCGTCTTAAAAAAGCGAATAAATTCTGCATGTGTTTTTAGCCTAAGCCCCTGTTTAATTCTTTACGATTAATCGCGAATTAAGAACTGATACTTGTCGATATTTTTTAAGGCAATGCTTGTTCCTAATGCTACAGCACGTAATGGGTTTTCAGCAATATGCACTGGAAGTTTGGTTTTATCTGCAATTCGTTTATCAAGGCCTCTTAGCATTGAGCCACCTCCCGCAAGATAAATTCCGGTTTTGTATATGTCAGCACTAAGTTCTGGCGGTGTTGCAGCAAGAGCGCTCAATATCGCTTCTTCTATTTTTGCGATGGTTTTATCTAATGCAGAAGCAACCTCATCGTGCGTAATCAATATTTCTCTTGGAATTCCTGACATTAAATCACGCCCTCTTACTGCGTAAGGGGGAGGTGGTTCGTCTAAGTCTTGAATCGCTGCGCCCACTTCTATTTTAATTTGCTCCGCAGTTCGTTCTCCAACCAACATATTATGCTTGCGGCGCATATACTCTTCAATTTCATTGGTGAAATCATCTCCAGCAATTCGAATCGATTTATCTGCTACAATACCCCCTAATGCAATTACTGCAATTTCTGATGTACCACCGCCGATATCAATAATCATATTACCCATTGGTTCTTCTACATCGATTCCAATTCCGATGGCTGCCGCCATAGGTTCGTGTATAAGGTATACTTCTTTAGCTCCGGCATGTTCGGCTGAATCGCGTACCGCTCGTTTTTCAACTTCGGTAATCCCAGAAGGAATACAAATAACCATACGCAAGGTTGGTCTAAATAAGGTTCTTCCTGGATTAATCATTTTAATCATCCCACGAATCATTTGCTCAGCGCTTTGAAAGTCGGCAATTACGCCATCCTTTAATGGACGAACCGTTTCAATTAATCGGTGCGTTTTTCCGTGCATTTGTTGAGCCTTTCTTCCGATGGCAACGATTTGACCTGTTTGAATATCTTTTGCTACGATTGATGGCTCATCAACAACGACTTTATCGTTCCAGATGATAAGCGTGTTAGCGGTTCCTAAATCTATGGCAATTTCTTGCGTTAAAAAGCTAAATAAACCCATGTGTTTGTATTCGTATTAAAACAGTTTCGAAGGTAGGTAAAAACTTTCAAAAGAAAAATTAATGTTTAAAATGTCTAAAACCACTAAAAACCATTGCCATACCTTGTGAATTGCAATAATCTATGGATAATTGATCTTTCACTGATCCCCCAGGTTGAATCACTGCGTTAATTCCAGCAGAATGTGCGATTTCTACACAATCAGGAAATGGAAAAAAAGCATCACTCGCCATTACGGCACCATCTAAATTAAACCCAAACGTTTTCGCTTTTTGAATCGCTTGATTTAACGCGTCCACCCGAGAGGTCTGCCCAGTTCCACTGGCAAGTAGTTGCTTGTTTTTTACTAGGGCTATCGCATTTGATTTGGTATGCTTTACAATAGTGTTCGCAAATAGAAGGTCCGCCAGCTCTTGATCGCTTGGAGCAATGTTCGTTTTTACGTTTAATTCATCTGCTGTTACAGTTTTTAAATCAAAATCCTGTACTAGCGATCCGTTTAAAACGCTTCGAGTGCTTTTTATCGGAGAATTAAATGGTTTTTGTTGTAAGAGTATTCTATTTTTCTTTTGTATCAAGATATTCAGTGCTTCCGGCTCAAAGTCAGGTGCAATAAGAATCTCAAAGAATAATTCATGCAAAAGTTGAGCGGCTTCAATCGTTATGGATTGGTTTGAAATCAATACACCACCAAACGCACTAATTGGGTCAGCTGCTAATGCACGCTTGTACGCGTCCAATACGGAGCTCCCCGATGCGATTCCACATGCATTATTGTGTTTTATGATTGCGAACATTGGGGTTTCGCTGTCAAAGTCTTGCATTAGGCGCACCGCCGCATCAACATCTAATAAATTGTTATAGGATAGTTCTTTACCAGCTAGCTTATTGAATATTTCAGAAAGATCGCCATTGAATGTTGCTTGTTGATGCGGGTTTTCACCATATCGTAAGCTTGTTTCATGTAAGGCGCCATTAATTTTTTTGAAATACGAAGCAATCGCGCTGTCATAGCAGGAGGTTATGCAAAATGCTTCCTGTGCAAATGCTTGACGTTGATTGTGGGATGTTTTTCCGCTTTGTGTTCGAAGCATTTCCGCAAGAATTTCATATTGTGATTTTGCTGAAACTACAACGACATCTTCATAATTTTTTGCTGCAGCTCGAAGTAAGGAAACTCCACCAATATCTATTTTCTCAATGATTTCATTATGGTTTTCTGTATTTCTTATGGTCTCTTCGAATGGGTATAAATCAACAACAACTAAATCAATAGCTTTGATACCATGTGTTTCAATTGACTCTTCATCACGCGATAGTCCTCGTTGATATAATATGCCCCCGAAAACACCAGGATGTAAGGTTTTAACCCTACCCCCAAGTATTTCTGGGAAATTGGTTAATGAGTCAACCGGAATTACCGAAACTCCAAGCGTTTCAATATAGGTTAGCGTACCTCCTGTAGAGTAAATGGTTATGTTAAGTTCGTTAAGTGCATGAACAAGTTGGTCTAGTCCCTGCTTGTTGTAAACTGAAATAAGTGCCGATTGAATCGGTTTAATTCCCCCCATAGCATATAGAAATTGTAATGAAGGTGCAAAGGTACAGATTTAAGTGTGTTTCAAAATAAAATGATGTTAACAAAACGTAACATTTCATTAATCTTTCGGTAATTTTGAGCGTGATTAATAATCGACGTATCGTTTTTCTTTATGGGGCATTGTTCCTGTTTTGGCTCCTTGTTTTTTTTGTTCAGCGATTAATTTTTTTAGGATACCATAACCCACGGTTTTCGTCCATTGAAGGGCTTGAAATTCTGACCTCCTTTTACGCGGGTCTACGTTTGGATTTTTCTACAGCTGGTTATTTGATGCTGGTACCGTTTTTAACATTGTTCGTTCGGCTTTTTGTCTCTGATACATTTTTTCTAAAGCTATTGAAAGGAGTGCTAGTGGTAGAGCTGTTAGTATTGAGTGTAATTCATGCGGCGGAACTTTCAGCATATAGTGAATGGGGGCATAAATTATCTTCACGGGTTTTTATGCACTTGCTAAATCCGGATGAGGTACTCAGGACAACAGGTTTTTCAAAAGGGATTATTAGTCTTGTAGTTATTGTTGTTGAATCCGTATTGGCCTATTTCCTACTTAATCGAATATTTCATTGGATAATCCGACCAGCTGAGCACCAATTAAAGCGTTCTGTTTTTGTTTCACTTGCTTTTAATGTGTCGGGAATATTGGTGGGATTAGTTATTTCTTTTTTGTTCATGCGGGGCGGAGTTCAACAAATCCCGATCAATATAGATGCGGCTTATTTTTCGAATCAAGCCATTTTGAATGATCTGTCCGTGAACTCTAGTTATTATTTCGGAAACAGTTTTTTTCTTTTCAATAAATCAGACATTCATAACCATGTTAAGGGCGCCTTAACATCAGAAGAAACTAAAATGGTTAATGAATACTATAGGTGGCACCCTACAGATACACTTCTGTTCAAGATAAAAAAACCAAATGTTGTTTTTATAATTTTTGAAGGGTGGAGTGCACATGGAGTTGGAGCAATCTCGAATAAGAAATCTGCGACACCTTTTTTCGATAAATTAAGCGAATCAGGCGTTCTTTTTAGTAAGGTTTATGCGGCAAACACGACGTCGGAAATTGGAAACGCAACACTTTTTTCAGGTTATACCGGAGTTCCTGAGTCTCCTTTACCGCTTTTCACAGAAAAGCACCGAAACATAATCACCTTATCTGATTTACTTAAGAATGCCGGGTATTCTACTTCTTATTTATTCAGCGGTGACCTGAAATATGGTAACATTAAAGGGTTTTTAACAGAACACAATTTTGATCGACTACTGGATGAGAACGACTTTAATCCAACGCTTCCGAGAGGAAAATTGAATTATTATGATTCAGACTTGTATGATAAATTCTTGAAAGAAATTAAAAAAAATAAGCAGCCGTTTCTTTCCTGTACGTTCACTGGAAGCACCCATTTCCCGTATGATTGTCCCATGCAGAAATTCCCATTTCATGGCGAAGAGGCAGACTATTTAAATTCAATGGTTTATGCGGATGATTGTTTAAAGCGATTTTTTAATAAAGTTAAAAAGCAGTCTTGGTATAAGAACACTGTTTTTGTGTTGGTTTCAGATCACGGTCATAATTCACCCGGAATTGCCTCTCCCTATTTGACTGAAACGTTTAAAATCCCATGCTTACTTGTTGGTCCGGTTATAAAGGAAAAGTATCAGGGGTTAAAAATAGACCGAGTGTATTCGCAGGGTGATTTAGCAGCAACCCTTGGACACCAGTTAGCTTTGGATGTTACTAAGTTTCCATACAGTCGGAATATGTTGAGTGCTAGAACTATGGAAGGGGCCTTCATTTCAACGATACGAGGTTTTGGTTTTGTGAATTCAAAAGGCGGGCATATTTACAATATGGATGCTAAGGAAGTAGTATTTGATTCGTATGAAAACCAAACAGAATTAAACAAAAACAGGCGTCTATCGAACGCCTGTTTATTTCGTTTATTCTCCTATTTTAACAATATGGATAAATAAGGGTGTTCTATCCTGAGCACATTTCACAACTGTCTGGATTCTCTAAAGAACATGCAATTGCTGCTTGTTCTTCTTCTATGGACTTAGACGTTGGTTCTTCTACTACACTTTTGTCAATCGTAAATTTAATTGCGTCAGTAGCCGCTTTCGTTCTGAGGTAGTACATTCCTGTTTTTAATCCTTTCTCCCAGCCATAGAAATGCATAGAGGTTAATTTTCCAAAGTTTGCTTGTTCCATGAATATATTCAAGGATTGGCTTTGGCAAATAAATGCACCGCGGTCTGCTGCTTGATCAATAATGGCTTTCTGTGAGATTTCCCACGCTGTTTTGTAAAGCTCTTTAAGGCGTGCAGGAATTTCTTGGATATTCTGAATGGATCCATTAGCTGCCATGATTTTTTGACGCATATCCATGTTCCATAAGCCTTCTTTTACCAAGTCTTTTAATAGGTGCTTATTCACGATGATGAATTCTCCGGAAAGCACTCGTCGAGTATAAATATTAGAAGTATAAGGCTCGAAGCACTCATTGTTTCCAAGTATTTGCGCGGTTGATGCGGTTGGCATTGGGGCTAATAACAAGGAGTTCCTTACCCCATGCTTCTTAACTTCTTCTTTCAATAGATCCCATTCCCAACGGTTACTTGGTGTAACTCCCCACATATCAAATTGAAAAACTCCTTTTGATACAGGCGACCCGTTGAATGTGGAATATGCTCCTTCTTTGATAGCTAAATCCTTCGACGCAGTCATAGAAGCAAAATATATGGTTTCAAATACTTCTCGGTTTAATGCACGAGCTTCTTCAGATTCGAAAGGAAGGCCTAATAAAATAAAGGCATCAGCTAATCCTTGTACCCCCAAGCCAATTGGACGGTGACGTAAGTTTGAGTTTTTCGCCTCTTCTACAGGGTAATAATTTTCATCAATGATTTTATTTAAGTTCAGCGTTGCTTGGTACGTTACTTCAAATAGTTTATCATGATCAAAAACCCCTTGTTCAGTAACATATTTAGGGAGTGCTAACGACGCCAAGTTACATACCGCAACCTCATCAGGTGCGGTATACTCTATAATCTCTGTACACAAGTTGGAAGACTTAATAACCCCAAGATTTTGTTGGTTGGATTTTGCGTTAGCAGCATCTTTGTATAACATGTAAGGTGTTCCGGTCTCTATTTGAGATTCGAGAATTTTAAACCATAAATCTTGTGCATTGATGGTTTTTCTTCCCTTCCCTTCTGCTTCATATTTAGTGTAAAGGGCTTCAAATTCTTCGCTGTGTGTATCTGCTAATCCAGGACATTCATGTGGACACATTAAGGTCCAGGTTTCATTATTCTTCACCCGCTTCATGAAAAGATCAGGAATCCAAAGCGCGAAGAATAAATCTCGTGCACGCTGCTCTTCTTTACCGTGATTTTTCTTAAGATCTAAAAAGTCAAATACATCCGCGTGCCATGGCTCTAAATAAATTGCAAATGAGCCTTTTCTTTTACCTCCCCCTTGGTCTACATAGCGCGCAGTGTCATTGAATACACGCAGCATAGGAACGATTCCATTTGAAGTACCATTGGTCCCTTTAATATAAGAACCTGTTGCACGAACGTTGTGAATAGACAATCCAATACCTCCTGCAGATTGCGATATTTGTGCGCAAGACTTTAAGGTGTCATAAATTCCAGGAATGCTATCCTCTTTCATGGTTAATAAAAAGCAAGAGGACATTTGCGGTTTTGGTGTACCTGAATTAAACAGCGTAGGTGTTGCGTGAGTAAACCAACCCTCAGACATTAAGTTGTAGGTGGCGATAGCAGACTTTATATCGTCTTTATGAATTCCTAAGGATACACGCATAAGCATGTGTTGTGGGCGCTCGGCGATCTTTCCTTCAAGCTTCATTAAGTAGGAGCGCGTAAGTGTCTTGAATCCGAAATAGTCGTAACGGAAATCACGGTCATAAATGATACTGGAATCTAACGTCTCACGGTTATTAACCACAATTTGATAAACTTCTTCAGATAACAACGCGGCGGATTGACCTGTTTTCGGATCCAAGTATTCGTATAGGTCGGTCATTACATCTGAAAACGTCTTTTTCGTTTCCTTGTGAAGATTTGATACAGCAATTCTAGAAGCCAATAAGGCATAGTCTGGGTGTTCGGTTGTTTTTGCTGCGGCAACTTCTGCAGCTAAATTATCAAGGTCTGTGGTTGAAACCCCATCGTATAACCCTTCTATAACTTTCATAGCAACTGCCTCAGGTGAAACCATTGGATCCAAACCATAACACATCTTAATTACTCGCGCAGTGATTTTATCAAATTTCACTGCCTCTTTTCTTCCGTCTCTTTTAACTACGTACATTACTCTTTTCTTTTTTTCTTATTTAAAATTCTTCATCCAACGTGAATCGTTGTGTTTCTTTATCAGACATTACGCTTGCCTTTTGATATTCTCCCACCCTTTTCTCAAAGAAGTTAGTTTTTCCTTGAATAGAAATCATTTCCATAAAATCAAATGGATTGGTTGTGTTATAAACACGTTCATTTCCAAGTTCTACTAAAAGTCTATCTGCAACAAATTCGATGTATTGACTCATAAGGTCGCTATTCATACCGATGAGTTTAACAGGAAGTGCATCCGTAACAAACTCTTTTTCGATTTCAACAGCATCCATAATGATTTCGCGAACTTGATCTTTTGAAAGCTTGTTAACGAGATGACGTGTATACAGTAAACAAGCGAAATCGCAGTGGAGCCCCTCGTCTCTTGAAATTAATTCATTTGAAAAAGATAATCCCGGCATTAATCCGCGTTTTTTCAACCAAAAAATTGAACAAAATGATCCTGAAAAGAAAATTCCTTCAACGGCAGCAAAGGCAACTAAACGTTCTGCAAACGAACCCTTATCAATCCATCTAAGCGCCCAGTCTGCTTTTTTACGCACACAATCCAAGGTGTCTATTGCGTTAAAAAGACCCGACTTTTCTGCTGAATCTTTGATGTACGTATCAATCAACAAAGAGTAAGTTTCTGAATGTATGTTTTCAGCTGCTACTTGGAACCCGTAAAAAAACTTTGCTTCGGTATATTGAACTTCAGATAAAAAATGTTCAGCTAAATTTTCATTTACAATACCGTCTGATGCTGCAAAAAAGGCTAAGACATGTTTAACAAAATGACGTTCGTCATTTGATAAACGCTCCCAATCTACTAAATCCTGTGATAAATCAATTTCTTCTGCAGTCCAAAAACTCGCTTCTGCTTTTTTATAAAAGCTCCAAATGTCGCTGTGTTCAATTGGAAAAAGAACAAATCGATTTTTATTCTCTGCTAAAATTGGTTCGTGGCTCATGGTTGTTTTATTATATTTTAATTCAATTTTTTATGCGATAACTTGGGCTACAACCGGTTAATTTCGGTTCCGCTTTTGCTAACAAAAAACAATGTTTCCTTTATACTTACGGAAGCAATAATTTTGCTGTTTTAAAGTTTGTAAAAAGGCTTACAAATTTTGTCAAAAAAAACGTTCATCACAATGCGATTTTTCTCCGCCACACGTTTTACAAACCACAATTCTATCGCTATCCCTTAGTAGCACTTTGCTGTATGATTTATCAACAACTTTTAAAAGTTATTAATAAGCTAAAACCGAATAATTCCAACCAAATTTTGCTCACTCCTTTTGTTCGGCCAATCAGCCAATAAACTTAGTGTTTTTATAGTTCTTTTTTTATGATTTATTTCCCTCATTATCAACATAATCATGTTTAATTCTTTTGTAAAATATTTCTCTTTGATCAAGCTCGATTTAAAACCCATATTGCATCTATTTTTTCCTTTTCGTTGTCATAGCTGCGGCCTTGAGTTATTAGCGGAAGAATCTGGCGTTTGCGTGTTTTGCGAATCGGGGTTAGAATATACCTTTAATCAAATAGAATTACCTACACATTTAGTTGATGAATCAGTCAAAATACACGCGCTGTTTTATTACAAAAAAGGACAGGTGGCACAAGCATTACTGCATGCGTTAAAATATAAACATGAGCGCGACCTTTGTTTGGATTGGGGTGTAACCTTAGCTAAAACACTGAAAAAGGAGACCATACAAATGCCTGAGTGCCTAATTCCCGTGCCACTTCACCCCAAAAAAAAGTTTGTTAGGGGATATAATCAAAGTGAATTGCTTGCCAAAGGAATTCAAGCAGAATTCCCTGAAATTCAAGTGGATTTAGACCTGATTGTTCGAAAGAAAAACAACAAAAGTCAAACCAGTAAAAACAAATATAATCGCTTATCGGACGTCTCTAATGCATTTGAATTACATCCAAATGCGGCATCTAATTATAAGCATATTGGCTTGGTAGATGATGTGGTAACAACCGGCGCAACGTTAAAGGGCCTTTTAGACCTAATTCAATCCAATCATCCTCATATTCGAATTACTATCTTTGTACTTGCCGTAACAAAGTAGCATGCAAAAAAAAATACTCATTATTGGTGGTGGAGTAGCTGGAGTATGCCTTGCCCATCGATTAATGAAGCTAAACCAACACATCACCTTAGTAGATGATGGTAAGAACGTTTCTTCTGTCGTAGCGGCCGGAATCGTACACCCAATGTCGTTTAGACGAACCTTACTTTCATGGAATGCTAATCCGTTTTATTTTGAGGCCAAGTCGTTTTTTATAGAAATGGAAGCCGTATTGAATGCAAGGTTTTATCATCCCATAATGGTTCGCAGGCTTTTTGCTTCAACCGAAGAATCCGTGATCTGGAATCAACGCATGGAACAAACAGAATTCATGCCTTTTATGCATCCAATCACTCCGGATGACTGCGCTTTTGAACCTTATGGTTCAGGAAGAGTAGATGGGTTTTGGATCGATGCGCAGGTGTTTATTTCCGAAAGCCATAAATACCTTGCTGCACAGCAATCGCTTATAATTGATACGCTATCACCAGATAATTTTAACCCAGATACCTTGGAGTTTCAAGGAGTTAAATACGATGAGGTGGTGATGGCTTTAGGCTATAAAAACGATCAGGTTCCGTGGTTTGCCGAGGTACCCGTGAACCCAACAAAAGGACAATTATTAACCGTGAAATGGGATAATCCACTCCGGAATACTTCCTTACACCGCAAGGCATTTGCCTTACCCGTTGGAGATAACTTGTTTAGAATTGGTTCAACGTATGAATGGAATAACACCTCACTGGAACCAACGCCTGAGGGGAGGGAATTAATTTTATCTAATGCAAGGTCTATTACGAATGACTCACTGGAGGTAATAGCGCATAATTCAGGTATTCGCCCAGCATCACCAGATCGCCGTCCGATGGTAGGAAAGCATCCAGCATTTGACCATTTATATATTTTCAACGGCCTAGGAGCCAAAGGGTATATGCTAGCCCCATCGCTAGCTGAGATGCTTAGCAACACCTTGACTCATCAAACAGTGTTGTTGCCGGATCTCCATCCCTATCGATTTTAATCCTAAGTAACTTTCGATACCTTTGTACCTATGATCGAAATTGAAGAGAAACAAGCGAGATACGATAGGGCATACCTGCGCCTGGCAGAAAACTGGGCTATGTTGTCGCATTGCACCCGTAAAAAAGTAGGGGCGATTATCGTTAAAGATCGAATGATTATTTCAGACGGTTACAATGGCACCCCTTCCGGGTTTTCAAATACCTGTGAGAATGAAGAAGGTGAAACCCATTGGTATGTGCTTCACGCAGAGGCAAATGCTATATTAAAGGTAGCTAAATCTGCCAATAATACAGAGGGGTCAACCTTGTATCTTACGCATTCTCCCTGCAAAGACTGCAGTAAGTTAATCCTTCAGTCAGGCATTAAACGCGTAGTGTATATGGATGCCTACAAGGATAAAAGTGGCTTGGATTTTTTAACCAATGCAGGCGTTATGATAACACAACTTAATACCATTGACTATGTCTGATAATAAGCGATTTTTTTACCCGTTGATAGCCTCAATTCTAGTGATTGTTGGGTTTGGAATGGGGTACCTATTACATCCGGATGTTGACTCTAAACGCGCTTCAAAATTTGAGGAAGTACTTAATGCCTTAGACAATAAATACGTTGACTCTATCGATAAAAATAAGGTCTTTGATCAGGCGATTAATGATATGCTTCATAAACTTGATCCGCATTCACGGTATATTACTGCTCGTTCGTTGAAGGAAGAACAAGAGTCTATGCAGGGAAGTTTTGGGGGAATCGGTGTTCGCTTTCAATTGATTAATGATACCATCTGTGTTATTAAAGCCATGTCAAATGCACCTGCATTTTTTGCGGGAGTCCGCAGCGGGGATCAAATAATTGCGATAAATAAAAAGCCATTCACAGGTAAAAAAATTAATACAGATAAGGTCATGGGGTCGCTTAAGGGAGCGATTGATACCGATGTTGAAGTGACCATACTTAGAAATAAACAAAAGAAACGCATAGTTATTCGTCGCGGTGAAATCCCAATGGAGACCATAACTACCTTTTGTATGTTAGACAAAACAACAGGGTATATTCGAATAGATCAATTTTCGGTACCAACGCATGATGAGTTTGTTATTGCAGCGGATGGCTTATTAAATCAAGGCATGAAAAAAATGGTTTTAGATCTAAGGGGAAATCCCGGCGGGGTAATGGAGGCTGCTATTTTAATAGCAGACGAGTTTTTACCTTCGGGAGATAAAATTGTTTCAACAAAAGGTAGAAATGTAGAAAATGAAGTAGTCAAGGCTAAACCCGGAGGGATTCTTGAAAAAATCAAACTGGCCGTGCTTATTGATGAAAATTCTGCGTCTGCAGCTGAAATCCTTGCGGGAGCAATGCAGGACAATGACAGAGCAATGCTTTATGGGAGAAGAACCTATGGGAAAGGACTGGTGCAACAAGATCAAATTTTAAAAGATGGCAGCAGCGTTAGAATGACCATTTCACGTTATTATACGCCGTCTGGCCGTTCAATTCAACGACCTTATTCGGGGGATTATAGTTCGTATATGCAGGATGAAGAACGTTATATGAAAGGAGAATTGTTCTTTGAGGATTCAATTCCTATTGATAAACGATTGGTTTATAAAACTAAACAAGGCCGTAAAGTATTTGGTGGTGGTGGTATTGTGCCCGATGTATTTATTCCGCTAGACACGACTGGGTCTTCACTAGTTCTTACTCAATTAAATATGGAACAAGTGTTTAGTGCCTTTGTATTTAAGTCACTACAACAAAACAGAGGCCAATGGAAATCCATAAATGCGCTTGTTGCTTATGAAATCCCTTCGTCGGAATGGAATTTCTTTCTTTCTTTTTGTAAACAGAGCTATCACATATCCTATGTTGAATCGCTTTCCGCTGCTCAGAAAAAGTCCATACAAAAAAGACTTAAAGTTGAATACGCACGACAGTTGTGGGACGAACAAGGGGTATTTCAAGTAATGAGAGCAGAAGACAAGGAACTTAATGCGGCCCTGAAAAAGCTGAATTAAGAATTATCACCTAACGCTTTTGATACTTCAATTTGAAGTTTTTCAGTATCATAATCTTCTTCCTCGTCGAAAATCTCGAAGAATGGTTCTTCAAAGGACTTTGACATTACTCGTTTTTGAAGTGTCAGTAATAAGGAAGGAAGTACAATTAGATTGGTGACCATTCCAACTAAGATGGTAATTGAGACTAATAAACCAAGCGCTTTTGTCCCTCCAAATTGAGAGAAAACAAACATAATAAATCCAAAAAACAAAATGACGGAGGTGTAAAATATGCCAAGACCGGTTTCTCGTAGCGACTTAAGAATCGCATAATTCATATCGTGTTGATTTGCTTTTAATTCTTGACGATATTTAGCTAAAAACAAGATGGCATTGTCAACGGTAATTCCCAAGGCAATTCCAAAAACGAGTAGTGTGGAAGGTTTTAATGGAATTGAAAAATAACCCATAATTCCCGCAGTTAAGAGCAAGGGAATGATATTCGGAATCATCGAAACAACGATGATTTTTATTGAGCGAAATAATACCGCCATGAGTAGGGCAATGGAAAGGATTGCAAACAATAAACTTTGCAGTAAGTTTATAAATAGGTACTTGGTTCCTTCAGAAACTACTACAGAAATACCAGTAAACGTAACGTCATAATATTGATTATCAATCGCTGTTCTTAGTCGTTTTGTGGATAATGGTTTATTTCGATAGGCGTAAATTTTTTCTGGATCTAAATCAAATGCATACTGTACCTTTTCGTCCTTACCTGCAATTAATTGAATGAAATCATTAGCTATTGCAGGGTATTCGACCAATGAATCAAAACAAGAAACATCACCTTTTTCATACTTTTTCAACAAACGCTCCCAAGTAATACGATCCGGATTAAGTACAGAATCAACTAGTAACTTCATAGAATCTACCTTTTGAGCGACCCCATAGGAGCCAAGGTCTTTCATCTGAGTTCTTATCCGAATGGTTGTATTTGCCGTATCAACAAGGTCTTTTAAGGATAAATTCCCCGTATTTACATTATTTACATCAAACTTCTCAAGGTATCCTTTTAGATTGAGCATGTCACGCCGTTTGATTATTTTATAATATGCAGGATTACCATGGTGGTATGACATATTAATTACCTTGAGAAAGTCAATATAAGTAAGACTTTTAGAAAAAAGCGTGTCATTTTTGAAGACCCCTTGAACTTCTTCAATTCGATTCATGGTGGTTTCGTTGAATAAGCGCCCTTGTTGTTTATAATTTACGGTAACTTCAAAAGGAATTGACCCACCGAAATTATGTTCAATAAATCTCAAATCCCTTGATATTTGATCGTTTTCAGGGATATCACCCGTAACATTACCTGTGGCAACGATTTTAGTCATACCGTATACCCCAATCACGAGTAACAAGGCAGAAACTATATAGACTACGGTTCTATATCTATTAATAATAAGAATAATGTATTCAATAAAACCTTGAGAATACACACGAGACAAGTGCCTTAAATGACGTTCTTTAGGTGCTGCGCTGTAGCTAGCCATAATCGGAACAATACACAAGGATAGCACAAAAACAACCATGATATTTAAACTGGAAATCACTCCAAATTCTGCAAGGCGCTCGCTACTTGTAAATGTAACAAACCCTACGGCTGTTGTTAAATTCGTCAAGAAAGTTACTGGTCCGATTCTTCGGATCATCGTAAACAATGCTTTTGTTTTATTACCAACCCGTTGAAACTCTTGATGGTATCTGGTGACAATAAAAACGCAATTTGGCACTCCAATTACAATCAGTAATGGCGGAATTAATGCCATCATGATGGTCAGTGAATAATTAAATAGCGCCACCGTTCCTAGCGCCCAGATTACAGATATAAAAACCACTAAATTACATTGAATAACAATCCTGAATGAACGGAAAAAGATATAGAGTAATAAGGAAGATGCGATTACAGATAATCCAAGAAACAAGAACATTTCGTTTAAAATCCGTTTTGCCACCATCACCCGTATGTGAGGAAGACCGGAATACCTGAATTTTCCAAAAACCGGCTCGTATTCTTGTGCGATTTCTTCAATTTTAAATACGACTTTGGATTTCTTTTTATCCTCTAATACTTTCTCATTTAATCCAATTAGCATTAAGGACACGTTGGAGGTATCGTTGTAGAGTACATCAGCAAATGCCGGATTTCGTTTTATTAATTTTTGAATGGAATCAATGCTTTTATCTTTGAAGGTTGTATCGTAAAAAATACGATGAATCTCGAATTTTTTATTGCTGGTATCATTGACGATAGTAAACAATGTCGCTTCAGAAATAACAGTTTCAACACCAGGTTGAGCTAGGATTCGATCGCCAAGTTCTTTCCAAGCCTTGAATTTTTTCTCAGTGTAAAGATCTTTGGATGAGATTGCTAAGACCAAGGTAGCCCCGTCTTCACCAAACTGTTCTTTGAACTTTAAATAGTTCATTTGAGTCGGATGGTCTTTTGGCAATAAAATTCCGTAACGGTTATCTATTCTTAAATCGGTAAAAATGAAATACCCAAAAAATAAGGTCAGTAGAAAGATTATCGTTAGGATATATAACCGATTTCTTAATATGATACTTGCAATTCTACTCCACATGACAATTGTTTACCTAAAAAACTCTACAAAGTTACAAATTTCAACGGGTTCATGGAGTAGAATGTGAAAACCCTTGTTACATCATAGGTTATTTGCTAGACTAAAACAAAAAACCCTGACTTTAACATCAGGGTTTTGTACTCGAGGCGGGACTTGAACCCGCACGGGCTAATGCCCACAGGATTTTAAGTCCGGCGTGTCTACCATTCCACCACTCGAGCAATCCTGAGCGAGAAACGGGATTCGAACCCGCGACTTCAACCTTGGCAAGGTTGCGCTCTACCAACTGAGCTATTCTCGCTTATACATTAGTTAACTATTTGTTAACCTGTTGTGCGTTGCAAATGTACAAAAAACAATTTTTTATCCAAAATGGATTTTATCCTCCCGTGAGTTTTTTTATCTCATGAAGTTTCATCAAGGCTTCAACAGGGGTTAATACATTGATATCTATAGCTATTAGCGTTTCGTGTATTTGTTCTAACACCGGATCGTTTAGTTGAAAAAAACTCAGTTGCATAGGGGCTTCGTTGGTGTTTTTGTGCATTTTTGCTTTCTGCTTGGGGCTTACTTGACCAACTTGTTGGTGGCTATTTTCCAACTCTTTAAGGACGTGTTCGGCTCGTTTAACGACCCAATCTGGCATTCCTGCTAATTTAGCCACATGAATTCCAAAGGAATGTTCGCTTCCTCCAGCCACTAACTTCCTGAGAAATAAAATGTTTTTTCCTAGTTCTTTTACAGCAATCGAATAATTTTTAATGCGTTCGAATCGACTTGCCATTTCATTTAATTCATGGTAGTGGGTGGCGAAAAGGGTTTTGGGACGGTGTTTTTTGTTTTCATGAAGGTATTCCGTTATTGACCATGCAATAGAAATCCCATCATAGGTACTTGTTCCTCGACCGATTTCATCAAGAATAACAAGACTGCGTTCCGATAGGTTATTTAAAATGCTTGCAGTTTCGTTCATTTCTACCATAAAGGTGGATTCTCCAGCAGATAAATTATCTGATGCACCAACACGTGTAAATACTTTATCAACCAAACCAATCGTTGCTTTTTTTGCGGGAACAAAGGACCCGATCTGCGCTAAGATTACGATTAATGCGGTTTGTCGTAACACAGCACTCTTTCCACTCATATTCGGACCAGTAATCATCATGATTTGCTGCTCTTCATTGGACAAAAACAAGTCGTTAGCAACATATATTTCGCCGCTTTTTAGTTGTTTCTCGATAACTGGATGTCGACCTTCTTCGATGTGAATCACCAAAGAATCATTTACTTCTGGCAAACAGTATTGCTGTTCCTTGGCTAAAACAGCAAAACTACTAAGTACATCGAGTCGGGCTAAAGTGCTTGCGTTCTGTTGAATTACACCTACATGTATTGCCAGCGCCGCTAATAATTCTTGATAAAGTCGTTGTTCAATGGCTAAGATTTTAGCCTCTGCCCCTAATATTTTTTCCTCATATTCTTTTAATTCTTCGGTAATGTATCGTTCGGCGTTTACCAAGGTTTGACGTCTTATCCACTCCGAAGGCACTTTGTCTTTGTGCGTGTTTCGTACTTCAATGTAATATCCAAACACATTATTAAAGGCGATTTTTAAGCTTGTGATTCCTGTTTTTTCTGCCTCCCGATCTTGTAGTTCTTGTAGATACTGCTTTCCATTATTTGAAATATTACGTAACTCATCAAGTTCTTGATTAACGCCCGCTTTAATTACGTCGCCTTTGCCTACCGCAATGGCTGGGGTCGGATCTATTGTTGTGTCAATTTGATAAAGCAACTCCCCGCAGGCTTGAAAGGAGTTAGAAAGTTCACAAATCATTGTGTTTTCTTTTCCTTCGCTCAGGATTTGTTTAATTGGACCAATTAATTCGAGGCTACGGTGTATGTGTCTAATTTCGCGCGGATTAACCTTTCCTACGGCTACCTTTGAAATGAGGCGTTCAAGATCGCCACAATTGGATAATAACTCCCGAATAGTCTCTGTTGATGAGGGTGCTGAATAGAACCAAGATACCGCTTGATTTCTAGCATGAATTTGTTTTAGATCCGTCAAAGGCAATAATACCCACCGTTTTAATAAGCGGCCACCCATCGCTGTTAAGGTGTAATCAATCACGTCAAGTAATGTCTTGGCCCGTTCATGCTGCGGATAAACTAACTCAAGGTTCTTAATGGTAAATCGATCAAGCCAAAGGTGTTCTTTTTCTTCGATTCGCGCAATCGAACGAATGTGATGTAACGCTTGCAGTTGGTTTTCTTTTACGTAGTGGAGCGCAGCAGACGCAGCAATGATGCCATTGGTATAATCCGCAACACCGAATCCTGCTAAATTTTTTGTTCCAAAATGCGTTGCTAAATGATCATCAGCAAAATCAGTAGTAAAAACCCAATCGTCTAAGCGATAAAAACAATCAATCGTGAATTGTAGTGCCCGAAAGTCATCTTGCCGTTGTTTTTGATAAACAATTTCCGCCGGATTGAATACGGATAAGAGTTTCTCCACACGCTGAATATTTCCTTCTCCGAGTAGGAATTCACCCGTGGAAACATCTAAAAAGGCAACACCAATGGTGTCTTTTCCAAAGTGAATTGCTGCAAGAAAGTTGTTGCTTTTTTGCGTTAAGACCTGGTCATTGAATGCAACCCCAGGAGTTACTAATTCCGTTACCCCTCGCTTTACAATGGTTTTTGTCATTTTAGGGTCTTCCAACTGGTCACAAACGGCAACGCGTTGTCCGGCTCTAACTAACTTAGGTAAATAGGTTTCTAAGGAATGGTGAGGAAATCCAGCTAAATCGATTTCTGCAGCTGCCCCGTTTTTTCGCTTAGTTAATACAATGCCTAAGATCCGAGAGGTTTTTACTGCGTCTTCACCAAAGGTTTCGTAGAAATCTCCCACACGAAAAAGTAACAAAGCACCGGGGTGTTTTGCTTTAATTTGATGATATTGTTTCATCAACGGGGTTTCTTCGCTGGATGTAGATTTCGCCAAATGAGTTAGATTTCAGAATTTAGCATCTAAATTAGCTTGAGTTAACCTAATATCAAAATTAACATCAAAGGACTTTTCAACATGAATAAGAAACTTAAACTTTGGGAATTAAATAGACTTTCACCAGAAGAATTTTCAAAACAGGAAAAGTTGCCGGTGGTGGTAGTATTAGACGATATCAGGTCTTTTGAAAATGTAGGCTCCGTTTTCAGAACATCCGATGCGTTTGGCATTCAAGAAATTATTTTGTGTGGTATTACACCCGTGCCTCCTCACAGAGAAATTCATCGCACCGCATTGGGGGCAACAGAAACCGTTACTTGGAGCTATGCTCCCAAAACATTAGATGCAATAAAGAAACTAAAAACAGCGGGGTACACGATTTATGCGCTAGAGCAGGCGGAAAAAACCATCTTGCTTCAGCACTTGAAAAAGAGCATTGATTCGAGAATTGCCCTCGTATTTGGTAATGAAGTGAACGGCGTAAATCAAGAAGTTATTGACCACTGTGATGGTGTACTTGAAATCCCTCAATTCGGAACTAAACACAGCTTAAATGTGAGTGTATGTGTTGGTGTTGTTTTATGGGAGTGCGCCACCTTAATGAATCCTGCACTAAAAGCGGATTAACGATAAAATCCCATTTCCGTAATCATTCGTTCTACGGCTTCCGGCACTATGTATTTTATGCTTTTATGCTGTTTTATTAATGCCCTAATTTGACTTGAAGATAATTCTAGGGCAGGCACGTCTGATAAATACTCAATATTTCCGTCCATTGAATTTTCGTCTATGCCAACGGACTCATTCGCCTGAATGCTTCGCGGATATACCAAGATTCTAAAATTGGAGAGAATAAATTCGGAGTTATACCAGGTTTTCATCCCTCTTAAATTATCTTCACCTACAATCAAAGAGAAGGTATGTTCCGGGTTTTTTTCTCTTAAATGAGTCAGGGTAATGGCCGTATAGTTGGGTTGGGTGAGATGGAATTCAATATCAGAAGCCCGAAATTTTAAGTTGTCATGAATCGCATCCCTCACCATGTTTAACCGGTGATGATCCGCTAATAAATTCCCTTTTTTTTTGGTTGGGTTATGTGGTGTAACGACAAACCAGATTTGGTCTAAATCTGTTTCATTGATTACCCCTTCGGCTAACATAAGATGTCCTGTATGAACGGGGTTGAACGAACCAAAAAACAAGCCTATTTTCATGAGGATATAAACCGGGTTACTTGTGTTTTTGCGTCTGAAACTGCTTTTTCTAAGTCGTCATTGAGAATACAAACATCGAATGATTCTGCTTGTGAAAGCTCCCATGACGACTTCTTAATTCTAAGGGCTATTCGTTCTTCGCTTTCTGTTTCTCTAGCGCGGAGTCTTTTTTCAAGTATCTCAACACTCGGCGGTTTTATAAAAACAGATAACGCATGTTCTTTGAATAACGCTTTTAAATTTAGGCCACCTACCACATCTACATCGAAAATAATAACCTTGCCTTCATCCCATAAGCGCTGAACTTCTCGCCTTAAGGTTCCATAATAATGATCGGTATAGACTTCTTCCCATTCAATGAACTCTTGGTTTTCGATGGCTTTTTTAAAGCCTTCCACACCCAGAAAATAATAGTCTTTACCTTCTTGTTCCATCGGCCGCGCACTTCTAGAGCATGCTGAAATCGAGAATGCCAATGCGGGTATTTCTGTCATCAATCGGTGCACTATGGTTGTTTTTCCTGCGCCGGATGGGGCAGAGACTATAATCGACTTTCCAAGATGTAATGGTTTAGAGGACATTTTGAACTTGTTCTTTGATTTTTTCTAGGTGATTTTTCATTTCCACAATCATTCGCTGCATCATCGCATGATTACTTTTACTGCCCAGGGTATTGATTTCTCTTCCCATTTCCTGTACAATGAAACCAAGTTTTTTTCCGCTTGATTCATTGGACGCCATGGTTTCTCTAAAATAAGTGATGTGACTTCTCAATCTGATTTTTTCCTCTGAAACATCAAGCTTATCCATATAAAACAGGAGCTCTTGCTCTACCCGACTTTGAATGTCTTGGTTGGCGATTTCTTTTACTGCCTGTTCTAATCGTGTTCTAGCGGCTAATATCCGTTCTTTTTCAAAGGGCTCTAGCTGTGATACCAAGGTTTCAATTTGAAGCAATGAAGATTCTAAATCATCGCTCAAGGTCTTGCCCTCTGCCTTTCGAAAGCCCAACGTTGATTGAATAGCCTCACGTAACAAGGCGAGAATAAACTCCTGTTCACTCTCCGAAATCTCATCCGAGGGTTGTTTAATTACACCCGGTAATGAGGTAAGCGTTCCTACCCATTCAGCGGGCTCAAGCGATTCCTCGCTTAATAGGTGCTTAATGTCTGCTATATATGCTTTTGCAAGGGCAAAATCTACATTGCTAATTTTTGCATTTGGGTTGTCTTCAAGGTATAACCCCACATCAATTTTACCGCGCTCTAAGGTTTGTCCGATTTCAGTTCTAATGATCGATTCAATGCTGCGGAAAGCGGAGGGAACTTTTACCGTTAGGTCAAGGCCTTTTCCATTTAGTGAGCGGATTTCAATGGACCGCTTCTTTCCTTCAAACACCCCGCTACTTTTTCCAAAACCCGTCATTGACCACATACTGCTTCTTTTTGTTCAAAGGTAGGAATTAGAATATATATGCTATTCATCCGCTTGGAGTAAATTTAATAATATGCGTTCTGTTTCCGCTTGTAGTGATTTATAAAATTCACCTGTAGCTGGTCCGTCAAATCCTGAATTCACCTGGACAATTCGGCCTTTTTTATCAAGAAAAATGGTCGTTGGAAAAGAGAAAACACCATTCAGTTGATTAAAAACAGTATGCGCATCTTTTGTAGAAGCGCCACCACCTAAGTATAGTGGATAGGTAAAACCCATTTTTTTTTGATATTTCTTCAACCGTGCAATGCGGTCTTTATCTGAGTTGCCATTTTCAAACCCAATTCCAATAAAACGAATGTCCTTAAAAGGGCTTTTTTGACTTAATTCAATGAAATATTTACTTTCATCCAGGCAATTCGGACACCACGTCCCCATGAGTTGAATTACGGTTGGTTTTCCCCGAAAGAACTCGCTGTCTAGGGTCTTTTCTTTTCCTCGATTGGTTTTTATAGTAATATTCAATGCCGCAAAGGCTTCGGTAGGCCAGCTTATGGCGTTGGGTGCTGTCTGGGTGGCCTTTGGGTTTAATACGCCGGTCCACGTTGCATGATATTTGCTTCCTGAATAGAAGTTTCCACGCATTACGGTAGAGTCATCTGCATCCATTGTTGCTTCGAATAAAAAGGCATGCACCCCATCAAAGCAACTCAGCTTCATCCCCCCATTAAAAACTCCGCCAGATAAATACCGGTAATCGCCAGTTTCTGTGCGGAATGTTCCGACTATTTTACTGCCTTCTTGTTTAAATATACCAATTGCCTGAGCGTCGCCTTCGGAATCCGTAAAAATCACGTCATAGGTTCCTTCGAACGTCGTACCAACGAGGTCTAAGGGTAAATCAAATCGGGGATCTATACCTTCCGCAACGGGATAAAACATGAAGGGAGATGAAGTGGCATTCAATTTATTTAAATTGATCCATCGTCCGTTTAAGGTTTGTTTGTGAAAGATGATTCTCCCCGCAATTTCAGGGAATTCCATGTAAATCGAATCGTTTTTTTCAACTAAAAATCGTAAATCGATGCGTTCATCCCCATTGTGTATCGAAAGTTTCGGTTGTTTACCCGCGGCATACGTTACTTCAAAAGGAATAGATCTTCGATCGTTTAGTTGGAGCACTGCATGATATCGAATTTCCGAATTTCCTTGCCCCCAAGCATTCAAACAGACGAGCCAAGAATTAAAAACAAACAAAATTAAAATATGTACCTTTCCCATGTCTATGCAACCTTTATTCTTCAAAAATAGTCAATAGTCGCGAGCCCATGGAAGATGCGTTACTTGTGAAGGAATGTTTAAAAGGTAAACCAAGGGCTCAAAAAGCGTTGTTTGACAAGTTTGCTCCTAAAATGTTGGCTGTTTGTGCGCGGTATATGAAAGACCAAGCAGAAACAGAGGATGTATTTCAGATTGGCATGGTTAAGGTATTTAATAAATTATCCGACTTCAAAGCGGAAGGTCCGCTCGAAGGATGGATCCGTAGAATTATGGTCAATAGCTGCCTTGATCAACTCCGAAAGAATCAACGCTTCGTTACTGATAAAAACATTGATGATGTTTCGTATCGCATTGAGGTAAAAGAAGAAATATCTTCGCAATTAATGGCTGAAGATTTGATTGCCTTGATTCAAAAAATGCCGGCTGGCTATCGCGTTGTATTTAATTTGTTTGCCATCGAAGGATATTCGCATCAAGAAATTGCTGAACAACTGAATATTTCCGAAAGCACATCAAAATCCCAATATTTAAGAGCTAGAGCTTACTTAAGACAACGTATAGAAGAAAGATAATATGGAAAAAGAGACCTTTGAATCGGTATTGAAAGAAAAACTAGGCAACCATGAATTGCCAGTAAATCCAGCGTTGTGGAAAAGTGTTTCCACACAAGCGGGCCTTTCTTCCGGAGGCGCCGGTTTGGGTTTTGGCGCTTGGATTGGTATTGCTTCGAGTTTGGTTGCCATCACGGCAGGCTTATTCTATTTTACAACTTCAAAAAAAGATGTTACGAATGGTTCATCTAAAAAACAGGAGGTAAAAACTACCGTTAATGAACCTGTAAAAACAGATAAAAATGTTATAAACTCCAACGGAGGCACAGCGTATGCTCTTGTTGAACCAGATACTACCGAGCACATAATCTATTGTGGCTTTGGGACGGTTGTAGATGAAAAACCAATAGATATTCTTGATTTACCAACCCACGAACTCGTCTATTTACAAGACAATCAAGAACAAACTTCAACAGAGATTAGCACCCCAGGTCTTTCGGCTTTACAAAACACCTCAAATACCGAGCTGATTTCTAAAAAAGAAAACTCGGTTGAACAAACACCAGAGAAACCTCAAGCCAAGGCCTTCGTAATGCCGAATGCCATTACTCCGAATGGGGATGGAATAAATGATGTGTTAACGTTAAATGCTGAGGGATTAACAGATTTTAATGTGGTTGTTTTAGATGCTGCAAATAAACTTGTTTATTCCTCCACGGATCCCAACTTCAAATGGAATGGGGCGTTACTGAACGGCGATCCTGCTCCCGCGGGTACTTATCAGTATTATTTTACTGCTAAAGATGAAAATGGCACGTGGTGTAATCAGTTTTCTTCATTGACTCTCCTTAGATAGTCCTTTTTATTTCTCAGAATTATTGTATATTTGTCCCCTCATTAAGAGGCCCCGGTGGCGGAACTGGTAGACGCGCTGGATTCAAAATCCTGTTCTTTCGGGAGTGCCGGTTCGATTCCGGCCCGGGGTACTAAAAACCAGAGTAATCAACAATCCACGTAACGCGGATTCTGTGTTTTCATGATATTACCATTTTCTTCCCTACTTTCAGTTGCATTAGATGCTTTTTTTAATGGTATTTTCTAAGGCGCTATCCCATGCTTGGGCTATTAATATTACCTTTGATTGTGATGACAAAACAGGTATATATAAATATTAAAGAACTGGTTCAAGTTAGACCACTCCCAATGATTCCGCTCACGGGAACTGAATTTCAAAAGGTACCCTCGATACCTAATGCCTTTTTGGTCATTGAGGATAACACAGTGCTTGATTTTGGCAACATGGATTCTTTTGACCAAGATTTATATCAACCCTTTGATATAATCGATATGTCGGGACGTTTTGTCTTACCTGCATTTTGTGATTCTCATACACATGCAGTATTTGCTCGGCCAAGGGAGACAGAATTTGTAGATAAAATTAAGGGATTAAGTTATCAAGAAATTGCTGCAAAAGGTGGGGGAATATTGAATAGTGCGCGACACGTGCAAGCGCTTTCTGAAGATGAACTGTTTGAGATTTCCCTCCCGAGGGTTCAAGCTTTAGTTGCTGGTGGAACAGGAGCGCTGGAGATCAAAAGCGGGTATGGCCTCACGCTATCGGATGAATTGAAAATGCTGCGTGTAATAAAACGAATCAAAGCACATCTTGATATTCCAATTAAAACCACGTTTTTAGCAGCCCACGCCCTACCAGATGAGTATAGATCAAATAAACATGGCTTTATTCAAGCGGTAGTTGACCAGTGGATTCCCAAAGTAATATCGGAAGGCTTGGCAGATTATATTGACTTATTTTGTGAAACAGGTTATTTTGATGCGGTTGATATTGAACTAATCGCACAAGCTATTCAAGGCACTCAAATAAAACTAAAAGTTCATGTTAATCAGTTTACTGCCATTGGAGGGATTCAAGAGGCGGTAAAAAACAATGCACTATCCGTAGACCATTTAGAAGTGATCGACGCACCAGATGTCGTTGCTTTGAAATCAGGAAAAACAATCGCTACATTGCTTCCAGCATGTTCATTCTATTTAAACATCCCATTTTCCCCCGCGAGGGATTTAATTAATGAGGGGATTCCTATTGCGTTGGCTAGCGACTTTAATCCGGGTTCCTCACCCACATCAAATCTATTTTTTGTTTGGTCTTTAGCGTGTATAAAAATGAAGTTAACGCCTGAGGAGGCATTTAATGCACTAACAATTAATGGGGCTTTTGCCATGGGCTTAGAAACCACTCATGGGGCTATATTTAAAGGATATAAGGGTAAACTTATTGCTACAAATCAAGCACCGTCACTTGCCTTTTTCCCATATGCGTTTGCATCCCCTCACGTACATAACATTCTAAATTAAGTAATGAAACACGCCATTTATATTTTGTTGATTTGCTTTCATGTCGTTGGTTTTACGCAAGACTATAATGCTGAGGGTAGATTGCTTTGGGAGATATCAACACCCGTAGGCCGTTCTTATTTGTTTGGAACACTGCACTCAAACGATAAGCGATTATTTAATTTTCCGGACTCGGTGTACGATGCGTTTTCGCGTTCAGAGTCTTTGGCTATTGAGGTTAATATTTTTGATTTGTTTTTAGATAAAGATCCAATTCCAAATAGAGGGAATATTCTGTTAGATAAATATGGCAAATTATATACGGCATCGCAAGAACCCACTGCAACGTATTATGGCGATGAAGATGGCATGCCTCAATTTATGGACGCATGGTTTCAAGAAAAAGCCGAACGGTTAAATAAATCAGTTATCCCACTCGAGTCAATAGCCCAACAAACAAAAGCAATGGAAGAAATTCCGTTTATTGAAAAAGACAATAAATTGAATTTGCTGATTTCTGAAAAACAACTGATGCTTGAATTATATCTAAACGGTAGAATCGATTTAATTGACCGTTTAATAAAGAGTGGTTTGTCTAATAATAAAGAAGCGTATTTAAAACTTATTGAACAGCGAAATCTACAAATGGCAGATAAGATTTCTAACATGGCGATGAAGAAAAATGTTTTTTTTGCGGTGGGAGCAGGACACTTGCATGGTGAAAAAGGGCTCGTTACCTTATTAAGAGAAAAAGGATATAAAGTTCGTTGTGTAGCATTAGATTACAGCGAAAAGCCAGGTAATGCAGCACAGCAAATTAAAGCACTTCAACCGGTTGAGGTAAATCAACAAATGGGAGAATCTACCTTAAAAGCGGTCTTTCCCGGTAAACCAAGAACCAAGATACAGGATGATCTTGAAGAAATAGGGTTGGTTTACAAAGAACTAGGGCAAGGAAACACTTATGAGGTAAGCTGGATTAAAAGAGATTCAAGTTTATCGCTATTACAATATGCAGAAATATTAATTGCGAGCCCACCACAAAGCCCATACTTCTATGGAGAATTAGATGATGGAACTGAATTCACACAAGGCTTGAGCGAGGTGTATTCTCAAGGATTAACGTGGGTTAGACTTATTATTAATAAAGAATTTGTGGTTAAAATAACATGTTCTGGAGGGAATAAATTCATGAATTCCGATAGACCCAATCGATTTTTTAATAATGTGATTCTTGAATAATTGAACCTGCTATTAGAAAATTATTAATCCAAAAATAAATGAAGTCTTTTATTACTGAATGTGCCGAAACATTGGCGGAAATTCATTCCAACACATCGGAATATGTAATAATTATTCCTTCAAAACGGGCAAAGAAATATATGTTGGAGGCATTGTCCATCGCATATGCCGCTCCCGTTTATGCTCCATCAATTTTAACCATTGAAGAATTTGTTACGTCACGGAATACAGATGCCGTAATTGATCAGACGAGGCAGTTATTTCTATTATTCAAAATCTTCAAACAAGAGCCAATTTATAGCGAGTTGAGTTTTGAAGAATTTCTCACATGGGGTCCGATGTTGGTTAATGATTTTGAAGAAATGAATCGTTATTTGTTGGATTCGAATCAAGTATTTAAGAATTTAATTGCGATTAAAGAATTGGAGAGCTGGAATTTAGGCCCAGAGCAGGAGCTTTCTCAAAGTCAACGGAAATTCATGGAGTTTTGGGATGAACTCCCAACGATTTTTGGTGAATTTAATGCCTTGCTCGATCAGGAAAAGAAAACCACCTCAGGAAAAGCCTTAAGACAACTTGCATTACAAGGGGTAGCTCACATCTCAAATGAAAAGAAGTATTACTTCATCGGATTTAATGCGTTAACCTTGGGTGAACTAACGATAATCAAAGCACTTCGTAAAAACAATCAAGCAGAGTACTGGGTTGATGTGGATCGTTATTATTTGGAAAACACGTCTCATGAAGCAGGAGCCTTTATTCGAAAAAACCTTGCGTTTTTAGATATTAAAAAACCTAAGTTTTTAAAGGAGAATTTGTTAAATCGTTCTGTAGAAGTTCAGTTAATTTCTTGCCCACAAGCAACAGGTCAAGTAAAAATCGCAGCCACAGAATTGTCCAAATTGAATGAGGCGCAGTTAAATCAAACCCTTGTTCTACTTGCGGATGAATCATTGGTTGTTCCGCTAATGAAGAATCTTCCGTCTTCCATTCCTTTAGCTAATCTAACCATTGGCTTACCCTTAAAACAAACGGCATTAAAAACATTAATTGACACCTTGTTTTCTATTCAAGAAAATAAGATACGATTCAAAACAAATTCAGCATACTTTAAAGATCTGTTGAGTTTTTATCAGCATCCATTGATAAATTCATGGATAGATGCTGATGTCAGAAAAGACCTCTTGAAATGGGAGTTGAATACGATAAAAATGAATCGTGTGTTTCAAGACCCGTCGAAATTGACATTTAATCATGACATTGAAGAGTTAACTCAACTTGCATTTTCTTCATGGAATGGAGATTATACCCTGGGGATTAAATTAATTCAACAATTAACATTTGTGTTGTTATCCAAATTTAACCAAGCGTTTGAATTCGAAAAACAACAATTAATTATGTTTCAAGAGGCAATCGTTACATTAGAAGTTTTAGCGAAGGAAGGGCTTCCACCGATGAATCTAAAAACATTTAGGATGATTTTTAATCAACATTGGACAAAAAAATCAATTGCTTTTCATGGTAATCCGACAAGTGGACTTCAAATTATGGGCTTGTTAGAAACCCGGATGCTAGACTTTAAACGTGTAATAATTCTTGGCATGAATGAGGGGATGTTGCCACCGACAAACCCTATTGATTCGATTATTCCAATGGATTTGCGTCGAGCACTTGGACTACCAACAATGCGCGAAAAGCAAGGGTTGTTTGCGCACCATTTTTACAGGTTGTTGCACACTGCCGAACATCTTGTGATTACATATTCCACGGCGAATGAGGCCTTAGGCTCTGCTGAACCTAGCCGCTATATTGCGCAATTGGAAATGGAGCTATCAAGAGCAAACAAAGCATTCCAAATAACACATAAGTATTATACAACCACGTTTCCGGAGAATCGCGCCTTTGATTCGGCGGTTGTATTAAAAAGACCTCAAATTAATCACCTTTTAGATCGATATTTTTCAAAGCATATTTCCGCCAGCGCCATAGCGAAATATTTGGCATGTCCTCTTGATTTTTATTACCGCTATCTTGCTGAATTCGGAGAGGAAGAATCGGTTGAAGAAGAATTAGAAATGAGCAGCTTGGGGCGATTCATCCATAATACACTCGAAATTTTGTATGGGCCATATGCTGAGCAAGATCAACTCGGCAATGAGGTGCTTCCAAAACCGGGCCCAATAGAGATTCATCATATTGAAGAAATGCTAGGTAAGGCCCCTGCATTATTAACCCAGCAATTCTTAGATTACTTAGACAATGAGGAAAAACTAATTGAGTCAGGAAAAAATTGGCTTACACTCAATGTAGCTCAAGAATTAATTAAAAATTTATTACTGAATGATATTGAATATTTAAAATTAAAATCCGAAGATGTTTATATTCATCGCATTGAAGCTCGCCTGACCGCATCCATGGATTTAATAATAAATGGTCATGAAAAGGAGGTTAATTGGATAGGGTTTGTGGATCGTATTGATCGAATTGGAAATTCGTATCGCTTAGTAGATTATAAAAGTGGACTAGTAAAATCTGAACATGTCGTTTATAAACGTAAATCAGAGTTGGTTCAGTCATTTAAGTCTTGTAAGCATGCCTTACAATTAGCCACCTATGCATTCTTGTTTAATGAAAATTACAATCATCTCCCCGCTGAAATGGGGATTTATGCCATTCAAAGAAAAACGAATGCGTTTTTTCCATTGGTACATGAAGGCATAACACCGATGGAATTTATGCATGATTTTCAAAGCTTAATTCAAGAAATTTTTTCTGAGATATATGACGATACGGTGCCTTTTTCACACCAGGCAGATGCAAAGTACTGTAATTACTGTTGATTCATTAAAAAAGCCGAAAAGGAGTTCTTTTCGGCTTTCTCTGCAAGTTAAATAAATCTAAGCTAACGCCTATGATAGTTCTTAGACGTTACCATCAATCAAATGGTTGCCTCTACTTAATATAATTCTGCTTTTAACGCGTCGCGATAGTCTTTTAACTCTTCACGATTTAATTTTTGTTCTGCATTTTCAAGCAGTGATAACAAGTATAATAAGTTTTCCTTTTCGTCGATTTCAATAGGGTATTCATTACCTTCTTCATCTTCTTCAAACTGACCTTCAACGTTAAAGGATTCGTTATCTGACAAATATTCATAGGTTAATCGAAGCACTTTAACTACTAAAGGGTCTTTTTCAGTCAATGCAATGGTGCGAAGTGCTTTAAGTTCTGAAATTAATTCAGGAGCAGTTACACCGTTCTTTTCTACCATTTTTATAATGGCACTTAGTTTATCATTGGCGAGTTTAGTTCTCATTTCATATTTTTAGAATACAAAGGTAATTAATATTCCACGTTTATAAAATCCTTGAGAATGGTTTTCCAGTAGCATTGACCTTTTCACTATTTTTGTTGCAATGGATTATATTTTTCAAGCAATAGGAATTGGTTTTATACTTAGTATAATGATTGGCCCT
The DNA here is from genome assembly GCA_044353585.1 of Crocinitomicaceae bacterium. Classification (GTDB taxonomy): domain Bacteria; phylum Bacteroidota; class Bacteroidia; order Flavobacteriales_D; family Crocinitomicaceae; genus UBA952. Next base: position 65,441 of record JBILBR010000006.1, on the reverse strand, counting down.
GTTTTTTTTGTTTTGCTTGAAATAAGCATAACTAAAGGGTTTAAAGCAGCCTTAATATTTGACTTAGGTGTCTTGCTTAGTGATCTATTTTATATAGTTATTTCTATGTTTTTTGCCTATCAATTAAGGGGATTAAGTGATTTTAAAAACAATCTTGCATTAAGCATTTTAGGAGGGTCTCTTTTCTTTGTCTATGGGGTATATAATTTGTTTTTTAAGAAAATAAAATTAGTTCCAATTACCTTAGATAAAGAGTTGCTAGACGATCATCACAATTCCAAATCATCAACCGCTCGGGACAATACGATGCTTGTTTTAAAAGGATTCACTTTGAATTTATTAAATCCAGGAGTGGTGATTTATTGGTTAGCTATTATAGCGAAGGGCTTTGATTTAGTTAGTGATTATGAGAGCGACTTGCATATTATGGTCTTTCTTTTTGTTATTTTAATTACCTATTTTGGAATCGATAGTTTGAAGGCCTATGTTGCAAATAAATTAAAACCATTAGTAACAACGGGTTTGTTAAAGGGCTTAAATTGGCTAATTGGTATCGTGTTCATGGGAACTGGCGTGTTTTTAATTTTACGCCAATTATTATAATTAGTAACCTTTATTAGAATTTACATTAATAGATTAATATGAAAAACTGGTTTCTATCGCTGATTTTGTTTGCTTCGATACCTGTTTTTTCTCAAGCCATTGATCCTGAAAACTTAAGTCCCAAAGTGAAAATATATTGGGATGCAAACAACCGTAAGTTGAATGCTGTGGGTTCATATTATGTAGATGATATAACGTTAGAATCTACAGAAAAGCATGGAAAATGGCTTTATTATTCCATGGATGGAATTCTTGAAGAGGAGCGATTCTACTACAGAAATAGAACACATGGTAAGCAGATTGTATACTATCCTAACAAGAAAATAAAACAACTCTATTATTGCAAATTCAATGTTTCTGATTCCTTATATAAGGAATTTAATGAAGCGGGTACACTATTGAAATTAGGTTATTTTTCTTTAGGTTCACCACAGGGTAAATGGCAATATTTTTATGATGATTCTTTGCTATGGAAGGAAGAGTATGTATCCAATGATACTACGTATTTATTGAGTTATTTTGATTCAGATTCCGCACATACTCAAACCGTGATGAATGGTAATGGCGTGGTTAATACGTTTTATTCGTTTGGTGCTATCAAGGAATCATATACCTTTAAAAACGGCCTAAGAGACGGTCCGTTTTTCGAAAATCTAGCTTCAGGTCAAACATCCATTTCTGGTGCATTTTTAGCTGGGAAAAAACAAGGGGATTGGATTTTTTATTTCTCAGATGGTAGCATCGAGAAAAGGCAGGCCTTCAAACAAGATTCGCTTCACGGTGCATACGTGGTTTATTTTCTTAACGGATTGATCCGAACTGAGGGAAATTATGTGAATGGTGAAAAGGACGGAATGTGGATTTGGGGTAAAGCAGATGGGGCGATTGAAATGAAAGGGTCATTTAAGAATAATCAACAGCATAGTGATTGGGAATACTATTTTGATTCGGGGGAACTTTCCTATAAAGCTAAATATAACCTCGGGAACCGCGAAGGGGAATGGAGTTATTTCTATAAAAATGGAACGCCGTTTCGAATCGGTAATTATAAGAACGACCTTAAACAAGGCGAATGGCAAACATGGTATGAAGACGGCACATTATTAATGAAGGGCAGCTACAACCAAGGAAAGGAAGCGGGAGAATGGAAGAATTATTGGCCCAATGGGCGGTTAAAAAATCAATCGTTCTACAAGAATGGTGAATTAAATGGTGCCTGGTATTCGTTTAGTCCAGAAGGTAAATTATTGTTGTTTGGTCGGTACAAAAAGGATCACAAAAAAGGAAAGTGGACTGAGTTTTATAACAATGGAAGGAAAAAAGAGGAGGTGTCATATAAAGTGAGCACATTAAAAAATTCAGCACAGGACGTTGTTGCCATGGGTTTTAAAGAAAAACAAAGCGTTGAACACGGAACGTTTAAGGCATATTCTCAGGTTGATTTTACAATAAAAGAACTCGGGAAATTTAAACAAGGGAAGAAGACCGGAAAGTGGATAAATTATTATCCTGGAGGCGTTGTTCCAGCAGTAGTTTCAACGTTTAAAAATGGACTTCTTCACGGTGAATTTTATCAGAACGACCGGCGAGGTAATAAAATGAACGAGATCCACTATAAAAATGGATTGAAGGATGGATTATTCATTGTGTACGGGAGTAACGGGAAACCAATAACGCAAAAAATGTTTAGAAATGGGCACGAATTACAGCGTGTTTCTGGCGGTAATCCATTTTCACCAGAATAGCGATTAGTGTGAAGTTAGAATTAAATCTATTTGTCGCTTTCTCGGACTTACTTCGTCAACAGTAACTGAAACGATATCCCCAAGATTAATTGTTTTTCCTGTTCGTTTTCCGATCACAACATACCGTTCTGGATCAAAGAAATACCGATCTGTTGTGATCGATTGAATGGAAACCATTCCTTCACAATTATTTGAAGTTAGTCGCACAAATATTCCATATTCTGAAATCCCTGAAACAATCCCCTCGAAGGTTTCTCCAATATGGTCAATAAGCATTAGGGTTTGAAAATACTTAACCGATTCGCGTTCGGCCTCTATTGCTTTACGCTCATTGGCAGAAATACGTTTACAAACTTCTTCTAACGTTGTTCTATGTTTTACATTGCCTGTTTCAGTTTTTTCAAAAAGTTGCCGATGTACGATGAGGTCAGCATATCGACGAATAGGCGAGGTAAAATGAGTATATTCTTTAAAAGCCAATCCAAAATGTCCTTTGTTATTTGTGCTATAAACGGCCTTGGCCATTGATCGAACCACCATGCCTTGAATCAACGAATAAAACGGTTCGTTTTCTATCTCTTTTAGTAACTTGTTAAGTTTTAATGCTGCTTCTTGGATTTGATCTATATGTAATTCTAATCCAAATTTTTCGCAAAACATGGTCAATAAGCCAAGTTTTTCTAAATCCGGCAAATCATGCACCCTATAAACGGTGGTATAGGTTTCCGCTTTTTCTTTTTTTGGTGTCAAATACGCAGCGATAGACCGATTAGCCAATAACATAAACTCTTCTACCAATTGATGTGATTCTTTTGAGGTCTTTAGTATTGTTCCGGTAGGTACGCCAGCATCAGAAAGCACAAAGCGAAGTTCTTCAGAGACGATGTTTAATGCGCCTTTTTTGAAGCGCTTAGCACGAAGTGATTTAGCGATTTTGTTTATGGTAAGTAATTCATGTGCATATTGATCCTCCGTTCCTTCAATAATTTCTTGAACTTCTTCATAGGTATATCTTCGATTCGAATGAATTACACTTTTACCATACCAAGAACTAATGACTTCCTGCTGCTCATTGAATTCAAAGAACGCAGAAAAGGCCAATTTATCTTCATGGGGTCTTAAGGAACAAAGCACATTTGAAAGTTGCTCCGGCAACATCGGCATAACTCGATCAACTAAATAAACGGAATTCGAACGCTTTAATGCTTCTTTATCTAATGCGGAACCTTCTTTGATGTAGTGTCCAACGTCGGCAATGTGTACGCCAATTTTTAGGTGTCCGTTTTCTAATAGTTCATATGAAATCGCATCGTCAAAATCTTTAGCATCTACAGGGTCAATGGTGAAGGTAGTAATCGTTCTTGCATCAAGTCTTTTTGCTATTTCTTCGTTGGTAATTTCCGTTGGAATTAAACTGGCTTCCCGCAAGACTTCTTCTGGGAAAAATGGATCAAACCCTTGATTAATCAGAATAGAAATCATTTCAGAATCGTTGGTTCCCGCATGACCTAAAAGTGCAACAACCTCGCCGTATGGCATTTTTCGTTGTTCCGGCCAAACCGTGATTTTAACAACGGCGCGCATCCCTTGTTGCGCACCATTTAACTTGTTTTCTGGAATTTCAACGGGTACGCCGAATTTTGCTGAATCAGGATATAAAATTGCTTTATGGTTTCGGAGTTGTATGGTACCAACTAATTGCATCCGAGCCCGCTCTAATACATTCAAAATAAGCCCTTCTCGCTTGCCATTTCTGTCTTTAATTACAGTGAATTGCACCCGGTCACCATCCATCGCCATCCCTTTGTTTTCCTCGCGAATCATCACGTCATTATTGGAGCCCTCTATTCGAACAAATCCAAACCCTTTGGCGTTCATTTCAAGGATTCCTTCCTCCGGTGTTTGAATAGGTAAGGTAAAGCTGTGGTGATTGAGTTGGTTTAATTGCTTTTTTTCAACTAAAGCCATGAGTGCATCAAACACATGTTGACGTTCATTTGGGGTTTTAGCGGATAATAAATAGCAAAGTTGTTTGTGGGTTAAGGTTGCTCCTTGATTTTTAGCAAAAACATTAAGCACAAGATTTCTATATCCTCCGCTTGATTGTTTTTCAGATTTTTTATGTGGCGCACCTCGGTGCTTTTGTTTAGCCATTTTAAGGCCAATTAATGGCGAATGATTACTTTTCGAGTGAATGGTTTGGTTCCTTGCCCTTCAAAAGAAATAAAGTAAACGCCACTTTTAAATTCAGACGTATTGATTTTTTTTGTTGAACTCACTTGGTCGCGCATGAGGGTTGAACCCATTGCATCCAATATTTTAAATTGAAATGATTCTGTACCACTTACAGAAATATTAATATAATCGTCCGCTGGATTCGGAACTAAGGTAACTGTTACCGGATCTTTAAGAGGCTTCACGTCCGCTACATAATCAACAATAACATCAACTGAATCCAAATATGTAGTACCTGATGCATTCGTGATATAATAACGATAATGACCCGTTCCGCTTATGCCGTCAGCAGGATTAAAATCAGGCTTCATTTTACCATATTCACCAGGTAAAAGATCAAAAAGCACAGCCGCACCACCCGGTGAGGTCCAAGGAGACGAATTCATTTGAGTACTTGAATAACAAGAACCACCAAATGGATCCGTAGAATGCCCCCAACAAAGACCATCTGCCCAACCAGCGGGAACAGCAATGTGTGATCTAGTAATTCTCCATTTTTGAGTGTTTGCTGCGTTGTTGTATACATTGAAGGTAACGTCAAATGCTGCTGCAGAAGGTGCCGCAACCATGTGTGGTCCGCCGCCGGAAGATAGGTCCGTGGTTTGACCGTCAAGATATATAACGAGATTGTCTTGTGCAATGGCAGAACCCATTAAAAACGAAACGATAAGGAGGTAGAAAATTTTAGTCATAAGCGAATGTCATTCTTTTCAAAGTTAATAAAAATACGATGGTTTCCAAATGGATAAGATGTAAATCTTTTTTTTTCGTGTAAATTTGAAATGGCAAAGTATTTGCTAAGCACATAAAAATTTAACAACGTATGAAACATTTATTAATATCATTTTTGATAAGTTTCCCTTTTCTTGCTAAAACGCAAATCCTCAAAACAGATTCTTTAGATGTAAAAAAAGTTCCTTCCGTGCTATTGAAAGATATCAATGGAAAAGAGGTCAATACCGCTGCGTTTGGTTTTTCTGGGCCCGTAGTTATTAGTTTTTGGGCAACCTGGTGCGCTCCTTGTAAAAAAGAGTTAATGGCTATTCATGACCTTTATGAAGAATGGCAAACTGAAACAGGTGTTAACTTAGTGGCAGTATCAATTGATGATGAAAAAACAAAGCGCGATGTAATTACTTACGTGAATGGCAAAGCTTGGGATTATACGGTATTGTTGGATCCTAATGGCGATTTCAAGCGAAGCATGGGTGTTAATAATGTTCCCCACACGTTTTTACTAGACAAAAACGGTAACATTGTATACACACATAACAATTATGCGCCGGGGGACGAAGAAAAACTTTATGAAGAAATCAAAAAACTTACCAGCGAATAGTTGGATTTCGTTAGTAATAATCTTATTTACAGGCCAATATTTTTGGTCACAAGGAAATTTTACTGGCAATATTGAATCAACGTTTCAGTATTTGAATGACGACCCTGTGATTAATGCCATTCAGCCTCCTTCTAAAGGATTGGTGAATTCATATATGAATGTTTTTTACACGAATGCGGGGTTTAAAGCAGGGATGCGCTTAGAAAGTTATTTACCGAGAATTCAAGGGTATCCTAATCGCTTTGACGGAACGGGATTAGGTATGCGTTATGTGGGGTACACGAATTCAAAAGTGGATGTAACCCTCGGACATTTTTATGAGCAATTTGGTAATGGTCTAGCACTTAGAGCCTATGAAGACCGCGCATTAGGCTATGATAATGCATTAGATGGCGCTCGCATTATTTTTAAACCCTTCAAGGGAATTCAAATAAAGGGAGTATATGGTCAACAACGGCTTTCATTTGAAGCGGGACGTGTTGTTAATTCAGATGGGATTGTGCGCGGAATAGATGCCGATATTCATTTAAATGAAACCTTTGCTAAACTTAGTGCATTTCCTTTAGATATAATTTTAGGAGGTAGCTTTGTCAGTAAATACCAAATAGATGACGATGATCAATTGGTTTTACCTGAGAATGTTGGTGCCTACGGTGGGCGGATGAAATTACAGTATAAGAACTTTCGTTTAGATGGGGAGTACATTCAAAAAGAACAAGACCCCTCGTTGGATAATGGTAAAATCTATAATTTTGGACACGCAGCGGTAGTAAACTTTGGGTATTCTAAGAAAGGTATTGGCTTTAGTCTATCTGCAAAATCGGTTGATAACATGAGCTATCGCTCAGATCGGAACAAAGAACTTCAAGACGTTTTTATCAATTACCTTCCTGCACTCAATAAAACCCATACCTATAATTTGGTGGCTACTCTGTATCCCTATGCAACACAACCTTTGGGAGAGGTGGCATATCAAGCAGATTTTTTATACACCATTAAGAAAGGTTCCAAACTGGGTGGAAAATACGGAACTACGCTTGGAGTTAATGCATCCACAACGTTTCGACCAGTTCAGCATACCAGTGGTATTAATCAGTTTGATTCTAGCCGTGTGGCATATGAAACACACCTGTTCGACAAAAGCGATAGTTTATATTGGAGAGACATTAATGTAAACATCACACGAAGAATTAACAAGAAACTCCTCCTTCTCGTTTCCTATTTTAATATTATCATTAACAATGATATCGCCAAAGTTTCTAATGATGCAACAGGCATTATTTCGTCTCATATTGGTGTGGTTGAAGCATCCTATAAAATCAATTCAAAACACAACATTCGCGTTGAGCTTCAAGGAATGTTAGTAAACAAGAAAGATGATGGAGCAATTAATGATAAAGGGAATTGGGCTACTGCATTGATAGAATATACGGTCTCACCAAGCTATTTTGTAAGCTTCATCAACCAATATAATTATGGTAATCCAGACGAAAATAAGCGCGTAAATTATCCAAACCTAACCTGCGGCTATATTCACGAATCGACACGTGTTATGCTTTCCTATGGGCGCCAACGAGCCGGTTTGTTTTGTGTAGGTGGTGTTTGTCGTTTTGTACCCGCCAACAATGGCCTTACCTTAAGTTTCACCCAAAGTTTTTAAGAAATGAATCGATTGTTATGGGTTTTTGTAGCGCTCCTTGTCGTGAGCTCGAGTTGTGACCATGTTTCCAATCCTTATCCACCGGGTTCAACCAGCGGATTAGATACTACCCTTTATCCCGGTAATTGGTCGGATTATTTAGCCAATGAATGGCCACAATTTTCACAAAATACAAATACGAATAGAAATATCCTTCTAGAGGATTTTACAGGACATAAGTGCATTTATTGTCCTGCTGCCGCCGACCTTGCACATGCCTTATATGAAGCAAACCCTGGACGTGTTTTCCCCTTATCAATTCATGCTGGACCAACGGGGATTGGTGATTTTCAAACGGTCACGCTTCCTGAATACCCTTTAGATTTTACTACGACCGATGGCTTAGCAATTGCACAATATTTTGGGATTAATGATGGTGGGTTTGTTGGAAACCCACGAGGAACCGTCTCTAGAATAAATAACGGCGGGGTGATTTTTCAGAGTCCAGGGGCCTGGACCGGCATGGTTTCAAATGTACTTGCCCAAAATGAGTTGAACGTTAATATTCAAACAGCCCTTAACTATTACCCGAGTACTAAAGGTGCGTTTTTACATGTGGAAGTAGAAAAAGTTAATCAAACCATTTCTTCAGAATTAGGCATTGTTGCGTGTTTGGTTGAAGACTCGTTAGTTGGCGATCAAAAAATGAGTGATAACTCACACAATTCAACGTACATCCACCGCGATATACATCGAGGAAATTTGAATAATACGCCATTTGGTCGTACGCTTATTAGCGCAGATCTAATCGGAGATAAGTATTATGTAAATTATAGTTTCGCTGTTCCAAATCAACTAGACGGCACCTACAATGCGGCTAACATGCATGTATTGGTTTACGTCTATGACAAAACCACATGGGAAATTTATCAGGTAGTAAAACAACCTATTGAATAATAAAAAAGGCCGCTATTGCGGCCTTTTAAATCATGTATCAGAACCTTAGTTCTTAATAAAACGAATCGTTTCTTTTCCTAGTGACCCTAAGGTATTTACAAAGTAAACCCCAGCGTTTAGTGAAGATAAATCAAGATTGGCTTGTGTTTGACCAGATACATTTTTAGTCAAAATCACTTGTCCATTTAAGTTTGTTATGGTAAGTTCATCCGCAACAATTCCTTTGATAGAAACTTCTCCGTTTGAAGGATTTGGATAAATAGATAAGGGCTCTACTACGGACGTAATCAATCCCGCAGTACCCACATTAATTTTATATCCACCAAAAGAAACACTTTGTGTAACTGGGGTAGCTGGCAAACCAGGGATTAAGGTAACCATAACGGTTGCGTCTACTTCAATCGTAATAGGGTAAGTTCCTGTAGTTGCAGTGGTTCCCCAAATATTTGCGCACCCGTTGGCCCCACCTGCATAGGTACAGTTTGCGATGTTACACGCATAGTTGTAACCACTTGGCAATCCTAAAACCCCGGTTACTGTAAATCCTTGAATTGGTGAACCAACAAATTGTCCTGAGGCATCTAATTCAGCCGAAACCGTTGCTGGTACTTTAAAGTTCAAGTCTGTAGAATACGCAACGTTTGCCGCTGCGGGAGGAAAGTTTTGCGTAGTATCAGGCCATACACCGTATGTAGAATCCACAAAATTTGCACCTGGGGTACATGATTGTGCGTCAACCGACAATGCCATAAGTCCGATTGCAGCAAAAGAAAGTAATAGTTTTTTCATAGTTGATCATTTAAGAATTTAATCAAAGATAACAAAAAGACATGGAATTAAAAATCAGTACCTTTGACCATGCGCTTTTATACTCAGTTTGAACGGAACTCTTTGAGTACACTTGATGAAGTGATTGGTTTTGAGCAGATTCAATCTGAACAAACGTCACTTTTTAACGCGTGGATTGAATCGAATTCATCCCTGTTGTCTTTTTTACAAGGCAATGTTACCACCCCGTTTAAAGATTCGTCAATGCTTCTTAAAAATGCATTGTTGCCCGATTTTAAACGTTATACCGCACATTTTCTGCCAATATTCGAACCCCGAGAAGATGATTTTTGGGATAGTTTAGCAGATTACATGAGTTATTTTTGTGTGGTTGATTCCAGTGCAATTAAGGCGGGGTTGCCATATGTTTCCCGTCAAATAACCCAGCAAAATGAGCGGGATTTTCCATCATCTATCAATTCTGGTGATGCGTACAATCAAGCCGCATATTCTTTTTTTTCCCCGAGCAAATTGATGGCTTATAGCACCTTCCCAAAGGAATGGGAAGTCTTGCGTATTGAATTCATGGAACATGCGCTGCGGATGATAAACAACCCACACTGCTCTTCCACCACTGCGGGATTTATTTTATCTAAATTAAGGACAATACATTGCCCTGTAGCCGTAAAAGATGCAATCGATGAGGCATGGAATAGTTTTCAGAAGGGCCAGTTAAACATTCAAAAGAACGAACCGAGGAAGGTTAAATTTAACCGGACATTAATCATTCGTTTAGGGTTTGGTGTATTGGGAGTTGTCTCGATTTTGGTTCTTTTTAAATGGGTATTTACCACCGGTGAACAAGCTTCGACATTAACCCCTTCTTCTTCTTTAATTTATTTTACACCACAGGAGCGTATGTTTATTGATACCACCTTAAGAAGAGAAAAACCGATTAGATCAACCGTTTCGTTAAGTTCAAGTGGCGGTGGAGTAAATTATCAAATCAGACAAGCGTTTGTGAATCAAAAGGCAGAAATCCTTTATACATCGTTAACCAATGGATTAAACGACTTTTATTATAATCCAATCCTGCTAAAGGATAGTACCACGGCAAATACCCTCGAGGGTACAATCTCGCTTGATGAGTTTGATGGAAAATCAACCATAAAATTTAAAAACTCCTCAGCCTATGACGTGTTATTAATTTCCTTTAACGAGCTTACCGGTTCGGCAGTATACAGTAGGTTGATTCGAACAGGTAACACACAAACTTGTCAATTAACAAAAGGCGCCAAAATTCTTATGTTGCCCGGCAAAGCGTTTTCGGGGTCGAATAAAATACCATTTAATGTCTGGGACTATAATTTCGATCAAGCGTTGCAGCAAGTGTATACGTTTAGCGGTGGTTTATCATTTGCCGTCGTGTTTCGAGGTGAATGGGGAGAAGAGTTCTCCTTTACCAACCCATATCAATGTTTTAAACAGAACCCTTAATTATGCTCTATAATGTAACCGTTAGTATTGATCCATCCATTGAAACCGATTGGGTTCATTGGATGCAAAACGCCCATATTCCATCTGTACTTCAAACCAAGTGCTTTACTAAGTGCGTGCTTTCCAAGGTACATGGTAACGAAGCCGGTGAATGTACTTTTTCTGTTCTTTATTGGGCTCTTAGTAAACAGGATTTTGAACAATATCTTTCTACCCACGCTTCAGCCTTACAGATGGAACATTCTGCACGCTACGAAGGCAAATTCGTGGCCTTTAGAACCACAATGGATTTAATCTTGGAACTTAACCCATGAATGTTAAAGCAAAAAAGCACTTAGGTCAGCATTTTCTAATTAATACAGCGGTTTGTGAGAAAATCACGGAGGCATTACCGGTATTTGACGCACCGATGAAAGTGGTTGAGATTGGTCCAGGCAAAGGCGCAATTACTGATTTTTTTCTCAAGCGAACAGACTTGGATTTTTGCGCATTCGAAGTAGATTTAGAATCAATCCTTTATCTAAAAAAAGCACATCCTGAATTCAATAAGGTATATAATCAGGATTTCTTAGCGGCAAACTTTAGTGAGTACTTTCAAGAAGATCAGTTCTGTGTGGTAGGTAATTTTCCATATAATATTTCTTCTCAAATTTTATTTAAATGCCTTGAATCAAAACATCAAATCCCGATAATTCTCGGTATGTTTCAAAAAGAGGTTGCGCGACGAATTGCGGAGCCCCCGGGAAGTAAAGAGTACGGCATATTAAGTGTATTGATGCAAGCGTACTATGAGGTAAGTTATTTATTTACCGTAGAACCAGGATCATTTTATCCCCCACCAAAAGTAAAATCTGGCGTAATTCGCTGTGTAAGAAACAACCGAACCGTATTAGGATGTGATGAGAAGCTTTTTGTTAAAGTAGTAAAAGCAGCCTTTAACCAACGCCGTAAAACCTTACGAAACTCAATCCGGGCTGTTTTTCCGAACGTAACGTTAACGGAAGAGTTTGATTCACGACGTCCCGAGCAACTCACCGTAGATGCTTTTATTCAATTAACAAATTTAATCGAGCCCTATGTCAACGCGTAAACTTACCCCACTAGAAATGCTTCAATCTACCGATTTAGAAACGGTATTAAACGGGGTGGAATTAATAGAGGAAAAAGGCAAAACCACTCAATTGCCTGAACTATTTAGGTGCTATTTAACACACACCGAATTACCGCATAAGAAAGCACTTTATGAATTACTTTCCTCCATAACAATTAAAGGAGCGAAGGAGGCATGGATTGCCCTTCTTTCAATGCCAGAATTCATTACGTTTCGTGCACAAATTGTAAATATTCTTTGGAACACACGATTGGATTTTAGTGCTGAATTAGAACGTTTTGTTGAGTTGGCTGTGCAATTGGATTATCTGGGGACCTTAGAGTGTTTGACATTAATTGAGAATATGGAGGGACCTTTTCAAGAGCAACAATTGCTTGAATCAGAGCTCATCTTGAAGGAATATGTAAAGAAACAAGTGGATGAAGGGGTACAAAAACAACAGTTAATATTCACCTTAGTTCAACATCTTGAACAATTGAAAATGCAAGAAGATCACGATTTATTTTTCGAGTAAAACAGCATTATATCGTTGAATAACTTCTTCATTCATATGAATAAACTTCTCGTGTTTTGAGGCGTAAAACGTAAAGCTTCTTTCATAAGAATTGCGGCTTATTCCGTAGGATGTAAATAGGGTTTTCAATGCCCGGTCCAAGTGTTTTTTATATTGTATGGGTGCACCGTATTTTTTTTGATAATGCATTTCTAATACGTAGACATCAGCCATGATTTCAATCATTTTATCTTCCTCAATCACTTGGGTTTTATCACCCGTGGATTGACAAGCAAATAAAATTAAAAAGCAAAATACATTTAGGGCTAGTCTCATAATCGATTAAACAAAAGGCGTTTTCCGTTGCTTCCTTCAATGATTTTTCCGCCCTCATATACTAAACGGCCATTAACAAAGGTCCGGCTTACTTCGTGGTTGAAGTTGATTCCCTCAAAAGGTGACCATCCACATTTATACAACACATTGTTTTTATGCACTAGCGTTTTTCGCTCAGAATTAATTTCCACTAAATCAGCATAGTATCCTTCTTTGATATAGCCTCGGTTATTAATGCGAAATAAATCAGCAGGTGCATGAGCCATTTTTTCTACAATCCGCTCTATGGTGATCACTCCTTGTATAGATTTTTCTAGCATAGCAAGTAATGCATGTTGAACTAATGGACCACCCGAGGGAGCGTTTAGGTAGTTCTGTCCTTTTTCCTCTAGGGTATGTGGTGCATGATCCGTTGCAATTACATCGATTCGATTATCAAGGACAGCATTCCAAATCATTGCTCGATCGACACTGGTTTTTACAGCCGGATTCCATTTAATCAGATTGCCTTTCGTTGCGTAATCTTCATCACTAAACCATAAATGATGAACACAGGCTTCTGCGGTAATTTTCTTTTCTTTTAACGGCTGTGTATTGCTGAAAAGCCCTGTTTCTTTTGCCGTTGAAATATGCAATACATGTAGCCTGGCACCTGTTTTTTTTGCGAGCTCAACTGCAAAAGAAGAAGATAGGTAACACGCTTCTTCACTCCGAATAAGTGGGTGCATTTCAATCGGTATATCTAATCCAAACGTTTCTTTTGCTTTAGCAAGGTTATTCTTTATGGTGGTTTCATCTTCGCAATGCGTGGCGATAAGCGTTGGCGCATTTGCAAATACGTGCTCCAAGGTATTGTAATTATCCACCAACATATTGCCCGTGGAAGATCCCATAAAGATTTTAATTCCACACACATTTTCTGAATTGGTGCGCATCACTTCATCGTAATTATCGTTTGAAACGCCCATGAAAAAGGAATAATTCCCAATCGATTTTTCCGATGCTGTGGCATACTTGTCCTCCAAAAGGGCCTGAGTTAACGCATTAGGAACTGTGTTTGGCATTTCCATAAATGAGGTGATTCCGCCGGCAACTGCCGCACGGGATTCAGAAAAAATATCTGCCTTGTACGTAAGACCAGGTTCCCTGAAGTGAACTTGATCGTCAATACATCCCGGAATCAACAGGTTTCCGTTTAAATCAATTTCCTGATCATAAGGGAGGTCAATTTGTCCGTCTATTGACTCGATGAGTTCTCCTCGAATGCTTAAATCAGCAAAATACCTGCTGCCTTCGTTAACAATTTGTGCATTTCTTAGAATTATCCGACTCATAATTTCATGGTTCTCATTTTCCACACACCGGTTAAGGCCTCTTTAAAAATCCCGGTACTCATTTTGGATTCTCCATAAAGCCTGTCTTTAAATGTTATAGGTACTTCCGTGATTTTCAAACGATGCTTACGTACGGCATATTTCATGCATATTTGAAAGGCGTATCCCTTAAAATGAATGATATCTAGGTTAATGGATCGAAGGGCTTTGTTCGTGTAACATTTAAATCCAGCAGTAGAGTCATGAACCCCAATCCACAAGACTAAACGCACGTACAAATTGGCAAAATAAGATAATAACCACCTACTAAAAGGCCAGTTTTCTATCTTACCCCCCGTACAATACCGAGAACCGATAGCCAGTTCTGCCCCATCAACACACGCTTTTTTAAGACGAACTAAATCCGCAGGATCATGTGAAAAATCACAATCCATTTCAAAAATAAATGCATATTCTTTCGCTAATGCCCATTTAAATCCCGCAATATATGCTGTCCCTAAGCCCAATTTTCCTGGCCGATTAATGATGTGAACACGTCCTGGGTGTTTGGCTATAATATTTGAAATAATCGCGGCCGTACCATCCGGGGAATTGTCATCTACAAATAAAATGTCAAATGATTCTTCTAATGCCAATACCGCGTCAGTCATTAATTGAACGTTTTCGCGTTCGTTGTACGTTGGAATAATGACAATGCTGTTTGACATGGGTTTTGTTCGCCAACGAAATTAAGGAAACGAATGCAGTTCTTAAAACAATCCATCAATTTTAACGGATTGAGGTCAAAATGAATAGCGTTTATAAACATTAACACCTTCAACCCATTATTCCTTGTTATCTTTGTGTCATATACTTTATACATGGATATTCAAGAAATATTAATTAAGGCAGCTCAATTGATTGTCTCCCTAGCGTTTTTAGTTACAATACATGAATTCGGTCATTTTATCCCAGCACGATTATTTAAAACTAAAGTTGAAAAATTTTATTTGTTTTTTAATCCCTGGTTTTCACTGTTCAGGTATAGAAAAGTGAATGGTAAAAAGCGATATGCGTGGTTTACTAAGGAAACCCCAAAAGATTGGGAAGACGGTAGTGATAAAACAGAGTGGGGTATTGGATGGTTGCCGCTTGGTGGTTATGTGAAAATTGCAGGAATGATCGATGAGTCGATGGATAAAGAGCAAATGGCACAGCCGGCTAAATCATATGAATTTAGAACCAAGAAACCGTGGCAGCGATTGATTATAATGATTGGCGGGGTAACCGTTAATTTAATTGCCGGGTTTATTATTTATGGTGCTATTGCATGGTATTGGGGAGGCGCCACCTTAACTACATCAAAATTAAATCAAGGGATGGCAATTCATCCATATCTAGCCAAGTATGACGTGCGCTCGGGCGATGTGATTACTAAGGTAAATGGGGAGGAGGTAACTTCCTTCGACGATATTAATAAAGGGCTTCTTTTACGTAATAAAACAATACTGACACTAACCCGAGACGGAAAAACCCTCGTTCGTAAATTACCAGCAACCATTGATCAAGAACTGTTTCAACATGGTGCGATGTCTGTTGCTTCGTTTAGAGTTATTGCCGAAAGTGCAGAGACCGTTACCCCTGGTGGATTTGCAGAAAAAGCAGGCATGAAAAATGGCGATAAAATCCTCTCAATTAACGGGTCCGAAGTAACATATTTCGACGACATCCAATTGTCGTTGTACGGCAAGCGCAATAAAAAGGCGGATATATTCGTGCTTCGAGGAAACGATTCAATCATGATTCACAGCAAGGTAACGCCGGAGGGAACCATTGGATTTGCATCTAAAAACCAATTCACTTCTGATACGCTTGCCGTGTCGAAGGTTCGCTATAGCTTGGGTGAAAGCATGTCAAAAGGAGTGGTTGGCGGCACGCAGTTGTTGAGAGATTATGTAGCTCAATTTAAATTTGTATTCACTAAGAAAGGCGCAACGTCTGTGGGGGGGTTCACACGAATAGGCGACATGTTTGCTCCTGTTTGGGACTGGAAGGTATTTTGGTTCAATACCGCGTTCTTATCGTTTGCGTTGGCATTCATGAATATCTTACCAATCCCTGCACTCGACGGTGGTCACGTGGTATTCTTACTTTATGAATGGATTACAGGTAAAGAAGCTCCTCAGAAAATTCTAGAATATGCGCAGTATATCGGCTTTTTCTTGTTGTTAGGCTTGATGATTTACGCTAACGGGAACGATTTAATTCAGTTACTCTTTAAGTAGATTCATCTTACTCTGTATACCAATACCGATTAGTGAAGCGCGGGTTTTCGCAAGCTCTGCAACTGGTCCTTTAAAGTGTTGGTCAACCGTTCGATGGAACAACAATACCCATTCATCAAACAATGCGTTGGTCAAGTGCATGTGAAGGTGCTTATTGGTTACATTTTCAGTATATCCCGCTTCATCTAATAGTACAAATCGCCAAAATTTCTTCATTTTTGGAAGATGCGCCTCCCAGTCTAGCTTATTAAAGAACGGATGAAGGGACTCAGATTTCATAACCTCGGCATAAAAGTTATTAATAAGTAAATTAATGTCCTCAGCGTTTTGTATATCTTCCTTCATAATCAAAATTAGAAAAAAGCACGAAGTTCCATTCCTCCGTTGTGTACAACCTTGTTTTCGGCGGGCTTTCTTCCCGAATAAACTAGATTTAATTGAAGGTTTTTTCCAACATTTCGTTGCCAATTAACGGACCACGTATAATTCGAACCGGGACGTAAGGCCTCAAGCATTTCAAAGGCAACAGGAGACAACGGGTTTCCGTTAAAAGTTAAATTAAGGTATTTGAGTGATCCTTGTATGCTGCCTTTTTCCGTTGTGTTGTACTTGAATTCTAGGCCTAATTCTCTTGAATTGCTTTTTTCTGCACCATAAATTGGTTCGTTTGCTTTTGAAGACAATTTGGCATCAATAGCCATTCGGTAGTTCGTGGATGGTTGATATGATAATTCCATTCGGACAAATTGGTAGCGTACCTGGTAATTTCTGCCTTGCGTATAATCTACAGAAGAGGTTTTATTTCCTTGTTGTGCCTCGGTTTTTATAGAAAATGAAGGAACAATATTCCACCGTAACATAAGCTCGTTGAATTCAATTGCTTTCGCATCAAATCCGGTTGCGAGTAGTGACTTATTTAGATTTTTATTAATGATATAATGGCCATTAAACTTCGCTGAGGTTCTAAAAAGGTATAGTGAGTTTCTTACAGAGTATGCGGAAGATATAAGCGCATTGTCGAGAACATCTGCGTTTAGAGGATTTAAGAGATCGGCAACGGATAAGGTGTTTAATTTCCTAGTTGATCGGATTCTAAGTTGGTTTGAAACGATTGAAAGTAACTTGAGCATACCCGTTTTTTTATTCCAAATTAACTCGGGCCGCCAGAATAAACTTTGATTGTATTCATTTGAATAGGTCTTTTGATAGGCATTACTTGGCGTGAAAATCCGAATGTAATTTGCTTGATCAATAAATGTGGCGGTTTCAAATTCATTTAAATCCTTGACTCCGTCATTGTTGTAATCAACCCACGTATATACGCCTTGTCCTGAATTAACTTCTAGGTAGATAAAACTTCGTCTTTGTTCTAACCCAGACCCTACTTCATAATAGGTGTCAAAGGTTAGAGCTCCTTTTAGTATTCGTTTAGATACATTAATTCGTCCCACGATTGATTGGTCTGGCGTAATATTCAGTAAGGTGCTGTCTAATGGTGTTAGGTTTCGCAATCCGATAACGAACCCATAGGACCCTCCTTTTTTATCTTTTATTTGAACCTCTCCGCCTATGGTTGTTCCTCTTGCCGCCACCGTAAAACCTGTGCTATCGGGCTTCCAATCAAGGCGTTCTCTATAGAAAAACTTTACCAAGGCCTTACTGCTGTCTGCATTTTGAAGATAACCTTGAATGTCGTAAAACGCATAGCTTGAAGAGTTAATACCAATGACTTTATCTCGAAGATTAAATTCTTGATCATCTTTAATTCCGATTTTTATTCGATGTATAGTTTGTGAGGCGTCTAAGCGGTGACGGATAAATCGAGTATTAACCAATCCTATGCTGTTTAGGGCGCTCCCGTCCCATGAAATCGAAAGCCCCTTCTTTTTGATGCCCCCGTCTGAATAGATTCTCGTACCATTGAACGCGTTTCCAACGGTAAAGTGCTGTGCTTGAACACTTAAAAAACCAAGCTTATTGTGTTGAATTTTGTGAGATAATTTGCCATTCCATTGAGGACCCAATAGCTTCGCATTTCTAATGTTCCAATCTCGATCAAACTCTACAGCGCGATAAGGCTCAATAAACGAGAAGTTAGTTCCTAAATATTCTGATTCTACTAGGGTTGAATGATTCCAACGATTAAGTTCAACTTTTCCTTGACGTATAATTTTAGTTCGGTTTCCCAATCCCCAGTCGTTCGACCGGTCTTTGCTTGCAAACAAATTCACTGCTTCTTCTGATGCGGAGAATTCTGTTTCTACCACCCATTTTCCACCTAATTTTTGTTGAATTCCTGCAGTTACCATGCGCTTTCTTTTGGGTGAATTCACGCGCTGTATAGGCATGTAGGAACCTTGAGGTAGTCCCCCAAGCGGGCTTACCCATTTATAAACAGGACCAAAGGCCGTTGTTTTATCCAATACATAGTTTCCTTTGTTTGCCCCAACCAACAGAAAGGTTGCTCGATATGTCGCCGAGTTTGGATGCACAGAGAAAACAAGAACAGAGTCATATCCTAAAGTATCAACTAAGCGATACAGATTTTGGTTCGGCTGAAAGCCGACAGAATCGATTGTGCCAATGAAGGCATTGCTTAAGCTATCACCAGCTGCTGCAATGAGTTGTTTGGTGGTTTCATTCAAACTTAATTGGAGGGGTTGGTTTTTAAGGTCTTGTTCTTGATAATAATTTATCCAACTGGTGGTGTTGTTAACGCGGTAACTAAGATGCTGCTGAATTAACCCACGCGTATATGCCTGGTCTGCATATTGGAATTCCACCACGATTCGAACATCTTTGGTGATAAGATTCCTTGAGGTAAATACAAGTTCGGCACTGTTATAATCTATGGTGTAATCAAATTCTTGTCCTCGCTGCAATAGACGACCATCAATAAATACGCGCTCAGTTCCTGATAACACCACAATGAACGGCTCGTTCTCTGCACCAATAAGCCTGTAGGGCCCTTGATTGTTTTCTACACCCGGGATGATTTGTCGTTGAAACTTGCCTTTTGACAATCCAACACTTGATTGGATTTTTAGTTGTTGATTGGCGCTCAAATCAAAGGTATTGGTCATCGTCAATCCCTGCCCTCTTTTTTTATAGTTAAGGAAGTACCCGTCCGGACGATTAATCCAGAAATCACCCGCCGTTAGTTTCAGTTTGTCCGTGTAAAGCTGAATAAATACTTGGTCGAATTCTTGTAATTTATTAGTGTTTCCATCAGGTTGAATGGGAATGTTTGCATCGGATACAGATGCCAAAATGTGCAAGTCTTCTGATAGTTTTCCACTTAATTCTAGATTAAGCGTTGAGTTAATTCCAAGATTTTGTCGATTGCCAAAGGTTATCCCGCGAGAAATACTGCCTCGTTTATTAATTTCATTCCCCCCAAAAAGATCTTCTATTAATGGATTCTCATCTGTGATTGAAAACTTCATGTTTGATATGTTCGGAACCAAGGCAATAGAATCGTATGATTGATTCGTAGGGGTTAAGTTCAAGTTGATTCGTACGTAATACACCTGAACAAGACCGCTAATTTTAGGGTTAAACGCAATGGTTTTGTTAATGTAATTTACGTTAAAGAGATCCTTTGGAACCGTGTCATTTTCATGAATACAATAAACACTTCCGGGTAAAATCGACAAGGAATCTATTTGCTGGGGTGTTACCGTTGAAATCAGTTCGCGAAATTGATAACTTGATTGCCCGAATAGAGTCCCTCCAAGGAGTAGCAGGATCCATAAGCACCAAGTATTCTTCATTTATACGAAATTACGCAATGTAAACTAACGGGGTTTGCTAATTTTGATTGTAATTTGAAGCAAATGAGATATCTCTTAATTATTCTCTGCGTACTTACGCAAACCATCTACAGTCAAGACACCTTATTAATCTGGTTTGACCCTGAAGGAATTTACACCGGAAACCCTTCGTTGTTTGATGAATTTAATGGGGTCAAATTAGATGAGTCAACGTGGTACGGATATTATCCATGGGGCGGTTTGTCCCTGGATGCAAACACCTATACGGATCCGCGCATGTGTGAACAATCTGGCGGGGTATTGAAGCTTTCCGTTGATACTGTGAATGAATGGCGGTCCTTTCCGGATTGGATGATCGACCAAGAAAAAATCACTAAAATGCCAAGCTTAATGCAAAATGGGAAGGTGCAGATTAATCGATTAACGGCTGCTGCTTGGAGTAAAAAACAATTTAGGTTTGGATATTTTGAAGCGCGATGCTTTTTACCAAAAGGAAAAGGATATTGGCCAGCCTTCTGGCTTTACGGCGGAAATCCGAATGAAGAAATTGATATAATGGAAGCAAAGGGCGAGCGAACAACTTCCTATCATGTAGATGTACATTGCCCCAATCGCTGTGATCGTATAAAACAGTTTGGAATTATTGACAAGCCTTTCGGTCATTGGGTAAAGACTAAGCAAAAGTTAACTGGAGAATGGGTGACGTTTTCAGGCTTGTGGGCACCTGAAGGGGTATCGTTCTATTTTAATGACCGCCTTGTTGCTCAGCATAAGGCGACGTTTAATACCTCTATGAATTTGATTGCTAATTTTTCATTGGCCATGGATAAGGGCCCATTTTCTCCCGGTCCAAACGAAAAGACAGGATTTCCTGCGGTATATTTAATTGACTACATTCGGGCGTGGGAAATCCCTGAATTAACGAATAACACCTTGGCTTATAATCCAATGAGTGAAACGTCTTTTGTGAAGATGGTGCCTTCTAGAGCGCAGGAAATTAAGTTTGAGTTTTCACCCAACATTTCTTCTAAGTGCAGAATTTTTATTGAAAAAGAAGTACTTGAATCCAACAAGGAGCTTGATTTTATGCCGGTAATGGAGCTTGATTTAAATGCATCAATTCAATACATTGATTATACCTATTGGTCGCCAGGAACCTATTATCTGCGAATGGTTAATGGAATAAGAACAAAACAGGTCCCTTTTCTTACACGCCCTTAGGCTTAGTAAAGGCAACTTCAAAGAGGCTTGTCCAAAACTTACCGGTAATATAGGTTTTACCTGTCTTTTGGTTGTGCGCGATACCATTTAGGACCTCTCCATTTCCCTTTCCTTTTTGAACGGCCTCCGTAGCGTCTATAGTTGCTATTACTTTTCCGGTTACCGGGTCAATTACGGCGATTAAGTTACTCGTCCAAATGTTGGCATAAATTAACCCTTCAATGTATTCAAGCTCATTCAATTTTGTAATGGCGCCCTCATGAGTATATACTTGAATGGTTTTTGTTTCTTTAAATGTTTTTGGGTCTCGAAACGTTAGGGTTTCACTTCCGTCAGACATGATTAAATGTGTGCCATCATAGGTGAGCCCCCAGCCTTCACCGGAATAAGAATATTGTCTAAGTTGCGCAAATGTTTTTTTGTCATAAACGAAGCAGGTGCTGTTTTGCCAAGTGATTTGAAAAAGTTCGTCACCAACTACGGTAATACCTTCACCAAAAATTGGTGCTGCAGTACTTTTTTTTCGAATAATTTTTCCTGAATTTAAATCAACTTCACCAATCATGGTTGCTCCAATACCGTTAGGGTCTCCGGTTCCCTCAAAGAGTTTTCCTTCAGAAAAAGCAAGTCCTTGTGTAAATGAGGAGTCATTGTGGACATACTGGTTTTTCAAAACAAGGGACCAAGATGCAGGAGTTATATCTGACAACACATAAAGAACACGTTCGTCTTCGCTGATACCTCGCGTAGCATGTTTGGCTGTTATTTTTAGTTGATGGGCTCCAAGAGTTAAAAGCCATTTTGGAAGTGTAATTGCCGTTTTCTTTTGTACATTTTTATAGGTATTGATCAGGCTGTCATCAAGATATAGTGATACAGTAACCTGGTCTTCTTCTGTGAGAAATGAGCTATTAAAGGCCGACCCAAGAACACAAGATAGGCTTCCTTCTTTTTCAAAATATGCCAAGGGACCAAATTCGTTATCTGGTGTTGAAGGAACCAAGGTTTTGAATAGAAATCCTCCTGCGACAAGTACAAGAAGTAAAATAATAAGTAGTGTTTTTTTATTTTTCATTACACAGTAGAATAAATTCACAGTCAATTCCTTCGTGTGAGTTGCTACCAACAACGCGCCCATTCTTTAAAACGAATAATTGTGGAGATTGATGTTCGGTGTGATACCTTTGGGCTATTTCATTCGAAATCGAACGGAAAGTAAGTAAATCTAAGACCCAACAATCTGCCTCGATATGTGTGCAGGACCTTAGGCGTTTTAGCGCCATAGATGATATGATACACCGGGTAGAATGTTTGAAAATGAGTTGGGTGGATTTATAGCTTAACTGCTCGATCTGATCAAGTTGGATAGCGGAGTCTAAGTTTTTAAAATCCATTACTTAAAAATGAAATTGTGTTAGAAAACGCACGTCATTTTCAGAATATAAGCGTAAATCATTCACACGATATTTTAATTGTGCGATGCGTTCAACACCCATACCAAATGCGAAGCCACTATATTCCTTTGAGTCTATTCCACACGCATCCAAGACATTAGGGTCTACCATCCCGCAACCTAAGATTTCAAGCCAACCGGTATGTTTACATACATTACAGCCGTCCCCTTGGCATAGGGAACAGGAAACATCTACTTCTGCGCTCGGCTCTGTAAAAGGAAAATACGATGGACGAAGACGGATTTTTGCTGATTCCCCAAAGAGTGCCTTAGCAAAATAATCCAAGGTTTGTTTTAAATCCGCGAAGGAAACATTTTTGTCAATATATAATCCCTCAATTTGATGAAAAAAGCAATGTGCTCTCGCTGAAATCGCCTCATTTCGATATACTCTTCCTGGTGAAATTGTTCTAATCGGTGGTTTTTGCGTTTCCATCACTCGCACTTGTACCGAACTGGTATGAGTTCTTAATGAAAGGCCGTCAATAGAAGAATCAATAAAGAATGTGTCTTGCATATCGCGCGCCGGATGGTCAGGGGGAAAATTAAGCGCAGAAAAATTATGCCAATCGTCTTCGATTTCAGGTCCTTCTGACACAGAAAATCCGATGGTTGAAAATATGGAAACTATTTCATTACGAACGATTGTAAGCGGATGTAGACTTCCTAAGGACGTACTTCGACCGGGACGGGTAAGATCTAAAAGGTGTTTCGGGTGTTTACCAGTTTCGTTTGATTGTACTGAAGCCAATACGTTTTCAACCTGTTGTTTAAGTTCATTTAATCGCTGGCCAATTTCCTTTTTCTCCTCATTAGGAACAGCTTTAAACTCTTGATAAAGTGATTTTAAAATCCCTTTAGACCCTAAATACTTAATTCGAAAGGTTTCGGCGCCTTGACTATCAGAAATAACAATTTCAGAAATTTCGCGTTCCACTTGGTCGATTCTTTCTCGCATGATGTAACTTTTTAAGGCAGAAGTTGGTTTAAGAATTTAGTTAGCAAAATTATGTTTTTATTTCCAATTGCCTTGAGATTACGTTAATTCAACGGCAATTCTGTTTGAAATTGCGCAAAATTTTGTGTTTCACTAATTTATGTGTTACATTTGATAGATTGAAAAGTATATGAAAAAACTAATTATTCTTGGTATTGCGGCGGTTTTTTTAATCACAGCAAATGGATGTAAGTCAAAAGATCCTGCTATTTTGAAGGTATTCGTTAGATCGTCATCGAATCAATTGATCAGTGGAGCAAAGGTCGTTGTAATTGGAGACCAACAAAGCAATCCTCCCACAGGTGCTTTTGTGGATACCACATTTACCAATAGTTCTGGATTTACAACGGTTGATATGGATCAGTATTTTAATACCTCTGGTCCGGATAATACAACCGGATATTTTGATATAATTATAAAGCATAACAATAAAACGGCAACAGGATATACCCGTTGTAGAGTCCATACGACATCCGTAGAGACTATATTTTTACCAAATTAATTAACACCGTTAGAAATGATTAAATCTGTTTATTTTATTGCGTTAACTGCAATGTGCGTCCTGGTACTGGGTGGATGTGTTAAGAAGGAAGATACGTTGGCCAAAATCGAAGTTAGAAATGAAAACAATGAAGTAGTGGAAGAGGCAATGGTTGTTTTGCATGGTACTTCAACGTGTAATTGTCCATCTCAAGTAGTGGTTTATGATACCGCGTATACCAATGCAGCAGGAATTGCAACGTTCAATTACAATGAAATTTATCAGCTTGGTCAAGCTGGGGTAGCTGTTTTAGATATCGAAGCGTACAAAGGAAATCGACAAGGCCAAGGAATTATTAAAATTGAAGCTGAAAAAACGAACGAGGAAACGGTAATTATTCAACCGTAACTACGCACTGATTCTAAGCGGCTGAAAGCCATCTGAATCATTCGTGTTTAGCACTATATCATCCAACAAGTAGTCAGATAGATTTATCGTATAATAGACTTCTGAATCGTTTTGTTCCTCTTGAATTAAGTCATAAATAGAAATTACCGCTAATTGTTTATTGATTGAGGCAATCAAGCGGTTTAGATGACTAAAACTAAGCTCTACACAGCTTTCAATGGATAAGTTGTTTAATGTTAATACACCATAGCAAAGGGCTTTATTACTAAAATTTGTGTACTGGATTTTACGTATACTAATTTGTTTCATCTGTGTTGTTTTTACAAAGATTGCCCCCTATCAACGTAAACAATTTACGTTCATTATTCTTTTCAATTAAAATCAACCTTTTTCCCTAAATTTGCATATGTCCAATCAACAACAAATGTCTTTTCTTCAGCATCTTGATGAATTAAGATGGCGTTTGGTTCGGATAGCTATTGCTGTCCTCTTGGTTGGCGTCGTGATTTGGGTTTATCAAGAGTGGATAATGAATCATTTGTTTCTTGCATTAAAAGATCATGATTTTATTACTTTTCGATTGCTATGTACGTATTTTGGAATATGCGTTTCTGATACAACGGTAAAAATGCAGAGCATGACCGTGTCAGGTCAGTTCAATTATGCAATGATGATGAGTATTATGGGCGGATTAATAGTGAGCTCACCCTTTATCTTTTATCAATTATGGGCTTTTGTTAAGCCAGGCCTGAAAAAAAACGAAATTTCGGCTACTAAAGGCATGGTGTTCTACATCAGTTTGTGTTTTTTGACGGGGGTGTTATTTGGATATTTTGTAGTTGCCCCGCTTACCGTGCAATTTTTTGGTTCATTTCAAATTAGTCAGGAGATTGAAAATAATTTTACTGTGGGTTCCTACGTTGGAACGATTATTTCCACCGTTTTTTATTCAGGATTGCTCTTTCTTTTACCGATTATAAGTTACATACTCACTAAAATTGGACTTATTGGACCGGATTTTTTAAAAAAATACCGAAGACATGCCATTGTAGTTATTCTCATAATATCCGCCGTGATAACCCCGCCGGATATGTTGTCGCAAATCATAGTTTCTATTCCAATTATAGGATTGTATGAAATCGGTATTATTGTTTCTAAGCGAGCGCTGAAAAATAAGTCAATTGAATAAGGTTGTTTTCCTCCTTATGCTGTCTATTTCGTGTGCAGTTACTGCTCAAAAAACAATCGTAAGGGGTAGTGTAATTGAACAATCTACACGCGAGCCCATGTCCTTGGTAAAGGTGAACTTTTATGGCACCAAAATATCAACTCTAACAGACAGCTTGGGAAGATTTGAAATTGAAACATATTATCCTGTGGATTCAATTCAAGTATATTCTTTAGGGTATAAGGTTGTTCGGAAGAAAATCAAATCAGACGAAGAGCAGGAGCTAAGTTTTGTCCTTAAGCCCATTTCACGAGAGGTGAATGAAATCGTGGTTTTACCTCCGGATGAATTCCCCTCAACCATATTACACAAAAAAATCATTGCCCATAAGCCGGTAAATAACAAAGAAAAACTTCAGGCATATCAATACGAAGCCTACAATAAGTTCCAAGTAGACATCAATAATATCGGTTCAGAGTTTTCTGCCTTAGGTCCAGTAAAAAAGCTCAATGTGGTGTTAGATTATTTAGATACATCAACGAATCAAACCTTGATTTTACCTGCTGTTTTAGCCGAATCTGTATCAGATTTTTATTTTGCAAACCGCCCAAAACGAAAACGAGAAATCGTCAAAGCTTCACGAATTACTGGTGTAGAAAATCTTCAAGCGGCCCAGTTTTTAGGAGACATGTATTTAGACATCAATATTTATGAGAATGTCATTGATTTATTTGGTAAATCCTTTATTAGTCCACTCGCGACGTATGCACGTTCGATGTATCGGTTTTACCTGGATGATTCAACATATATAGGGAATAAGTTTTGTTACAAGTTAAGATTCGAACCAAAAAACACAAGTAATTTGACCTTCTTTGGAGAGATGTGGGTTCACGATACAACCTATGCCATTCATTCAATTAAAGCGAATATCTCCCAGGGTGCAAATTTGAATTACATTCAAGATTTATATGTTGAACAAGAATTCGAACAAGTAGAGCGTGAGGTTTGGATGCTTAAGAAAGAAGTTTTGTTGTTAGATATTCGGTTAACAGAGAAGTCGAAAATCTATGGTTTTCTTGGAAAAAAAACGAGTAGCAGAAAACACTTTATTATAAATGAGCTAAGGCCTGATGAATTTTACAATTCATCAACTGCTGTAGAATTCTTGGAGAATGCAAAAACACAAGATATTGTTGCTTGGGATTCGCTGCGTCATGAAGCACTAAATAAAACGGAAAATGGAATTTCAGAAATGATAGATACCTTAAATAAAACAAGGTATTTCCAGGGCCTTAGAACTTTTACCTATTTTGCGTCAACAGGATATTATCCGTTCGGAAAAATTGAATTAGGAAATGCTACTTCATTAATTAGTAGAAATCCAGTTGAGGATATCCGGCTATCTTTGGCAATTAGAACTTCAAATGCTTTTTCTAAACGACTAGAACTAGGCGGTAAAGTAGGATATGGTATTGGTGATGATCGATTTAAATATTCTAGTTTAATCCGGTTTAATATCTCCCCTAAGAAACGGGGCATGTTGTCCACCTATATTTCTTACGATTTGGAGCAAATTGGCCAATCCCCTACTGCTGCCCAATTAGGAAACACATTCGCAACGGTATTAAACACAGCGCCTTTTGATAAATTAACGTTTGTAAAGAAGATTGGATTCAATTTAGAAAAGGACATTAGAAAAGATTTAATTATACTAGGTGGATTTGATTGGAAGGAATATACTCCTTTAGGTGTAAGTACATATATAGCCCCTACTTCAAATGTTGGGGGTTTCGATACCTTAAATAATCTTACCACAGCGGAATTTATTACAAGAATACGATGGACAAAAGATGAGGAGTTTTTATCCGGACAATTTGACAGAACGAGTGTTGGTTCAGCCTTTCCGATCCTATCCTTACAATGCGTTATTGGCGTAAAGGGTATAGGAGGTAGCATGTATAATTATCAAAAATTTGAATTTCAGTTAGAGCATTATACACAACTCGGCGCGCTTGGAAGGTTAAGATATGGTGCTAGCCTAGGTTGTGTTTTTGGATCAACGGCATTTCCGTTTTTAAAAGTTCATGAGGGTAATCAATCATATTGGATGTTATTATCTGCATTTAATAAAATGAACTTTTTAGAGTTTATTTCAGATAAATATGCGAGTGCCTTTGCCGAGAATCATTGGGAAGGACTATTTTTTAATAAAATTCCAGGAATTAATAAACTCAACTTGAGGTTAGTTACAACTGAGCGGATTTTGTATGGAACGCTTTCAAGCAAACATTCAGATAATGTACTTATTCCTGGTTATGTAAGGTCCTTTGGCCAAATCCCATATGTTGAATGCGCTGTTGGATTGGAGAACTTATTTAAGATTTTACGTATAGATTTTGTGTGGAGAGCAACACACAACGTACCAGGAACAAGTCCTTTTGGAGTCAGGGGACGAATCTCCTTCAATTTTTAGTAATTTCGGCAAATGAAACTCTACACAGAACAAATCCGAAAAACATACCGGAACCGTAGTGTCGTTGATGGTGTTTCGATTGAAGTAAGTCAAGGTGAAATTGTTGGTTTACTTGGCCCAAATGGAGCAGGTAAAACAACTTCGTTTTATATGATCGTTGGATTGGTTAGACCTGATGAGGGAAATGTTTTTCTTGACGGAACAAATATCACACGATTACCGATGTATAAACGAGCTCAATTGGGAATAGGTTATCTCCCACAAGAAGTTTCTGTTTTTCGTAAATTAAGTGTTGAGGACAATATTCTTGCAATTTTGGAAATGACGAATTTATCAAAGGCGCAACGTGAAGAGAAGTTAGAAAAATTGCTTTCAGAGTTTTCATTAAATCATGTCCGAACAAACTTAGGAAATCGCCTTTCTGGTGGAGAAAAACGCCGAACGGAAATTGCTCGAGCCTTGGCAACCGACCCCAAGTTTGTGCTCTTAGATGAACCGTTTGCTGGGGTAGACCCCATTGCGGTGGAGGATATCCAGTCTATTGTGGCGGATTTAAAAAAACGAAATATTGGGGTGTTGATTACAGATCATAATGTTCAAGAGACCCTTTCAATTACTGATCGTGCATATTTGTTATTTGAAGGAAAGATTCTGAAAAGCGGCTCCGCCGAGGATTTAGCAAATGATGAACAGGTTAGGAAAGTTTACCTTGGCCAAAACTTCGTGTTGCGGAGGTAATTATCGTAACAAGCGAACCGAGCCGGTAAGCTGTTGCCATGCACTTGGGAATTCACAACCCCGATACCTGATATGATAAGTATATGTGCCATCTTGGGCCGGCTTACCATCATATAATCCATCCCAACCAACTGCTAGGTTATCTGTTTCAAATACGCGTTGCCCCCACCGATTATAGATTCTAAATTCCCATTCATTTATTTCAAAGGTTGTTTCAGCTTTAAATACATCGTTTTTTCCGTCTTGGTCGGGTATAAACGTGTTCGGTATATAGATCGAAAATGGAAACACCATGACGGTTTCTCGGGTAGAATCTTTACAGCCAAATTCATTTGATACCGTTAGTGTGGGATAGTCTGTTCCTGTGTTTTGATATTCATGCGTGAATTCTGGCAACTCTGAATAAAAGCCAAGTTGGTCGTATATATAGCTATAGGTTGTTGCACCAATAGATTGATTGGTAAACGTAACTTCATTATCGCACACATCTATTTGATTCGGTGTTACACTAAATTCCGCAATCGGTGAAGGGTTAACAGCTATTATATCTTGTTGAAGTAAATTGAGTGTATCAATGCATCCTTCAAACGTGGTCATAGTAAGGCCAACATTATAGTTTCCAACTACGGTATACACGTGAAATCCATTGAGGCTGTTGGAGGTGGCCCCATCCCCAAAGTCCCAGCTAAAGGTTGCGGGCCCATCAGAGGTTGAGGTATTGATAAAGGTTGCCGAAAACGGTACACATTGTAGCCCTGGAATCATGGTAAATCCAATATTCGGCTCAAAATAGACATACACGCTGCCTTGTATCGAATCTATGCAATTATCAAATGCGCCGTATAGTGTAATAGGCTGAACCCCTGCTTGACTGAATTCTACAGGATAAACATCAACGCTACTTGCCGTTTGCGGAATTCCGTTAGGACCGAAATCCCACCAGTAGGATGCGGATGGGGGACCACTGACGGTTCCATCAAATGTATACAAACCGCCGTTGATACACAGGGAATCTGTATTTGAATAAGATAACACAAGGGGTTCGTTTATCGTGATACTTAGGGTATCTGAATCGCTGCAATTCAGACCAGAACTGACATTTAAAATAACTTGGTAGGTGCCCGCGTTTGCATAGGTATAGGTTGGAGCAAGCGCATTACTGGTATCATTCGATAGACCAATTACCCCAAAGTTCCAATGCGTTGTTAACGCATTACTGGAGGTGTTGCCAAATGGAATGGAAAGACCAATACAGTTTACGTTTTGTGGCGCTGTGGCTTGTGCTACGGGCACATCAAAGATAAAAATCGAGTCAGTAAATGAAGTGATGCAGTCTCCGTTATCACCTGTAAGCATAATGGAATGGTAACCCGCCGTTCCAAATGTCACATTAGGAACCGTTAATCCACTCGCATTTTGTATTGAAGCCGCGTTGTCAAGAGTCCACGTGAAAGTACCAATCCCGGGAGGGGCGCTGCTATTTCCTATAAAATTAAATTGATTCCCTACGATACATAAAGAGTCTTCGCTCGACCAAGATACCGAAAACGGATTATTTACAGTAACTGACATATAAGCCGTATCTGTACAGGGCTGGCCAGGATTCACGATAAGTGAAACATTGTAGGTTCCAGGCGAGGGATAAGTAAATCCAGGTTGAGCTTGACTACTTACGTCATTCGTTACTCCAGGCACCCCAAAGTTCCAAGCGTAGGAAGAACCACCATACGAGTTGTTTACAAAGTTCACGGTTAACCCTTGACAATAAGAAACAAAGGTTGGAAGCTGTTCTTGGGCAGGTAATAACGCTTGTAGGGTAATATTACAATCAAAGACTCTAAATAAGAAGTCTCTTACGGTAGAGCCAATGACAATCCCATTGCGTGTTTCGGTTACTTTAACGCCAACTACAAACAAACCCACATTTTGCGGGGTAACTAACATCATTCCTGTATTCGCATTAATGGTGATTCCTGAGCCCGGGCCAAGTGGAGTAGTAGCATTATAACCGGGATTCCACATCACCGGAGCATACGGAGGGGCGGGTGTTTGAGGTGGCAAAGGCGTTACAGAACTCGCCCCAGCGTAAGGAGTAACTAAGGAATAAGTTAACACATCACCATCTGGATCTGTAGCACCATGATTAAATGTAATAGACTCAGTATTGCATAGTAATATCGGAGGATAATTTGTAAATCGTGGCGAGCTGTTTTGATACATAGATCCGTTACCTAAGTTACTTCCTGGTACATGGGCAGTCAAGGTGATTCCCGTATCGTCTGGGTTAATTAGGTTCGTTATATTTGGTCCTCTGCAACAACGTTGATAAGAAACATCATAGCCAAGGGGTGTCGGGGGAAGGGTAACCACTACGATATATGTGGCTTTTTCAACACAGATTCCTCCGGGCGCAGTGGCACAAGGATTATTAAAATTTAAGGGCACTGGAGTGCTTCCCGGAAATGGAACATTTACATTTTGAAACAAGGTTCCGTTCCCATTATAAATGGCTAATTGTAAGGGGTCGTCATAAGCCGCACCACTGGAGGCACAATCCCGATACAAGGTCAGATAAAATCGGTATTGATTGTTTCCTAAATAATCGTAGTATATGTCTCCACCTATAATATGTGATGCTTTAACCTCAAAGGCTAAGAGCGTAAAGACTAAGAAAGGAAGAATCCATTTCATTTTTTGTCAATCAAAGGTAGGGAAAACTCTGTGAATTATTCAATAGAAAAGCGATAAGGACGATTCAAAAGGGCACTAATTTTAGAACCATTAACAATTTTTCCGTTTCCGTCCGAATAGAATTCACACGGTGGTAAGCCGCGCTGTATACATTGCTTTTCATAATATTCTTTGCGGGTAGGATGGCTTGGATAAACTACGTTAAATATCCCTTGAATGTTCTTATCAATAGCCTGTGTAATGATTTCAATAATTTCTTCTCGATGTATTAAATTGACAGGTGCACCACCATTTGGAATATTGTGCTTTCCACTAAAGTGCGATGCAGGATTCCTGTCCTCACCGATTAATCCCCCAAACCGAAGAATACTATATGGAACCCCTGAATTAATTATTAATGCTTCAGCCTCTTCTAACAATGGATTGCCTCCAAGCGTAGAATCTTCGTTTACCTCTCCAAACGTTTGTGAATAGATACTTGTGGCGCTAGAAAAAATGATGTGACTTGGTGCCAGCGTACTAATTAACCCGTTAATTATTGAATTATAATCAGGTACAGGAGGTATACAAATAATGAGTGTTTTATTTGGCTCAGAATTAATATTGGAATGTTCTATTTGTAAATAGTCGAGCTGAATGAGCGAAATATGTTGCGCATTAAAAAACGCAGATTGTTCATCACTTCGACTGAGTACTGTAACGTGATTATGGCTATCGTTCAATGCCCGTGCGAGTGGACGTCCTAGCCAACCCGCTCCTGCTATCACAATTTCTTTTGACATACAAGGATATAAACAACGAGAATGCAATTCGGTTGCTTAATTCTAAGAGATTTTTGGAACATTTAAGATTGCTTGTCGTAATTTTGTAATCTAAATTTGACATTATGTATGACGTGGTAATTATTGGTTCAGGGCCAGGAGGATATGTTGCTGCAATTCGTTGCGCACAATTAGGATTGAAAACAGCCATCATTGAAAAGTATAATACACTGGGTGGGACCTGTCTAAACGTTGGATGTATTCCTTCCAAAGCATTATTAGATTCATCTGAACACTTTTATAATGCGACACATCATTTTGCTGAGCACGGGATTGAGGTTAAGGAGGTGAAAGCTAATTTCACTCAAATGATTCAACGAAAAAATGAAGTGGTTTCGCAAACTTGTGCTGGTGTTAAGTACTTAATGGATAAAAATAAAATTGAAGTATTTCAAGGAATAGGTTCGTTCGTAAATGCAACTACCGTTGCGGTAACATCCGCGGAGGGTGTTAAAGAACTTCAAACGAAACATGTAATTATTGCCACAGGATCTAAACCTAATTTTTTCCCGAGCATGATTCCTGACAAAAAACGTATTATTACCTCAACTGAAGCGTTATCATTATCAGAAATCCCAAAGAAATTAATCGTTATTGGAGGGGGTGTAATTGGTTTAGAATTAGGATCGGTTTATGCGCGCCTTGGTTCGGAAGTAGAAGTGATCGAAAATTCATCTACTTTGTTGGGGATGATGGATGGGTCAATTGGAAAGGAACTTGCAAAAATCCTTAAGAAAGAAGGATTGAAGTTTCATTTTGACCACCAGGTTCAAGGGGTAGTAAATACTGGAGATAAAACCATAGTGACAGCCACGGATAAAAAAGGAAATACCGTTACCCTTGAATCGGATTATTGCTTGGTTGCTGTAGGTAGAAAAGCGTATACAGACGGCTTAGGCCTGGACAAGCTTGGTATTACCCCGAATAATAGAGGACAGATTGAGGTTAATGAACATCTTCAAACTATGGTTCCGAATGTTTATGCGATTGGGGATGTGATTAAAGGCATGATGTTAGCTCACAAGGCGGAAGAGGAGGGTGTTTTTGTTGCAGAATGCATTGCAGGTCAAAAACCACACATAAACTATAATTTAATTCCAGGAGTAATTTATACTTGGCCTGAGGTTGCATCGGTTGGAAAAACAGAAGAAGAATTAAAAGCTGCAGGAATAGAAGTAAATGTTGGGAATTTCCCAATCAAGGCACTTGGACGAGCTCGAGCGTCTATGGATACCAGCGGGTTTATTAAAGTGATTTCCGATAAAACCACCGATGAGGTGTTGGGGGTTCATATGATTTCGGCACGAGCAGCCGATTTGATCATGGAAGCTGCCGTGGCTATGGAGTATCGTGCATCAGCAGAGGATATTGCTAGAATTTGTCATCCACACCCAACATATTCTGAAGCATTAAAGGAAGCGGCTTTAGGCGCTACTGGAAACAGAGCCTTACACGTTTAGTTAGGATTCCCAATAATTCCTTTAACCTCCTCGGTAGAAACACTTGGGGGCATAATGCCAGCATTAATCTTTCGCACTACCAATTGTGCAAGTTGTGTGGCTTGTGTTTCTAGTTGAAATCCTTTATTGCCAGGGAGTGCCGGGATATTTGGTTGATGAATCAGTACTTTTCCAGCGGATAATATGTCATAACCCCAGGTCCCATCAGAATTTTGAAAGGTGGCATACAGTATTTGTTCTGTTGGTTTTGTTATTTCAGAATCATCTGATTTTTGTCTCTTCTTATCCGAAGCACCACAATTAACCAAGGCTAGAACTCCAATAAGAATTAACGTTTTATAAACGAGCGACATATTGTGGTGTTTTGTGTCGTTAACTTAATAACATACGTTCCAATTGGGAGATTTTCTATGGAAATACTTTCAACGCTTGAAGCTTCTCCCCTTAACATCACCATCCCTGTTGCGGAATAGATACTATATGAGGTGGGTTTTGTTATCCCCTCGATCTTGATCCATGATTCGCTTGGGTTAGGATATAGCGTTAATGATATTTCATCTTCTTGTAATTCAGCAATTCCATTGTAGGTGAAAAAGTCATCTAAATAGGCGCCATTGTAACCACCTCCAACGTATATTGAACCATTGATAACCATGGCGATGGCGTTTACCCTACCTCCACCAATAAAAATATTTCGTTGTGTCCACGAGTTTTGATAGTAATTGTATTGCCAAACATCGTTCAAGTATGCACCGGTTGGATCTTGTCCAGTTGCAATATATGCACTAGGTGACGTACTCCAAGCCACTGCTCCTAATCGAGGATTACCAGGCATGTTACTTTTCTGTTGCCATTGATTTGTTAATACGTTGTAAGACCATAAATCGTTTTTGAGCGTGCCTGCATCACCCGTTGCAACCCAACCATACCCATTTAATTCAAATCCAACTGCTTGTCTTCGTGCGTCACCGGGTAAATTTGCAATTGCTTCCCAGCTGTTGTCAATGGGAGAATAGGTGTAAAAATCATTGCAAAGTCCTTGCTCATCTTCGCCTGTTCCAACATAGGCCAAATTGTTAATAACAAATGACGTTGCTCCTCGTCTTGGTGTGCCGATAAAATCGGCCTTTTGCGTCCATGTTTGATTGGTTTTATCAAACTCCCAAAGGTCGTTCATGAATGTGCTTCCGAGTCCTTCCCCAAGGCACACATAGCCTTTTCCATTTAGCGAGAATCCGCAGGCTAAATTACGCTCTAACCCACCGCCAGTTAATCCACCTAAGGAAAGTTCATCGTCCCAATCATTCTGTGGTTTGGAATAGGAGTACATTTTTCTTGTGCTTCCATCCACTTTAATTCCACCCACTGCATATCCTCTATTTCCAAGTACAAACGTGGCCATTCCTGCCCGCGGAGCACCTTTAATAGAGTCGCGCAATTCCCAATAATCTTGCCCAAACGAAATAAAAGCTAAAAGACAGAAAACAAATAATCTAACGTTCATTATTGAATTAAAAGGGGTTTAATAGCAATTAAACATTGGTTTTCACGGTACATCTTAAGGTAATATATTCCCGACGGTAAGGATTCAAATGCATCTGAAGCGGGGGCATTATTCGAAGAAAACACAGTTAACCCTTGAAAATTTACACACTCAATCCGTTCAAAGTCAGCTGGAAGATTCCGGAGTTGAATATTGGTTCTACCTGGATTTGGAAAAATTTGAATTTCTTTGGCTATATTATAATTCAAACCAACATAAGAGGATGGATAATACGCATATAAGCTTTCTTTTTTACCAGAATAGCCCTTTCCTAACCCCAACACAGCAAATTCATTATTAATACTAAATGCGATTGCGTTTTTTCGTTCTGAGCCCCCAAAATACGCCTTTAAGGTCCATTCTTCGCTTACTGGATTGAATTCCCATAAATCATCGAGTAAACCACCGTCATTCCCTCCACAAACATATCCTTTATCTTGAAGCACGAAGGTTGTTGCAGCACCTCTTACGTTTCCGGGCAGATCGGGCATTTGATCCCATTGGTTATTACCTGGATTGTATCGATGTAAATCTCGTTTATATACATCTTGTGTGGCCCCAAAACCAACATAAGCGAAGTTTCCAATGGTAAAGGAACTCAACATGTAGCGAATACCGGTTGGAAAGGAAGCCCGTTGAAACCACGTATCGTTGGAGGGTTTATATTCCCATAATTCGCTGCTGTAGGTGCTGTTTCCCGTTTTACCCCCGCAAACATATCCTTTACCCCCTACACTAAACCCTGTGGAGAAATAAACCCCACCTCCTTGATTTCCTGGAAAAGGGGCAATTGAATCCCATGCATTCATCACCGCATTGTATCGCCAAAAGTCTGAAAGTATATCTCCATTTGCAGAGAAATGGTCACTTATTCCGGTGCCAACATAACCAAATCCATTCAATTCAAACGCTACAGCATCTCTTCGTGCAGGTCCAGGCATGGGGGCTATTTGAGACCAAGTATCTGTGTTTGGGTCATACCTCCAGAAATCATTACGAACTACTTCTGCAGTATCTGTCCCAGTGCCTACATACCCATACCCATTAGCACTAAACGCAACCGCCCGCTCTCGCTTTCCACCTAGAAAGTCATTGAGTTTTACCCACACATTCTCTTGACCCAATGCGGGTGAACAGGTTAATAAAAACGCAATACCACCGAAGAAACGCCTACACTTTAGTGAAAACATATTTCATGTTATTTAATATAATAAAATAGCTCCCTTGAGGCAAGCGTTCAATATCAATTTCTCCATTTGTTTCACCCAAAAGAACTTGTTCTCCGGCATAAGAATAAATAGCGTAATTAAGCGCTGAGTGGAGGCCGTTAAGCCTTAATTCTTTTGAACTGGGATTTGGATAAAGTGTGATTTGTAATTGGTTAGCATTCCCAGCCGACAGCGTTTGAGAAGGATCAAACTCCCATACATCATTTAAATTGATACCATTAGTTCCAAGTCCAATATATCCTTTTTCTGCAATGGAAAATGATCCAAAGAACCGCCGTGATGAGCCAGGCAAGTCGGCTTCTCTTGTCCACGTATTATTTGCTGGATTAAAGGACCAAACTTCTTCGGTAACGGTAGATAAACCACCCACATATCCAGAAGCAACATAGCCTATCCCATTGATTGAAAATCCATAACTTCCACCCGTGCTTAGTCCGGGGTGATTGGCCCTTGCCATCCATAAATCTTGACCGGGTTTATATTCAAACAAGGAGTGTCCTATTTTTAAAAACCCACTTGTTCCATTCGAAAAGGTGCAGGACCAATTGCTTGCATTTACGGGGACATTTGCTTTCAAGCTCCATGAATCTGTGCCAGGATTGTACTCTGCAAGCTGATTGGTGTAGATTACATATCCTTTGTTCCCCGCGCTGAACCCTTGCACGTCACCCGGGGATAATGGACAATTGGCGATTGGAGTCCACTGATTTAACAGGGGATTAAATGCATAGAATTCATTAGTGAGGGAAGACCCGCCTCCAACATAAACCCGATCATTTAAATTAAAACAAACCGCCCCGTGATTTGCAACAGGAAAATCAGATTTTTGTGTCCAACTATCCGTTGCCGGATTGTATTGCCACCAATCGCTAAAGGAGATATCTGCACCGGCTCCATTGACATGTCCCAATCCCAAATACCCGAATTGGTATGCGTTTCCACCGACACCTCGGTGTCTTCCCGTTCCACCTATACTAGTTTTTTTATTCCAAATACCTCCCCAGCACGATGAACCCCAAACGAGAAAAACAAAACATAAATAAATTAAATTCTTCATCGTTTAATAAATCGCTTGGAATGTGCTACTCCATTTACTTGGAAATGAAAGGTGTAGACACCCGGTTCAAGTTCAGAAACATTTAGTTGGATTGTTTTGCCGAACGAGGTAAGCATGGATTGACCTATAAGATTCGTGATTTCAACATGATCAACTTCTTCGCTTATTGAAATCACTTCGCTAACCGGATTTGGGTATAAATTAACCTTGCTTTGTTCCAATGAGCCCAAAGCGGCATAAGAGGATGTGATTTCAAGATGCGCTATCCCTGATTCATTTCCCCATCCCTCAACCACGATGTATACATACCCAAGATCATTGACGTCAAAACTTAGCATGGAGGCAGGGGCACATAATTCGTGGTCGTCATTATATGTAATTACTACACCTTGAGGGCTTAAAACCGTTAAATACGTATCAAAATCAGAGCCACAGGTGTTTACACTAACCTGTTGCATTGTAGGATTTAGCAGAAGTTTATAAAAAACATCAGGTGAATCATAGACTAGATTTTGATTGCCATAGCAATATGCCAAATCCACGGTATCTTGATATGGTAAAGAAGAAACCTCAATGGCATTAGCAATATCATCCCCGGCGAATGTACTACAATCAAGACCATTAATAATGGTTATACCAAAATCCATTACTGATCCCCATTGAAATGTTCCGCAGGGATTTAATGGGAGCGTAGCCGCCTCTTGTTGCGTTACGCGCATTCTAGTTGCTCCATTATGCGCATTATTGGGAACAGACACATTAAATAGAACAGGCAAGGCCGGAGGTGTTCCAACCCAAGTTCCTACAATTTCATTTTGGGTGAAGGTCTGACTTTGATCAAAATCAATCCATACTGTACCTGCACCAGCGAAATTCCCTCCACAGGTCCCAAAATCAACTTGCAGTGAATAGTTTGAACCAGCACTTAAGGTGGTTGATTCATTTAGGTATACCTCAACTCCGATTTGACTGGGACAACCTACATGGTTAATACTACCAGAAACCCCAGTAAAAATAACTGACTCCACATTGGAGTCCGCATTAGATGACGGTCCGCCAAGGGTGCAATATTGTCCGTTAATATGCATCGCTCCGACAAACAAGTAAATCGATAAACAGAGTTTTTTCATAAAAACCAACATATTATTTATTGGTAAATTAACAAAAAATTAATGTAATGCCGTCGAGCAGCATAGAATTCTTGTAACCTTACGTGTGTTTGTTTCGTTAACTATTCCCACAACAACAAACACATGCAATTCAAAGCAAAATTTATTAAAGTGCTCAAGTGGTCTTTGGGTATAATGACAGGGTTAGTGATTTTAATTTCCACCTTGCTTTATGTTTTTCAGGACAAAATTTGTAACCTCGTATTAACTGAACTCGGGAAGGAATTTCGGGAACCGGTATATTTTTCATCCGTTGATTTAACATTTTGGAGCACCTTCCCAAACGTTACAATCAATGTGAATGACGTAAAAGTTCATGATGCCTTTAAAACCATTTCATCAAATAAACTTTTACTTCAATCCGAAAGAATCCGCTTAGTTTTTAACCCAATTGACTTGTGGAAAGAAAATTATCACATTAAAGTGATCGAAATTGGAAAAGGAAAGTTGAATATTCGAACGGCGAAAAATGGGGAGGTAAATTATCTGATTTTTAATCCATCTACCGACACGACTGAAACTTCGTACAAAGTAAAAGTTTCTTCTGTAAGCACGAAGGATTTCAGCGTCAATTATATAAATAATCAATCAGATCAAATCTATTCAACGAACCTTAACAACATGTTGTTTTCAGGCGACTTTAATCAAGACCAATTTGATTTAAACGCACAAGGAAACATGTTTATTAATAGAATTCAATCAGGTAAGGTTTCTTTACTTCAAAATAAACCGGTTTCTATGGATTTATTAATGAATGTCAATACAACATTAGGTACATTTTCATTGCCTAAAACATCATTAAAAATTGCAGAAATACCATTTTTAGCCGAAGGAAATTATGGTGTTGATAGTATGCGTTTTGTTGTAAAATCAGAGTCTCTAACCCTAACTGATTTAGTGAATAATTTGTCATTAGATGCAGCAGAAAAAGAATTGAATCAATATAAAGGGTCTGGAGATGTAAACTTTAATTTACTTCTTGAGGGAAGCACGAAGGACCAAACGGAACCACACATCTCATGCGATTTTGATATTAAAAACGGCCACTTGATTGAACCTGTAAAGAAAACACATATCCGAAAATTAAAATTTAAAGGGTCCTATAGAAGTAATGGAAACCCCTTAGAAGACCGCTTAGTAATGCATCATCTAGCATTTGAAACAGCCGCTGGGCCATTTCACGGGGATTTAGACATTCTTAATTTCAATGCGCCAAAAATTAAGGGTAAAGCAAAAGGCACAATTGATTTAAGTATTGCGAATCGCTTAATTAAAAATGACGTTATTCAACGAATGGATGGTTTAGCAAAATTAAATTCCGAATTTTTAGTTGTGGTATCGGATCAAGTAGATGTGAAACGAATGAATGGGTCCATCCATTTGCAAAATGTATGGTTTAAAGCGAAGAATGACCACAGAACTTTTGAAGACATTAATGGAATGTTTACATTAAATGGTAACAACCTACGAATTGAGGGGGCCACTCTTGCCGTAAATCAAAGTGATTTGCAGCTTAACGGTTCCTTTAATAACATCTTTAACTACATAGCTAATTCAGGAGATTTGGATGTGAATTGTTCCGTAAGTAGTCACCAACTCTTAGTTTCAGATTTAGGAAAAACCACCAAAGAAGAAAAGAAGGAATCCAAAGGGAAATCCTTTGTTTTACCAAATAATATAAAAGGTAGAATTAATTTGCATGCAAGAAGTATTACCTATGAAAAACACAGGTTTGAGCAGGTAACATGTCCAATTTTAATTTCTGGAAGAACATTAGATTTTCCATCGTTGACCGTTCGAAATGCAGGAGCTGATATCCAAGGTTCATTAAGAATTTCTGAGTCCGAACCGGAACGAATTGATATTAAAACAAGTCTGGCTTCATCGAATATTTATTTTTCTCCGCTTTTCAAGGAGTGGGATAATTTTGACCAAGATGTTATTGATGCCAAT
The DNA here is from genome assembly GCA_044353585.1 of Crocinitomicaceae bacterium. Classification (GTDB taxonomy): domain Bacteria; phylum Bacteroidota; class Bacteroidia; order Flavobacteriales_D; family Crocinitomicaceae; genus UBA952. The sequence goes on along the minus strand of JBILBR010000006.1, from coordinate 24,488 downwards.
CAAATTTCAGGAAGGGCTCAAATGGAAGTTGAATTTTACGCACCATTTAACCTTATTGGAGGCATAGATATGAATCAAATGCAAGTGAGTGCACATATGAAAGTATTTAATGGGCACTTAAAAAATGTCCAGTCGTTTAATGATATTGCTGAAAGTTTAAAAACAAATACTGGAAAGTTAGTTATTGGAAAGAAAAACCTAGATGTTTTCCAATCAAAACTTAGAGATGTAGCTTTTTCTACCTTAGAAAATACCTTTCAAATACAAAAGGGAGTAATTACAATTCCAAACATGCACATCGCCTCGTCTGCAATGGACCTGGACTTAAGCGGAACGCATTCATTTGAAAACAAAATTGATTACCGAATGAAATTTGATTTTAGAGACCTGTTGGGAGCGGATCGAGATAGCGAGTTCGGTACAGTACTGGATGATGAGACGGGATTGAAAATTTTCTTAAGAATGTATGGTGACTTAGATAATCCAACAATTGAATGGGACAAATCATCGAAAAAACAAGAAATTAAAGAACAGTGGGCTCAAGAAAAAGTAACGGTAAAGTCCATGTTAAAGTCGGAATTCGGAGTATTTAAAAAAGACACTACGATTGATGAATACAAACCCAAAGTTGAATCTAAAGAAGTGGTTAAACTAAACTTTAAGGATACAAAAACTGATAAAACTACTACCAAGGCCGCACCCGTTCAAGCGCAACAACCCGGAAAGGAGGGGAAGCTAAAAAATACATTGAATCAATGGAAGCAACAACAAAATGAAGCCAATGTTTCGGTAACAGTTCGGAAAGGATAGTTACTTTCGTATCTGTGAATCAAACAACCAACGGATTTTTTTTACATCGAGCTTCCTTTTCTACTAAATCACTATTGTTGTCTTTTTACACAAAGGATCAGGGCTTGATTCAATTAACATCCTTCACATCGAGAAAACCCCTTGCACTTATTCCATTTGCGTTATATGAGCTAGAGTTTCTATTAAATCCAAAGTATCCGCACGGAACCTTAAAAAAGGCATCCCAAGTCTATCCAATTAATCAATTGGATATAAACCCATTGGCCTTGGCTAACCGGTATTTTGTATGTGACGTTGTGTATCAAACCACCTCGCACAAAAATAAAGATGAACAAGGTTTTAATACACTATTGGCAATGATGCTTGATTTGGGTCAACGCGAAACGTATTATTCATTTCCATGCTTTTTTCTAATTCATTGGATGAAATCCTTAGGAATTCTTCCAGAACCAATTCAAAAAGCGGACACCTTTGATATGCAAGATGGTATCTTAACATTTGAGGGATTACAACAACCGCCCGCCGCGGTTTTTGTTTTAAACGAGCTGTTAAACGATCGGTGGAATCATGATAATAAGTTGCTAAAAGAAACATTTGACTTATTGTTACAGTATCTGGAGTTGCATTTACCTAATGTTAATGTGAACAAAACGAGAAACATAATTCACGAGATTTTTCATTGAAATCTTAACACGGGTTAGCCGTTTCTTTCGTGATGGAAATATATCTTTGTGAAAAAAAAACATGAAAAATTCAATTTATTTAGTGCTATTTACAGCGTTTATCGCTTATTCGTTTAACGCCATATCAACGGCCTCTTGGGGTATCGATGCCGCACACTCCCGTTTAGGATTTAAAGTAACACACATGGGCATCTCCGATGCTAATGGCGCATTTGATAAAGTGACATGCAATGTTACAACAGCGAATGATAACGACTTCTCAGATGCCACCTTTGACTTAGTTGCTGAGGCAAATTCAATAAACACCGGATTAGAAGCCAGAGATAATCACCTGCGTTCTGAGGATTTTTTTGCGGTTAGTCAATATCCAACGATTGCGTTTAAATCTACTTCATGCAAAAAACTAAAAGGAAAGAAATACCTATTAACGGGAAATCTATCAATGCACGGCGCAACTAAAGAAGTTATTCTAACGGCTACCCACAATGGTAATGCTAAAAACAGAGCAGGAGCGGATGTGGCTGGTTTTAAAATTACCGGCAAATTCAAGCGCTCAGACTTTTCTATCGGTAAAGATATGCCGATGAATGTTGTTGCTGATGAGATTCAAATGGAAGCTGACCTTGAGGTAGTGAAAAACTAGATCGCGTGGGTAAATTGCTTTTGTATATTATTTTACTAACTGTTGTTTTTTCAGGGTTTTCTCAACCTGTTCATACTGAAAATCAACTTTCAGGCACACAATTTGTAATCCTGCCCAAGTCGGAGGTTAATTTACAATCAGATGATTTTTCTGGTAAATTTTCTAATGTTAAGGGCAGGGTTTCATTAAGCTTAGACTCTAATGAAGTTAATGGGTTTGATTTGGTTATTGATGTTAGTTCATTAGCATTAGAAATTCCAGGCATGACCAAACACGCCAAATCATCAGATTTTTTTGATGTCACCACATTTCCATCAATTACATTTTTTGGAGATTCGGTAACTAACGTTGAGAATTCTTATACGGTTCATGGCACGATGACGTCCAAAGGAATCTCAAAAGCAATGAGTATTCCTTTTTTGATTAGTGAGCGAAAAAGGGAAAGTTTCACCATTCATACCACATTTAAAATCATCCGATCAGAATTCCAGATTGGAACAGCGGATGCCGTAAGCGATGAGGTCACAATTAATGCTAAATTACAGGTTAAGAAAACGAAGTAAAATATACAGGGTATTTGTTTTAAGGTTACCTTTACCCCATGCAAGAATCATTTACCACACCTAAATTCGCGCGGAACGTCAATGTCGAGTTTAATAAAACCCTCAATGAGCGAGTTTCTGCGTACTTTTCTCAGCGTAAGATATCTAAACATGCCAATTTCAATATGGTATTAAAAACCGTGTTTATGTTGGCCTTGTATTTTGTTCCATTTATTTTTACATTCTACACAGAAAGTATCTGGTTGACACTTTTGTTATGGTTTGTTGCGGGTCTCGGTATGGCCGGAATCGGACTTTCAGTAATGCATGACGCGAATCACGGGGCTTATTCTTCAAATCAAAATGTGAATAAATTTGTTGGAGCCGTATTAAATCTGCTTGGTGGAAATCCTACCAATTGGAAAATTCAACACAATGTATTGCATCATACGTTCACGAACGTAGAAGGATTCGACGAGGACATCGACGCCCCTGTAAAATTATTGCGATTTTCTCCACATACAGCGTGGCGCCCGGTGCACAAATATCAGTATCTATATGCTTGGTTTTTTTATCCGTTAATGACCATCATGTGGTTTGCAACAAAGGACTATAAACAAGCAGTGCGTTACAGCAAAAAAGGACTTGTAACGTCTCAAGGAAAATCTTTAGCTTCTCATTGGACTAGCATTATTTTGGGTAAAATAATTTATGCAGCGATTTTCCTTGCTCTTCCCTTGATTTTTGCTCCAGTATTTTGGCCATATGTATTGTTAGGATTCGTTATAAAACAATTTGTTTCCGGAACCATCCTTGCCCTGATCTTTCAGCCAGCGCACGTTATTCCGGATACTTCATTTGAAAATCCTGGTGATTCTGGTGATATTCAAGCAGATGCGAAAGTTCATCAGTTGTTAACAACCGCAAATTATGGAGTTAAATCCAAATGGTTTACGTGGTTAGTTGGAGGGTTGAATTTCCAGGTTGAACATCATTTGTTTCCAACCATTTGCCATGTCCACTATCGTGGAATTTCGGAAATCGTGCGTAACACAGCGAAAGAGTATAATCTTCCCTATTATACAAATAAATCATTTTTTAGTGCGCTAAAAGCCCATGGAAAAATGTTGAGAATGCTCGGTCAAAAAGACTGCCCCGAATTTGTACATATATAGATGACCTTCGATTTAATTCGAACAACCGCACTTTCTCTACCTCATGCCACAGAGGGTTTTCCCTTTGATCAACGCACATTGGTCTTTAAAGTTGGCGGCAAAATGTTCTTATTAATTGATATCGATTCGCAGGATGCGGTTACCCTGAAGTCCAAACCGAATCAAATTCCTGAATTATTGGAATCCCATGATTGGATATCAAGAGGTTTTCATATGAACAAAAATCATTGGATTACCCTTAGATTAGACACCTTACAGGTGGATATCACCTTAGTTCTTAAATTAATTACAGAATCATATGCTATTGTTTACCAAGGGCTAACTAAAAAAGCAAGAAATGCCTTTGAGAATCGATAAGTTTATTTGGTGTGTTCGTCTAACGAAAACTCGTTCTCAAGCCACCGAGTTAATTTCAAAAAAGAAAGTGCTTTGTAATAATGTTCCCACAAAAGCAGCAAAAGAAATTAAGGTGGGGGATATTCTTTCTTTACAAAAATCTAACGCATGGTTTTCTTATCGCATCCTCTCCTTGACGGATAAACGAATTGGGGCACCCTTGGTGATTTCATTTATTGAAGACATTACACCTGAGGAGGAGCGTCAAAAACTGAAAGATTACGTGGCTTCACAACGTGCTTATCAGCATTTAGGTACAGGGAAACCAAGCAAAAAGGACAGACGGCACCTCACCAAGTTTCTTGAGGGAGACGAGAATAGTACCCTAGACACCTAATATTAATTTAACATTTTGTGTATCTTTGAAAGTAATGCATCAAAGAAGGTTACTCGTTTGTATTGGTTTGTTGTTCATGAGCACGGCGTTAACTGTTGCTAATGCACAGGGATTTCAAGTGAATTTTCAAGGTCAAAAGCAACAGGGAATGGGATGTGCTGGGTCAGGTTTAATACAGGATGCCTCCACCTTGTTCTTCAATCCCGCGGGAGCTTCCTTCGTTTCAAAGTCGCAAGTGAACATTGCAACAACGCCAATTTTTGCAAATGTAATGTATGTTGATTCGGCAACCAATGAAGTTTATAGAACAGAAAATCCGGTTGGTACGCCACTTAATTTTTATGCCTTAGTAAAGCCTAAGCGATTTCATCGCCTCGCCTATGGGTTATCTGTTACTACACCTTTCGGTAGCACGGTGCAATACGAGCCGGGTTGGATCGGACGTTTTGCAATTACACGTCTTTCTATGAAAGTATTTCATATTCAGCCAACGGCCTCTTTCAAAATAACAGACAACATAAGTATTGGGGCTGGATTCGTTTTTTCACCAGGAAGTGTTAACCTGCAAAAAGATTTACCGATCCAGTTTAATGATGGTACGTTTGGACACGCTGAAATTTCAGGTGCTGCTATGGGGTATGGATATAACCTCGGTGTATATTACAACCCTGGAGGCTTTTTGAGTGCTGGATTGTCTTATAGATCCGGTATTAACATGTCGGTATCTGATGGACAAGTTGATTTTACCGTACCTGAAGGGTTGGCACCGAATTTCCCAAATGGAACACTTTCAGCATCCTTGGCCTTGCCCTCAGTTACAACCCTCGGTTTGAATATAAAACCTAGTGCGTCTTGGAATATCGTGGCAGATATAAATTATGTCGGTTGGAATACCTATGACACTTTGGCCTTTGATTATGCGACAAATACAAGTTCGCTTGTGGATACTAAATCGCCAAGAATGTATAAGAATATTTTTGCGTTTCGAGGTGGTATTCAATATGCTGTCTTTGCAAAGGATATGGTCTTGAATGTTCGACTTGGAGGTGGCTTTGGGTTTTCTCCTGTGCCAACAGGTTATCTGACACCGGAAACTCCGGATGGCAATAGAGCCTATTTTACCTCAGGGATTTCATATGAATTCAATAAGCATTTTAGTCTCGATGCATCGATTTATGCCACAAAAATAACACGCGCGGACACAAATTTGGAAACACAATTAAGCGGAACATTTACTACCATTGCTTGGGCCCCGGGGATTGGAATTAATTATAATTGGTAATGAAAAGACAGTATTTATATATCCTTTTTTTATTGCCTTTATTGTTGGCTTGTAAACCGAAAGCGCCAACCCATGTGGTGGATGCTGGAACCGCTGATTTTACAAAATTTATTGCGATTGGTGATGGACACACCGCGGGTTACATGGATGATGGGTTATCGTTAGACGGCCAAAAAAATTCATTAGGCGCGATGATTCAACAACAGTTAATGATGGCGGGTGCTCCAGCTATTGAAATGCCATGGATGTCCGATCAAAATATTGGGTTAAATGTTAACGGACTTTCACGCTTAATCCTAGGATATAAAACTGACTGTCAGGGCATTAGCTCACTTTCTCCAGTCAGAGTCAGTCTGCAAGGGGAGACCTCAGCATTCTCATCAAGTGCCTACAATCCCTCGAAAAAATATTCGAATTTTGGGGTGCCAGGATTACGTATGATTGACATGGTTTCAACGGCTTTTGGCAACATAAATCTTCCTCAACACAATGCGTTTTTCGCGAGAATGTCAAAAGATCAATTTAACCTCCCAGGATCGGGCAATTATTCATCCGTTCAAGAGAATATTTTTGATGGAGGGTATCCTACATTTTGTAGCATTTATTTGGGAATAGAGGACGTGTTGCCGTATGCAAGAAGTGGCGCAAAACAAAGCCCAATGTCCCCACTTGCTGGTTTTCCCGGCGTTGGCTTCGAAGAATCTTTAACCCAATTGTGTGAGCAGCTGTCTAGCCAAAATGTAAAAGCAGTCATAGCTACCATTCCCAATATCAGCGATTGGCCATTTTTTAATACGATTCCTTATAACGGGTTGACCTTAGACGCAGAGAAAGCTGCCTCATTAAATCAAATTTATAATCCCATTGGAATTTCATTTGTGGTTGGCGCGAATCCATTTATGGTCGCAGATCCTAATGCCGGAATGTTCGGGGTAAGGCCTGCTGTTCCAGGTGAGAAAATACTCTTAACTGCACCCTTAGATTCGGTTAAATGTAATCAAATGGGCTCCATATTTCCGTTTAGAAATGAATTTGTTCTTACAACAGATGAACTTGCGACAATTCAGCTTCGAATTGATGCGTTTAATGCGGTAATTAGGCAAAAAGCAACTACTTACGGCTTTGCCATAGTGGAAACAGGAGATTTTTACGATAAATTAACCACTGGATTCACCTATAATGGCGCTACACTTTCTGCAACGTTTGTTTCCGGAGGCGCATTTTCCTTGGATGGAATTCATTTGAATCCCAGAGGAAATGCCCTGCTAGCCAATGAATTTATCAAAGCAATTAATAAAAAGTTTAGTGCAAAGATTCCTTTAATTAACGCATTGAATTACAATGCCATTTTATTCCCTTAACCTTAACCTATGAAAAAGTTATATTCTTATTTAGTTATTTCGTTTGCCTTATTAGTAACAAATTCATTTGCTCAGCCTTGTCAAAACGGACGCTATGCCACTGAGGTGTTCCCTAATCATACCTTGACTAGTAATATCACGTATGGTGCAAACACCACATTTTCTGGCGCAAATAACTCACTGAAATTGGATTTTTATGAGCCGACTGGTGATACAGAGTTGAATAGACCACTCATTATTTGGGTCCATGGAGGCAGCTTTTTGGGCGGTTCAAAAACAGATCCAGACATGACTGCATTATCTCAACGTTTTGCTCGTAAGGGTTATGCTTGCGCTTCGATAGATTACCGACTCGGGTTTTTCCCAATAGATTCAGCGAATGCGGTAAAAGCTGTCGTTCGTGCGGTGCAAGATCTAAAAGCCGCAATTCGCTTTTTTTATAAAGACAAACAAACTACAGATACGTATCACATTGACACCAATTTAGTTTATGTTGGGGGTAGTTCGGCAGGAGCTATTACCGCATTGCATGTAGCATATTTAGATAATATTTGTGAAATTTCTGGTTATCTTAATCAAGCCACGATTAACCAGCTAGGGGGCTTAGATGGTAATAGCGGTAATCCAGGATATTCTTCTTCGGTTCAAGGAGTAATCAATTTATGTGGTGCCTTGGCGCAGTATAGTTGGCTTGAAGCGGGCGATGTGCCGATGGTTTCTATTCATGGTACTGCGGATGGAACAGTAAAATATAACCGTGGCATTGTAAATCCAGGAACTGCATTAATGTATCTGGATGGCAGTCGAATGCTGCATGAGCGTGCCTGTGCTGTAAATGTATCGAGTGAATTTTACACCTTCCCCGGAGCCGGTCATGTACCTTATATTGGAAACAATGCATACATGGATACAACTGAATGGTTTATTCGTGATTTCTTGGTTACTCAGTTAGGGTGTAATGAAACTCCTCTTCAACTCGCAAACACTCCCTTACAACAAGCAATTCTTTATCCAACGTTCTATTGTGATGGAACGGCCGTTGATGAGGTTTGTCTCGCAGGGATTGAAGAGCCGCTGGCAGATATGGACATTTCACTATACCCAAATCCAGCTACGGATTACCTAACCCTTGTTGCGCATGAAGCCTTATTTAATGAACTAGTCATTATGGATTTACAAGGTCGAATTATCGTGAGTCACAAAACCCAAGACACAAAAGTTGATTTGGATTTAACAGGGTTAAACCCAGGAAATTATTTGATTAACATGATATTATCAAATGGAAAATCTGGAACTAAATCAGTTATTGTTCGTTAATTGAATCCAATTAGTTTGGTATGAAAATAGTATCGTTTTTATTTTTCTCTGCATTTTCCATGGCGGGATTTGCTCAGACGTGGAGTGGCGAAGTGGCGCAGATTTTTTACAATAAATGTACTTCTTGCCACCACACAGGAGGAATTGCACCGTTTTCATTAACTACATATCAAGAGTCTTCGCCGATGGCCGCGTCAATTTATGCGGCAATTTCTCCCGGTGCGGCGCATCAAATGCCCCCTTGGCCACCGGACAATAATTATCAGCAATATTTGCATGATCGCGCACTAACTGCTGCTGAGAAGACCACACTGTTGAATTGGCTCAATAATGGATTTCTTGAGGGGAATTCTTCGCAGACTCCACCGCCACCAGTTTACAACACAGGAAGTGTATTAGGAGCGGGAGACCTTACTGTTAAAATGCCGAATTATGTTTCAAATGCAACCACGTTAAATGATGACTATGTGTGTTTTTCAGTTCCAACTAACCTGACACAAAACAGAACAATAAAAGCGGTAGAGGTCATCCCTGGAAATATGGAAATCGTTCACCATGCCTTAATTTATATTGATCATAACGGGGTAGAATCAACCAATACAAGTGGGTTCTGTTCAAGTCCGAGTTCAGCTTCTACCAAGCTCCTATCGGCCTATGTTCCGGGTGCTGCACCTTTGATTTTGCCTGCTGCAGCGCCATTGAAACTTGGTGTTGATATTGGCCCGGGTTCAAAAATTTACTTTGCCATGCATTATCCAAATGGTAGTTCCGGGATGTTAGATAGTACAAAAGTTATCCTACATTTTTACCCACCAGGAACCACTGGGGTGAGGCAAGTGTCAGCTGATCCAATTATTGCCGATTATAATTTTGTTCTACCAGCTAATCAAGTTACAACCCTTACCGCACAATATCCGAATAATGGTGGAGTACCTGTGGCCATTTCCGCGTTATCTGTAATGCCTCACATGCACATGTTAGGTCAATCCATTAAGTCTTATGCCCTGGCTCCAAATAACCTAGACACCCTTAAACATATTAATATCCCAAATTGGGACTTCCATTGGCAGGGCTTTTATACCTTTTCTCACCTGCAGAAAATTCCTGCAGGATATAAATTTAAGGGAGAAGCAATATTTGATAACACATCAAATAATCCGTTTAACCCGAATACCCCGCCGCAGAATGTACAGTTCGGGGAAAACACAACCGATGAAATGTTTATAGTTTATTATCACTACCTTTTGTATCAACCGGGTGATGAAAACTATAACCTAAGTGAACTGGTTAGCGCAAGCCTATCAGAATATCCGGGAATAAACACCGCAGGAGTCAAAATCTATCCCAATCCCTTAAATGACGGCAACTTAACTATGGAATTTAATGAACCTTTAACGGATGGCGCTAAAATATATATTTATAATGCTCAAGGTAAATTAGTTAAAGATTTATCCGCTGAGGCCGGAAACAATGTGTCAAAAATAAGTTGGAATGGTGAAAACAATGATTTCGTGCCAAGTCCTCCAGGATTATATCACATTTCCATTAATCAAAACGGTCGATTCTATTCAGTAAAGCTTATTAAACAATAAGTATTTGTAGAATCATAGGGTTTTTCATACTTTTGCATCACATTGGTCTCGTGGCCGAGCGGCTAGGCACCGGTCTGCAAAACCGTATACTCCGGTTCGAATCCGGACGAGACCTCACTAAGCCCGTTTATACGGGCTTTTTTTATAACATATCCATCGCGTCGATAAAGTAAGGTCCGGAGTTCGCATGACCTTTAACTACAAGTTGTATTTCGCTTTTTCCAAGAACTCTGTGTAATAGACCCCATCGTACGCTCTCTAAATATTGACTATGTGGTGATGATTCATCCACCCAATGCATCATGTGTGGGACGTTGAAATGAGCTAATCCCGCCGCTAAAAAGGCATTTATATCTTTCGTATCAATGGATGGGGTCAAGGATAAAAATGAATCGAAGGCTAAGAATTTATGACAGGCAGGGGTGATAAGTTTATTAATATGTGGTAGCCAAGGAATGACTTTAATTATAACCTCACCCAACTTTCCTTTCATCGATTGAATCTCCCAACACCCCAAGTTGAACCGTGCAAGAAGCTTTAATTCATTATCGATGAACCACCCCGCATAAACACCACTATTAGGATTTTCAAAATAATTGGTCTGATTACAAAATTGACTTCTAATGTAAAGAATGGCTTCATCGTAGGTAAGTAATTTAAAATTCTTACTTACGTTCGGCAACCTTCTCGAGAAATGAAACATTGCAATATTAGCGCGTGGGATAAAACCGAATTCCTTAGCCATGTTCAATGACCTTAAATTATCGGGTTCTATATATGCATAAATGGATTGTTTTTTCTCGGGAATTAGTGAATTTAAGTACACATTAATTTGTTCTTTAAGGATTGAGTTTTTGCTTTTTTTTCTTTTAATGGAATAAAGACTTGCTTGATATCGCTCATGAAATGTAAAATATCGAAGATAAAGTGACTGATTACGTTGGCAAAGTGTAATATTTCCCAAGCATTGTTCTTTTGCCATTAATGAAAAGTACAATGGGTTATCAAGTTTTGTTAGTTGTTTTAAGGGATTTACATGTCGATAACGCGCGCCATTACTTCCTAAAACAGTATTTTTGATTAGTGTTTTTATTGCCTCTGTTGGCTGCTCTTGTTCAACAAAATTCATAATACGAAGGTATAATTCAATGTTAAGATTATGTTCCCTTTTTTATATTAATTGGGTACACAAAAATCTTTTTTTATATTTGGCACACAATCTTAAACTTAAAAAAACAGTTCATCATGAGTAAGACGAAAAACAATGGAGCAAAAAAGACCGCTGGAGGATTTTCGGCGATTGTTGCATTTTTAGCTATGGCCTTTGCCTTGGTTGCAGGAATATTAATCTTCAAGTATGTTTTCGGTGACCCGAGCAACTTCGTAGATAACGATCCAACAGGAGAACCAATGGAAGGCAATTTATTAGGGGTAATTTATAAAGGAGGTTTTATTGTACCAGGATTGGTTGCAATTAACATCATCATCGTTATTTTCTCTATCGAACGCTTAATTACCTTGTTAATGGCGAACGGAAAAGGGAAAACAGATAAGTTTATTGCGCAAATCAAAGGCTTTATGGATAAAAAAGACTTTGCCGGTGCTATTGCTGCGTGCGACAAACAAAAAGGTTCCTTAGCCAACGTTGTTCGTGCTGGAATGGAAAAATATAGTCATATTTCTTCGGATAATGCCTTGGATAAAGAGCAAAAACTAGAAACATTGAAGAAAGAATTGGAAGAAGCAACGGCACTTGAGTTACCGATGCTTTCTAAAAACCTTTCGGTTTTATCAACGTGCGCCACGATTGCAACTTTAGTTGGTTTGATTGGAACCGTACTCGGTATGATTCGTTCATTCGCGGCGATGTCTCACGGTTCGCCAGATACTGCGGCACTTGCAACAGGTATTTCCGAGGCCCTTATCAATACGGCATTTGGTATTACTGCATCTACCATAGCAATTATCATGTACAACGTGTTTTCAACGCAAATCGACTCAATGACTTACAGCATTGATGAGGCTAGCTTTACGATTGTACAAGATTTTTCTTCTAAGAACTAATCGGATTTAAATTAACGCATTTTACTAATGCCAAAAATAAAAATCCCCAAGAGTTCTCCGTCGATTGACATGACGCCAATGGTTGACTTGGCGTTCTTGTTGGTGACTTTCTTTATGTTAGCGGCGTCTTTTCGTCCGAGCGAACCAGTTACCGTTGAAACTGCCTCAAGTATCTCCGATAAAGTGATTCCTGAAAACAACATAATGGTTACCCTAGATCCAGACGGAAAAGTGTATTTTAACCTTACGAATCCCGAAGCCCGTAAAGAAGCGTTAAATAATATGGCGTCTCTTTATAAAGTGTCTTTTAATAAAGAACAAATAGAAAAGTTCGCATTAATGTCAACGTTTGGCTGCACAATGAAGGAATTACCTGCTTATATTGACCTTCCTGGTGATAGTAGAAAGGAGTTCAAAACAGAAGGTATCCCCTTGGATTCGCTTGACAACCAACTTAAAAACTGGATTTCATACAGTCAAATGGCTGCATTAAATACCGGAAAGACTGCTTACGAAGAAGCTAAACAAAAAGGCTTGGCTCCAGATGCCGATGATTTTAAGCCGAAGTTTATTATTCGTGCGGATGGTAAATCTGTTTACAAAAAAGCTGAAAAAGTAATTGACGTCTTTCGTGAGTTGAATTTGAATAATTTGAACTTTGTTACATCTTCGGAGTTTAATCCGAATAATCCCAACTAACCATGGCAGAAATAGCAGAAAGTGGTGGCGGTGGTCACGACAAAGGGAAGAAAAGAGCGAAGAAGTCATCAACACGAGTTGATATGACGCCAATGGTAGATTTGGCTTTTCTTCTACTTACGTTCTTCGTTTTAACATCTACTTTTAGTAAACCGAAAGTAATGAGCTTGGCCTATCCTGCCAAAATCGATGAACCCGTTGACAAGAATGCCCCAAAATTAAATAATGGAATTACCTTCCTTTTGTCTAAGGACAAAATTTTCTATTACACCGGTGAGTTCTATCCAGCTGATCGACCAGGAAAAAATGGACCAACAAAATTAACTGAAACAAATTTTAGCGCTTCAGGTCTTAGAAAGGTGTTAGCTGATTTGAATTCTTACGTTCTACTTCGTAAGGAGGGAATGGTAAAGAAGGTGAAAGCGAAACAAATGGCAGACACAACCTACACGCGTGAGTTAGAGCAATTGAAAGGAAAACCTGAAGCCTTGAAAGTTTTAGTTAAAACGGATGATAAGGCACTGTGTAAGAATTTCATTGATTTAATTGATGAGGTTAAAATTGCAGAAATTGGAGTAATTGCCCCTGTACCAATGCTTCCGGCAGAACTTAAATTATTAGAAACCCAATTAAAAAAGTAACGCCATGGAATTAGCAGTAGTTTGGGTCATTGTAGGATTAGTTTCCACATACTCATTGTTTAGTTATTTTTCAGCCAAAGGATGGTTGGTAACATCGCAGGTAAGGAACGAGTTAGTTTTTGAAAATCGAAATAAGGCATACGGAGCGTATACCTTACGTAAGAATTACAATAAAAGGCTTACCCTAATTATGGCTAGTATGATTCTTGCCTTTGTATTAGGATCATTGGCCATGTTTATTATACGTAATTTACCGAAAGAAGAGATTGAGGCTCCTAAAGGAAGCGATAAAACGTGGACGGTTCAACCTCCACCAAAGGATTTACCGCCTCCTCCGCCAACTACACCACCTCCACCACCTTTGGAAAAAATGACTGCATTTATTCCTCCTGTAATAGAAGATGATCCGGTAACCGATCCAGTACCTACACAAGATCAATTAGAAGACACGAAGGCGGGTGATAAAACGCAAGATGGAAGTGATGAGAATTTTGACCCTCCACAACAAACTGATGATACACCTAAGCAAATCGATACCAAACCGGATCCGATTGAGACATTCGTAGAAGAAGAGGCGGATTTCCCAGGTGGATTTGCTGAAATGGCTAAGTTTATCAATGATAATATTGATTATCCACAGGAAGCAATCGATTTAGGCATCAAAGGCCGTGTGACTGTGCGCTTTGTTGTTGAGAAAGACGGTAGAATCTCTAATGTATCTGTAGCTACTCCGTTAGCTGGTTGTAAGGCTTGTGATAAAGCAGCGGTAAAAGTTGTTGAGAAAATGCCTTCATGGAAAGCCGGTAAAAACGGTGGTCGTGAAGTAAGAACTTGGGTAACTTTACCGGTTAAGTTTGAGGTAAACTAATCAGTAACCATACATTTAATCCCCAAAGAAATTTGGGGATTTTTTTATATCATGAATTTTAGAATAATTAATGCTGCCATCGGATTAACCGTAGTTTTTGCAGCGCTGCTTTTAGCTTTATTTATTGCGTTTACAGATCAATTACCTGGGCTTTTCGGTTGGAAGCGATGGGTACTGGTTGGGGTCTTAATTGCGTATTCCCTGTTTCGTGTCTATCGCTCAATCAAGATATTTAAAAAAAAACAACATGAGGATTAAATTGGTTTTAGGCTTATTGGGAATTTTGAGTTTAACCGCCTGCGAAACGCATGAAAACCCACTCGCTTATCAGTCTGATACGCACGGCCGAGGCAACATTGAAGTGTTTTTGGAGGATTCATATAAACCCTTATTTAAAACAAGTATTTATACCTTCCAAAGTTTGTTTCCGAAAGCAATAGTTAAACCAACCTATCTCCCGGAAGGCGAAATTGTAAAAGCGTTTTTTGATAATAAAGTAAAGACTATTTGTATTTCCCGAGATTTCACAGACAAAGAGAAAAAGTTCTTGAAATCTCAAAATGTTCAGGTTCAAAGCGATTTGATCGCCTACGACGCAGTAGCGCTAATTATACATCCAGATAATATGGATACGACGATTTCTGTTGACCGTCTTAAGGCGTGGATATCTTCTGATGGCGCCACATGGAAGGGGAGTGGGAAGCCAGTGAAAATTGTTTTTGATAAAGTGAATTCAGCTAATTTTAACTATCTAACTAAGTTATCTGGAAAGTCAACCCTATCAAAAAATGTGTACGCACTGAATTCAAATGAGCAAGTAATCGACTATGTGAAACACAATAAGCAAGCCATAGGAGTAATTGGTGTTAATTGGATTTCAGATCAAGAAGATTTTGATGTAATGAATTTCTTAGATAGTGTTCAGGTAATGCATGTAAGTCAACATGACGGTGAAGAAGGTTTTCAACCATTTGCAGGTACAATATGGACAAAAGAGTATCCATTACATCGAGAGATGTGGATGATCAATAAAGGAAATCGATCCGGATTAAATACAGGATTTGTTTTATTTATGATTGGAGAGAAAGGGCAGTTAATTATACAAAAATCAGAATTGGTACCTGCGAAGGCTCCGGTAAGGCTAATTCAATTGACCACTCAGTAATTTTTTATTAATTTCTTTGCGTTAACCGAATTCCAAAGTAACTTTGGCAAACCAATTGTAGGTGAGTTTTAAATTTTATATCATGAAAACAACAGTATTATTTTCTGCCTTATTTCTTTCTATAAGTGGTTTGTTTGCGCAGACCTTGAGCGAAGCAATCAAAAAAACAGAAAATGAGCGTTATGCCGACGCTTTAATTGATTTCAAATCGCTTGTAGCGAAGGAACCAACCAACGGCGATGTGTATTTTTACTTTGGAGATTGTTACTTTGAAAAAGGGGAGGTTGATTCAGCAATTCTTGTGTGGAATAAAGGATATGAGATGGATAAACTTACTCCGATGCCATTGATAGGGAAATTTCGTGTACTTTGGTTAAAAGGAGATAAGGCGGGTGCTCAAGCAGAAGTATTGAAAGCCATGGAACTTACCAAAGGAAAGAAAACAAACCTCAAAAGAGCTGAAGTAATTCGTGGAATTGCAGAAATGTATATAGAGTCTGAAAACAAAGACCTTGATCAAGCCTTGACATTGCTTCAGGAAGCAATAACAAAAGACCCTTCCAATGAGGACAACTACTTACTGCAAGGTGATGCATTATACGCTAAAACTCCGCAAGATGCGAGTCCGGCTATAAAAAGTTACAACATCGTATTGGATATTAACAAGAATTCGCCTCGCGGTAAACTTCGTGTTGCAAATATTTATCAAGCCGCCCAGAATTATGAGGAGGCTAACAAAATATACAAAGAAGCAATCGCAATTGATTCAACATTTGCCCCTGCGTATCGTGAACGCGCGGAGATGTTCATGCGTTTTGATAAAATGAAACTTGCGATTCAAGATTGGAAAAAATATCTTGCACTTAATAGTAATGTTGAATCAAGATATCGTTATGCGAATGCTATGTTTGCTGCAAAGCAATATTGTGAAGTAATCGAAGAGGTTAACACCATAAATCAAGCAGGCTTCCGTAATTTTTATACGGAGCGAATGTTAGCCGGGTCTTATGCAGAGTGCAAATCTATAGAAAATGGTGCCCAAATAGGGCTTGATGCAAGTGATCGCTTTTTCACCTTGGTGCCAGCTGCAAACATTAACTTTATCGATTACAAAATCAGAGGTTCCTTATTCATGAAACTCGGAAAGGATTCACTTGGTTTATTAGAATGGGAACGCGCTGCAGGAATGAATGAAAATGCAGCAAAGGAATTAACCCTTGAAATTGCAAAGTCTTATTATAAGATGAAAAAATATGATAAGGCAATCGAAATGTATTTGAAGCGACAAGCCTTAGTTGAATTAACACTGGCTGAAGTATATAACTTGGGTCAATGTTATTATGCTGGACCTAAGAATTTTAAAGAAGCGGATACCTTGTTTGGTAAAGTTGCGGCGATGTCTCCTAACTATGCACCTGCTTACTTATGGAGAGCTAGAAGTAATTACCAAATGGATTTAAAAAATGAGCTTTGGTTGGCTAAACCGCATTACGCTAAGGTATTAGAGGTCGTAGTTGGTGAAGACCGTAAGAAAGATTCCAATAAAAAAATGGTGATTGAAGCCGCAAGATATTTGGGTAATTTCTATGCTACATCAACAGAAAAAGATAAAGCTAAAGTCATTGAAAACTTTCAAATTGTTTACGACTTAGATCCAGCCGATAAACAAGCAAAAGAAGTATTAGGGATTAAATAATTTAAGGGGCTTAGGCCCCTTTTTTTATAAGTGATTTTCCGGTCATTTCTTTCGGTTGCGTCAATTCCATGAGTGCTAATATGGTTGGCGCAACATCTGCTAATACTCCATCGGTTATGGTCTCATTCCCAGCATACACTAACACACAGGGCACTTGATTTAGACTGTGTGCCGTATTCGGGCTTCCATCCGGGTTTAAGGCGTAATCAGCATTGCCATGATCCGCAATAACAATAAATGAATATCCCAAGGGAAGTAAGGTTTCAATGATTTCTTTCAGGTTATTATCTACGGTTTCAACAGCCTTTACAATGGCGTCATAAACCCCTGTATGACCAACCATATCGGGATTCGCAAAATTCAGGCAAAAGAAATCGGGGAGTTGCTGTTTCACATATGAAATCAGGGTTGATTTAACTTCCTCGGCACTCATCTCCGGTTGTAAGTCATAGGTTGCAACTTTTGGAGAATTAATCATTAACCGTGTTTCCTTTTCAAAGGGTTCTTCTCGGCCTCCGTTAAAAAAATAGGTGACGTGAGGGTATTTTTCCGTTTCAGCGATGCGAACCTGAGTCTTACCCTGAGCAGCTAATACTTCGCCTAAGGTTTGCGCTAAATTGTCTTTTTGAAAAACCACATGCATGTTCCTGAAGGAATCATCATAGGTAGTCATGGTTACATAATATAACTCCAGGGGCTTCATGTCAAACCCTTCAATGGCATGTTGAGAAAGAACCTCGGCTATTTCTCGCGGACGATCGGTTCGGAAATTGAAACTAATTACTACGTCTCCTGGTTCGATTAAACCATCTTGATCACAAAGGATGGGATTGATAAACTCATCTGTAACGCCATGATCATAAGATTTTTGTATCGCTTCGGTCGCAGAATTGATATGTACACCCTCGCCGTTTACATAAAGTTTATATGCTTTCTCAACACGCTCCCATCGGCGATCTCGGTCCATGGCATAATATCGCCCAATAACAGATGCCATTTTAATGTGCGATGTTTGGCGTTGTTGAAGTGCTTTAAAATCTGTAATCGCAGATTTCGGATCGCAGTCACGCCCATCGGTGATGGCATGAATGTAAACTTTTTTTGCATCCTTTTCTGAACAGAGATCGATTAGGGCTTCAAGGTGATTAAACGCACTATGTACGCCACCATTTGAGACTAAACCAAGTAAATGTATCTTACAGTCGTTCTTAGCAGCATAAGAAAGTGCATCCAGTAAGGTTTGGTTGCTAAAAAAGCTACGGTCTTGTATGGAATTATTAATACGCGACAATTCTTGGTATACAATTCGTCCCGCCCCAATATTCAGATGCCCGACTTCCGAATTGCCCATTTGTCCTTGAGGTAATCCAACAGCCACCCCACAAGCACTGAGTTTACTGTTGGGGTAATGTGACATAAGATGGTCCATATATGGCGTATTTGCCTGATAAACTGCATCTGCTTTTGTTTGATCACCTATGCCCCAACCGTCTAAAATGATTAGTCCGACCTTTTTATTCATTTTGGTAATGTTATCGTAAATATTGACCCTTTCGGAAACTGCTCCTTGTGCGTTAGTTCTCCTTGGTGTAATTCAATAAATTGTTTGGCTATAAATAGTCCAAGGCCAGTTCCTGGTTTCTCCCGTTTATTTTCATCTCCGGAACGAAAGAATTTATCATAAATGAATGGACGATCGGCTTCGTTGATGCCTATCCCGTCATCTGAGACTTGTATTATGACGCGATTCACTTCTTCTTCAAGATCAATAGCGATGTGTTGTGCACCGTATTTAACACTGTTCTCGACTAAATGAATTAAGACACCCTCAAGCATGAATCTATCTGCTTGAAATGTAAACATAGACGGGCTAATTATGTTAATCGTTGAATCTGGAAAGCGTTCTTTCAGTTGATTCTGTAATCCAACGTTGAATTCATCCGTAGAAATTACCGAACGAAACAACTCGATACGCTGGTTTTCTAGGCTAGCGGCATGTAGCATATTTTGAATCAGAGATTCAGACTTTTTATTTTCATCTAATGCTTTTTCAAGAAAAGCACGAATTTGATTAGGTTCTAATTCATGCTTAATAATGGTTTGAAGAATCAGCTGTACGGACGAAATTGGCGTTTTTAATTCATGGGTAACGGAAAGTAAAAAGTTTGATTGACGTTGATGTAAAGATAGTTCTCTTTGCATGCTCAGTTGATAGCGCCATATCCCATAAATAAGTATGAGTAAGAAAACGCTCCCTTCTCCTATAACCATGGTTGCTTTCGCAGGATTTTCCTTAATAAGCATATAGCCCCACCATAAGAATTGAAGGATAATATATGCCGATAAAATGGCAAGAAAATAGCTTGTTGTTTTCTTGTTTCTTGTTTTTTTCATTCGTTTACAAAAGTACTGAATGTTAGTTGTTTGGATAAAATAAGTGGAATAATCTGTGTCAGGAGTTCCTCTATTCGATCCTGAGTTTTGGCACTGTCATGGAATACCAAGACATCTCCCGCTTTAATTCGTTTAGCCGCTGATATTATCGAGTTATTATTAACTCGCGAATTGTAATCTTTACTTAGCCAGGTCCACATTATTATGTGATACCCTTCAATTTTTAAGCGCGAAATAGTTCGCAGATTGATTCTTCCATATGGAGGCCGAAAAAACCGGGAGTTAATTACCTTACTCGTTTTTTCTATGGATGAAAAATATGCTTCATGATTGGTTTTCCATCCATTTTCATGATGAAAGGTATGATTCCCTAATACATGTCCTGCCTGTTCAATCTCCCGTATGATTTGAGGATACTTTTGAGCATTTTCCCCTACACAAAAAAATGTTGCCTTTATTCCAAAACGATTCAATACCTCCAGCACCTTTGGGGTTGCAACCGGATGAGGTCCATCATCAAACGTTAAAAACACATGCGAATCATTTGGAACATTCCATACGAAGCGCGGAAAAAGCAACTTTATCCATTCAACTCGCCAAATCCGAGTCCACATGTTATTGTCCTTGCATCATTGGCAAGGCAGATTCAGGTGCTTGTTCTTTAGCGGGCATGATAGTTTTAGGTAAATATCCATAATGTTCACCCATGGCTTTTAAGTTTTCAGTTAATGAACCATATCGTTGACCATAAACGCCTATTCCCATTCTTACATCTTCTCCATTATCATTTCCTAAGGCGATTAGTTTAGAAGACATCGAGGGGATTATTTTTTTGTAAATCCGATCAAGATTCTTTTTTAATCGTTTTCCAAATGCGCTATTTTCAGCATGAACCATAGGGTCCTCCAATGTGATATACATCTTGAAAATCGCATCCGTAACTGCAAATAGGTCTTCGGTATTTTGAATATTTGAACTTAATTCAATAGGAGCTTTTTCATAATAATTTAATACGGTTTCGTATTGATCCATTAATTTATTGCCAAGTAAGGCTCCTTTTTTGTCCGCTTTACATAGGAAGTAAAGTTGAACGTGTTCGTTTAGATTACCGCTGCATTTTGCACGAATTTCTTGTTCCGCATAAAGATATGAACGATTGTTTTGATTGTAAGTCAACATATTCATAGGGTCACATGCGTTAACTTCGCCAAAATCTAAAACAGTTTCAATCGGCATTACTTTTAGTGATTGATCCAATAAACCAATGGCTTTCTTAGTATCTTTTTGAAGATAAAACTGCTCAGCTAAAATTAAAAAGTTAGCACGAAATTGTGTTGTATGTCTCCTAGCATAGTAATCGGTCAACACATCTGGATTTGCCATATCACCGTATTGGAAAACCGATGAAATGGTTCTGAACATTTCATTACGATCGTAAAAATCTGTTACCGCTGTTTTGATAGGACTCACAACATAAGCCAGTCCAACTTGCTTAACCCATCCGCCATTTAGTAAAGCAAGAGAGAATGATGACCCGCGATTACTTGAGAAGTAAATTCCTCGTTTCCAATCGTTGTTTGCCACTATATCCATCATCATAACCTCGTCTCTTGTTAAGTATCGGTCTTGATCTTCATTAAAGGCAAATTCAATCTCATTGGCGCATTGACTTAATTGACCCTTATTAATTATTTGAGAAGCAACTGCATTTTGCTTGTTGACATTCAAATAAAATTTGCTAGATGGGAAAAAGTTAATGTGGTTTCCATCGCGATCAATAATGAAGTTCTCATCTGTACGAACAAATTCCATTGCATCACTTAAATCAACACTCATCCATGGTTTTTCAAATTCATCGAAAAGTGTTTGCAGTTCTTTTGCTGCGCCGTCTTCAATTTTAATAGCACCTTGCTGAATACTTTGAAAAATCTGATTGATTCCGGTGAATTTGCCAATAATGTTCTTAGAAAGATCTACTGTATCCGTAGAAGTAATCTGATTCCATGTTTTATCAAACGCCCCTTGTAAATTTGGTTGGGTAACGGAAAAAGAACCTCGCATCATACCCATTTTTCCATTAAAGTAATTTACAACTTGGGTAGCAATAGTTTTATTTTTTTTCAACCTAAGGTCAATTACTTTTTTTAACAGCGCTTCATCGTTACTCAGACTTGAAAGTTCTAATAAGGGCAAGAAATATACTTGATCAGTATTGCCAGCATACATTAAAATTTGGTCTTCTCGATATTCAATCGGTAATGGATCAGAATCATATGCCTTCATTTTCATTTGATTCGTGTACCAATCTGTTCCCATAAGTGAAAGATTACACACACGAACATCTGTGCGTTTTCCTTCAACCTCTTGTAAATACCACAACGGAAAGGTATCGTTATCTCCGTTGGTAAAGAGAATTCCATTCTTCTTACAAGAGTTTAAATAGTTGTAGGCTAAATCGCGTGCTGAAGTTTTTCCACTTCGGTCATGGTCATCCCACCCTTGAGAACCCATAAGGAGGGGTGATAAAAAGCCCAATGCACTTATGATTAATACCGAGACATTCGATTTCAATTTAATTTGTTTTAAGGCATATGATAGGCCTGTCAATAAACCAATAATCAATAGGGTAGTAATCCATAGTCTACCATAGCCAAATAAGAAAAACAACAGTAAGCCACCACCTAAATAATAGGAGAGTTTTAGCATGATTTTCTTGTCTAATGAAGTAATGAAATCATAAAGTGCGTAAACCCCAAATGCAAGCCACATGGCGAAGAAATAGAAAGAACCTGAATAAGCGTAATCTCGTTCTCTAGGTTCAAGCGGTTTTTGATTTAAATAGACAACAATGGCGAGGCCTGTAAATAAAAACGCAAGCGTAAGAACAAAAGCATCCTTTGGCGCCCTATAGAAATGGAAAAAGATTCCAAGAATTATAAAGGCGAAAGGAATTAAAAAGAATCGGTTATGCGCCGGGTTTTCACTGGTATAGAATGGCTGAGCATCTGAAGGGCCAACATGTGGTGTATCAACCCAATCAATGCCACTAATCCAATTTCCACGAAGATTATCTCCATGGCCTTGAATGTCATTTTGGCGTCCAGAGAAATTCCATAGCAGGTATCTCATATACATCCAATTTACTTGATATCGAAATAAATAGGTAAGGTTTTCTCCCATGGTAGGAAGACGCATTCCGTCTCTTCCTAATTCTTCACCGGCTCCGTCAGCAGGATCATAACCACTCCATTCCTTATAACCATTTATATGTTGAGGAGTTTCCGCATACATTCTCGGGAAAATAGTGGTTTGAGCATAGGCGGGTTCAGCGCCAATTCTAATCGAACTATTACTCTCGTAGTATTTTTCTGCTAAGGTATAGGCTCCTTTGTTCCTGGTCATCCATGCTTTTGCATCGGCTTCTTTTATAAATGCCTTCACATCGTTTTCACCTTCTTGAACCACAAAACGTCGCAGGTAATACGGAGAAAGATCTCCCCAACCATCTTTGGATGTTAATTGCGGTTGACCATTCTCATTTAAGGTTTCATTCAGTCGAAATGAATTCCAATACTGACCAAAAAATATCGGGTTGGACCCATATTGTTCTCGTTTCAAATAGGAATGAAGCGTAACTAGATTTTCCGGGTCGTTTTCATCCAAAGGCGTATTTGCATTTGAACGAATAACAATTACTGCAAAAGAACCATACCCTATAAGCAATACAGTAAGTCCCATAATTACATTATATAAAATCGTGTGTTGTTTTTTTCTTGCATATTTAATGGCAAAAACACAACTTGCAATCAATATAATGAAGAAGAATAATGTTCCGCTAAAAAAGGGCAATCCGAAAGAGTTAACAAAGGACACTTCGAAAGAACTTGCAAGTGCAATAGATCCAGGAATAATTCCTTCTTGAATGAACCCAAGAGCAAATACAGAAATTACTCCCGTCAAAAGAAACCAAACCCAAGTAATTTTTTTGGATACATTGAAATAAATTAAATATCCAATGGCAGGAACAACAAGAATTCCGAGTAAGTGGACCCCTACAGCCAAACCTAACATGAAGAAAATAATTAAAATCCAACGATTTGGACTTGCATTCTGGTTTTCAACTAAATTCATTTCTTCATCCCATTTTAAGGCGGCCCAAAAAATAACCGCTGTAAACAAAGACGCCATGGCATAAACTTCGCCTTCAACCGCAGAGAACCAAAAAGAATCTGAAAATGTATAGGCTAATGCTGCAATTGCAGAAGCGAACAACACCATTACCCCATCGTACGTTCCTAATTCACCTTTTTGAGTGAGAACTAGTTTTTTTAACAAAAGGCTCATAGACCAGAACATGAACAATATGGTTAATGAGCTGGATACAGCTGACAAGGCATTAATCCAAAGTGCCACAGATTCAGGCGCAGCGAAAAATGAAAATAACCGCCCCAACACCATGAATAAGGGGGCACCTGGAGGGTGGCCTACCTCTAATTTATATGCCGCAGTAATATATTCACCGCAATCCCACAAACTGGCTGTAGACTCCATGGTCATTAGATAAACACTGGTGGCAATCGCAAATACAGTCCAACCAATTAAGGTATTAAGCTTTTTAAAATTCATGAGAAAAAGTATAATATATAGACGCGAATTTAGGAATATATCGCGTTGAGAGAAAATTCCAACGATAAATTTCAAATTGGATTTTTTGAAAATTAAATAAAGTTCCTAACTTTGCGCACCCAATGACCCATGGTGTAACTGGCAACACGTCTGATTTTGGTTCAGAAGAGTCTAGGTTCGAGCCCTAGTGGGTCAAC
>JBILBR010000012.1:0-71664 GCA_044353585.1 Crocinitomicaceae bacterium | reverse complement strand
TTGCACTTTGTCTTTCCGAATATACCACGGTTCCCGTTGCAGAGTTTTGTTTTATCTGTATCCGTATTGCTACGGTAGTGTTAGTTACCAGGGTTCCGTTGGTTTTGCGGATTACCGCTTGGTAGTTAATTCCTTCCGGTGTTTGAGCGAACAAAAACAGGTTTAGATTGATAACGATTAAGGCAAGAACTCGCTTAAGTTTTAAGGTAATAGTAAGGTTCATAGCAATAGTTTAGTGGGTCTAAGATAGTAAAGTTGTTTAAAAATTAAATTCAAAAAGATTGTGATTTAATAAAAGCATAATTTCGAAAGATGAAAACAATTATATAATTTCGAGACACCTAACCTACATATGAAGTTTCATTTTTATTTAATTATCGGTGGATTTTCGCACTTAATTCAAAGCCAAGGCAACTTGCAATTCAATCAAGTGCTTTTAATTGACAACAATACCGCGACTGTTCCTGCGGGTAAAGTCTGGAAAATTGAAAACATTGTATATGAAGCAGTACCTTATTTTCAAGCCAGTAGCGGCAGTGGTAGTTGTTCTCCATGTAATGGGTCCACTCAATTATGGTCTAGTTACACGACACAATCCTGCCAAGTATCTTCAACCAATCCAATTACAATTAATGGCGTAAAAGCAAGTGCGGGAAATACAGGTTCACCACTATGGCTTCCCGCCGGAACAACGCTTGCTGGAGAAACTAAAACCTGTACGCCAAATGCAGGATCCTACAGTAACAGTTGCATTTGTCCTCCACCAAGTGTAACGGCAAAAACTTACATTAGCATTATCGAATTCAATATCATCCCATGAGAAAAGTGTTATTTATATTGTGCATCTTCCTTTATTTGAATGGTTTTTCACAAGGAAATCTTCAGCTTAATCAAGTGCTTAATTTATCGTTTACTAGTAACGGAAATAATTACAGCGTTCCTGCCGGTAAAGTATGGAAAATCGAAGGAGTAGGGCTCAGTTCTTACTCATCATTTTTTAGCGTATCTGTTGCGGGACAACAAGCGTTTCTTAAAAATACGCACACAGGCTATGGCCCCGTATTCGATAGCTTTCCATATTGGATAACCGGCGGGCAAAATGTTTTTTTTAGTGGCTTAACGAGTGGTGTGGCCAGTGTTTTAGAATTTAATATCGTTCCATAATGAAGTACCTATTAACCCCTTTATTTTTAATAATTTTCGTTGGTTTTTTCCTAGCACAAGGCAATTTGCAATTTAACCAAGCTAAAATCATCTCCAATACGGATCCTCCACAAACGGTACCCGCAGGCAAGGTCTGGAAAATTGAAAGTGTATTTACCGCGGGAGATCAAGATGTGTATGGTGTTCAAACATCAGGAACAACCTTATCTCTATTTCCTGCATGTGGGGTGCCTTCCTTTTACTACCTATATTCTGGTCGTTACTTAGCGATTAACAATATCCCAATTAGCTTTGGTATTCATAATGCCGGTGAACAAATGACAAACCTGCCAATATGGGTGCCTGCCGGATCAAACATATGCACCTGTACCAATTCCGGTTTGTGCGCACGCGGGTATTCCGTCATTGAATTCAATATTATTCCATGAGCAAGCTGTTTTCTTTCTTTTTATTGATTTGGATAGGGAAATCGCTCGCACAAGACACTACATTTGTTAAATCCGCCTATGGTGGAAGCAGCTTAACTGTTCCTGAAGGGGTGAGTTGGAAGATTGAAAAAGCCTTTATAAACAGTGGCGATGGATACAACATCTTGGTCAGTAATTCCAACTTTAACCCTGTATATGTCTCCGGTGAAAAACTTCAAACGCCCTACTACATGGCTGAAATGGAATTATTGGATAAAAAGGATGGGGTATTTTACATTTTATACATTCGGCAGCAAAACAATAAATAGAAATTATTATACTTGTAAAAACTAATCATATGAAATTTTTCTATTCCTTCCTTTTTATCGCTCTATTTGTAAGTACATCAATGGCGCAACTTGGCTTTGATATTGCCGCAAAAGGGCAAGTTAATTCTACGTGGTTATTTAATCAGAACATTTCTGATCAAGGTAAAGAACAAGATTATGCGCCAAGTTGGGGTAGTAATTACGGGCTTGGGTTTGGTTTACGCATGGGTTTTTTTAGTGTAGGATTAGAAACAAATTTCGGAGCGCACAACGCAGAATATGCGGGTGAATTTCTCACTCAAAGTTACACGTCAATGGTAAACCTAAAAACCTTTCAAATGCCTATTTACCTTCGTTTCCAAAACAAAGGAGGAGCTTATTTTGAGTTGGGTGCTCAATATAATAAGATTCGAAGTGCGATGTACACGAATGATGGCTTTATTAATTATGACAAAAATGCATCGGTTGAATATGCTAAAAGTTATTCCAATGCATTCATAGGCTTCGGAATTAACCGTAAAATTCTGAAAAGTGTACCGCTAGGAATCATCTTCGGTTTACGTTTACAATATGGCATTAAAGATGCAAAAGGGGTAGATGCCCTTGGCAACTCGTTATCCAATTCATTGTTATATCCTGATTATTACAAAACACGAGCGGCTGCCGCAGGATTGAACTTTGGCTTAGTTTATACGATTGATACCAAAGAAAAAGAATCCGGCTACTAAGCCTTGTTTTTTGAGTCCATTTGAATGGTCACAGGGCCATCGTTGATTAAACTCACCTTCATATCGGCACCAAATATTCCAGTTTTTAAGCGGCTACCTAAAGATACCTCTATAGATTCAATGAATTTTTTATACAAGGGTATTGCCATACTTGGAGGTGCTGCATCGATATAACTCGGACGATTTCCCTTTTTTGTAGATGCGAAGAGGGTGAATTGACTGATTAGTAATACTTCCCCATTTACCTCATCCAAGGAGCAATTCATTTTTCCTTCAGGATCAGAAAAGATCCGCAAGCCTAAGATTTTTTGAACCAAGTAATTAATGTCTTGTTCGTCATCCGTTTGACCGACACCCAAAAGGACAACAAAACCCTGATTTATTTGACTATAGACTTCTCCATCGATCATAACAGAGGCCTCCGAAACACGCTGAATGACTACTTTCATTAGAATTTACTCCTTCTATATGGGTCGTTATCTTCCTCTTCCAAAATCGCTTTGTAATGCGCATAACGCAGATTTGAGATTACGCCATCTGCCACCGCCTTAACTACACCGCAACCCGGTTCATTCAAGTGCATGCAATTATTAAAGCGACAATTTTCCATAGCTGCACGTATTTCCGGGAAATAATGCCCTAGATGTTCCTTTTCCAAATCTACCAAGCCAAACGATCTGATTCCAGGGGTGTCTATCACATAGGCACCAAAACTCAACTTATGCATTTCAGCAAAGGTGGTGGTATGTTTTCCTTGCTGATGAGCTGCAGATATTTCTCCTGTTTTTAACTGTACAGAAGCGTCCAATGCATTAACAATGGATGATTTTCCCACCCCACTGTTTCCTCCTAGCATCACCTGCTTGCCTTGCATGAGCTTTTTTAAAAATTCCACCGAATTCTTGTCCGTGCTCTGTATTTGATAACAGGGATAACCGATGCGCTCATACATTTCGGACAAGGTTTTATACAAATCAGATTCAACCTTAGTATACAAATCCACCTTGTTGAATAATAGGGTAACGGGAATTCTAAAGGATTCTGCCGCAACCAAAAAACGGTCAATAAACAAGGGGTGTGTCTTGGGATCCTTCAGGGTGACAATGATAAACAGCTGATCAATATTCGCTGCTAAAATCTGCATTTCCTTACTTAGATTGGTAGATTTTCTTGATACATAATTAGTTCTGGGTAAGATATCTTCGATGACATGATTCCCTTCCTCATCTCTTTGATTCTTCAAAATAACTCGATCACCTGCAGCAATGGGATTTGTTAACCTCAGTCCCGTTTGTTTAAATTTTCCCCGCAAGCGGGCATTAAACACCTCGCCTGTCGCTGTTTCTACCACATACCAACTCCCAGTTGACTTTAATACCCTCGCTTCCAATCCTACTTTAAAATTATTCCGTTTTCAGGAAATTGAAAGGGTAAAGAACATCCTTCTTGCGCGGTCAATTTTCTACGTTTTGTCCAACGCACAAGGCACTCGGAAAAACACGTAACACGCTCACTTGATTGTACTTCAACCACCACTACCCGATATGTTCGTTTATTGCTTCGAGTAATGATTAATTTTCTTTCAGGATAATCTCCCCGTGGAATATACTGGGTATTTAATACGAATTGCCTAATTTCTTTATGTATGGCTTCCACCTCATCTACTTGCATAAAAAAATCACCTAACCACACAGAACCTTTTTTCGTCTGAATAAAGGCGTATTGATCATCAATTAGCTTATTCAAAGAATCAAGTCCAACTGCTTCGACCACATCATTACCGGCATATTTAACATCAATCCCCCATTGTTTACCGACTTCCTTGATGGCATTATTTCGTTCTAAGGGAAATGGTCGGCCAGTTAGGTAATAGGTCTGGCTATACCCAATGAAGTGCGCGAAAAGAAAGAAAATAATATAAAATGGACGCATTATAATTTTATGAGTTTCTTAATTGCTACATTATTCGCGCCAATCAAACGCACGTGATAAACACCCGCTGCAATTTGAGCTAAAGAAAACTCCACCTGTTGAACTGCTCCTTTAAGGTATCCTCGGCGCACAATTTTCCCTGCTTCATCGAGGAGTTCAATCATATAAACGACATCCGTATCCCATTGAATCAATACACTTTCATTGGCTGGATTTGGAATTAATCCAATGTTAAAGCCCCCTTCACTAAGACCAGATTGATCAACACTTGTGCATATTGAGGTATCCGAACAACCATTTGCGGTAACTATGACTGCATACGTGCCAACAGCTTCTGTAGTGGTAAAGCTTTGGTCTGTAGCACCAACCACCGGTTGATTCGTATTGCAGTCAATCCATTGATACGTTACTCCTGTTGCCACCGAAGAAAGCGTGATTCCGCTCTGTGTTATCGCATTGGTGGGCGTTGCATTCACGACGATCGTTTGATTTACTGAATTACTACATTGTCCTGCATCTGGAGTAAATGTTACGGTTGTGCTGCCAACCACCTGTGTATTCACTTGAGGATCCCATGCGCCTGTGATTCCGTTTTGAGCGGTAGTAGGTAAGATGAATGGATCATTCTGACAAACTGTGGTTGGATTGGAAAATACTGGTTCTACTTGCGGCTGAACAGTTAGCTGAGCGCTTACAGCATTTGCACATTGATTGGCTGCGGGATTAAAGCTGTAGGTAAATGTTCCCGGAGTAGTTAGATTCAATGCCGGAGTCCAAGATCCTGTGATGCCATTGTCAGAAGTACCTGGTAAGCCAAAGGCTGCATCGTTTTGACAAGCAACTGAAAGGGAATTAAATACCGGTGTTTGCGTCGTTCCACAGGTAATGGTGAAGTTATTATTTGAAATATCAAAGAAGGTTTGCGCCCCCGACATCACCATCACACGGGCGGTGTTAGTAGAAACGTTAGGACAGGCAATGGTTTCTGTTCCATCGTTCGCTGTAGTTGCAGAAAGCACGTACGGATAGGTTTGTCCACCGTCTACCGAAAGGAGTATGCGAACATCCGTACAATTGATCGGTGCGGCATTGGTATTGGCAACGGACCATGTTACTGTTTGGGAACTTCCGCCAACCCACGTAATTCCGGTTGCAGAAGGATAAGTGACTACAAATGGCCCTGCGGAAGCATTGGTTGATACCGTAACATCTGTATAATCATTACATGAACCTGCACCATGATTATCTCGTACGGAAAGCCTAAAATCCATTACCCGAGCAACCGATGGTAATACCTCCCAAGTAAAGGGACCATTTGAAGCGAGGGAAGCAAGGTTTGGGAAATAACGGTTGGAATCAAGCGATGGATCAAAACTTCTAAAATTTGGTCCCCCCGTTGCAGTCGCTACCGGTGGTTGGGGCGTTGCTTCATTATCCATTTGTTCCCATAAATAAGATAGTACATCTCCATCAACATCCGTTGCATGGGCGGTAAGAATAAAAGGTGTAGAGATTGGAACCACAATATTTCCACTGGTGGAATTAATCACAGGCGGGGTATTATTTAAGGCAGTAATCACCTCGCATTGATGTCCGTTGCTTAAAATTTCATTGCTTATTTCTTGTAAGTTATATCCATGAAAATAATCATCGCTGTTGTTTTGTACATTGGGTGCACAAATACCGGCATACCCCATGATCGTACTGGCGCTTCCTGGTTCTCTTCGGGCTGCTGCCACGCTATTGCAATTATTGTTTTGGGTATGATTACCTCCAAACTGATGCCCCATTTCATGCGCAACATAGTCAATGTCAAACGGATCACCAATCGGCGCACCACTGCCCGTTACACCACGCGCTTTTTGTCCTCCTGTGCACACCACACCAAGTCCTGCAAGACCTCCACTGTTTGTTCCGAAAACATGTCCAATGTCATAGTTAGCACTACCAATTACATTATCTACATTGGTTTGGTTTTGATTAATCATAGTTCCTGGTGTACCGTTGGTATATGGATCTGTTGCCGCCGATGTATAAATCAATGAATTATTATTTGGGATAATTACCATCGTAATGGCAATATCTTTTTCGTACACTCCATTTACACGATTCATTGTAACCACTTGAGCGGCGGCAGCTAGGGCAACCGTTCCTCCGTGGAAGGTTGTATATTCTGCGGTTGCAGACAACGCGAGGCGATAGGTGCGAAGCTCACACGTTCCGAACATTGATTTATTAGTATGTGAAGGTTTTGCTTCGTCAACATTCACCACGTCACACTGTATGATCTTATTGGTTAAAAATTCACGTTTTTGATATACGATGTAGTATTCACTATTCCCCTCGAACATGGGGTCAATGAAAATAGTAGATTGCCCTGGAATAAAAATCATAGCGTGCAAGCCGGAGGGTGTAATATCCCATTTTCCATAGGCCCCTGAACCATCTGAAGCATATGCGTCAAGCGTAATTAGTTCAGGAAATTTTGCATTGTAAGCAGGATGCATGGTTTGATTTCGTTTTGCAGTAAACTGATGCAGGGTGCCGTCTGAAAAAGGAAAGGTTACCGATGCAATAAATCCGTTCAACATGCCTTCTCGATAGGTAATGCCCTGCAACGAAGCCCGAATTGGTTCTACATCTAAGCGAAAAACCTGATATTCAGAAGCTTTTATACGCGGTTCACCGTAAGCAGATAGGTCTTCTGAACGAACGTCAATCCAAGGAAAATTAATTGATTTAACCTGTTGAGCCCAAGATGCGGTGCATAACGATAAAAACAGAACTGAAAATATGAACTTAGAGTAATAGGTATTCATCATAGGTGAAATTTTTGTAAAAATACAAAATGACGGCTAACTAAATTGAACTTCTTACCTTTGAAAAAAACAAGATGATGAGAATTTTATTTTTCCTGCTTTTTACAGCGGTTTTGTCCATTCAACTTAGCTTTAGTCAAACGTTGCGTGATTTCAAAAAGAAAACCGAAGAGAACACGAAGGAACGTACTGCCATGCTAGATCTTCTAAGATCGGATATCAAAAATTATTTAGAGCAAGATGTTGTATTTGTGGTAAACCACTTCAAGGTTTATGGCTCATATGCCTGGATGGAAGGCACAGTTCAACGGAAAGACGGTAAAGAAATAGTTTTTACTGAAGATGCATACGACTGTTGCCATGTGGAGGCCCTGTTTAAAAAAGTAAATGGTTCATGGATATTAAAAGAAAACGGCGCGTTTTCAACGGATGTGTGGTATGTTTGCATTGTTTCTAACTACCCGGAAGCAAGCCGACAAATTTTCTCGGAACAAATCCTTTCCAACCAAGAAAACTGCGGTAATTAATGCTTCAGTTCTTTTTATACGTGTCCTTTTTTTATCATTCTGGTGGTTCGCTTTGGACCACTGCATATCCGAATCATGTAAAGGAGGTTAACGAAAATAACCTGCATTTTTTATCTGGTAAGTCTTTGGTTTATAACGATAAAAAAGAAAAAAGCACGCAGGAACTTCTTGATTCGCCAGACATTGAAGACCAACTTCATTATAGGTATAATCAGGGGGCTTCAGAAAACAATACCGATGCAGGAAGAATACGAAATGACGCATTTTTCAAGGAAATTTATGGTAAATCTGCTAAGGAGGTCCAAGCGAATCTAACCACCGTAACCTGGTGTCCCACCTTGGTGAATCAAAAAATTCAATTCTCCAACGTAAATGGGGCTAACCTCGCCTTAATTAAGGTTTCCAAAGAACTCGATCAACATCCAGAATGGAAAAAATACCTAACAAACATCGGTGGTACGTTCAATTGGCGAGTTATTAGCGGGACCACGCGTTTAAGTGCGCATTCGTTTGGAATTACAATAGACATAAACACGGCGTATTCCAATTACTGGCAGTGGGATTGCGGATGCAAGAATGAAGAAGCTGCGCTCGGATATAAAAACAGAATACCGATGGGCATTGTAGAGATTTTCGAAAAACACGGATTCATCTGGGGTGGTCGTTGGAAACATTACGACACCATGCATTTTGAATACCGACCTGAATTCTTCGTACCATGAAAACATATGGATTAATTGGTAAATCGTTGGGGCATAGTTTTTCTCCTGGTTTTTTCAACTCCTTTTTTGAGCAACACGGAATCGAAGCCCAGTATAAGTTGATTGAACTTGACAGCATTGAACGCGTTAAACCCAACCTTGATGGAGCCTATCATGGATTAAACGTTACCATTCCTTATAAAGAAGCAATCATTCCCTTTCTGGATGAATTGAGTCCAGAAGCCAAGGTAATTGGAGCGGTAAACACCATTGTGTTCAACAAGGGAAAATCCATTGGATTTAATACCGATGCCTTCGGGTTCCAACAATCCATCAAGCCTTTTTTAACGTTTGAACACGAGCGTGCATTGATCTTAGGAACAGGCGGTAGCTCAAAGGCGGTGGCTTATGTGTTAAGAAACTTAGGAATTCAAGTGAATTTTCTTAGCCGGAACGAACCTGGAGGTCAACAATTTTCATACGAGCAAGTAAATGAAGCCATGCTGAGTGCATGTAAACTGATTGTTAACTGTACTCCCGTGGGGATGTTTCCCATGATGGATTCTTGTCCCTTAACAAGTTTCCAAGGCATTGGACCTAGTCATTTAGTAGTAGATTTAATTTACAACCCGGAAGAAACACTTCTGTTAAAGGAAACAAAATCACGCGGCGCAGCAACCCTAAATGGACTTCCGATGCTTAAATCACAAGCGTTGAAAAGCTGGGAATTATGGAATCAGTTCGATTGATCTAGTTTCCTCACCATCGTTAGAATCGTTGCTAGGGCAACGGTTTCTCCCGTCTCATCATACACATCAACTAGAAACTTTACAATTCCTTTGGCTATATCCTCTTCGGAGCGTTTCTCCTGATCTATTTTCTCTTTTACCGTAAATCGTACCCCTAGCGTTGCTCCAGGATATACTGGTTTTGTAAAACGGGCTTCATCTAGGCCATAATTTAATAGTACTGGACCTTTCTTAGGATCAACAAATAATCCTGCCGCTTTGGAAAGCACAAAATATCCATGCGCGACTCGACGTTCAAAGATGGTTCCTTCGAGGGACGTGGCATCCATGTGCGCATAAAAATTATCTCCGGAAACATTAGCGAAATTGACAATATCAGCGTCCGTAACGGTGTGTTTGTGTGTAAATACCGTTTCACCAATGACTAATTCTTCAAAATGCTTTCTGAACACGTGTGGATTCGCTTCCGGCATGTCGGCTCCAACCTGAAATTGCTGGATAATTTTTGTAATGGTTGATGGATGTCCCTGTATGGCTGTACGTTGAAGGTAATGCAACACCCCACGTTTTCCGCCCATTTCTTCACCACCACCGGCACGTCCTGGTCCACCATGCGTGAGCAAAGGCATTGGAGAACCATGTCCCGTACTTTCCTTTGCACAGCGCTCATTTAATACAAGTACTCTTCCATGCATACTTCCGGCTCCAAGCACATAATCCATTGCTTCCTGATCATCGGGAGTTACAATAGACGAAACTAAGGATCCTTTACCCATCCGTGCTAAGGAAATGGCATCATCTAATGACTTATATGGCATTAAGGTAGAAACCGGTCCGAAGCATTCTATGTCGTGCACATCGGTATTGATAAATGGATTATTGTTTCTGAATAAAATGGGGGAAAAGAACGCCCCTTGACTCGCATCTGCACCGAGCACTTGAACCTCATCTATGGAACCAAATACGATTTCCTGAGATTTCGCCAAGAGGTTAGCATTTTCTCGAACGCGTTCTACTTGCAATTTCGTTGCTAAGGCCCCCATGCGAACCCCTTCTACCGAGGGATTACCAACCGCAGTAGATGCTAAGCGTTTACTTAATGCAATTTGCACCTCATCAATTAAGGATTCTGGTACAAGAATTCGGCGCACGGCCGTACACTTTTGGCCTGCTTTCACGGTGATTTCCTTACTCACTTCTTTGATAAACAAATCAAATTCTGCTGTCCCAGGTACTGCTTTTTCACCTAGAATACAGGCATTGAGGGAATCTGCTTCTAAATTGAAAGAAACGCTGCGGTCGGCAATTTGCGGAAGGCCTTTCAGTATTTTTCCTGTTTTTGCAGAACCCGTAAACGTTACCGTATCTTCTGTTTGCACATGATCAATAATACCACGACCTAAGCCAACGACTAATTGAAGGGACCCTTCGGGTAAAATGTTAGAAGCAATAATGTCGCGTACTACAACTTCGGTTAAAAAGCTCGTATATTCGGAAGGCTTAACCACCGCAGGGACACCCGCCATTAGGTTAACGGCGATTTTCTCAAGCATTCCCCATATTGGAAAATTAAAGGCATTGATGTGCACAGCAACACCCTGCTTTGGCAACATAATGTGATGCCCAATGAAGGTTCCGTTTTTGGATAAGGGTGCAGCTACCCCATCTACATAATAAGGTAAATCAGGAAACTGTCGTCTTAAGGATGCATTGGCAAAGAGATTTCCAATTCCGCCCTCAATATCAATCCAGGAATCAATTCGCGTGGCTCCGGTAAGGGCACTAATTTCATAATATTTTTCCTTACGTTCCATTAAATGGAGCGCAAGAGCTTTTAACATCCGACCACGTTCCTGAAACGTCATTTTACGTAAGGGATGTCCTCCTACCGTTCTTCCGTAGTTCAATACCTCAGAAAAATCAATTCCAGCACTCGAAACTTCACCAATCTTTGCGCCCGTTATGGCATTGAATTGCTCTGTTTCAACACCGTCACCACTGACCCATTGTCCTAAAATGTAATTTTGAAATGTTTGCATTAGCTATTCGTTTTTCTATTGTAAATTTAATTAAAGATTGCAGACGCATCCTGTTAACTCTCCCCCTTCAGGGCCTGAAGTTTTTCATAGGCATCTTTAATGTGTAGAGTGGGTTCGATCACCAAGCGAAGTTTATCATCTTTTTGAACAAGTCGATACCCATTACCCATGGCATTGATTCGATGTAGAAGGAGCGTAAACGCCTCGGTTTCGTAAAATGGGGATTGTGGATTAGAAATAAATGACCCAACTAACTTACCCGATTTTACCACTAAACGCTCCATTCCCAATTCTTGCGCTAACCATCGCAATTGAAATGAAAACAAGAGTTCTTTTCCTGCTCTTGGAATTGGACCAAAGCGATCAATAAGCTCCTTCCTGAAATTATCAAGATCGGCTTCGGTTTTTAAATTATCTAGGGCCTGGTATAAACTTAAGCGTTCAGCTACATTATTTACATAGGTGTCTGGCAGTCGGACTTCAAAATCTGATTCAAAAACACACTCG
This sequence comes from Crocinitomicaceae bacterium, assembly GCA_044353585.1. Taxonomy (GTDB): domain Bacteria; phylum Bacteroidota; class Bacteroidia; order Flavobacteriales_D; family Crocinitomicaceae; genus UBA952. The sequence goes on along the minus strand of JBILBR010000012.1, from coordinate 59,762 downwards.
TTGACAAACCCATTAAAATTATCGGTGGTCCGTTCATCGAACAGCGATTTGAATTCTGTTTCTCGCAATTCTTGAAGTGCTTCATTGAGGATTTTCTGATACATTTCAAAGCCTATTTCCGATATAAAGCCGCTCTGTTCGCCCCCAAGCATATTCCCCGCGCCTCGAATATCCAAATCCTTCATAGCAATGTTAAAACCACTGCCTAAATCCGAAAACTGCACCAAGGCTTCCAACCGTTTTCTTGCTTCTGAATTTAAGACACTAAAACGTGGCGCAATGAGGTAACAGAACCCTTTTTTATTACTTCGTCCAACCCGACCTCGCAATTGATGTAAATCACTTAAGCCAAATTGATGCGCCTCATTGATGATGATGGTATTGGCATTTGAAATATCAATTCCTGACTCTATAATGGTGGTAGCCAAGAGCACGTCATAATTACCTTCCATAAAGTCCATCATGACTTTTTCTAACTTTTCTCCATCCATTTGGCCGTGACCTATACCTACCCGTAAGCCTGGGCACAAGCGCTGCAATAAGCCTGAAATCTCCATTAAGTTAGATACCCGATTATTCACAAAAAATACTTGCCCTCCCCGACTCACTTCGTAAGAAATGGCATCCCGGATAATTTCTTCGTCGAAGGAAATAATTTCTGTTAGTACAGGTTGGCGGTTCGGAGGAGGCGTATTAATGATGCTCAAATCACGTGCGCCCATCAACGAAAACTGTAGCGTTCTTGGAATGGGTGTCGCCGTTAAGGTTAAGGTGTCTACCGTGGCTCGAATCGTTTTTAATTTATCCTTTACCGCAACACCAAATTTTTGTTCCTCATCAATGATCATGAGTCCGAGGTCCTTGAATTTCACCTTACCAGCCACAATCGCATGCGTTCCAATGAGTATATCAATTTTTCCCTCTTTTAATCGCTGAAGGGTCTCGCTTGTATCTTTTGCCGATTTAAAGCGATTAATATAATCTACGGTGCACGGAAAATCTTTCAAACGCTCTTTGAAGGTTCGATAATGTTGCATAGAAAGAATAGTGGTTGGCACCAATACCGCCACTTGTTTCCCATCACACACTGCTTTGAACGCCGCGCGCACCGCGACCTCTGTTTTGCCAAAACCTACATCACCACAAACTAAACGATCCATGGGTAAGGCGGATTCCATGTCTTTTTTTACATCCTGCGTAGCTTTAAATTGATCTTGTGTGTCCTCATACATAAAAGAGGCTTCCAACTCATTTTGCAAATAAGAATCTGGAGAGAAAGAAAAGCCTGGTTGGGCCTTTCGGGTAGCATATAACTGAATCAAGTCATAAGCCAACTCTTTGATTTTCTTCTTGGTCTTGTTTTTTAGAGTTGCCCAAGCTTGCGTACCTAGTTTATTAACTTTTGGAATAGACCCTTCTTTTCCCGTAAACTTTGAAATGCGATGCAACGAGTGAATTCCAACATACAGCACATCGCCGTCTTTATACACTAAGCGAACAGCTTCTTGAGGCTTTCCATTGACATCAATTGTTTCAAGGCCGGAAAACATCCCTACACCGTGATCGATGTGAGTTACATAATCTCCTTTTTGAAGGTTATATAATTCCTTTAGAGTAAGCGCCTGGCTGGCTTGACGAAATCCTTCTTTCAGTTGAAAGCGGTGGTATCGTTCAAACACTTGATGATCCGTATAACAAAGTAATTTTTGCGCAGGAAGAATAAACCCTTCATGCAAAGCAAAATGGTTTCGTATGATTGGTATTCCATCGCCTGTATCTTCAAAAATTTGTTCTAAGCGTTCGAGTTGTCGAGGTTGGTTAGAAAAAAAATGAAGGCTATATCCCTCCGTTGCATATTGCGTTAAGTCTTTTCTTAGCAGGTCGAAGTTTTTATTGAATGCAGGCTGTGCTATCGATTTAAAAACGACATTCGCTTTGATGTTTTTATTTACTGCTTTACCCCAATGAATGGTGGGTATTTTAGCTAATGAATTATGTAATTGAACGCTATCCAAAAACAAATCCTCCGGAGGTGTTAATGGAATTGTACTGCTTGATTTTGTAAAAATTGTCTTCGCCTTATCAAACATGCTAGAAATCGTATCTTCAAAGACTTCAACATTATGCACCCAGCACATGGCCTCACTTCCGAGGTAGGAAAACAAATCCGAAACTTCGGCTAACAAATGGGTTGATTGAACATTTGGAATGACATTGAAAAAACTGTAATTGGCTTGAGAACGTTGTGATGTTGCATCAAATCCTCGAATTGTTTCAACCTCATCGCCAAAAAATTCTATTCTAAAGGGATGGTCAGCAGAAAAGGAAAAGACATCTAAAATACCTCCACGAATTGCAAATTGTCCGGGATGATAAACAAAATCTACGCGATCAAACCCATATTCTAAGAGTAATTCATTTAAAAAGTCAACCGTATATTCCTTTCCAACCTCAATTTTCATGGTGTGATTCACCAGTTTTCGTTGGGTAGGCACTTTTTCGAATAATGCTTCCGGATAGGTAACAATGAGCACTTTTTTATCTGAGTTCATTCGTTCTAACACCTCAGCGCGATAGACTACATTCGCATTATCTGTATCCTCTAACTGGTAGGGATTTTTCATGGATGCCGGGAAGAACAATGCCTTTTCATTGCTACCACATATTCCTTGTAAATCATTTAAGAAATAGGCTGCGGCTTCTTTATCTTCAAGAACAAACAAGTGTTTTCCGCCTTTAACATCTGCTGTAGCTGCCGCATAAAATGCTAAAGATGAACCAACTAATCCTTCCCATTGGAGCGCTTTTTCCCCAGTACGCAATAAGTTTAGCGTTGCTGAAATTTCCGGAGATTGCTGAACAATCGAAAGCGCCGAGCGGTTTTCCATGCGGGGCTCAAAGGTAGGCAATCAAAAGAAAAAGAAAACGAATTATTTTAAAAAAGACATGGCTTTTTCTACCATAAGTTTGGAACCAACGAAGTAAGGTACGCGCTGGTGTAAGGCTGTAGGAACAATTTCCATAATTCGAATTGTTCCAGTGGTCGCTAAGCCACCCGCTTGTTCAGCAAGAAAGGCTAAGGGATTGCATTCATATAATAAACGTAATCTGCCTTCGGGTGATGCTTCCACCGCTGGGTAGATATAAATCCCCCCTTTAATTAGATTTCTATGGAAATCTGCCACTAAGGAACCTATATATCTTCCAGAATACGGCATTCCTGTCTGGTTTTCTCTACTTTGACAATACTGAATATATTTGACCAAACCGGGGTTACATTCATTGATGTTTCCTTCATTCATTGCATATAAACGACCATTTTCAGGCATTTGCATGGATGGATGTGAAAGACAATATTCGCCAATCGAAGGGTCGAGGGTAAATCCGTGAACACCTTTTCCAGTGGTATAAACCAACATGGTAGAGGACCCATAAAGTACATACCCAGCGGCTACTTGTGCAGTTCCCGGTTGAAGCATGTCCTCAAGGGTAGCTGGACCACCAACCTCGGAAACTCTTCTATAAATCGAAAAAATAGTACCAATCGATACATTCACATCAATGTTACTTGAACCGTCAAGCGGATCAAAGAGTACGACGTACTTTCCGTGTTTAGCAGCCTCAGAATCGAAGGCTACATAGTCATCATTTTCTTCGGAAGCAATTCCACAAATGACACCACTTGCTGAAAAGGCGTTTATAAACGTTTCATCTGCTACAACATCTAATTTTTGTTGAGCCTCTCCTTGGACGTTAATATTTCCTTGTGCACCGAGTATATGATCTGCAAGGCCTGCTTTACGGACATCACGACTTATTATCTTAGAGGCAAGTGCAATATCATTCAGGATCGATGTTAACTCACCGGTAGCAAAAGGAAAATCCTGCTGATTCAGCAGGATAAACTCATTTAACGTAATTATTTTTGACATTGAATTAAGTAAACCAATGACCATAAATTTCTTGAACCTCTACCGGATTAAGAATTAAGGTTGGAATCAATGCATCATTTGTAATGATATATTGTTCATATTTTGCGTTGAACACACTAAAAATATTGCTCCGATTCAGATTCATAATTGAAATCAAGTCTGCATTAATTTGACTAGCGTATTTAACCACCTCTTTTTCAAAATCTCGATGCGGTAATATTTTTGTATCCATTTCAATGTTTCGTTCTTTGAAGAATACTTCACATACCGATTTGTGATCTTCCAACTGCGCCTGAAGTTCCGGATCGGTTTCATCTGGCAAAGCGATGTGAACCTTAGAACCAAAATACTCCGCTAGTTTTGCAACCGTTGAAAGCTTTTGACGCGTCTGAATATGTAAGTCTAGGGGCACAACAATCGATTTATATCCGCCTACTTTTACGGTTTTATCCTGCACAATTACAAACGGAACTTGGGAACTAGTTACTACGCGTAAGGCATAACTACCTGTAATATGTTGCCAACCTTGAGCACCATGAGTACCCATAAAAATCAACTCAGATTGATGTTCAACTGCAAATTCAGAAATTGTCTTGAAAATATTCCCAATTCGTACATTATTTGTCAAGGTAATGCCATCCACGTGCTTAGACGCTATAATCTCATCAATTTTATCGGTAGCGGAATCAATTTCATCTTCGTCATTAACAACGTGCAAGATATGAATTGTAGTTTTTGCTTTTTTTGCCGTTTCAATAGCGTGGTCAAGTGCCACATTAGCTACTGAGGTAAAATCGTGAGGTACAATGAATGACTTATGTTTCATAACAGTTTAATTTATACAAAAGTAAGCTAAAGCTTCAAGATTTAATAACTTTGACCCAAGGAATTTAGATGATTTTAATCATGTTTACAGCAATTAAGGCACACATATGAAAATTATTGGGCGACTAATTAAGAAAACTACCGAACTTGGTTATAAGCGGATTAATCGAAAACAACTCAGCTATCAGCATCAGCTAAACACCCTTGTGGAGCTTCTAAGTAAATCCCAACATACTGAATTTGGTTTTTTCCACGATTTCAAAACACTTTTAAAAAGTAAAGATGCCGTAAGTAAATTTCAAGCTAGTATTCCAATTATGGATTACGAGGAGTTTTATTCCCGGTGGTTACAACATACCATTTCCGGAAAAAGTGATTGTAGTTGGCCTGGGAAAATTAAATACTTTGCCTTGTCCTCAGGGACTACCGGTAGCCCAAGTAAACGCATTCCGGTAAGTATGGAAATGATCCGTTCTTTTCAGCGAAGCAGTATACGGCAATATGCGATTTTACATGCCCTAGAGTTGAACGAGGAATTTTTCAGTGCATCTGGACTTGCTGTTGGTGGTTCTAGTAAGTTAAAGAAAATCGGAAATCGATACGAAGGTGACCTCAGCGGTATATTAAAAAAACACACGTCAATTTTTGTAAAGCCTATCACCAAACCAAGCAATGCGATATCAGCAATTCCAGACTGGAACGACAAGCTTAATGCTATGGTTGAGAAAGCACCGCAATGGAATATTGGGATTGTTGCGGGTATCCCAAGTTGGTGTATCATGCTCATGGAACGAATCATTGAACGATATAACCTTGAAACCATACACGACATTTGGCCGAATTTCAGGGTATATGTACATGGCGGCGTTTATATGGATCCATACATTGGACGGTTAGAGAAAATCTGTAGCAAGGAGGTATACTTACTTGATACGTATTTGGCCAGTGAAGGGTATTTTGCCTTCCAAACCTCACCAAATGAAAAAGGGATGAAATTGTTAATGAATAATGGCATCTTTTTCGAGTTTATACCATTTGACTCCAGGTTTTTTAATGAAGAGGGGGAATTGATTTCAACGCATAAAGCGCTCACAGTAAGCGAGGTAAAGGAAGGAGTAGATTACGCCTTAGTGATTTCTACGAATGCGGGACTTTGGCGTTATTTAATCGGTGATTTAGTACGTTTTATTGATGTACGTGAACACCGACTTATTATTTCAGGAAGAATCAAGCAATTCCTTAGTTTATGTGGCGAGCACCTGTCTTTAGATAATATTAACCAGGCATTGACTCATCTTAATACCCCCAACAGAGTTATTGAACCGGAATTTACCATTTTCGTAAACAAAGAACTACAGCAACATCATTGGTTTGTCGAGTTAGTGGATGAAAAAACTGATCAAAACGAATTAATTAAAGCACTGGACCAACATATATCCGCATTAAATGATGATTATTATTCAGCAAGGAAATATAATCTTAAGGACCCTAAACTTACATGCATACCTAAAGGAACGATCTATAACTATATGAAGTCCTTACAAAAACTAGGCGCCCAAAACAAAATGCCACGCGTTTTAAATGAGGAGCAAGCATCACGCTGGTTTGATTTTTTAAGGAAGAATGGGGTAATCTAACGAATCTTTGATCGTTTAAACATTGATGATTTTGTAAAAGAATAAGCAAGGGAAAATTCAATTGAACTTCGATATGCCCTACTAATTTTTGCCAATTCAAGGTCATAGTTCATTCCCAATTGAAACCCTCCTAAATCCACTACAACTACCGGGGAAAGTGTGCCTGTAGAACTCATGTACATGCCTACGTTAAAAAAAGCGTCGTTTTTTAAGCGCGTTATCGATGCACTTTGTTTTAAAATGGCCTTAAACAGAACCCCGTATCGACCCACATAGTGTTTACCTTGAAGCATTTGAATCGTTTTAAATTCAAGCGCCAAACCACTACCTAAATTGAATTCTGATTCTAAATGGGCTCCAAATTTCACTTGAAGTCGATCATAGGTGAGTTCGTTATATCTTAATTTCGGACGAGAAACATGCTGAGCAAATACACCTACATTGACATAGCGTTGCTGCATTTGAGCAACTCGGTTGCCTTTTGTAGAAAACGTGTAAGATAGCCCAGCTCCAGCATCGATAAAGCTAAACCGAGCAATTTGGTTTGGCTCAATGGTTGGTATACTTGGGTCGAACGTACTTCCATTCCATTGAGAATAGAACAATAAATTTGAAAGGTCACCACTTCGACTACTTACCGCTGTTTGAATACCTGCTGAAAATTTTGAACGTTTTGAGGTTACTAAATGTCCACTCAGGGTTGCTCCAATTACATTGCTCCCAAAACGCGAATCCCCCCCTACATCTCGATTAAAATGGAGCCCCATTCCTGCATAGGATTTATTGTCAAAATTATTTTTGCCGAAGGTGAATTCAGCGGAAGCTAAGGAAGTCATAAACCGTGTCCCTGTTCCTACCCATTGATTTCGATTTTGGACTGAAAATCGCTCAAACCCATCAAAGTTACCGGCAGCTGACGGATTCAGTAAGAGCATCGCGCGATCGTATTGGGTGAAATGATAATCTTGTGCTGTTGCCTTAAGGGCAAAGAGCGCAATAATTACTATGAACTTACTATACTTACGCATGTTAACGAATCAGCGTTATGTTTCCAGAAAACACTTTTTTATCGCCACTAACATAAACCACATCGGCCATATAGGCATATACCCCCGTATTACATGGTACCCCCTTGTAAGTGCCATCCCATTTCAATGTTTTACTCGAAGATTCAAACATCACATTACCCCATCGGTCATAAATGTAAAACACGAATTCTTTAATGTCTTTACCAACAATTATCGAATACTGTTCATTTAAGTTATCACCTAATCCATCAGGTGAAAATGCCGTAGGGAAGTGTATACCCACTGAGCAATCCGGAGAACTGTCATCTGGGTCGCAAGGATCCAAGGGATTACTTGCCATACTAACTTCTTGTCCATCCGTAAAGCCGTCTCCATCCGTATCTGGATTTGATGAGTTTGTTCCATAAACGCCCTCTTGTGCATCCGTTAATCCATCCCCATCGGTATCAATTTGACATCCAGGAAGCGTGTCATCGGGATCACATGGATTCAATGGATCCGAACCTCCGGCAACTTCAACTCCATCGGTTAAGCCATCTCCGTCCGTATCAGGATTAGTCGGGCTTGTTCCTGCTGCTGTTTCTTGTGTATTCGTTAGTCCATCATTATCTTGGTCACACGGACCTGCATTCGGATTTGGGATGCACGGATTATTATTATCCGGATCCGCTTCATTATTTACCCCATCCCCGTCTGCGTCCTGACTTGAGGATTCCAGGGCATCAATAATTCCATCTCCATCGGTATCCGTTGGTGTGGCAGGGTTTCCTATTTCTATGCAATCGTTTTCGCCATCGCCATCCGTATCTGCAACAGAAGGGTTAGTTCCCGCGAGCAGTTCATCTACGTTTAAACAGCCATCCCCATCAATATCCGGAACATCCGGAACAAACACCGCAACGATGGTATTTGGTCCCGTAAGATTAATGAAATTATTAGGAACACTCGTGGCAAGACCCATGGCTCCAGAAGTAACAGTCCAATGACTAAATACCCATCCTGTATTGGCATTTGCTTGTAAGTTGGTTTGAATTCCGCCAAAATAGGAGGTGGACCACGGATACTGTGGCGGATTGATAGAATTCACCTGTAGCGTTCCAGCTCCAGCTGGAGACACATCAAAAGTAACTGGATACGGTCCTGACAATTGATAGCAGTCTACTAATCCTTGCTCGAGTGCTACACAGCGCTGATTAATAAAATTTCTTAATTGAGTTACTCGGCTTTGCCATCCATTGTATGTCCCTCCCCACTTTGCGCATTGCCCCGTCATTTCAGGCGCAATTTCATTCACCATACTATCTAACAATGCAATCATACTGGCGCAGCTGAACGAGGTATTAATTAAATCCGCATAGCGTGTGATATAATATTGTTCCACCACGGGGTTTTCATTAATCAACTTATCCAAAATATCCGTATGTCCTTGTCCGCCGGGGTTTGGTAGGTTTTCTGCATTACATGGATCTGCGTTTGCGCTGGCGTCGGGGATTCCCGTAAAGTTGATGTAATGTCCGAAGGTGGCATCCATATCCCATAGGGCATAGCGCCATTTTCTTTTGTCTGCAGAGGTATCAAGTCCGCGCCACCACGAAGTGTTCCAATTCAACCAATCTTGGTTGACAGTATAGGAATTTATCATAAAGTAATCCGCAAGCGACTTCCAATTGAGTAAAGAATCGACATAATTAAAATTCGTTGGATTACCCATGTTATTATTTAAAATAAAAGAGGTGAGTGAATTCCAATTTGGCTGAGCATTTGGCGAACCATATTCTTGCCACGTGCCTCCCCAAGTCTTCAGGAAATACAAATTATATTTATTCTGATCGTAATAATAATCGGTATAGTCATGGTCATCTACTTTTTCACGAATCTCATAAACCCCCCAATAATTGCCGTTCAAATAAACGACTGCTGGACGCCATGTGCGTTCATCTAATTTCATGTCGGCACGAACGGATAAGGTATGAATAAATGCATCACGAATGTGCGCCCCATTTTCAAACGGATAATTATCACTTGCTCCTGGTTTTAACATAACCCGTTGAAACTTATCTCGAGATTTTTCGGGGAAAATCTGATGATTTAGATCGCCATTATAGCCGTATTGATCACGACAGATATAATCGAATCCTCGTTGGTTATAGGCCCATGAATCGTTACCATGCTTATTAAAATCTCCCTGTCCTTCATCGATAAATACCCCGTTATCTTCAAAAAGCTCAAACGAACCGATACGATTTGGCGGATTCTGACTTCCCGTTTGGAGCATTTGCTGAACCCCTTGACTACAAACAGAAACAACAGGGACTGTATGCGTAACGTTAATAAAATAGGTATTTGTTTCTGTGAATGACGGAAGACTCGTACTATAGGCAGCAGCGCGTAGCACTTTCGTTGTAGTTATTGAAATAGGCGCAGTATAAAGGGGTGAGGCGGCTGTTGGGTCTGTACCATCTAGGGTATATCGGATGCTTGCACTTGGATCAGCGCATGTAATACTTACAGTTTGACTTCCTGGATAAAAACCAGGCGCCAAACTAAATACGGGTTTCGGTGTATAAAACGGAATTGGATTGGCGTTAGCAGCATTGGGTGTTGGGGTAGTAAACAGCGAAAAGGTTGCGGCACCATTGCTTGTTCTACCGATGGAATGGTCAGACTTAGTTAGGTGTTTAATTTTAAAGGAATCCACAACAACCAAAGAAGGATTGGTTAGAATTATCCAATCCCCTTCTGTTTGGGATAAATTAAAATTTGGGTGGTATTCATTCCCATTTACCGTATTTCGTTTTGAACAGAATACCATTTTATATCCACTAGCCGCTATTGTACCACTTGGGATTTGCCACTTGGTTAGGTTCGTGGGTTTATCTGAAAGATACCAACCCGTTAAATTAACTGCGCTCCCTGTAGTATTGAGCAATTCTATCCAATCTTCTTTTTCTCCATAAGCATCTGTAGGACCATTGATATTAGAGCAAGAATACTCATTGATTATAACCTGAGATGAAACAGGAACAACCGTTGATAATAAAAGCAAAACAAGGAAATAAGCTCTCATCTTAATGTATTATTAATGCGCAAGTTACGTCAAAATAGAGAATAAGATGCGTTAAGGAGTAAAAAAGAATATCTTTGTAATTGTTCAATTGTTAACATAATATTATGCGTAGATTATCATTTTTTACACTTTTTCTTGCCCTAGTAATTTTATTTTTTGGGTGTTCAAAGGCGCCGGGAATCGGAGGCAAAGCCAGTATTAAAGGTAAATTAACGGGGAGATTCTATTCCGATAACGAACTTACGATGTTTGCAGGGTTGAGTGCACTTGGTGACGAGAATGTATACATAGTTTATGGCAACGACCACACATTTTATGACGATGATATCAGTACAAGCTACGACGGCAGTTTTGAATTTAACTATTTGAGACCTGGAACCTATGTGGTGTTCATGTATGAAAATTGTTATCCGTGTTCATCCTTGCAAAAGGAAAAGTTATTTGAGGTTGAAATAACAGAAAAAAATCAAGTAGTTGACCTTGGTGAAATTATCTTAACTAAAGAGCAATAAGTGAAAATTATTATTGGTTTTTTGTTTTGCCTATTGTTGACAAAACCCATGGCACAGCTCTTTGAGCAACAAGTTTGGGTTGAAACAGGGGCAAAATACAACCTGACTAAAAAATTGGGGGCTTCCTTAGATTTGACACAACGCTATGGATATGATGGGCTGAGTACCCTTTTCCCACAAGTGAGTTTACGCTATAAAGTAAGATCATGGTTTAGGCCATCCATTGATTACCGCGTAATTCTTTCGAAATCTTTAGGCGGAACTTATTCTACGAGTCAACGAATTAATGGAAATCTTCAATTTTCTTATACAAGAAAGCGCTTAGAGGCGGGACTTAGAATTCGTTATCAATATAGTTTTGAGCGCATCGGTGCAGCATACGATTCAGAATTTGACCAAGCATGGCGTATAAAACCTAGCGTACAGTACAACATAAAAGGTCTTCCCATAACGCCAGAACTAAGTGCTGAGTTCTTTTATAATCCAGAAAACAGTGCGAACGGAAACCAATTCAATCGAATCCGTTATTACGGTGGCGCAGATATCGAATTAGCACACAATCAACGCATTGGAATTGGTTTATATTATGATCAATGGATAAATGATGTCCCCAGAAAACGTATAATGTACAGCCTGTCTTACGCTATATCCATAGCTAATCCGAAGAAAACAAATGAAAAACGATCTCGGAATTTAAGAGATCTTTAATCGTAGGCATTGGATTCAAACCGCTTTTTAATAGCCTTTAAATGCTCTTTTTTCTTTTTATCTCTGGTCAGAATTGCCGTTTGTGTAAAATACTTGTGTTGTTTTAAAAAGGTAAGTTGAAGTTGATCCCATTCTCTATCCGTTTGGATTTTACCTTTAGCCATTAATTCTATCTTTAACTTATTTGCCGTTTCTTCAAAAGAATCTGTTCCTAGATAATCTAAGTCGGCATCGCACATGATTTCCTGAAGCTTATTAACTGGTTTGTGAGGTATTTGAGTTACGTAGATTAATTCTTTAATCGTTTTAATGTGTTGTTCATTATACCCATATTTTGGTAGCATGGCTTCGGCCATGGCCGCACCGATTGGTTCATTATGTTCATACTGTTTTACAAACCCTGCATCGTGAAAAAGTGCCGCCGATTTTAGCAGAAACAACCCTTCATCTCTTACCCCTTCAAGTAGCGCAATACGCTCTACGGCTTTGACAACATCTTTCGTGTGGGACAAGGAATGATAACTCAAGTCTGGGGGTAATTCTTGTGCGAGTAACTGAATTAGCTCATTCTCTGCCGTATAATACTTTATTGAGCTGTAATGATGCAATCCTACAATTTCATAAAATAAATCATTCGGTTTGAGGCCTTCACCGTTTAGGGATAACTCTGGCTTGATCCGAAGGACTTCATACATGTCTAAAATGACTTTAGACTTCATCTGTGCTTTTCCGCGATGCATGCATTCAAAATATGGTTCAACAAGCTTGAATGTCTGTTCCGAAATAGTAACAGCACCTGCTTGTCCTAACATTTCCATACGTTGTGCCTGATTAACAGCTGATCCCCATACGTCATATGCCATTTTTAAGGAACCAATAATTCCAGCAGTAACTGGTCCGGTATTAATTCCCAATCGAATATCCCAGTAGTCTTTATGATTAGCAATGGCGTCAAATTTTTTTGCACGCATATAGCTTTGAATTTGTAATCCTGCGATGCATGCGTCAATCGCATGCGTAGAGTTTTCATCCGGTAAGCCCCCAACAGCCATATAGGCATCTCCGATGGTTTTAATTTTCTCCAGATTGTTCGCTTTAATTATCTGATCAAATTTTCGGAATAACACATCCAATTTATTAACTAATCGAATTGGAGTAATGTTTTCGGAAATCTTTGAAAAACCAACTACATCAGTAAATAGGATGGTCGCATGTTCATAGGCTTTTGCAGAAACTTTACCTTGTACATTAAGTTCTTTAATAGCCTGGGATGGAAGGGCATTATTTAGCCACTTTTCTGCGCGTTCTTTTTCAATAAAAAGCTGTTTTTGTTGTGCTAATACCTTTTCTTTCTCTAGGCTAATTTGTTCGTTTTTACGTTCAATTTGTTCTTTTTGTTCTTGAATTTTATGCGTTCTTTTTGTTACTAATTCCTCTAATTTTATGCGCTGACCACGTTCTCGATTTACCTGATATTTAAGATAAATATAGGCGCAGAGCAAAAGAAAAGCAGCAACGCAAAACCAAAATGGAATCGTTGCCCAAAATGGGGGATTTATCGTAACCGTCAATAAGGCAGGGGTATCTGTCCAAGGACCATTTTCATAACGAGAATAAAGGCGTAAATAATACGTGCCGCTGGCCAAGGAATTGAAGGTGAGTTTATTCGTGTTTCCAATTAATATGGTATCTGTTTCTTCCCCAATAATTACATATTTATAGGTCACATGTTTTGCTCCATACAATTGACTCGATTGGAATTTTATTTCAAAATCTCTAGCATTATATGGGAGTTGAATAGCATATGCGAATTTTTTCAACTGTGATTCGCTCACAAAACCTGATGGGAAATGCCTGGTTTTTTTGAGAAAAGTAACCCTCGTAATTTTGGGATATAAATAAACCGAAGGATTGACCACCGAGTTCGGATTAAAATAAACAAGTCCAAATATTCCTCCAAAATATAGCTTACCGGTAGCATCTATATAGGAAGCATTCATGTTATATTCATTGGGTTCAATACCGCGACGTTCTATACTTGAATTCAGACTTCCTCTAGAATTTATACAAATCAACCCTCGATTGGTACTTCCCCACACGTTACCCTTTCGATCCTTGATTAAGCTATTGATCGTGTTGTTTGGAAGGCCTTCTAATTTCGAGATAGATTTGAGCAATCCAGTAGATTGACTAATTTGTACTACACCCGACCCCATCGTTCCAAACAAGAAGACTCCTTTTTTTAGTTCTGTAAAAGCAGTAAGCGGATCGGTGATTAATGACAATAACTTCCGGTTGTGTTTAAATGGTTTTAAAGAAAACGTGTTTTGCTGCTCAATGAGTTGATATAACCCATAATTCTCGTATAAAACCCATGTTTTACCCTGTGAGTCTGTACTTATCGCACGTACTTGATCCTGCAACGCTGGATGTATTTCAGTAAAGGTTTCCTTCTCTAAATCCATACGCAATAAGCCAGTTGAGGAACCAATTAAGAAGGTATTTTTATTATATGCTTGAATTTTAAAGAAATGTGCATGTTTTATAGACAGCTGTTCATTTGAAATTGGAATTGACCTGAATGAATTGGTACGTGTTGGATTGAACCGATAGATACCATCATAGCACGCTAATAAAAATTCATCTGAGTTAATTGACGCTATATCCATAACAGAAGCATCCGTTTTAAATCTTTCGCTTCTGAAGTAATGATTAGTCAGTTCTGTGGTGGGATTATATCTTGTGATTCCAAGATCGGTTCCAATTAACAGCGACTTTTCATGGGTAGAAAAACTCCAAACATTCTCACATGGAAGTCCCTTTGATAAATCGGCAGACGGTTTGAGTGTGTTAAATCCAGATCCCGAAAGCATGGAACAGGAAACACCTCGGTCAGACCCTACCCAGAGCACCTTGTCTTTTGATAAAAAAAGACAATTCAGGTTGTTTGTATTTAATCGATTTGCTTGGAATAGATTTGCTGTATAATTAAGCTGTTTACCCTGTTCATCAAATGAATATAACCCCTGCTGATTTGTTGCAATATAATACATCCCACCGGTATATACCATGGCTGTTATATTAGAAATGTTCGATCCCTGAACACCGCGGAACATGCGTTTAAGCTTAAGATTTCTTTTGGACACATTAATCGAAAAAACTCCTTTACTTGTAAAAATAAAGACCCGATTATTGCAGAATTTAATCGTATGTATTGGGGCTGATGAATTAAACCATGGATAGAGTTCACCTCGTTTGTTTATTTTATATATGACGTTATTTTCGCCAAGTATAAAAGACGTTTTATCACCTTTCACAAGGGTTTTAACTGGTGTATTTAACGTGATGCGGGAATAACGGTTTTTCTGTTTATCAAAGCGATAAAGTTCCTGTTTGGAGGTTAAAACAAGTAATGAAGTAGGCCCTAAAACAGCCACATTCTTTATGGACTTTGTACTTTTTTTAGAAATTGCATAGGAAGTAAAAACTCCTTTTTTAAACGCATACTTTAATAGGCCATTGCGTGTTCCAAACCACAAGTCATCATTAGCATCTTTTGTGGCATCGAAGAAATACGCATTTTTAATTGCTGGTGCATTTTCTCTATTGAAGGGTTCAAACGAAGTTCCATCAAAGCGATTTAATCCTTCTTGAGTGCCGAACCATAGTTGATTTTGGGAATCCTCTACGATGCATGTAACATTGGATTGCGACAAGCCATCCGTGATGCGGTAATGCTCAAAGGATAATCGAGATTGGGTCCAGCAACATTGGAAAAACGCGAAAAAAGATAGAAAAACAAAAAGGGTTTTCTTACCCGTTGTTCTTTTGGGCATTGGCACTTGAATTGGCAATTTCTAGCATTTCTCTATCGAATAAATACATTCCACCTTTTTCGTTTCCGATAAGGTTTAACTTATCTAAAATAGATCTTGCCAATGCTTCCTCTTCCATTTGTTCAGAAACATACCATTGCATAAAATTATGGGTGGTATAGTCCTTTTCTTTAAGGCAAATATCTACCACCTCATTGATGGATTGTGTTACTGTTAGTTCATGTGCTAATAATAACTCAAACATGCGTTGAACCGTATCGAAATCCGACGGAGGCTGGGTGATGGAAGGGACGATTGCGCGACCACCTCGCTCATTTACAAATTTGACCAATTTCAGCATATGAAATCGTTCCTCATCAGAATGGGCATACATAAAAAAAGCGGTTCCCGAAAGTCCTTTTGTTTCCGCCCAAGATGCCATAGCAAGGTAATACTGAGAAGAAGATGCTTCTTTGCTTATCTGATCGTTTAATGCTGATTCTATTTGCTGGTTCATTCGAATTATTTTATACTAAGTTACTAATTAATTTTATTCTATTTGAGCTAATTATTGCCACGATTATTATCAGTCGCATAGGTTATTTTAGAATTTTCTATTAAGGTAGCCTTTTGCCTGTCTGAAAGAATCATGTCCGTAGCTTTCTGTGTAGATTTAATTCCCTTGTAATAAAAAAACAGTCCGATTAACAACAGAAGATGACTTAAATCATTGCGATCGAACCAAGGATATAAATTGAATTTTATCCCTTGAATAATTGCACTTGGAAAAAAGCTTAAAGCACCATACCAGAAGTACTTAAAATTATTGGCAAAACGACGCTGATATATAACAGCTAATATTCCTAGCGAACTTCCTAATCCGATTACTGCATTATACGTTGGGAAGATCATTCCTGTAGTGAGCGAAAGCGAATTAAAACGCACCAATACATATGCAGTTAATCCCAATAAAAAGAAAACGGTTTTTATGATTGAAATTTGCTGAAGTAATTTACGGGTTTTGGATTGTGGCCATAATAATATCATGGCTTGTTCAATCCAAAATGGCGTTAGTAATCCCAAATACCATGAAGGGATTCTACCGGCTGCTTGGGTGTAATTAAACAATACGTGACCAAACCCACCAACAATAAATGAAATCCCGAAAATTAAAAAAAATCGAGACCAATAGGTTACAAAGAGATTCGTAGCTTCTTTTCTGATCTGGAGATAGAACATGATAGAAATGGTGAACAACAATAAGTCACCAACCAGCGCATTTGGCTCCAATAAATTCATCCCGAGAAATTCCCACTCAATTTTATCAAAATCACTACCAATTCTCATTTACATTACGCTTTAAAATGCCCCACCCAGTTTATCCATTCTTTTCGTTTGACATCATCTGGCGTTTATTTCTATATTCTCTAAAGGTCTATTAAGTTCATATATTGCTGCAAAGGTAACATAAGCAAACCAAGATTTACCTGCAATTTCTATCCCCTTTTTTTATTCTAAGATTCCTATTAAATCGCTGCAATAAAATTGGATAGATATTCAATAGTGTATTAAAAAAAAGCGCGAAATAAAATTGCATTATGTTTTGTTGAAGAATGAAATAACCGGTGAATATTATCCCAATAATTAATCCAATTAAATGCGAGGTTTCAGAGCGTTTCGTTTCTTCTAAAAAAATCGCAATGTAGTCCCTCCTCCCTTTTAAATAAACACGTTGATTTAATCTTCGAAAGGGTGAATTAATCAAAAATCGCCTGAATAGCTCGATCCCTAATACGGTATAAAGAAACTCGGTTTCTATTGCTTTCTTTTGATAATAATTCGTTGGTAAGCGATGAGAGGGGAATGCTTGAAAATAAAAAAAACCATAAGCCATGGAGCCAAAAAACAATAGAAAGCTCAACCCAAAGGTTGACATAATATTATCCGTTAATTGGTTCAAAGCAAATAGGCCGAAACAAACAATCGTTAAGATACTCCACGTAAATACCACAAAGGTCTTCTTTCCAATACGCTCAATGAATTGTTTCATTTCCTTTCTGTTTTAAAAAGGTAATTGTTCTATTGAAGGCCTCATTCAATGGTGTAATTTGATATCCAAGGTCATTGATTGCTTTAGAACAATCTACCTCCCAATGATATTTACCCTTTGCTAACCATTGTGGTGTAATTTTAGCTACACCACTTACAAAACGTGCTTTAAATAACTCTATGTAGGCATACAGATTCTGAAGTAAAAAGGGCGCATGAATCATTTTACGTTGAATCGATGAAAGCTCTGCCATTAAGTTAAAAAATGTGTCATAGGTAATGTTATGTCCACCTAAAATATAGGTTTCTCCGGATTTCCCGTGTTTCATCGCCAATAAATGACCCTGAGCTACATCCTCAATATAAGCGTAATTTCCAACCTCCTTACCGTCGCCAGGGATCAAGCGCCAAGAATGATTTATATATTGATCAAATAATAAGGTTATGCTCGATACTTCAGCATTCAAGGTTGGACCATAAACACGAGAAGGAGAAACAATGACCACATCTAACTCTTCTGCGATTGCAAACTCTTTGGCCTTTAACTCACAAATGACCTTTGAACATTCATAATCATTAAAAAACCCGATTTCCCTTACTTTTTTTTCAGTTACAATTGACGAAATCGAAGGGCCATACCCGCCTGCAGAACTGGTTATAACCACTCGTTTTATTCCTAGGTCTTTCGCCACACGAAGCACATTGAGGGTGCATCCAACATTAACTTCATAATAGCGCGAAGGATTCTTCTGCCAAACACTTGTTAAAGCCGCTAAATGAAAAACATGAGTGCATCCCGACATCGCCTGAATTAAGGCCTCTTCAGAATCAATGTCGCCTTGAAACAACTTAATATTATTCTGATTGAAATAGACAGCTTTCTTTATGTCTCTCACTAATAAATGCAAGGTTATTCCTTCTAAGGTGAGTAAATTAACCAAGTGATTTCCAATGGTGCTGGTGGCACCAGTAATAAATACAATCATGCGATTCCCTTTACTTGTTGCCAATTATAAATCTTCTCTATTAACCAAGCTGATGCGTCTAATGTCAACGCATGACCAGCATGATCATGTAGGGCTATATCTGCCCCTAATTTGATTTTCAACTTGATAAAACAGGTAGAAGCTACCAATTTATCCTTTTTACTCCCAGAAATTAAAATTGGAATATCGATGACTTGGTCTAACAACTTAAATCGAGTACCCGCAAGTAATTGCCTAAATACATTTTTAACCTTGTAGGGTCTTTTGTTCTGAATTTCTACCCACGACTCAAACACCTCTTTTCGTGAAATGGAATTATTCAAATTGATTTTTAACAATTTCTTTTCCCGTATTTTACTTGATGGATGCAACATAATTACACCGCAATCATACCATGACCGTGGTTTAATTCGCTCCGTAAATTTACATATTCCTTTTAAGCCTGGAGAAAGTAAAACCAATCCTTGAAAATCATCTTTTGTTCGCTGCACCCAGGTTAATGCAACCATGGTAGCAAGTGAGGAGGCAATGAAAATATTCGTACCCTCATGTTTAAAATAATTAACCTTTAATATATCAATCATTGACTGGATTTCTGTCGGAGAATTCATTTGATTTAATTCCCCAACGCCAGGCAAATCCATTTGGATGACTCGCGAATTAGGAATTTTATTCGCTAAATCGGTGGGAAATGTTCCCCAGTGCGCCGATTCTCTTGACAGCCCCCGAAGCAAATAAAAATTAATCATGTACTTTCGTTGCCTTTTTCTTCCAATGAACATAAGTGATTTCAGGGTGATGGGCAAGTGCCGTTAAGCTGTTCGTAAATGATAAGGCAATATGAACAAAAAATGCAATCCAAATGGTACCTGAAAGAAGACTCAATACACATAAAACCAAACCCAGCGGAATGGCCCCAATAGTTTCTGATAAGCCTTTGGGAATATGAGAAATTGCATACATCATAACATTTATGGAGATGGCGATTGGAACTCCAACTACATCAACTAATAAAAACAACAAGACCCCACGGAACAACAATTCATATCCGAATAGATATATTGCCCAACCGAATAAGTTCACATAAAATGTTTTTTTTGTCCAATTCTTGGCACGTATTTGAGGATAATTCAATAAGTTGGCTGGTTTTTTTGCGGACTGATAAGCTAATGGAATAACCAAAACAGACAAGACAATTGTCCACCCTATGGTAAACCACGAAGTATTGGCATACCAAGTGAGACCAACATTTGGCAACGTCACATTAAAAAAGCTCATTAATAGGATTAGGGGGATGACTCCAAGTAAAAAAAATCCCATATACTTAGTAAAGAATATGTGCTTCCTTGAAGCGATATCAAACGGATGTTGCTTATAAAACCATGCCTTTAAGGAGGCCGACTGGGCTATAAACCAATAGGCTGTAAATGAAACCGTTGTTAGTAATACAACCGTTGCTGCTAATAGTTCTTGTTCTGTAAATGACTTCGCAAAGGTGAATGTGTACATTGTTAAGAAATATAGTTGTTTTCTTGCCACCAGGTTATGCAAGATTGAATTGCATCCTCAATGGGTGTTGCTGGCATGTTTAACTCCTCCCGAGCTTTTTGGGGCGAATAACACTGCTGCATCGTTGCTTGTTTCGCCAGATGATATCCTAATTTTGGGGCGTTACCGGAAATACGGGCAAATATCGAACTAAAAAACCCTATACTATAGATTAAAAAATTTGGTATTTTTTTCAAGGTGAATGGAATTCCTCGAACAACACACGCTTTTGTTAAGAATTGTTCAAAGGTTAAATTCTCATTTCCTGCGATATAGCACGAACCAGAGGTTCCCAAGGTTAAGGCATTAACTGCAGCCACGGCAACATCTTTGGAAGCTACAAAGTTTTTGATTCCGGATGTATAGCCCGGAAGGCTCCCCATAAATAAAGCCATTAACATTTTACCGGAAGAGGGACCGGAATCAAACGGGCCGATCATGTAGGTAGGGTTTATAACAACCCCGGAAATTTGTCCGGTTTTGCATTGATCAATGATATAGGTTTGAGCTTTATATTTACTATCAACATAATCCATTTTGTATGCTCCGCCGTTAAAAGGAGTAAGTTCATTTCCCGGTTCAGAAATCGAACCATGTCCAAAGGAATTGGCAGTCCCAATTTGTACGAATCGCTTCACCTTAAATCGTTTACACGCCTCTACTAGATGCACAACAGCATTGTAATTCACCTTCCAAATTACCTCACTTCGGCGAGGCCACATTTGTGTTGAAGCCGCTACATTAATCACATAATCACATCCATCAACGGCTTGGTATAGCGATTCTGGGTCTAATAAGTTCCCATAGCAATAGGTTAGATCCAAGCCCTCGAGGACGCTTACCGTTCGCCCTGGAAGTACCATAACACGAACCTCATATCCTTGCGAAAGCGCCTCTCGGCAAATGCTTGAACCTAGCATACCATCTGCCCCTGTAATTAACACCTTCATTTCGCTTGAATTAACTGGTTAAATTGAACCTTAAATTCATCTACCATATTCGCTGTTGAATTAAAATATTTAGTCCGTTCTTTATTATTCACTTGACTTATGAGACTAGAGTTTGCAATTTGACAATCTAGAATACCCCACGAATCTTTAACATAAAATTCATCGGTGGTATGTAAATAATTCATGATGTTATGGGTTAAATACACCCCTTTTTTCTTTGCCCCTTCATAATAAAACGTGGTATCCATATTGATGGTATCGTTTAGATACAGGGTAAGGTCAGCGCCAGAGGCCGGCGGATTTGTACCCACAATAAATTTTTTCCCCACCGCCGCTTGATGCTTATAATGTTCAAGCCACATATGTACTCGATCAGCCAAGAAAATGGCATAGGAAGGGTCCTTAAAAAAATCTGACTCTAAATAATAGAGTACTTGTCTTAAAAATCCACGCATCATATCCTGATCCACAATTTCTACTG
This sequence comes from Crocinitomicaceae bacterium, assembly GCA_044353585.1. Classification (GTDB taxonomy): domain Bacteria; phylum Bacteroidota; class Bacteroidia; order Flavobacteriales_D; family Crocinitomicaceae; genus UBA952. The sequence goes on along the minus strand of JBILBR010000012.1, from coordinate 38,224 downwards.
AAGGAATCCGGTTATAGGCTTGCAAAATTTCACGACCAAGATTAAATGCATCCGCACTAATTTTTTCATGATCAAATTTCTGGTCTCTAAATTCTGGTAATAGCAAGTGCGTTTTTACCCAAAAAAACAATCGAAAACGAACAATTTGAGGAAAATTTAATGCCTGAAAAAAATGCACATTATTTATACTAAAGTAGAGCTTAGCATCATTAATTGACTTTAAACGCCCAAGTCCATTTAAAATGCCTTCTAGATACTTCTCAATCGTAAAGTTTCCTTCATTTAATTGCAAATAAGTAAACAAGGCATTTCCAGATTTCATCTCAATTAACGCATCAAACGAGATATTGAAGTGAATGCATAATTTCCGTACTTCTTCAATTGTCATTAAGGTTTCTAGCCGCATTCTCCGATATACAGCATCGGTACTTAGGGATAATACATCCGACAAAACAATCCCAATCGATTCATCTTCATTCAGCGATTGTTTAATAAATTCAAAAAGCTTAGCTTGTATTCCGGAGTTCACGAAAGTTCAGTCGTTATTTCAATTCAAAGGTAATACTATTCATGGATATACACACGGTGAACTCGGTCAGAGATGCTGGTCATCACTTCATACGCAATCGTTTGCTGTTGAGAGGCAAATTGTTCCAAGCGAGTTAATGAATCAAATATCACCACTTCATCTCCTTCACAAACCTCATCCATCTGACTCACATCAACCATAATCATATCCATACAAACCCTTCCCACGGTGACACACCAGCGGTTGTGAATCCATACCCCACCTACCCCATTACTCAACGAGCGGGAAAATCCATCCGCATAACCCAGTGGAATAATTGCGATTTTCATATCTTCAGATGCGATAAAACTCCTTGCATAACTTACACTTTCTCCCTTAGGCACACCTTTTACCTGCGATACCACGCTTTTCCAGGACAACACGGTTTCTAGGGTGGAACGCAAACGGGAATTAGTTAAACCAAACATTCCCAACCCAAGCCTAACCATGTTAAAATGTGCCTCAGGAAAATTTACAATGCCTTCCGAATTGGCCATGTGACAAAGAATCTCGTGATTAGTTTGCTTTTTAACCAAAGAAATCACTTCTTCAAATCGATGAATTTGAGTTAGACTAAATGATCGGCTACTCGTTTCTTCAGATTCAACAAAATGTGTGAATACGCCTTTGATAAACACTTCAGGTTGTGCTTGGCATACTTCCAATAAGGATTTGATTTCCAAAGGCTCAAACCCAAGTCGGCGCATGCCTGTATCAACTTCTACGTGTATCGGATAACGCTCCATATCACTTTCGATCAAGGTGCGAATAAATAAATCAAGCTGGTTAAATGTAAAAATAGTTGGCTCCAGGGCAAACTCAATACAATCCAAATAACTTTCGGGATCAGGGTTTAATACCAGGATGGGTAACTGAATTCCATGTTGACGTAAAGCAACACCTTCGCTGGTATAGGCAACGCCCAAATAATCTACTCCTTGTGCCTCTAGAAAACCGGCCAAATGCTCAAGCCCTGAACCATATGATTGAGCTTTCACCATTACCAATAACTTCACTTCAGAACCCAACAAATTCTTAAACTGCACCAGATTGTTTCGTAGGGCAGATAAGTTGATTTCAAGCTTTGTTTGGTGCTGTTTTTGTCGCAATCTGGCTGCGAATCGCTCCATAGAAGCCTTTCGAGTACCTTTAATTAATACAACCGCGCCCTCAGGAATTGACAGTGGTAAGGCTTCTGGTAAATCAATAAATACGTGTGTCGGATTGTATGGTTGAATTATCGCCTCTAATTGAGGCTTCATCCATAAGGAATTGGCATCTAGGCCAACATAAATACAGTGTGGCCTCGTGCGATCAAAAGAAGATAAATAATCCAATGAATATTTAAGCGCATCTAAATCAAGATTATATGTGTCGTTGACTACAATGGTGTTGTTTTTTCCATTAAACGTTTCAAGCCGTAAGGCCAAACGACGCAGTGTGCTGACTTGTTCATTAATAAACGCATTGTCATGCACTAATTGTTTCGAAAAACCTATAGCTATTGTGGCGGATTTAATTGAAACCTGATCGGTAAAAACTACATTCTTTAGTTCGGGATTTGCCGTTTGTTGATCTAAGCGCATAACGTGCGTTGGCAAGTTCGCATGGTGTTCTCCGGCATACGCATTAGGGATTGATCCTAAAAACTCCAACAACTCTTCATTCAATGCCGATTCATTTGGGAAAAAACTTGTTACAATGGCATGTGTTGGTTCGATAAGCGCTTCCAATGCCTTCAGTTCACCGGGTATTGAAATTCCTACCTCAATGAGCCCCATGGTTGCATCTGAGGTCAGTTCTAAGAGCGACAATGGCACACCCAATTGGGAATTATAACTTTTCGGACTTCTTACAACATGAAACTTCGATTTAATCAGCTCATATACCCACTCTTTGACTGTTGTTTTCCCATTTTTACCTGCGATTGCAACAACCGGGCAGGTAATGGTTTTCCGATGCATGGATGCGATAACCTGAAGTGCCTTTAATGGTTGTTCGACAATTAAATAAACTGCATCTGGATGGATTAAGGCTGGAATTTGAGAACTTATAAAAACCCTTACGTTTTTCTGGTAGGCCGATTCTATAAATTGTTCACCCGATCTAAAATGACCTTTTAATGCGACAAAACAACCATTTTTCCCTCCAATCAGATTTCTCGAATCTGTACTAATAAATTGAATTGGAAGGTCTAATTCCCCAATAATACGAAGGGGTTGAATCCATTGGACTATATCAGAAGAATGAAATGCTAATTTCAATGTAAGGCCTCATTAAAGCAAGAACGACAAAGGGGCTTATACCGTTCAACCGCACCGACTAAGACTTGACCTGATTCATCCGAAAATCGATATGAAAACTGGGCTAAATTTCCACAAGAAACACAAATAGCATGAACTTTTGTTACATATTCAGCAACCGACAGTAACGCTGGCATTGGACCAAATGGATTCCCTAAATAATCCATATCTAATCCGGCACAAATCACTCGAATTCCACGATTGGCTAATTCTGAACATACGGCAACAATTCCTTCATCGAAGAATTGCGCCTCATCTATTGCTACAATACGTTCATCCGTTACTATATCAAGGATTTCCGAAGCATTCGCAACCATCACTGCTCGCGCTGCTGTACCTTGATGACTCACCACATCTTCTTCGCTGTAACGCTTATCAATTTCCGGTTTGAACAGGATCATTTTTTGATTGGCAAATTGGGTTCGTTTAACACGTCGTATCAGCTCTTCCGTTTTACCGGAAAACATGGAACCACAAATAACTTCAACCCACCCGTTGATTTTACTTTCAGTTGGAAATTGCTCTAGAAACATAGGCTTGTTGTTTTGAACAAATTTAATTGAATTAAAACTTTGTCGCGCATTAAATTGAATACCCAAACAAAGTAAATTTGTTCACACCTAAAATAAAATTGTTAATAATATGGAATTGCTAGCACAACAAATACTTGACGAAATAAAAGCATTCACCAACGAGCCTGGAGATTCAACATCAATTGATAAGGCAATCGGTACGACCCAGTTACTGTTAGAAAAACTGTATATTCTTAGATACAAATCGTATGAAACAGGACTTATTAAAGAATCCAATAATTCAATCCCTGAGTTTGATCTTGCTGGGTTTGACACAGAACCCGAACCAGTAGTTGAACCTATAAATAAGCCTACCCCGGTACTTTTTGATTTACCAACGGAAGAGCCAAGCGCCGAACCAATTCAAGACTCAATAGTCGACACACCATCTGAAATACCTTTAGAAAGCAACCATACTGAAGAAGAAAGTTCCTCAAATTACATTGAAGTTGAAGCCCAGACTGAAGAACCAACACTAACTTCAAGTATTGAATCACTAGACCTTAACGAACTCATCTCCAATTCGCATGGCAAACATGAGAAAATTGACAATTTTAATGGCAATTATTCACTCAAAGAAAAAATTACGTTCATAAACGAACTTTTTAAGGGATCAAGTGAATCCTTTGGTTCCGCTGTAAAGCAGATAGATTCGCATGCCAGTATGAGTGAGTTGATGCCAACCTTAAATTTTTTATCTGTTACCCATGAATGGAAAAGTGCAAATCCTGAAGCCTTAAAAAAATTCATTGAAAAGGTAGTGGCAAAATATGCTTAAAGCCTATTTATTCATATGGATTAGCTTTGGATTTGTTGCGTGTTGGAGTCAAAGTAAGCTCACTTCGTATGCGAAAGAAATCACCAAGACCTTATGTGCTCCTGAACTGCATGGTCGGGGGTATGTAAATGATGGTTGTAACAAAGCTGGGGAATATATATTAGGTGAATTTGAACGCATTGGATTACAGCCATTTAATGGCTATGCCCAACAATCTTTTTATCTTGGAGTGAACACCTTTCCGGGTAATTGTAAGCTGAAGATTAACGGCCGGAAAAAAAAGCCTGGGATAGATTATCTTGTTCATCCCAGCAGTGCCTCTTACCATGGAAAACTATCCTTGATTAGCTTAAATGCCAAAGAGGTATTATCCTATCCATTTAAATCGCATGCCCACGGATGGGGAATTGCGTTTATACCACCAAAAAGTATTGCGAAGGATACCCTTAAGATGGTACGGGAAAAATTAGAGAAATTAGCGCGTATACAAATGCCGGTTGTTGAAATCACACGAGACAAACTCACTTGGAGTGTGTCCTCAGAACAATTTAAATTTCCATATATACAAATTTTCGATGCTAAAAGGGAATCCCTTCCAGAAAAGATAAAATTGAACATTGATGCCATATACCGTAAGGATATAGAGGTATCAAATATTATAGGATTTGTAGAATCAAAACAACCGAGCGACAGCTTCATTATTGTCAGTGCACACTACGACCACTTGGGCCGAATGGGGAAGAATACATACTTTCCAGGAGCCAATGATAATGCCAGTGGTGTTGCCATGATGCTGAGTTTAGCCAAAGAAATTCAGCAGCAACCACTTCCTAACCACAATGTGTTATTTGTTGCTTTTGCAGGTGAAGAAATTGGATTAGAAGGTTCACAGTTTTTCGTAAATCAGCACATTTTAGGTAACGATCAAATTACCTTGGTACTAAATTTAGACATCATGGGAAGTGGCGAGGAAGGGATTACCGTAGTGAATGGCGCCATACATAAACTCATCTTTCAGCGACTAGTAGACTTGAATAAATCTACAGCTTCAGTCGACGTAATAAAACCAAGAGGAAAAGCTGCAAATTCTGATCATTATCCTTTCTCAGAGGTTGGAATACCTGCACTCTTCATTTACACCATGGGGCCAAATAAAAACTATCATGATATTCATGATAAATCCGATGCATTAACCTTTGATCGATTTGATCAATTACATTATTTACTCCTCCGGTTTCTCCAGACTTTTTAAATAATGCCGTTGTTCCAATACTTGAATAATTAAGGTTCCAAAAAAAACCATAAGTGTCCAAAAAACCGCATACACAGACCAATGGTTAGCAATAAAAACAAATAAGAAGGTGAGAAACGTAAAAACTTGTAAGGTAACTAACGACAATGAAGGAATAACAACTTCCTTTTTAGTTGCTTTATAAACAAATGAAAAAGTGACAACATATAGCGTTTGAAGAAAGAAACTCACGCCAATAATATAGGGCCATTGATTCACCTTAGATAACCAAAGTATTGCGGAGGCTATAAAAACCCAAGCATATCCCTTGATAAAATACATGTTATGAATTCAATCGATTGAGTGTTCGAATAATATAAATTGTTGAGGCAATAACACCGAATAACAACCCTGTCATTAATAGGTATGGTGTTTTAAAACCGAAATAGCCGTCACAAAAGTATCCAAGATACCCAAAAATCGCCATAAAGGCGACCATTTGGAACCCTAACGAGGAATACTGCATGAATTTATTCCGGGAAGATTCAGGGCTTGATTTAGTCATCAAGTGTTACATCCGCCGTAAAGGTAGTATGGGAGGAAGGGGATTTCATTACACAAGATCCATCAAAAATTGCACCCTCTTGAATGATTAATTTTGTGGTTTGGATGTCTCCTTTAATGCGTGCTGTCGCATTTAGGCTTAATAATCCTTCAACCGTAATCTCACCATCTACGTTTCCATTAATTTCTGCGTTAACACAAACTAGGTTCCCTTTTAATTTACCCGTAGATCCAATGATCACTTTGCCAGAGCATGAAAGGTTTCCATTCATTTCACCCTCTAAAACAAAATTAGAATCAGAAACAACGTCACCCGTTAACTCAGTTCCTCCAACAATTCTGTTGGTTTCAGTAGACTCCTCGTATTGAGAAGTACTATTAAAAAAATCTTTTCTCTTTAACATTTATCAATAGTTAAGATCATAAAAAGTCTTGTACTCATCAAAGTTATCGGATTCGATTAACTTTTTCAAATTTTCTTGGGTAATAATTACAATGGTGTTGTTTTGATAATCACCCAAATCATCTACCGAAGCCTTGTACGTGTTGATATATTCCTTTGCTTTGGATATCGTTTTAAAATCTGAAACTAATAATAAATTATGCTCTTTCTTTGTCATTGCAGTAGTCAACTTTAGACTTACTTGTTTAAAATTCTGACTTGTAAAATCAGAAACTGTTGCTTTCAAATCATCAAAATCCTCTTCCTCTTTTTCATCTAACAGGATGAGAACAAATTGATTAACCGATTCATTCAGAACAAAAATCCCATTCGTTTTTGGTTTATATGGTTCGAAAACCGATACCCCTTTTTCTAACAACATTAGCAATTCCTTAGCTTGAATGGCTTGCGGTGTTCCTGGTTTTTCTTCAATAATATTTTTTAATTTAGGAATAAGCAAGGTTTTATCTGATGTAATCTGTCCAAATGCTAATACATTGAGATAGAGATATTCTGCACGATAAGCATTCGCTTTATCTCCATTTACAACCGTCTCGGTTAGGGATAATGCTTCCGCGTATTTTCCGTTTTCATAGGCCTTTAGCGCAGCTAAATATGCTTGTTCTGCTTTGGCTTTATTTTCTTTTACTTTTTCAAAAAAATCAGGGTCTTGTAAGTAATTAGCTGCATCTGACTTTGGATAATTTTCTATAATATGTTTCTTATATCGGACAGCTGTTTTGGGTGTTGACTCCTTCAACTTATAGAGTTGGAAGGCCGAAGATAAATCTGTAATATTTCTAGTTCCTTCCATTAACACCAAATCAAACTGCTCTAAGGCTAATTCAGGTTCATTTAATAGATCTTTGTATAAACTTCCCGCTGTATATCTCGCTTCAATTTCTCGCAGTACAGAGGCAATATATAGACTATCGGTTAATGGAAGACGACTGCGCATAGTTTCAAGATCCAAGGTATCATTGTTCGCATCTGTTGTAGAAATAATCCCCAATGAATCCTCTGGTTTTTGATCTTCTTTAGAATCTATTGAGCTTGTAAGCTTTGAACTCCGCCTCCAATCATCTTCATTTTTACGATCACCCCAAAGTTTTCGAAACTCATCAAACCCTTCTTGTTTTAATTTAGGATTATTAAATACCCATTTGTCTCCGGCTCCTGTTGATGCACTTGCATTCGCTTGATCTTGTAGCGCTCGCATTTTTGCTGCCTCTAATTCCTTTTTACGTTGAGCTTCTTCTTTTAATTGTTTAATTACATCCTTGATAAACGCAGTTTGGGCTTTTTCGTCCATTTTAGCAATACGCTGCACACTATCTTCATATGTTGCGATATTCATGGAAGCTACAAGGGTAGATAATTTGGTGGCTTTTGAGCGAATCAACTCTCCATTCGGATAGTTTTCAGGCATTGCTTTCGCACAAGAATCATAATACTTCTGGGCATTTAAGTATGATTTTTCCATGTAAGATAAATCGCCAAGTCGTTCGTATGATTGAGCTTTTTGTCGTTGATTTTTAGTTGAAAAAAAAGCAGATTTCGTATAATAGACTTTAGCCATAGGCGTATTGGTGTTCTGTTCTTCCAATTGACCTTTGGCGTAATAAATTTGATCCTTATAAGACGCATTTTTTTCATCTTTCAGCATCTTGTTGAGCATGCGCACATCCCTTGCGGATGAACCTAACACGGCGCAGTTGAGCTTCGCATTAAAACTTACGTCATAATTCGCTGAAGGGGTAATGGCACGTTTGTAAGAAATTAGTGATGAATCTGTGCGGTTCTTGCTTTGATAAAGTTGTCCTAAGATGTAGTTTAAGCGAGCTTTTTCACGTTTCGATTTGCATTTTTGAATTGCCTGGGTAAGGGGGAAAAGCGCTTCGTCGGCATTGTTTTTACGAATATATAAATCTGCTCGTGCCTTATAAATTTCAAATTGTATGTTCTCAGGCATTGGTGGATTCATTTCTTCGTCTGGCGAAGCCGTTTGTTTCTTTTTAAAGATTCTTTCAAAAAACTTTTCCTTCTTTTGTTCAATGGCAATCGCCTGAAGTTGATCTAATACATTCACCGCATCTGTTAAGCGATTTTCCTCTATATAAATCTTTGCAATCCAAAGTTCAGCTAAATATCGAGAAGGATCTTTTATGAAAAACCGTTTAACATACTGGAAATTCTTAAGGGCTTTTTCATAGTCTTTTCGGTAATAATACGCCTTTCCAATGGTAAGCCAATTCTCATCAATCCAAGGATTATATTCAGCATCTTTAGTTCCCCGATCCAAGGATGGCATCGAATGATTTCTGATAACCTTCGAACATTTTACCACTGCTGTATCTATAGCTGCATACATACCTTTTGACTCTTCAGTGGTAGGTGCAGGCTGAATAATCAACCAAGAATAAAAATCGTCTTTATGGTTTTTTTCATAGCTACTGGTAGCCATAGTAAGCAACTCATTTGCGTTGAAATACCCATTATACTTCGCGGTCATCCCGTGATAAGTCCGATTTAAATATGCATTCTTATTGGTAGAACAAAACACCAACAGAAATGGAAGCATAAGGAGGAGGACTCTAGCGAAAAATAGATTTCTTTGTTTCATTCGTGCGCGCGAGAAAACGAATTTCCCCGCTTTTTATTGTTTCTTATGCAATGTTTGTAAATACTTGCTGGATGTCATCGTCATCCTCAATTTTATCTAACATTTTCTCAATATCGGTTAATTGCTCCTCGGAGAATTCTACGGGAGAGGTTGGGATGCGCTTTAAGCTAGATTTTTGAACTTCAATTTGCATATCCTCTAAGGCTTTAGCAATCGTACCAAAGGACGTATAATCTCCATAAACCACAATCATATCCTCTTCCACATCAATTGATTCACACCCCGCATCAATTAAATCCAATTCCAACATTTCTGGATCCATGGACTCCGTTTTTGCAATTTCGAATACACTTTTTCGAGCAAACATAAACTCCATAGAACCATTTGGAACAACCATGCCCCCCGATTTATTAAAATAGGATTTCACATTAGCAACTGTTCTTGTTGGATTGTCTGTAGCGCATTCTACATAAACCAACACGCCATGCGGACCTTTTCCTTCATAATTAACCTCAGTAAACGAGGCGATATCTTTTTGAGCGGCACGCTTAATTGCAGATTCTATATTATCCTTGGGCATGTTCTCAGACTTCGCATTTTGAATTGCTGTTCGCAATTTGGCATTGGCTGTTGGGTCCATCCCTCCTTCTTTAGCGGCCATGGTGATCGCTTTACCTAATTTCGGAAACATCTTGGACATCTTGTCCCAACGTTTTTCTTTTGCTGCTCTGCGGTATTCAAATGCTCTTCCCATAGTAATATGATGTGTTACAAAGGTAATGTAATCCGTAGAAATTTTCAAACACCGGATAACTGTGACAATACCGCGGTAATATAATTCAATACGGGTTCTTTACCACTTGCAGAAGTGGCAGAAGTAGTAAACAACGGAGGGAGTTCCTCCCATGTTTTTAACATCTCCTTTTTATACTTGGCTAAATTTCGATTTAATTCTGTACTTGACAGCTTATCAATTTTAGTAAAAACCATCGCAAATGGTACTTGATTTTCACCGCACCAATTCATGAATTCCAAATCGATTTTTTGCGGTTCCAACCTCGAATCCAATAAAACAAACACCAAGGTTAATGCAGTACGTTGTATTAAATAATTCGAAATCAACTTCTGCCATTTATCGCGTTGATTCTTTGATACTTTCGCATATCCATACCCTGGAAGATCTACTAAATACCATTTCTCATTGACAATAAAGTGATTAATAAGCTGGGTTTTTCCGGGAGTTCCTGATGTTTTCGCTAAACTTTTATTCCCCATCAGCATATTGATTAGTGAGGACTTACCGACGTTCGATCGACCAATAAATGCAAATTCTGGGAGTTTAGTGTCTGGGCATCCTTTATAATCAGCACTTGAAATTAAGAATTCTGCGGTTTTTATTTTCATGGGTCAAAGGTAAACTTTAGATTGGGCTTGAACAATATTGCAAACGACTTGTTTTTATATTATGGCATTCTATAAGATTCGAGACGTAGAAGTATTAACAGGTATTAAAGCCCACACGCTCCGTATATGGGAGCAGCGGTATGGCATGTTAATTCCAGAGCGTACAGAAACAAAAATTCGCACCTATACAGATGAGGAGCTTGTTTATTTACTGAACATTCGCATTCTAATGGATCATGGAATGAAAATTTCAAGATTGGCTGAATTTTCACGTGATGAGATTAGGGCTAAGGTTGCCGAAGTCAAATTGAACACACCGGCAGGAAGTGCCCAAGAGAAATTAATCGTTTCTTTAGTAGAAATGGACGAGGGTCTATTCCATGATACCTTAAATGAAATCATCGAATCAACATCACTAGAAGACGCATTTCGGCAGTGTCTGATTCCTTTTTTCGACCGCATTGGTGTTATGTGGCTTACGGGTTCGATTAATCCCGCGCAAGAACATTTTATTTCAAATTTAGTACGTCAAAAAATTGTTTCTGAGGTAGACAAATTAACTGTTCCTGAAGATCGTGAAAACCCTGTTATGTTGTACTTGCCAGAACACGAATGGCATGAAATAGGCTTGTTGTTTTATCATTATTTATTACGAAGTCAGGGTGTTTATTCCTTGTATTTAGGGCAAAGCTTGCCCTATGAATCGGTAGTATTAAGTATTGAAAAAGTTCAACCTCGATGTGTGGTTAGTTCTTGGTTGACCTCTGTAGAGGAAGGATTTATACACGGCTATTTTTCACAATTGCGTCGACAATTTCCTGAATTATTAATCATTGCAGGCGGTGCTCAACTTGGAATTCACCATGCATCAATAAGCAACTTGGTTACCCCGCTTCAGCACGCAGAAGATTTAATCAATTTGATTAAATCACCACATTTACAATCTTCCCAGGCACAATAATAAATTTCTTTGGGGTTTGACCCTCTAACCACTTTACTGTTTCAACTTGGGATAAAATGGCCGCTTGTATTTCTTCAATGGTCAAGGCCATTGATAATTTAACCTTAAACCGCATCTTCCCATTGAAAGAGACCGGATACTCATAATCAGATTCAATAAGATAATCTGGATTAAATTCTGGATAGGCTGCCTCATACAAGGAACCGGGTTCATGGCCAAGTTTCTCCCAAAGTTCTTCCGTGATGTGCGGTGCATAAGGAGCAAGCAAGATCGTTAGTGGTTCTAAAATTTCGCGATAATTACCTTTTGCCTCTGTCAATTCATTCACACATATCATAAAATTGGAGACCCCGGTATTGAAAGAAAAACGGTCCAAATCTTCTCGTATCTTCCGAATGGTCTTGTGTAAGATTTTAAAGTGATCCTTAGTTGGTGTTGTTTCATTCACTTCAAATGAACCATTGATGTGAAATAAACGCCAATATTTTTTCAAAAACCCATGTACCCCTGTAATACCTTTGGTATCCCATGGTTTACTTTGCTCCACCGGACCTAGAAACATCTCATACATCCGTAGGGTATCTGCTCCAAACCGATCAACTAACTCATCCGGTGTTTGAACGTTATATTTAGACTTTGACATTTTTTCTACCTCATGACCACACAAATAAACGCCAGAAGGTTCAAAAATAAACGAGGCATCCTTATATTCACTTCGCCAAGCTTTAAATCCTTCAATATCCAATTCATCGTTATTTACAAGTGAAATATCCACATGGATTGGCGTAGTTTCATATCCATCTTTCATTCCTGCGCTTACAAAGGTTTGTTGTCCAACGACCCGATAGACGAAGCTACTTCTTCCTAAAATCATCCCTTGATTGATCATCTTCTTGAAGGGCTCATCAAAGGGAACAATCCCTACGTCGTGTAAAAATTTACACCAAAAACGCGCATATAATAAATGTCCGGTGGCATGTTCTGCGCCTCCCATATATAGGTCAACATTACCCCAATAGGATATCTTTTCAGGCGATGCTACGCATTGATCATTATTTGGATCTAGATATCTTAAAAAATACCATGAACTACCTGCCCAACCAGGCATGGTAGATTTTTCATATTCATACACCTCATCAAACTTCCATTGAGTAGCTCTACCAAGTGGCGGGTCACCATCTTCAGTAGGTAAGTATTTATCCACTTCCGGTAAATCTAAGGGTAATTGATTCTCAGGAATTAGGTAAGGGATATCTCCTTTAAAATATACTGGAATTGGTTCCCCCCAATAACGCTGACGGCCGAATACCGCGTCACGAAGTCTATAATTAATTCGTTTTGAACCATGTCCATATTCTGCAATAGCTAAAATCATTCGCTGAACACCCTCCATAACTGATAATCCATCGAGGAAGTCAGAATTGATTATAGTTCCTGTTTTCTCAGTCCAAGCACCCATTCTAAAATCATGATCTGTGGTAGGATGGATTACTTGCTTGATGTCCAAAGAAAAATGGGTGGCAAATTTAAAATCACGTTCGTCGTGTGCCGGCACAGCCATAACTGCACCAGTTCCATAACCAACCAATACATAATCGCCAATCCAAATTGGAATCGGTTCCTTGGTAAAAGGGTGGGTGGCATATGATCCAGTAAAAACACCCGATATCGTGTTTACATCGGCCATGCGTTCGCGCTCACTTCGGTTTTTAGAGGTAGAGACATAGCTTGAAACTGCATCTCTTTGTTCATCTGTTGTTAATCGGGCTACCAATTCGTGCTCGGGAGCCAAGGTAAGAAAGGAAACCCCAAACAAGGTATCAGGCCGCGTGGTAAATACTTCGATTGACCCCTCTTGATTAAGCAGCGGGAAATGAACCGATGCTCCTTCACTTCGACCAATCCAATTCCGCTGGGTTTCCTTAATGCTATCAAACCAATCCAGGTGCTCCAATCCATCCAATAAACGCTGAGCATAGGCAGTTATACGCATACTCCATTGCTTTAACAACTTACGCTCTACCGGATGACCACCGCGTTCAGATAATCCATTCACTACCTCATCATTGGCTAAAACCGTCCCTAAGGCCGGACACCAATTCACGAAAGATTCACCAAGATATGCCAGGCGAAAATGCATCAAGATTTCTTGTTGTTTTTGCGCTGTGAAGGCTGACCAATCGGTATTAGAAAAAGGCGTGATTTCGGTTTCAATTCCTCCATGCAACGCACTTAATGAAACTGCAGATAAACCCTGCTGCTCAAATTCCTTAATTAACCCATCAATTGACTCTGCTTTATTCGTTTTTGGATTATACCAACTATTGAATAATTGCATAAAAATCCATTGTGTCCATTTATAATACGCCGGTGAGGACGTTCGAATCTCTCTGGACCAATCGTAATTAAAACCAAGTTTATCTAATTGTTCACGATATCGTTCTATATTCTCTTGGGTCGTTTTGGCTGGATGCTGTCCCGTTTGTATAGCATATTGTTCTGCGGGCAGACCGAAGGAATCATACCCCATCGGATGAAGCACATTATAGCCTGTATGTTTTTTATACCTCGCAAAAATATCTGATGCGATATAACCTAGTGGATGTCCGACATGCAATCCAGCACCTGACGGGTAGGGAAACATATCTAAGACATAATACGGAGGTTTTGTTGAGGTTTCTTCAACGCGGTAGGTTTGATTAATTTTCCAGAAATGTTGCCATTTCTTTTCAATCTCTTGAAAGCGATATTCCATGGGTGAATTTATGGCACAAAGATACGAAAAGCCCCATTAACGAGCATAAAGAAGATTTCCTAAGGCAAACAAGAGTAAGCACGGATCCATTTCAAGTGTATACGGCGTAGCCCAATTTTTAATTAAGATATAACTTGAAAAAGCGCTAAATAACACCATCCCAAATACCCAATTAGGAACAAACATTATAGTTATAATAACCAGCACTGCAAGTACACTCAATAAGACCCATCGAAGTATAGGCCAAGGAATAACCTGAGGAATCGTAAGCAAGCCATCAGGGTCCGTATTTCGGTCGTGAACATCCGAAGCAATTGCTAAAAAGCAGAATACAAGAAATAAAACAAACGCGTTTGAAATAAACGTCATGCCCTTTATTCCTGAAATTGCACTTACCATGAATAAAGTCCACGAGGAAGCTATAAGTAGTGTTTTAAGCCGTGGAATTCCACGAAACCAGGGGTATATTACGCTTAAAACAACTGCGAAAAGAAATGGAAAAAAAATACTTCTGTTTATTGTACCCATAAAAACCACAACCACCCCACCAAGGATCAGATAAACCACCATAAATAGGGACTTTCTAGGTAAGAAGTAATAAAAAAACACAGCAAAACCTAGCATGACGGCATACCAGAGCTCACTTGTTTTATCTAGTGAATACGCCAATAGAAAAGACGAAAACCCCAATAAAACATGTTGTAATTTAAATGGCATCTACAATTTTCGAAACGGGAATCTCAGCGATACATCGACAGTCTTCTCCCCGAGCACATTGGTTGCAATATGGATCATTAACCATGGCAATGGAATGGTTTCCTAGAGGTTTCCAACGGCCTGGATGAATCGGAACGCGAGCAGAAAAGAGCCCTATAGCCTTTACATTCAAAATTCCAGCAATATGAAGTGGCCCAGTTGAACATGCAATAAGCGCATCAGCCTTACTAATTAGTGTAATTAATTCACTGAGCGAAAATTGCCCACACACATTTTCAACCCCAGAAAGGTGATTGAATGCCGTGCCAATCCGATTACCCTCTTGGGCCGTGCCTGTTATTAACACCTGTTTCCCTTGATTTGCCAATATCTCAGCGAGCGCTACGTACTTATTCAAGGGATAATCTAAGGCACTCCCTTGTGAGAGTGGATGCAAAATTACATACCCAGGAGTAAATGGGGTGTTGGTTTTGGGTACTCGAAAACCGTTTGATAACGAGTTGATATACTCAAGTGATGGAATTATATTAAGACCTAATGGCTTGAGTAAATTAAAATTCAATTGAGACTCATGCAGGGGTGAGTTTTTTCGAGTAAATGATACACGAATATTACAAGTTAACCAGTGGAACAATCTGTGACTTGTACCAATGCGATATTCTATTCTGGCTTGTTTTGCCCATGAGGCCACTATTTTACTAGGAAAAACATGAAGAATTAGGTCGCTTTGAAGCAAGGAATTACGCGTATTAGGATCGGAATTTTCGAGGTCTTCAAGGAGTAAAATCTCATCTACCGGTTCAAAACATTGCACGACATCTTTAGTGTAACGCTTGCATAAATATACCAATGTTGCTTGGGGATAATTTGATTTTAACCATATACATAGGGGTAAGGTCAAAACCACATCACCGATAGAGTCAGTGCGTGAAACAATAATTCTAGATATCTTATTAATTTTCACGTTTCAAGCGTTGAACTTCCTTGTATTTAAAATAGTTTGATGCCGCGCTAATTCTTGCAATGTGATATCCTTGTATACCATCTAACAATCCAAGTTTCAGGATATACATCGAAAAAAAACGAATGCATGCACTTAAAACGGGTTGCCCAAAAAATACCACCTTGCGCGCTTGAACATATTTCTTGGCCGTCAACGAAGAATAATGATCTGCACGTTTCCGATGTTGTTCATGAGAATAATAAGAATAATGGTACAAATGGCTCTTTAATATTACCACCTGAATCCCTATTGGCATGCGAAGGGTTTCATGAACCAAGTCACCTTCCCATTCCATCTCTTTTGGAAACAACCTAACCTTACGGTCTGGGTACCAACCGGAATGATAAACCCAAGTTCCACAATAATTTGTTAGTCGATTTAAGGCGAAGACTCCTTGGGAATAATTTTGTTTTATTGATATTATTTCAGCTTGCAATTCTGGAGATAATGCTTCATCTGCATCGATTGAAAGAATCATATCAAATGAAGCTTTTTGATTTAAACAATTTTTCTGTTGTGCATACCCTTTCCATGGTTGATGAAAAAACGTAACCCCTTTCTCCATACAAATCTCCTTGGTGCGATCCGTCGATCCAGAATCCATTACAAGTATTTCATCAGCAACATGAACTAATGAATCAATACAGCGAGCAATATTTCGCTCTTCATTTAGCGTAATGATTGTTGCACTAATTTTCATAGTTATTTTACACGGATTCTATCGCCAACCCGGATCACGTTTCCAACCCCTGGATTGAGTTTTTTCAATTGAGCCAGCGTAAGGTTATTTTTCGTTGCAATCCGGCTAAGGGTATCCCCGGCTTTAACCGTATAATATTTCTTTGGTTTTACGACAGGTACCGGTTGAATTGGTGCTTGTTTTATGGTGTTTATTTGTTTTAAGGTTAGCCGTTGTCCTACATAAACGTTAGATGTTTGTAAGGCATTCCATTCCATGATTTGATCGATGGAAACGCTATATTTTAGTGCAATACTTTTTAATGTTTCCCCTGTTTTAACCTTATGATATGCGTATTGAGCAGATAAAGAATCCAATAATCCTGTAGAATCCTGCATCGTGGACGTGTCCGGTGTAAACGGATTGATTAATTGCGAAGGGTTTTCCAATAAATAAAGAGAATCTTCAAGACCTACAAGTAAAGTAATTTTATCCATTGGCCCAGTAACGCAACGCTTTTTTATCGATAGGGGAATATAATCCGTTTTATATATTGGGTTTAACTCTTTAATTTGCTGCAGGTCCCAATCTAGACCCTGTGCAATAGTCTTCATGTGAAGTCCGCGTTTTAGGCACATGGTATCTAGTTGCGCATTGTGAATTTTTGCTGGGGCAGGCATCAAGTTGTGTTCTGCGTGGTACGTCATTAAATAAGCTGCTGCAATGAAGGTTGGCACATAGCCTTGTGTTTCCGTAGGCAAGCTTGGTCTAATCGCCCAATAGGATCGTTGATTGCCAGAACGTTCAATGGCTCGATTAATCGTTCCGGGTCCGGCATTATATGCAGCTAAGGCAAGATTCCAATCCCCATAAATCCCGTAAAGTTTCTTTAAAAAACGACACGCTGCATCAGTTGCTTTATATGGATCCATGCGTTCATCAATGTATGAGGTTTCTTCCAACCCATAATACAAACCGGTTCGATACATAAACTGCCATAAGCCAAGCGCACCCGCCTTGGACTTAACCTGAGGTCTTAATCCGCTTTCAATGCACGCAAGATACTTTAACTCAAGCGGCAAGCCATATTCCGCTAATTTCTCTTCAAACAAGTCGAAATACAACGAGGATCTTCCTAGTACAATTTTCACAAAAGACCTGCGATTTTGTGCGAAGTATCGAATAGAGGATAAGGTTATCGCATTGCAATCAAAACCAAAAGGACTTTGATTATTCATTAGATTTAACCGTTCACAATAGACTTCATCTGAAAAAAGCGGTACTGTGGAAGGTTCATAATTGAGCGCTTTAATGATAGAGTCTGAATATTTCGTGTTGGCATAATCTGCATAAAAATAATTCAGTGATTGCTCAACGGTATTCAGGAACTGATCTGGATGAAGGGTATCATTTGGATTTTGAAGGTATGGGTTTTTTTGCCCCAAGGAACGCATGGAAACCTGTGTGATTAGCACACATAAAATCAAACTATGCTGTAATGTTCTCCACCAATTGAGTTGCATAAAACAAGTCGTTTTCCCGAAACTGATCGGTCATTAATTGAACTCCAAATGGTAAGCCATTGGAATGTGTGCCTACCGGAATACTAATAGCAGGATTCCCTGTTAAATTAGCATGCACGGTAAAAATGTCTTGTAAATACATTTCAATTGGATCTTTGACCTCTCCAATTTTAAATGCAGTGGAAGGCGTTGTTGGCGTTAAGATACAATCGACATGAGTAAAAATTTCACGTGTCTTATCTTGTAAAACCCTTCTTACTTTCTGTCCCTTTGTATAGTACGCATCATATTGTTCGTTGGATAACACAAAGGTTCCGGTCATAATTCTACGTTTAACCTCCTCGCCAAATCCTTCATTTCTTGATTGAATATACGTTTCTTCGACACCCTCTGCCCTGGAAGATCGGTGACCAAAATGTACCCCATCGAATCTCGATAAATTCGAGGATGCTTCGGCCGTAGTTAACACGTAGTATACGGGTACTACATAATCCATGTAGGGAAATGAGAACTCCGTTACTTCATGTCCCGCTTCACGTAATTTTGTGATGATTGAATCTAATGAGGCTTTCACCTCCGAATCCAGTCCGGGATGATTCATATATTCCGTTAGCACCCCAAAACGCAACGCAGATGAGCGTTCGCTTTTTCCTTCAATTTCACGAGAAGAGGTCGTAGCATCTTTAGGGTCTTGTCCGGCCATTATTTGATATAATAATTCCGCATCTGACAAATTAGATGTAAACGTTCCGATTTGATCAAATGATGAGGCATAGGCAATTAATCCATACCTACTGATTCTACCGTATGTCGGTTTAAGCCCATAGGTGCCTGTCCAAGAAGCAGGTTGACGAACTGACCCCCCGGTATCGCTACCAAGAGATGCTGTACACAACCCATCAGCAACAGCCACAGCAGAACCCCCAGAAGATCCTCCCGGAACATACGCTGGATTTAACGAATTTCGAACGGGTCCATAGGCAGATTTTTCATTTGAGCTTCCCATGGCAAATTCGTCACAATTTAAACGACCAAGAATTATTGCGTCTTCATCAATAAGTCGTTGAACAGCCGTTGCAGTATATAGGGATTCAAAACCTTCCAAAATTTTCGACGAAGCAGAAACCTTATGGTTAATCAAACACAAATTGTCTTTAATTCCAATAAAAGTGCCTGCAAGTTTGCCTGAGGTGCCTTGATTTATTTTCTCCTGTATTCTGACTGCCTCTGTTCGCGCAGAATCTTCGAATACTTCAAGGTATGCATTAAGGTCTTTGTGCGCATTTATACGCGTTAAGTAATGTTCAAGGATATCCAAAAGAGTCTTTCCCGACTCAAGTGCCGATTTATTTTCTTGAATGGAATTAAACATAGGCTACTTCTCTTCGATTTGCTTATCGTTAGAAGCGGTTGGTTTATTTTCTTCAGTTTTTGAGGCGTCCTTAAATTCTTTAATTCCTTGACCTAAGCCTTTCATAAGTTCAGGAATTTTTTTACCACCAAACAATAATAAAACAACTACAAAGATTAGAAGAATGTGATAACCCGATAAAAGCTGTGCATGTTGGATATTTTCCATTACAAATAGTTTAGTTACAAAGGTACGTATTAATAATCAAAGTGGGTTATCCGCTTAAAGCTTTCTTGCCACCTCAACTTCCTCATAAGCCTCCACGTGATCTCCAATTTGGATATCATTAAACTTATCAATATTCAATCCACACTCATAGTTATTCTTCACTTCTTTAACATCATCTTTAAATCGTTTAAGCGACCCAAGTGTGCCATTATGAATAACTATGCCATCCCGAATCACACGTACTTTTGAAGATCTTTTAATTATTCCATCCAATACGTAGCAGCCGGCAATGGTTCCAACTTTTGTTATTTCGAAGGTTTCACGAATTTCTGCAGTACCAAGTACTTTTTCCTCAATATCAGGAGAAAGCATTCCCTCCATAGCCGCTTTGATTTCCTCAATAGCCTTGTAAATAATAGAGTATAACCTGATATCGATTTGCTCAGTTTCTGCAAGTTTTCTTGCACCAACCGTAGGACGCACCTGGAATCCAATAATAATAGCATCAGATGCTGAAGCTAAGTTTATATCGGCCTCAGAAATTGCCCCTACGCCTTTGAGTACAATATTTACTTGAATTTCTGGTGTTGAAAGATTCAATAATGCGTCTGAAAGTGCTTCAATGGATCCGTCCACGTCACCTTTAACAATAATATTTAATTCTTTAAAGTCGCCTATTGCTAAACGACGACCAATTTCATCCAGTGTAATATGTTTATTCGTACGGAGCCCTTGTTCTCTGTATAGTTGCTCTCGTTTCGATGCAATTGCTTTTGCTTCTTTCTCATCATCTAATACATGGAATTTATCTCCGGCACTAGGTGCACCATTGATACCAAGAATAGAAAGGGGTTGAGCTGGACCAGCCATCTTAAGTACTTTTCCATGCTCGTCATGCATTGCCCTCACACGACCATAATGTCTCCCCACAAGAACCACATCACCAATACGCATGGTGCCTGCTTCAACAAGTATGTTGGTAACGTATCCTTTTCCTTTATCCAAAGAAGATTCGATTACTGTTCCTACAGCATTTTTATTTGGATTTGCCTTTAACTCAAGCATTTCTGCTTCAAGCAATACTTTATCTAATAATTCTGTAATGTTAAGTCCTTTTTTTGCTGAAATCTCCTGTACCTGATACTTTCCACCCCAATCTTCCACAAGGATATTCATTTGGGAAAGTTGTTCTCTAATCCGATCTGGATTAGCACCTGGCTTGTCAATCTTATTGATAGCAAAGATCATTGGGACACCTGCTGCTTGTGCGTGAGAAATTGCCTCCTTAGTTTGAGGCATTACATCATCATCCGCCGCAACAATAATAATGGCAAGGTCAGTGACTTGGGCTCCACGAGCACGCATTGCGGTAAACGCTTCGTGACCTGGAGTATCCAAAAAGGTCATTTTTCTATTATCTTTCAGTGTAACAGAGTAGGCCCCAATGTGCTGGGTAATTCCTCCCGCTTCACCTTCCGTAACATTAGCATTACGAATACGGTCTAATAAAGAGGTTTTACCATGATCTACGTGACCCATTACTGTGATAATTGGTGGTCTTGAGATTAGATCCTCTGGAGCGTCTTCTGTAGTGAGTACGGCATCCTGAACCTCAGCGCTGATAAATTCTGTTTCAAAGCCAAATTCATCGGCAACAATTTGAATTGTTTCTGCATCTAAACGCTGATTAATTGATGCAAAAATCCCTAAAGACATGCACGCCGAAATCACCTGTGTTGGCTGAACATTCATCATGCTTGCCAATTCTGATACAGTAACAAATTCAGAAAGTTTAAGAAC
This sequence comes from Crocinitomicaceae bacterium, assembly GCA_044353585.1. Taxonomy (GTDB): domain Bacteria; phylum Bacteroidota; class Bacteroidia; order Flavobacteriales_D; family Crocinitomicaceae; genus UBA952. The sequence goes on along the minus strand of JBILBR010000012.1, from coordinate 16,722 downwards.
CTTTTCATCCATTTCCGCCGCAAGCATTTCTTCTTGACGTCGTTGAGCCACGTTATCCCTTTTAATCCTTCTGTTTTTAGAGGATTTCGATTTAGATCCTTGACCAGAAAGTCTCGCCAATGTTTCTTTAATCTCTTTTTGAATATCTTGTTCTGAAATTTCTTTTTTCTCCACTTTAAACGCACCTGGTTTTGCAGGTTGACCTTTAGCACCTGGAGCAGGTGTTTCAATCTTTTTAATGCGTTTACGTTTACGCTTTTCTTCTTCCGCAGCGCTTGAGGAACTCGTCTTCGGTCGCTCTACGGGAAGCTCAATTTTACCAAGTACCGTTGGGCCAGACAAGATAGTACGCTCAGTTTTTATCGTTTCGATAACAGGAGCAACAGGTTTTTCTTCTTGCTTGGGTTCAATCGGTTTTGGAGCCTCCACGATTGGTTCTGGCTGCTTTACCTCAGGCTTTTTCTTAGGGTTTAATTGGTCTAAATCAATTTTACCCACCACATTAACCTGTGGCTCATTAGATTTTGGCTTTACGGTTTCTGGTTCAAAAACCGTTCGTTTAATTTCTTCAAGATTAATCTCATCACCTTCTTCCTCTTCTTGCTGTTTTTCTTGAACAGGTAATTCTTGACGGGCATCTTTAAGAGAAATAGATTCCTTCTTTTCTTTTAAGGAAGAACCTTTGGCTTGTTCTTTTAAGGTTTGATCTGCTGCAAACTCGGTACATAAAATCTGAAAATGCTCCGGGTCAAGTTTAGTGTTTGGATTGGAGTCAATAGAAATGCCTTTGGAACCTAAAAATTCCACTAACGTTGGCAATCCAACATTCAATTCACTTGCTGCTTTTCCTAAACGAATGGGTTTCCCTGCCATAATATTATTCCCTATTGTATTTCAAAGTTATTCAAATTCCGCATTCAATATTTTGAATACTTCTTCGATTGTTTCTTTTTCTAAATCCGTACGTTTTACCAATTCATCAACGCTCATTTCTAATACTGACTTAGCAGTATCACATCCAATGGTTTTTAATTCATCAATAATCCACCCGTCGATTTCATCTGCAAATTCCTCTAGATCAACATCCTCTACATCAACCTCACCATCGCGATATACATCAATCTCATACCCGGCTAATTTACCAGCCAACTTAATGTTGTTACCTCCACGGCCAATGGCTAAAGACACTTGGTCCGGCTTAAGGAACACCTTTACACGTTTCTCTTCTTCATCAATTTCCATTGAAGTGATTTTAGCCGGTGACAAGGCGCGTTGAATTAACAATTGATTATTAGATGTGTAATTAATTACATCTATATTCTCATTTCGAAGTTCACGAACAATTCCATGAATTCTACTTCCTTTCATTCCAACACACGCTCCAACAGGATCAATTCGGTCATCATAAGACTCAACGGCCACTTTTGCACGTTCACCCGGTTCACGAACAATTTTCTTAATAGTAATCAAGCCATCGAAAACTTCGGGTACTTCGAGTTCAAATAAACGTTCTAAAAATTCAGGGGCAGTTCTTGAAAGAATGATAACCGGGGTACTATTACGCATATCAACTTTTGAAACAACTGCGCGAACAGTTTCTCCTTTCTTAAAGAAATCCGAAGGTATCTGCTCTGACTTTGGAAGGATAAGCTCATTGTGATCATCATCCATAACCAATATTTCTTTTTTCCAAACTTGGTAAACCTCTCCGGTTATAATTTCTCCAACACGTTCTTTGTATTTTTTGTACAAGTGATCCTTTTCTAATTCGAGAATTCGAGAGATTAAATTTTGGCGCAAGGACAGAACATTCCTTCTACCGAAATCCATAAACTTGAATTCTTCAGTTACTTCCTCTCCAATTTCAAAATCAGGTTCAATTTTAATTGCATCAGAATAAGCAATTTCCGTGTTAACATCTTCTACTTCACCGTCATCCACTATTTCTTTATTCAAGAATATTTGAACATCACCTTTTTCAATGTTCACGATTACATCAATATGCTCGTCTGTATTGAATTTCTTTTTCAACATGGCTCGAAATACATCTTCAAGCACATGTTGCATGGTTTGCTTGTCAATATTTTTAAGCTCTTTAAACTCGGAAAAGGATTCAACTAAATCAATACTATTCATTTGTTTTTATTTAAAGGATATTACACGTTTTATTTCTTTGATTTCATTAGAGGAAAGTGTTAGTTCTTCCTCCACTATCACATTTTTATTTTTTTCATTTTTAACTTTTCGTTCAACGGTTACTACAAAACCGCCTGGATGGAAAGATTTTAACACCCCTTCTACTTGCACGCCATCCGTCTTTAAAAAGGTAAGTAGACGTCCTGTGTTTTTTATAAACTGCTTTTCATGTCGCAACGGACGATCCATGCCAGCCGATGAAACATTTAACTCAAAGTCGACGGATTCACGATCTAAATTATGCTCAACATTTCGTGAAACAGAAATACAATCCTCTATAGACACACCCCCTCCTTCTCGATCTAATTCAATATTAATCACATTACGAATAGAAATTGTTAAGTCTACTATAAATAGGCCTCTATTCAATTCCCGGATCCGTTCTTCTGCTAATTTGAGTACTATGTTCTTATCAATCATTGTAAAAAAAGAGGGGACTTTCGTCCCCTCATTATCGTTTATCTTACCACAAAGATAGCTTAAATCTGATAAACTACCAAATACGATAAATTCATACTAATTTTGGCACATGTTAATTGAATTAAAGGACACCATAGTTTCAGCTGAAATATTCAAACGAAAATTCGTGTGTGATCTTTCATCATGTAAGGGAGCTTGTTGTGTTGAAGGAGACGCTGGGGCCCCTCTCACATCTGAAGAGGTTTCTCAAATAGAAAAAGACCTTACACATATATTACCTTTTATGCGTAAAGAAGGTATTGATGCCGTAAACAGAAACGGGGTATCCTATCTAGACCAAGAAAACGAACCAGTGACTATGTTGGTAGAAGGTAAAGAGTGTGCGTTTGTATTTTTTGATGAAAAAGATACCGCATTATGTGCCATAGAAGCCGCATTTCGGGCAGGTATGATTGAAAATATCAAGCCTATTTCCTGTTCACTTTATCCAATACGTGTTAAACAATATCACGATTTTAAGGCATTACAATTTGATGAATGGAAAATTTGCGAATCGGCATGTTCCTGCGGGGATAAACTTAATGTTCCGGTATACAAGTTCCTGAAAGAGCCATTAATAAGAGCATTTGGTGAGGCCTATTATCAAGAATTGGAATTAGTTGCTCCTGAAATCGAACAGATTGAACCATAAAAAAGCCCCTTTCGGGGCTTTATAATATCTATTAATGTTCTACTTCTCCTTCAGCAAGGGGAACATCCTGAGGAATAAAATCATCTGCTGCTCCTGGTTTAGAATAATCATAAGGCCAACGGTGTACCACTGGTAATGCACCTGGCCAGTTTCCATGAATGTGTTCTACTGGAGTAGTCCATTCAAGTGTATTTGATTTCCATGGATTCTGCGGTGCAACTGGACCTCTATAGATGCTATAGAAGAAATTAAATAGGAAGATAAGCTGACCTAAGGCTGCAATGATTGCGAAAACAGTTATTATTACATTTAGATCCATAATCATATTAAATGATTCCGTATCAAATTCTCCATAAACTGAATAATCGTAATAACGTCGCGGAGCACCTGCTAGTCCAACAAAGTGCATCGGGAAGAATACGCCATAGGCACCAACAAGTGTAATCCAAAAGTGTACATACCCCATTCGGTTATTCATCATACGTCCGTACATCTTAGGGAACCAATGGTAAACTCCAGCAAACATTCCAAATACAGCAGACATACCCATTACGATATGGAAGTGAGCAACAACAAAATAGGTGTCATGGATTGCAATATCCAACGCAGAGTCTGCCAAGATTATCCCTGTTACACCACCAGTTATGAAGGTTGAAACCAAAGCAATAGCAAACAACATGGCTGGTGTATATACTATTGATCCTCTCCATAACGTTGTGATATAGTTAAATACTTTAACTGCGGAAGGAATCGCAATCAACAAGGTTGTAAATACAAACACACTTCCTAGGAACGGATTCATACCTGTAATAAACATGTGGTGTCCCCACACAATAAAGGATAAGAAACCAATAGCCAAAATTGATCCAATCATAGCTTTATAACCAAAGATTGGCTTTCTTGCATTCGTGGCTATAATCTCAGAAGACAATCCAAGGGCAGGTAATAATACAATATACACTTCTGGGTGACCTAAAAACCAGAATAAATGTTGAAATAAAAGCGGTGACCCACCATGATTCGTTAACATTTCACTTCCGACCATGATATCAGACAAGTAGAAACTCGTACCAGCCATACGGTCCATTGTGAGTAATAAAGCTGCCGATAACAAAACAGGAAAAGATAATACACCTAAAATTGCAGTAACAAAGAATGCCCAAATCGTCAATGGCATTCTAGTCATTGTCATTCCCGTAGTACGAAGGTTCAATACCGTAACGATATAATTCAAACTTCCTATTAATGAAGCAGCGATGAAAATTGTCATTGAAATTAACCACAACGTCATCCCGAAACCAGACCCGGAAACTGCTTGAGGCAACGCAGATAATGGCGGATAAACTGTCCAACCTGCCATGGCGGGGCCATTACCAACAGTCCCCCAGTCTCCAGGAAAATCTATACCGAAAACGGATCCATTCATTACAAACAAGGAAAGGAACATGATTAAAGAAGACAATAAGAAAAACCAATAAGACAACATATTCAAGAATCCTGAAGCCATATCACGAGCTCCCAATTGCAACGGAATTAGAATATTAGAAAACGTACCAGAAAGTCCGCCCGTTAAAAGAAAAAATACCATGATGGTTCCGTGAATGGTAACCAATCCAAGATACATATCCTCTTTAAGGACGCCTTCAGGTGCCCATTGATCTCCTAAAAAGAAATTCAGAAAATCAGAGCTCTCACCGGGCCATGCTAACTGAATTCTAAATAGAATAGACAAGAGCATAGCTACTAATCCCATAAATACAGCAGTTATCAAGAACTGCTTACCAATCATTTTATGGTCTTGGCTAAAAATATATTTTGAAACAAAACTTTCTTCATGATGATGATCATGGTGGTCATGAGAATGTACATCGTGTGCTGCTGAAGCCATTTTTATTGAGTTTAAATCTTTAGTAATTAATTCATTGCGTTTTTAACAGTATCCTTAGCTGGAGCTTCAAGGGCTGCAGGAGCTGCGGGAGCAGGAAAATAAGTGGCTTTAAAGTTTTTACTCGCCTTACTTTTCATCCATGCATTATACTCCGCCTCAGCTAATACAACCACCATTAATTTCATTTTATAATGCGCCCCTCCACAAATCTTATTGCACATTAACACATAATTAAACGTTGGAAGGTTCTTAATGGTTCGCATTTCCTCCGTAGTTTTATTTGGTGTAAACTTCATACGAGTGCCATATCCTGGAACAGTATTCATTTGTGTTCTGAAGTGCGGGAAATATGCGGAGTGGATTACATCCTTAGAGCGAAAAGAAAACTCGTAGGGTTTATTCACGCACAAATATAGGGTGTCTTTTTGAACAATATCATCATATACATGCTTGTCCAAAGAAGCATTGTGTGTAGATTTCATTTGTGTTAACAAGCGCAATAAGCGTTCTTTACTTCCTAAATCCTTTCTAAGAACTGAGGTTAAAGAGTCTGTTAATACCGTGTCACGATTATTCAGTAACTTCTTTATATCTAGAATCCCACCAGCTCCTTGGCGCATAGCCATTATAGATGAATCTATTGTCGCTGCAGTCATTAAGCCTAATTCATTATTCCCTAAAATCAATTTATAATCTGTTCGACCTAAGGTATTATCTCCTCCAGAGTATCTTGCGGTCCAATCAAACTGTTTCGAATATAATTCTATATTGATAGCATCTTTAGGAGAGGCTGATGTAACTTCATTCCATGTTCTTAATCCTAAAATAATTATTACCGCTAATACGGCTGCTGGAACTACGGTCCACAACATCTCCAATTTATTATTGTGTGGATAATAGTAGGCCTTAACCCCCGGTTTTTTCACATACTTGTAGGAAAAAAAGAATAACAGGAAATTAGTTAGAAAGAATATTGCTATTACCAGAACAAAGTTTATGTTCAACAGCCAATCAGTTGCCTCACCTTGAACCGATGCAGCAGGTCCTCTACCTGTCCAACCATACTTCATCATTAAATAGATGAAGCCACCGAATTGAAAAACCATAAAGGCTAACATTAGTTTAGAATTCAGGTAATTATCTCGCATTGGGATTTCATCTTCACCATGCTTTCTCAACTTTGCCGTTAATTCATAAACCCGAACAAGCTGTGATATGGCAATAGCTCCTATTACCACAATCAAGATCATTATCAATTTATTTTCCATTTCTTCCGCTAATTTTCATTAAAATTCATGATGTATACTCTCATCCAAGAACGGGTGATTCACCGGCGTTAATGGGGCTTTTGAGAGATTTCTTAATAAGATCAATATAAAAATTCCAGCCATCATTATTGGTAAGCCTATTTCTAACATGCCAATATGCCAATTTGCTCCTAATGAACCACCTGAAACCATGATATATACATCTAACCAATGGCCAATCAAAATCACCAATCCAACAAACATTAATACTCCGGCATCTCTTTTCGCATCTCTTGACATTAAAATCAACATTGGAAAAACGAAATTAATAAAGAACATACCGAAATATAAGTACTTATAGTTTTCTGTACGCATTACATAGTAAACGACTTCTTCACCAATGTTTGCATACCAAATAAGCATGTATTGCGAGAACCACAAATAAGACCAAAGGAAGGAAATCGCAAAAATCCATTTACCAATATCATGAATATGTGAATCATTAACATTCTCCAAGTAGCCAAGCTTCTTTAGATAAATCGTGGTTAACACAATAACTACCATGGCAGATACCCACATTCCGGCAAAGGTGTACCAACCAAATAGCGTGCTATACCAGTGTACGTCAATCGACATTAACCAGTCCCAAGCCGACGTTGAACTGAATACAGCAAAAAACACTAAGAAGGTAGCTCCTTTTCTATAGTTCTTAAAGTGTATTTCTGTTCCTCCAATTTGATCTTCTAAAATCGAACGTTTTCTAAAGCCTCTCAGGAACAAAAGATAAACTGCAAAATAAACAAGTGTTCTTAACCAAAAGAAACCCAAATTTAAATAGGCTGATTTGCCTTCTATGAGCTTATCTTCTGCCACTACATGTCCATCCATCCATGTATAAATATGAGCCCCTTTCATAAATGAAATTGTTAATAAAACAACTCCAAAAATACCAATACCGTATGGCAAATAAAGAGCTACAGCTTCTATCACTCTTTTTACTACAGCATACCACCCTGCCTCTGTTGCATAATTAAGCGCAAGAAAAAACAATGCGCCCAAGCCGATTGCAAAGAAGAAAAAGGCATTAATTAATCCATTAGTCATAAGTCGGGTAACAAAATGCTCCTCACCCATATTGCTAACAATGCCAACAATAGCTAATAGCGCTCCAACGCCTATTAGTCCAAAGGCTGTATTTTTTGCTTTTTTAGTGATTGTAAATTCCATGTTCTTATTTTTGTTTTGTTGTATCCGCAACAGCCGCAGAGCCATTTGCATTAAACTTACCGTAATCAGCTGATTGAAGGCTTCTGATATAATGAATAACTGTCCAAATTTCTTTCTTATTCATTAAAGAACGGTGAGCTCCCATCATACCTTTTCCATAATAAATGGAATAAAACATCTGACCATCTGACAATGCAGCACGTTCCGCATAATTTGGTACACCAGAATATGCCCCAGAAGTAACCATAGGTCCGTTACCATCCCCTTTCTCTCCATGACAATGCTGACACATCGCTGTAAAAAGCTCTTTTCCTTTACTAAGAACTGCCTCGGCATTTCCAGCATTGAGTATGATCATGTTTTTGTCTGCCAATGCAGCCGCATAATGATCTTCGCGGGTTAATTGGTCGTTATACATACCGTGGCTAGCCTTGAATGATTCATTCGCTAACCGGGTATATGGCATCATTAATTTTACTTCAGCACTATCCGTTCCAAAATAAGGAATGGTATGCGAAGGAGGAGCCATCGCGGTTAAGCGTGTTTTCTTCGTTTCGTCAATTCGACCTCTTACCTCGCCATAATCCACATAGGCTTCAATGGCTGGTGAACGATACATATCCGGCATATATTCTAATCCCGGACTGTCGGCGTTGGAGGTACAAGCACTCAATACGAGTACACTTACAGCTACAGTTCCAACTAGTTTAAAAAAGGACTTTTTCATTATATTTCCTTAATTCTTATTCGATTATTTTCTTATCTAACTCAACAAAACCCGTGTCTTTCAACAATTCATCTACCTTCTCTTCCGATAATCCATGATTTTCAGACAAGCGAATTTCCATGACAAACTTATCATCTGTTGTTCTAGGATCTGGGTTTTGTGCAGGCATCCCTGGCAATGTTCTGTTAAGTAACAAGTAGGTTATTGCCATTCCATGAGCTGCACACAAAACCGTGAACTCAAATGAAATAGGAATAAAGGCCAACACATTCTCCACATACGAGAAGTTTGGTTTTCCACCGATATTCATTTTCCATTCTACCACCATGAAATAATACATACCTATAGTAGCTAACGTTAACCCCGTTAACCCGTACAAGAATGCCATAATTCCTAAGCGTGTTCCTTTTACTCCAATTATAGGATCTATTCCGTGAATTGGGAATGGGCTATACACTTCTGAAATTTTAACTCCACCAGAGACTAATTTTTTGGCGCTTGACTTAAGCACCTCATCGTCTCCGTACATTGCATATATTACTTTATCTGACATAATCCGATATTAATGATGTTTATGATAATCCGGTGATTCCTTATAGGATTGTCCTGACCCTTTAAGAATTGTTTTTACCTCATTCAAGGCAAGTACCGGGAAATAACGTGCGAACAATAGGAAAAACACAAAGAATAATCCTATAGTACCTACGTAAACCGCAATATCTATGTGGCTAGGGTAGTGCATACTCCAAGCTGCAGGTATATAATCTCTGTGAATGGAAGTTACAATAATTACATAACGTTCGAACCACATACCAATGTTTACCACAATAGATATAAAGAAAGTAAACAATAAACTTCTTCTCAACTTTCTTATCCACATAAGTTGTGGTGAAATTACGTTACATGTCATCATTGACCAATATGCCCACCAGTAAGGTCCTGTTGCACGATTTAAGAACGCATACGCTTCATATTCAACACCAGAGTACCATGAAATGAATAACTCTGTAATATACGCAGTACCAACTATTGAACCTGTTACCATAATTACGATATTCATATACTCTACGTGCTTCGTATGAATATAGGCTTCTAAATTCATTGCCTTACGCATTACAAGTAATAACGTTTGTACCATGGCGAACCCAGAGAATACTGCACCAGCTACAAAATAAGGTGGGAAAATTGTCGTATGCCACCCAGGAATTACTGAAGTAGCAAAGTCAAAAGATACAATCGAGTGAACGGAGAATACAAGTGGGGTTGCTAAACCAGCTAACACTAACGAAACCAACTCAAACCGATTCCAATGTTTTGCTCTACCAGACCATCCAAAGGATAAGATTGTGTACATGCGTTTTGCCACAGGCTTTTTGGCACGGTCACGAATGGTAGCAAAATCTGGAATTAATCCGATATACCAAAACACTAAGGATACTGATAAATAGGTAGAAATCGCAAATACGTCCCATAATAAAGGCGAGTTAAAGTTAACCCATAGTGAACCAAAATGATTTGGAATCGGAAGAACCCAATAACCGACCCACAAACGCCCCATGTGGATTAAAGGAAAAGTACCTGCCATGAATACCGCAAAGATCGTCATTGCCTCCGCTGAGCGGTTAATTGCCATTCTCCATTTCTGACGGAAAAGCAATAGCACCGCAGAAATTAGCGTACCGGCGTGACCAATACCAACCCACCATACGAAGTTTGTAATATCCCAAGCCCAACCGATGGTTTTGTTCAATCCCCAAACACCGATACCAGTTCCAAGTAGATATAAGATAGATCCAACGCCATATAATCCAATGATTAATGCGATGGCAAATAAGATATACCACATTTTGGGTGCTTTACCTTCAATCGGACGACATACATCTTCGGTTACGTCGTGATATGTTTTATTCCCAAGGATTAGGGGTTCCCTAATTGCTGCTTCCTTTTGCATTGTACTTGCTTTTAGTTTCTGTAAATATCTTAGTTTCTAACTTTTACTTTATACCAAACATTCGGTTTAACTCCAACCTCTTCTAGGGCTTGGTATGCTCTATTGTCTGAAGAGCTTGCTTTAACTGCAGAGCTATCATCATTCCAATCACCCACAATGATTGCGTTTGTTGGACACGCTTCAGAACAAGCGGTAGCTAATTCACCATCTTTAACTGGTCTTGCTTCTTTTTTAGCAGTCAGTTTCGTGCTTTGAATACGTTGAACACAGAATGAACATTTCTCCATTACACCACGTGTTCTAACCGTTACATCTGGATTTAGCACCATACGACCTAAATCATCTTGTGCAGGGTTTACTTCTGTAAATTTCTTGTATGACGGGTAATTAAACCAGTTAAATCTTCGCACTTTGTATGGACAGTTGTTTGCACAATAGCGAGTACCAATACAACGGTTATATGCCATTTGATTTAACCCTTCATTGCTATGCGTTGTTGCCGCAACTGGACAAACTGTTTCACATGGCGCATGATTACAATGATGACACATTAATGGCATGTGAACCACCGCTGGATTTACAGCTGCTTTCTCTGCTTCTGAATAATTAAAATCGTCTTCATTTGCTTTCTTTCCAACCGCTGACTCTTCAGCTGAAGCATAATATCGATCGATACGCAACCAATGCATTTCACGTCCGCGTCTAACTTCATCCTTTCCAACAACCGGAACGTTGTTTTCCGATTGACATGCAACCAAACAAGAACCACAACCTATACAAGAAGATAAATCAATAGTCATTCCCCATCGGTGACCTACTTTTTCTATCGGATGTGCATTCCATAAGTCAAATTCTTCCAATGGAGCTTCTTCATGGTGCCCGTGTTCATTCAATCGTTGTAATTTATGAATCGGGTTAAATAACTCTCTATCTCCTTTCATGAAGGTTGATAAGGTTGTTTCTCTTACGATAGAATCACGCCCCATCACCGTATGATGAATTTGAGTGGCAGCAATTAAGTATTCTCCTTCGGTTTTCGCAATCGTTGCACTCGCTGAATAAGATGGTACTCCTTTTAAATCAACGATACATGGAAACACATTGACACCAATTGCTTTTCTATTTCCGTTGTCAGCCAATTCATACCCGCCATATTCTTTGGTTTGGAATGCACCTCGGCCGATTTGTTCACCATTTGCACCACGTCCATAACCCAATGCGATACCAACGGTATTGAATGCCTGTCCGGGTTGAGGATAAACTGGTAGTGTGACTTTTTGTCCATTCACAGTAACGGTAGCCAAATTAAGGCCGTGTTCCTGATCGAAGGTTGTAACATAACCCATCTTCTCCATTTGAACGGGATTCATGGTAATGTAGTTATCCCAGGTCACCTTTGAAATTGGATCTGGAAGCTCTTGTAACCACGGATTACTTGCTAAGCCCCCATCACGAATTGCTGTTTTTTGATAAAAAACTACTTCCCAATCACCACCTTTAGTGGTTGCAGTAGAAGCAACAGCTTTATAAGTAAATGTTGAAATAGGCGCATTCACCGCTCCACAACTGTTGTGCGTTAACATAGAAAAATCAACGTAACCAAGCGATGCTGACGTTGCCTTTATTGCGTCATATGCAACAGTAGAATCCTTTCCATTACGTGTTGCTGCACCAGCCCAAACCAAAATTGATTCCAAGGCAGCATAGGTCTCACCTAACGGACGTATGGTAGGTTGTGCCACCGCATAATGAGTAGCTTTGGGCATATAATCATTCCATGATTCAAGTTGATGATGATCAGGAACATTAAATGTTGCAACAGATGAACTTTCATCCGCATATCTGGCGGTAGAAACATACATTTTTAATCCATCCAATCCTTTTCGCAATTTATCGCCATTAGCCGATGTATATACGGGATTCGCACCTAAATTAATTAAAACATCCGGACCTTTACCTGAAATTATTGAATCAAAAAGTTGATTTGCAGCCGTGTCATTTGATTGGAATAATTTTACATCATTTGACAAGTCGATGGTCGTTCCATATGCATTCAACTTATTATTAATTGCATTCGTCAGTAACTGCTCTGCTTCATTATTTGATCCACAAACTACTAAGGATTCTTTTTTGCTTGACTTAAGTGCGGCAATCGCAAGGTCAGCCACCTTTTTCGCTTCACCAGATAATGCGCTAGAAACTAAGGTAGAACCGCCAATACTTTTAAGAATATATGCTAATACATTAGCTGATTCTGATGGTTTAATCTGAGCTCTTCCATCGGCATTCGAACCTGTAATGGACATAATGGATTCAAACTGATAATGTTTAGACATGCCTTTTCCTGGTTGTCTATTAACACCATATTGAACCGCATATTCATTACCCAACAACCATGTACTTAAAAAATCTGCACCAACGCTTACTATTGTTTTAGCCTTTGAGAAATCATACGATGGAATTACAGAAGCACCGAAATTCAATTCGTTTGCTTTTCGTATTGCTCCATAAGAAATGGCATCGTACTGAACGACCTTTACCTTAGATGCACCATTCACTGAATATGCAGCAGCCATTGTTGAAATCGCTGTGTTCAAGGTAGGGCTGATTACAGTTGGGGTTAATAACACAATTTCTTTTGCACCTTTAAGTGCAGTTAAGATGGCTTTATCAGCCTTATCAACTGAAATGTTAGTATCAACTCCTTTGGAGCGCACACCATTAAGGCGTTCACTATCATACAAACCTAATACTGAAGCAATAATCTGAGGATTTGTTCCACCTTTTGTAAAACCAAAATCTTTATTTCCTTTAATAAAAATAGGCCTTGCCTCTCTAGTTTTAACGAGAATGCTAGCATATGACATTCCGTCGTAATACGTAGATGCATACCAGGTAGCAACACCCGGTGTAACATCTTCCGGCTTATTAACATAAGGAACAGCTTTTGTAACTGGTGCTTCACACGCAGCCAATGTTGCAGCAGCAACAGAGAATCCTAAAAACTTAAGGAAATCCCGACGACCTGTTGAAGATTCAGCTAGCTGCTCATCAACCAAAAACTGCTCAACAGAGTTCTGATATGGGAACTCATTATCTCGATGTTTTGTAAATTCAGGAGTTTGATTTAACTCTTCAATTCCTTTCCAATATTTCTTTGTTACTTCCATAACTTGTTTTATTCGCTACAGTAAATTAATAGTGACATTTCGCACATTCCCAACCACCTAATTCATTGACAGTTAATTTACCGTCGTTTTCTAGATATTTGCGATAAAGTGATTTGTTTTTCTTCAAACGGCTATGTATTTCATCATAATATGCATTCTTGCCGTCACCAATGGTCACTTCTTTGGCTCCGTGGCATTCGATACACCAACCCATGGTAAGGGTGGCTTTCGTCAATTTGATATTACCTTCGATTTTATTCAACTCTTCAATAGGTTGAACTTTAGCAGTTTCTTGCATTTGTGTCATATCACCATGACATTGTTTACAATCAACTCCACCCACCACTACGTGCTGAGAGTGATTAAAATAAACGTGATCAGGTAAAACGTGTACTTTATTCCACACCAATGGCTTTCCTTTAGTATTTCTATACCCTCCCGCAGGACCAAATTTAGTATCCCAACCCGCAGCCGCATATATCTTCTTAATTTCTCCAGCGAATGGTTTTCCTTCCCCGTTAATTTGTTTGTGGCAATTCATACATACATTAACTGAAGGCAATCCTGCATGTTTAGACTTAGTAACCGAATTGTGACAATATTTACAATCAATGCCGTTCTCACCTGCGTGACGGGAATGTGGAAATGCAACCGGTTGAGACGGTTGATAATTTTCCATCACGTTAATTGAATACAAACTTTTAAAAACAACTACTAATACCGCAATAGTTAACACTAAACCTACCAATCCAGTTAACCCACGATATTTCCAAGCTGTTGTTTTAAACTCTTCCCAATAGGTTAGCTCATTATATTTCTCATCACCCGTACTTGCAACTTTAAGTTGACGGCGAACACCACCAACACTTAATATAATTACAACAAACAAAACAGCTAAGATCAACCAAATAAACCCAAGTCCTCCTTCTTCCTCTTCACCCGATTGAGCCGCATTTGGATCTGCCGCACCATCTTTTGATCCAGCCTTTGCAGGATCTTCTTTAGGCTGTGCATCAGCATAATCTAAAATTTGATTCACTTGATCATCCGTCAAATCAGCAAAAACCGTCATTTGCGAACCGCCATATTCTTTAAATACCGCTGCGGCTCTTTTGGACGCTCCGCTTGCTCTTAATGCGGCGTTGTTTTGAACCCATTTAGTAATCAAATCTCCTTCACCCGCATCAATCCAACGTTGACGTGCCCCAAACAACATGGGACCGGTTCCATTTTTATGGATTTGGTGACAGCTTGAACATTTTGATTTAAAAAGTGCCTCTCCTTGCGCATGAAGGGTGTGTTGGACAAAAAAGGTTACACACAAAAAAGCAAACAACCGAAGGTATTTCGCCATTGTAACTTGTTGAATATTAGATATTTTCATGAAACTAGTTTCTAAATTCTCGTTTTTAAAAGTGCATTTTAACACTTTTTCACCCTGCAAATTTACACGAATGGAGAAATTTCATGACACATTGATGACAAAAAAAGCCACCACTATTTAATTTATAATCATTCTAAATAAGGAAAAACACACCGTGACTTGCTAGTTGTTTAAAGTTAATAACTTTGTGGCATGACAATTAGGCACCATCTCGCATATTCCTTCTTTGTTGTTCTTATAACTTTAACAAGTAATATAACGTGTCAAATCACGCCGCATGTTGACCCTGTGATTGATCAAGGAATTGATAGTAATAAACATTATAGGAATGAACTTATTGGGTATAGAATCCAATTAGCGTTCGATAGTGACAAGGAGATAATCGATTCACTTCGGCGGAAATTTAGTGCTTCATATCCAAAAACCGAGGTGTACGTTGCCTTCGAAGCCCCATATTTCAATTTCATGGTTGGAGATTATCGCAGCGAAGTCGAGGCCGCACTATTTAAACAACATCTTATTGGAAATTACCCCGTAGCGGTAATTCAACGTACAAAAATCAAACTTCCAAGAATCGATTGATTAGAAATGTGCCCATCCTTGTGCTTTAATTTCATGTATGGCACCGGATTGATCCATTAGTTGCGCGATTCCTAGTTCTTCTGTGAAATACCCAATTGGTGTAAAATGCGGATTCCCTTTTAGCTTAATAAAATCTTCTTGTGAGACAGAGAATAACAACTCATATTCTTCCCCTCCGTTCATTGCGCAAGTTAGCGGTGACAGATTAAATTCAGAAGCCACTAACATGGTGTCTTCGTGATAAGGTATTTTCTCTTCATGAATGATGCATCCTAATTTACTTTTTGTGCACAGATGAATTAATTCCGACGCTAATCCATCAGAAACATCAATCATTGACGTGGGGACAACTTCCAACTGAGATAGTAATCCAACTACGTCCTTTCTTGCCTCAGGCATTAATTGCTTCTTTATCAAGGGGTCGAAAGGGGCCAATTCAGGCTGAATGTTTGGATTCGCAAGAAAGACACTTTTCTCTCGTTCTAAAATTTGAAGCCCAAGGTAAGGCCTCCCCAAATCACCGCTCACCATCAGAATGTCATTGGTTTTGGCTCCCCCGCGATAAACAATGTCTGATTTATTTACACTTCCAATCGCCGTAACAGATATCATTAATCCTTTTGATGAACTGCTCGTGTCTCCTCCGATTAAGTCAACATTGTAAAACGCACATGCATTCCGAACTCCTTCATAGAATTCCTCCATCGCTTCAAGTGGAAACCTACTGGAGAGTCCCACGCCTAACAACACGTGTTCGGCCCTTGCATTCATCGCATAAATATCCGAAACACTCGCAGAAATAACCTTAAAACCTAAATGTTTTAACGGGACATACATTAAATCAAAATGTATGTTTTCCAAAAACAACTCTTTAGAGATTACGGAATAAGAAGTGTCATTACGCTCTATTACTGCGCAATCATCTCCTATACCATAAACAGTAGTTGGATTATGATGTTGAACATTTGCTGTTAGATGGTCAATTAAACCAAATTCTCCCAAACCTTCTATGCTCTTCTTTGACTGTTCTTCATTCATGTTGCAATAGTAATAAAAAGCATTGACTGGATGCCTTAAAAACAAAAATCCCCGCGATGCAGGGATTTCATTCTGTTGACCCACTAGGGCTCGAACCTAGACTCTTCTGAACCAAAATCAGACGTGTTGCCAGTTACACCATGGGTCATTGGGTGCGCAAAGTTAGGAACTTTATTTAATTTTCAAAAAATCCAATTTGAA
>JBILBR010000003.1:0-349312 GCA_044353585.1 Crocinitomicaceae bacterium | reverse complement strand
ATGTGTGGAACTTTGGAGATGGGAATGTCTCGAATCAGGAGTACCCGGAACATTTATTCCAAGGCACAAACGATGGCTACACGATAACTCTTATTGCTTCTACATCTATGGGATGTATGGACAGTACCTCGATTACGGTCTCAGCTAATCTTGGGGAAGTTTATTATATTCCAAACAGTTTTACTCCGGATGGAGATAAATATAACCAAACGTTCAAACCGGTTGTATCAACAGGCATTTCTTCAGACGGATATGAAATGCTAATATTCAATCGCTGGGGTGAAATCATGTTTGAATCTAAAAACATGAATATCGGATGGGATGGATCATATGGCACGGAAGGTCTTGATTGTCCATCCGGAACATATACATATAAAATTACGTTTACATTGAATGGTGGCCTTCAAGAACAGTCAATTGTTACGGGTCATGTTAACTTGTTAAGATAATAGGCAACCTAATTTTAATGTTAACGTTTTAATACCTTTATTTGCAAGGAATTTAAGATTATGAGAAATATTGTTGTTGGAGTATTGTTAGTGTTATTATCATTTGGTATGAATGCGCAAACACAGATTAGTGTTGGTAATCAAGTATCAACGTTTACCTCGATGATTCGCGGATACCATTTTACCGCTCCTACGAATTTCACTATTTGTGGTCTTGAGGTACCCACAACCGCATCGAATGGATTGCAAACCATACGAGTAGTTCGTTTTACTGCAGCAGCCCCACCGGCCTTTCCTGGAACCACTAATGCATTTACCCAGCTATTTAGTGTCACTAATCAGCCAAATGGAATCATCCCGTGTAACATTCCTGTAACAGCCGGTCAAATTATAGGTGTTTATGGCGTAAGAGGAGCCTGTGTAAACACCTATGGTCCGGCTAATTTCACTACAACGATTAATGGTCTTCCAACGGTGTTAAGAAGAAGTGGTATGCAGTCGTGCCCGACAGGAGGTCAACCAATGGCTAACATATGGTCTGAGGTGAATTTCAGTATTGGAAGAATTTGGATGTATATAAACTGTTGTGCTGCGCCTACAGCGATCGCCACGAACAACGGTCCAATTTGTGCAGGTTCCCCCCTAAACCTTTCAATTGCTCCAAGTCCAGCGGTACCTTTAAACGGTAGTTATACGTTTGCTTGGACAGGACCAAATGGCTTTACTTCAAACCAACAAAATCCGACAATTGCTAATCCAACAGCTTTATCAGCAGGAACATATTCTTGTACAATCTCATCAAATTGTGGTAATGTTACTGCAACAACACAAGTCGTGGTAAACCCTACCCCGACAGCAACGATTACGAACAATACCGGAACCACCACGATTGATTGTAATGCCCCCGTGATTAACGTCACCGCAAGTGGAGGTGGAACGTATTCATGGGATAATGGGCTAGGTTCAAACGCTTCTGTCGGCATAACCACTGCAGGAACGTTTACCGTAACAGTTACCAATGCGCAAGGTTGCACCAATACTTCATCGATTACAACAACGGTTGCGCCGACGCCTACTATTTCAATGAACCCTGCTACAATTTGTACCGGGCAATCTACTACGCTGGTTGCGACAACATCACCTGCTGGGGGAGTTATCACTTGGAATACAGGACAAAACACCAATTCAATTACGGTTAATCCAATGCAAACAACGACTTATTCGGCCACCTATACTTGGAATGGATGTTCTGCCTCTGATTCAGCAGTAGTTACTGTAAATCCAACGCCTACCGTTGCGGTAAATAGTGATACGATTTGTAATGGAGATACAACCATGCTAACAGCTACTCCGGATTTACCTGGTGGCACATATTTATGGTCTAATAATCAAACAACACAATCAATAAACGTTAATCCAGGATTACCTGGTACCACATACTCTGTTACATACACCTTAACCGGCTGTATTGCTCAAGCGTCAGGGACTGTCACTGTAAACCCTGTTCCTGTATTGTCTATCGCGCCGTTGACGATGTGTTATGGAGAAACAGGAACCTTAACCGCCGTGCCAAATTTACCTGGCGGTACATTTTTGTGGACCCCTACAAATGAAACCACAAACACCATTACCGTTGCACCCCTTGCATCAACGACATATCAAGCCCAATATGTGCTCAATAATTGTTTAAGCAATTTAGCCAATGGAATAGTTACCATCAAGCCTTTACCGCTTATGGATTTCAGTTTAGATACGACATGGGGCTGTATTCCTCTAAATGTTACGATGTCGATTGACTCACCAAATCCCGCAACGACATATCAGTGGACATCAACCAATAATTTTTCAGGATCTGGCCCTTCGGTCCAAAATCTTTATACGGCAGGGGGATGTAACTCTATTTTTGTAGTTGGAACCTTGAACGGATGTATTGACAGTGCTTCGATGTTAGGTGCGGTTTGTACAGAAGGATATCCAACAGCTGAATTTTCTTCTTCTGTTGCCGTCTTTACGGAATCCTCGCAGTCAGTTGAGTTTACCAATTCCAGCATTGGGGGTATAAATTATTTATGGAGCTTTGGAGATGGAGAGTCTTCAACAGAGTTTTCCCCCTCACATATGTTTATTGGTACTCAAGCAGGCTATACTGTTTCACTAACAGTTTCTACTGCATTTGGATGTTCAGATAGCACAGAGATTTCTATAGGGGCTCAAGTTGGAGGGTTATACTACATACCTAATGCCTTTACTCCTGACGGAGACCCTTATAATCCTACATTTAGACCGCTGTTCCCTGTTGGTTTTGATCCGTATAACTACAACATGTTAATATACAATCGCTGGGGAGATGTTGTTTTTGAAACGAATAACTTGGAAGTAGGTTGGGATGGCTCCTTTGGAATGGAGGGATTGGATGCACAACCAGGAGTTTATACGTATTTTATAAACATCAAAATGCCGGATGTAGATAAAATGATGCAATTTACTGGACACGTTACCTTAGTACGATAATCTTAAAAAACGTTAATCGGTTTCTTTATTCTTTATTTCATACGGAACTTAGTGCATTATTTTGATAAATAAAGTACGTATTAAGTTCCTTACCCTTTCAGCCATAGTATTGGTGGGGGTTCTTGGCATATATGAAGTATTTCAATTAGTCCAGTTATATAGTCAAAAAGAGGCGCGTTTTAATAACGAAGCATTTCGAGCGGTTGAGAGAATTGGTTATATTCATGAAAAACTCGTAGACAACCAGCGATATAACGCCATTATACGTCAGGATTTTAGTGCTCAATATAAAAAGATTATTGAACGCGAATTTGAAGGAATGCTGGCGACGAATCAACAAGTTTCAATTAAAGACACCAGTATTGTTATAAATAATAGAATTGAGCCTTATTTAGTTATCAAGGGATCCACTCGCGATACACTTTCTGGTGTTAGAACAGAACAAACTACGTTAATAAGGGATGTTCGTCAATTACAAGATTTTGTTTCCTCTTCTAAACATGGTAATACTCCTGTTTCCGAGAATATTACCATTCACTTGAATCAAAAACTGTTGCAACATATATTTAAGAAGGCAAAGTTCATGAATGAATTGATGCTGCAGGCATTTAAAGAAAATGTATATAACAAACCTCAGCAGCGAATTAATTTAACGCTAATCGACTCGGTAATATTAAATGAGCTTCAGCGTCAGGATTTACCAAGACGATATCAATTTACAGTTTCCTTGGAACAGGGAGCACCCCTTGTATTTAAGGATTCAAATGTAAATTATACGACCAAACTTCAAAAGGTTAAAGGGTTTACAACAGAACTTTTTCCAACAGATAAGATCAATGAAAAACTCTATTTAACTGTTTATTTTCCAAGAGAACGTTCCTATTTATTAAAAGGGATGAAATCTTATTTTATTATTACTGCTTTATTGGGGGTCCTTATGATTTCCACCCTATTCTTTTTAATTAAAACGATTAAAGAACAAAAAGAGGTATCAGAAATAAAATCGAATTTTATCTCTAATATGACACATGAGTTTAAAACTCCAATTTCAACTATTTCCTTAGCTTGCCAGGCACTTGGCGATAAAGACGTTGTATCCACAAATTCGGTGCTAGAAATCACCCCGTATGTAAAAATGATTGAGGAAGAAAATAAACGGCTTGGTAATTTGGTTGAGGGTATTTTACAAAGTGCATTAATATCAAAAGGAGATTTAGTGCTCTACAAGGAACCTGTAAATCTGTATGAAATAATTCAAAATCAAGTCGAAATCGCATGTTTCAATAAACCTGTTCGACCAACAATAGTGATTGAACAACAAGGTACTCCCGTTGATTTGATTGCTGATAAACTTCACCTAACAAATTTAATTGCGAATTTATTGGATAATGCAATGAAGTATTCTCCCAATAACCCAGTAATTAATATTTTAATCAGTTACCAAAATAATAATGTTCATCTTTTCGTTAAGGATCAAGGAATCGGAATACCGAAAGAGTTTTTACCAAAAATATTCGACAATCTTTATCGTGTTCCCACGGGGAACATACATAATGTAAAAGGATTCGGTTTAGGCTTAAGTTATGTTAAAGCAATTTCTGATGCACACGGTTGGAAAATAAATGTAGTAAGTGAAGTAGGAAAGGGAACGGTATTTGAGGTAATTTTTAAATAAAAACAATGAAACAACATTTTTTATTAGCAGAGGACGATGAGAATTTAGGGTCTTTATTAGCTACATTCTTAAACTCTAAGGGTTTTCAAACGAAATGGGTTAAAAACGGAGAAGAAGCAATTACATATTACAGATCATTTCATAATGCCATAGATTTTATTATTTTAGATGTAATGATGCCTGAAAAAGACGGGTTTTCAGTGGCTAAAGAAATTCGATTAACAGATAAGAAAACCCCAATTTTATTCTTGACAGCGAAGAGCATGAAAGATGATAAATTAAAAGGGTTCGAAGTGGGTGCAGACGATTATCTTACCAAACCATTTGCTATGGAAGAACTCATTGCACGAATCCATGCCATTTTAAGACGAATCGGTGATAGTCCCTCATCAAAAGAAGATCGGATTTCAATAGGATCCCTACAATTTGATACAAATAAAAGCATACTCTACACCAGCAATGGTGAAAAGAAATTAACCACAAAAGAAAATGCGCTATTAGCCCTTTTGGCGCGAAATATTAATGAGGTACTTGATCGTCAAGCTACGTTGAGAGCGATATGGGGGGATGATAACTACTTTAATGGACGAAGCATGGATGTTTACATTGCAAAACTTCGAAAACTCCTCAGTGAAGACCCAGCAATCGAAATCATGAATATACATGGAATTGGATTTAAGTTGATAGTTAAATAACACCTACCTTTGAGGCATGCAAAAGCGATTCTTTTCGAGTCTAGCACTGTCTTTATTTTTAAACTTACTGATTAAGCCATTTTCAGTATTGGTCATTGATGTTGGTGTTCAGCGCGTTTTAGGCAATGAAATATATGGTCAGTATTTCGTGCTTTTATCCTTGACCCTCGTGTTTAATATTTTTTTAGATCTTGGAATAAACAATTTTACCACTCGGTTCATTGCGCAAGATGAATCACATTTAAATCAACACGTTAGTCGTGTGCTTTATCTTCGTGGATTGTTATTTTTATTATACACTGTTTTGGTTTTCGTGAGCGCTTGGCTAATACATTTAGCAACGGAACAATATACACTATTAATACTCCTTGTATTGAATCAGTTTTTAATTCAGTCCGTTGCGTTCATAAGGAGTTTATTTTCGGGTTTACATCTTTTTAAAACGGACACATTGATTTCGGTTTTGGACCGCGCCTTATTAATTATGATTATGGGATCGGCGCTTTTGTTTTCTGTTTCAAGTATTACCATTTATAATTTTGTTTTAGCTCAATCCATTTGTTATTTAATCACGTTTTCTTTGGCCCTTTGGTTGATAAGAAAGCAATTGAAATCCATTCTTCCCGTGTTTGATTTATCTTATATTATGGATGTTTTGAAGCGAAGTGCACCCTATGCATTATTGGTTCTTTTAATGATGTTATATAATCGATCGGATGTTGTAATACTAAAGCAGATTTCAAGTGATGGAAATTATCAGGCAGGGATATATGCTCAAGGTTATAGACTGTTAGATGCCTTTTATATGTTAGGAATGATTTTCGCGGGTTTATTATTTCCAGTCTTTAGCCGGATGATTCATCAGCAAAGCAAGGATTTGATGGCTTTAGTACAAGTGACAGGTAAACTGTTAATAGGTGGGGCGATTGGGATCTTGTTTGTTGTGAATTATAATGGGTCTTATATCCTCCATTTAATATATGGAGATAAGGTAGACAATGAATCAATTACTGTATTTTCTTATTTAATGTTGGCATTTGCCGCTATGAGTTTTAATTTTATCTTCGGCACCTTATTAACGGCAGGAGGTTTTCTTAAAAGCCTTAATTTTTCAGCCTTACTTGGTGTTATTATTTCTGTTTTTAGCAATATGTATTTAATTCCAACTATGGGTGCCTTAGGTTGCGCCATTTCTGCGTTTATAACTCAAGTGTTTGTGTCTTTAGTATTAGTTATTATTTCTGCTAGATCACTTCAGGTGTATTTTAATATTCGGTCGATGTTTTCTTTTATTCTCTACACGATATCGCTTTTTTCGATAAAACAACTGCTGGAGTCAAGATTATCAGCGGGTTCTGCACTATGGTTGGATATTACTTTTGTATTAGTTTTCGCTTTTATTTTTTCAATTATTGATTTTAATTCGTTGCGGAAGATTTGGCAATTAAAAGAAGACGCCCAATAAGATTGAGTATTTATCGTTTTTACAAGTCTTTGAATAGCTGTATCTTCGCAGCACAATTTTTCGGGTCATGAACAATCAACAAGAAGGGTTAAAAAATGCAAGTGAAGGATTAATTCAGTTTACGTGGATTAACCGAAAGAAATTATTTCTTTTTACGGGCGCGGCAGCAATTATTTCTGTAGTCATTGCTTTTTTAATGACCCCGTTATATTTGAGCACAGCAGTTGTGTTTCCCGCTGCTACGAGCAGTGTTTCATTCTCTGAACAACGAAATGCTAAAGCAGCGGCAATGGATTTTGGCGAAGAAGAACAAGCCGAACAATTGGTGCAAATTCTTCAAAGTTCAAGAATTCGAGATAAAGTGGTTTCTGAATTCGAACTAATGAAACATTATGAAATTGATCCAAAAGGCGCCAATAAATATTTTAAGTTAAATGAGGCATATAATAATCATATTTCATTTAATCGTACTCGATTTGGTTCTATTCGAATTGATGTACTCGACCAAGACCCGGCATTAGCCGCTAAAATTGCAAATAAAATTGTGGATTTAATTGACACAGTAAAAAATGAAATGATTGCTGAACGTACAATTCCTGCTTTTAAAGTGAATGAACGTAAATTAGTGCAAATGAAAAAAGATCGTGATGCTATTTTAAGAAAATTAGATAGCCTAGCCGATTTAGGAGTAATCGCATTAGATGTGCGTTCGAATTTATTTCAGGCTTATGTTGACTCTAAAAACCCTGCGGATAGGGCGGAATTAAAAAAGAAAATTGACATTAATATGAAGTATGGAGCAATGTATGATGGGTTGGAGTATATGCGGAATGAAAAAATTGTAAAAATTGAAGATTTCAATATTTCGTATGAACAAGCAGAGTCTGATGCAAATACAAAGTTTAATCATAAGTTTATCGTGGAACGCGCGGTGAAAGCGGATAAAAAAGAGAAACCAAAACGATCTGTTATTATCTTGGTTTCAACAGTTGCTGCATTTTTTATAGGACTTTTTTCGTTGTTATTGTGGGAGAAATACAAAGAACTTCGAGCTTCTTAACTTTCAATACGGTTATTTTAATCGTTACAGGCGCTGCCATTGGATTACTTATGGGCTTGGCTTTTTATTTCGAGTGGCTTTACCTACTTGCTATTCCCTTAATCCTAGCAGTACTTTATATCGCAATTTATCATATTGATTTGCTGTTCTTAGCCATTGTGTTTTTTACTCCACTATCGATTAATATTGAAGAATATACGGATCAATTTGGACTTTTTATACCTACGGAACCCTTACTCTTTGGCATCATGATCCTGTTAGTGTTTTATCAATTTAAATCAATGTTGATAAAACCTCAATTCTTTAGGCATCCGATTATTTTAATCCTTATTGGTTATTTGGCCTGGTTAGTCATATGCAGCATCACAAGTACGCATCCATTAGTGTCATTCAAATCTTTGATTTCTCGCTTATGGTTTATTATACCAGTATTGTTTTTTGGACCGGTATTATTAAAACGGGAACATGCCATTTCAAGTTTTTTTTGGTTGTTAACCATCGGAACCGTTTTGGTCATACTTTTTACACTTTTAAATCATGCCAGTTATGGGTTTGGTGAAAAAGAAAGTCATTGGGTGATGTCACCATTTTATAAAGATCATACAATCTATGGTGCGGCTGTAGCCTTGGTGGTTCCTTTTCCAATCATGTTGTTTCTACTGAAAAAGCAAACGCCATTGTATTCATTTATTCTTGGAGTATTGTTTTTAATTATTCTATTGGGTCTTTACTTTTCCTATACCCGCGCTGCGTGGTTAAGTGTACTTGGGGCGTTTATAATCCTTGTACTTGTACTTATAAAGGTTAGGTTTAAATATGTCCTGTTGGTTGGCGTACTTGCTTTAAGTGTCTTGTTTTGGAAGCAAGACACAATTCAAATGGAATTAGCTCGAAATAAAACTGAACATACCACCGAAGCATTTGACGAGCGATTACAAAGTGCTGCTAATGTTACAACCGATGCATCTAATTTAGAACGGATAAATCGTTGGTCATGTGCTATTGAAATGTTCAAAGAACGACCAATTTTTGGTTTTGGTCCCGGTACCTATGCGTTTGAATATGCACGATTTCAGGAACCAGAAAACTTAACTATAATCTCAACGAATTTTGGTGATATGGGTAATGCCCATAGTGAGTATTTAAGTGCCCTGTCAGAAACAGGGTTATTAGGTTTTATCTTATTATTTCTATTTATAGCAGGTGTGTTTTATTACTTAATTACATTCATTCAGAGTGCTCGAATTTTAAATACCACCTATTTTGTAATTGGTTGTGGTATGTTATTCTCCTTATCTACCTATTTTATCCATGCGTTTTTAAATAATTTTTTAGATACCGATAAAGCAGCAGTGCCAATTTTCGGAATGATTGCCATTTTATTTATTCTAAATAATCGACTATCTACTCAACCAAACGGACGGATTTAACGGTGTCGTGTTAATACCACTTACACTGTGAATTTCAAAATGCAAGGTAGAGATGTTCCCTTCAGCAATTAGTGAACCGATGTTTTGCTTTGTGTTTACTTTTTGTCCTACACTTACAGTTACCGAGGATAAGTTGCTATATACCGACCGGTAGTTTCCGTGTTTAATAATTACAACCTTTCCTGCCCCGGCAATACTAAATACTGAACTTACTTCCCCTTCATACACGGCACGAACCCCGGCACTAGCGCTACATGAAATATCTATTCCGTTATTGTTTTCGTATACATCTTTAAGCGTTGGATGGGCGTTCCTACCAAAACGACTGATAATGGTTCCATTAGATACGGGGGATGGCAGTGTTCCTTTATTTGCTTCAAAATTCTTACCCGCAACAGAACCCTCAGAAGATAACGTTTCCGGTTTGTATGTGGGCGCCGGTGTTGTTGATTTCGGTTGAGGCTTACTGCCTTCGGACGTACTTTGAGTTGAATTATTCTTGTTTTTTTCCTTTTCTTTTCTTCGTTGTTCTTCCTTTCGTGCTTCTGCTAATATGGCAGATTGAATTTGCGTTTCAATCTTTTTTCTCTTCTTTTCGTCTTCTTTAAGTTGAACTAATAATTTTTCTTCCTCCTTTTTAAGTTTTGAATAGGATTTTTCTTTTTGTTGCTTATCTGCTTCGATTTTGGATTTTTCTGCTTTTTTCTCATTCAATGTAAGCTCTTTTTCAGTTTTTTCAGAATGAATTTCTCCTATTTCACGTTCGATTAGCGATTGATGTTGCTTGATTAAATCCACTTGACGACGTTGTAGATGGGCGACTTTTTTTAAATAACTGTTTCTCCGTAATGCCTCTTGGTAGGTTCTAGCGGAAAGCAAGAACATTAACTGACCATTGTTATTTCTTTTTTTGTACGCAAACCTCAACATTTTACGATATTGATCTTTTAATTTTATTAAGCGTTTTTTGAGTCTACTTACGTCGTTTTTTTTCTGAATTATTTTTATTTCCGCCATTTTAACTTGGCTATCGAATACTCTAACGAGGGCTTCCCTACTTTTAATTTGATTGTCCAACAAACGAACTTCATTTAACGAAGTATTTGAATTTGCTTGAACCTTTTTTAACAATGATCTAGTTTGTGAAATTTTTTTCTCAAGCTTTCGCTGTTCCTTCTTCAGGTTATCTGGGTTTTGCTGACTTATTCCTTGAAAGGAAATGAACAATAAAACAAGCGTTAAATTATTTACAAGGCGCATAATCATTTGGTATTTGAAGATAGATTTCTTGAGGGATGTTTAATTCGAATTTATCATACGTGAAGAGCACGGTTATGTTCCGTTCATTAATTTTTATGGTGATCTGAATAACAGCGGGGACATACATGTTTTTGTTTATTTGCCAATTGCTGTAACGTATGATGGCTTCTGTTGAATCTTGAGGACTATAAATTCTTTGCCAGGCCAATCGTGGCGATTTTACAGAAGAAACATAACTATATTCAATTGTTTTTTCACCTTCTATGCGGCTGCTGACATAACAAGTGTCGCCCATTAAACTTACACTATCCTTAATTGTTTGCAATGGACTATATCCTATGGGTTGTCCTAGAAATAGTTCTTGGATGTTACTCAACGATAATTCAACTCCCAATAATTCTTTGAAAGATGCGATGCTTTTTTTGCCATAACAACGATCTTTTTTATTTACATAAATCAAACTATCATTTGTGGCAAGTGCATTGAAAACAGGAATAGACGCGAAGGATACGAGCGCATTCAACGCACTATCCTTACTACATTTTAAACTGGTTTTGAAACTAATTTTTTTACTCCCATCAGAATAACTGGTATTATATTTACCATACATCCAACGCCAAGGTTGTGAATGTATACTATCTAACCACATGATTTTTTGTGGTCCCTCTGGTACGGTTTTATTTAGTTCAATAGGCGGAAGGACTATTTCAGAAGCATGGTGTTTGCGGGCGCAAGAACTAATAGAAATGCTTAGTATGAAACATGTGAAAATAAAAAGTGCCTTCATAACTTGTTGAGTTTTTGCTTTAGTCGTTCAGTCTGGTTGCCCAAACTCACCGCATTTAACCAGTAATATTTTGCTCGTTGAAGGTCTCCAGCCCGAAATGCACAATCGCCTAGCCATTCTTCACCTAATTTTTTAGGATAACCATGAATGATCGCTTTTTCTATCCACGAATTTGCTAAAAGCAAGTCGTTTTTTATGTAATAATTACGGCCTTTGATTGCCATAAATTTCGCGTTACTAGGGTCAAAAGAGACACATTCATTGAGTAGTGAATCGGCAAAGGCCAATAATACCGGAGTGCTCATCGATTCATTGGTTATATCCGCTTTTAGCTCATAATTTTCAGGCTGAAGGCTTATGGAATGCATAAACCAACCCTTTGCTTTCATGAATTCATTTCGATTTAAAGCCAATACGCCTCGTTGAAAATCGAATTCTGCTTCTGTTGCAGGATCATTCGTAACGATCAATCCGCTGCCTATTTCAATTGCTTTTTCGGCTTCATCTAGATCTCCCTTTTTATTCCTTGCAATAGCCATAGTTAAAAATGGCATGGGTTGAACAGGAAACAACGCTTGACAGGAAGCACTTACATTGATTAGCGTATCCCATAATTCTTCTTTATATGTAATTAATAACAACTGCTTCCAGACTGGGTATGCATCCGGCTTTATTCCTACAGCTATTCGATATTCGGTTAATGCAAGTTCGGGGCGGTTGCACTTAATATATAAATCACCTAGTAATGTCCTTCCGATAATCGCATTTGGATTATCCGCTGCGAAATGTTTAAACAATAATGTGTTTTCTTCTGTACACCCGGTGTTTTTTTGTTTGGTTAATAAAATCTGAGCTTTTTGTTCGATACTTGGCCCTTCTAATAAAACCGCTTCTGATAGAAATTTTTCTCCGCGTTCTTGTTGCCCTGTATTCACTAAATAATCCCCAAACACCATTCTAGCCATTCCATTTTGAGGGTCGGCTTCACATAGTTTTTCTAGCAATGGGATTGCTTTGTTATGTTGATTTTGCTGAAAATATAGATCAATTAAATTGGCTAAAAATAAGGGTTCATTGGGGAATGCAGTTATGCCCGCCTCGAGTTGTTGAATTGCTTCTTTAACGTCATTTTGCGCCATATTAATTTTATACCGATTGAGGTAAGTTTCAATCGACGATCCAAACGTTGATTCCTGAAGGCTAACAATACGACTTGCAGATTTATAGTTCTTTGCCTGTAGGTAGTTTTCAAACCCACCGAAATAATAGGACATTTCTCGAGGATTTGATTTTAATAGATTTTCAAAGATTGAACCAGCCTCATTATATTTTCCTAAACTACTATACATAAAGGCTATTTCTGAGGATAAATACGTGTTATTAGGATCCGCTTTTCCAGCTTTTAATAAGTAGTCAGCAGATTCATCGAGTCTGCCTTGATCATAGTATATTTTAGATTTTAAATATAATGCTCCGTCATGGTTCGGATTAATTGCAATCACCTTGTTTGCCAAGTTATCAGCTAAGGAGTAATCGCCCTTGAAGTAGGCCCTCAGCCCCTCATGGTATTGTTGAATTTGTGGCAACAAATTGTCTGAACTTGTTGGTTCAGTTGTTTTACAACCAAATAGCAAGCCGATTAATATAAAAAGGGGTGCCAGCTTATTCATGCCATTCCGTATAATCGCCAATACTTATATTATTAGTCTTTCCATTTATCGTTACATGGTTTCCAATCATGGAATCCGTGATATTCATGTGCGAGATTTTTGCATTTTGTTGAATAATACTGTTTGCTATGTTTGAATTTTGAACAACACTTCCGGTTCCCAAACTAACGTGAGGTCCAACCACGGAATTTGAAATCACAACTCCGTCCCCAATATAACATGGTGGAATTACTACACTCTGAGTTATTGTGGCAGAATCAGAGCTTATTAATTTACCGTCCATTTGATCATAATCTAAAACACGTGCATTCGTCTCAACGGTAACGACTTTGTTCCCGCAATCTAACCACTCTTGAACTTCTCCAGGTTTAAACACAGTGCCTTTTTCTGTGAGTCGCCTAAGGGCATCTGGCAATTGGTATTCTCCGCTCTTAATAACAGCATGGTCTACTAAATAATTAAGTTCTTGATGTAAAGCCCCACCATCTTTGAAATAATAAATACCAATCATAGCTAAGTCAGAAACAAATTCTGCTGGCTTTTCAATAAAATCTATTATTTCTTCGCGCTCATTCATTTTGATAACTCCGAATTGCTCCGGATTAGGAATCCGTTTTACCCATAATATCCCGTCATCTGTTGGGCTAATGGTAAAATCAGCTCTGAATAAGGTGTCGGCAAATGCAACAACTGTGGGCCCTGATAATAAAGGGGCAGCGCATAAAACAGCATGACCCGTGCCTAGAGGTGTTAATTGATGATAGATATGTCCTTTTGCACCGAAAGATTCGGCAATTTCACATAATTCTCGTTCAGTCTCTTCACCAAAGTCTCCGGTAACAAATCCAATATGTTCGATGGATGAACCACAAACGGCAGCAATATCTGCTACCAAGCGATGAACAATGGGAATACCTCCAACTGGTATCAAAGGTTTCGGAACCGTTAAGGTGTGAGGCCTTAGTCGACTGCCTCTTCCTGCCATTGGGATAATAATATTCATATACCTTAGTTTTTTCCTGTGCTACCAAATCCCCCGGTTCCTCGATCCGATGATTCAAGAGCGTCTGTTTCTATTAATGTTACTTGGATAACCGGGCAAAATACCAGTTGGGCAATTCGATCATTCGGCTCAATGGTAAAATTTTCGTTTGAAAGGTTTATTAGAATCACACCGACCTCCCCTCTGTAATCAGAGTCTATAGTTCCGGGTGTATTTAATACCGTAATTCCCTTCTTTAATGCTAGACCGCTTCGTGGTCGAACCTGACATTCAAGCCCACTAGGTATTTCTAAAAATAGTCCTGTCGGAATAAGAATTCTTTCTCCTTGAGCAACACAAATGGGGTCTATAATGTTCGCTCTAACATCCATTCCTGCAGCGCCTGCTGTTTCATAACTAGGCATTGGACAGTTTCCGTTATTGATGATTTTTACTTTCATATATTTACTAAACATTCAAAATTAGCCAAAGCGACTATATGAATTTACCCGGCCTCAAGGATTAATCAACAATCGAGCGTTTATCAACCGCTTAAAGCACTAAATTTGTAATATGAGAATAGGCTTAATTAGTATAGGACTAAGCATCGCGCTCTTGATGGGTTGTGGTTCGGCTGAGAATGCGGTTAATTTATTTAACTTACAAGATGATATTGCCTTGGGCGAGCAAGTTCGTTCAGAAATAGAAAGCGACAGTAGCGGTATGGAAATCCTGGATTCCACTAACTATTCAAAAATTTACCAGTATTTGTATGGGATTCGAGATTCGTTGTTGAATAGTGGTCAAGTACGCTATAAAAACGAATTCCCATGGAGAATACGAATTATTAAGGATGATTCAACCCTCAATGCGTTTTGTGCGCCCGGCGGTTATATTTATATTTATACAGGAATTCTAAAGTACTTAGATGCAGAGGACCAGTTAGCGGGCGTGCTCGGGCATGAGATGGGACATGCAGACCTGAGACATAGTACCCGTCAACTGACTAAAATGTATGGGGTGCAAACGATAATAAGTCTTATTGCCGGCGATAGAGAGTTGGTTAAGCAAGTAACAAGTTCACTAATTGGCCTTTCCTTTTCAAGAACACATGAAAAAGAAGCAGATGAATGTTCTGTTAGATACTTGTGTTCAACACAGTATAATTCAGATGCAGGAGCCTTGTTCTTTGAGAAAATATCAAAAGAAGGTGGAGCAAGTCCGCCGGAAATTTTAAGCACACATCCTGATCCAGGAAATCGGATTGAAGCGTACAGGGCACATAAACAGACATACGGTTGCATTGGAGCACATAATCAAGCGGAGCGCTATCAAAAAATGATACAAACCCTTCCGTAAACCAATGTTCCATGTTATTTTTGTAATTCAAACCCTTTAAACGCGTATGCTCGAATTATCCCGAATTCGTACCGATAAAGAGCAAGTGATTGCTGCCTTATCCAAACGAAACATTAATGCTGAATCAACGATTAATGAATTACTTTCTTTAGATACCCAATGGCGTGGTATTAAACAAGAGTTAGACCGAACGCTTGAGGAAGCAAATCGGATTGCCAAAGAAATTGGACAATGTTATAAAGAAGGAAGAGTCGAGGCGGGAAATGAATTGAAGCAACAAACCACCGCACTTAAACAACAAGAATCTGCGCTTAAAGTGGAGTCTGACGCCTTGGAAACGGCGATTCAGCAACTGCTATATCAAATTCCTAATACCCCGTTTCAAGACGTAGAAAAAGGAAAGGATTTGAATGATAATCAGGTTGTTTTTCAGTCGGGAACATTGCCATCCTTCGCTTTTCTGGCAAAACCCCATTGGGATCTCTGTAAAGAAAAACAAATTATTGATTTTGAGTTGGGAGTAAAAGTTACTGGTGCTGGGTTCCCGTTTTATCGCGGAAAAGGCTCAAAATTACAACGGGCGTTGATTTCTTTCTTTTTGGATGAAGCCTCTGCTGCTGGATATGAGGAATATCAAGCCCCGTTAATGGTTAATGAAGCGAGCGGAATTGGCACCGGACAATTACCAGATAAAGAAGGACAAATGTATCATGATGCAACAGATAATTTGTACTTAATTCCTACAGCGGAAGTTCCATTGACCAATATGTTTCGGGACGAATTAATTCAACACCCGGAGTTTTCATTTAAGTTATGTGGTTATACCCCTTGTTTTAGAAGAGAAGCGGGATCCTATGGTAAGGATGTCCGTGGGTTGAATCGCTTGCATCAGTTTGATAAAGTAGAAATTGTGCGCGTAGAACATCCAGACCATACCGCAAGAGCACTTGAAGAAATGGTTGAACACGTTAAGAGCTTATTGGATAAACTTGAACTACCATACCGCGTTTTACGTTTATGTGGTGGAGATATGGGTTTTGCTTCAGCTATGACTTTTGATTTTGAAGTGTATTCTGCGGCTCAAGAAAAATGGTTAGAAGTAAGTTCCGTTTCTCGTTTTGATACCTTTCAAGCAAACCGCCTGAAATTGCGATTTAAAGATCACGATAAGAAAACCAAACTTTGTCACACCTTGAATGGTTCTGCCCTAGCACTGCCACGAGTTATGGCGGCTTTGTTAGAAAATCATCAGCAAGCTGATGGACGAGTGGCGGTACCAAAAGCACTTCAGGCCTATACCGGATTTGATTATATTTAACCAATGAAAAGATTAATTGTCATTTTAAGTGGCTTGTTCTTTCTTGTTGCTTGTTCAGATTTTAAACAAAAGGAACAGCTAAAAGCAGTTGAGCAATTGAAATCAGAGGCCACAACCTTGTCGAAGGATTTCCAGTCGACTTTCCCCGATACCTTATCGACCATGCGTCAGAAGATGTTTCAATTGCAGTTGTTTTTACAACAACATGTTGTTTTGGATTCCGTCGACCGAACGTATGCGAAAGACATGGACACCTATAAAGTAGCAAGAAAAAAAATCGGACCGATCAACAAACAGTATGTTGCGCTTAAACAAGCTTTTGCTCAGGAGAATACTCGTCTTTCCCAATTGCATTCGGATATTTCTAATGGTTTTGGAAAGAGGGACCGATATGACGCATATATTAAAACAGAGAAAAAGAATTTGACATTACTTGAATCGCGACTAAACGAATTAAAAAAAGAACTCAATGCCCTAATGGATACGTATCGGTTGTTACATCCGAAGTTAAATTCGTTAGCAGGTAAATACAAATAACCTGTGTATAAGCTCACCCATTGTATCCTTTGTTGCTTTATTGCAATTGTTGCGTATTCGCAAACCGAAACGGATATTCAATTAGCGCAGCATTATTACCTTAACGGTGAATTTTCAAAGGCGGTGGTGTATTATGAAAAACTTTACACGAACGATCCTTCGAAGGTTTATTTCAGCCGTTATTTGGATTGTTTAGTAAATACAGGCGATAAAAAAGGCGCAGAAAAAGTATTTAAAAAACAAACGGCAGCGAATCCAGGGGATTTATCGCTTAAAATTCAGTTTTACTTTTTTTATAAAAACAACGAAGAGCTTGATAAAGCGAAGAAAGTAAAAAACGAAGTGCTTAAGCATGAGTTTTATGACATTAAGGAGACTCAAGATGTGTTAGCTAATCTACTTGCTATTGACGAATATGCCTGGGCAAAAGAAGTAATTGATCAAGCTAAAAAGAACCTTAAATATTATCCATATGAATTGTGGTATGGTCAAATTTTCATGGCTGAAGGGGAGACCATTAAAGCACTCGACCAATACTTATTAGCCTTATCTAAAAAACCAGATCTTAAGGAACAAATTCAATTGGAAATCGATGGCATTTTTGATTTTACAACGGAGTCTGAGGAAATTAAACAAGTAAAAGGAAGTTTTCTTTCCGCCAGTCAAAAAGACCCTTCCAATCCTGTGTATACTGAAATGTTAATATGGTTCTTTTTACAGAATAAGAATTTCAACTCGGCGTATCAGCAGGTATCCTCCTTAGAAAAACGCATGCGCAGTGACGGGGGTTATTTGATTGATTTTGGCAATACCTGTCTTGAAAACCTGCAGTATGCATTGGCAAAGCAAGCATTTAAAGAGGTAATTAGTTCCAACTTATATCGTTCGCCAGAAGCCCAGCGGATGTTACTCAATGTTTATTTTACTGAATTAACCACGGAACGAGCCTTTACAGAAATAGAACTTAACGACATTGTTAGTTCGTATGAAGAGGTCGTGTTAAACAAGGAGTTTTCGCTTCGGGTGGGGGCTGAAATCGGACTTGAATATGCTGAGATTTTGGGTTTTTATGCCAATAAAGCGGATAAAGCCAGAGGGTTTCTTGAGCGTTGTATGAATACGCCCGGCCTAACGGATATGCAACGTGCACGCTATAAAATGAAATTGGCCGATGTATGTGTTGCCTTAGATAGTATTTGGGAGGCCTCTTTATTATATATGCAAATTGATGAGGCGTTTAAGTTTGAAGCCATCGGGAATGAAGCTAAATTTAAGAATGCACGAATATTCTATTTTGATGGAGAATTTGAGTTTGCTCAATCTCAGCTTGATGTATTGAAGCAGGCTACGTCTAAATTCATTAGTAATGATGCCATGCAGTTATCTTTGTTGATTTTGGAGAACTACGGGTTGGATAGCAATTATGAAGCCATGAGTACCTTCGCTAAAAGTGAGTTATTATTGCTTCAACATCGCTACAAAGAGGCTTTTCAATGGATGGATACGATTGCGACTAAATTCCCTCAATCTGTATTGAACGATGACTTGATTTATTTAAAGGGTAAAGCGCACGAGTTACAAGGACAGTGGGAACAAGCGTCCGAATATTTTAAACAAATAATAAGTACGTATCCAACAGAATTACTCGCAGATGATGCGTTATTTCATTTAGCCAATATCCAAAGAATACACTTTAAGGACGATTCAGCTGCAATGGAATCATATTTAAAAATAATAGACCAATACCCTGGAAGTATTTATTCTGAAGAGGCGCGATTATCCATTCGGAGATTACGCGGAGATCAAATCCCTGAATAGTATTAGATTTCTCTAGTAAACGCTGGGATTCCAGTAATATCCATTCCCGTGATTAACAAGTGAATATCGTGCGTTCCCTCGTAGGTTACAACTGATTCTAAATTCGCCATGTGACGCATCATAGAATATTCACTAGTAATCCCCATTCCTCCGTGAATTTGACGTGCTTCTCGGGCAATGTTTAAGGCAATTTCAACATTGTTTCTTTTTGCCATAGAAATCTGTGCTGAGGTAGCCTTGCCGTCATTTCTTAACTGTCCTAATCGGTAGGTTAATAATTGTGCTTTGGTTATTTCAGTAAGCATTTCCGCCAATTTTTTCTGAATTAATTGAAATCCACCAATTGGATTGCCAAATTGAATACGTTCTTTAGAATACCGAACCGCTTGATCATAGCAATCCATTGCCGCGCCAAGTGCTCCCCAAGCAATACCAAATCGAGCTGAATCCAAACAACTTAGTGGCGCTCCCAGTCCTGACCTTCCAGGAAGAATATTGCTTTTAGGTACACGTACATTTTCAAAGACTAATTCTCCTGTAGAAGAAGCGCGAAGTGACAATTTACCATGCATTTCAGGCGTAGAAAATCCTTCCATACCTCGCTCCACGATTAACCCATGAATTCTTCCGCTTTCATCTTTTGCCCAAACCACTGCAATGGCAGCAAAGGGAGCATTTGATATCCACATTTTCGCACCATTTAGAATCACGTGGTCGCCATCTTCTTTAAAGTTGGTAATCATTCCGCCTGGATTTGATCCAAAATCCGGCTCTGTTAGTCCAAAACAGCCCATCATTTCACCCGTGGCTAGTTTGGGTAGATACTTCATTTTTTGTTCTTCCGAACCATATTTCCAAATAGGGTACATTACTAATGAACTTTGTACTGAGGCCGTAGAGCGTAAGCCTGAATCACAACGCTCCAATTCTTGCATGATTATTCCATAAGAAATCTGATCTAATCCCGCTCCCCCATATTGTTCTGGAATATATGGTCCAAATGCGCCGATTTCTCCCAATCCTTGCAATAAATGGGTTGGAAAGGTGGCGTTTTCGTAATGCTCATCAATAATCGGTGAAACTTCTTTTTTCACCCATTGACGCGCCGCATCGCGAATTAATTTGTGCTCTTCAGTATATAAATCATCTAGGCAATAGTAATCTGGATGCTGGTATAAATCTGTTTTCATTTCATTCGTTTTGAGGTACAAAGATACAATTAAGACATTTAGAAATCGTGATTAAAAGAATTACTTTTGTTCAGAATGGAATTAACCTTAAGGAATCCTTTAATAGAAAATTGGGCTATTATTTTAGTCTTCACTCAAGCTTTTTTGCTTGGCGTAGCGTATTATCGGAGCTATGGGGGTCTGTTTTATGCTATATTAGATTCGGGCAGGAAAATCACCTTAGGATCAAGAGTGCAGCTTGATGTGATGTCTAAAACCATTTTATATCTAAACACCTTTGTCGGTGTTCTTGTTTTTATCAGTTGGTATTTAGTAGATACTTACTATGTAAATACTTCATTGTTTATTGGGTTTATAGGGGCCCTTTTTTTCTTGATTTTTTGGCACCTTGATTATTTAATTTTTTGGAGCATGAATGAGAAATCCAAAATTACCCAGCAGTACATAAGCACTGGCAATGTTTCTTGGTTTCTTTTTGGGATTTCTTTAACCATTTCCAACGCACTTCTTGTTTTTAATGCACACAGTGACTTGGGGGCATTTATTTTCTTTTCCTTGTTGGGATTAGCATTGGTATTGCGATTTGTTAATGCCTTTTTGTTAGCTGCTGCAACAGGATTTTCGTGGTATTATATAATTTTGTACCTTTGCACCGTGTATTTGCTTCCTATAGTATTGATTAAAAAGCTTTTTGGGGCATTTTGGTTGGAGTTATTGACGCATTAAATTAGTGTTTTGGCTATAAAAAGTATTCTGGTTTCTCAACCTAAGCCCGATGGAGACAAGTCACCTTATTATGACTTGGCAGATAAGTATAAAATCAAAATTGATTTTCGACCTTTTATTAAAGTAGAAGGGGTAGATGCTAAAGAATTCAGGGCTCAAAAAGTTAATATCTCCGAACATACGGCAGTTATCCTGACCTCAAAAGTTGCTGCCGACCATTTCTTTAGAATTGCAGAAGAAACGAGATTCGAGGTTCCTGAAACCATGAAATATTTTTGTATTTCAGAAGCAGTGGCAAAATATTTACAGAAATTTATTGCGTATCGAAAACGTAAGATTTTTCATGGCATTCAAACGATTGAACAGCTAGCAGATGTCATGAAGAAGCACAAAAACGAAAAATACCTGCTTCCGTGTACTGATATTTTGCGAGATTCAATTCCTGAAACACTTTCAGATCAGAAGTTTAACTTCACAAAAGCCGTTTTGTATCGTACCGTTGCTGCAGACTTATCGGATTTAGAGGATGTATATTATGACATGTTGGTGTTTTTTAGTCCTGGAGGTATTGAATCGCTGTTCAAGAATTTTCCGGATTTCAAGCAAAACACTACAGCAATTGCTGCATTTGGAGCAACCACAGCCAGTGCTGTATTGCGTAATAACCTGAGGCTCGATGTTTCTGCACCACATCCTAAAGCACCATCCATGGTAGGCGCAATTGAACTCTTTATAAAAGATCAACTCAAGAAATAAGTTTCTCATAAAGAAATTTCATGCCTTTTACGGCCGATTCATTTACCGCTTCAATCCCTTTAGGAAGGGTTAGATTGTGTGCGTTTGGGTCAATTACATAGGCCTTGCTACCTTTATTTATATAATGAATTAGCCCTGCTGCTGGGTATATACGCAGTGAGGTCCCAATAATGATAACCACATCTGCCGCTGAAATTAGTTTTTCTGCTTCTTCAAGCATCGGGACTGCTTCGCCAAACCAAACCACATGAGGCCTTAAGCGATATCCTTCAGGACAACGATCGGCTTCCGTTAATTCCCACGAGTCAATGGGGTAGTATTTAGCCTCTTGATTTGGACCACTAGATTTTGATAACCGAATATTTCCATGCAGGTGAAGCACCTTACTGCTCCCTGCACGTTCATGCAGGTCGTCAATGTTTTGAGTGATTACTGTAACATCAAAGGTTAATTCAAGGCGCTGAATTAATAGGTGCGCTTCATTGGGGCTTGTTGCAATGATTTGTTTTCTGCGTTCATTGTAAAACCGGGTAACTAGCTCTGGGTCACGATTCCAGGCTTCAGGTGTTGCGACCTCTTCCACGCGATATTGCTCCCAAAGCCCACCCTTATCACGAAAGGTTTGAATACCACTTTCGGCACTCATTCCCGCCCCAGAAAAAACAACAATTTTTTTTATCATATCGGAAAGAAACATTAAATTTACGCAAACTTAAAATTTAAAAAAATGATAAAAACGTTACTTCCTGCGTTAGCCTTAGTGGTTGGAACTACAGCTTTCGCACAAACGCATTTCTCTGATGACTTCAACGATGTCAATTTGACTGGGTGGTCTAGCACAGACAACGATGCAAATGTACCACCAGCAACAGGCACAAATTTTGATATTTGGTATGCCGCTGACATGAGCGCCGCATTTGCTCAGCTTGGTGCAGGTTCTGCCGTTTCTCGCTCTTGGGCAAACAATATTGTGTATTCACCAAACAATTTTTTAGTATCTCCGGCAATTGATTTGACCGCAGCGCCAGCAGCAGGTCTTTCTTTAAAATGGGAAGTTGGATCAATTGAAACTACGGCCTCTACATGGTATCAAGAACACTATGCAGTTTATGTTTCAACGTCTAGCACTCCTGCTACAATGATTGCTACAATTCCAGTTTATGAAGAAACGTTGTCTGCAGGGGAAACGATGTTCGGAAGAACTGTTGACCTTTCTGCGTATGCAGGTCAGACAATTTACATTTTGTTCCGTCATTACAACTGTACGGATGAAAATGCGTTGGTTCTAGACAACGTGGTTGTTAAGAATTTGCAACTAAACGACGCATCTGTAGATGGTGTAGCACTTAATAGATATGCTCAAATGAGTACCAACAACACCCTAGCTGTTTCCGTGAAAAATGAAGGATACAATGCGATTACTTCACTTCAAATCAATTGGAACGATGGTGTAGATCATATCCAGACCATTAACGGTTTGAATATTGCTCCTGGAGCAACGACAAATGTTAACCATCCAACGGCAGTAAGTTACGCTACAGCAGTTGAGAAAAATATTGCAGTAACTATTTCTCAGGTAAATACAGTTGCTGATGCTGACCCTTCTAACAATACAGGTTCTGCTAAAATAAATACGGTTAGTGTTCTAGAAGAAAAAAGTGTTGTGATCGAAGAAGGTACTGGTACATGGTGTCAATGGTGTCCACGCGGAGCGGTAGCTATGGATTTCATGGTTAATACTTATCCAAATGATTTTATTGGAATTGCAGTACACAATGGAGATCCGATGACCTTAGCGGAGTATGATGCCGCTGCAAACTTCTCTGGTTATCCAAGTTCGAACGTTGACCGGGCCTTATTGGGCCAATCCGTTTCGCAAAACGCCTTTATTTCTTACTACAATGCTCGAAAAGATCTAATCGTTCCTGCGGGAATGTCTATTGCTGCATCAGGTTCTGGAAATTCTGTCTCCATCGTTGCTACAGCAACTTTCCGTACACCGCTTGCTGCTGCTAACTACCGTTTAGGAGTAATTGTTATTGAAGATGGTGTTACCGGAACAACTTCCGGATACAACCAATCAAACGCTTATGCTGGAGGTGCTAACGGTGCAATGGGCGGTTACGAATCTTTGCCAAACCCTGTTCCTGCTGCACAAATGGTTTATGATCATGTTGGTCGTGCGTTATTGGGTGGTTATAATGGACAAGCTGGATCAGTACCGGCGGTAATTACAGACGGACAAGTAGTAAACTACACATTTAACTATACGGTTCCAGGAACAAGCACTAGAGCGAACATGCACGCAGTGGCTGTATTAATTGATCAAACAAACGGGGAGATCGTTAACGCTATTCAAGGACCGTTGTCTTTGGCTTCTTTGGGTGAAATTGAAACAATTGGAATGGAAGTTTACCCGAATCCTGCAACGGATGAAGTGAATGTTAAATTCGTAGGAACTGGTGGTGATTACCAAATCGTCATTACTGATTTGGCTGGACGTCAGATGTCTGCTACTTCTTTAGTTAATGTAACTGGTGCTCAATCAATTGCATTGCCAATTTCAGGGTTTGGTGCTGGTAACTATTTAGTAACCATTGCTAAGGACGGTGCTTCTTACACTCAAAACTTAATTGTTAGGTAATTAACTATCTCAAATGTAAATCCCGGTGAGCAATCATCGGGATTTTTTGTTTTAAGCGAATTTTTTGGTATCAAAGAACATGGCAAAAGGAAATTACATCGTTCGTATTGCTTCTAATGGATTTACAACTACTAAATCAGTTGTTGTTCGATAAGAACTCATTGAATTCAATGGGTAAGGGGCTTTGGCCCCTTTTTTTTATGCTACTACTTAATAAAGGAAATCGTTGTACGGGTATCGTACTTTGAAAATGCGTTGCACTTCATTATAAAGCACCTGCTTTAATTCATCAATATTCGTTTTGTCAACGGCGGAAATAAAAATACACGGGCGTCCACCCAAACGAGCCATCCACGTTCGCTTTAATTCATCCAAAGAAACCTCTTCACTTAGGGAATCGATTTTATTAAAAACAATAATGGTTGGTTTCTCTTCCTTGTCAATTTCTTGTAAGGTCGTATTAACGGTTTCAAAATGATCCTCGAAATTTGGATGCGATAAATCCAATACATGCACCAATAAATCTGCTTCACGGACTTCATCCAATGTAGACTTAAAAGACTCTAGTAATTGTTTAGGGAGCTTCCGTATGAATCCCACCGTATCGGTAAGCAAAAAGGGTAGATTGTCGATTACCACCTTCCGTACCGTCGTATCAAGTGTGGCAAATAGTTTGTTTTCAGCAAAAACTTCAGACTTCGAAATCAAGTTCATTAAGGTGCTTTTGCCTACGTTAGTATATCCTACCAAGGCCACGCGAACCAATTGCCCGCGATTACCACGCTGAATGGTCATTTGCTTGTCTATTTCTTTCAAGCGTTCTTTCATTAAAGCAATACGCTGCTGTATAATCCTACGGTCGGTCTCAATTTGCGATTCACCAGGGCCTCGCATTCCAATCCCTCCTTTTTGTCGTTCAAGGTGGGTCCACATGCGGGTTAATCGCGGTAGCATATACTGCAATTGTGCTAACTCTACTTGTGTTTTAGCGTGGAAGGTACGCGCTCGTTTGGCGAAAATATCCAAGATTAGAATGCTGCGATCAATGATTTTTCTGTTAAGCTCTCGTTCGATGTTTCTAATTTGCGACGGACTTAGTTCGTCATCAAAAATGATTGCATCAATGTTATGCGTATCGGCATACACTTTAATCTCTTGCAACTTTCCCTCCCCTACGTAGGTCCTGGGGTTTGGGTATGGGAGTTTTTGGGTAAAAGCAAATTCTGCCCGCGCACCAGCTGTTTCTGCCAGGAATGCTAGTTCATCTAAATACTCATGTGCTAAACGCTCGTCAATACCCCCATGAATTACCGCTACTAATAAGCAACGCTCTTCAATTTCATCAATGGTTGCGTGTGCCATTTATTGGTGTAAGGTATTTACATAGGCGGCTACGGAGTCAATTCGATCGGTTGACCCAAGTACTCCCTGAAAACTGGGCATGGAATTCTTACCTGTTTTAATCATTTGTTTTATTTCTTTTACACTTAACGAAGTTGTCTTAAGGTTCTTTGCGCCGGAGACACCTAAATCTCCTGCTTCGCCATGACAACTTGCACAGTGCGATAAATAAAGTTCTTCACCAAGGGGAATAGTTTTCTTTGGGGAAGGGGATGTTGGGGTTGATTCGTTACAAGCAAATAAAACACTTGCCATTAGAACCAAGCTCCACCCAAATTTGCTCGAAACGGCCATGGAATACTTGCAAGAATTAATATCAATCCAATAATATAAAATAGTTTAATCGGCTTATAAATCTCCGCTGGGGAATTTCCTTTTTTAGATTTCACATACCCGACGGTTATTAATGCTATAGCAATTAACATTCCAGCCAAATGTTCCATGCCATAGAAACGGTAGATGCCCGTTGGCTCTTTCATCCAACCATCAAAGAATTTAACTTTATCTGAAATGAAATAAAGGATCAGCCCCAAAATAAGCTGAGTATGAAGGCTAACCATAGAAAAGAGATTAATCAACTTCTCTCGTTTGGTAAATTCTTTAGCTGTAATGGAATTAAATATTGCCCATAAGATTAAAATTAGGGCAACCCATCGTAATCCAGAATGCGTGTGTTTTAATATTTCGTACATAATTTCTAAATTAATCGTTTAATTTTAATACGGCGAGAAAGGCTTCTTGAGGCACTTCCACACGTCCGACTTG
Source organism: Crocinitomicaceae bacterium (assembly GCA_044353585.1). GTDB lineage: Bacteria > Bacteroidota > Bacteroidia > Flavobacteriales_D > Crocinitomicaceae > UBA952. Next base: position 322,814 of record JBILBR010000003.1, on the reverse strand, counting down.
ACGCATACGTTTCTTTCCCGCTTTTTGTTTCTCTAATAATTTTCTTTTTCTCGTGATATCACCACCATAACATTTGGCGGTAACGTCTTTTCTAAGCGCCTTAATGGTTTCCCGAGCAATGACTTTCGCACCAATTGCCGCTTGAATTGGGATTTCAAATTGTTGCCTTGGGATTAACTCACGCAGTTTAATACAGATTTTTTTACCCAGGTCAAATGCATTACTTCGGTGAACTAGGGCAGATAAGGCATCTACTTGTTCTCCATTGAGAAGTAAGTCCATTTTTACCAGATCGGATTCTTTATACCCTATGGGGTGATAGTCGAACGAGGCATAGCCTTTTGAAACCGTTTTTAACCGATCATAAAAATCAAATACAATCTCCGCTAAAGGCATTTCAAAGGTGATTTCAACGCGATCTTGTGTCAAATACACTTGGTTTTTTAGTTCCCCTCGTTTTTCAATGCATAAGGTCATAATCGAACCAACAAATTCAGACTTTGTAATGACTTGTGCTTTTATGTAGGGTTCTTCAATACGATCTACTCCGGCAGGATCAGGCAATTCAGACGGGTTATTTACGATGAGTCTGGCCTCTACATCCCGCTTCATATAGGTGTGATAGGACACGTTGGGAACTGTGGTAATAACGGTCATGTTGAATTCCCGTTCGAGGCGTTCTTGGATGATTTCCATGTGAAGCATCCCTAAAAATCCACAACGAAATCCAAATCCTAAAGCCGCGGATGATTCGGGCTCGAAAACGAGGGAAGAATCATTTAATTGCAGTTTCTCCATGGAGTACCGAAGCTCTTCGTAATCTTCATTATCCACAGGGTAGATTCCGGCAAATACCATAGGTTTAACATCTTCAAACCCTTTGATTGCTGTATCACACGGCCGTTCTGCGGTAGTAATGGTATCCCCAACTTTTACTTCGTTTGCAGCTTTTATTCCGGATATTATATATCCTACATCTCCAGCTCTAACTTCCTTTTTTGGTACAAGATCCATTTTAAGAATCCCGATTTCATCGGCGTTGTAGTCTTTCCCTGTATTAAAGAAGCGAACTTTCTGCCCCTTTTTAATTACGCCATTTCTTACCCGATAATACGCAATGATTCCTCGAAAAGAGTTAAATACAGAGTCAAAAATCATCGCCTGTAGGGGTGCATCTTCGTCGCCTTTTGGGCAGGGAATCCGATTGATAACGGCATCGAGAATTTGATCAACCCCCAATCCGGTTTTTCCAGAAGCAGGTATAATTTCTTCTGGTTTGCATCCAATTAGTTCAATAATTTGATCTGAAACCTCCTCGGGCATAGCACTCGGAAGGTCCATTTTATTTAAAATGGGAATTATTTCTAAATCATGTTCTAATGCTAAATATAAATTAGAAATGGTTTGTGCTTCAATTCCTTGGGTTGCATCAACAATAAGCAATGCGCCTTCGCATGCAGCGATGGAACGAGAAACCTCATATGAAAAGTCTACGTGTCCTGGGGTATCAATTAAATTTAAGACGTAATCTTCTCCATTGTGCTGATAATTCATTTGAATCGCATGGCTTTTTATGGTAATGCCTCGCTCGCGCTCAAGGTCCATATCATCTAGCGCTTGATCTTGCATTTCTCGATCAGATATGGTGTTGGTTGCTTGTAATAATCGGTCAGCTAGGGTGCTTTTCCCGTGATCAATATGGGCAATGATGCAAAAATTACGAATGTTCTTCATAGTAAGTGCGAAGTTACAATAACTCTTGGTATTCTTGGGTGAATTACACTATTTTATCACGGTTACGTGCCCCGTTAGTTGTTGTTCTTGCCCTCGGTTTCTTCGATAGATAAGTTTCCACGTGTACACGCCGTCAGGAACCTTGGCGCCGTTATATGTTCCATCCCACTTAAAATCCAGCTGATCAGAGAAAAACAAGCGCTCTCCCCATCGATTAAACACCTCAATGTTTATCCATTCTACGCCAATAAAGCTACCTGAAAACACATCGTTGATTCGGTTTTCATCCGGAATAAAGGTATTAGGAATGTAAATATAGAATTCCTCTTGAATATAAATCGGTTTGGTAATGCTATCAACGCAGCCATTCATGTCTGTAGCAATTAAAGTAATCAGATATTCACCATATGGAGAGAAGGTGTGTGTTGGATGAATTTCATATGAACCATTTCCATCCCCAAAAAACCATTGGTATCCAAAGCCATTTTGCGTCAGGTTATAAAACGAGGTCGGCAAATTCTCCGTTGGATTTGTGGTTAATATAGTGAAGTCCGCTTCAGGTTTAACAATCTGAACTTGACTGAATCCACTCACATTGAACGACTGACATTCATCAGATACTAATACTTGATAACTGTTGGTGCTACTTGGGTAAACCCAAATCCCAGGCGTTGTAGCACCGTTCGATGGCCACAGATAGTAATAGTTTCCATAACCACCACTCGCAATCACACTTACAAAGGCACTATCTCCCGGACAGATATATTGTGTTGGTGTCATACTTAACAGAAGTGGGGGGCTTGTAATGGTATACGTTACGGTATCACGGGCAATATTTCCACATCCGTCTGTTACGGTTAAAACGTAGCTGTTGGTGCTACTTGGCGTAACGGTTAGACTATCTGAGGTTGTTAAGACCGCATTTGAACCAAGGGTTCTCCAGGCATAGGTATAGTTTCCATTCCCGCCGTTAACGGTACTGTAAAATGTATGGGTTAGATAGGGGCAAATTTCGGTAACATCGGCTGAAAGTGAAATGGAGAGCGGAGGAAAAACGGGAACGCTCACCAAGGCTGAATCCGTTAGTGTAAGTCCGGTGCAATTATCGGTAACCTGAACATAGATGGTTTGTGAAGATTGTGCTGTAAATGAAATGGCTGCCGTAGTCGCTCCCGTACTCCAAAGATACGTGTATGGCTGTACACCTCCACTAATTACTGCGGTTAAACTAATGGGTAGGTTTGGGCACAACAACGTGGTGTCGTTTAGATTAAGCGTTAACGGCGGAACATCTTGGATATATAAGGTTAAGGGAATTGGAGTAACATTCCCACAGGGGTCCGCCACATTGAAATTGAGAACTATGGTCTCGAGACCTTCTGCGAAATTATCAGCAGTTACATTGATTTGAAATGTGTAAACAGCCTGGCCTGGACTAAAATTTATAGCATTGGGTATACCTGAATAATCAACCCCTTGTGTGGCCGAACCAGTAACCGATAAAGGAATTGAAAGAGCGCTATTTATGTTGCTTTGACGCGTTACAGTTACAGTAGCAGAAACACATCCTTCTGCCATCCAGTCTGGATTAGGGAATACTTGTTGAGAAATAGAAGAGCTAACATCGACGGGCGTTTTAGAGCTTAAACTGTTAGCTTCTAAAAAAATCCCAGAGTCCCAGGACCCATCTCCAACGTCCGCAATGGCAAGGATTAGGTGGTATGTTTGACCACATTGGACCGCAGAAACAGCTTCTAATACATCCGTGAATCCGTCATATTGAATATAATTAGGTGACGTATTATATGGGGCCATTGTTCCATCGCCATTGGCATTGTAATACAATGAATTAGTAATTGCATTTACATTATTAATGGAGACCACACCACCCCCATTTGGAAGCTGGGCAATGTTTTGCAGCCCAGTTATTCCGGGGCCTGAGATAAAGAAACCAAAGACATCATTATACGTTGAATTATTTGGCGGGGCAAATTCAGGATATTCTTCTGACCCAAAGACATATTTGAATCTGACGGTATCCGCATACGGGATAAAGTCAAATTCAAGGGTTGCTGCATTATACGTTTGGGTTCCTTGAATTATACCAGAAAGGATTCCAGACCCCGGCATGTTATTATCTGTTCCTGAAGAAGCGGCATTGTTTGGGCCTTGAGGCCCAGCTCCGTTGTTCATGATTGTTCCCGTTGTCATTACAATTCCTTGAGCTATACCTAGATTTGTTCCGGTTGCAGTAAATGATCCAATGGCCGTTGGACTTCCGTTGTAGAGAATGTTGCTTACCGTGACACCTGGTCCAATTAAAACGTTTTGTACTAATCCTTGTGGGGCTTGTCCGCTTGCAGTAATCAATTGACTCAGGCCAAGGTTTAGCTTAAGCATAAAAATCAGAGCCAATAAAATGTGCCAAACCCTCATCATATTATTCAACGAATGAAAACGAAAAACGTTGGTAAAAGTTAAGCCTTTTTTTAAATATTTTCAAGGCCTATTCCTTGCAGGCTACAAAATCGGGCATATTCACCTTTTTTCTGAAGCAGTTCTTGATGCGAGCCAGCTTCCACAATTTCACCTTTTTTGAAAACAATGATGATGTCCGCGTTTATAATGGTGCTTAATCGATGTGCTACAACTATACTTGTTTTTCCTTTCATCATCGTATCCAACGCAAGTTGCACTTGTCTTTCAGATTCAGTGTCTAATGCAGAGGTTGCTTCATCAAGTAAGAGGATTTCTGGGTTCTTGTACATTGCACGAGCAATACTTATTCGTTGTTTTTGTCCTCCTGAAAGTTTGTTTCCTCGATCTCCAACATTGTATTCAAATTCACCATCTAGCGCGGTAATAAAATCAAAGGCGTTGGCATTCTTTGCGGCGCTAATAGCACGATTGATATCTGGGGTTTCATCACCAAACGCAATGTTTTCTAAAATGGTAGCATTAAACAGCAAGGAGTCTTGTGCAACGATTCCAATTAATTCCCTTATGTCATTAATATCAATAGTATGTAAGTCTATTCCATCAATTGTTATTTTGCCATTGGATGGATCATGAAATCTGGGAATTAGATCCAGGAGTGTAGACTTCCCGCTTCCAGATTCGCCTACTATGGCAATGGTTTGTCCCTTTTTAATAGTAAAAGACACGTTTTTAAGTACTAAGTCTGATTTGTATGAAAAGGAAACATTTTCAAAACCAATCGAATCCTCAAAAGTGCCTAACTTAACTGCATCAGGAGAATTTTTTATTACTTCATCTTGTACAAGAATTTCATTGATACGATCTAAAGAAACGCGTGCTTTCGCAAGATTGGCTAGTGCAGATGAAATACCTTGAATCGGTCGTAACATTTGTGAGAAAACAATGATAAACGTAAGGAATACTTCTCCTGATAGCCCACCACTTTGCTTATTAAGTATTAAACTGCCCCCGAAATACACTAATAAAAGCATAATGAGTGCACCCAGGGTTTCGTTTATTAGTGGAGCTAAGTCTTTTTTTCTAAATGTTTTTGTAATTAACCGTTGATGTAACAAATTCACTTGTTCAAAGCGGTTTTTTATAAAATTTATAGCACTAAAGGCTTTAATAATTCGAATTCCATTCAGTGCTTCGTCTATGGATGAATACAATAAACCTGTTTGTTCCTGCCCTTGTTTTGCTGTCCTTTTCAAACTTTTATTTATTCTGGAAATAACAAAGGCAGAAACCGGGAGCAAGAAAAGGGAAAACAGGGTTAATTCAGGACTTAACAAAATGAGTGTTATAACATTAATAAGAACGGCAATAGGTTCTCTGAAAATAAGCTCCAACATGCTTACAACTGCGATTTCAATCTCACCAACGTCACTATTCATGCGCGCCATTATATCCCCACGACGTTCATTTGAATGAAAGGATAGTGGCAATATCAGCGATTTATAGAATATTTTATTTCTTACATCTCTAACAACTACCATTCGTAATTCTGATTGAAACCAAACGGCGCCATATCTAAATAGATTCTTTAGAAAAAATGCCGAAAAAACGCTTAAACAAACAATTACTAATGCCATTTTTGGGTCATGCTTAACCATGGTAGCCATATGAAACTGATAAAATTCCTTGATGTAATTTCCAATGCCAATAATAGAATCAGGGGATTTAGGATAAGCAGGGAGCGTAATTTCTTTTGGGTCTCGAAATATTAGTTGTAATACGGGTATGAATAATACGAGAGAAAGCAAGTTAAAAACAACAAATAATAAGTTGCATACAACAACAAGCATTGCAATTCCTTTGTATACAAACGTATACTTTATAATTTCTTTAAGGTCTTTCAAGGAAGCACAAAGATACATTTTGTTGAGTTAAGGTAAAACACCACGTGAAGATTCGTAACTTTGACCCAATGAGCAGTATAAGACAGCAAAAAATAGAAGCGGCTATTCGCCAAGAACTTTCAAGTTTCCTATTAACGAAAGCAGGTGAAATCACCTTAGGGTCAATGGTTTCAGTAACTGTGGTAAGGGTTACTGCTGATTTATCTTTAGCCAGATGTTATATTAGTGTATTTGCACATCAAGAGCCTCAAAAAGTTTTGGATTCTATTGAATCTCATACAGGGATAATCCGCCGCGAGATTGGTAATCGCCTAAAAAACATGCGTAAAATCCCAAGTTTACGGTTTTTCCTAGACGACTCCTTGGATTATGCCGATCAAATAGATAAGTTGCTTAAAAAGTGAGATTAAATTCTGTTTTTTTTATCGCAAAGCGCTTATTGCTTTCAAGACAAAAAAAGACTGCTGTTTCTGTGATTTCTTGGATTGCGGTTCTTGGAATGTTGGTTTCTTCCGCAGCTATGGTAATTTTACTTTCTGCATTTAATGGGATTGAGGGGATGATCGAAGGGCTTTACACGGAATTTGATCAAGAAATTATTGTTCGCCCGAGCTCGGGAAAAAAAATCCCAACGGAAGCGTTAACTGAGATTATTGCGTTCTCAAAGCAAACGGATGGTGTATCTGGAACCAGTTTGTTCATACAGGATCGTGTAATGCTTCGAAAAAAAAAGAAATGGTCAAATGCCGAGTTGTGGGCAGTTGAGCCTTCTTTTTATCAAATGTCCGGCATTAATAAGCCTAATCATTTAGTGAATGGAAAGCCCCTAGACGGAGATGGGAAATCACTAATTGGGGTAGCCTTAGCAAACAAATTAGGGTTGCATTCCATGGATTTTAACCCGGAAACAGTCGTGCTATATATTCCGCGGCAAGATAGAAAAATCCGCATTGGAAAATCCCCGTTTTTTCAGGAGGTTTTATCCGTTGTTGGTGCGGTTGATTACAATAAAGAAGTGAATGAACAGGTGTTGGTTACGGATTTAACTTTTGCTCAGGGGTATTTTAATAATGAAGTGAGTGGGTTGTTAATTGCTACCGACGATGCGCGCAGAAACACAATCAAAGAACTCCTTTCTGAGCGCTTTCCGCAAGGATTTATCATTGAAACTAACCTTGAAAAAAACGCGTTAATATTTAAAACCAGCCGTTCTGAGAAGCTTATCGTGATAATTATTTTAGTCTTCATTTTCATCTTGTCATTGTTTAATCTTTCTGCATCGTTAACGATGACCTTTCTGGAGAAAAAGCCACAGTTTACAACAATGTATTCCCTAGGAATGAGCTCAAAAGACTTGAATCGTGTATTCTTAACGCTGGGCATGATTATTGTTGTATTAGGTGTGCTTATTGGCTTGGGTTTAGGAGCGGTTTTGGTAGGTGTTCATGAGCGATTTCATTTGATAACTATTCCGGGAACGCTAAAAGCCTTTCCGTCTGAATTTGATGCGTTACAAGTGTTAATGCTAATGATTCTACTTTTCACCTTAGGTTTTCTTGCAACACGGTTGACCACTTCTTTTTTAATGAATTCAAACAGAAAACCTAAATAAATTTTGCAAACTGATTAATTTAATTCAGTATATTTGCGCCCAAAATAACACACGATTTATAATGATTAAAGGTAGAATTTCTCAGGTTATTGGTCCGGTAGTAGATGTTGCATTTGATAATGGCTCAGCCCTTCCGACAATTTATGATGCACTTGAAGTACGCAAAAATGATGGTACACGAGTGGTATTGGAAGTTCAAGCGCACGTTGGTGAAAATTCAGTTCGTGCAATTTCAATGGATTCCACGGATGGTTTTACACGAGGGATGGAAGTTGTTTCAACGGGAAGCGCTATTAAAATGCCAACAGGCGATAAAATTAAAGGGCGATTATTCAACGTTGTTGGGGATGCAATTGATGGTATAAATGAAATGGATTCTTCTAATGGATTGCCAATTCACCGTGAAGCCCCAAGATTCGAAGATCTTTCTACCGCATCAGAAATATTATTTACCGGAATCAAAGTAATAGATTTAATTGAGCCTTATGCAAAAGGTGGTAAAATTGGTCTTTTCGGTGGAGCTGGTGTGGGTAAAACAGTATTAATTCAAGAGTTAATTAATAATATAGCCAAAGGACACGGAGGATTGTCTGTTTTTGCTGGTGTCGGTGAACGTACCCGTGAAGGAAATGACTTGTTGCGTGAAATGCTTGAGGCAGGCATCATTAAATATGGTGAAGCATTCATGCATTCGATGGAAGCTGGCGGATGGGATTTAACTAAAGTTGATCTTGAAGAGATGAAAGAATCGAAAGCAACATTTGTATTTGGTCAGATGAATGAGCCTCCTGGAGCACGTGCTCGAGTTGCTTTGTCCGGGTTAACTATTGCTGAATATTATCGCGATGGGGAAGGAGATGGACAAGGTAAAGACATTTTATTTTTCGTAGATAATATCTTCCGTTTTACGCAAGCTGGTTCAGAGGTTTCGGCGCTTCTAGGGCGTATGCCTTCTGCTGTAGGTTATCAACCAACCTTGGCAACAGAGATGGGGGCAATGCAGGAGCGCATTACATCTACAAAGAATGGTTCCATTACTTCCGTTCAAGCGGTATACGTACCTGCGGATGACCTTACCGATCCAGCACCGGCAAATACATTTGCCCACTTGGATGCTACGACCGTACTTTCTCGTAAAATTTCAGAACTTGGTATTTATCCAGCGGTTGATCCATTGGATTCGACTTCTCGAATATTAACGAGAGAAATCGTAGGTGATGCACATTACGATTGTGCTCAACGAGTAAAAGTAACCTTACAGCGATACAAAGAACTACAAGATATTATTGCCATATTAGGTATGGATGAATTGTCTGAAGAGGATAAATTAGTGGTACATAGAGCACGACGCGTTCAACGTTTTTTATCACAACCATTCCACGTAGCAGAGCAGTTTACGGGAATTCCAGGGGTTTTCGTTGACATTAATGACACGATTTCAGCATTTAATGAAATATTAGATGGTAAATATGATCAATACCCAGAAGCAGCATTTAACCTAAAAGGTGGAATTCAAGAAGTGGTTGTTGCGGGTGAAAAAATGTTAGCTGAAGCGTAATGATTTTAGATATCTTAACTCCTGAGGCGCATGTTTTTCACGGTAATGTGGATTATGTAACAATGCCCGGACTTGAAGGACAATTCCAAGTATTAACTGGTCACGCAGCTATTATTTCTGCGTTAAAGTCTGGGGTTTTGTCTTTTAAAACCTTGGATGGTTCCCTTGTAAATGAGCACCTTACAACTGATAATTCGGACGTTAACGTATTTCATTATAAAATCAGTGGTGGTGTTGCTGAGATGTTAGGGGAGCACGTGGTGGTTTTAGCGGAATAGGCTGTTAAGACATGTTAAGTTGAACATGTATTTAGTTCAACCGCTTTACTTTCCTTATATTCGTCCTATAAAAAGCTCTAATATTTTGCCAAAACAACTAGATTATTCAAATATCCCAACGCACATTGCGATCATAATGGATGGCAATGGAAGGTGGGCAAAATCTAAAGGCGAAGACCGACTTTTTGGGCACTTAAAAGGTGTTGAGTCTGTAAGAGAGACAATCAAAGCAGCATCTGATTTAGGAGTTAAGCACCTCACCATGTATGCGTTTTCAACTGAAAATTGGAATCGACCAAAAGAAGAGATTGATGGATTAATGGAATTGTTAGTTTCCTCTATCCATGCGGAATTAGAAACCCTAAACCAAAACGGGGTTAGGTTGTCTACCATAGGTGAAATTTCGGAGTTACCGGTGGCATGCATAAATAGTCTAAATGAAGCCATTCAAGCAACCGAGCAGAATCAAACAATTAACTTGATTTTAGCACTTAATTATTCTTCGCGTTCCGAAATCGTTTTAGCAACGAAAAACTTAATAAAAAAAGTGATTTCCTCAGAATTGACGCTTGAAGAAATTAGCCAAGAACACTTGAAAAACGAGCTTTTTACTAAGGATTTACCAGATCCCGAACTTGTAATTCGAACGAGTGGTGAACACCGATTAAGTAATTTTTTATTGTGGCAGTTGGCATATGCTGAATTCCATTTCACTCCAGTTTTTTGGCCAGAATTCAGAAGAGACCATTTGATAGAGGCAATTTATGATTATCAACGCCGTGAACGTAGATTTGGTAAAACCTCTGAACAAATAACATTAAACAGATGAGGTTATTAATTTTCTTAATTTGTTCTGTATATGTTGTGGCTTTTGGGCAAGTGCGGCCCTTGTCCTTTTCTGGCACTTCAGAAGATTTCACAACACCTACAGAATATGAAATTGGCCCGGTGCGTGTAGTGGGTGCAGATAATTTTGATCATCAAGCAATTAAAGCTGTCGCCGGATTACGTCAAGGTCAAAAAATAACGATTCCAGGAGATCAGTTAAGTAAGGCAATCCGAAACCTATGGGAAGAAGAATTGTTTTCAGATATTTCTATTTTGCTCGATAAAGAAATCAACGGGGTGGTTTACCTGTCAATTCATCTTATACCTAGACCGAAACTTTCACATTTTAAGTTTAGAGGGATTCCAAAACGAGAAGCAGATAAACTAAGGGAAGAGCTTGATTTGTTCTCCGGGAAGGTAATCACAGAAAATCTACTTTTTCAAACCTCATCAAAGGTAAGGGGCTTTTTTAGAGAAAAGGGATATTATTCGGTTGGAGTTGAGATAAAACGTGTTAAGGATACCATCATGAATCAATCCGAAGTTTTTGTGATTGATATTAAACGTGGTGATCGTGTAGGTATTTCGGAAATCAACTTGATAGGTGTTCAGAGTGTTGCGGATTGGAAATTATATTTTGCCATGAAAGACACTAAGAAAAAATCAATAATGAGGATTTTTAAACGATCTAAGTTTACCGTTTCTACCTATGAAAAAGATAAAAAGGCCTTATTAGAAAAGTTTTATGCCACAGGATTAAGAGATGCTAGAATTAGTAAGGATACTTTTTATTTTAGAGATTCTAAGAATTTAGTGATTGATTTGGTCATAGAGGAGGGAGATAAGTATTATTTTGGTGATTTCGAATGGTATGGTAATAGCAAGTACCGATCATCCTTTTTAGATTCTGTCATTGGGATAAAAAAAGGGGATGTGTATAACAAAACTTTATTGGAAAAACGTTTGAATGGAGGAGAGGACGGCCGGGATATTAATTCCTTGTACATGAATAAAGGACACCTGTTTTTTCAGATTTTCCCGGTTGAAACGGGTGTAACAGGTAATTATATCAATTATCAGTTTAGAATTTATGAGGGCAAAGAAGCTCGTTATGGGGAGATTACAGTCATTGGAAATACAAAAACAAACGATCAAGTTATATATCGAGAAATCAGAACAAAACCAGGTGATTTGTTTAATAAGGAAGATATCATGCGTACGCAGCGTGAGTTATCCCAGCTTGGATTTTTCAATGATCAAACCATGAAGGTAAATCCGCTTCCCAATCCGGATAAGGGAACGGTTGATATACAATATATTGTAGAAGAAAAATCTTCCGATCAGATTGAATTATCCGGTGGATATGGTGGTGCTGGCCCAACAGGGTCTGGACGTGTAATTGGAACGCTTGGCTTAACATTTAATAATTTTTCAACTAAGAATTTTTTCAAGAAATCAGCTTGGTCTCCCCTTCCAGGTGGCGATGGCCAACGCTTATCGATTCGTGCTCAGTCAAACGGACGTTTTTATCAAGGATATACCTTTTCTTTCACTGAACCTTGGTTAGGCGGAAAAAAGCCGAATGCACTATCGTTTTGGCTTAACAATACAGCACTATCTTCCAATGGCTTTATTCGCACCAATCCGGCCTATAATGGAATTTCTATAACGGGAGTTGGAGTGGGGTTACAACGAAGAAAAAAGTTTCCGGATGATTATTTCACCGCATATTATGAATTAAGTTATCAATATTATGATGTGGTGAACGACTTCCGATTTCCATTATTTCCAAAAGGGTTTTCAAATGATATTGCATTGAAGTATGTGCTTCAACGTTCCTCCGTTAGCGCCCCAATTTATCCTCAAAGCGGTTCTAATTTTACCTTAACAGCAAAATCATCTTTGCCGTATTCCTATTTTCAAAAAGGGCTAGATTATTCAACAATGTCCATCGCTGAAAAGTATCTTTATCTTGAATATTTCAAGTTTAAATTTACAGGCGAATGGTATTTACCGTTAACCGCCAATCGCAAGCTAGTTTTAATGCCTAGATTTGGTTTCGGTTATATAGGAGCCTACACTGCAGCAAAAGGAGTGACTCCGTTTGATCGTTTTACCATGGGAGGTAGCGGATTAACAGGGGTGAATCAACTCGGCGGAAGGGAAATTATCGCACTTAGAGGATATGAAGACCAAGCAATTTCTTCTGCAGGGTCTGATCCAATTATTGCCAAGTACACCTTAGAGTTAAGATACCCTATTTCGTTAAATCCCCAGGCGACATTTTACGTTACAAGTTTTTTAGAAGCAGGTAACACCTATCCAGATTTGAAAAACTTTAACCCATTCAACGTGAAACGAGCAGCAGGAGTTGGAATTCGAGTTTTCCTTCCGATGTTTGGGATGTTGGGTCTAGATTATGGTCTAGGGTTCGATAAATTAGACTCATGGTCCTCCGGTTACAATGGGCCTTCAGACGCTTCAATTTCAAAAAAAGGCTTTTATCCGAAGTTGAGTTTCACAATTGGCATGAACCTTGGTGAATTGTAAAATGTGATAATAAAATTGTAATTTCGTCGTTCGCAGCGTAAAAAAGTATGAAACACGTATTTCTTTTCTTTATTCTATTAGCGGGTTTTGTTATTCAGGTTAATGCCCAGGCTTTAGCGTATATTGATTCTGATTTTATTATGGGTAAAATTCCTGAATATGCAGAAGCCAAAACTAAATTAGATAAATTGGCAGAAACATGGACCAAGGACATTGAGGACAGATACAAAGTAGTTAAACAGCAAAAAGATAATTTCAATAAGGAAGAAATTTTATTACCATCTGAGGAAAAGGCCAAGCGTAAGTCAGAAATAGAAAAATTGGAGAAAGAAACTTTGGATTTACAATCACAACGTTTTGGTCTGAACGGTGACTATTTTATGAAGCGGCAGGAATTAATTAAACCGATTCAAGACCGAATTTATACGGCGATGAAAAAAGTCGCTAAGGCCGAAGGATATTCATTCGTTTTTGACAAAGCAAATCAAAACAATTTGATTTATGCGGATAGTGAAGCGGATATAAGTGAATATGTATTGGATGAGATGGGAATTAATAAAGAATAATAAATTAAACAAGGTATGAAACAATTTTTCTTAGTATTAGCAGTAGCATTAATGAGTTTAAGTCTTAATGCACAAATGAAGATCGCACATGTTAACTCGCAAAGTCTTCTTGACTCGTTGCCATCATATTTAAAAGCAGAGTCCGATTTAAAGAAATTTCAAGATGATGGTGTTGCGGAGTTATCTGTGTTAGAAAAACAAATCAACGATGCCTATGTTCGCCTTGATGGAATTAAGGGAGATTTAACGCCAACCATGTTGAAAATTGAACAAGAAAAGATCATGGGATTAGAACAACGTTACCAGCAAACGCAATCTTTGCTTCAACAACAACTTCAAACCTTAGCAAATGAGTATAATCAACCAATCCTTGATAGACTTCAAAAAGCAGTGGAAATTGTTGCAGATCGAAAGAAAGTAAATTATGTACTTGATGTTTCTAAACTATTATATTCAAAGACAGGAATTGACATTACTGCTGAGGTTAAATCTGAATTAGCCCGTTTAGATGCGGAAGCAATGAAGAAGTAAGAACCTATAAAGAATTAAAAGGGGCTTTTGCCCCTTTTTTTATACCTTTATTTTGTGGAACGGAAAGGAAAAATAGGCGTTTTTGATTCGGGGTTTGGAGGGTTAACGATTTTACGTGATATTGTGCATCTTTTCCCAATGTACGAATACGTATATCTAGGGGATAATGCACGCGCACCTTACGGGAATAAGTCCTTTGATTTGATTTATGAATACACCTTAGAAGGAGTAAAATATCTCTTTGAGCAAGGATGTGAGCTCGTAATTCTTGCCTGCAATACGGCATCCGCAAAAGCACTACGTACGATTCAGCAACGAGATTTACCATACCTTGCGCCTAATAAACGAGTACTTGGGGTAATACGGCCAAGTACTGAGGAAATAGGCTCGTTATCACGAACTGGTGTGGTTGGTATATTAGGAACAGAAGGCACGGTTAACTCTAATTCATATGTTATTGAATTGGCGAAGTCAAGTCCCAATACTCAAGTATATCAACAAGCCTGTCCGCTTTGGGTACCTTTAATCGAAGAACAACAATACTATTCACCAGCTGGAAAACTGATTATAGCCTCAGATCTTAACCGATTATTCGATCAGAACACAAACATTGACGTGATTGTTTTAGCGTGTACACATTACCCAATTTTAAAACCATTGTTAGACTCCTTGGTCCCTCCAGGGGTCACGGTGCTTTCTCAGGGCCCTTTAGTCGCTGAAAAGCTTAAAGATTATTTATATAGGCATCCGGAAATGGAAAATCGGCTAGCCCTTGGTTCAAAGCTAATGTGTTATACGACCGAGAGTAGCGATTATTTTAACGGTCACGCCAGTGAAATATTCGGACAAGCCTTGAATGCAGAACAGATTCAACTAACTTAGTAGCCAGTCAATTTATGTATTATGGAAATAACAAAAGAACTTCATGACCGCCTCGAACTACTCAATGCAAAATATCAGGCCATTGGACAGGATTTACTATCGTATTTAGATGGCTTACTATATGCAGATGTAACTACCTATTGGGACTATATAGAATTAGATACGCTGTTAAGCCTTCAAAAACCAAAAACGAAGTTTCCGGATGAAGTGGTATTTATTATTTATCATCAAATCACCGAGCTTTATTTTAAATTGGTCCTTCAAGAGTTTAAAGCATTAGGTGAAATTGAAACCCCAACAAAAACACATTTTATTGATCGAGTAACTCGTATTAATCGATATTTTGAGGCCCTTGTAAAGAGCTTTTCAATCATGGTTGATGGCATGGACCGCGATGAGTTCTTGAAGTTTAGAATGTCTCTATTGCCAGCGAGTGGTTTTCAATCGGCGCAATACCGTGAAATTGAAATTTACAGTACAGATTTCATCAATTTGGTTGCTCGTGATGTGCGTTCAACGTTTGATTCGGAT
Organism: Crocinitomicaceae bacterium; assembly: GCA_044353585.1. Taxonomy (GTDB): domain Bacteria; phylum Bacteroidota; class Bacteroidia; order Flavobacteriales_D; family Crocinitomicaceae; genus UBA952. Next base: position 307,404 of record JBILBR010000003.1, on the reverse strand, counting down.
GCCTCGATAGAATCCATGTATCAACAAATTTATTGGAAATATGGTGCTACTGAAATTGAAACCGGTAATAAGACCTTAACCCTTACCCAATTCGAGGAGAAGTATGAGCATTCGTTTATTGCCCTAGGGAAGCATTGTAAATCACGCAATTTATGGCAGGTATATTTGAATTTATCAGAAGCGGATCAAGCCGATGAAGAGGTGAAGAAGGTGTTGCGTACGAATGATTTAAATGTCAATGTGTTTTGGCCGCTAGCGCATTATAAATCAGCGGTCCGTTACCTAGCAAGAAAAGATGTAGACGTTACAGCAACTGGCGGAACCAATTGGCAAAAGTATTTACCTCCAAAATTTCAGAAACGTATTTTTTATCCCAGTTTATGGACCACAGAAGATGTAGACCAATGGGGTAAGGGTTGGGTAGAAGACCAAATTAGGGAGATACTTAAAGGGGCTTAATATAAGTTTCTGTAAAATCATACAATCCGATTTGGCTTACTTTAATACCGCGCATTTTTAGGTTAAATACAAATACAAAATCTTCATAAAGTATTGGTAAAACCCAATGCTCTTCTTGTAAAATCAAGTCACACGTGGTGAAATAATTATTCCGTAATCCATTATCGGATTCTTGCATTCCCATGCTAAAATTGAAGTCATAGATCGCAGAATTAACTTTGGGAAACATCGGGTTTTGATTTTTATTGGTTGGGTTTTTACTATAAAAGAGGCTGAAATATGCTTCTGGATCCGGGTAGTCTGGAGACCAACCGAGTTTCCACATGGCCGCTTTATTGGAAACTACAGCGCTATATCGTGTAGCTAAATCCACTTCATGAATTGTGGTTTCAATCCCAAAGACAGTATTTAATTGCTTAGCAATGTATTGGCAATATATCTTAGCTTGTTGCGAATTATTACCAGCTATATAAAGATGTAAGTTAGGAAATGGGTGATTTGGACCGTATCCTGCCGCCCTAAATAGTTGTTTGGCGAGCACAAGATCTACTGGTTTTTTAGGTAACTCATTGTTATTATAATAGGTCGATGGTGGAGCAAATCCTTGTTTTGCAGGAATTCCATCGCCATTCATAAGTTCATTGGCGATAATTTCACGATCGATCACTAAATCTATGGCTTTCCTTACTCTTGGATCTTTGAAACAGTCATATTGTTGGTTTAGCACGATCATAGAGACTCTGCTGCCAGGAATAACCATTACTTTATGAGCAAAGGGTTTTTTGTATTGTACCGTGTTTAGATCAAATAAAATATCATCAATATGCTGAGAAGAAACCTCACTAACTATATCGATTTGTTGATTTTTGAATGATTCAACCTCCTGTTTTTCGGCCGCCATCACCTTAAACATCAGGGCTTCAAGATATGGTAAGGTGTTTCCATAGGAATCCTTTTGCCAATAGCTTGGGTTGTACCCGAGTAACACGTGTTTCTTGTTGTTCTTTTTGAGGAGAAAAGGCCCTGTACCAATGGGGTGATAAATTATTTTATCCGAGTAAAAATCATAAGCGATTTTTGAGCATATCCCATATTTCGAACTGGTTAACAACTGTGGGAAGTGGGCATATTTCCCATTCAATTGAATATCCAAGCAATGTGAATTCACAACGCGTATTCCAGGAATAGATGGGATTTCTTTTTTATTAAAAACACGGTCAGCACCTTTTATTTTTCCTATTAATGCATCGTTTGATTGATTAATGTCATTTTGAGAACATGCCATTTCTAGAGTGAACTTCACATCAGCGGATGTGAGCTCATTTTCTCCATTATTAAAACACGCATCTTCATGAAAATAGACCCCTTTTCTTAAATAAATTCTAAGAACCTTTTGATCATTTCTCCACTCGTATTTTTCTGCTAGACGGGGCGTTATTTTGTTTGATTTCCCTTCTAGATCAAAAAGAGGTTCGAACACATTACTTATTATACGGTGTGCGTATAAATCTGAGTTGTATAATGGATGAAGTGTTTGAATCGGTTCTGGAATGGAGAGGTTCACCGTATCACCATATATAGCCATCCCCCCTTTTGCTACACGTGAATCGCTAGAAGAACATGAATAGAAAAGCGTACTTAAAAGGCCAAATACTAGTATTGTGTCCCTCATCATTCTTCAAATCCAGTTTTAATAAATCTAAGTCGATGTAGTTGTCCTTGAACTTGGCAATCTATGAGGTATACTGCCTCGGGTAGATCTTGTACGTTAATATCAATCGATTCACCTGAATCTAATTGCCTGCCAGTTGCATCATAAATTACCCAATGTTCTACCTGTTGATTTATATGAATCCATTGGCTAGCGGGCACTGGATAAATCCATAAATTAGTCAACTTCAATTCACCATTTTCTAATATACCCATGTAAACGCTATCGCTTATTTCACAACCGTTATCATCGGTAACGGTAACGTTGTACCAACCTTGTGTTAAATAAACTGCTAAGCTGTCACTCTGTTGGTTCGGGTCTGACCATAAAAACGTATAAGGGGCAGTTCCACCAGTAACGTGTGCTGTAGCCATACCATCTAGGGCATTAGGTGAAGATTCAGGGTTTATGGTAATTGAGATATTCAGCATACTTGGCGCTTGAATCTGAACGATTTGAGGCATGCTTAAACAGTTGTTACTGTCGCTTACCACGAGTGAATAACTACCGGCAGATAATCCCTGAATTATGGCTGAATTTCCAACCCCATTTGAGGTATAGGTATATCCACCAACGCCTCCAGTTGCAAGTAAATTAAGCTGTCCATCCTGACTATTCCAACAACTAGGAGGTGTTACTTGCGCAGTAAGCCCTAAGAGTTGAGGCTCATTAATGGTATAGGACAAGGTGTCATAGCAAGGTCTCGCATCGGATACAGTTAATACGTAGGTTCCGGGGCTCAACGAACTAAGTGAATCGCTTGTGGATCCATTACTCCATGAATAGCTTATTGGTGTAGGACCGCCCGGATATACATGAATCATCCCGTCATTATTTCCATTACACGTCACATCGTTTATGACCGCCTGGCTTATGATGGGCGCAGCATTGGGAACGAGTACAGAGTCTACCACCACGCAGCCATTTGGATGTGTGATTGTGATGGTTGCCCAGCCCTCGGCTAACGCATTGTTAGGCTTGGTGGTAACGCCATTTTCCCACAAAAACACACAAGTACTAAACATACAAGAACATCCTGAACTGTTCACGATTGCTTGCCCATTCGTACCCCCCGGACACGTCGGAGGATAAATTCCTCCAAAAGATATAGCATACGGATCTGTTAAATAGGCGGTGTAGGTTTCGTAGCATCCCACAGCATCTGTTACTTGAAGCACATAGGTTCCAGCGGCAAGGTTGTTAAGTTGTGGCGCTGAACTCCCGTTCGACCAAAGGTAGGTATAAGGTCCTGTTCCCAGGGTTGCACTTGGAATAATGGACCCACTCGCTGTGCCATTGCACCAAGGTTGAGTAACCGTTACCCCGGAAAGAATGCTGCCAACTCCGCAATCAATGGATGTGTTGTGATATTCTCCATTATTCATCGTACCAAGGTAACTTCCCCAGGCTAATCCTGCATTTGGATAATTGCTGTTTAATTCAGTTCTAAACGCATAAACACCTTTCCACCCCATGACATTTAAGCTGTCTTTTTTCACCAAGTAGACCAAATCTATGGTATTATCATTGTCGAGATTGGTAAACAAGGGGGTTGACCCAATATTCGTTCCCGCATGAACAGGAACAATTTCTTGTATGGTGTTATTAACAAAATCAAACGATTGTAAGCGGTGTTTCCAGTAACCATTCTCCATATAATTAACGGCAAGGATTGCTTCATCCCTCCCATCATTGTTTAAATCAATGGCATTTCCAGAAGCAAACTGAAGGTGGCCAATACTGTCCTTCATTACTACATTACCCGTGGCACCATCGAGGAGCACTTGATAATAGTCTGTATATCCTGAACTTTGGCCTTTGGCCAAGGACAGAAATACGTCGGGGCTATTATTCCCTGTGAAATTCCCGATTACGGGTTCTGCGCTGGATTCTGTGTTTGGCAATTGGTAGCTCCAATGGGTGCTGAGGTTGCTTCCTTTAATTTTTATGAGTTTGCCGCTATAGGATTGAATGAAAATATTGTATTGGTTATTATTGGTTTTGTAAATCGAGGCAGGTGCTACAAATCCTAAATTCGGGTCATGTGCCAGTTGAATGGATGGTGCTAAGGTGTTATTTAACAAATCACTCAGTGGGCAAGCCCAAAAACTTCCGCCAAGCGTTTCCCCGCCTGTTCCGTAAAGCACCCATTGTACGCCATTCCCCTGAATGTCTGCCACTAAGGGAGAACAATAGGTTTCTGCACTGTCAGGCACAACAGCTTTGGCAATTACATGTCCATTTAATGAATTTACCACCATGAGGTGGCCTGGAGGGCGAGTGGTGTCCCAAACGGGCGCAGCATGATCTCCTCCATTCGCAACTAACAGGTCCATCAATCCATCACCACTCACATCGGCAATGAACTGCGGGTTGTAAAAATTATATAAGCCGCTATCGGCTGGATTAATATTGTTGTATGGAAAGAAGTCCCACAATAAGGTTCCGTTTGCACCATTTATGGCTAACAATTGCGCCTGCCGGCCTACCATAAACACGTCTTTTATTCCATCGTTCGTTATGTCTTGAAACACGGCGCTTCCAAATACTTCATTCCGAGTAGCTCGTTTCCACAATAGGGCACCGTTGGCACCATTTACTGCCATAATCCCATTATTGCTAAAAACGCCATCCGTTCCTCCGCCAAACACGATGTCTTTGATCCCGTCATTAGTAAGATCACAAGCTCTAGGTGATGATAGCGTTGGAATAGAATCAACAAAAAACTGCCAGTTTTGAGAGAATAATGCGCTACAAAACAGGAGAGCAACGGTAAGTAGTTTTAGTTTCATGCCAAGGAAGAATTCAATTAATTGCATAAAGATAAAAAAATCAAGGGCAAGATGAAAGTACTTCTTTGGCTAGATGGCTGATATGTCTTATCTTTGCACCGTTAAGGCTCCGTGGTGCAACTGTCCCTATTGGGTATTTCAGTTGCTCACTTGCCAAAAACGGCTCCGTGGCGCAACTGTATAGCGCATCAGATTTCGGCTCTGAGGGTTGGGGGTTAGAATCCCTCCGGGGTCACAAAAGGAAACCCTGATGGTTGCATCAGGGTTTTTTGTTTTTAATGTGGCACCAATTCATTGGTGTGAACAAATAAAAACAAAAAACACAGGCTTGCGCAGCAAGGCAAGGGTTTCTATGCTTGGATTGAACCAATTTTTGGAAAACGCGTTAGCGTAATCCCATGATTCATGTAATGTGGCACCAATTCATTGGTGTGAACAAATAAAAACAAAAAACACAGGCTTGCGCAGCAAGGCTAGGGTTTCTATGCTTGGATTGAGCCAATTTTTGGGAAAACGCGTCAGCGTAATCCGATGATAATACAAACCGACCTAGATTTAAATACTCAAAATCCCTCTCAATCATACGGCACAATAATTTCAACAAATATGTTGTTCGAAATGATTATTTTCATTAAAACTTTTCTGAATGATTCAAAAAATATTTTTTTCTTGCCTTTTATTGATTTCTCTAAATTGTTTCGGTTTAAAACCAGATAGTTTATACGTATCAACACCTGAAGCACTTGGTTTGGAATATGAATCTGTAAAACTGAAAACTCCTGATTCATTCAATCTCCATGTTTGGAACATTAAAGCAGACAGCGCCGTTCGTACCAATACCACAATCATTCTGGCTTATGGTGACTCAGGCAACATGTCTTATTGGTTGAATCATGCGGCAATAATGAGCCAAAAAGGTTTTGATATGGTTCTTTTTGATTACCGAGGTTTTGGAAAAAGTGATCCCTTTGAAATGAATCCGAATCAATTGTATTACAAGGAATTCGTGACAGATTTAACTAGTGTAATTAATTGGACAAAAGAGCAATATCCGAAATGTAAAACGGGAATTTGGGCCCTTTCAATGGGCACCATTATGTCCACTATTGCACTTCAAAATGAATCATTAGATTTTTTAATTGGTGAGGGTTTTGTTTCAAATCCATCAGATATTCAAAAGAAAATACGTGAGGTGAAATCCAAAGAAATGGTTCTTCCTGTAGGCTATGAAAACTACCAAGATCAAGTAAAAAATCTTAAAGTCCCCATTTTATTATTTGCGGGTTCTCAAGATGTATTCACAACTCAGGCAGATAGTAAACAGATCGCTAAACAACGGAAAAACCGCTCCTTATCCGTATTTAACGGAGGGCACTTACAAGGCTTTCAAACCATGACTAAAGGATTTTTTGGAGATCGGTATATTGCCCAAATTGAAAAGTTTATCTCGAAATTGAACTCATAAAAAAGATTGAATATGAAATTCCAAATAGTTCTTTTCTATTTATCACTGACTGTAAACGTCCTTTTATTCGGCCAATCGTCAAACCCTAAAATCGCTGAAGGCTATTCCCACTTTCAAACAACATTAAAGAAAGACACCATTGATTTCGTTTTGGCTGAAACCGATTTAACGGTAAAAAAACCTGTTTTACTTTTTTGTCAAGGTTCTCAACCCGTTCCTTTATTTTTTGATTTTCCAGATCAAGGCATCATTCCGGTAGCGTTGAACAACTTTGACGTGAATGAAATGAAAAAGCACTATCATGTCGTAGTGATTTCCATGCCCAAGACACCCGTTACAGTTGGTTGGGATCATCTCAACAAACAGTACAACTATGTTTTAGATACTGCAAGCGAATACAGTTATGATCCTGAATTCGTAAAAGCTGATTACCTTGAAAATTACGTTGCGAGGGCAAATCATGTACTAAAGTACTTAAGCAAACAGAAATGGGTCGATAACGAGCAATTGGTCATTGCTGGTCATTCGCAAGGTTCGCATGTGGCTTTGGGTATTGCGCATTCAAACAAGAACGTTACACAGCTGGGGCTTTTTGGATTTAATCCATTAGGCAGAATTGATCAATACATCCGTTCGGCAAGAAAACAAGCTGAGGCAGGTAAAATTACCTGGCAACAAGCTGACTCGATTCAAAAAGAAATTTACGAAGAATACCAATCTTATAATAAGCCAGACAGCACTCAAAATAGTTCTTTCGCTAACTCCTGGAAATCATTCTCTAAAAGTCAGCTGAATGAACTTATTAATCTGAAAATACCGGTTTATGTGGCTTATGGTTCAAACGACATCAATACCGATTTCTGTGATTTACTGCCACTATATTTCATTGAAAAAGGCAAATCCGATTATAAAGTCATTCGTTATCCAAACTTGGAACACAACTTCTTTCCAATCGACAAAAATGGATACCCAGATTATCAAAACGGAAGGTGGTTTGTGGTAATGAATTCATTCATCAGTTGGTCTGTACAATTTTATTAAGATAAATCCTCCAAATCCTTCACTCCCCTCAAGGGTCACACGTGAAATCTGCGTAACGAATTTCAGGAACTAGCTTTCTTATTTATTCAACCAGAGGAGGCTTCCGTCTCCATAACTCAGAAAGCGGTAGTTGTTGGCGAGCGCATAATCGTAAATTTTCTTCCAATCATTGCCTACAAAGGCATGAATTAGTAGAAGGAGTGTAGATTTCGGTTGATGAAAATTAGTCAGTATGGCGTTTACGCTGCGAATGCGATAACCCGGCCTGATCATCATACTTGTTTTTGTTAAGAATTGATCGCAACGCTCTTTTTGTAATTGTGTTAACATTGCTTGAATAGCCTCAGTAAAGATGAATTCTTGAGGTAAAGAATAGGCTTCCCACTGGGTTAACTGTAAGTGTTCTAGCTTCAATTGAGGGTCTTGGATCAGTTTAACGCCCATCCAATATAGACTTTCAAGTGTGCGTAAGGAGGTTGTCCCTACAGCGATTTTTGTCTGTTCTGGTTTTTGAAGCAATACTTCTAGCAGCTCTTGACGCACTTCGATGAATTCTGAGTGCATGTCATGTTCCTCTGCTGTTTTGGTTTTGACAGGTTTAAACGTTCCTGCGCCAACATGTAAGGTTAACGCAGCTGTGTGAATTTGCTTTTTTCGAAGTGCGGAAAACAACTCCTCAGTAAGATGTAACCCTGCCGTGGGAGCAGCAACCGAACCATCCGCTTGGGCATAAACTGTTTGATACGTATGTTTGTCACTTTCTTCAGCATCTCGATTGAGATAGGGGGGTAATGGTATTTTTCCAGCGATGTGAAGGATTTCTGCAAAACAAAGTTCGGGGGCTGTCCAATGAAAATGAATATTAAACCCAGAGTCTAAACGCTCCAATTGTTCTGCATAGAGCGTATGTGTAATTCCGTTGTGTTCAAACTGAAGTTCGACAGTACCGGATTTCCATTTTTTTACACCGCCAATCTGACAAATCCATTCAACGTGTGCTTTTTGCTGCATCGCCGAAGTTACATCTGGGTAAATTTCACTATGCTCTAAGCAAAATATTTCCAGTTGCCCTCCAGTGGGTTTCCTAAAATGCAATCTGGCTTCAATTACTTTGCTATTGTTGATGATTAATAAGGAATCTTCAGGCAGGTGATTTGGTAAGTTATAATAATGATTGTTGGATATTCCTCCTTGATTATAAACTAGTAATTTACTGCTGTCACGCGGCGTAACTGGATAACGCGCAATGTGCGAATCCGGAAGATCATAATTAAAGTCCTCAATATTGGTCATTTTTCTTTTTTGCAAAAATATACACGGAACGGTTAACTATAGGCCTTAGGGTGGGGTTAATTTGACTTTTACGTGTCTTCTATATCTTCATGTAGAAAAATCCCTGATAAACCACGAAAAAAGTGAGCCCTTTATTTTTGGTAAAATTAAATGCAAGACATTCAATAATGTCTACTTAGCTTTGCATAAAATTTACGGCTATGACATTTCGCGATTTAAATTTAAAGAAACCACTATGGAATGCCTTGGATGAGTTAGGTTATCATACGCCTACTACCATCCAAGCCAATGGATTCAAGGTGATGATGTCGGGTGCTGATACCATTGGAATTGCGCAAACAGGAACAGGAAAAACATTGGCCTATTTGCTTCCATGTTTATGTATGTGGGAATTTTCTAAAGGTCCGCATCCTCAAATATTAATTATTGTGCCTACGCGAGAATTAGTTGCCCAGGTGGTTAGAGAAGTGGAGAAGTTAACTACGTATATGAATGTGGTTGTTGGAGGGGTGTATGGCGGGGCTAATATGAATACGCAAGCGGCAATGGTTTTGAATGGACTCGATGTGCTTGTTGGAACTCCGGGGCGGATTCTAGATTTAGCTTCAAGTGGTTCGTTGAAATTGAAACACATCAAAAAAGTAGTCATTGATGAGGTTGATGAAACCTTAAGTTTAGGGTTCCGGTCACAGCTTTTGAATCTTTTCGAATTTTTACCAGCCAAAAGGCAACACATGGTTTTTTCGGCAACCTTGTCTGAAGAAGTGGCTCTTTTTTTAGAAGACTATCTCATTTCACCTATCAGAGTAGAAGCCGCACGTGCAGGTTCTCCGATTGATAAAATTCATCAAATAGGTTACCGGGCACCAAATTTTCTTTCTAAAGTTTCCTTGTTGCGGCATTTATTAACAGCGTTTGAAGTAGATTCCAAAATTTTAGTTTTCGTTTCTTCTCGCGTTTTAGCCGACACCTTATTTGAGGAAATCAATGAGGAGTTTTCCGATTCCATAGGAGTTATTCACTCCAATAAGGCCCAAAACTTTAGGTTTGATGCGGTTCAACGTTTTCAAACGGGAGAAACGCGTGTTTTAATTGCAACTGATTTGATTGCCCGAGGAATCGATGTTACCGATGTCACCCATGTGATTAATTTCGACATCCCTGAAAACCCTGAAAACTATATTCACCGGATTGGAAGAACAGGAAGAGCGGATAAAAACGGTATGGCAATCACGTTCGTTTCTGAAAAAGATAATTCCGCTCTAGAATCGATTCAAGAACTGATGCAACAATCCATAGCATTTGAAAAAACACCAAAACAGGTGACTTATACAACGGAACTTCTAGAATTTGAGAAACCAGTTGTTGCTGTTCCAGGTAAAGCGCTTAAATTGCCCAGCCGTGAAAACAAAGGGGCCTCTTTTCACGAGAAAAAAGCCAAAAACAAAAAGGTTAACGTGCGTTACAACCATAAAAAGGCAATGCAAGAAAAATATGGTAAGCCGAAGAAAAAGCGGTAAACGATTGATAGAATAAAAAGCTGAAGGCAAAAAAAAGCCCTTTCGGGCCAGTATTATTTTTTGTCGTCTAAAATTCGTTTTGGACGTAAGCGCTCGAAAATATCAATAGTAATCCAAAACGGAACTACAAAACCTAAAAGGAATAATAGTAACCAAAACGCCATTCCGAAAATTAAAAGGAATAAAACAATACCGAAAGTGCTGATCATCTTGTAAATTTGTATTCGATTACAAAGTTAAACAATTATTATTTATAAAAACAAACCCAATGGAATTTAGAATAGAAAAAGACACAATGGGAGAAGTTAAGGTTCCTGCAAACAAATATTGGGGAGCACAAACGGAACGCTCTCGAAATAACTTTAAAATCGGTCCAGAAGGATCTATGCCGAAAGAAATCATTTATGCTTTTGCGTATTTAAAAAAGGCAGCAGCCCATGCAAACCATGAGTTAGGGGTGCTTCCAATCGAAAAACGAGACTTAATAGGGTCTGTTTGTGATGAGATGCTTACTGGAATGCATGACGGTGAATTCCCCTTGGTTATTTGGCAAACGGGGTCAGGAACTCAATCCAATATGAATTGCAATGAAGTAATTGCGAACCGAGGGCACGTACTAACTGGGGGCTCCTTACTTGATGAAGCCAAAGCACTTAATCCGAATGATGACGTGAATAAATCGCAATCGTCAAATGACACGTATCCAACCGCAATGCATATTGCTGCGTATAAGCAAACGATTGAAATCACACTCCCAGGAATGAAACATTTACGGGATATTTTAGATCAAAAGGCAATTGCATTTAAGGATATTGTTAAAACGGGTCGAACGCATTTTATGGATGCAACTCCCTTAACACTCGGTCAGGAATTTAGTGGGTATGTAGCACAAATTGATTATTCCATTCGATGCATCAATAATGCATTAGAAGCTGTATCTGAACTTGCCCTTGGTGGAACTGCAGTGGGTACTGGGTTGAATACCCCTGCTGGATACGATGTGTTGGTGGCTAAAAAAATTGCTGAATTTACTGGGCTACCTTTTGTTACCGCAAAAAATAAATTTGAAGCCTTAGCCGCCCATGACGCTATGGTGGAGTTGTCAGGTGCGTTAAAAAGATCAGCGGTTGCTTTAATGAAAATTGCTAACGATATTCGAATGTTGTCATCTGGCCCACGCTGTGGTATAGGAGAACTTATAATTCCTGATAATGAACCAGGCTCCTCAATCATGCCAGGTAAGGTAAATCCAACCCAACCCGAAGCATTAACGATGGTTTGTGCCCAAGTAATTGGAAACGACGTAACGGTTTCAATAGGAGGCTCCAACGGTCATTTTGAACTGAATGTCTTTAAGCCCGTGATCGCAGCCAATGTGTTACAATCTGCGCGATTAATAGGTGATGCATGTGTTTCGTTTGCGGATAAATGTGCCGTAGGGATTGAACCAAATTTACCTGAAATCAAAAAGCACTTGAATAATTCACTGATGTTGGTTACTGCATTAAACACCAAAATAGGATATTATAAAGCTGCTGAGATTGCAAAATATGCGCATAAAAACGGAACTACCCTTAAAGACGCAGCCGTTTCTTTAGGTCATGTAACCCCTGAAGAATATGACATCTATGTAGACCCATCCAAGATGATTGGGTCCATGGATTAATTGTTTAACTATTAGTACCTTTACATTCTAAAACTAAGACCATGTCAAAAATAAACGTTGCGAATCCCGTAGTTGAGTTGGATGGAGATGAAATGACCCGTATCATTTGGAAATTTATAAAAGATAAACTCATTCTTCCCTATTTGGATGTTGATATCAAGTATTATGATTTAGGAATTGAAAAACGTGACGAAACCAATGATCAAATTACGATTGATGCGGCTGAAGCGATTAAGAAATATCAAGTCGGGATTAAATGTGCTACAATTACACCGGATGAAGCCCGTGTTAAAGAATTTAATTTAAAGTCCATGTGGAAATCTCCGAATGGAACCATACGTAATATCCTTGATGGTACGGTGTTCAGAGAGCCAATAGTTATGCAAAATGTTCCACGTCTTGTCACGAATTGGACCGCACCAATTATTGTTGGTCGTCATGCATTTGGTGATCAATACCGCGCAACAGATGCCGTGTTTAAAGGTAAGGGAAAACTTACGATGACCTTTACACCGGAAGATGGGGGTGAAGTACAGCAATTTGAAGTATATAATTTCAAAGGCGATGGCGTAGGGATGGCGATGTACAATACCGATGAATCCATAACAGGATTCGCGCGCAGCTGTTTCAATATGGCGTTGAGTAAAAAATGGCCCTTGTATCTTTCTACTAAAAACACGATTTTGAAGAAATATGATGGGCGCTTCAAAGATATTTTTGAAGAAATTTATCAAGCAGAATTTAAATCAGCCTTTGAAGCAGCGGGCATCGTGTATGAACACCGATTAATTGATGATATGGTGGCTTCTGCCTTGAAGTGGAATGGTAATTTTGTTTGGGCATGTAAAAATTATGACGGTGACGTTCAGTCCGATACAGTTGCTCAAGGTTTTGGGTCCCTCGGTTTGATGACCTCCGTGTTGATTACTCCGGATGGGAAAATTATGGAATCGGAAGCTGCTCATGGAACCGTAACACGACACTATAGAGATCACCAAGCGGGTAAGAAAACATCTACCAATCCAATTGCTTCGATTTTTGCATGGACACGTGGACTAGCATTTCGAGGGAAATTAGATGGCAACCAAGCGTTAATTGATTTCTGCACGACCTTAGAGCGCGTTTGTATAGAAACAGTTGAATCTGGTATCATGACCAAGGATTTGGCGGTATGCGTGCACGGAAATAAAGTGAGTCATGGCGAACACTACGTATATACGGAAGAGTTTTTAGATGCCTTGGATCGCGGATTAAAAGCAAAAATGAACTAAATTTAATCCCGCAACAGCGGGATTTTTTATGCGCTATTCAGGTATAATTTTTATCATATTTTTTTATTCTTGTTTAATTGGACAAGGACTTCCAAGTACATGGACTGGTTCATATCAAGGCACTATGGAATTGTATGGAAAACAATCTACCCCGTTTTCAACTGTGCTGGTTCGCCTATCAATCCAAGAAATTAAAAAAGATTCTGTGTGGACTTATTACATGACTTATGGAGAAAAGGAAAAGCCTGGGTATCTAGAAAAGAAATACCATGTGGTATTGAAATCCGATGGCTTAGCAATGGACGAGGGCGATGGGATATTAATTCCCATGAGATTATTTGGGGATTGTTTAATTGATTTTTATAGTATTGAAGACAGTGATAATACAAACATGTATATGAGTAGTCTGCTTTGTCGGCAATCAAACGGCGACCTAGAGTTTAATTTATTCGGTGGGTCTTTGACTCCCTTGAGTACATCCCAAATAGTTGAAGAAACAGATGCGACGGTATTTGGATTAACTACCTATACCGTGGGGTTTAATCAACATGTTATCCTTAAACGTATTGATGAATGAAACGAATTTTCTTTTTTTGGTTGAGCTTTTCCTTGGTCCTTGTATCCTGCAAGTCCATTGAACCGATTGCTCCAGATAACTTTATTGTACCCTATCCGCCATTAAATAATTCAAGTTCAACAGTTACTATTCCCGTAGAGTTGGACCTTACTAATTATGTAAAAACGGCGGATAAAGAGGTGCCAAGACACTTTGTTGGGAAGAATAGTCAATGCGAAGGGATTTCTACTTCATATGAATTTAATCGCGAAGACATAAAGTTTACAGGATCTGGCAATAAGGTAGATTATACGGTTGATGGTGAACTCAAGTTAAAAATCAACTATTGCCCAAAATGCCAAACCATTACAAATGAAGATGGAGCTTGTATTATTCCGAGAGTTTATATGAGTTGTGGGGATAAGGAACCTATGCGAAAGTTTACCTTGGGCTATCAAACGACGGTAAAAGTTAATTCAGATTACACGTTAAGAACAGCAACCGATTTAAAGAGTTTTAAATTGAAAGACCCCTGTGAAATGACCATTGCAAACATCGATGTTACAACGGATGTAGAAAAAGAAATAACAAAGCAATTAAAAGGATTAGAACAAGAGATAGACAAACAATTAAAAGGGATAGACATAAAAGCCATCGCTAAAGACACATGGAATGTATTACAAGAACCCACATTGATTCCCGGTTATGGTTATTTGACACTTTCACCTACTGCATTAGGAATGAGCGATTTGGTTTTTAGTAAACAAAAAGCCAAGTTTAATTTTTGTCTAGATATTGCACCTTCCTTTACAACGGAAATCCCCTCGATCAAGAAGGCTTCTTTGCCGAGTCTTAGTGTTGTTAAAGAGGATAAGGGATTGAATTTTGATCTCGATGTAATTCTTTCCTTTGATTCATTAACTAGTTTTATTAAATCTTCTATGGTCGGCTCTTCCTTTAAGGTTAAACGCAAAACGATTAGTATTGAAGATATTGCAGTTACCGGTTCTGTGGATAATCGGATAGTTCTTACCACGGATATTTCTGGCGCCAAAAAAGGCAGGATATATTTATTAGCAACTCCCGTATTAGTTGATTCTTTGCATGTAATTAAATTAACCAATGTGGATTTTGATATAAAAACAAAAAGTGTTTTGTTGAAGTCAGCAAAGTGGTTTTTTAATTCGAAAATCACGGAAATGATAGAGCAGAAAGGCACGTATGATTTTCAAGGAATGGTGAATGACATCAAAAATGAAATCAACCAATCTTTAACGCAACAGTTAACCGATGAGGTTCAAATGGACGGCGCAATGAATTCGATTGCGTTGAAAACGCTGTATTATACGAATACCCACTTAGTGCTTCGAGCCCAACTGGATGGAAAGTTGAAACTAATTATGAAATAATACGTTAAGCCTTCAAAACTATTAAGTTGAGGCATACGCTATTGTTTGTTACGATGTTCTTTGTTCTGTTGGCAGCACATAGTCAAAAGGATTATTCCTTGTGCAAAGGAAACATTGTGATAAATCCAAACACTTCTTACACCTTACGATTTAATGGAAAAATCGGTAAAGATAAGAGTGGTATACAATCTTATTGTAATCTTCCCATCACCGCGAATAACTTCATATGGCTGTATTACACACCCAGTCACAATGGACAAATGAGTTTTGAAACATTTACTAAAGAAGATTCACTCTTGTTTTTTTTGTTTGAGGTTGATTTGTCTGAGCCGTGTGAGGCTATAACCACAAAGGAAGCAACCTTGTTATCGTGCGAAATGAGATCTTCTAAGTCAGATTTACTAAAAGCATTTCCTTGTAAGTCCTCGAAGGGGTATTTAATCGCTTTATCGGTTAATAAAGGAAAGAGTCCAACGGTCGATTTTAAATTGAATTTTACGCCACTAAATGCTGATGGAAGTCGTCATTTGGATTCTTTAATATTGAATTTAGTTCGATTAAAAAGTGAACCAATACTTGGGTTTCATGTACGAGATCAACTCACAAAAACCCCGGTAATTGCTCGTTTTTCATTTAATGCCGAAAGCGCCATAGACGGAACGTATTTGGCCTCGGATATTTATGTAAACAATACTAAACGCTTGCGTGCAACCATTCGAATTGATGCAGAAGGTTATTTTCCGAAGGAGTATTTAGAATATGAAATAAAGCCGACCTCTAGGAAAGATACATTTTTGTTAACGCCCATTACGCATGGATCAATAACTAAACTAGATGAAATTTATTTTATCGGGGGACTTGCGGTAATTTTAGATGAATCTATACCGAGGTTAAAAAGTTTGAGAGATTTTTTAATTTTAAATCCATCCATTGAGATTGAAGTGCAAGGACATGTAAATGATGACGGTAACAACTCTTTCTCATCACAACGACTATCAAAAAAACGCGCGAAACGTATCGTTGAATACTTAATTGAAAGCGGAATAGAATCCACTAGACTTTCAGCTGTAGGTTTTGGAAATACAAAGCCCATCTATCCAAATCCAGAGGATGAAGACCAGAAAGAAGCAAATCGCAGGGTTGAGGTTAAAATTAAGTAGACTATCCGTAGTAGGGTGAAATCAACCAATATACTACCACACCAGTTATAGCAACATACAACCAAATTGGGTAAGCGAATTTTACAAGGCGTTTATGTGAAGTATAGTCACCCGCCCAAGCATGCAGATATGCAAATAAAACCATTGGAATTACAACCATGCTTAGCCCAATGTGACTAATAAGGATAATGCGGTAAATTAATAGCATAGAACCTGCCGAAGCAGCTTCAAGTGAAGTAAGCTTACCATCATGATTTATATCTCCAAAATATGTGGGATCCGAAGTTAGATGATAAGCCACATAACAAACGAGAAACAATAAGGAAAGCATCAACGCAAGTCGAACAAAAAACCGATGTAATTCCACTTTACCTTGTTTTATAACAATAAGCGCTAATACTAACAACAGCGCCGTTGTGGCATTAAAACCGGCATAGATTGGAGGCAAAAAAGATAAGTCACCAGGTATTCGAATCCTAAATAAGGCACCCACTACCAAGGGAATAACAATAGAAACACCAATAATTAGTTTCTTAACGGTTGGGATTTTACTTTGAGGTAGTGTGTTCATCATAAAGGATTTTAATTTCTTTAACCATTCGATCGAATTCTTGTTCATTAACTGACAAATCAAAATTTGTCACGGCATAAACGCCACGCACATAACCTTTGGCATCTACCAAGGTAAATGACCCAGAATGGGCGTACCCCCCCGCGGATTCACTGTCTTTCCCTGCAAACGTTAGAAAGTGTTGAATACCCAAACGGTGTGTTTCTGCTTCATTACCGGTAAGAAAATCCCAATTTTTATAATTGATGTGATGATTAACTTGATATTTTTTTAAAACCCTTGGATTATCTTTCGAAGGATCAATTGTAAAGGATAGAAACTGAAGTTCTGCTTGTTCCTGTTTATCAAATTTATTATATAGCCGCTTCAATTGCTTGTTCATAATAGGGCATATCGTTGGACATGAAGTAAAGAAAAATTCAACAATCCATATTTTCCCTTTGTACGTACTATTTGTTACTTGTTTTCCTTCTTGATTTGTGAATTGAAACTGAGGGATTTTTGGATATACCGTATCTGCATATATAACACCTTCTTTTTCAATATATTCAACATCAGAATTACCTAAATAAGGTAGTTTAGGTGATTCTTCGCAACCGAAAAGCAAGAAGATTACGAGAATGCTACTTACGTATAGCCCGATCTTTATCATATTGTTTTAATAATAAGGCTACGCTCTCTTTCATTCGTCGAATAAGTCCTTCTTGATTACCTTTTAAAACCATACGTAAATGATTTTGTTTATCGGTCAGTAAAATGAGTTCTTGAAACGCTTCGCCGCCGTAATATTGCTTTCCTTTTTGCAATAAGGTTTGATTATTGTTTTCTATATTATAAATACTTCTAACATCTCCTGATGCGACAATCCATAAGTTAGGGTCGTATCCCTCAACTTCACGTGCCATCATTTGTTGGACGACGTCAATATCCTTTACAGGATTACCTTTTCCATCTGTTATAAATGAGATTATTCTTACTTGTTTTAATTGTTTATGGCTGTTTTTACGAATGTGTTGATATAAAATTTGGTTCAATCGCCAAAAAGAAACAGAACAATCCCAAGGACAACTTTTTTGAAGGGTAGTTATAAGTACAACTTCTCCCTTGAATTCATCTGCGTGACGCAGCTTACCTTTACTATCAGTAAATGAGTAGTTTTTTACAACACCATAATCATCAAGTTTCTTAAACTGATGGTTACACCCACGGGTTGAAATGAAAATTAAAAATAAGGCAGGACCAAATACCAAAAAGAAACCTAATAAATTCTTTCGCTTATTGGTCAAACTCATCGGGAATTATGAAAAAAGAGTCAAAACCGACTTAATCGAAACGGCTTCCCAAAGTGCAATAAAAATCAAATAAAGAATAAAAATAAAATAAGGAACAAGTATTACATAGCGTAACCACTTGCGCTCATCCCCTAGGTGCATAAATACCATAACGATATAACCTGCTTTTAGAATCGTTAACACAAGGAAAGTCCACTTAACTAATGGCCATATTGCAGCGTCTTGTTTGATAACAGCTCCTAAAATCACCTCAATAACTGTAACTAAGGTGAGTAATATGGTTACTTTATAGATTTTCTTGCGAATTTCTACGCCTTTTTCTTCACTGTGGTGTGCATCTAATGAATATTCAATTAAATCGTCGCGTTCCATACGTTGAAATTATATAAGGTAAAAGAATGTAAATACGAAAACCCATACAAGGTCTACAAAGTGCCAGTATAATCCAGTTTTTTCAACCATTTCATAGTGACCTCTTTTGTGATAAGTCCCAGCAATAACACCAAGACAAATAATGATATTTATTACAACACCTGAAAACACGTGAAACCCGTGAAATCCTGTAATAAAGAAGAAGAACTGTGCGTATTGTTGCGGCCCGTATTCATTTTGCTTTAGGTTTGCGCCATAAATTACGCGATTTGCTTCTCCAGCGTAAAGTGCTTCGTAGTATAATTTTTCGGCTTTTGCACCAGAAATAACGCGCTTAGCTTTGGAAGCCTTGTTAACCTTCCCACTTTTCTTAACGATTAATGTTAATTCATGGTCTTTCTCTTTAGCAATAGAAGCTTTAGATCCGTCATGTAAGGTTATAATACCATTGTGTATGTGACCTCTTGCAGCGGCATGTTGAAATGTGTGCATTAAATCTTCTTTAACAACATCACCTTTTTTGTGGTGTTTTCCTGCTTCAGTCACTGTAAAGTTCTTGATTTCTCCGAAATGACCTTTAACAATAGCAACGGCCCCATCTGATAATTCAATTTTACCAAATTCAGATCCGTGAATAAAGTGATACCATTCCCATCCTTGGGATCCAACAAAGAAGAACCCTCCGATAATAGTCGCAATCATCCATTTGGTTACTCCTTTACGATCCATTCGGTGACCAGCCTCAACAGCTAATACCATAGTAACGGATGATATAATCAAGATAAAAGTCATTAAAGCCACATACAAGAGCGGATATCCATGACCTAAAAATGGCATCGAGTTGAATGTTTCCTCACCGATAGGCCAAGCTTCTAAACAATCGTGTCTTGTAAAACCATAAGCAATTAAAAGCCCTCCAAACGTTAAGGCATCAGAAACTAGGAAAAACCACATCATTAGTTTTCCGTAACTTGTTGAAAATGGAGATATTTTACCTCCCCATAATGTCTTTGAATCAAGCGCTGCGGTATGACCTGCCATCGTATTAAAATTTGTGCAAGTTTAATGAATAAAATTGAAAAACAGGAACAAATACACCCATAATATACCTAAAAAGTGCCAGAACATGGCGCCCAATCTAAGCGATAAATTATTTTCAGCGCTATAAGAACCTGTTATAGAGCGTTTTACCATTACCATCAGGTAGATTAACGCACCAAGCACATGAAGTAAGTGGGCGAATGAAATAACATATAGAAAGGCACTGGCGTTATCCGATGTTTCACGGGCTTGAAGTTGAGCGCTTTCACTTAAAATTCGACCGTTGATCCAAAAGGCGCCGTCTTTATAGTTGAGCTCTTTTCCTTTCAAATACACGGTGAAGTCTTTGCCATATTTCCCTTTAATCATAAAATGCCCCCTCCCAAGTACAACATTCATTGCAACTTTACACAGCCTAATTTCATCCGTGTGTGACATCAGGGTGCTGTCGTTTGTGTAGAATTTCCCTTCTTTAATTAATAACGGTTGATTATTGATAAACAAGGTGAATTTCTTTGAAGGAATAGCTTTTAGTGGGGTGTGTTGGCGGCTAAAAATTACTTGTTCAGGTAAGGCATAATTTCTCATGTATGACTGAAAATCAAGGAACTCGCTTTTTGTCATGGCTCGGTTTGCTACGCTAAAGTCATTTCCGTCTACTAAAATTGCTTTTCCTTGCATGGTGGCTGTAATCGTATCACCGTATCTTCCATCATTAACTAAGATTTCAGGATATGTCCAAAACATCGAAGGATTGTAAATTCCTCGTAAAATTAATTGCCGATATCCTATAAACTGAAACGAAACAAAAAGCAATCCAAAAACAAGGGTTAATGCCATTTGCATTTTCATTGCATTTATTTTGCCTTGTTTAATAAACCGAATGGCAAGTATATAACATAGGGAACTACATGCGATAAAAAGCGTACTAAGGTAAAACCCAAGGGGCATTGGATATTTAAGCCAAAATCCACCGCCCATGTTAACGTAATACGCTGACGTTAACCCAGCGAAAAACATCACTACGGCAAAAATGCCGACATAAACAAGATTTTTTTTCATTTTTTCCCGTACCTCCGGGCTTAGTTCTTTAGAATAATCCATGGCTCATTAAATTTTGAATAACGGAATCAATTTTCGTAAAAACATACGTGAATTGTATGATTGGTAAATAAACAAACGAAGCGAACATAAGTTTTTTGGCATCGCGATCTTCACATGTGGTGTATAGTCGGTAAGAAAGAAAATAAAACCAAACCCCAAATATACCAACGATAAATAGGGAGATATTATTCGTTATGCCAAGCAGCCATGGAATTAGACTGATGGGTATTAGTACGATTGAATAAAGTGAAATCAGGTAGGCCGAATGTTTCGATTTTCCAGATTTCGATGGTAATAAAAAATATCCCGCACGCTGATAATCTTCATGAGCAACCCATGCAATAGCCCAAAAATGTGGAAACTGCCACATAAATTGGATGAAAAAGAGCAAGCCGGGAATAAATCCAAACGACCCCGTATGAGCAATGGCTCCTAGCATCGGTGGAATGGCTCCTGGGAATGCTCCAACAAAAACCGACCATGAAGTTTTTCCTTTTAATGGCGTGTATATGAATGCGTAGGAAATAAACGCACTCAAGCCGAGTAATAAACTATTGAGATTAATAAACCATAACATAGATGACCCAACAATCAAAGAAAGACCTGAAATCACAATTCCCGATAATTTGCTTAATTCACCCGTTACCAAGGGCCTGTTTTTTGTGCGATTCATTAACGCATCCTGCTTCATCTCAAGCAACTGATTGACACCGTTAGAAGCCGCCGTAATTAAAAACCCACCGACCATTAACTTAAAAATCACATCCCAACTAGATCCACCAACAAAAAGATACCCTGACAAGGCAGAAATCACGACCAAAAAGGAAAGCCGAAATTTAGTAAATTGAATGAAAGATTTTAATGTGTTCAAGGCTGTTTTTTCTGCACGCAAAAATACAAAATTTAATGTCTACTTCCTTAAGTTGTTGAACATTCGCAACTTCTTCTTGTTATCGTTTATTATTCCTAATTTTGTGTGAATGAGTAATCCATATACCCCAGGCCCTTATCTTTCAAAGATTGAATTTCCATCTGATTTAAGGTCACAATTTACACGAGAAGACTTGCCACAGGTGTCTACAGAGTTACGTCAATATATTGTGGATGTGATTTCTGAAATAGGAAATAGCCATTTTGGAGCGAGCCTAGGCGTGGTAGAATTAACGGTTGCATTACATTATGTATTTAATACACCGGAAGATCAGTTGGTATGGGATGTCGGACATCAAGCGTATGGCCATAAAATTTTAACAGGACGTCGGGAGCGTTTTCACACCAATCGCTTAAAAGATGGAATCTCAGGATTTCCTAAACGATCAGAAAGTGAATATGATACCTTTGGAGTAGGACACTCCTCTACCTCTATTTCCGCGGCGCTTGGTATGGCAGTAGCGAATAGATCCAAAGGGGATTTAAGCAAGCATCATATCGCAGTTATTGGAGACGGTGCGATGACGGCTGGTCTTGCCTTTGAAGGATTAAATCACGCGGGATTTGAAAAAGACGCAAACTTGCTCGTTGTGTTAAATGACAATTGCATGTCGATTGACCCCAATGTGGGAGCCCTTAAGGAATATCTTACGGATATTACGACTTCGCACACCTATAATAAAGTAAAAGAAGAAGTTTGGCATTGGCTAGGTGGAATTTCTAAGTTTGGACCGGATGCACAAAAAATAGCATCCAAGGTTTCTCACGCCCTGAAAAGCACCTTACTTAATCAATCTAATTTATTTGAATCGCTAAACTTTAGATATTTCGGTCCAGTTGATGGTCACGATGTAGAGGGCTTAGTGAAAATACTAGAAGATTTAAAAGACATTCCAGGTCCGAAAATTTTACATTGCCTAACAAAAAAAGGAGCAGGATATAAGTTTTCTGAGGAAGGAAATCCAACAAAATGGCACGCACCTGGGGTGTTCAATAAAGATACTGGAGAAATTGTTAAGGTCGTTCCTATCGGGCCAGAGTCCCCAAAATATCAAGATGTATTTGGACATACCATTGTTGAGCTGGCTGAACGAAATAAAAACATCATGGGAATCACACCGGCTATGCCAAGTGGTTGCTCTTTGAATATCATGATGAAAGCAATGCCAGATCGTGCATTCGATGTTGGAATCGCTGAACAGCACGCGGTTACATTTAGCGCAGGGCTTGCAACTCAAGGTATGGTTCCGTTTTGTAATATTTATTCTTCCTTCATGCAGCGTGCATTTGATCAGGTATTGCATGATGTTGCATTACAAAATCTGAATGTTGTCTTCTGTTTAGATCGCGGGGGCTTAGTTGGAGCAGATGGTGCAACACATCACGGGGCTTATGATATGGCATATATGCGTTGTATTCCTAACATGGTGGTTTCCGCTCCCATGAATGAACAAGAGTTACGTAATTTAATGTATACAGCCCAACTTGAAAATAAAGGACCATTTACTATAAGATATCCAAGAGGAAGCGGTGTCATGACCGATTGGAAGACACCATTCGAAGAAATTCCTGTTGGTAAAGGTAGAAGAGTGTCTACAGGAGAAGGAGTTGCCATATTAACCATTGGTCACCCGGGTAACTTTGCCCAAGAAGCAATTAAAACCTTAAGTAAAACAGGAATAACTCCAGCTCATTATGATTTACGCTTTGTTAAGCCACTTGATGAAATGTTATTACATGAAGTTTTCACTAAATTCGACAAGGTTGTTACTGTGGAAGATGGTTGTTTAATGGGAGGTTTTGGTTCGGCAGTGTTAGAGTTTATGGCGGATCGCGGGTACAAAGCAGAAGTAGTTCGCTTAGGAATTCCGGATGAATATATTCACCATGGAACGCAAGATGAGCTTTGGGCTGCCTGTGGATTTGATGCTGCCTCAATCGCTGCTTCTGTTGAACACTTACTTATGGTTGAAAATACAAAAACAGCCAGCTCTCAGGCCGGTTAATCAAATTAAATTGTATTTTGGTCGAAATTTTGACCATGAAAAAAACCAACTTTAGTGCCTTTGGCGCCTTGATTATCATATTCTTCTTTTGGGGTTTTGTCGCTTCAAGTAATGATATATTAATTCCTGTTTTTAAGAAGGCACTGAATTTAAAACAAGACAAAGCGCAGTTGATTTCGGTCGCATTTTACATTGCTTACACTGTGGGTTCTTTAATTTATTTTGCTGTTTCTGCTTTATTGAAGAAGGATTTACTTAAAGTTTTGGGTTATCGTAACGGGCTCGCTTTAGGCTTGGTAATTTCAGCATTAGGAACCTTATTGTTTATTCCTGCCGCAAATGAATCTTCGTTTCCCCTATTGCTTGGTGGTTTGTTTACCGTGGGGATTGGATTTGCGCTTCAACAAATAGCTGCCAACCCCTTGGCAATTAACATGGGTGATCCATCCACAGGTAATTTGCGATTGAGCTTGGCGGGAGGTATTAATAATGTGGGAACAACCATCGGACCCGTATTAGTTTCCTTTGCGATTTTCGGAATGGCGGGTACCGGTTCTACAAGCTTAGAGCTTTCAGCTGTTAAAATACCATATTTAGTACTCGGTGCAACATTTATTCTAGCTGCTATATTTTTTAAATTTTCGAGTGTTCCTGATCAGATTGAAGAAGAAGGAACGGCTTCCACTGAGCGTGTTTCAATCTTTGCCGTGGCGAAAAAACCACAAGTGATTTTAGCAATGATTGCCATATTTTTATACGTTGGGGTAGAAGTATCTACGGCAAGTAATCTTCCTGAGTTTATGAAATTGAAATTAGGCAAGGCAGAGCAAGAAATCACTCCATTTGTTTCCCTTTTTTGGGCGAGTTTGATGATCGGACGCTGGGCTTCTGCGGCAGGCGCATTTAATGTCGGAGCGGATATTAAACAACGACTTTCGATCTTGTTGCCGTTTCTCGCCTTTTCCATTTTTATGTTAGCGAATTATATTGCCGGACATAATGTATCCCAGTTCTATCCCTATTTGTTTTTGGTTATTGTTCTCATGGTAGCAGAAGCATTTACCGGTGGAAATCCCGTACGACAATTGATTGTATATTCGATGTTGGGCGCAGGTGCGCTATTGATTGGAATTTTTGCAAGCGGAATGGTCAGTGTGTTCGCCTTTATTTCTGTAGGATTGTTTTGCTCCACACTTTGGCCATGTATCTTTACCCTTGGTATTGCCGGACTGAATGAAAAAACAAATGCGGCTTCTAGCTTAATGATTATGATGATTATGGGAGGTGGGTTTGTGTCGCAATGGCAAGCATCCTTAGGAACAAGTAAATCCATAGGTATCCAAAATTCATATTGGATTGGTGTGCTTTGCTTTGTGTATTTAGCCTTTTTTGCGTGGACCGTAAGTCGTATGTTAAAAAAACAGGGAATCACTCAGTTAGACGCTTCTGAAACAGCTCATTAATAGGTTCTATGTATAAAATAGATTTTTCTGATTTTTTTAGTTCTGCATTTTCTGTAGACTGTTTGATTTTTGGATACTCGGAAGGAAAAATAAAAACGCTTCTTATAAAACGGGCTATAGATCCCTACAAAGACTATTGGGCTATTCCCGGCGACCTCGTTTATCCCGATGAAGATTTACCTGATGCTGCTGAACGAATCCTTCGCGAGCTAACGGGACTGACGAATATTCAAATGCACCAAGCGCATACGTTTGGGAGCCCATCTCGGCATCCGCAAGGCAGGGTTATTACGATCGCCTATTTCGCGTTAGTAAGAATTGAAGATTTTTCAATCCGAGCTTCTTCATGGGCAAACGAAGTAAAGTGGGAGCCTGTGATGGAGGTTAGTGACTTAGCCTTTGATCACAATGAAATCCTACACGCAACCTTTGATCGCCTTAAAAAACAACTTTCAATCGAACCCATTTGTTTTCAATTGCTTTCGGAAAAATTTACTTTAAATGAATTTCAACAACTCTTCGAATATGTAAATGGAATCCCTTTCGATAAGGCAAACTTTAGAAAGAAAATAAAAGGAATCCCTCTGGTAAAGCATACTGAAAAACAAACCAATGTTAAGCATAGGCCTGCTAATCTCTTTTCCTTTGACGCGGAAAATGAACTTGAAAGGCTTGAACAAAGCGCTTGGATTTTCAAAATGTAACGGATTTATTTAGATATTGTAAAAAATACAATAATATACTTATATTTACCATTCAATTGATATCAAAACAGTTGAACAGTTAGTTTTTACTTAGTGCGTGGGGAGGCAACTCCCCACAAAGTAACTTTAAAAGAAAACAATGAGAATAGGATTTTTACTTTTTATCTTGGCATGTACTACCATAGGATTCGCTCAAATGAGGATCGTTTCTGGAAAAGTAGTTAATGACGTAAACGAACCCTTAGGCTTTGCGAAAATTTCTTCAAAATCACCTAAAGGAAATGCCTTAACAGCGAATGACGGATTCTTTTCAATTCAATTGAAAGATACCGTAAGTGCGACATTAACAATCTCAATTTATGGATATCAAACCCAAGAAGTGGTTGTTGGACCCGGAGACCAGAACTTAGCGCTTGTTATGAAGCCAGAGTTTTCTGATAAAAAGGAAATTACAGTCATTGGATATGGCGAGGCAAAAAACAAAACCATTACCGGCGCAACGTCAAAAGTGGATGGCGAAGACATTGAAAAAATGAACATGGCGCGCATGGATCAAGCCTTACAGGGGCAGATGGCGGGTGTGAATATTTCTACAAACTCTGGTTCCCCGGGCGGTAGCGCGAACATTCGCATTAGAGGTCTTGGCACCTTTGGGGATAACGACCCTTTGATTTTAGTGGATGGAATTGTTTATGATTCTCAAGGGTTGAATGCACTAAATCCGTCGGACATAAAATCCATTACGGTATTAAAGGATGCCATGGCAGGTATTTATGGTGTTCGTGCCGCAAATGGAGTAGTACTTATTGAGACCAAGAATGGCTCAATAAACCGTAAGCCAACCATTGAGTATAATGGGTACTTTGGTTTACAAGAGACATCCAAAAAACTTGACTTGTTGCACGCGGATGAATACGCGGTTATTAAAAATGAAATGTTTGCAATGGGGGGTCAAGCTATGCCCTTTGATAATGTGAATGTTGGAAAAGGAACAGATTGGCAAGATCAAGTATTTACGCGTTCACCGGTGCAAAGTCATAACGTATCCTTGAATGGAGGAACCTTAAATACGCGATACTCTATTGGCTTGGGTTATTTTAATCAGGACGGTATTGTTGGTGGGTCAAAATCCCATTTTGACCGGTATAATGCACGCCTTAATTTTTCAACCGATCTTTCCGATAAACTCAAATTGAATTCGGTGCTTTTGTTTTCAACTGAAGGCAGAAATACCCTTCCTGAAAATGGGATTGGTTCCGTCTTATATAATGCGATTAATGCGTTTCCAACCGAACCTGTAATTTCCCCCATGGGGAATTATTCGTACATGGAAGAAGTCAGCGACATCATTAATCCAGTGGCTCAAATCATGAATACTTACAACTGGAATCAAGCACAAAAATTTGTGGGTAAGGAAGAGTTTGTTTATAAACCGCTTTCCTTCTTAACAGTCACGAATCGTTTCAATTATAATGTTTCTTTGGTGGATTCAAAGGTGTTCTCCCCATTGGTGTGGTACGGAGATGGAAAATATGCCAATACGGCCCTTAATGCGCAATTAGAATCACCTACGGTTGAATTAACACCAGGTTTTGAAATCGACCGAGGAGCAGCGATTTATGAAGAACGAAATACCTTTAGTGATTTATCCTACGAGGGATTTGCAAATTACGATCAAGTATTTAAAACGGATCATCAGGTAAAAGCAACGGCTGGAGTTACTATTTTTCAACGGGATGGAAAATCGCTAAATGGTGTTGCGTATGGAGTTCCAAATAATGATGTGAATTATGCGGATATTTCTGCCAATACTACACAAGGAGGGTATTTAAATAATACGGGGTCTTGGGAATTCACCGAGCGTTTGGTTTCTGTATTCATGCGTGCTGAGTATGGATTCAAAGAGAAGTACTTAGTTTCCATGGTGGTGCGTAGAGATGGCTCTAGTAAATTCGGACCAAATAGCCGCTTTGGAACCTTCCCATCAATGTCTGCAGGGTGGTTAATTTCAGAAGAGAAATTTTTCAAATTCAAACCAATCGACTTATGTAAATTGAGAGTAAGCTACGGGATATCTGGAAATGATCAGATCCCAAATTTTGCATACCGAGCATTACTCAATGGCGAAGGGGTTTATGTGTTTGATGATGTCATAACGCAAGGTGTAGCAATCGGTCGTCCTGCGAATCCAGACTTAAAATGGGAAACTACCCGTCAATTAAATATTGGTCTTGACCTTTCCTTTTGGAAGAAACTTTCCGTTACCACCAATTACTTCATAAAAAACACCTACGACCTATTATTTCAGCCGGATGTTTCTGCATTAATGGGCTCCTATGGTCCAGGAGGTTATCCTCCGGTTATCAATGCCGGTAATGTATCCAATAAAGGATGGGAACTTGAATTAGGATACCGTTCAGATCGAACAAAAGACTTTTTATACGAGGCAAATTGGAACTTTACAGCAGTTAATAATAAAGTTACGGCGGTTCCAACAGGAGTTGATTATTTGCCAGGAGCTGCCTTTAGCGTGGGAGGCGATGTAGCTACACGTTTTCAGAAAGGATATGAAATTGGATATTTCTTTGGTTATCAAACCGCAGGAATCTATCAATCTCAGGAGGAAATTGATAATGCAGCCGTGGTTCAAGAGGGTGCCAAACCAGGAGATTTAATTTTTGTAGATCAAGACGGGGATGGGGTTATTAGCTTTACAGATGATAGTGATAAAACGTATTTAGGTTCAGCAATTCCTGATTTCACCATGGGCTTCAATCTTTCAGGAAGCTATAAAGGATTTGATATTTCTGCAAATTTTTATGCGTCCATAGGCAATGAAATCATACGAAATTATGAGCGTCAACAACCGTATGCGAATCAAATGAGTTATGTTATCGATCGCTGGGTTGGGTCTGAAAGTTCGTTTGATGTTCCACGTCAAACCACAGAGCCTACGCGTAACAATGTGTTCTCTTCGTTTTATGTAGAAGATGGATCCTTCCTGCGTTTACGAAACCTACAAGTAGGGTATGCGTTTTCTAAAGATTGGTTACGTAAAATCAAAATGGAACAACTTCGTGTATATGTCGCGGCAAACAACTTGTTAACGCTCACAAGATATATGGGTTATGATCCAGATTTAGGTTCAACAAGTGCATTGTCTGCAGGAGTAGATTATGGATTATATCCACAGGCTAAAACAGTAATGGTTGGACTACAATTTAAATTTTAATCGATGAAAAATATTAAACGCTTATTGATTGTTGGTTTAGTATTGGCAGGAATTTTTTCATGTAAAAAGTTCCTCTCAGTTGACCCACCGTATACCCAAGATGCGGAAAATTATTTTAAAACACCGGAGGACTATGACCGAGCATTAGTTGGAGCGTATGATTTGCTGCAAACTTCATTTATGTCCCTTTGGATTGGAGAAATAGCTTCAGACAATGCCATCGCTGGAGGAGAAAGTGCCAACGATTCGCAAGGATTGCATCAAATCGATGCCATGACGCATGGGGGAGTTAATAACGATTTACGCAGTGTTTTCCGTTGGAACTATGTCGGTATTTCTAGAGCGAATTATATTTTAGAAAATAAAGACAATATAGATTTCCCTGAGAAAGCTCATATGTTGGCTGAAGCTAAATTCTTGAGGGCGTATTATTATTTCGAACTCGTGAAGTTCTTTGGCGATGTTCCGTTGGTAATTGATAAACGACTTGGTATAGAAGAAGTCCGTTCGATTGATCGATCACCGAAAGCTGATGTATATGCGCAGATTGAAAAGGATTTAAAAGAGGCCTATCCCGTATTAAATGCGGTTGCCGGCCAAAAAGGAAGAGCGACGAAAGGTGCTGCTCAAGCCCTCTTAGGAAAGGTATATTTATATCAAAGCAAATGGACGGAGGCCGACGATATGTTTGACGACGTAATTGCCAGTGGACTTTACAGCCTTCATCCGGTATATACTGAGCTGTTTGATGTTGCGCACGAAAACAACACAGAAACTGTATTTGATATTCAATACTCTGGGTTAGAAGGTGGTGGTTATGGGTGTTTGGTTTGTTTAGAAGGTAATGCCGCTCCTGGATTTCATGGCATTCGACAATATAATGGCCCGGTATATGGCGATGGAAACAGCTACAACCTGCCAACGCAAGAATTGTATAATTTCTTCCCCGCTGGAGATCCGCGACGGGCGGCTACGATTTTAGATATCGAAGCGTTTATCGCGGCACAGCCAAATCCAGGCGCAATAACGTATGCCATTGGTGCTGGGGGCCATACCGGATATTACAATAATAAATATATCAAACGCCAAGGTGAAGTTGGTCTACCTGATAATGATTTAACAAGTCCTGTGAATTATAGAGTTATTCGCTATGCAGATGTATTATTAATGTCAGCAGAAGCAAATTATCACTTAGGGAATACCTCAATCGCGCAAACCTATGTGAATCAAATCCGTTCACGCGTTTCAATCCCAGGAGTTTCAGTAAATTCGTTGGACAAGATTTATAATGAGCGTCGCTTTGAATTATCAGGTGAGGGGCATCGCTTTTTTGATTTGGTTAGAACCGGTAAAGCAGCCACCGCAATTCCAGGATTCATTGCTGGGAAACATGAAGTATTTCCTATTCCACAAGTAGAAATAGATTTAGCGGGTGGGCGTTGGCCTCAAAACCCAGGATATTAATAGCATAGATCATGAAAAATAATATTATCATTTTATTACTTGCTTTTACTGCCTTATCGGCTTGTAAAAAAGTTCGTCCAACCTTAGGCGATCCACCAAGTCAAACGGATGCGGCTTTTACTGCAGTTCCTTCTGATTCTAATGCCAACATTATTATGCTAACAGCAAGCAACCCAAATTTGGTGTGTCGTTGGGATTTTGGTAATGGAACAAAAGGCGAAGGCGTTGAATTGAATGCAACGTATCCGTATGCCGGCACCTATACAATCACACTAACAGTGTTTAATAAAGGCGGCAGCCGTTCATCTACCCAACAAGTGGTTATAGCTCAAACCGATTTATCCTTGCTCGATAATCCGTTTTACAACAAACTAACTGGTGGGGCTAATGGTCCAGGCTATAAAACGTGGGTGATTGATTCTGTTTTAAGTGGTCACCTCGGCGTAGGTCCGGATCCAGAAAGTCCCTTGGGCGCAACACCAGAATGGTGGGCTGCTGGTGCAAATGAGAAACCTGGATGCGGTTTATATAATGACAAATATGTGTTTCATTTAAATGCCTTTAAGTTTGATATGATTACCAACGGAGATGTATATGTTCACAATTCAATTGCAGCTAGTTTTCCGGGTTCTTTTGAAAATCTAGCTGATTTTACCGCGCCTTATCCGAACCAAATGGACAAGTCTTGGAATTTGGTTGAAGGAGCAGAAAACACCATAACGATTTCAAATGGAGCCTTTATTGGGTTTTACACGGGCGTTAATACATATCGTATTTTGGAGTTAACAGACTCAACTATGTACTTACAATATGGACATCATTTGGGTGGATTAAACTGGTACCTTAAATTAAAAACTGAATAATAATATCATGAAAAACTTATTTATGCTACTTTCCATTTTATTTGTTTTGGCTGCTTGTCAAAAGGATAATTATACACCAAAAGATATAGTTTTGCCTTCGAATTTACAGGTAACACTGGATATCAATTCAGCAACTGTTGATGTTACAGCCCATGCGGATTCAGCGAATTTCTACATTTTCACCTTTTATGAGAATGGGGATTCTACCATGATAAAATCCAATGCGGGTGTGGCAACACATACATATTCCACATCGGGTGAGTATTCGGTTAAAACTGTTGCCTATACTACATCGGAACATTTTATTACTGAAACGGATGTGTTCGAAATCAATATTAACATGGGGGGGACGGGAGCCCCCACCAGTGGACCAACGAGCCCAATGAGTTACAATGGGTATACCTTAGTTTGGCACGATGAATTTAATGGGAACGCACTCTCTGCGGATTGGGTGCATGAAACCGGCAATGGTAATTGGGGATGGGGTAACAATGAACTTCAATATTACACCAGTCAAAACACTACAGTTTCTGGCGGCGTGCTTCAGATTACCGCCAAACAAGAAGCGATGGGCGGACAAAATTATACCTCAAGTCGGATTAAAACCCAAGGCATTCAATCTTGGAAATATGGGCGCATCGATATTCGGGCAGCCTTACCAAAAGGACAAGGGATATGGCCTGCCTTGTGGATGTTGGGAGACAATATTACATCCGTTAGTTGGCCTGAGTGTGGTGAAATCGACATCATGGAAATGATTGGCGGAGCGGGTAACAATGACAAAACGGTTCACGGTACGGCCCATTGGAGTGATAATGGTTCACATGCCCAATATGGGGATAGTTACACCTTAAATTCAGGGATTTTTGCGGATGAATTTCATGTGTTTTCTATCGTATGGAATGCGAACAGTATCACCTGGTTAGTAGATAATACCGTGTATAATACCATGAGTACCACCCCGGCACAATTGACTGAATTTCAAGAAAAGTTTTTCTTGATTTTCAATATTGCCGTTGGTGGCAATTGGCCAGGAAGTCCAGACGCAACCACACAACTTCCACAAACGATGTACGTGGATTATGTGCGCGTTTTTCAATAGGGTAGTGCGATGAAAAAACTCTTGTTTTTTTTGTGCCTAGGTATATTAGCCTCTTGTGTAGTTACAAGAAATGAACAGGCTCCTGAGCGCACGAACTTAACCTTAGAAGAAAAGGTTGGCCAAACATGTCAAATTACCTTGGATGCCGTTGCACAAACAGATGCGCAAGGTAGAACCTTGGTTCCGCTTAAATTAGATACTAATAAGCTCACAGAAGCACTTGTTAAATACAAAGTGGGTTCAATCCTCAATGTGAGTTGGCATACGCTAACACGAGCGCAATGGCAAGAAATTACACAAACCATACAATCTTATTATACTTCAGGTAGAATTAAGGTGCCGGTACTTTATGGAATAGATGCAATCCACGGGGTGAATTATACCCAAGGAGCAACCTTGTT
Source organism: Crocinitomicaceae bacterium (assembly GCA_044353585.1). GTDB lineage: Bacteria > Bacteroidota > Bacteroidia > Flavobacteriales_D > Crocinitomicaceae > UBA952. Next base: position 274,516 of record JBILBR010000003.1, on the reverse strand, counting down.
CCCTCAGGAAATAGGCTTAGCCGCTACATGGAATCCAACGCTGGCGGAAGAATTTGGTCGAATTACAGCCTATGAAACGAGAGCATCAGGAATTCCTTGGAATTTTTCTCCAGTATTAGATTTAGGAAGAAACCCACTCTGGTCAAGAACTTTTGAAACGCTTGGTGAGGACCCATATTTGGTTTCGGAAATGGGAGCAGCCATAATTAAAGGGTATCAAGGAACGAATCCGCGTGTAATTGATTCGTTACATGTACTCTCTTGTATGAAACACTTTGTAGGGTATAGTGCCGCTGCTAGTGGACGAGATCGAACCCCAGCTTGGATTCCGGATAAATACATGAAGGAGTTGTATTTGCCTTCGTTTAAATCAGCCGTTCAAGCCGGCGCTCAAACGGTAATGATCAACAGTGGAACGGTCAATGGCATTCCAGGGCATGTCAATAAAGCCTTAATTCAACACACCCTTAAAGACGAATGGAAGTTCCCTGGATTTGCTGTTTCAGATTGGGAAGATTTTAACATGTTGCATACGGTGCATCGCGTTGCCCCGGACCTAAAAACAGCTTACGAAAAAGCGTTTAATGCAGGTGTAGATATGAGTATGGTCCCACTCTCACCAGACTATAAGACCTATTGTGAACTCATGTTACAATCTGTCAAAGAGGGTAACATTACTAACCTAAGATTGGATGATGCAGTGAATCGAATATACCGAACAAAAGAAGTGGTAGGCTTATTTGACATGCATCAACCTGTACTTTCAAGTTATACAGCTTTTGGTTCCCCGCAGCATAAAAATGCGTCTAAACAAGCGGCCTTGGAGTCTATTACTTTATTGAAGAACAATGGAATCCTGCCTTTTAAAACAAACGCTAAGTTTTTAGTTGCTGGTCCATGTGCAGATAACCTGGTTTACCTCAACGGTGCGTGGTCACATACTTGGCAAGGAATGGATACTTCCTTCAATACAAAAGGATGTAAAACCATTGCTCAAGCACTTCGGGAAAAATATGGAGAACAATGCCTATTTTCAAAGGGGGTAGAACTCTTCAAAGAAAAGGAAATTGAACAATCTCGTTTTGTATCCCTTGATGACTACAGCAAAAAGCTTGATGAAGTTGAAACAGTGGTTTTATGCTTAGGAGAGGTTCCAGCTACAGAAAAACCTGGCGATATCCGCAGTTTGCATTTAGATTCCAAACAGCTTGAATTGGCAAAAATGGCCTATGCTAAGCATAAGAATGTGATACTCGTATTGGTGGAGGGACGACCTCGGATCATTCGAGATATCGTTGACTCTGCTGGAGCCATTGTTCAATGTTATTTACCAGGAGACGATGGGGCGGAGGCGCTCGTTGAGTTGCTTTCTGGAGAAAAGAATTTTAGCGGGAAATTACCATATACCTATCCGAAATATGATGGTGTGATTGAGTTTTATGACCGTCCGAGAAGTGTTGATCGCTCGAATGTTGGGGACTTCGCCGCGTTTAATCCGGAATGGCCTTTTGGGTTTGGCTTGCATTATGGTGAGGTAAGCTATGAGCATTTAAAAAGTAATGAGGTGTTGAGCGAAAATTCGCCGTGGGAAATTACCGTTGATGTAATTAATCAGAGCAATCGAGAAATAGATGAGGTAGTTCAATTATATGTTGGAGATGAATTCGCGAGTATGATACCTGCAGGAGAACAATTAAAACGCTTTCAAAAAGTAAAAATCCCCGCAGGACAAACCAAGGAAGTACGTTTTGTACTGAACAAGGAAGACTTAATGTTTGTGAATGAAGCCGGTGAGTGGGTTTTCGAACCTGGAAAATTCAATTTCAGCATAGGAACAAAGAAGGGATCAGTCGTTTTTAAGTAGGGTTTTAAGTGGTTGATTTTGAAATAATTTGAATTATTTTAGGCTTATTGTAAAAATTACTATATTTACCCCATACAACCCTTAAATTATTTTAATGTTATGAAAAAATTATTACTTTTTCTCTTACTTCCAATGGCTTTCAACGCACAAGTTGTGGGTACATGGAAACTTGCGAATCAAGCAGCTGCTATGGGTGTTGGTCCTTCTCAAGGTAGCATGCAATGGTGGTCAAATGGCGTTGGAGACTTAACGACTCGAGCGTGTATCTTTGACGATTCTATTACGTTTAATGCGAATGGTACGATGATGCATTATATGGATGGTCAAACATGGTTAGAAGGATGGCAAGGTATGACACCAGATGCATGTGGAACACCAGTTGCTCCGCACAATGGTTCTAATCCAGCAACCTATGCGTATGATGGAACAACCAACACACTATCTGTATACGGATTGGGTGCGCACATGGGCTTAGCCAAAGTGATTAACGGGTCAGAAATTGCTTCACCTGCAAATGCAGCGGATACAATCACTTACTTAACAGGATTGAGTAATGGTGGAAACACACTTACCCTAGATATCAACGTTGGTGCAAACTGGTGGAGATTCATTTATAACCGTACGCAATTAATTCCAGTTGCCAACTACAACGTAACATTCCGTGTGGATATGGCACAATACGGTGGTAATACAGCGAATGGTGTATTTGTTAATGGTTCATTCAACGGATGGTGTGGTACATGTAACCCAATGACGAATACAACCGGTTCAATTTGGGAAGTTACTTTGCCGCTTGCACCGGATACTATTGAATATAAATTCACGGTAGACGGATGGAATGACCAAGAGAACTTTACAGGAACAGAAGCTTGTATTGATCCATTTAATGATGGATTCTACAACCGTTACCATGTGGTAGCTGGAGACATTACCTTAGCTCCGGTATGTTTCAACAGCTGTGATATTTGTACAAACGATATTACGTTCCGTGTGAACATGAATGATTATGTGAATGGTGGAGGTTCTACTGCGGCAGGTGTATTCCTTAATGGTACATTTAACGGATGGTGTGGAACTTGTACGCCAATGGCAGACGCGAATATGGATGGTGTTTGGGAAGTAACAGCTCCAATTGCAGCAGGTAACATTGAGTACAAATTTACGGTAGATGGCTGGAATGTTTCTGAGCAATTTGTTGGTGGCGAAACTTGTACAATTACAAACGGCGGATTCACTAACCGTGCAGGAACTGTTACTACAGATTCTACATTAGCTGTGGTTTGCTGGGAAAGTTGTGTAGATTGTCCTGCAGGAATTGATGAGTTAAACGAAAACGGAATCGTTATCGCGCCAAACCCTGCAACAACTGCCTTGAATGTTACTGCTAAATCAGAAATTCAAACGGTTACTATTTTGGATCTTAATGGACGCTTAGTTCAATCTGTAACTGTTAATGGAGTTGCTGCTTCACTTAACGTATCAGGAATGAATCACGGACTATACTTAATATCTGTAACTACAAACAAAGGTGTATACACGAAGCGAGTAATCGTTGAGTAATTAACCGATAAGTTATAAGAATTTAAAAGGGGCTTCGGCCCCTTTTTTCATTTCCTTTCATACCTTTGCACCATGGATTTTGATACCGAATTGCGCTTTCAGAAGTTGATTAATTGCTTGAAACCAACCTTTGAAATGGATTTGGATTTAACTGCATTAATTTATCTCATCGGCTTGAATGAAGCCGGGTTTGGTTTTAGAACCTATTCAAAACAAGAAAAAATGGACCTCATGCATGTAGCCATTTGTACCTTGCTTGCGCCAGGCGGTTATTATGAATTCTCTCATCGGGATGATCAGAATTGGCCTCATTTTAACTTGGTTCAACCCTTACCAACACTGAATGAAAAGGAACAAAAGCATGTCTTAAAAGAAGCGATAATCGATTATTTTATTGAAAAGGAATACGTAACCCCTGAGATGCTCATTACCTCGGTTTAGGTCCAATGTATTTTATAATGGGATTGGTTCCTGTAAAGCAGGTTCGATTTATCACCACATGGAGTGTGTCTATGTTTCCATTTCTCGCAATATTTTCCTCACTGCAAAGGGCTCCTATGCTAACATAATCCAAGGAACAACGCGATAACCATTCTTCGGGTGTTACATACGCATACAAGGGTTGATCGTTTGAGCTATTAGATGTAGGAAGTGGGTATGCGGACTTAAGTTCTTCCAAGGAAAATGTTTTATCGATGTCCATAATGGTGATTTCCTTCCTAGTATTTAATCGGCCTTTCCATAATCCGAACTCATCCGTACGGATCGTCTTGATTTTATTCCCTTCAGTGACCCTAAAATAATGATTAGAAAACCCCTCATTCCTTCCATTGATTTCGGTTGAATCTGGCAACTTTCCTCCACAATAAGGCCAATGGTTCGTTACCTGTATCGTAATGGTGGATTTGCAAGAAACCATCAGGAATAAAAAACTACATAAATACAGGATGCCTTTCATAGAACGTTTGGATATAATTTATTTTCCAACCAATAAGCTTGCCATTCGTCGTGCTTCCAAATCGGTAGCAATATAATCTTCTAATGAGGGTTTTGAAACATGCGTTACCGTATTCATTACTTGTTCATTTATACGAGCGATATCTAAAAATGCAATGCGTTCTTCAAGAAAAGCACTAACCGCAATTTCATTCGCTGCATTTAGCGCACAAGGCACAGTACCATCACGATCCATTGCTTGATAAGCTAGGTCTAAATTTTTAAAGGTTATCCGGTCTGGTGTTTCGAAGGTAAGATTCGGATAGTCCATAAAATTGAATCGAGGGTAATTCGTTTTCAATCGGTAAGGAAACGTAAGGGCGTATTGAATGGGTAATTTCATATCCGGCAAGCCCATTTGGGCTTTCATACTCCCGTCTTCAAATTGAACTAACGAATGCACGATGCTCTGCGGATGAACAACCACATCGATTTGTTCTGCCCTTAAGTTAAATAACCACTTCGCTTCAATAACCTCCAGGCCTTTATTCATCATCGTGGCAGAGTCTATGGTGATTTTGGCTCCCATACTCCAATTGGGATGTTTTAATGCTTGTGCTTTGGTTACTTGCTCCAGTTGTTCCGTGGAATATCCTCTAAACGGTCCACCCGATGCCGTTAAATAGATTTTCTCAATGGGATTCATGAATTCTCCAGGTAGGCATTGGAAAATGGCTGAATGTTCAGAATCTACGGGATAGATATTAACGCCATACGATTTGGCCATGGCCGTAATTAATTGCCCCGCAACCACTAAGGTTTCTTTATTGGCGAGTGCTATATCTTTTTTCGCTTCAATCGCTGCAATGGTAGGTTTAAGACCTGCGTAGCCCACTAAGGCCGTTAATACCACATCTACATCGGTGGATTGAACCACCTGACACAAGGCATCCGCGCCACAATATACATGAATGTCTTCGTTCCAAAGCGCTTCTTTTACCTTGTTATACTGGGTTTCATCACCAATGACTACCATGTTGGGATTAAACTTGAGGGCCTGTTCAATTAACAAATCCGCATTGTTGCCGGCAGTAATCACTTGTAAATCAAATAATTCTGGATAAGCCTCAATCACCTCAAGAGCCTGTGTGCCAATGGAGCCGGTAGACCCTAAAATCGCTACGCCGCGTTTTTTATGCTTTTGTTTGTCGTTTTCTTGTTCCATAACTGTTGTTACCAAACACATTAATTGGTTTCCCTAATGTGTTGTGGTTTTATTTTTGTTTAATCCCAATTGCTTTAAATGAGTTACCTCCACCAAGTCCATAATAGCCTCCACTCAACTCGAAATGGTTTTTATCGGTAAAATTACCATTCACCTGATAATGAAAATCTTGGCTTTCATAATGCAATTTTCCATTGGTTTCTATTAGATAAGATGTTTCTCCATTATCACTAATAAAGTCAATATAATATCTTTCATCGGACCGTTTTACTTCAATTGAATAAAAGGAGGTATCGATGAGCGGTGCTTGCCCCATCATCCAACTTGTATTGTAGGAGGTCACTTGGTAAGTTCCAACGTATTTCAATCGGTAATCCATAAGTGGTTTGTTACAACCAGTCATACAAACAACACCAAGAGTAAAAAATAGAAAATACTTCATGTTTAATGCGCCTCAAGCCAATTCGCCGCAATTTCCATCTCAACCTCCATCGGCACCACCAAATGTACCGCTTTTTCCATCGCATCTTTAACAAGGCGTTTCATTTCCTCTTGTTCCGTCACATGCACATCAAACAGCAGTTCATCGTGCACCTGTAAAATCATTTTAGATTTCAAGTCTTTTGTAGCCAAGGCCTTATCAACCGCTATCATTGCCATTTTAATAATATCAGCCGCTGAACCTTGTATGGGCGCATTGATCGCATTTCGTTCGGCATATCCCCGCACCATCGCATTGGCTGAATGAATATCTGGTAAGTAGCGACGGCGTTTCATAATGGTTTCTACATAACTGTGTTCTCGCGCAAAAGCAATTACATGGTCCATATATGATTTAATAGTCCCGAACTGCTCAAAGTAGGCATCAATGATTCCCTTCGCTTCAGTTCTGGATATCCCAAGATTTTGAGCCAATCCAAAAGCTGATTGTCCGTATATTATACCAAAGTTAACTGCTTTCGCGGCGCTACGCTGTTCCCGTGTAACCGATTCAATAGGAACTTTATAAACGGTTGCTGCCGTGGCGGCATGTATGTCTTGTCCTTCTTTGAACGCTTTAATCATTGACGGGTCTTCGCTGAGTGCTGCGATAATTCGCAATTCAATCTGCGAGTAGTCTACAGACATGATTTGATATTCAGGGCTTCGAGGCACAAAGGCTCGTCGAATTTCTCTTCCCTTCGCCGTACGAATTGGAATGTTTTGAAGGTTAGGGTTGTTTGAACTTAAACGTCCGGTAGCCGTTACGGTTTGCATGAAGCTCGTGTGAATTCTTCCGTCGCTGGGACTACATAATTCCGGCAGTGGGTCAACATAGGTGCTCTTTAATTTTCTGAGCTGACGATATTCAAGAATTTTGGAAACAATCGGATGATCTTGTTCGTGTTTTTGCAATACATCTTCTGATGTGGCATATTGTCCGGTCTTGGTTTTTTTTGCCTTAGCAGATATTTTTAAGTGGTCAAACAACACTTCGCCAAGCTGTTTGGGTGAATCCGGATTAAACGGAACACCGGCCATTTCTATAATCTCTTCGTGCAATTTAACCAAGGTTTCTTCTAATTCGATTGAATAGGCCTTTAATGCGTGAACATCTATAGCAATGCCTTCTTCTTCCATTGAGGTAAGTACCCGAACCAAGGGCATCTCCATGTCGTAAAACAAATGCTTAAGATGTGGTTTTTCAACCTCAGGGGCTAAAATTTCTTTGAGTTGTAATGTAATGTCTGCATCTTCACACGCATATTGATATATATCCTCGGCGCTTAGGTCACCCATATTACCCTGACCCTTCCCTTTTTTTCCTATTAAGGATTCAATGGAAATGGGTTTATATCCTAAATATACCTCTGCCATAAAATCCATTCCTTGCTTGGCCTCCGGATTAATTAGGTATTGTGCAATCATGGTGTCAAACAGGGCGCCCTTGAATTCTACACCATATCGATGCAGTATTTGGATGTCATATTTTACATTGTGACCGATTTTTTCAATCGCTGTATGTTCGAAGATGGGTTTGAACTCAGCAACGATCGCTTTGGCCTCTTCATAATTTAGCGGCGTAGGAACATAAAAAGCTTCTTTTGCTTTATATGAAAAGGAAAAGCCAACAAGGGCTGCACGCAAGGAGTCAATGCCTGTCGTTTCCGTATCAAAACAAATACTGGATTGTTCTAATAATAATTCAAGTAATTCTGCGCGTTCTTGAGGAGTCTGGATTAAGTGATAAGAAGGTTTTTCACTCTCTATCGTTTTGTACTCCGTCGCGTCATCATTTCCAATGGGTTGAGTTAGTTCCGAAGCATCGAATAATCCCAATTGTTCGCTATTGGACATCCTCTGAGAGCTTACAGCAGATGGGGCATATACAAGTTCTTCTCCAAGTACCTTTTTTAGAAGATTTCTAAATTCCAAAGCGGTAAATAATTCCCGAATGGCGTTCGCATTAGGTTCGCAAATGGTCAAGTGCTCCTCATCAAAGGGTACGGTTAAATCGATTAAAATCGTTGCTAACATTTTTGAAACGCGACCTTGGTCTGCGTATTGAATCACATTTTCCTGTTGTTTCCCTTTTAATTCATGGGCATGATCAATCAAGTTCTCAACGCTGCCGTACTTAGCCATTAACAGCTTAGCGGTTTTTTCACCAATACCAGGAATCCCAGGGATGTTATCTGAAGCATCCCCCCATAACCCTAGAATATCAATCACTTGAAGGGGATGTTCCACCTCAAATTTCTCACACACTTCCTTAACCCCAAGAATTTCGGGTGGATTTCCCCCACGCCCAGGTTTGTATATGAAGGTTGTTTCGCTTACTAATTGTCCATAATCCTTGTCTGGTGTCATCATGTAGGTAGTATACCCGTGCTGTTCAGCAAGCTTTGCCATAGAACCGATGACATCATCCGCCTCATGCCCAGCAATTTCAATCATAGGTACATTGAATGCACGAACGATATCTTTTATGGGTTCTATCATAGATCTAATATCCTCTGGCATTTCTTCCCGATGTGCTTTATATGCTTCGAATTCTGTTTGACGATGTTCGCTTCCTCCCGGTGGGTCAAAAACTACCGCGAGATGCGATGGTTTTTCTGATTTAATCACATCGATTAACACATTGGTAAATCCAAACGCGGCACTCGTGTTTTGGCCTTTTGAGTTAACTCTCGGGTTTTTAGCAAAAGCAAAATAGGCCCGATAAATTAAGGCGTACGCATCAAGCAGGAATAATTTCTTTGGGGTGTCTTTAGATAGCAAAATTTATAAATTACTGAGTTCAACAAAATGCTTGTAGAAATAAGGTATGGTTTTAATCCCCATTCGATAATTGAATAAGCCAAAATGTTCGTTCGGTGAATGAATCGCATCGCTATCAAGCCCAAAGCCCATTAAAATTGTTTTCAACCCTAATTCTTGCTCAAACATCGCTATAATTGGTATACTTCCTCCGCTGCGAACAGGAATGGCTTCCTTACCAAAGGTTTCTTTGTATGCCAATGCTGCCGCGCGATATCCAATGTAATCTAACGGTGTTACTGCGGCTAGTCCACCGTGATGAGGGCTTACCTTAACGGTTACACCGGTGGGAGCGATACGCTCAAAATGGGTTTGAAATAGCTGTGTAATTTCCTCCGGAGATTGATTGGGCACCAAGCGCATAGAAATCTTTGCAAAGGCTTGTGAGGCAATCACCGTTTTTGCACCTTCTCCAATATAACCACCCCAAATGCCATTGACATCTAATGTTGGACGAATAGAACCCCTTTCTGGTGTGGTATACCCTTTTTCTCCATAGGTGTCCGGAAGATTCAGCGCTTTCTTGTAGGCTTCCTCGGAAAATGGAGCTTGTGCCATGGCGTCTCGGTCGGCTCTTGAAATCTCTACTACACTGTCATAAAAACCCTCTACCGTAATTTTTCCATTTTCATCATGCAGCGAAGCAATCATCTCACACAAGGCATTAATTGGGTTTTTTACACATCCTCCATATAACCCTGAGTGTAAATCTCTGTTTGGCCCGGTAACTTCCACCTCTACGTAACTTAATCCGCGGAGACCCGTGGTTACTGAGGGGACATCATTTGCAATCATGCCCGTATCCGATACCAGAATCACATCCGCTTTTAGTTTATCCTTATTTTCTTTAACAAAGTAGCCTAAATGCTCGCTACCAATTTCTTCTTCTCCTTCAATCATGAATTTCACATTGCACGGAAGTTCGCCGCTTGAAAGCATAGCCTCCACGGCTTTTACGTGCATATAAAATTGTCCTTTATCGTCGCATGCACCGCGCGCAAAAATTGCGCCCTCTGGGTGAATTTCTGTTGTTTTAATTACGGGTTCAAATGCGGGGCTGTGCCATAATTCAATGGGATCTGCCGGTTGAACATCATAATGACCGTAAACTAATATCGTTGGCAATACGGGGTTAATTATTTTCTCAGCATATACAATCGGATGGCCTTTTGTTGGGATGATTTCCACTGCTTCCATACCAATGGTTTTTAATTGCGTTGCAACTGCATGTGCACAACTTAGTACATCCGCTTTATAATTTGGGTCAGCTGACACGGATGGGATTCGTAATAGGTTAAATAATTCTTCCGTGAAACGATTGAAATTTTCGTTAATAAAGTGTTCTGTTTGCTTCATATCGGTGATGGATTGTTGTGTGATTTCGAAATTACTATATTTTTGTGGAACCCTCAAATAACTCTAAAAGCAACTTTTTCAGTTAAAAGCAGGTCATAACTCGCAAACAAATAGAACATGCGCACATATTTTCTTTATATCTTTTGCTTTTTATTTTCATTTTTCAATTTTGCACAGCCAATAAATGTGTCACCGACTCAAACCCCACAACAGTTGGTAAATAATGTCTTGTTGGGAGCTGGTGTCGTTGCGTCAAATATTACGATTAATGGCGTACCTGGATTAGCGACAACTCCGTTTGGCAATATCGGATACTTCACGAATAGCAACGCAACATTTCCCATGGCAAGTGGTATTGTTTTAACCACTGGGGATGCAGCGGGAGCCGTTGGTCCTAACATGGGCGGAAGTACAACGAATCCAGGAACTTCTCAATCGGTTGCTGGTGATCCCGAGTTGAATGCCATTGCAAACGGAAATGTAACCAACGGCGTGGTCTTGGAGTTTGATTTTATTCCTGCTGGGGATACCCTTATTTTTAATTACATGTTCGGTTCCGATGAATACACGGAATTTTCTCCTTCAAATTTTAACGATGCCTTTGGTATATTCTTATGGGGACCTGGTATTTCTGGACCATATCCTTTAGCGGGTTATCCGAATGGAGGCGATAATATTGCAATCATTCCAGGGGGCACACCGGTTACAATTAACAATGTAAACTGGGTAACAAACACACCGTATTATGTGTATAATGAATTTCCTCAAGACACCTACGGGGATGCGATAGAATATGACGGAACAACGGTAAAATTAACCGCTAGTGCAAGCGTCCAATGTAATCAAATATATCACATCAAGTTTGCTATTGCCAACGTATTAGACCAGTCCTATGATTCGGGGGTATTCTTGGAGGCAGGGTCCTTTTCCTCCGCAGCAGTAAGTGTTGCCGTTGCTACCGTATCGGGAGACACAACCATTGTTGAAGGATGTACCTATGCGGATTTTATATTTACGCGGCCTGAAGGACAAACCAATGACACCTTGATCATAAACTACACGGTAACAGGTTCTGCCATCGAAGGGGTTGACTATAATAACATGGTTAATCCGATCGTATTTTTACCGGGACAAGACACCGTTATTTTGAATTTAACGCCCACTCAAGACGGGTTAAATGAAGGGTTTGAGTCGGTTACAATTTCTGTATCAATCATTAATCCGTGTGGAGATACACTTACCTCTGAAGGAACAATTTATATTGGAGATGGTCCAATTATTAATATTACAGAAACAGACCCACTGGTGCAATGTTATCCGGACAGTGTCTTATTAACCGCATCTGCGTTTGGCGGATATGCACCCTATGACTTTACATGGACGGCTTTGGGAGGAACGGTTCTTTCTACGAATGACTCATTAATGATAAATGTTACTCAAAATGGGGTCGTTCAATTCTTGATTACGGCGGTTGATCAATGTAACTTTTCTCAAACCGATACCGCTACGGTTACGGTAAACCAAACAATCGCAATTGATGCGATAAATATGACCGAAGCAACGTGCATACCAACAGGGACGTTATCTGCAGTCGTTTCTGGAACTACAGGTAATGTGAATTATTCGTGGTCTAACGGTCAACAAGGGCAAACAATTCAAAATCTAAGTGGTGGTTGGTATACCCTTACTATTACGGATCAAGTGTGTTCGGCTAGCGATAGCGTGTTTGTAGGGACCATTGCATCCCCTGTTGCGGATTTCACCGCAACCCCTGCCGGAGGATGTTCCCCGTTAAATGTTGTATTTGTAAATAATAGTACAAATGGAAATGGATATGCTTGGAATTTTGGTAATGGACAAACTGCAGTTGTTCAAACTACAGATCCACAAAGTGCTCAATATGTAACACAAACTCCAGCAGATTATACGGTAACTTTAGTGGTTTCTCAAGGGCTTAATTGTGTTGATTCAATGTCAATTACTATCCCTGTGGATGTGTGTGATTGTACCGACCCAGAAGCACTAAACTATAACGGTGCGGCCAATGTGAATGTACCTTCGAATTGTATCTATCCGTATCCTGAAGTTGAAGCACCAAACGTAATTACCCCAGACGGGGATTTAACTAACGACGAGTTTTTCTTGCAATACAAGAATGTCGTTGCGATTGAATTAATAATTTTCAATCGCTGGGGAGCGATTATGTACAGTGGGTCCAGTACTGATTTAACACAGTCACAACCCTCATGGGATGGAACTTCAAATGGAAATGAGGCCAGCGAGGGCGTATATACTTATACGTACAAGGCTACTGGGGTTTCTGGAGGAGAAGTTTCTGGTCATGGATTCTTTCATTTGATACGTTAAGATGAGCCTTGAGGTAGGTGGATGGGGCGAAGAACTAGCGAAAGAGCATTTGCTTAAATCGGGATATGAAATCCTAGAAACAAACTATCGCTTTAAAAAGTCTGAAATCGATTTAATTGCCAAAAAGGGAAATCTGATTATTGCCGTGGAAGTAAAAACACGCACTGGAATCAAAGTCGGAACGCCTTTTCATGCGATTACTCGAGAGAAACAACGGAATTTATTGCTTGGAATTAATCACTACGTTCAGAAGTTTAACGAACCTGTTGAGGTTAGAATGGATGCGGTAAGTATTATTAAACAGGGGGAAACCATAAAAATAGCGCATTTAGAAGATGCATTCCCAGCATTTTAACTCCTTGAATTATTGACGTACCTTTGCAGAAACTGCTCGTGATGAACACAAACAAAAAATCTTCTCCTAAACCGGGGAAATCAACGAAGCCTGCAGCCGCGAAGTCGGTAAAAGCAGGTAAATCAAGTAAACCGCTTAGCGGAAAAACTCAAAATGTTGCTAAATCAACCAAATCAGTAGGCGAAAAGTCGGTTACTGCGCGTGATAAACGCAAATATATTGACTTTAAAATTAAAGTTAAGAAAGGCGACCCACTTCCGAATTTTAATGAAAATGAGATTCGACTAAACAAATACCTTTCAAATGCCGGTGTATGTTCTCGCAGAGAGGCTGATGTACTAATTCAAACTGGCGTAGTAACAGTGAACGGCGTTATTATTACAGAAATGGGCCATAAGATTGCGCCTACGGATGTAGTTCAATATGACGGTGAAACCATTAATGCTGAAAAGAAGCGTTATGTTTTACTTAATAAACCAAAAGGATTTATTACCACGATGGATGACCCTCAAGGTAGAAAAACCGTAATGTCCTTAGTTAAGTCAGCGTGTAGAGAACGTGTCTATCCTGTGGGTAGGTTAGACCGTGAAACCACCGGATTATTATTGTTTACTAACGATGGAGATATTGCCAAAAAACTAACCCATCCCAGGTATCAAGCCCGTAAGATATATCATGCGGAATTAAACAAAGCCTTTAAGACAGAAGACTTTGATCGATTACTGCGAGGGGTAGATTTAGAAGATGGGAAATCGAGGGCGGACCTTGCTTCTTATGTGGATGGTGGAAATTCTCGTGAAGTTGGTGTAGAAATTCATTCGGGTAAGAACCGTGTTGTTCGTAGAATGTTTGAAGCCTTAGGTTATGTGGTGGTTAAATTAGATCGAGTAGTATATGCAGGCTTAACCAAAAAAGATTTGCCCCGTGGCATGTTTCGACACCTAACGGATGATGAGGTTAGCTTTCTTAAAATGACCAAAAATGTATAGTCGGCTATTTTTTTTATTGAGTTTATTAGTTTTGATTTTGCATCTAGGAGCTTGTTCATCCAATGAAACTACTAGTAAACATCCGTATGCAAATTATTTTTATCCGATTTTGGATGAACCTAAAATTTATGTTTATCGAGATATTGTTGGAGGCCTAGAGGAGCAGTTTCATCGGGTTTATTCCGTAAAAGACCACCTTGGTCATCATGTGGTGGTAGAACGTTATGCGTCAGATGGACGTATACTGGAAGCCTTAAACTTTAACGTGGATTCATTGAATATACAAGACCATATGGTGGTTAATCGGAATCAGAAGAAAACGAAAGCCTTTGTTTATAAGACAACCTATTTCCCATGGAATAAAACTGAACAAACGTGGTTTTCAACAAAGTTTGAAGGGGTGTTGGATTCAACGTTAATCTTACAGGAATTAAAGCGTAACGTTTTATTTGAAAACGTTATTATTGATGTGATGGGTGAACAAACAAAGGTTATTAAATATAAAGATCAGACCAAGTTTACAATTATAAACCCGTTTACAAAAACAGAAAAAGTCATGGAATTACCTTCGTATACCTATTATGCGGATGGTGTTGGCTTAGTAGAATGGAAAAGCAATGGAAGCAAAGTACATTTTAGGTTAGAGCAGATAATGGAACAGTCTGAATGGTTGAAATTTATTCGGCCGTGAAAGTAGTGCTAATCTTCTGTTTCTTGTGGGGAGCGTTAACGCTTGCTCAAAATGGTGTTTTTAATTCTGCATATAAAGGCAATTTGAATATCCAAGTTGGGAATTCTTCAAATTATTTTGGGTTATCAACCCTTAACTTTACAGGTTCAAAATATGATTTAACCTTGTCTAATACCCAATTAGACCAACCCTATGAAGGATTACCGGGGGTTACCCTTGGAGATTTTTCAAGTAATCAATATAAATTAAGCTTAGGATACACAGTGAAAAGAGGTGTTCTTGTTTCACTTAATTTAGACAATATTAAGTATCAAATTTCCCCACAAACTTTAGTTATCTCGGGTAGGGTATTGGATGGTTTCGATCAATTGGGAGGGTTATCCGGAACATATAATAACACCAGTGTTTCTATGGATACTATAGGATTTCGTTTCAATACTTCAAGTATAAAATACATCTCAACCAAGGTGGATCTTATTCAGAATTTATATCGATTAAGAAGTCGAATGTTTGTAGTTAATGGGGTTTATGGTATTGGCATAGGAGTATTACATACCACCAGTGAGTTAATCTTTGGTCCATCGGAACAACCTGTTCTTAGTGGGTTGTCAGGTCTTGGTCTTAATGCATCGCTCGGATTACGGGTAGAATTCTTGCGCCATTTCTATGTTATGCCGACAATTAACGGAGGCTTTCTTATGCAAAGAAACATAAAGCTTGATGTATCAGATGCTACACAATTTGCCAAGCATAACGCTATTTATGGTCAATTGGCAATCAACGTTGGGACGGTGTTTTTCCTAGGAAAACAAAAGAATTGTGACTGTCCTCATTTTTAATTTTTCTTGCCGCCTGCCCTGAAATCGATTTTGTAGTAGAAAATTGGTAAAAACCCAAGTTGCGTCTTTTCCGAAACTGGTTGATAATTAGGTTGGTTTACTACAGCCGGATCTAAGGATGGAGCGTACGCTAAACTTAATAGATTCTCAGTGTTTAAAATATTTACTAAATCTAACCCGATTTCATGGGTCATTGCTTTGGCATTCATACGCCAAGATATTTTGAAATCCATTCGGAAATAATCTCTAAATTGAAGTTCATTAAACATGGAATCTTGATAGATTAAATCCTTTTCTTGATTTGTTTTTGCTATATCAACCAAACCATAACGTTTACCTCCTGCAGTTGTAACCTTTACTCCGACACCTAGGATATTTCTTTTTCCGATATTGAATTCCTTACCAGCAAGGAAATTGGCTACATACGCGCCGTTATATGAGGTATTTCTAAGTACGCCATCACTACCTGTATACTTCGAATCATATAAGGTCCCAGAGAACAAGAAAAAGAAGCTTTTATCAAAGTACTTTTGAACCGTTAACTCCAATCCGTAATTATATCCGGTACCTGTGTTTTCCAATGAATCTGCAAAAATTCTTGTAAATCCACTTCCCATATTAATCATAGAGAAGGAACTTGGTGCTATGGTAACTGGGATGTTGTATAGATATTGATAATATGCTTCTGATCGAATGCTAAATCCTTTATTAAAAAATTTCTCATACCCTATTCCAGAATGAATACTCTTGGTAAAATCCATTCCTTTGTTGAAGTAATTCCCCGCTCCTTTTCGATTGTCAACATAGGTGTAAAGTGGTTGAATTTGACTGTGCATTCCAGCCCCAGCAAAAACAGCTTGATTTCCAGGTAGTTTATGTTTAAATCCAAGGCGCAACTCAGCAGGACTTAGGCTATTACTCATAGAAAAATACTGGCTATGGATTCCAGCTGTGAAGTCTGTATTGTCTGACATTCGCCATTTCCACTGAATAAAGGGTTGGATGAGCACGCACGAGCCTTCATAGTTCCAACGTGTAAAATATTGGTTTGGAACATTATAGTCGATTAATGCAGAATCATGCATGTTCATTAAGAAGAAATCTGCATTATACCCAAATTTAACCAGGTGTTGCTTGTTGATTTTGTGATTTACAGCCGTGTAACTTGATACTTTATTGGTAATAAACGTGTATGCCATCAGTGGGTAAATCGCATTGATTTGAATACTTGTGTCACCGCCTGTGGTGTTAAGGCTTCGTTGCAAATAATCATGATTCGCCCGCTGAATCTCCTGAGATAACGCAAGGGTGCTGCTTACGAATGTTTTTTCGTTGATTGCTTTTTTGTACGTTAACCCAGTTACACCCATAGCCGTTCCAAAATACTGGTCACGATCTCCTTCACCGTATAGGTCTGTGGTATATTCCGTTTTTTCTGATATCATTATAGCAATATTGCTTTTACCCCCCATGCCCCAAAAAGATAAATTCCCTCCTTTTCTGAGTTTGAAATTAAATTTAAACGCTATATCTCCATAGGTTGGAATCGCATCTGTTCCCAATTGAATACCTAATGATTTGAATAATGAAAGTGTGGAGTATCGACCCATCATTAGAAAAGATGCTGTTCCTTTTTTGTTAAGTGGGCCTTCGGCTAAAAACTCAGTTCCAAGAAAGCCAAATTGTCCGGTGAATTCATGGCGTTGGTCATTTCCGCTGCGGAGTTTTAAATCAAAAACACCTGAAACACTGTTGCCATATTCAGCTGGAAATGCACTCATTAAAAAGTCTGAGTTTCCTAGTATTTTGTTGTTCAACACGGATACAGGTCCTCCGGAACTACCGGCAATAGCAAAGTGATTAGGATTTGGAATGTCAATCCCTTCTACACGCCAAACTACCCCTAGTGGACTGTTTCCACGAATGATAATGTCATTTCTCGAGTCATCCGCTCCTTGCACCCCAGCAAAATTGGATGCCATACGTGCTGGGTCCATACGAGACCCGGGGTATCTGTTAGTTTCTTCTACAGAGAACTGTTGTGCAGAAATTACGGCTAATTCATTGATAACCTCTCCTTTTTTACGACCCGTAACAACAACCTCTTCTTTGTTTGTAACCAATTCTTGTAAGGCGATATTTAGAATTAATTCTTTTCCAGAGGAAATCTCAACCGTTTGAGTTTTAGGTTCATATTGAGCACATTTCGTAGTAAGGGCATATTTACCAACTGGGACATTTGCGATTTTAAATTCACCCTCGCCGTCGGTTACTGCACGAAAGTTTACGCCATTAGCATCTTTTAAGTCAATTTCAAGTTTCGCTCCTGCCAGTGGAAAACTAGTTTCTGAATCCATGACTTTTCCTCGGACATTTTGTGTTTGTGCTGAAAATAAAAAGCTGAATAACAGGATAGTAAAAGATAGAAATAGTTTCATGATTTTCGGTTTGAGTGCGAATATAGCAGAATTCCAAATATAATTGTCAAAAGTTAAATAGCTGTTAAATTGCTAATATTGCAATCAATAATTTGATATTTGTGTAAATCATTTTTTAAAGTTTACCCTATGAAGTCAATTTTCTTATCCATCGCCTTAACTGTAAGCACCATAATTTCTTGGTCTCAAACTACCAGTAATCTTACGTGGTATACCGATGTTTCATTGGCATCTCAAGCAGCTGCAACGGAGAATAAACCAATGTTGCTATTTTTTACAGGCAGTGATTGGTGCGGATGGTGTCATCGCTTACAGCGCGAGGTATTTAATACGCCAGCATTTACCACATGGGCTTCAAGTGATGTGATATTAGTAGAATTAGATTTCCCAAGAAATAAAGTTCTTCCACAAAACATTAAAGAACAAAACCAGCTTTTACAACAACAATTTGGTGTTCAAGGATATCCGACGGTTTGGTTTGTTAATGTAAGCAAGGTTGAAGATAAATTTAATTTAGCGCCTTTAAACTCGACGGGATATTTGCAGGGTGGACCAGATGTTTGGATAACTAATGCAAAGTCAATTCTAAACGGAGGAAAATAGGCTAAAAAATATGCAGTAGACTTCCGTGGTCTAGTGCTTTTCCTGTGGTGGATTTTGTGGCAAGCATACCGGTTCGGTACGTGCGATTTGGAAAATAGATTTCAGCCGTTTCTTTTAGTGTAATGGGAGTGATTTTAGTTGAGTAGGTTGAAACAAGTAATTGACCTTTAGGGGTTAATAGCTGAGCAGCAAGGCTCATCAATAAATCAATGTGATTTTCTAGCTGCCATTTTTTACCTTTTGTTCCAATTCCCCATGCCGGTGGATCCATTTGAATTAACTCGTATTGATGTTTTCGTTTGATTTCTCGTTCCATAAACAGAACAACATCTTCAAGCACTAATTTACATCCATCGTATTTATTTAATCGTGCATTTTCCTTAGTCCATGTCAGGGCAGATTTTGATGAATCTACATGGAAAACACTCGCCTGATTAGCAAGTGCCATCATACTCGATGCTCCAGTATAACCGAATAAATTCAGAAAGGAGTCTTCCGATGTGATAAATTCTTTAATTGCTTTCCAATTCAGATTTTGTTCTGGAAATATCCCTGTATGCTTGGTGTTTTTCAAAAAAACACTGAGTCGAACCCCTTCAAACTCAATTTCCCAATTAAGGGGTAGGTTTCCTTTATTTTGCCATGTACCAAACACGCCTTTTTCTTCTTTAAAGGTAAAGTGTGCTTTTCTATCCCATTCTTGTTTCGAAAGTTGGGGCTGAAAATAGGCATTAACATCGGGACGAACAGTAATGTATTTTCCCCACCGTTCAAGCTTTAATCCATTTCCTGCATCAATAAGTTCGTAGTCTTCCCAATTGGGGGCGTATATTCTATTTTTCAACGATTACCGCATTTTTGGCATTTTCTTTCTTCCTCCCATCATTTGTGCCATGCGCATTTGATTTTTGGAGGGAACAGCTTGCATTTGACTTTGAAGCATTTTGATTTGATCCTTCAACATACCGCTCTTGTCGTATTTTTTAGCCTCAGTTAATAGGGCGCTTGCTTCAGGTCTTCTGCCCGTCTGAGCACAAATACCTGCCAGATGCATGCGCGCCACCGCATTATCTTCACTGGTGCGTAATCCAAGAGACAGGGCTTTTCGTAATAACTGCTCACTTTGTACAAAACCTAGTTCTTGGGCATTCATTAATGCTTTCAAATAGAGTACATAGGCATGTTGGCGGCGTGTCATGTATTGCGGGGCCGTGATGCGGTTAATGTGTTTTTTGGCTTTCTCTTGGTTCCCTAAACGCATCTGATTCAGCGCAAGAATTACTTGTTCATTTCTAAAGAACGAGAAGATTACTATAGCTAGCGGAAATACCGAGGTTATTCCCCATCCCCAAAATCCCGTTAAAAACAAACCAACAGTTCCCCCTAAGAGCACTAGGGCAATAAAAATTCGAAGAATAAAGCCAGTCATATCTTAATCGTTAATAGTAGCAATACATTTTAATTCTATACAAATTGGTGTTGGAAGCGAATTTATTTCTACCGTGGTTCTACAGGGTTGATTTGACTCAAAGTACTCCGCATACAATTTATTGTACGTGTGAAAATCTCTTTTCATATTGGTCAAAAACACGGTAACATCAACCAGTTCATTCCAACTTGAACCAGAGGCTTCCAAAATTAACCTAACATTTTCAAACACACTTCGGCATTGAGCTTCAAAATCAAATTCCAAAAAGTTTCCGTTTTTATCAAGTACCAATCCGGGTACCATGGAGTCCGTTGCATCTGACCCGGCCACTCGAGGGCCTACCCCCGAAAGAAACAAAAGGTTACCCACACGTCGTGCATGAGGATATAAACCTACCGGTTTTGGAGCGTGCTGAGCGTTAATTTTCATGTTTTGTCAATTCTGTCACAAATATACGCAAACCCTTAGGCCTTGTTATCTTTTTCGTTCAAAAAAAGTCTTCATTAACTGCGCACAAGTATCCTCCTCTATTCCTCCTTTAATCTGAGTCGATGGATGAAATAATGAAGGGGTATGACGAGTGGCTCCGCGATGTTGGTCGAATGCTCCAAATGTGATGGTCCCGATCTGACTCCAATATAGCGCACCGGCGCACATAGGACAAGGTTCAAGTGTTACATAAAGCGTACATTCTTTTAAGTATTTCGCCCCTAAGAAATTGGCTGCTGCTGTAAGCGCTTGAATTTCCGCATGCGCCGTAACATCGTGAAGTTTTTCCGTTAGATTGTGCCCGCGTCCTATAATTTGGTTGCCAGCAACAACTACAGCACCTACTGGTACCTCATCCGCGTCAAAGGCCTTTTTGGCTTCAATAATTGCTTGACGCATGAAATATGCATCGTCGAATGGATTTAACATCATCAAACATATAAAAAATGTTCGGCTTAATCGGTTAACACATATATAAAACGAAGTAAATTTACCGAATGAAGTACCTTTTATTGGTTCTATTTATGCCTTATTTAGTGCTTGCCCAGCTCAAGCGGCCATTTGAATTTAAAAAAATTCAAAGCGGACCCTATGTGGGCGTACAACAAGGAAAACACATCGCATTAGAGTTGGGTTATGAAAAAAGAATCAAGCAAGTAAAATTAATAAGTCCACATGCGCATGCATTTAATGTTGGGGCAAACTACGATTTTAAAGCAGGCCTACTTGGAGCTGACGCAGGCTACTGGTTTCGTCCGAGTAGAATTTCATTTACCCTGGGCATTCAAGCGGCGGTGCGGACTAACTTTGAAAATTCAGCTTTCGGAATATCTCCAACCATCGGATACAAAATTTGGTTTTTGCATGCTAATGCAGGATATTATTTATATCCAAATCCAATTCCAGGGGTTCAAACCAATCGGTTATATATTCAATTACGCATGGTCTTTACAGAAAAAACCAGATTAAGAAACACACAATGAGTCAAGGGTATTTTTTAGTTAAAGCCGGAACAGCTTCAAGCGCCTTTGAATTGCGAAGGGTAACATTACCTGCGCTATCATCTGGTCAAGTGCTAATTCGAGTGTCTGCTTTCGGGTTGAATTTTGCTGATGTAATGGCTAGAAGAGGTAAATATCGAGAAGCCCCTTCGTTTCCGTTCGTGCCAGGATATGACATTGTTGGTGTCGTTGAGCAAGTTTTTGATGAGAATCACAAGCATTTGATTGGCAAACGAGTCGCGGGATTTTGTCGCTTCGGGGGCTATGCAACCGCGGTTATTACCATGGCAGAGGCTTTAGTTGAAATCGGGGAGATGAATACCGCTGATGCATTATCACTTTGCACGCAAGGTGTTACTGCCTCGTTTATGGCAGATCAAATTTCTGAAGCACATAAAGGGAGATTTGCATTGGTGCATGCAGCGGCAGGGGGCGTTGGTAGTTTGCTACTGCAATTCTTACACCTAAAGGGGATAAAAACTATTGCTAAAGTAAGTTCTCAAGAAAAAGTAGCGGTATTAAACAAAATAAGTCCAACGCATATTGTTGTTTCAGATCAACACTCATATGATCAGACCGTCAAAAAATTACTAGGAACTGACACCCTTATTGCTTCATTTAATGCGGTGGCTGGATCCACGGTCCGAAAAGACCTTAGGTTAATTGGTAGTGGAGGCAAATTATTCTTGTTTGGAGGGGCAGGGCTATTACATGCTATATTCGGTATATTATCCGTATTAAATTTTGTCAGAAAAACGGGACTTTTTTCTCCAATACCACTTATGATGCAATCGAAATCAGTGATTGGGGTGAATATGTTAAAGGTTGCAGAGGCGAGCCCGTCGGTCCTTTCTTTTCATCTAAACCAATCCTTTCATCTATATCAGAATATGTTGCTAAGCCCTTTACCTGCAACAATATTTCATCACGATGAACTCAATAGCGCCCATGAATTATTAGAGAGCGGAAAAAGTACAGGTAAGGTGGTAATTTACTGGGGTGATTTTGCTTGAGTAAAAAACGATTTAAAAAATCGGGTGACTTGCTTTCTGAAAAGTACAAGGAGAATTAAGTAAGGGAAGGCCATTAAATATAGAATTCCAGAATTGATGTTGCTTGCAAAGGTTGTATCATCAACTCCCACACCCTGTTCCGCCATCAACTTACATTGACTACACCCTTGAGCAATAGCATTTGAACTTGTCACTGCTATGAGAACCAAGAAAATCAGAAAGCGTTTCATCTTATTTATTTTTACAAAAATAACACTTTCATTTTGTTTAATTTTGCACCCATGACAAAGCACCTATTTTTTGTACTTACAGCAATCCTTTTTTTTGCGTGTGGGTCGTTAGAAGAAGAACAAGATAAGCACCTGACGCTCGATCAATTGGTTCAAAAGTACCCCGACAGTATTCCTTTGTTGCAAAAACGCGCCAATCGTTCGTTGGATTCATTAGACTATAAATTGTTGTTAACGGATGCGGCACATGCATTTAGACTGGATAGTTCAAGTAATGAAAACCGATTATTATATGCCTTGGCGTTAATTAATAAAAAGGATTTTTTAGCTTCTGACTTTTCTGCGGCGCAATATCATTTTGGCAAGGTCTTAAAGAAAGACCCTAAAAATCTAAAGGCAATTATTGGAATGGCAAGTGTATCATCGTTTCGTGGAGATTTAGAAAATGCATTTACATTGATTAATAAAGCCTTGCGAATTAATCCAAGGTATCGAGATGCCTACATACTAAAGGGCTCAATATATTTAAGTCAAGGGAATTATAAATTGGCGAAATCCTCCTATGAAACCGCAGTACAACAAGACAATAAGTTCTTTCTTGGCTATATGATGTTAGGTACCATTTATCAATATGAAAAGAATCCATTATGTATTGAGTATTTTACAACAGCAAGTAAATTAAAGCCAACTAATGCTGAAGTTGCATATTCTTTAGCTTACGCAACGTATGAATTTGGAAAAATTGAGGAGGCCAAGCAACTTTATCGTCGAATGGCTGGATTAGATAGTTCGTATTGCGAAGCTTATTTTCATCTAGGGTATATTCAGCAATTTGATGATGAAAACTTGGATAGCGCCATGTATTTTTATAGCAAATCTCTAGAAATTAATCCGAAACACATGGAAACGCTTCATAATTTGGGGTTAATCTATGAAGACAAAGGTGACATTTCTAATGCATTACTTACCTATGCTAAAGTACTTAAAGTAAATCCTGAATACCAACTAACTAAAGACCGAGTTGCAGTTCTAAAAAATCGTAGATGACGGATAGTCGAATCCAACGCATTTTAGCAGAGGTACTCCTGCCACTGATTGGTGTATTTGCTTGGCAATGGTCTTTCGATTTTATCTGTTGGTTTTATGCCATTGATGTGTTTTTAAATGCAATAGTAGCTATGGTTAGGCATCGACAATTTCGAGCCCCCATTGGGTTTGCTTTGCCATGGCTTGAATTGATTATGGTGCTTATCCTTGTTGTTTTATCTGGAAAAAATATTTGGGCTTCGTTGACTGATTTTCTTGCATATAAAGACATGGGAATTGCCCAGGGATATATATTAATCCCATTGATTCTATTGAATGAATGGATGCGGTGGAAGCTTGAACAGCGTACCCGTATAGTAATGTTTTCCTCCAACAATAGTCACTTGCTTAAAATGGCTGGATTTGCTTTGATAGGGGTTTTTCTTGTGTTTTATCAGGAACCGCACAGTGCTTCTTTGATTTTTTTAGGGGTATTAACTGTGGTGAATCTCATTTCAAAACCAATTATTAACGTGAAATAATGTACTTTTGAAGCCGATGGAAGATAAAAATCAACACCTCAAAGACAGACGCGCTCAAATCCATGTTGGAGGGGGCAAAGACCGCATCGAGAAGCATCATGCACAAGGGAAATTAACGGCCAGAGAACGCTTGGCGCTCTTGTTAGATGAAGGTTCATTTAATGAAATCGGAGCCTTTGTAGAACATAGATCAATAGCGTTTGATTTGGATAAACAGCGTTTTCCTGGCGATGGTGTAATCACCGGATTTGGAAATATTCATGGTAGATTAGTATATGTATATTCTCAAGATTTTACGGTGTTGGGTGGTTCGCTTTCTGAAACGCATGCCGCTAAAATTTGTAGAATAATGGATTTAGCACTGAAGAATGGTGCTCCAATTATTGGATTAAATGATTCGGGTGGTGCAAGAATTCAAGAAGGTGTGGTTTCTCTTTCTGGGTATTCTGAGATATTTTTTAGAAATACCCGCGCAAGCGGTGTGGTACCTCAGATTTCCTTAATCATGGGTCCATGTGCCGGGGGTGCGGTGTATTCACCTGCACTTACGGATTTTGTTTTTATGGTGGAGGACACCTCCTATATGTTTGTAACTGGACCTAATGTGGTTAAAACGGTGACACATGAAGAAGTAACTTCTGAAGACCTTGGTGGCGCAAAAACCCATGCAGAGCGAAGCGGTGTTAACCATTTTGTGGCGGGCAATGATGTGGAATGTTTGAAGAATGCACGTGCCTTATTGACGTATTTACCTCAAAATGCATACGAAGAGGCACCAAAAACTGCGGTTTTTGAGTTTTCAAAAGCAAAAATTGAGGCTATAAAAACCATACTTCCAACGAATAGTGGTTTGCCATATGATTGCCGAAGAGTGATTGATTGTTTGGTTGATGATGCGTCATTCAAAGAAGTGCAAGAAGATTATGCAAAGAACATTGTTGTTGGGTTTGCTCGATTAGAAGGACGTACGATTGGTGTGGTGTCAAACCAACCGGCTGAATTGGCAGGCGTTCTAGATATAAATGCATCAAGAAAAGGTGCCCGCTTTGTTCGTTTCTGTGATTCATTTAACATCCCTCTTCTTATCTTGGAAGATGTCCCTGGGTTTTTGCCGGGTACTGATCAGGAATGGAACGGAATAATTTCTCACGGAGCTAAATTAATTTATGCCTTTGCTGAGGCTACGGTACCTCGAATTACTGTTATTACCAGAAAAGCCTATGGCGGTGCATATTGTGTAATGAACTCTAAATCACTTGGTGCAGACTTGAGTTATGCGTGGCCAACTGCTGAAATTGCCGTAATGGGTGCGAAAGGAGCCGCAGAAATAATTTTTAGAAGAGAAATTAATGCAGCAGCAGACCCGTCTCAAAAATGGATTGAAAAGGAGGCCGAATACGCAGACACCTTTGCCAACCCTTATCGTGCAGCAGAACGAGGGATTGTAGATGATGTAATCCTACCGGAAGAAACACGCCAAAAATTAGTATTAGGATTTAAAATGCTTGAGAAAAAAGCTGAAAATCTACCATTAAAAAAACATGGAAATATTCCACTTTAATTAAATGAATAATGAAAGAATTAATCGCAACATTTACCAATCAACTGGAAGAAGCCTTTGAAATAGCTTCTAAACAATCGTTTAATGCCCCTGATCGACCAATTCACAACATAGTAATCTGCGGCTTAGGCGGCTCTGGTATTGGCGCTAAAATCGTTAGTAACTGGGTTCAAGATGAAATCGCTTTACCAATAACCTTAGTTAATGAGTATACCCTCCCTGGGTTCGTAGGTCCAAATACCTTAGTTATAGGTTCTTCTTATTCAGGGAACACGGAAGAAACTACCATGGCCTTAGATGAGGCAAAAGGAAAAGGGGCGTTTATTTTTGGGGTTACTAGTGGAGGCCATTTGGCTAAGTTTTGTGCTGAAAACGGGTATGATTGTGTAATTGTTCCCGGCGGAAATCCCCCTCGAAGCGCCTTAGCGTATTCGTTAGTTCAATTGCTTAATTACTTCAATAAACTTGGATTAATTTCCGGTAAATCCTTGGATCAGGTTCATGCGAGTATTGGCTTGATTCGTAATAATACAGCAGAAATAGATGCAATTGCTCAAGAACTTTCCACCTATTTGTTTGGTAAAGTTGGAGTGCTTTATGGAGAAACTAAATATGAAGGAGTGATTGTTCGAGCGCGTCAACAGTTCAATGAAAATTCAAAATACCTAGCGTGGAATCAAGTGATTCCAGAAATGAATCATAACGAGCTTGTCGGATGGGGAGGCGGAGATGAGCGTTTTGCACCGGTATTCTTTAACGCAGCTGATATTCATCCAAGAAATAAAAAGCGTTTTGAAATCACAAAGGATGCGGTATCTAAAAGATCAAAAGGAGTTTTTAACTTGGAAGCAAAAGGTGATTCGTTAATTGAACGTTCATTGTATTTAATTCATATGGTAGATTGGGCTTCTTACTATTTGTGTGAGGCTAATCATGCGGATATCATGGATATCGAGATCATTGACTATCTCAAAAGTGAATTAGGGAAGATGTAATGAACCGCCCCAAGGTTAAATACCATCCCTTAGGTAGCGTTGATTATAAAGAAGCTTGGGACTTCCAAGAGTCATTATTCAATGCAATAATTTCCAGTAAACAGCAAGGCTCATCAGATTCAGAGAGTCACTTGATAACGTGTGAACACCCTCACGTATTTACCCTTGGAAAGAGTGGTAAAAAAGACCATTTATTGGCGGATGAAGAATCTTTAAAATCAATTGATGCAAGGTTTTATCAGATCAATAGGGGGGGGGACATTACGTATCATGGCCCAGGACAGTTGGTGGTTTATCCGATCTTGGATTTAGACCAGTTTTTTACTGACATACATAAATATATGAGGTTCTTGGAAGAGGCGGTGATTTTAACCCTAGCTGACTACGGCATTATAGGTCATCGAATTGAAGGACTTACAGGGGTGTGGATTGATTTAGAAAAGCCAAGAAAGATCGCGGCATTTGGTGTTAAAAGTTCGCGTTGGGTTACCATGCATGGAATAGGATTCAATGTAAATACGGATTTATCATATTTTGATCAAATTATTCCTTGTGGTATTTCGGATAAACAAGTGACGTCGATGAATCAGGAATTGGGATACATGTTAGATATGAATGAGGTAACGGTTCGATTGGTGGAACACTTACGGTTACTTTTTGATTTTGAATTAA
Organism: Crocinitomicaceae bacterium; assembly: GCA_044353585.1. Taxonomy (GTDB): domain Bacteria; phylum Bacteroidota; class Bacteroidia; order Flavobacteriales_D; family Crocinitomicaceae; genus UBA952. The sequence continues at coordinate 247,032 of JBILBR010000003.1, read as the reverse complement.
TGTAATACTATGAAATTAAGCGAGCTTATACCGAAAGTAGATGGAATTGAATTGGCGGTACTATTAGAGAATGAAACGCCTGAGTATGCTGTATATCTTCATAATGCAAAAGAAGACATCATTGAGGGGATAATTATTACTAGTGTTGGTTATGGTGAGAATCCGGCAACAGGAGAGAAAATTAAAACCGCTACGTTAAGGCATTCGCTTGAAGTTATGTTACCGAATGAAGTAGCGAAAATAGAGTTAATTGTTCCGGAAGTTTTTGGACTTTATAATGAATATTGGGTTAGTTTCTGGATTAACGAGGAGTTATTTGATAAAAAATTCTTGTTTCTGCCAGATGCCATTCATGCGGATAAACTGACTATGCTGGAATCATTTGGGAAACTTGGTGTATTACTTAGTTAATGTTTCTAACTCTTTTAATGGAATTACACCGCTTTTTCTCCAAAGTTGTTTCCCGTTTTTATAATAGATGAGCGTAGGAACGCCTCGTATACCCAATTGATCTGCAATGGCCGGATTTTTATCAACGTCTATTTTTAGGATTCTTAGCGTTTTTCCTTTCGAAGCTTTTAATTGATCCAAAATAGGAGACATCGTTTTACATGGTCCACACCATGTAGCATGAAAATCCACTAAGGTTGGTGTTTCACCTTTAATGATATCGTTAAATTTTCCCATGATACAAAGGTAGCGGCTTTACTATGTCTAGAACGTAACTTATGATACAAAAAAAAGGCGACCGAGGCCGCCTTTCTCTATTAATAGAATACATTATTGCTTGTCATAAATCGCCATACACGTACCTGAACCGCCAATTAAAGGGGCATCGTTGTCATATGTATAGCTAATTTGTATTTGTGTCCCGGTCGCGTTCATTGCACCTGTACCAGAGAAAGTAACATCTCCAATCGTAATATTTAACGTTTGGTTAGGAACTGTAATGTTTGCGCCATTAATTGTTCCCGTAGCCGTTCCGCCAACTAAATTGAAGAAGTTTTCAATGTTTACAGCACTAGCACTGCCTCCCGCTGTGATGCTTGGTGAAGACGATAATGGAAATTGTGTTCCACTGCAAGTTGTCGTCATTGCCCAAGATACCCCGGTCCAATTTTCTGCACCAATCACTACATCTACGCGACGTTTAGCCGTTGATGTTCCATTTGCATTAGTAGCAGCATAATTCACGTAATATGTACCTACAGTAGAAGAATCAACTTGGTTGTCCGTAGTTACCGCAACGGATGAACCGTCTTTATTGGTTGCGGTGGCACCTGCATCTGTGTAAGAAGCGCTAACGTTAATGGTAACTTGTGCAGCACCATTAAGAGTTAAAAACGGCTTGTATAAGCACGTTCCATCGTCTTTTTTAGCTTTTGAATTATAATTTACAGCCCCATTGTCTGTACATCCTTTTTTCTTGCATGAAGTAATACTAACTACTCCAAAGCCAATCATTAATAGTAATAACGTTTTTTTCATAAGAGATTTTTAGGTGTTGTAAATATAAAAAAAGGCGGTGAATTCACCGCCTTTTCCTCAAAGAATTGCAATTAGTCTTGCAATACAGCCTCTGTACCGCCGCTCAATGCGTGTTTGATTTTGGTTTCTAATTCTTCACACAGTTCTGGATTATCAAGTAAAATGGATTTAATGGAATCCCTACCTTGTCCAAGCCGTGTTTCACCATAAGAAAACCATGAACCACTTTTCTTTAGAATATTTAATTCAACCCCTAAGTCAATGATTTCTCCGACTTTGGAGATTCCTTCACCGTAAAGTATATCAAATTCAGCTTTTCTAAACGGAGGTGCCACTTTGTTTTTAACCACTTTAACTTTTACGCGATTACCCACAATATCTTCCCCATCTTTTATTTGTGTTGCTTTACGAATATCAAGGCGCACTGAAGCGTAAAATTTTAAGGCATTTCCACCCGTTGTTGTTTCTGGGTTGCCAAACATCACTCCAATTTTATCGCGCAATTGGTTGATGAAAATGCAACAACATCCAGCTTTATTGATGGAAGAGGTTAGTTTACGGAGCGCTTTAGACATAAGTCGTGCCTGTAAACCCATTTGAGAATCTCCCATTTCTCCTTCAATTTCTGCCTTTGGTGTTAGTGCGGCCACCGAGTCAACAACGATTAGATCAATAGCTCCAGAACGAATAAGGTTGTCTGCGATTTCGAGCGCTTGTTCGCCGTTATCGGGTTGTGAGATCAATAAGTTCGCAACATCAACACCGAGTTTTTGGGCGTAAAATTGATCGAATGCATGTTCTGCATCAATAAAAGCGGCAATACCACCTTGTTTTTGAACCTCAGCAATTGCATGTATAGCAAGTGTTGTTTTTCCCGATGATTCCGGACCGTAAATTTCAACAACACGGCCTTTTGGATATCCGTTAATTCCCAAAGCCAGGTCTAGGGTTAGTGAACCAGTGGGGATTACATCTACTTTTTCTACGGGATTATCTCCCAATTTCATCACGGCTCCTTTACCAAATGTTTTATCTAATTTCTCCATCGTAAGTTGGAGTGCTTTTAATTTTTCTGCGTGCAATTCTTTATTTGACATGTTTAATAAGTTTTATGAGTACAAAATTCGGCGGGTTAAACGTAAACGATTTACGTTTATTTATTTTCTTTGAAAAAATTTATAATTTCTTCTGCATGATTTTTTGTATTTGGTTTTTCAATCACTTTTACTAGGATTCCATTCACATCAAAAAGAAAGCTCGTTCGATGGATCCCATCGTATGTTTTACCCATAAATTTTTTTGGTCCCCACACTCCAAATGCTTCTATAATGGTTCGGTTTGGATCGGATATAAGGGTGAAAGGAAGGGAATATTTGGTGCTGAATTTTTGATGAGCAGCCACGGAGTCTGCGCTTATGCCAATTACGGTAATTCCTTCGTTTGCTAATACTTGTTCTCCATCACGAATACTACATGCTTGAGCGGTGCAGCCTGGCGTGTCGTCTTTTGGATAAAAATAAATAGCCGTTTGGGCTCCAAGATGTGAGCGAAGAGAAACCTGCTCCCCTAATTGATTTGTCCCGGTTAAATCGGGGATTTGAGATCCAATTGTTAACATAGTTGCGTGTTTAGTGATAAAAAACTAATCAAAAATACTGATTAAAATAATATCAAAACACGTTTTATCAAAAAATGTTCAGTACAACCAATAATTTTGGGTTATTTTTCTTCAACCTCCTCGGTTTCTATAAAGACTGATAGGCGGTTATATAAATCTTCTAATTTTGACTTTTTATTAGATAGTACAAGGATTGTTGCGCTATCTTTTTGTGGATTAAGCGTTTCAATTTCTGCTGTTAATTGTTCGCTTTCTTCACCAAGCATGGCTAGGAAACGCTCTACTACCATGTCATAGTACCATCCGGTATATTGATTACCATGTGTTTTAACATAACTTAAAATATCCTGACTGTTTTCCATGGCACTAGTTCCTTTTCTAATCACAAAATAGGCATAGGCGAGCAGGGTTCTAAGCTTATTGTAATCCTTAATCTTAGTTGATTTAATAAGATTCTCAATAAAAGGTAAGTCCTGTGTGTTACCATATTCGCCCATGATTTCTGCGGCTCCCACTTGTAATTCAATTTCTGATGAGCTGCTTAATTCACGTGCCAACGTTAAGGCCTGCACCGTATCAATCTCTTTAAGTTCGTTTAAGGCATTGCCTAACACCATAAGTGAACTATCTTGTTTAAGCACCTTTCGAATGATCGCAATGGCTTCGTTTTGTTCTAAGGTTGATAACGCGCTTACCGCAGCATTTCTAACTTTTGATTTTGGATCGCTTTCGATGATTTTCTTTAGCGATGTTTTGTAGGAAGGTTGTTTAGCAGCATCATCCAGGTCTTTTAAGTATCCGAGTGCTTCAGCGCGAATTCCCCAAAACTTTGCATTTAATGCATTCACAAGAATAGTAGTTTTCTCCGGATCAGTTGATTTGGCAATGTGCTTTAGGGCTGTTGATTTAGCGCGAAATTTATCAGCGTTATTAAATTGATGAATATACTGCGCTGTTGGTTTTTCCTCATACACTTTGGCCAATAACATTTGTTCTTCGTCCAACATTAAATTCCCTAATTTCCCTTTGAACGGAAAGGTAAACTGTTGATTTACACTATCCAGTACCACGGAATAACTATGTTTCCCCGTTTCATCCCATAAGGCAATTTTTACTGGTAATCTAAATACATTAAACGATTGTGCTTGTTGAATTCGGATAGTAACAGTTTGTAGTTCTTGATTTATCGCTTGCTCCGTAAAAATAACTGGATGGCCTTTGCCTAAAAACCATTGGTTGAAAAACCAATTAAGGTCCTCCCCACTTACTTCTTCCATTGCTAAACGCAGGTTATGAACTTCTGCACTTTTGTATGCATTCGAGGTAAGGTATTTATTCAATCCTTGAAAAAAGGCTTCGTCTCCTAAGTGATTTCTCAGCATATGTAGTATTCTTCCGCCTTTATTATATGAATGCCCGTCAAACATCTCTTCCTTATCCTTATAATAGAAGTTAATTAAGTCATGATAGCCCCCCGATTGGTAATACCCGTTTGCTTCTTCAATGGCGTTGTAATCAGCCTCATCGATCCCATATTCATATTCGTCCCACAAGTATTGAGAATAGTTTGCAAATGACTCATTTAATGGAAGGTTCGCCCAAGATTCGCAGGTTACAAGGTCACCAAACCAATGATGAAATAACTCATGTGCAATGGTAGACTCATCGTTTCCATCGATTAATTCGCGTTTAGTTTTATAGACATAGTCTCCAAAAATTACTGCTCCTGTATTTTCCATAGCCCCAGAAACGTAGTCGCGTACTACGATTTCTGAGTATTTATCCCAAGGGTATTCAACGCCCAGTTTATTGGAAAAAAATTTAATCATCTTTGGGGTCTTGCCAAATATAGCCCGAGCATCATTTTCGTATGCAGGCTCCACATAATAATTCACTTCAATTTTCTTCCCATCACCTCGGGTATATGAATCTTGAACTATCTTGAATTCTCCTACAGCCAACATAAATAAATACGGCGCATGCGGAAGGTCTTGTTTCCAATAATCAGTTCTTGTGCCATCGGTGTTTTTCTTAGATGAAATTAATTTCCCATTAGAAAGGGTAGTGTATTTATTGTCTACCGTTAAAAGTACTTCTTGTGAAGATTTCATGTTGGGCGCATCAATGGTGGGGAACCAAACGGAATTAGCTTCCGTTTCACCTTGGGTCCATACTTGTGGCATTTTCCCTTCTTCTTCTCCTTTTGGATTTATAAAATATAATCCCTTGTCTGAAGTTATGGCAGCACTCCCTGAGGTTTCTCTACCCTCAGGTTTTGCAATATAATCTACCGTAAATGTTATTAGTTCATCTTTTTTATAGGATTTATCTAAATATACCGTTAGTGTATTTCCATTCGAATAATCATATGATAATTCCTTTCCGGACAGTGTTATAGTTTTTATTTCCATTCCTTTTGCATCTAATACCACACTGTCAATTTCATAAAAATGGGGTTTCATACTTAAGGTGGCTTTACCGTTTAACTGAGATGCTTCCCAATTTAAGCTGGCTTCAATTTTAGTATGAACTAAATCAACAAATCGTTGACGAGAAGCATTATAGCTTGGTTCAGTATATTCTTCAAAATCACCTTCATTGAAATCACCCCAATCAAACGTAGAATCTAGGTAATAGTCTTCAATTGAAGCTTCTGACACAACCAATTCTTCTTGCGGTTCTATTGGGCTCACGGAACAAGAAGCTAATAACAAGAGGGATAAAAACCAAAACCAATTCATTTTCATAAAGAATATATTTTATTTACAAATCTGCTTATTTATTTTGATTCATCATGGTATTTTATTGATTTTAAGCAAAATTTATTTAATAGTTTTGAGCTAAAATTAGCTGCAATGATGGGAATTAATACATATGATTTTAATGGGAAGCGGGCAATCGTTCGCGTTGATTTTAATGTTCCTATAGATAAAACTACTAATCTTGTTCAAGATGATAAGCGAATTCGTGCAGCAATACCTACGATAAAGCATATTTTATCGCATGGAGGTTCAGTGGTATTACTCTCTCATTTTGGAAGGCCTAAAAATGGCCCAGAAGCAAAATTTTCTCTAAGTCAGATTGTAAATACCGTTTCTGATTTGCTTTCTTGTCCGGTAATCTTTTGTGAGGATTTTAATGAGGCGTCTTCACGCGCTGCAGCCTTGATTTCTGGTGAAGTAATGTTGTTAGAAAATGTGCGTTTTCATCCGGGAGAAACGCAAGGTGATTTGCATTTTGCGTCGCTGCTCGCTTCCTTAGGGAATTGCTATGTAAATGATGCGTTTGGTTCAGCGCATCGAGCGCATGCTAGTACAACCCAAATCGCTTCTTTTTTCCCGAATGATCGAATGATGGGTTTTTTGATGGAAGCTGAACTCCTGAATGCACAACGTATATTGAGAACACCAACAAGACCTTTTACAGCCATCGTGGGTGGGGCTAAAGTGTCTGATAAAGTGCTAATAATTGAAAATTTACTACACATAGCTTCTGATATAATTATCGGTGGGGGGATGGCGTATACCTTTGCAAAAGCTCAAGGGGGTGAAATTGGAAACTCCTTGTTTGAAGCGGATCGGATAGAAGTGGTATTGGATATTTTTAAAAAGGCGAAGGAACTGGGGGTATCTATTCACCTTCCGGTGGATAGTGTGGTTGCTGATTCGTTTGCCGAGAATGCACGCACTCAAACCGTTGATACCCACCATATTCCTGAAGGATGGATGGGACTTGATATTGGCCCGGTATCAATTCAACAGTTTCAAGAGGTTATTTTAAAAAGTAAAACGATTTTGTGGAATGGTCCCATGGGTGTTTTTGAATGGAATTCCTTTGCTCAAGGTACAAAAGAAATAGCCCTGTCTGTTGCTGCAGCGACGGAGCGAGGAGCGTTTTCATTAATCGGTGGGGGAGATAGCGCAGCGGCAATTGCTAAATTTGGATTAGCAAATCGTGTGAGTTATATAAGTACTGGAGGTGGTGCTTTGTTGGAATTGTTTGAAGGTAAAACCCTACCGGGAATAGATGCCTTAGATTAAATTCGAGTGATTAAATCAACCAATCGTGCAGAATAACCCATTTCATTATCATACCATCCAACAACGCGTACTAAATTATTGGAAACCATAGTTAATTCAGCATCAAATAAACAACTGTAACGGGAACCAATAATATCACAAGAAACAATCGGATCGTTGGTATAGCCTAAAATTCCATTCATACTGGTTTCAGATGCCTTTTTCATTGCCTCATTTACCTGCTCAACCGTTAAAATAGATTTAGTTACAAGGGTTAATTCGGTCATAGAACCATCAATTACGGGTACACGGACACTTGATCCCGTTAGTTTTCCTTTCAGGTGTGGAAAGATTTGAATGATTGCTTTCGCTGCTCCTGTAGATGTTGGAATAATTGAGTTTACCGCTGCCCTTGCTCTTCTAAGGTCTTTGTGTGGCGCATCATGTAAGCGTTGATCAGAAGTATAACTATGAACCGTTGATATGTGACCTACTTCAATTTCTGATAATTCAAGCAACACAGAAATCAGTGGTGCCACATTGTTAGTGGTACATGATGCATTTGATACAATCACGTCCGTAGATTCTAATGAATTATCATTTACTCCGAGAACTACCGTTCGAATATCTGCATCACTTCCGGGAGCCGAAATAATTACTTTTTTTGCACCACCTTGTAGATGTAATCCTGCCTTTTCTTTAGTGAGGAACAATCCGGTAGATTCAATTACGGTTTCAACCTGATGAGCCGCCCATGGAATATCCTCGGGGTCCTTGTGTTGAGTAAAAACAATTTTTTTTCCATTTGAAAACAAAAGTTCATTACCATTCAATTCAAAGGTATAGGGCAACGGACCATGAACTGAATCATACTTGAGTAAGTGGGCTAATGTTGCTGCATCTGTTAAATCGTTAACTAATGCAATCGATATGTCTGCTCTTTCTAACGCGATACGGGTAAAACATCTACCAATCCTCCCAAATCCGTTAATTCCAATTGCTTTCATTCAAATTTTTTACAAAAATACAACAGCACAAGGGAAAAAGAGTTCAGCCAGCATTGATTTTAATATTCTACATAGACAAAACCATGTTTTTTAATTTCAATCCCTCCGTCAAAAGTTGCGAAAATTCTGTAAAAATAGGTCCCCTCTTCAACCAGTTTACCATCACCTGTTTTACCATCCCAGGAACCTGTTGGGTCTGTAAACGTGTAAATCACATTGCCCCAACGATTTAAAATAACGCACTCAAATTCTTGAACCCCTTCATGGTCGATAGTAAACAAATTATTTCCAACCAATGAATTAAGCGTAATAATGTTTGGAACCTCAATATCACATGGCTTGATGGTTACTATAGAGGTATCAGAAGAAGTATGGCACAAATTGTTTGCCGTCACATAATATTGTCCAGCTGTATTTACTACGATAAAATTATCGGTAGACCCGTTATTCCAGGTTAATTGAATAGGCGGATTATATCCACCTTGCATGGTACCGGAATTGATAGATGCTGCCACTAAATCTATGGTTGCGCCATTGCAAATCGATGAATCTACAATATCCACATATACATAAGGTGGGAATTCTATGATGGCACTTAATTGATTACTACAGGCATTATCTGTAAACGTCACCGTGTAAAGCCCGGGTATTGTTGTTGAAATCAAGGGGTTTTCGAGTGCGCTGTTTGAAAAATCTACCGCCGTATCCGAAGCGGTCCAAACCCCTCCATTATAGGATGATGTTCCCGTTACTTGTAGAAATAAATTACAGGTAATCGTATCTCCAAAAATAGCTGGCAATGGAAGTACCTCCAGGGTTACCGTGGTATCATAATTGCACCCAAAATCATCTACTACATTGTATGTGTAATAGCTGGTTCCTGGTGTAATAGGTTGAATTACAATTGCCGTATCGTTTTGTCCTGAAATTATTGACGGGCTGTTTGTCCAACTATCTGATACTACGCTATTTTGATACCCTTCTTGATCCGGATATAAGCTCTGGTTAAAATAGATACCCCATTGGAAAATGTATCCATCATCAATTCCTTGATTATCTTGTACCGTAATGGTCCAGTTTCCATTTACAGGACAGCCAATAAAATCATTAAAATCCCCATCTGGTAAGTACACACCATTAGGATTCATGGAAGGGAATCCATAGGAATTTACAACGGTATTCCCCGCTGCATTTTCTGTACATATTGTTCCAAATGTTGCTTGTGTAGGAGAAAAGCAATAGCTCCAAACGGGTGACCCAGGAGCACCACCATCTAAATTGGTATCATTGCCTAAAAAGGTGCCAATCCCACTTCCGCATCCTCCAGGTACTAATTCCACCCCGAATCCCGAATTATAGGCATTCATAATAGAAACGGTTGTGCCGTTTGGACAAGTTAAGGCAATTTCTAAATCTCCAATATAAGAGTGTTCAATATCAATACACATTTGGTCAAAGTCTGCAGCGCCAGTAATGGTAGTAGAGTCGTCGAATCCGGTTATACCAATGTTCGTTTGGTATTGAACACCGCTACCATCCGGTAAAAAGGTCAACCCAGCAAAAATTCCTCCAATTTCAAATTCTCCAAATGGGATATCAACCCCAACAGTATCCTGTTGTGTAACTCCACCAATTAAGAACGTATTTTGTCCTAGACAAACGGTATCTTGAAAAGGACCCGTGCCTGCAAAGCTTGGTAATTGTGATACCCTCACTTTTGAGGTAATTCGTTTAATTTGAGGGAAAATATCCGTGATTCTAAGGTCGATAAAATAACCCGCTCGTGCGGGAGGGGTAAACCAGACGGAGTCGTTGTTGAATTGTCCTACACCGCCAATTGTCCATTGGTAGCTGCAATTCCCAACATTTTGAGAATATCCAGTATTTGTAACTTCTAATGCGTATAGGAATGCAGGATCAGCAACAAATAAAATACTATCTCCAAAACAAACATCAACGTAACCTGTATCTGCTGGATTTAATGCATCAGGTCCAGTGCCGTTAATGTAAGCATGCATGTGAGGGGTAAAAGGTTGTTGCGGGTTTCCACAAGCAACATTTGCATCCCAACCTGTACCTTCGGCACTTCCGTTTGATTTAAAGCGCAAGGTTAAACAACCACTTGGGTTATTTTGAAAAGATGCCTGTGCGAAGAATCCGTTCGGATGTGTTCCAGAATTATAGGCACCCAGTAAGGGTGAAGCTGTAGATGGTCCATCAAAAACATAAAGGGTATCGCTGGGATCTATATTAAACGTAAATCCGATATTCGTGGCAAACGCAATAGAAACTTTTGATCCCTGCGTGAGATCCGGACAAAACGTAATGATTTCATCCATATTGGGCGAATAATTAGCGGGTCCATCGCTGAAGTTAGTGCCACCTGCTGGGGGAATAATTCCAGCGCAATTTAGCGGATTTGTTTGCGGGAAATCGGGGCCTGTTAATAACATTTGGCTAAATGAAACGCCAAAAGAAAAAACAAATAATATAAGTATGGAAAGTTGTTTCATTCGTAAAGTGTTAGTGTGTTGAATTCTTGCTCGCGTTGAATTCTAATTGTAATTGGTATAATGACTTAACAGCTATTAGCTGGTTAGGAATCTCACTTTGAAAATACTGTGTAAAAGGCTCTATTTTGACGTCAAGATCGGTAAAATGAATGACGGGTATACTTGGAGCTTTAGGATATTTGTCTAAAGATTTACCCCCATTATTTTGAATTGTGTTAAGTGCGTTGTCATATGCATAATACAATAAATCAAGACTACCATATTCGTTTTTAAATGCATTTAATGCTTCTTTTCCGTATACATTTTTTAACGGTTTATCGGCAGGAATTTTTTGACTTCTAGCATAGAATACACTCGCGATTAACAATATAAAAAGGAATAATTGTTTCATAAAGAATTGAATTTGAAGACGAAGTTACCAAAATGTTTTGATACAATTTAGTAGATCAAAAGGTCAGACGTTTACAAATTAAATTCAGTTGCAGGAGAAAATTAATTAACCCACCGAATGCATTAAAAAATTAGTTTTGTAAAAAAAAGGAATGGCAGATTTACACGCTTTAGCATCACAAGTTAGAAGAGACATAGTACGAATGGTTCATGCAGTGAGTTCTGGACATCCTGGCGGTTCATTAGGATGTGCAGATTTACTGAGCTTTTTATATAATGAGCGGTTGACATACGACGCGAATAATTTTAGAATGGATGGATTAAACGAAGATGTGTTTTTTCTTTCAAATGGCCATATCTCCCCAGTTTGGTACAGTGTTTTAGCACGAAGTGGATTCTTCCCAGTAAGTGAATTAGCAACGTTTAGAAAGATTTCCAGTCGCTTACAAGGACATCCCTCAGTAGATAAAAATTTACCCGGGATTAGAATGGCATCAGGTTCTCTTGGTCAAGGACTTTCTGTTGCTATTGGCGCAGCGACAACTAAAAAAATGCAGGGAGACGAATCTATGGTCTACTGTTTGATGGGTGACGGTGAATTACAAGAAGGACAAGTTTGGGAAGCCGCTATGTATGCTGGAAGTAAAAAAATAAATAATCTGATCGGTATAATCGACTATAACAACCGTCAAATTGATGGTGATGTAAGTGATGTAATGGGAATTATGCCGCTATCGGATAAATGGACAGCCTTTGGATGGGATGTATATCACATGGATGGGCATAGCTTCGAAAGCATGCGCGAGGTGTTCGCTTCAATAGATTCAAACAAGTCTAACGGAATGCCAAAAATGATCATAATGAAAACCGAAATGGGTAAAGGGGTGGACTTCATGATGGGAACACATAAGTGGCATGGCTCTGCGCCAAATGACGAACAATTGGCAAATGCGCTTTCTCAATTATCAGAAACCCTCGGTGATTACTAAGAAGTGAGGGGATTACAACTAATTCTTTTTTGCTTTGTATTGACCATTTCCTTTGGCCAGTCTAGCCCAACAACTCGCATTCTTTTTATCCTTGATGCCTCCAATAGTATGAATTCAAGTTGGGGAAGTCAAACTAGAATTCAAGCGGCACGTGAGGTATTAAATCAAGAATTAGAGGTGTTACGTGGGGTTCCAAATACGGAAGTTGCTCTGCGAGTTTATGGTCATCAGACGCCTTATAGTAATTTAACTCAGGATTGTAATGACACGAAATTAGAGGTGCCTTTTGGAATAAATAACATTGACCAAATTAAATTAAAAATAAAAACCATTGAGGCCAAGGGCGCAACACCAATTGCTCGTTCCTTGGAAGCTTCTGCCGGTGATTTTCCTGACACAATTTCTCGAAACATAATTATTTTAATTACTGATGGACTTGAATCATGTGATAATGATCCCTGTGTTATAGCCAAAAAACTAAAAGAAAAAGGAGTTAAAGTGACCCCTTTTGTAATTGGACTAGGTATGGATATGTCCTATCTTGATAAATTTAATTGCATTGGTTCTTACACGGATGCAGAAGATAAGGAATCGTTTCGAAATGTTTTCAAAAACATATTAAATACGGTATTGGTAAAAACAACGGTACAAGTTAATTTGAACGACATTAAAGGAAAGCCAACAGAAACGAATGTCACCTTGTTTTTTTATGAAGCAGGGACAACTCAGTTGAAATATACCTTCGTACATACATTAAACAGGCTCGGTAACCCGGATACCTTGTTTTTGGATCCTACGTTGAATTACGATTTGATCGTTAATACGATACCACGTGTTTATAAATCAAGTATTACCCTTAAAAAGTATGTCCACAATACGATTAGCGTTTCTGCACCGCAAGGGATGCTTAAATTAACCACCCCAAATAGCATCTATGCGCAACCTGTGGCCATAGTAGTTTCAAAGCCCGATGAACCAAAAACTATCCATCATCAGTTGATGGGGGAGATCAATAAGTACTTAGTTGGAACCTACGATGTGGAAATCTTAACACTTCCTCGGATTTATAAAACGGTAGAAATAACCCAATCAAACACAGAACCCATTCTAATTGATGCTCCAGGGCAGTTAGATTTCTCTTTCGAAAAACCGATGATAGCACAACTTTTTGTAAATAGTAATGCAAAAGAATTGGTCTGGGTTTATAATTTCTCGGAACGTACGAATACAGGCCAATTACTTTTGCAACCGGGTAGTTATACCATTGTTTATCGAACTAAAGAAATGAAATCCAGTGGTTACACCCGTGAAAAGTCATTTACAATTACTAGCAATAAAACGAACTCAATTAAATTAAACTAAGGTTATGGAATTAAAGACATTTGGAAATAAAGATACGCGCTCCGGATTTGGTGAAGGCTTGCGACTGTTAGGTGAGATCAACCCTGACGTCGTAGCATTGTGTGCCGACCTTACGGGGTCATTAAAAATGGATGCATTTCAGAAAAATCATCCCGATCGATTTTTTCAGATTGGAATCGCTGAAGCAAACATGATTGGAATTGCCGCAGGTATGACAATTGGTGGTAAAATTCCGTTTACCGGAACCTTTGCCAATTTTTCTACGTCTCGCGTCTACGACCAGATTCGTCAGAGTATTGCTTATTCTCGTAAAAATGTAAAAATTTGTGCTTCTCATGCTGGGCTTACCCTGGGTGAGGATGGGGCTACCCACCAGGTGTTAGAAGACATCGGTATGATGAGAATGCTTCCCAACATGACGGTTGTGGTTCCAGCAGATTATAACCAAACCCTTCAAGCTACCTTAGCTATTGCCGAATGGGAGGGCCCTGTATATTTACGTTTCGGAAGACCATCCGTTCCAATTTTCACGCCGGATGACGCAGTCTTTCAAATCGGAAAAGCTGACCTGTTGGTTCAAGGTACTGATGTAACGATTATCGCATGCGGACACATGGTTTGGAAAGCCTTAGAGGCTCAAGTTCAGTTGGCGGAGAAAGGAATTTCTGCTGAGGTGATTAATATGCACACGATTAAACCATTAGATACCGATGCTATTTTAAGTTCTGTAGCTAAAACGGGTTGTGTGGTTACCGCAGAAGAACATATGATGAATGGTGGTCTTGGTGATGCTGTCGCTCAAGTATTGGCTAAAAGTAGTCCAGCTCCACAAGAATTTGTGGCGGTTAACGACACCTTTGGCGAAAGTGGCACACCCAATGAATTGTTAAAAAAATATCACCTTGAAACTGCGGATATCGTGCTTGCCTCAGAACGTGCGCTTGCCAGAAAAAACTGATTATTAGGTAGATTTTCCTTGGGTTATTTTACACCGAGCCACCCCGAATTTTTTTCTTCGGTAGAATGTGGTTAAATTCGTTGTCCTAAATTTATTCGAATTCGACGCCTATGGTATTTTCAAGTTTGACCTTTCTCTACTTGTTTCTACCCTTGAGTCTGTTATTTCATTATTCGACCAAGAACGACCTCTTTCGAAACATCTTTCTTACGATTTTTTCTTTAGTGTTTTATGCGTGGGCAGAACCCATGTGGATCTTTTTAATGGTTTTTACAGCATTATTTGACTACTCTACCGGACTTTACATTGAAAAAAAACGAGGAACTCCGTGGGCGAAGGTTGGATTAATAGCCAGTATTGTAGTGAATATCGGGCTATTGGTGGCTTATAAATATGGCGGATTTATCTATGATAATCTCAATTATTTGTTTCCGCTGCCCTTTGATCGTCCTCAAAATTCCTTACCTGTTGGTATTTCATTTTATACGTTCATGGTAATTTCTTATGTGGTGGACATCTACCGTGGTGAGATTAAGGCCCAACGCAATCCCTTAAACTTTTTAATGTTTATTAGTTTGTTTCAGCATTTAGTTGCCGGTCCAATCGTTCGTTACAGTCAAATTTCAGAACAAGTAGAGAAACGAACCATAGATTGGTCGAGGATGAGTGACGGTGTTACGAGGTTTTGTATTGGCTTGTTTAAAAAGGTAGCGATTGCCAATGTTGCAGGGGTATTGGTAGATAAATATTTGGATACACAGTTATATTCTTTGTCTTCTTATGAGGGATGGTTTGGAATTGCGATGTTTTCAATTCAGTTGTATTTTGATTTCTCAGGATATTCAGACATGGCAATCGGCTTAGCCAAATTATTCGGGTTTGATTTTCATGAGAATTTCAGGCATCCCTACGCGGCTATTTCAGTAGGTGATTTTTATCGAAGATGGCATATTTCATTAGGGCGGTTTTTTAGAGACTATGTTTACATCCCACTTGGAGGGAATCGAAAACACCAAGACAGAAACATATTAATAGTATGGTTTTTAACTGGTTTTTGGCATGGAGCAAATTGGAATTTCGCCCTTTGGGGAACCTATTTTGGTGTGCTTATGGTGTTAGAAAAACACTTTAAATTTATATTGGACAAAACCCCCCGCTTTCTTAAACATAGCTATACCTTAGTTTTAATTGTGTTCAGTAGAGCTATTTTTTACTTTGTAGATTTCAACCAGCTAAGCTACTTTATTGGGAATTTGTTCTATTCAAAACATGCAATAAATCCAGGATTTTTGTCAGATATTACAACGCATGTATTTTGGTTTATATTAGTTATTATTTTATGTGTTCCATGGGATGAGATATATACACAAGACCACCCATTTAGGAATCGAATTGAAGTCAAGTATGCTTACATGAGGCCATTCGCTAATGCATTCCTATTGGTGTTATCAACCATGCTACTCGTCAATGCAACGTTTAACCCCTTTCTATATACGAGATTCTGATGGATAAAAAGATAAACGTTTTTTTGTTTTTCATTTTTGTATTGGGATTCCCCTTGGCCTACTTTTTAATGCCAAAGTCGGTTAAATCAGATAACGAAAAACGTAAACTGGCAACCTTTCCAAGCTTTAATTCAAAAGAATACTTAGCCGGAACATGGACTAAACAGGTGGATAAGTACATTGACGATCATTTCCCATTCAGAACGAGTTTTATCTCCTCAACGGATTATTTTCATGCAGCTAAAGGATTTAATCTTAAAAACAGTGAACGGGTAGTCGTACTTCCGAAGAAGCGAGCGAAACCTCATGGTGAATCCATAGACAGCACAAAGAATCAAATGGATTTTCTGGATGAATTTGAAGAAAAGTACGCGGGATCCATGCTAATCATCGATGGCTGCGTGTATCCCATGGGAGGGGGTAGTCCGGCCATGTCAAAGTATTTTGCCGAAATGGTTAATGAGTACGCTCGAACCTTTAAAGGCGTTCGGGTATTTTCTGCGGTGGCACCCCTGTCTTCAGCCTTTATTCCGGTAGAAAAATACACGCATTATAATAGTCAAAATAAACGTACGCTTTTGGCCATTAAAAACAACCTGAAAGATGGGGCAATTTTTTGTGATGTATTTAATGAATTAAATGAACACTCGAATACCAAGTTGTACTTCGGAACTGATCACCATTGGAAACCCTTGGGGGCATATTACGGATATGTTGCCTTTTGTAAAGCAGCAGGCTTAGAGGCAGTCCCAATGGAAAAAATGACAAAGAAGGTCAAATATAATTTCTTAGGTACGATGTACCAACATACACAAGACCCAACGGTCCGAGCGCACCCAGACACCATGGAGTATTGGGTGCCGAAGGTTCAAACAGAGGCGGTTAAATTCGGTCCGTACAATACGGATAAACCTTCGAAAACTAAAGTGTTTTATGAGAGCAGTTCAGGTGGAAACACCTATTCCACCTTTTTAGGGGGAGATGAGCCCTTGATTCGAATTCAAACCGGAATTAAAAATGGAAAGAAAGCAGTTGTTATCAAAAATTCCATGGGTAATGCCTTCGCGGTATTTTTAGTAAACCATTACCAGGAAATTTGGGTAGTTGATTTAAGATATTCAAAACAGAATTTAACGAAGATTATTAAAGAGAATAATATTAATGACATCGTCTTTGCGGTCGGTATGTATGCGGCCATGAGCAAAGGTACTATTGGCATGATGCGAAGATTGACTACACAAAGTGGGGTATATGTCCCTCCTCCTGCACCAATAGAACCTAATCCGTCCGATGAAACTCCGGTATTACCTGACAGCCTGAATGCGGAATGAGAAGTATAGCAGTTGTTTTTTGCCTTATCATTTTTTCGTGTTTCGCTCAGCTTCCAGCTGAACTAAAGATTGACTCTTCTTTTGCTTTTATTCAAGGATATAGTTCAGTAACCTTGAGCCGTTTAAAACGACAATTCGATGTCGTTGATTCCAATAAATTGGTTATACTTCATTATGGGGGTAGCCATATTCAAGCGGAAAATCCAACCACCATCGCAAGAAATAAATTCCATGAACGTTTTGGTTCGGGAGGTAGAGGATTGCTGTTCAATTACGGTGCAGCGAATACCTATTCTTCAATTAATTATGCTTCCACCTATACAGGAAAATGGAGCTATAATAAAAGCTACCAAGGAAAAAAGGAAACACTCCCCTTGGGTGTTTGTGGTATGGTAGTAGAAACAAGCGATTCAGCCTCCTCCTTATTGTTTTCGATGAAAACTCCCATCGAAAAAGCAAACAATCAGGTTCAAATTCTTTTTGAGAATGATTCGCTATCCTTCGGTGTAACAGTTTACATCAATAACATATTAATCACGCAGGGTATAGAATACGGTTCGCAAGGGTTGATATTTTCTTGGGCAGATTCAATCAAAACAATTGCGTTAATTCCCACTAAAAACCCAAAAGGAATTCGCTTTCGCTTTTATGGCATTAATGTAGAACATGAAGAAAACCATGGAATAGTCTATCATTCAACTGGGGTTGGAGCCGCAGCATTTCGGTCTATTCTAATCCTAGAGAAATTACCAGAACAACTTCCATTGATTCAACCGGATATTGTGATCTTAGATTTTGGAACGAATGATATTTTGTATGAAAATCGCATAGAGCCTTCCCTGTCCAAAGAGGTAGAAAAAGCCATAGCTTGGTGGAAATCGATGGTTCCTGAGGTGTTGATTGTGTTAACAAGCACCCAAGATTTGTACTATAAAAAACATCCCATTACCGCAGGGGTTTTGTTTCGCGATCTCATGGATAGTTTAGCCAGAAAGAACGATTGTTTGTTTTGGAATTGGTATGACTTATCGGGCGGCTTGAATACCATTCGTACTTGGGCTACTTTGGGCTATGCTAAAACCGACCACATTCATTTAACGAAAATCGGTTATCAAGTGAAAGGGGGGCTGTTGTATACCTCATTCATGAATACATTAAATACCTTGAACTCACAACCAGGTTTAGAAGAATTACGCATTCCTTTTAAGGAATACAAAGACGCTACAGCGGAAGCAAGCTCACCAAAGCCCACCCCTTCTAAACCGAGTACGTATTACGTGGTTAAATCGGGAGACACCTTATCGGTAATTGCCAGTAGACATCACACTTCGGTTGCAGCACTGAAACGAGCCAATGGACTTACTTCAGATATGATCCGTGTGGGGCAACGCTTAAAAATCCCTCAATAATCGATGGGCCTAACCCAAGTGTCTATTATTTTGAGGGATTAACTCCAGTCCGATTACTTAACTAAATAATAGATAATCAGCAATACATCGATGGCAACGGAAATACTAGCTGCTCGATAAATCCATTTCATAGGCGCCACAGCAAGCAATAAGCTTAAAGTTAACATCGTAGGTAAAACCACCAAGATTAATGCCCACGTATCTTTTATTGCTCCCATGCCTACTGTGATTCCACCTAGACAACCGACAAGTAAGATAAGTAGCGCAATAAGTCCAAATCGATTGTACTCGCTTTCAACGTGTTTTTCTAAATTCATGTGTTAATTTTTTTATCAAAATTCTTCTAATTCCATTTTTTAAAGAATGACGCTTGATGTATTTTTTACTGATTTTAGTCAGTATTTTCAGGGAAACATAAAATACATCCGCGAAAACTTGACAAACGCTAGTTTAGGGTTGTATCTTTGCACCCTATTTAGAATATATGAGTAAAATGAAATTATCGGAGTTTAGCTTCGATCTTCCCCAAGAGTTGATTGCAGAATACCCTTCAGAAAATCGTGACGAATGTCGATTGATGGTAGTGCATCGCAAAACTGGTAAAATAGAACACAAGTTATTCAAGGATGTGCTTTCTTATTTTGATGATGGCGATGTGATGATTCTAAATAATACCCGAGTTTTTCCTGCGCGTATGTATGGAAACAAGGAAAAAACTGGGGCTAAAATTGAGGTTTTTTTACTTCGTGAATTGAATCGTGAGAGTTTTTTATGGGATGTTTTAGTTGATCCAGCGCGAAAAATCAGGATCGGAAACAAATTGTATTTTGGAGAAGATGATTCGCTAGTAGCTGAGGTTATTGACAATACCACATCGCGTGGACGAACCTTGAGATTCTTGTTTGATGGACCTTATGAGGAGTTTAAGAAAATTATTACTGAGCTTGGAGAAACACCGCTTCCAAAATATATCAAAAGAGAGGTAGAACCAATGGATGAGGAAATGTATCAAACCATCTTCGCTAAAGAAGAAGGAGCTGTTGCTGCTCCAACGGCAGGATTGCATTTCTCGCGTGAATTATTGAAGCGTTTAGAATTGAAAGGGATAAATTTCGCTGAGTTAACATTACACGTTGGATTAGGAACGTTTCGTTCGGTGGAAGTAGAAGACCTTACAAAACACAAGATGGATTCAGAACAGGTGATCATACCTGAAAAAGCGGCGAACATTGTGAATGAAGCGAAACGGAATAAGAAAAAAGTATGTGCTGTTGGTACAACAAGTATGCGTGCAATTGAATCCTCTGTTTCCACGGAGGGAATGTTGAAACCCTTTGATGGATGGACAAACAAATTCATTTTTCCGCCATATGATTTTATGGTCGCTGACTGTTTAATAACAAACTTTCACACACCCTTATCTACCTTGTTAATGATGATCTCTGCATTTGCCGGACATGACTTAATGATGCAGGCGTATCATGAAGCAATTAAGGAGAAATATCGGTTTTATTCATATGGCGATGCCATGTTGATTATTTAATCTTACTGCTTAATTCGTTTTTAAGACCATACCACCCAACCAGGTGCATCTTTACATTGCCTACGGGTATTTTTGCCTTGATTAACACCGGAATGCGGTTTTTATCTTTTGTAACCCAAAAGCTAACGTCATCTTCGTGTTTAAAATATCGACCGGTTTGTACCACGGGTACAAAACGCATGCATTTGAAGGTGCCTTTTCGAAGGTTGATTTCTTCATCGCCTTTATACTTGATTTTTAAAGTAAATAGTTCATCATCCATGAAACATGGAATGGAAAATACCTTTCCTTTCTTTATATTGTTAAAATCAAGGGTGCGGGCATAATAAAAACATGAAATCATATCTTGTACACCCATCGGAGTTTTGAAGGTTTTCCCTTTCCCATTATCCACCTTCTCTATGTTGTGTTTGAATGTATAATCTTGTTTTATCTTATATCCACCTTCATCCACACGCCGCACAAAATACCAAGGCATAATGCTTTTTTTGTCGATATAGGATTCATACCGATCATCCACTTTAAAAACAGAATTAAATGCACCAAGGGTTTTACCAATTCCAACCACATGATATAAACTTCGATTATCGCCCTTCTTGTCGGTATATTTCGTTTCCAGCGTCGCTTCACCGGCATCAATAAATCCATAACTGATTCGATACCTTAGTTTTTCTCCGATCTTGAAAGATTCATTTTCTACTTCAGGATATTCCGATGTGTTACTCGCGGAAAGCAATAAGATACAAGAACTTATAAGTCCAATAAAATAAATTGTTGTTTTCATGGCAATGATTTCAGATTACTAAATCAATGATTGTGCCATGAAATAGTTACTGGCACCGAAGTATAAAGTTGGTTTTTTTTCCTTTACCTAAAAGGATAAACTGATTATTTAACAAATGACTTGCATTTAAAACGAAGGAGTCATCTACTTTTTCCTTGTTAACAGAAATTGCATTGGCTTTTAATTCGCGACGAGCTTCTCCATTTGATGCGAGGAAATTCGACTCTTTAACGAGGGCATCAACAATAGATAACCCTTCAGAAATCAGGGATTTTGAAATGATTGCTTGCGGAACACCTTCAAATACCGCTAAGAAATTATCGGTTGAAAGCTGTTGTAAACTCTCCTTGGTTGCTTTCCCAAACAGGATTTCAGATGCATTAATTGCCGCCTCAAGTTCTTTTTCCCCATGAACACGTTTTGTAATATCTTCAGCAAGTGCTTTTTGTAAGATACGTAGATGAGGGGCTTCTTGATGTTGGCCTTCTAAATGTTCAATTTCCGATTTAGATAATAAGGTGAATATGCGAATGTAATTTTGTGCGTCCGCATCACTGGTATTTAGCCAATATTGGTAAAATTTATAAGGGCTAGTGCGTTCTTTCGATAACCAAACATTACCGCCTTCGGTTTTCCCGAATTTACTACCATCCGCTTTTTTAATAAGTGGCGTGGTCACGGCATATGCTTCTCCTCCCGATTTTCTTCGAATGAGTTCCGTACCGGTGACGATATTTCCCCACTGATCAGAGCCTCCGAGCTGAACAATGCAGTTTTTATGTTGGTTCAAATAATAGAAATCATATCCCTGAACCAATTGATAGGAAAACTCGGTAAACGACATACCAGTTTCTAAACGTGATTTTACCGAATCTTTGGCCATCATGTAATTGACGCTAATGTGTTTTCCAACATCTCTAATAAAATCTAAAAAGGACATGTTTTGAAACCAGTCATAGTTGTTTACTAACTCTGCCGCATTCGGTCCGTCGAAATCCAAAAAGTGTGTTAGTTGTTCCCTTACGCCGTTAATGTTGTGATCTAGGGTTTCTTTGTCTAATAAATTTCGTTCTTGAGATTTACCAGATGGATCACCTACCATTCCCGTGGCACCCCCAACTAAGGCGATGGGCTTATGTCCTGCACGCTGAAAATGTACCAGCGTCATGATTTGCACTAAACTCCCAATGTGCAGCGAATCTGCGGTTGGATCGAATCCGATATATCCACTACACATCCCTTTACTTAGCGCTTCAGCAGTTCCCGGCATGATATCATGTATCATACCTCGCCATGTCATTTCTTCAATAAAATTCATCCTAGTTTTTTGTTAATTCCTTGAATACCGCCTCCAAGCTCTTTTTCTCGAGTTTCAAGGTCATAATTAACCACCCCGTTTCTTGAGCTTTCTTTGAAACGTTTTTACGAAGGTCTTGGTCGGTATTCCCTTCGATTAGCCAGCCATTTCCTAAGGCCTTAACTGTGTTAACACCAACAATTTTAGTAAGGGCTTGACTACTTACATTACCTTCAAATTCAATGTATATGGTCTGTACCTCTGGGGTAGAATTTAAGGCCTGTTGGTTATTGTTGGCAACGATTTTTCCTTTGTTAATGATTATTACACGGTCACAGATGGCTTCAACTTCTTGCATAATATGCGTTGAGAGCATAATGGTTTTTTCTTTACCAATGGTTTTAATCAATTCTCGTATTTCCACCAATTGATTGGGATCTAGTCCAGAGGTTGGCTCATCTAAAATCAGTACTTCGGGGTCGTGAATAAATGCTTGTGCGAGCCCCACCCGTTGCTTGTATCCTTTAGAAAGAGCGCCAATCTTTTTATGTTGTTCTAATTCCAATCCAACCATTTGGATCATTTCATTCACTCGGTTTTTTAAGTCTTTTATTTTGTAAATAGACCCCACAAAGTGAAGGTATTCTTTGACATACATGTCAAGGTATAAGGGATTATTCTCTGGGAGATACCCAATGATTTTTCGCGTTTGAAGGTCGTCAACATCTACTGTTATGCCGTTCACTTTTATGGAACCTGAACTTGCAGGGATGTACCCTGTAATCATCTTCATTGTAGTGGATTTTCCTGCACCATTTGGACCAAGAAAGGCCACGATTTCTCCTTTACCGATTTCAAACGAAATATCGTTTACTGCGGCTTGTTCTCCAAAAAACTTAGTTAAGTGCTTAACTTCAATTGACATACCTGCGAAATTAGTAATTTTTAGTGGTCCACGCGGTTCTTGCGTGTTGTCCGCATAAAATCGCAATAAAAAAACCAACGAATGATGATCCGGCTTGAGTTTCTAGACTATCCTCTAAGCACATGGTAGAAAATACAATTAAACTAAATGCTAAGAGTACAAGGTGATGTTCTTTTAATCCAATCCATCCGAAATACCCGATACCCCATAACAAAAGCAATAAACCTATGACCCCAACACCCATCCAAGTGGTTAAGTACATGTTGTGACTGCGGTGTCGATTTTCAGGTTTAAGTGTCGAGCCTGTTTCGATGTATTTATTTTCCATTTCACTATTGATGTCTCCGATGCCAACCCCAAGCCAAGGATGATCGTTAATAACAGCCCAGGCCGTTTTCCAATAGGCTATCCGTTGTAACAGAGAATGTCCATTTGGGTCTGTGGCTTCATGCAGTTCAAATTTTAATTCTTCAAGGCGACTCCAAATCCCTCCATTAGCGGAATGCTCGCTGGTAAAACCATTTTCAATATTTAATACGTCTTCTTGGCTTAGCTTTTGAATAGATGTTACAGTAAGTGATACTTCCTTAGCACATAAATACCGTTCTGCTGTTCGGGTTAGTCCTTGACCTTTTCGATCTAAGCTATCTAAGGGAAAATCAGAGCGCAATGCCCACGCCGTATTGGCCTCTTCCACAGACACAAAGGATCCACACGTAGGATTAGGTGTAGCAATAACCTTAATCGCGATGGCTCCTGCAACTCCGATAACACATATAAATCCGATACCAATCATACGCGAAAATCGCGAAGACTGTATAAAATCGTATCCGATAACAAGTAATACGAATGCAGCACTAATCAATGCACTAAACGTTTGACTATAAAGGGTATATACCCCAATAAGAAGTAAGTATGCAACGAGCAATAGCATCGGTAAAAACTTCTTTTTCCAAAGGTAAAAAGCAAGTATACCAGAGAACGAAACTAAAATCCCAAATCGAATGTGTGACCCAAACCAACTGAGTTGACGGATATCCAAGGCTAAATTATTTTGAATCAATACGCCATAATGAACCACATTTAAACCAATTACAATAACGATTGCAAGCATAAGTACTCTCGCATATGTTATGATTTGTTGTTGCTTGAATGAAAGGGTACCGATATATAGCAGGGGCAAATAGACGAGGGAAATTCGCACCCGAAGCCCATCCCAACCTTCGTTGAGGTCGGTGCTCCAGAAAAGGCTCAATGCGTGCAAACACCAAAAAGCCAAAAGGAGTAGAAGCCATTTATTTGCTATTAGGCGCTGCCAAAACGCTTTATAATTTCCCGCAACGAGAAATAAAAGTGCATGTAAAATAAGCGAGGCCGACATTAAAAACTTGCTACAGGTCAAACCCACTAAGAAGCTAAGACTTAAATAGAAGTATATCGAATCTAAGTGTTTCTTTAAAAACCTCAATGCCTTATTTATTTGATATGTAAGGTTGATTTATAAAGCGCCTCATTGCTTAAAATCTCAAGGCTTCGGGTTACTACTTTATCGGATTTAAAGGAGTAAATATTTTGACCATTTTGAAAATAATAACGTCCGATGATTTCATGCTCTAATAAGCCTTTAATTTCGGGTTTATTTAAATCAAAGTACGTACTAATGGACTTATTTAATTTGTCTTGTAATGTATTGAATTCTGATGAGACCGATTGGAATTGTTGCTTCTTTTCTAATTCCACTTTAATTCGATCTAGGGCTCTCAATTCAGGTGAAGTGTAAACAAACCCTTTATCTTTTAAGTAGGTTCGGAATTGTTCAATTGCCTCGTCTGTCAATTCGAACGATTCCGCAGAGGGAATAGTCGGGTTCATGTTATGAAATAACGTGGCATAGTAAAAGATGTGATGTTTATTCATTAAAGTGCGCGTATAATCACTGTAAACAGAATCTTCTATTTTAATATCCGGTTCAATCCCTCTTCCATCAATAACTTCACGGCCGTTTTTGGTGCTGAATTTTTGCAAAAGGCTATCAGCAATTTCAGTAGGTTTTCCCCCGTTGGCATCATCATAATATTCTAAGCGTTGCACACAACGACCTGAAGGCGTATAGTACTTTGCGATGGTAAGTTTCATTTTCGAGCCGTATTTAAGGTCGAAGGTACGTTGAACCAATCCCTTTCCATAACTTGTATTTCCAACCACAACCGCACGATCCAAATCCTGCAATGCACCCGCTACAATTTCACTGGCTGACGCGCTCCCTTCGTCAATCAATATCACCAATGGCAATTTTTCTGCAATTGGCGCTTCTAAGGTTTTATACACCATGTTTTCTTGCTTTGAACGCCCTTTGGTGGTAACCACTACTTGACCTTTTGGAACAAAAAACGCAACGATTTTTACCGCTTCCATCAATAGACCCCCGCCATTTCCTCTTAAGTCAAGAATCATATTAGTCATGCCTTTCGCTTGAAGTTCTTGGATATTCTTTTTAACCTCTTCCCCGGCAGTTTGTGTAAAACTGCTTAAGGACACATAGCCTGTTTTTTCCGAGAGCATCCCAGCGTAGGGTATATCTGGGATTTTTATTTCATCGCGCATTACGTCAACAATAATTGCTTTTCCATTACGCTCAACCTCTAAACTTACTTGCGTTCCTTTCGGCCCTTTTAATGCATTAGAGGCTTCTTCTACCGTTTTACCTGTAAACGATTTTTTATCGATTCGTAAAATTTTATCCCCAGCTTGCAATCCAGATTTTTGTGCCGGATTCCCTTCATATGGGTCTGTTATGTAAATCTCATTATCCATAGTTCCAATTAATGCCCCGATTCCTCCATATTGACCAGTGGTCATCAATCGATAGTCTTCAATATTGGCCTCGTGATAATATACAGTATATGGATCTAGTTCTTTGAGCATGGCATCGATTGCTGTTTTTGATAATTTCCCGTGTGCTACTTCATCTACAAAATACATATCAAGATGCTCATAGATCTGGTCCATTAATTCCAAACTTTTAAGCTCTTCAAAGGATTCGGATTGCCCAAAACTTCCGAAGCAAAACAGAAACGAGATGAAAAAAAGGCAATGATTTAGGAAAGTTCGCATATACGAGATATTAATTTTTTAATTTTTTGGTCGATGAGGTCATCTACAGGAATTTCTTCCCAAAGATAAACGATACTGAATAGAATTTTATGATTTTTACTTGCTGCATACGCTAGTAATGGAGCTTTTTGTTTTCGCACGCTTTCACGGATTAATCGTTTTATTCGATTTCGATCGTGCGCCTTTTTAATTTTCTTTTTAGGCACCGTGATTAATACGGCAAAACTTGGTTTATCCGACGGTTCTGAAGAAATGTGAGATAAAAAAGGAAAAACATGCACTTTTTCTTTCATGGTAAAGACATGGTCAATTTCCTTTTTCAAAAAAATCCGATGCTCCTTACCAAAGGTTTCGTCCATAATGCAAAGGTAGGTAAATCCTAGGTTGATTTTACTTCGGCCTCAGCGGTTCCATCGCTCAGTTCAATTTGTATCATGGATCCTGGGTGTAATTCAGTTTTACTTAGTATGGCTTTTCCGTTACTTCGAGCAATCGCAAATCCTCTAGCTAAAACAGCCGAAGGACTCATTAGATGAATTTGCTTCTCCAGAGATTCAATAATAGCAGCATTTTTATCAACCATCAGATTCATGGTAAAGGTGAGTTGCTGCTGTAGCATGGTTCTTCGATGATGTTCAATTTGATGTGATTTTTTTACGAGCGTTTGAATAGCGATTGGACTTGTCGAAATGTACTGTTTATGAAATGATAAGATGTGTTTTGTTTCTTGAATGCTGCGCTGTTCAATAGTACTCAACTGATTATTGATGCGTTCAAAACGCCACTTGGTCACCCCGTTAATTTTAGAAACGGTTTGGTGAAATGTATTTTTTGTATCGGTAACAAGACGGTTTTGGGCTTGTTTTAGATTGGCACATATAGCATCAAGTTCTAGCAGTTTAAGCTCAAATTCTTGTAATAAGTCAGCTGCCAATACGGACGGGGTAATGGCATGTGAATAGGCCACCATTTCTGCCACGGTTAGGTTGGTTGAATGACCAATACCGCACAAAACAGGCAATGGGAATTCCGCGATTCGTTTACAAAGCTTGAAATCATCATAACATGACATCCCAACTTCCGCACCACCCCCTCTAACAATGACCACTGCATCAAAATATTGCCGAACCTGTTCTATTTTGTTAAAAGCCTTCAAGATGGATTCTATTGCTTGATCTCCTTGAACCGTCGCGTTAAAAAGAAAGGTAGATATGCCAAATGATGATCCCGACAATACTTGCATAAAATCCGAAAGCCCTTTGCTTGACTCGGCAGAGATAACCGCAATTCGTTTCGGCAAGGATAATCGAAGTGATTGATTTTTTTGGAGAATGCCTAGTTTATTCAGCGCATCTATCGTTTCAAGTTTTAACTTATGCAGCGCCCCAAGGGAGTAACTCGGATCAATATCCGTTACATGAAGGCTTAGTCCATATACTTCACTAAACGTGATTTTCACTAACATTAACACCTCTTTTCCCTCACTAAATGGTTCTTTTACGGTGGCCTCGAATTGTTTTGATATCCGACCATAATTGGTTTTCCATATCACCCCACTCAGGTTGGCTACGATCTTACCATCCGTGCGCTGTACGAGCTCAGGAAATGCGTGACCACTTGGGAATAGGTTCATTTTGTAGATTTCAGCCTTTACCCAATACGTCCGTTCATACCTTGATTCAAGCGTTTTACGAATCGATTGGGCAACTTGTTTGAGTGTGAAAACTTCTTTAGACATGGCTTAAAAATAAACAAATTGAAGCAGGTAAGTATTTTGTTCAACCGATTAATTGTCTTAACTTTGCCTCCCTCAAACATAAGATTATGGGTGTTAAAATTTTTGCAGGAAGAGCCACACAAACCTTAGGTGCGAATATAGCAGCATGCTATGGTGCTAAATTAGGGGATGTAAAAGTTACCACGTTTAGCGACGGTGAATTCCAGCCAAGTTTTGAAGAAACAGTTCGAGGACAGGATGTTTTTATCATTCAATCCACAGTTCCACCACAAGATAATTTGTTTGAGTTACTACTTTTAATGGATGCAGCTCGTCGTGCCTCTGCACGAAAAATCATTGCGGTAATTCCCTATTTTGGATTTGCAAGACAAGACCGGAAGGATCAGCCAAGGGTTGCTATTGGTGCTAAATTAGTAGCCAACATGCTAATGGCTGCTGGGGCAGACCGAATTATGACCATGGATTTACATGCGGATCAAATTCAAGGATTTTTTGAAGTGCCCGTTGATCACTTGTTTGGTTCAACCATATTTATTCCTGAAATTCAGAAATTGAATTTAGATAATTTAGTTGTGGCAGCGCCTGATGCAGGTGGTGCTAAGCGCGCGAATTCCTATGCTAAGATGCTCAATTGCGGGCTAGCATTATGTCATAAAAACCGAAAGAAAGCAAATGAAATTGCTGAAATGACGGTGATTGGTGAGGTGGAAGGAAAAGATGTTATTATCATTGATGACATGTGTGATACGGCAGGCACACTCACTACCGCAGCAGATTTGTTAATTGAACGCGGAGCTAACACAGTGCGTGCATTTTGCACCCATGCTGTTTTGTCTGGTCCGGCCTATGAGCGCATAGAAAAATCGCATTTAACCGAACTTATTGTAACCGATACCGTTCCATTACGTCAAGCATCAGGAAAAATAAAAGTAGTTTCAGTTGACCATTTATTTGCTGATGTAATCAAGCGAATGGTTAATAATGAATCAATTAGTTCACATTTTGTAATACCTTAAATAAATAATAAATGAAAACAGCACAGTTGAGCGGTTCGCTTCGAGCGAACGTAGGGAAAAAGGATGCTAAAGCGCTTCGAAATGAAGGATTAGTTCCTTGCGTGCTTTATGGCCAAGGCGAACAAACGCATTTTGCAGTAAAGCGAGTACCACTTGAGAAATTAGTTTTTTCTCCAGATGTATATCAAATTGAATTGGATGTAAATGGGAAAAAGACCAAAGCAATTATTCGTGAATTACAACAGCATCCTACTAAGGATACGGTTCAACACGTGGATTTCTTGGAGTTAAACGACACCAAAGAAGTACGAGTAAAATTACCGGTTCGTTTAACAGGTTCTTCTCGCGGTGTAATGGCCGGAGGTAAATTGATGCAAGTGTTCCGTCACATGCGTTGTCAAGGTTTACCATCTGCATTACCTGAAGAAATCAAAATCGATATCTCTCCAATGCGAATTGGTCATTCATTCCGAGTTTCAAACATTGAGATTCCTGGTGTTAAAATTTTAGATCCTGCGAATGCAGTTGTTGTTGCTGTGAAAATGGCGAGAGGAGCTGTTAAAGGTTCTGATGCTGATCCAGATGAGGATGAAGAAGCATAGTAACTTATTAAACCGCTTCGGCGGTTTTTTTTTGCTTTGTGATTTAGGTTGATTACTTATCTAAACTACTCCGTTATCTTTGTAAAAAATTAAATTCATGCAAATTCACGAAATTTTAGCCCAATTTGAAATAAAAGCGACAAACCCTGGTGGGTATATTGGTGCAGAATCCCTTGGTACTGATGCGCAAACCATTGTTTCTTTGTCTCCGGTTGATGGGGCAACAATCGCTTCCGTAACTCCCGTAACTCCTGCGGAATATGATCGCATTATCCAAAAATCTCAAGAGGCATTTACTTCTTGGCGTTTGGTTCCTGCTCCTAAACGAGGAGAAATTGTTCGTCAATTAGGAGATCAATTACGCGTTCACAAAGAAGCCTTAGGTATTTTGGTTTCTTATGAAATGGGGAAGTCCTTACAAGAAGGACTTGGTGAAGTTCAAGAAATGATTGACATCTGTGATTTCGCTGTTGGATTATCTCGCCAGTTATACGGGCTTACCATGCATTCTGAGCGTCCAGGTCATCGGATGTATGAGCAATATCATCCTTTAGGCGTTGTAGGAATAATTTCTGCATTTAATTTTCCAGTAGCCGTTTGGAGTTGGAATGCCGCCTTAGCTTGGGTTTGCGGTGACGTTTGTGTATGGAAACCCTCTGAGAAAACACCGATTACTGCCCTCGCATGTCAATACATCACCAATCAAGTGTTCAAAGCGAATAACGTTCCGGATGGTGTTTCTTCCTTGGTGATTGGTGGACCAGAAATAGGCAAGCTATTGGCGGAGGATGTTCGCGTTCCATTGGTTTCAGCTACAGGTTCTACCCGTATGGGTAAATCCGTGGGTGCCGCTGTGGGTGCTCGATTAGGACGTTCTTTATTGGAGTTAGGAGGAAACAATGCAATTATCATTACGCCAACCGCGGATTTGAAAATGGTGGTTCCAGGCGCGGTGTTTGGTGCAGTAGGTACTGCAGGTCAGCGCTGTACTTCTACTCGAAGGTTGATCATTCATGAATCTGTTTATGATAAAGTAAAAGAAGCGTTACGAAATGCCTACGGCCAATTGAAGATTGGTAATCCTTTAGATCAATCAAACCATGTCGGCCCCTTAATTGATACAGCAGCAGCTGCCGCGTATGAAGCGGCTATTTCGAAAGCAATTCAAGAAGGCGGAAAGGTATTGGTTGAAGGCGGTGTGCTTTCTGGCGCCGGATATGAAACGGGTTGCTATGTAAAGCCTTGTATCATTGAAGCTGAAAATCATTATGCGATTGTTCAGCATGAGACCTTTGCTCCGATCTTGTATTTAATGAAATATAGCGGAGATGTACACCAAGCGATTGCCATTCAAAACGGTGTTCCACAGGGATTATCCTCTGCGATTATGTCTAATGATTTGAAAGAAGCAGAAGCCTTTTTATCACAAGCGGGTTCAGATTGCGGAATTGCTAATGTAAACATTGGAACTTCTGGTGCTGAAATCGGAGGAGCGTTTGGTGGTGAAAAAGAAACAGGTGGTGGAAGAGAGTCTGGTTCTGATTCTTGGAAAATATACATGCGCAGACAAACAAATACAATCAATTATTCTGATAGTTTACCCTTAGCGCAAGGGATTAAATTTGATTTATAATTTAAGCGAATCCTGTTCCCATTCCCACTTTGCTTTCCTATCTTTGTAAAAAGATTTGTATGCAATTATTAACTGTGGGAAGTGTGGCGTTTGATGCCATTGAAACTCCGTTTGGAAAATCGGATAAAATTGTAGGAGGAGCAGGGACATATATATCCCTTGCCGCTTCATTTTTTAATAGAAATCAAGCCTTGGTTTCTGTAGTGGGAGAGGATTTTCCTACCGATGTTCTTGACGGAATGGTCGATAGAGGAATTGATATTCGAGGCATTCAAATACCGGAGGGGGGAAAAACCTTTTTCTGGGCGGGTAAATACCATAACGACATGAATAGTCGGGACACCTTGGTGACCGAATTAAATGTTCTTGGCACTTTTGATCCCGTTGTTCCCATGGAGTATAGAAATGCATCCTTTTTAATGTTGGGGAATTTAAGTCCGGACGTACAGCGAAAGGTGGTTGAACAAATGGAAGTTCGGCCTAAATTAATCGCCATGGATACCATGAATTTTTGGATGGATATCGCATTAGATGAACTTCACAAAACCCTTAAGTTGGTGGATCTTCTGATTGTTAACGATGAAGAAGCACGTCAATTAACCGGGGAATATGCACTTAAAACAGCGGCTAAACGTATTATGGACTTAGGTCCTCGCCTAGTAATCATTAAAAAAGGAGAACACGGGGCCTTGCTTTTTAGTGCGGATGAAGTGTTTTACGCCCCAGCGTTGCCTCTAGAGGAAGTATTTGATCCAACCGGAGCAGGAGACACCTTTGCTGGCGGCTTGATGGGATATCTTTCCACACAAGATGATGTCACCTTTGATTCGTTGAAAAAAGCAGTCATCGCGGGTTCGGCCTTAGCTTCTTTTTGTGTTGAGAAGTTTGGTACACAGCGCTTGGAAGAATTAACGAAGAATGAACTTGATGAACGTATCAAAGAATTCTATACCCTTTCTCAATTTGAATTAGCGTAAGCATGGAACAACTACGTCTTTTACTAGAACAATTAATTGCGTTTGAATCTCAAGACGATTTAATCGCAATAGGTAGAGAAATTAATGAAGTGAAGATTAATTTTGAAGATCACTTAATAGAAGCGGAGCGCGTTCAACAAATCGCCGTGCTCGATGCCGCAGAAAAAGGAGAATCGATTGACTCCATTGACTTTACCGATATAAAAAATGAATTCATCACACGCTATAAAGTCATTCAAGAGAAGCGTAAACAACAAATCTCTTTGAAAGATACCTTAGAACGTGAAAATCTGAAATTAAAAAAAGGATTATTAGATGAATTGAAGCGCATCATCGAGTCGGAAGAGCACATTGCTTCGGCCTTTCAATCGTATAAGAACATCCATGAAACATGGAAAAAAATCGGAGATATTCCGAGAGATCAGCGGGATGGAATTCAAAAAGAATATGCACGGTTATTAGAGATTTTCTTTTATACCATGCGAATTTATCGCGAAATAAAAGACCATGATTACAAACGGAATTTACAATTAAAACAGAAGGTCCTTCACAAACTACAGCAACTCCGTAACGAGGAAGAAGACATCAAATCTGTGGAGCAACAATTGCGCGTGTTGCAGGATGAATGGGAAGAAATTGGCCCGGTTCAAAATGAAGAATGGGAGTTAATTAAACCAAAATATTGGGAAACCGTTCGTCAGATTTATGAGAAGATTAATGTGCATTACGAGGCTCAACGGCAAGTGTATGTGCAGAATATCGCAGCAAAACGTGCCTTGGTAGAAGAAATCCTTGGTTTACACACAGTAGCCGGCGAAGCCAAGTCCAATAAGGATTGGGACAAGTTGGTGGAACAACTTAAAGCGGTACAGGAGTCGTATAAAAAAATAGGCCCAGGGTCAAGAAAAGAAAACGACGAGGTTTGGAAAGCCTTTCGGGCGGCCTGTGACGGATTCTTTGACCTGAAGAAATCATACAGTAAAGCACAGCACGAGGCCTATTCCGGGCTCATTGAAAAGAAAAAAGCATTAATAGATGCGGTGAATGCACTGAAAGACTCAACCGATTGGAAGACGAGCTCTCACAAAATCATTGGTTATCAAAAAGATTGGAAAGCCATTGGAAGTACTGGGAAGGCTGAAAACCGTTTGTGGGCAGAATTTAGAGCGGCATGTGATGCCTTTTTTAATTCCCGTGATGAAGCCAATCAGTCCGCGGAAAAAGACCGTGAAAACAACCTCACTTTAAAATTAGAATTAATACAAAGAATTCATGCGTTAGATACCTCTGACCGTTCCGAAGCCTTAAAATCTTTACGAAGTTTGGCGGCTGAATTTTCAGAAATAGGTCAGGTTCCTCATGCCAAGAAGGATGAAGTGTATGCCGCATATAAAGGAGCACTTGATACACGCTATGGGACGTTGGCCGTAAGTGCAAAGGAAAAAGAGGAAATGGCGTTTACTGCAAAATTAGACAGTATTCAAGCATCGCCAGAACGATCGAAGTTGCTTCAAAAAGAACGGTTTGACATCCGCAAGCAGATTGAGCGCTTGGAACAAGAAGCCAACCGCATGGAAACCAACTTATCCTTTTTTGCACGCTCTAAAGGGGCAGACTCCTTGCGCGCTGAGGTTGACAAAAAAATCAAGGATATTCAGCAACAAGTTTCGAAATTAAAAACGAGGTTGAAACAACTGCCAAATGAATAGACTTACCAATTCATTTTTATTGGTTTTATTTTTTCCAACCTTGGCCTTAGCCATTTTTGTTGGATTCGATTTCCCCCTTGAGTTTATACGGACTTCTGGCGCTAATCTACCCTATAAGGAATACATGTTTGGTGGCTTGGCCTTATTGATGGCAATTCTTGCAGCTAATCGCAGCATTCGCCGGTGGGTTGCACTTTTTACCATTCGCCAAACCGATCGCTTTGTTTTTCATACCAAGGTAAGTAATGAACGTCGAAAACGGGTTATCGTCTATACGTTATTGGAGGCCGGTATATTAACCGCAGTTGGTATTGCGCTCTATATTCTTTCCTCAGAGGCCATCCTTTGTTCAGCAGTATTCTTAGCCTCCGCAATGGATAATCTACTCTTCTTGATCATCGGCCTGCCTCGGTTTGGTATAGGTTTAAGTAAAAAAGCCATAATTGTTGCTGATAGGGAAGTGATTGTATTATATTTTTCGGGATTGCGAAAAGTTAGTTTATCCCAACAAACCTTATTTTTTGATTACATACAAGCGCTTCAACTTACCTTCCCCGTGGACTGTATTTCGGAGGAAGATCGCAATGAATTTCTTCATAACTTAGAAGCAGTTACGGATAAAGATCGCGTCTTTATTCAGAATTTAGGGGAATGGAAAATGTAAATATCTTAATCGTAGAAGATGATCTTTCTTTTGCGAGCCTGCTTCAAGAGCGTTTAGTTCTTTTGGGTTACAGTTCGTATGACATCGTGTCTATTGATGCGATAGCCGATGCTTTGGAGGTCAAAGAAGAGTTTACCCCGGATGTAATTCTCTTGGATTTGAACATTCGTGATTCCTCGGGCATTGCGACCTATGATCGAATTCAAGCAATTTTTGATGGTGCAACGATTATCGTGCTTTCAGGAATGGATAACCGCGCACTTTCACTAGAAATTGTTGCAAAAGGGGCTCAAGATTATTTGCTGAAAAATGAAATTAATGCGGGTGTTCTAGATAAAACAATTAAATACGGAATGCTCCGCCGAACATTCCAAGTTCAACTAACGGAATCAGAAAAAAAATATAAAGACCTCTTTTATAATTCACCCCTGCCGATGTTGAAATTATCGGTGAGTACGTATGAAATTTTATTTTGTAATCAAGCGGCGCTTACCTTATTTGATGCATCAACTGCCAATGAAATCGTAGGTAAATCCTTGAATGAGTTCATTATTTCGGAACAGAATTTATCAGCTGAAGATAATAGTCCACGATGGATGGGGTATTACAAGCAACGTACCTTAATTGAGCAAGAGATTTCCACTCAAATCATTTTGAATCAGTTAACGGAGGACAAAGAAGCTTATATTGCATTAGTGGTTGATAAAACGGATGAGTTACTCTTTGAACAGCGTAAGTATGATATCATTGCGCAAGCAGAAGAAGGAGAGAAAAAGAAAATTGCACGGGAGCTTCATGATGGGATCGGACAACAATTGGTACTATTGAATTTATTATTGCAGAATTTAACGCCTGTTGCTTCCGATGAAGGGGCATTAGAACAAATTAAGCAGTTGCTTCAAGGGTCGATTCAGGAATTGCGTGAAATGGCCTATAATTTATTACCTCCTGCGCTTGATAAAGGATTTTTAAATGCCTTAGAACGCTTCGCTCATCGGATAAACGCGACTGGTAAAATGACGCTCACGTTAAGTATTGATGGTCAAATTAATGAGGAGAGCTTTGTAAATGTAGATCGATTTAATTTGTATCGGATAGTTCAGGAGGTATTGAATAACGCCTTGAAACACTCAAGAGCTTCGGAGATTTCCATATCCATTCAACCGATTGAAGGATCAAAAATTAGCCTGGTAGTCATAGATAATGGGGTGGGATTTGATGGCGAAGGATTGAATGAAGGCTTGGGAATGCAGAACATGAAACACCGCATGGATATGGCTGGTATTAAGGGAAGTATATCCAGTGAAAAAGGGCGTGGAGTGATTGTTGAATTGATGTTTAAAGGGTGAAAATATTAGTTATACGGTTTAGTGCTATAGGAGATATTTTACTGACATTCCCAGTAGTAGAGGCTTTGCAGTATAAATATCCAACGGCCGAAATACATTTCTTGACCAAACCAAGTAATAAGCCTGTATTGGATTTATTATCCAGTAAGGTACAGCCTCGTTTTTTGCAAGAATCGCTCCTTGAAACAGCCAATCAATTAAGAGGAGAACGTTATGACCTAGTCATTGATTTACACAATAATTTACGGACCTTTTTACTTCAATTACTCATGTTGAAAGGATCATGGAATCGGTTTCGTAAATTGAATTTCCAAAAGTGGTTATTTACTTCATTTAAATGGAATACCTTGCCCAAGGTTCATGTAGTGGAACGTTATGCTCAAGCAGCCTCAGTCAATCCTATTTCAGTTACCCTAGCGGTCAACAACGCAAACCATGTGGTTGAATCTTTACCCTCAAATTACGTTGCTTGGGTACTGGGTGCTACTTTCTCAACCAAACAATATCCATTAAGTAAGTTAATCGAAACCATCGAACGCCTTGATATGCCGATTGTACTGTTGGGTGGCGACAAGGAAAACTTATTGGCTAGTTCACTGCACGCGCACTTCCCATCGCTAATTTCATATGTAGGAAAAACGAGTCTTTCAGAGGCGGCTTTGGTGTTGTCTAAAGCGAAGGTGGTTGTAACCAACGACACGGGCCTAATGCATTTGGCGGCATTCTATGCTAAACCCATGGTGTGTATTTGGGGCAACACTGTTCCTGCATTTGGTATGTATCCATACCAATCAGCCCCAGTTTTTCATGCGCAAGTGAGTGATTTATCGTGTCGGCCGTGCTCCAAGATTGGACATAACACCTGTCCTAAAGGTCATTTTCAGTGTATGCTCAATCAACATTCTGTGGAGATTTCCGAACAAATCACTGCGTTATTCTATCAAGAAAATTAAGAATTTCTTGAATTGCTGTGTTGTCAAACGTGATTTCATTTGACCCATATTCGTTGGGACTTCCGGTGGCGGAAGGTTGGAACAGGTGATTTAATCCGTTAAGCGCTTTGATTTCTTTGATTTTTCCAGCTCTCGGATTGCAATAGCTAGCAATCGCCTCCAAATTCATTTGAGCAGGAACTTGTAAATCTGTTGTGCCATTTAACGCAAGGTAATGACAGTTGATTTTCTTCAAATCAACCATGGGGTTGTAATTTAAAAAATAGAGCATCCATGGGTTTACATAGGCATCTAGATTTAGTTTTATCCATTCTTCTTGCTCCTCCTTGCTACTTTTCTTTAGCTCTTTATTTTTTCCTTTTTTAATAAACTGTTTAAGAAAATCAGCTGCATTTTTTCTTACTTGATCAATCGAATCAAGGGTTAGTAGTGGGTAGAATTCTAAAGAAAATGTTTTTAATTCTTTAAGTTCATTCGCCGTGGCTCCAATCGATTTTGCTATTAATAGTTGTTGTTCTGTTAAAAGGGTTGAACCTAAAACCCCAGGGCCAGCGAGAGAGATTACCCCATAAACCTCAGGATGTTTTGCTGCCACCATATTAGCAATTATACCTCCTTCGCTATGTCCCATTAAGATTATTTTTTGGGTATCGATATAGGACAAGGTCTTTACAAACGCGATGGCAGATTCGATGTCTGTTGCAAAGTCTTTGGATGTAGCACCGTTAAACACCCCCTCGGATTGTGCGGTTCCCCGGTCATCCATGCGTAAAACACTATATCCTGAGCGCGTTAATCGGTCAGCTAAGACTAAGAATGGGCGATGTCCAAGAATCTCTTCGTTTCGGTCCTGTGGACCACTGCCTGTAATTAAAATAACACAGGGAGTTTTGATCAACTTTTCTTGTTCGGGATGTGTCAGTGTACCACTTAAATTAAAATCGCCTGTTGGGTTATATATGGTTACTTCATCTTGTACATAGGGGATTGGTTCTTTAGGGTCTTGTAGTTTTTTTGTTTCTAGCTGTGGGATTTCTTGTTGATTAAACCTAAGTTTGGCATTGAACGTGCCTTGTTTGAAATTACCACAGATAACCATGGAATCGTTCAATTCTCCTTCATAGGAGGCTTGTAATTTGTTTATGGTAAATCGTAGTTTCTTACCGTTAACAGTAACTGTAGACATCTGGATATCATTCGCCTTTTGTTTCGGACTGTCTAAGGTTCCTTTCCAAATTCCTGCGCTATCGGTTAGGTGCAATACCAGGGGGAGTTTTTGACCCATGGCATCTAATGTGCCATACCAATTTCCAGATAGCGATTGTCCAAAAAGAACAGCACTACAAATTCCAAACAGAACGAGTAAACTATAACGCATCATCTATAAATAGTTTTTTGATTTCAACCGCCTCCGAAGGCTTCATTTTCCCTGCAAGAATTAAATTCAATTCCCTTCGTCGCATGGCCCCATGAAATCGTTCAATTTCTTCTTCGGTTTCTGGAACAAGTTCAGGAACTTGAATTGGACCGCCGTTTTGATCTACCGCTACAAAGGTGTAAATGGCTTGATTGCATTTTTCGCGCACTCCAGTTACAGGGTCCTCTACAAAAACATCTACAAAAACTTCCATGCTGCTGCTAAACGCACGTGATACTTTTGCTTCAAGCGTCACAATTGAGGATTGAGGAATAGGTCGTTTGAATGAAACATTATTAACAGACGCGGTTACCACAACGCGTTTGCAATGACGGTGTGCGGAAACACTTGCAATCACATCCATCCAGGCTAATAACTGTCCGCCAAATAAATTCCCTAAGGGGTTTGTGTCATTTGGAAGTACAACGTAGGTTGTTATGGAGGTGGATTCTTTGGCAGTTTTTGATTTCATAAGGTAAAGATAGTTAAATGAACTTTAATGCTTCTTGAACGTTTGATTCGATAGAATAAAATCGTATTTTAGCACGGAAAAAATTAGAAACATGAAGCATATTTATACCTTATTTTTAGCATTCTTTGTATTAAGCATAAATGCTCAAGTTAAAACAAAAAACACCTTTGACCCGAGTAATGCTAGAGAAGGTGAAGCAGTAGAATATTGCCATCAACATAAGAAAATGGCTGCATTGATGCAGAATCCGGAATATCAGTATCACCGTATGTTGGATTCCTTAGAGGAAATTCAGCTTGCAAAAAAGCCAATTCAAAAGGCTACGGTGTATAAAATACCTGTTGTGTTTCACGTATTGCATAACAATGGGGTAGAGAATATTTCTGACGAACAAATTTATGATTGCTTGGATTTAATGAATCGTGATTATCGCTTGTTAAATCAAGACGCGAACAATGTCCATGCAGAATTTCAAGGTATGCCTGCGGATATCGAGGTTGAATTTTTACTCGCTACTAAAGCACCGAACGGACAGTGTTTTAAAGGAATTACTAGAACCCTTTCGCCAATGAGTTATAATGGTGCTGATGGAGGTGACCAAGTAGCGGCTATTATAGCGGGAAATGATGTATTTAATGGTACTTGGCCAGGAAATAAATATCTTAATGTGTTTATTTGTGGAGATATTGGTGGTGCCGCGGGGTATACAACAAAACCTTCCGGTTGGTCTGCCACGCAAATGACAAATGGTATTTGGGTGCTTCATGATTATGTGGGTTCAATTGGTACAAGTTCGATCGGTTCAAGTCGCACCATGACGCACGAAGTAGGCCATTGGTTAAATTTAGATCATACCTGGGGTCCTAACAATAATCCAGGAACAGCTTCAAGTTGTTCAACAGATGATAACGTTCAAGATACACCGAATTGTATTGGTGTACAGGCCTGTATTATGAGTTCAAATACATGTAATTCGGATAATGCGTATTGGGGATTTGATATCCGGGATAACGTAGAAAACTACATGGATTATTCCTATTGTTCTAAAATGTTTACTCAAGGACAAAAAACACGTATGAGAACTGCATTACAGAGCAACAATACAGGGAGAGCCAATGTAGTTTCTGCTGCGAATCTAACTGCAGTTGGTGCGGGAACTGCTCCATATTTGTGCAAAGCTGACTTTACTTCAACACGAACTACTATTTGTGTTGGCGACACGCTTCAATTTACCGATGAATCATACAATCTAGTGAACGGCTGGAATTGGGCGTTTACAGGAGGAACACCAGCTACTTCAACGTCACAAAATCCAATAGTTGTTTACAACACACCGGGTGTTTATAATGTTTCGCTTACTGCTTCAGACGGTGGAACTACAGATGCTGAAGTGAAAAATAATTTTATTCGCGTATTGCCAGCTCCAGCTACTATTCCATTTTGGGAAGGATTTGAATCGTATGCTTCCTTGAATAACCTAATCAATTGGGAAGTTATTAATCAAGAGAATAATAATGCATACACCATTGAAAATACAACGGGATATTCAGGAAACCAATGTGCGAAATTGATGAATTTCGGTCAAGCACCATCTAATATTGACGAACTAATTAGCTCGCCTATCGATTTATCTGTAGTTCCAGCGAATGGAACAGTTACCTTAAGTTTCCGTTATTCGTACAGAAAAAAACTAGCTGCGGATTATGAATACCTTAAAGTATTTATCACAGGCGACTGTGGGGAGAGTTGGGTGCAGCGAAAAACCTTAGGAGGCTCGCAACTAAGTTCTATAGCCTTAGCAACTTCATGGAAACCAAGCAGTCAAGCGGACTGGGCTACAGTACATATGACCAATGTAACCAGT
The DNA here is from genome assembly GCA_044353585.1 of Crocinitomicaceae bacterium. Lineage (GTDB taxonomy): Bacteria > Bacteroidota > Bacteroidia > Flavobacteriales_D > Crocinitomicaceae > UBA952. The sequence goes on along the minus strand of JBILBR010000003.1, from coordinate 206,386 downwards.
AACTATTTCGAGCAAAACTTCCGTGTGAAATTTCGCTTTGAAGGAGAAGGTGGAAACAACTTTTATTTAGACGATATCAATTTATATGGTGGTTCTCCTTCAAATACCATTGTATTGGGTGTAAATGAAGATCAAAACTTAAACAACATCACTTTGTACCCTAATCCGGTTCAAGATGAATTGTCTATAGAGTATACTGCCACGTCCTCTTCTGAATTAACTGTAAGTATTTTGGATATGGCAGGAAAACAGATCCAAGCGCATCGAATTCAGTCGAATACTGGTCAAAACATAATCATGATGGACACGAAAGAACTGGCGGCTGGGAAATATACGTTATTGTTACAAGGAAATAGCGGAAAGAAAACCCTTCCCTTCATTAAGCACTAATCCTTAAGGTAGGATCTTACTTTATTTGCTAAGGTTTTTCCTAGTTTTAGGTCTTGTTCTTCAAGGCTTGCCTTTTTAAATTGGTTCAAGCTGGCGAAATGGGCTTGTATTTTTTGACGAGATTTATCTCCAATCCCAGGAATTTGATTGAATTCAGACGTTAAAAAAGTGTTGCTTCGTTTATTGCGGTGATGTGTTATTCCGAATCGATGTGCTTCATTCCGGATATGTTGTAGCAATAACAGCCCAGGATTGTTTCGATCCAAAAGTATGGGGTATGTATCCCCGGGGAAAAACACCTCTTCAAGTTTTTTTGCTAAGCCAATTATAGGAACTTTACCTCTGAGATTTAATATCTCAAGGGCCTCTAATGCAGCCGAAAGCTGCCCTTTCCCGCCATCAATAACGATAAGGTCGGGTAAGCTGCGGTTTTCATCTAAAGCGCGTTTATATCGCCTATGAACAATTTCTTTCATAGAAGCGAAATCATCCGGTCCGATAACTGTTTTGATATTAAAATGTCGATATTCTGAACTAGCGGGTAGCCCGTTTTTAAAAACTACGCAAGCGGCCACTGCATTTGTCCCTTGAAAGTTGGAATTATCGAAACATTCAATGTGCTTTGGCGCAACAGGTAAGCGCAGGCCTTCTTGTAAGTGTGCGATGCGATCGCTTACATTCACCACCGTCTTTGGTACCTCCGCTTGATTGGTGCGATGCTTTATGTTTTTAAGCGAGAAGGTAATAAGATCTGCTTTTTCTCCTCGTAAGGGTTTACTAAAATGAAATCCCGGAAGGTCATTGGTTATATCTATATTGCTTATAATTTCATGTTCTTGGCTGTTGAACCCCATGTGCAACTGATGCCAAATAATCTTTGCTAGGTCATCTAATGATTCATTAATTGGTAAATTTACATGGTCAGATATAGAAAAATCAACACGTCCTTCCCTAACCCACAGGTAATTATAAAAAACCAAGTGATCTTCTTGAGATAGCGTTAATACATCGCAGTTGATTTTTGGATTATTTACCATAACCGATTTAGCATGGTACCCTTCGAGTGCTTCAAGCTTGGATTTTACCAGATGAGCTTGTTCAAACGCCAACTTACTTACATGTTCGTTCATTTGCCGCTTAAGCGCTTGAATCAACGTAAAAGTCTTTCCCTTAAGGAGCAACCTAATCTCTGCTATATACCCCTCATAAAGTTCATTAAGTCCAGCGTTAATGCATGGACCATCACAGCGTTTCAGATGATATTCTAAACAGACTTTATATTGCTTTCGTTCGATGGCTTGTGGAGATAAATCCAATGAACAGGTTCGAATCGGATATAGTTCATGAATAATATCTAAAAGTTGCCTATGAATTTTCCCTTTGGGGTAGGGACCAAAATATTCGTCTTTGTTCGCATACCTAGTTCGCGTAATAAAGACGCGTGGGAAGGGTTCCTTTTTTAGGCAAATCCATGGATAGGTTTTATCATCCTTTAATAGTATGTTATACCGAGGTTTATTTTCTTTGATGAGGTTATTTTCAAGCAACAACGCATCCATTTCCGAGTCAACCAGTATCAGTTCAATCGAATGAATCTGCCTTACAAGAATTCTTGTTTTGGCATCATCATGTGTTTTATTGAAATAACTAGAAACCCTTTTTTTTAGGTGTTTGGCTTTGCCAACATACAGTAATTTCCCTTTGGCATCATAGTATTTATAGACCCCGGGAGAATCGGTTAGGAGCGCAAGAAATCCTGGATGAGTAACTTCGATCCTCATGTTGCGAAAGTACAAAAAAAGCCCCGGAATCCGGGGCTTTAACTACTTGAAGCGCTTACTTATTGTTTAATTACTTGTTTAGTAATCGTTCCTTGATTCGTTGAAATCACCACATGGTAAATTCCTTTTGCGAGGTTGCTTAGTTCTAATTCAGCAACAGATCCAGTAAGTTGTGTAAGCTGACGTACCGTTTTTCCTGTGATATCAAGCACATCAATTTGATTCGTTTCTTTAGCCAACTCACCCAATGCAATCGTTACTTTATTTTCTGTTGGATTTGGATAAATAGAAACCAAGTTGGCATCAAGTCCATCCATTCCAGCCGGACCAGTTAAGGTAACTGTATAATCTTCTGTTTCACCATAAGTAGCCACAGCACATGGGTCAATTGCCCCATCCTGCGAATAAGAAATACGTACGCGCATGTTCAAGGCACCGGTAGAGGCAGACATTGGAACGGTAAAATTAAATACATTACTCCATCCCGTAGCAACCAATACGTATCCAACTTGCTCACCAACATCATTGAAATCCATATCGTTATTGTAATCAATCCAAATCGCTATCTCGTCATCTGTGTATGCACCAGGATTTGCTTGGCCGGTGATTCCAGGGGTAATTGTTGCAGAATACGCAGTTCCTTTTGCTAAGGTAGTAGACATATTGCTATAGTCTGCGTATCCACCTGCTGTACATGAACTGGTATTGTTTAATGTATTCAACTGAACACCTCCGATAAATTCATCACAAGGATTCGAAATAGATGGTGTACAAGGTCCTGTTTGCTGTACAACATTGATATAGTTAGTTTTTATTTCTGAATCATTCCCCATTGCATTCGTAGCGACAAGCGTTACTGTATATTGACCAACCGTATTAAAGGTAACTATAGGATTCTGTGAGGTTGCGCTGGTACCGCTTGTGTATGCCCAACCACTGCCAGATATAGTCCAAGCCCATGAAGTAGGTACTCCAGTTGATTGATCTGTAAAGGTTACATTACTTCCCACGTTAACGGTGGTAGGTGTTCCAATAAAATTTGCAACGGGCATAGACGGAGATGAGCATGGATCAGCTGAACCATTTTGTGTTAAAGCACCCGTATTAGCTGGATCCAAGAACGGCTTTAAACGACGGTTATTTGTTGACCCGTTGGAAATCCAGTGGTAGGACATTTTACCGTAATAGTCCGGTTGGTTTGTAGCATTACAAAATGAGCCCCCACCCGTAAGTGTACCTACAATTCTTCCTGAGGAATTATTAAATAAAGGCGAACCCGAGGAACCACCTTCCGTTACTCCGTGGCCGTTAGCATTGGAAGACCAAATGAGCCTCCAGTGAGATTGTAAACCGTTTCCGTTCCAACCGGAGGTCACGGTATTTCCATTAAAGGTTGATATTTTTTTTATATCCCCAGCAGGGTGGTGTATACCCACACCTCCTGAAGTTGCGGTGTTGTTGGCGTCCCAACCGTTCCAATAGGCATTAAAATTGGCTGATTTAAGCGTAGTAACCGTAGTTGCTTGATTTGCAACGGTACCTAATTGCACCAACAAAAAGTCAGAACCTGTTGCTCCTCCTCCATCACCAGAATCGGAAAGTTTCACACACCCATTGATGAAATAATCATCTAAGGTTCCTGCGATATTTGGATTCGTGCAGTTTGGTGATTCGTAGCGAAAGTAAAACTTCCACTGATTAAAATCCGCCGTTGTACAGTTAACACCGCAATGTAATGCCGTTAAAAATAAGGGCTTACAGTCATTCGCTAAATTGTTTACTAATGAACCTGAGCACCATCCAGCTTGGTTCCCTTCAACCACATAGATTCGAGCAACACCGCGTTTTTCATCTTGCCAGTTATCACCAACCGGAGTACAATTCACGTTTACTTCGCAGGCCTCAGATTCATTGATTTTTTCTTCCGAATTTGTTCCTGTAGCGCGATAGTTGTAAATCATTCGATCAATGAATAATTCGGATGGAGTGACATGCTTTGGTTCGGTCAACACAAGAACCATTTCGTCACCACTACACAGCGCGGCATCGTACATAAAGTGATCTTCTACTTCTTTTTGAGTTAATACCGGATGTAGTAAAGCCCCTTGATTATTTTTAATCTCTAGGGTTGTGGCACCATAGATTTTAAAGGTTTGAAATAAGAAGCTCAATGCTTCAGCACCTTCCGAGCTAATACGCAATTTCCATTGACGGTCTCCATTCGCTAGCGTAGTCCAACTCCCTGCATTTTGTGGAGAAATATTTACGGTGCTCGCCACACCGATTCGATAGAGAAGACCTTGTTTGTCACGTAAAATATCTTCTTGTTGCAATTGGACTAAATTTGGCGCGGCAACTTCAGTTGTAGGTACTTCCTTGCCAAACACTTGTTTTGAAAACACATGAACTTGTGCTTGAATTGAGACCGTTAGCACAAAAGCGCCAATGAATCCGAGTAAAAGTTTTTTCATAGAGAAAGGATTTTGTTTAATTTCACTCACAAATATACAATTTTTAACGTTCAAAAAATGGTAAGAATTTGCGTCGTTGAGGACGACCCAATCTTAATGGAGTTTATTTTATTTAACCTAGTTAAAGAAGGATATAGCACCCTAAAATACACACACGGCGACCATGTTATGGCAAACATGCAGCACGTAATTTCTTGCGATTTAGTTATGCTCGACAACATGCTCCCTGGGCATTCTGGGATAGAATTATGTAAAGCAATTCGGTCCCTTAGCAATGTGCCCATCTTGTTTTTATCTGCAAAAGGAAACACTTCTGACCGCATAGAGGGTTTGAAAGCTGGCGCCAATGATTATCTGGCAAAGCCATTTAACCTAGAAGAATTAATGCTTAGAATTCAAGTATTGATTCCAAGACAAACTCGTTCCTATAAACTTGGATTATTTGAACTCGATTTTGAGTCTATGGAGGTATTGAATACAACTACTCAAGAAATCCACACCTTGTCAAAAAAAGAAATGACCTTACTTAAACTTTTTGTGGAAAATGAAAACCGGGTATTATCTCGAGATGAGATTTTAGATAAAGTTTGGGGAGAGGATGTATACCCTACAACCCGAACAATTGATAACTTTGTATTGGCTTTTCGAAAGATGTTTGAAGGAGATCAAAAACACCCAAAATATTTCCATTCGATTCGCGGGGTTGGGTATAAATTTATTAATCAAAACAATTAAATAATGTTTACAGGGATTGTTGAGGAAATGGCACGTGTAGTTCAACTTGAAAAGCACCAAAACAACATAACACTTACCTTAACCACTGCCTTAGCGCCTTCGTTTAATGTAGATCAAAGTGTTTCGCATAACGGATGTTGTTTGACTGTTGTTCATATCAATCCATCTTCCGCGGAATATCAAGTTACTGCGATTCATGAAACGATTGTGAAAACAAATCTTACCGACTGGAAGGTTGGAGATTTGGTGAATTTGGAACGAAGTATGCAGCATAACGGCAGGCTCGATGGGCATATTGTTCAGGGACATGTTGACACGATAGGGATTTGTAATGCCATTGAAGATCAAGAGGGGAGTTGGAAATTTACGTTCACGTATGAGGGGGATCAATTGACTGTAGAAAAAGGATCCATTACGGTGAACGGCGTTAGCCTTACCGTGGTCGATGCCCGATCGAATCAATTCAGCGTTTGCATTATTCCGTATACTTACGAGCATACAACCTTTCATCAAATTGCCATAGGTGACCGCGTTAATTTAGAGTTTGATATTATTGGAAAATATGTGCAACAATACATGAAAGCATATGAAAATAGATGAAGCACAAGCATTAGTTGATCAATGGATTAAAGAGAACGGTGTTCGCTATTTTGATCCCTTAACGAACATGGCCATGCTCACAGAAGAAGTAGGTGAGGTTGCGCGAATTATGGCTCGAAGATATGGCGAACAAAGTGAAAAAGAATCAGACAAAAACAAGGATTTAGGAGATGAATTAGCGGATGTAATGTTTGTTTTAATTTGCATTGCAAATCAAACAGGGATCGACCTTACCCATGCCATGATAAAAAATCTAGATAAAAAAACGCAGCGTGATGCCGAGCGTCATTTAAAGAATCCTAAACTAAACCCCTAGTTTTTATTCATCCTGGGATGCGCATGCCGGTATATTTGATTTAATTGCGCAAAGGAGTTGTGCGTGTATACTTGTGTTGCGGCGAGCGAAGCATGTCCAAGTAAAGCTTTTAATGTTTCAAGACCGGCGCCGTTATTTAGCATGTGCGTTGCAAAGGTGTGGCGTAAAACGTGTGGACTACGTTTATCTAGGGTAGTTAGTGTGCCAAGCAGTTGATGAATCTTACGATATACGAAAGCCGGATAAAGTGGTTTACCGTTTTCTAGAATCAACAAGCGATTACATTTGGCGTATACTGTTCGTGTAGCGATATAGCGGTTGAGTATATGGTGCAAGGAGGAACTAATTGGAATGATGCGCTCTTTATTTCGTTTTCCCAATACCTTGATGCTATTGGATTGAATATCCTGTAGGGTTAATCCAATAAGTTCGCTCAAACGAATGCCTGTTTGGTAAAACAATTCCAGCATTAATTCATCGCGTAATCCATTAAAGTCGTCATTAAACAGGTGCTTCGTTCGGTCTGACCCTAGTTCTTGTTCTCTAGCAAAGGAGGGGAGTCGTTTTTCAACTTTTGGTCCTCGAATTCTCGACATCGGATTTTCAACATTTATCCCTTCTTTCCTCAACCACTTAAATAGGGTGCGTAAGGATGCTAATTTGCGATTTACACTTTTATTAGAATACCCATCCTCCATGAGTTGAACAATCCATCCACGAATAAATACCGATTTCAATTGGGTAATGTCTTGAAGGGTAGTTACCTCAGAAAACACAATAAATTGCTCCAAGTCCGTCGTGTAAGCGACTAGGGTGTGTTCAGAAAAACGCTTTTCAAAGCGCAAGTATTCGTAGAATTTTTGGAGCATAAAAAAAGGGGCCTAGGCCCCTTAACGAAATATCAGTTGTAATGTTACAATTGTTGTGATTGCATACGTTGCTTATAGGCGGCACGAATTACTTCTTGACGTCGAGAAATAGATGGTTTTTCAAATTCTTTACGCGCTCGAAGTTGTTTCATTACGTTAGTTTTTTCAAACTTTTTCTTGTACTTCTTAAGTGCACGTTCGATGTTTTCACCTTCTTTAATCGGAATAATAAGCATATGTTCTAACTTTTAGGATTGCAAAGATACGGTAAACCGCTAATAATCCAAATTTATTTTATTAAATCTCTTGAGATAACTAATTTTTGAATTTCTGAGGTTCCCTCACCAATGGTAAGAAGCTTAGAATCTCTTAAGAATTTCTCTGCCGGATACTCCCTGGTATAGCCATAGCCTCCCATGATTTGAACGGCTTCGTTACCGCATTTTACCGCTACTTCTGAAGAAAAGTATTTTGCAAAAGCCCCTTCTTTCGTAACGCTTAACTTATTATTTTTTCGGTATGCCGCTTGAAAGGTTAATAGTTCGGAAGCTTCAATTTCTGTGGCCATATCAGCCAGTTTAAATGCAATGGCTTGAAATCCTGCAATAGGTTGTCCGAACTGTTCACGTTCTTTTGCATACTTAACCGATGCCTCGAAAGCGCCTCTGGCGATCCCACAACCGAGCGCTGCGATGGAGATTCTTCCACCATCTAATACTTGCATGGCTTGTTTAAATCCTTGACCAACTTCTCCAAGTACATTTTCTTGCGGTACACGGACATTATCGAAAATTAGTTCAGCGGTTTCACTTGCACGTACACCAAATTTATCTTTGATTTTAACGGCCGAAAAACCGGGCATGCCTTTTTCGATAATAAAGGCTGTAATTCCATTGCTATCTAGTAGTTCACCAGTTCTAACAAGCACAACAGCTACATCCCCTGAAAGGCCATGTGTAATCCAATTTTTTGCACCGTTAATGATCCAATCATTACCATCTTTTACAGCCGTTGTTTTCATGCGCATGGCATCAGACCCAGTATTAGGCTCCGTTAAGCCCCATGCGCCAATAAATTCTCCACTGGCTAGTTTAGGAAGGAAGCGTCTCTTTTGTTCTTCGTTTCCGTGGTAATAAATGTGTCCGGTACACAACGAGTTATGAGCTGCTACACTGAGGCCAATTCCTCCGCACACTCTTCCGAGTTCCATAAGCGCCGTAGCATATTCAAAATAAGTAAAGCCGGATCCTCCGTATGTTTCTGGAACAAAAATCCCGAGTAATCCCAGTTCTCCCATTCGTTTCATGGTTTCCACTGGAAAAAACTCGTCGCGGTCCCAATCCATCATATTTGGCCTGATTTCTTTTTCAGCAAAGTCACGCACCATTTGTGCAATCATTTGCTGGTTTTCATTTTTTTCAAAGTTCATGTTACTTGTTGTGTTGATGTTAATATTGAACGAGATTTGATATGTTGTCTGTGTAGGTTCTTAGTTTTTCACGCCCTTCTAAAAATTCCAATTCAACCATAAAATTGAATCCTGCAACTACGCCTTGGCATTTTTGAATTAATTCTGCGGCCGCGGCTGCGGAACCTCCTGTAGCTAAGAGGTCATCATGGATTAAGATTCGGTCGCCAGGCTTTAGGGCATCCGAATGCATTTCAATCACTGCTGAACCATATTCCAATTCATATGCGTGTGAGATTTTCTCGTACGGCAATTTGCCTTTTTTCCGAATCATAATAAACGGTATACCCAAGGCCATTGCCAAGGGAAACCCAAATAAAAACCCTCGGCTTTCAATTCCTGCAATGCCTTGAAGATTTTCTGATCTAAATTGATCTGCTAATGCTTCAAGAATTTCATTGCTTAGCCCTGCATCCATCATGATTGGCGTGATGTCTTTGAAGACAATTCCCTCTTTTGGGAAATCATGCACATCTCGAATGGCTTGCGTAATTTTATTTGACAGTTCCATACTACAAAGATACGTATGGTTCTAACTTCTCAAAATCTTCTGCGTTAATTAAATGTGATTTTCGAAGTTCGTTTAGCGATTGGTAGCCCCCAAGTTGTATTCTAATCTTTACGATGGAGTTTGCTTGCCAACGATTCACGTATGGGTGTTGATCAAGTTCTTCAGCGGTGGCCTTGTTTATAGAGATTTTACGAATTTGTGTCTCTGAAAAATCAAGTTTACTGCATAGGAGTTCATAGGTCTCACCATTCATTTTAAAAACTTCTAACAGTTGCTCTTTTTTATGAAAACCACCCAAGGCTCGCTCGTATCGCATGATCATTTTGGCATAAAATGGACCAATTCCTCTAATAGAGACTAATTTGGTGCTATCTATTGCACCAATGGTGATTCTTTTTGGTTGTTTTTCCGCACAGAGTATTGGTTCTTTGGAAGGGTAGTTGGCACTTACATTGTTGGGATATACGGTGGAGTCTTTAATGCATAGAAAAAGAGCCTCGGGAATCACAAAAATTCGTTTTAAATCGTCATTTGATTTAAGTGGATATTTACAGAATTTCACCACCACAGCTGCTTGTTTTTCGGTTAGTCCGAGTGCCATCCATTGTGCTTTGGTATATTCATTTGGGTTGAATTTAGACGGTGGGGTATGATATCTATTCCCTTTATTATTCCATTGTTTCCTTCGCTCAGACTTTTTGAATAACTCGATTTTTTTCAGTGTTTTTATCTCGATTTTTATCGGGTCTCCTGGAAAGCAAGTCCTAAGAATTCGGGGGGTAAGCACAATTCCTAGGGCTAATATGCTCCACACGATTAGACCTGATTTGGTTCGCGGCGTTAGTTTAGGTTGTTGACTCATAGCCAACCTAAACGTAGTTTTTAAGCGTCCTATTGCCTTTTTGCTGTAAGAAAGTAAACTGGAATACCCAATGCTACAATGAAGAGCCCAATTAAGGTGTTTAACGGACTGTAAACCAATAGAATTAAACAGATGGCGCTGGTGACTGCGATGTACAGCATAGGAAGAACTGGATAGCCAAATGCACGGTACGGACGAGGTGTGTCCGGTTCAGTTTTACGCAATCTAAAAATTCCTGCAATTGTTAAAACATAGAACAATAAACTTGCAAACGTACTATACGTCAATAAGTCTTCGTATTTCCCAGACAAACACAATACGGATGCCCAAAGGCATTGAATCCATAAGGCTGCGCTTGGAATTCCATGGGTATTTAGTTTATTCGCCTTTTTAAAGAACAACCCATCCTTGGCCATTGCATGATAAAGTCTAGATCCAGCAAGTATTAACCCATTATTACATCCAAAGGTTGAAACCATAATTAAGCCGGCCATAATTAATACACCGGCATCTCCAAAAATCACATGAGCAGCAGCTGCGCCCACGCGGTTACTTGGAGCATTCATAATATCTTGGTTTGGCAAAAGCATGAGATAGGCTACATTCGCTAGGACATAAATGAGCGTAACTATTAAGGTCCCAAAGAATAAGCTCCGCGGGATATTTCGTTTAGGATCTCTAATTTCCCCAGCAATGAAGGTGACATTATTCCAGGCATCGGCGGAAAACAACGAATTGATGATGGTTGCGCCTAATGCACCCACTAAGGCCCAACCCAATAACGGTGTTTTTGTGATTGCACCAGATTCAGTGCGTGTAGTTTTAAAGGCTGTCCATGCATCAATCATGTTTAGCTCAAATACATTGGATTTGATGCCTAAGTATATCCCGAGTACAATCAAAGCGAAAAGTGCAAACAATTTCGCTGAGGTAAAAATGAATTGAATGATCTTTCCATTTTGTAACCCTTGTGAATTAGAATAGGTGAGAAGTAATACGGAAGCAATGGCAACCACATGGGCATAGGTCAGTTTAAGGAACAAAAGGTCTACGATCATATCATTCAAGCCTGGAAAGAAAACTGCTGTATATTTAGCAAAAGCAACAGCCACGGCGGCAATCACCCCGGTTTGGATTACGGTGAACACTGTCCATCCGTAAAGAAATGATGGAAGCCGTCCAAAAGCTCGTTGAATGTAAACGTATTGTCCACCCGCATTCGGCATCATTCCTGCCAATTCCCCATAACTCAAGGCTGCTAAGATGGTAATTAAGCCTGTTAATATCCATAAAACCAACATCCATGCAGGCGAACCGATATCGTTCATCATGATTGAGGAAACAATAAAAATTCCTGATCCAATCATTGACCCTGCGACAAGCAGCGTAGCATCAAGGAGGCCTAACGATTTTTTTGGGGCATCGCCCATGTCTTGCACTGGTTTAATGACTACCTATTTATGCAAATGAGAGTTCTTTCTACTGTATACAAAATATATGATTAGCCCAAGAGCCATCCATGCACCTGCTACTTTTAGCGTTTGAATATCCAACGAAACAATCATTGCGGTACATACAAGAATTCCCAAAATTGGAACCAACGGAACCAAGGGTGTTTTAAATGGACGAACAAATTCTGGGTTTTTTACCCGCATTATCCAAACTCCAGCACTAACAAGGATGAACGCAAACAAGGTTCCGAAAGAGGTGAGGTCTCCAGCTACACTTCCTGGAACGAATGCCGCGAATAATCCAACGAATACAAATAAGATCCAATTGGCTTTGTAAGGCGTTTGGAACTTTGGATGCAATTCACCAAAAGCTTTTGGCAATAATCCGTCGTTACTCATGGAGTAAAACACACGGCTTTGCCCCATAAGCATCACTAAGATTACGCTTGAAAATCCAGCTAATATAGCCACATTAACGCCGGTAGCTAACCACTCGTACCCTTTCATGTATGTACTAATGGTGTAAGTTACTGAGGCTTCTTTACCAAGTGCCGGATCACCAAAATCAGACCAAGGTGCAACACCTGTTAATACATGACCGAAGAGAATATATAATACCGTACATACTACCAAAGACCCTAATATTCCAATGGGCATATCTCGTTTTGGATTCTTTGCTTCTTGCGCTGCGGTAGATACAGCATCAAACCCAATAAATGCAAAGAATACGATACCGGCGCCACCAAGAACACCACCCCATCCCCAGTCAAAAAATCCTTCATGTCCTTTTACTCCCTCTGGGATTAAGTATGGTGAATAATGGTCGGGGTTAATGAATTGCCATCCAATTACAATAAACACTAAAACAATAGCTACTTTAAGAAATACGATGATTGCATTTACAAAAGCAGATTCTTTCGTTCCTCTAATTAGTAACGCAGTCAACATGAATAAAATCAATAAGGCGGGAGCGTTGATGATCCCTGAAGCACTTTGCACCGAATCACTTAAGGTAGGTAGCTTTTGCAATTGTGCAGATGAAAGTACTAACTTTCCATGGTGTACAGATTTTGCAAATTCAGGATATAATGCGGTTGCTTTATTCACAGCATCTCCGGTGAGGTATTTGATGCTTTCAAAGGGGGAATGGCACCATTCATAAGGTATTGCCCCACCAAACAGATTATTGAGGTACTCACTCCACGCGATAGATACAGTGGCGGCTCCAAGTGCATACTCCATAACTAAGGCCCATCCAATAATCCAGGCTACTAATTCACCCATAGTGACAAACGAATAGGCATAAGCACTACCAGAAATTGGAATCATGGCAGCAAATTCTGCATAGCAGAGTCCTGCGAATGCACAGCCAATTGCTGCAACTACGAACGATAAAGTTACTCCATTACCGGAAGCTTCAGCTGCTGCTGCTGCCGTTCTTACAAACAAGCCCGCACCAATAATGGCTCCTACACCTAGGGCAACCAATTGAAAAGCGCCAAGAGATCTTTTTAATGATTTTTCTCCGCCTTCAGCATCTGCTAGCATTGCTGCTAAATCCTTTTTTCTCCAAATAGACATAATCTTACTTTTTAAGTAAACAAATATATTATTTTAAGGTGAATATTGACGATTTAACTATTTATTCTGCAATGAGGCAAGGGTTTCTTCAATGGTATGGGGTTGATAACCAAGCTCAGAAATTGCTTTTGTCAGATTAAATCCTGTTTTCGGCGGCCTTGGCGCTGCTTGATTTAGTGTGGTTGAGTCGCTCGCCTTTATTAAGGCCTCAGATACACCTAAAAACCTTGCTACCCGAACACCAATCTCAAAAATGGAGAGTGTTTCTGGGCCAGAAAGATGGAAAATCCCTGTAGCATCATTTTTCACAATAGCAATACAGCCCGTAGCTAAATCCTCTGCCCATGTAGGTGCCCTAAAATGATCAGTTATTAGGCTTACGTCTTTGCCCTGAGATAATTCGTTAATCAACCAAGAAAAAATATTGGATTTATTCAGTTTGTGTCCTATGCCATATACGATAATGGTTCGTGCAATCGCCCAATTCGTATAGGTTGAATTAAGAAGATCTTGTTCAGCTAACCATTTTGACTTCCCATAAACACTGAGGGGGTTGGGCTGATCTGATTCACTATAGTTACCCATTTTACCATCAAAAACGAAATCTGTGGAAAGCAGGGTGAAATGAATATTATTGGCTTTGGCGATTTCAAATAAATGTTGACTTGCCAAATGATTTACAGCATAGCATGCGGATGGATTCAATTCGCACGCATCTACATTGGTCATGGCTGCTGTATGAATGATGTGTGTAAATGTGTTCTCTTGAATAAATTTCTCAACTAAGGTAAAATCTGTAATATCAATTGACGCATATTTGGTTTCAGGGCAGGAAGGGTTTCGGTTATCTCCTGATGAAATGGCAAAAAATGGCAATCCTTGCGTAAGGCAAAGAGCTACTAATTTTTGACCAAGTAGCCCATTGGAACCTGTAATCAATAGATTTACAACTCCCATATTGTTTTTTTTGGTTTAGACTGCAACTTGAAATAGTGTTGATGCTCAAGAATCCAAGCCATGATTAAATAAAGCAAAATCGGTGATCCCAACCCGATAAATGAAAAATAAATGAAACCTAACCTTACCTTATAGGGATTGATCCCCAGTTTTCTAGCCCACCATAAACAAACTCCATAGGAATGTAATTCAAAAAAGAAGATGATTTTTTGTAATTGTCGTTTCATCGGGTTAACATCTTACGACCAAGTTCACACCTCAAACATTGGTTATGACTGCAAAGTTGGCGATTTATTTCGAGAAGTGCTTGTGTTTCATAGGCATTTTTTGGCGGGGCAGTAATGGCTTGAAACTGGGTGATTATTCTATTCTTTTCAGCCGGAAGTGTTTTTGCGAAGGCACTAAGTGCAGTTTCATTTGGTTCACTCCAGAAAAATGGAATAATGCCATTGAGTAGTATGCTTTGGGTTTCAAAGTGTGTAAGGTTTTTTTTCATTGCCTTTTCTAGGCCTTCCAATTGAATGTATAAAGGGGAATGATTCTGAATAAATTGGGAGTTTTTCACTTGGACTAGTGCCGTTTGCATTCGTGCTGATGCTCGTTGACGTCCGTTGCGCTTTTGAGGATGAAAAGGTATTCCATACCCCAAAAGATAGGCCGCTATCTCTTTTTCGCTGGCGTATTCTTGCTGCTTGCGTATCATCCGAATGCGCCAATGGCTATGTAGAAACTCAGGCGTGAACGTATGAGGAGTATGCTCACAGGGTAGCTTGCCCGTTGCTTTTTTTGACCACTGATTAAGGTGTTTGATTATATGTTCGGGTATTATTATGGTTGGTATAAGCTCTCCCTTCATGCGGAGTGGGTGGTCATTTTCTGTAACCACATGTAAAATCACATTGGCGTAGTTAGGGTCTAAATGATGTTTGTGTTTATGCCAATCTGAGGCGTGAATATGGATTTCAATATCCCCGTGCCATGTGATGTCTCCTATTTGTATGCAAGCATTCCGAAAATCGGGACCTGGTTCAAATCTATTCCACGTGCCACGATTTATTAGTTGTATTGGTTGACCCGAATAGGCGTCAATGCCAGATATTAATCCCTTCTCCCATGCCCACTGCAAGCCCTCTTCACGCATACTTAAATATACAAAAAAAGCCGGCAATTACCGGCTTTTAAATTCATTTTTCTGTTTACTTATCGCGGTAGTGGATCAGTATACTTGTACGTATCAATATTTTTATCACATGCAGAATTCACATCGAATAATTTAGGATTCTCAGTACCTGGTTCCATAATGATTTTTACAGTAGTTCTTCTGTTCAACTGGTGTAAAGCCTCAAATTTAGATTTATCAGCCTTAAACTGATTGATGTACTCATCAGTTAACACTTGCTCCTTTCCGTTCTCATCAATATACTTTGAAGGTTCTTTTTCACCCATTCCAATTGGTGTAACTCGACACGCATTTTTAGGGTCAGCTTTTACTAGTTCTTTGTACACAGCGATAGCACGATTTTCAGAAAGTTTCGCATTGTGCAGTTCCGTATCACGACTGTCAGTATGTGAATATAATTCAATCATGATTTCTGGATTCTTTTTCAATAAATCTACAAGAAATCCAATAGAGTCAATCGATTGAATCGTATTGTCTTCAACAAAGGTCCATTTATCTAAATAGTATCGAATTTCTGGAGTTCTAAGCTCGATTGGAATTAATTCGATTTCAACAACAAAGCTTTTTGATTGCTCTAGACCCATCGTCGTAATTTTTGATGGGCGAACCATTGGCAAATAGCGTTCTTTTGAGGCCTTGATTTCATAATCAAAATTACCGTTTATGTAACGTGGATTTTTCTTGTCTCCTTTACGGTCAGCCCATTTATCACTTTTACCATTTTTCTTGGTTAAACCATCCCAGTTGGCACCTTTCAACTCATTTACCACAACTTTAGCCCCTTCGATTTTCTTTTTGCTGCCAACCTCCGAAACGATAACGGTCAGATCATAACTCACTGGTGGTGTAGAGAAGGAGTAGATGTCTGGCGTGTAGGTTCTGTTCTTAGGATTAGACCGTTCTGACGTGAAAAAACCGCTCTTTAAATCTTTTCTCATGCTCATTGCATAATCGTTGGATGCAGAGTTTATTGGTTTCAACATGTTCTGAACATTACCCCATTTTTTAAGAGGTTCTTTCGTGCTAGTGCTTATAGTTGCTTTGAAAATATCTAAGCCTCCAACCCCAGGATGACCATCACTTGCAAAGAAGAATAAGCTGTCGTTGTACGTTGTAGAAGGAAATAATTCATTTCCAGCTGTATTGATTCCCGGGCCCATATTTTTAGGAACTGAATCCCATGCTTGAGCTTTTTTGTTATAAGTTAAATACCAAAGATCTTTTCCGCCTAAGCCTCCAGGCATATTGGATGCAAAAATCAACATCATTCCGTCTGCTGTAATACATGGATGACCCACGGAATTTGAATCTCCTTGTTTATCAATTGGTATTTTAACTACATTATCCCATTCATTTTCTCCAACTTTATCAGCTGACCAAATGTCACAACCAAGATTTTGTTTTGGTAATGCTGGGCATCGAGTAAAGTATAAGGTCTTGCCTTTTCTATCGAGTACCGCAGTACCTTCATTGTCTTTGGTGTTGATTGAATTCTCTGCATCAATCGTTTTAGCGCTAATGAAGTCACCTTTTTCATTGTATTCAGCCACCCAAATATCCATGAATTTTTCACCGGTGATTGGGTCACGTGCCGGATGAGTAATATCTTCTCGCTGCGTTCCAAAGTAAAATTGAGTTTCCTTTTTGTCGTAAAGTGAGGGCGACATATCAAATTCCTTTGCATTAAGCTTGTCTTCTACTTTTACTACGTATTTTGATTCTTCTTCATGGACTACATTGAATTCAGAACAAGTACTGATAATCGCATCGATATCGATTGATGTGTCTTTGCCACGTTTGTTCTTATAGTTGTTGTAACTGTCTTTCGCTTTCGCTAATTCACCGTTCATTCGAAGCATCTCGCCGTGATAATAATATACTTTTGGTTCTACGTCATAGTAACGCAATTCGATGCTTGAACCATACCATTGTAAGGCCTTGTCATATTGTTCCATGCGGCGATAACAATCGGCGACTTTATAAGCCATACCACCTTTTTCAGAAATTGACTTTCCTTTATTTGTCATTTTGTTGTATGCTGCTTCTAATTTAGGAAGCGCTTCAAAGTATTTGCCAGATTCGTAAGCTTTTAATGCATCGGCAATGTATTTTGGTTGATTTACTTGCCCAAGTGATTGAACAACAATCATAAACATAGAAAGCGTAAGGATTAGTGCTTTTTTCATAGTTAGTCTTTGGTTTATAACTTGCAGTTTGTTAACAAAATTAGGAAAATAATATTAAAATCCAAAAGGGCATTTTTCCCAGTGTTCGAGTAGCTCCGATAACCCTTGATTTATCGCTTTATCAAAGTATAATAATTCGTTTGTTTCAGGATGTTTAAAGCCTAAGGTTTTAGCGTGTAAGGCTTGTCCAGGGAGCATTTCAAAGCCTTTTTGCACATAAGATTTGTAAGCATTTGTATTGGGCCCGGTTCGCATCTTATCTCCACCATATTCGAAATCATTAAATAAGGGATGCCCAATGGATTGCATATGCACCCGGATTTGATGGGTTCTTCCAGTTTCAAGTTGACATTCAACTAAGGTAACCCATCCAAAACGAGTAAGCGGTTTGTAATGCGTTACCGCATGTTTTCCTTGATCTTCCCCTTCAAAAGTGGTCATTACTTTTCTGTTTTTAGGAGAACGACCTACATGCTTATTAATCGTACCCGGCTCCGTCACATCGCCCCATACCAAGGCCCAATAAATGCGCTTGGTAGTCTTTTCGTAAAATTGTTTAGCTAAATGGGTTAGCGCATGTTCTGTTTTAGCAACTACTAATAAACCCGCAGTATTTTTATCGATGCGGTGCACTAATCCTGGACGACCGTAATAATTATTTGGAAGGGATGGTAAGTGATTAAAATGATAAACCAGCGCATTTACTAAAGTGCCAGAGTAATTTCCATATCCGGGATGAACTACCAAACCGACGGGTTTATTAACCACCAGCAAGTCATTATCTTCATACACAATATCCAAGGGGATGTTCTGAGGAATCAATTCGATTTCACGAACAGGGTAGGGCATTACAATGGAAATATCATCCATTGGTTTTATTCGATAATTCGGTTTTACCGCTTTTTTATTTACGAGGACATTCCCATTCCGGGCGGCAACCTGAATGCGATTCCGAGATGTTTTTGGCATCCGGTCGATCAGGAACTTATCAATTCTAACGATGCTTTGTCCGGGGTCTACCTGAAAGCGATGGTGTTCATATAATTCCTCTTCATCCTGTTCGGAATCATGCAATTCAAGATCCTCATTCACACCGTAGAATTTTCATTACTTGATCAGGGTGTTGTATGGATCGGATGAAGTAATATCCTGAATTCAGTCTACTTAAATCCATCATATTGTCTTGATTTTCGCTAATGAAACGACCTTGTATATCGTATAATTCAAACCCCTTTTCATCGCTGTATGGGCTGACAATATGAATAAAAGAGTTCGTGGGATTCGGATATACTGCATATTCAAGCATTTGCACTTGTTCCACTCCAAGTTCTCCATCGAGCGTAGTGGATACGATAGGACGTAGCATCGCGGAACCCGGAAATGGCGGGTTTTCCCACGTGGCACCAAAATCTACGCTGTAGAAAATTTCTTGCGAGTGGTCAATGTTTCGGTCTAATCCAAGATTATATCGAACAGCATCTACTTGTCTCCATCCAATAAAAAAGGAGCTACCAACAGGGATTTTCTGACCATTCGGAAAGTAATAGGCATTGAAGTTATTTAATCCATTGGCATAGGTGGGTTGTCTTGGTGAAAATGCATCGTCTTCAAATAATACGGCTCCAGGTTCACCGTTCAAATCTTCCCAAACGGTAAGGTAGAACAACTTGGTCGATACATCCGTTACCGACGGAACAAAATGCAGGTAAACGCCGAGTAAGGAATCGGCCTCATAGGCATTGAAGTGAACAGCCAACATGGATTGAACTCCAGTTGGACCAAAAGCGGCCTCTGCTGATCCATCGTCGTAACTGTAATAATTATAAAACCCTTGAAGAAATTCGCAGGTGTCATTACTCATTAAATTAGGGAATTGTGCAGAAACAGATGCATTCACTTTGAATACTTGTTGATTTCCAGGTAAGGTCCTGTCATATTCATACCCTGCAGATAAATCATGGTAAGAGGTGAATAGGGTGTTTGGATTGTAATTAATATTCCCTTCAGCTAACAAAAATCCGGGTAAACTAAAATTCCCAACCTGGGTACCGTTGTGTTGAACGACAACTTGGCCATTTTGATAATTCTCTGCGGAATTACTTCCGTTATAAACTTTTACTTCTAAGCCATTAGTCATCATACCTGCTGAGGTGTTTTTGTAATGATCCCATGGAACGCTTGTGTAGTCTTGCAATAAGGTATTGAGCGGATAACACAAGGCAAAATCTTTGAATAAGGTATCCGTGTAATCTGATAATGCCCGCAAATGCACATAATCAACGTGGAAATGATCTAATGAACCGCTTAATGCACCGTAGTTTTTAAATCGAAATTTAAACCCATCGCGAAAGAACTGATCATCAAGTACGGGAACGTGCACCGATTTAAAGGGATGAATACTTGTTCCGGATACGCTCCAGATGTGCTTCCATTGGTCAAGGTCTTGTGCATAAAACTCAAGGATTAAGGAATCACCAGTTTCGGGTACATCTCCTAGTCCTTCGGGTTGGTATAAAAAACTAAAATATAAGGAGTCGCCGGCATTATAGTTTGAGAGATTGATGCATTTAGACGTTAAACGGTCACCGTAATTTGTTACTGCACTTCCAAACTGATAAGGATATCCATCTTCATCTAATCCGTCAAAAGTTGCTACACCAAGGGATCTAGGATTGAACCCATATCGCATGTTGTGATAGGCCATTCGATCTATCCATATCTTGGTGGAATCCTCAATGGTTTGAAAAAACACCGTAGCTGAATCTTGGGTGTATGCTGGATTACTTATCCAAATGGTGTCGCTTTGGTCTTGCACACCAACTGTATCATAAATATAGTATGGAGGATATAGAGAAATTGGAGTACCTACGGGGGGATAGGTCGTTAAATTATTTTCAGTAACATTCAAGGACGGAAAGGTCACATCCGTTGTAGTTTCTGTAGCAATGTCATAGGTTCTTCGAAAGGTTGCTTGATTGGTATAGCTTACTCCGTTTGCCAACGGAAGGTTGGTCGCTGGATTCACCAGGCGGTAGTAGGTTTGTTCAGTATTACCCGGAGCATTAAATACCCCCTGAAACAGCTGAAACTTGCTTGTGGAAAAATCATCAAATAAGGGAAGGGACAAGGTATCCGAAGCAAAAATAAAGGTACTGTCGATGCTTAGGGATTTTTCTGTGGAATTCGGTTTTTTAAGTCCATAAACGGGTTCAAATCCGATGTTTTTTCCTGTATTGTGTTCCAGTTCTTGTCCGAAACTCACCATTAAGCAGGCAAGTGCTGCGATTAAAAGGGTACTGCGCATTATTGTTCTTCGTTTTCAATGTAACCGTTGAAATCTTTGCGAAGGTGAATGGTAAATGGGGTAGATTTCGGCACGGTTTCTCCTTCAATGTATTCAGGACTCTGAATAATTACCCGCGATGCTAGGGTGTCTTCTCTGGTAATACAATCATTACAAATATAATTTACTGAAACCCCAAGGGTATCAATAATGTATTTCGCATCGCTGAAGGTTAGTCCAAAGAAGTCAGGAATGCTAATAGGTTCGCCTTCGTCATTTTCTCCAACAATTAAAATAATGGTTGCTCCGACCGGAATACGCGCACCTTCTTTGATACGATTACCTTTATAAAGCTGTTCCAGTACTGATCCGTTTGCATCGTTCGTAGGTTTGTATCGAATGATCCATTTTAAGCCCCTGCTTTGCAGTGTGTTTTCAGCAAATTTAAGTTGCCTATGGATTAAGCTTGGCATTTCTACCATATCCGTTTTCTTGGTCACACGTAGTGCTATGGTTCGTCCAGATTTTACAAAGAGCAAGGAAAAAGCAGTTGATTTTGGATTTTGTGAAACAATTGTGCCTGCCGGTTTTGATGGGTCGTAAATAGAGTCTAAGATTTGGTATTCTAAGCCTAAATCTTCTAGGATTACCTTAGCTTCATCGGCATTTTTACCCACCAAGTTAGGTACTTCAATGCGCTCGCCATGGTTGGTAGAAAACCGCAAAAATACCATCATAATAAAGACCACCGAAAGGTAGAATAACATAACTAAACCAAGCTGCTTTAAAAAATACTTGGATAATACAAAAGCCTTTATCTGTGCGAAAAGCGAATTCATCTAAACAAATATACAGATTAAAAATTAGGACTTAACGGATGATCCTCAAAGAAGCGTTCAATATAAGATACCGCGGACTCCACATCGTCCACTACTTTAAATAATTCTAAATCACCTGCAGAAATATTTTGTTCTTTTGTTAACATGGTACTTTCAACCCATTCTAGCATTCCTTTCCAATATTCAGAACCGAATAATACAATTGGTCGTCGCCTGATTTTCTTTGTTTGAATCAATGTCATTGCTTCAAAAAACTCGTCTAAGGTGCCAAACCCTCCAGGCATAATGACAAAGGCTTGAGAGTATTTAACAAAAACTACCTTGCGCACAAAGAAGTAATTAAATTCTAAGTTGTGTTCTTGGTCAATGAATGGATTATGATTTTGTTCAAACGGCAAATCAATGTTTAGACCGACGGAGGGACCATTTCCTTGTTGTGCACCTTTATTTGCCGCTTCCATAATTCCCGGACCACCGCCTGAGATTATCCCAAAACCCTTGGATGCCAGTCGTTCTGCAAGTTGTTCAGAAAGTTGATAATACGGATTGTCTGGTTTGGTTCTCGCTGATCCAAAAATCGAAACGCAAGGTCCAATTTTTGCCATTCGGTCATAGGCTTCAACAAATTCAGACATTATTTTGAATATCGACCAACTGTCGTTGCTTTTAATTTCGTTCCAATCCTTTCTACTATGATCCATGGGAGTTTTTTTTACAAAAGTAAAATTTGCTTCGGATATGCATGGCTTTATTTTGTTAATTCCTACTTTCGTTTAATGAGCAGAATCTATATAACCGTATCGCTCTTACTGGCATTTTGCGTAAATGCGCAACGAACGGATAGTTTACAGGTAAGAAAGGGCATTACGCATGCGGTTTTAAGTTCCTCGGCTGTGGGTTCACTCTTTGCCTTGAATCAGGTATGGTATGCCCCTTATGCAACAGAAAAGTTTCATTTTTTTAATGATTCGGAACAATGGATGCAAATGGACAAACTCGGTCATGCATTCACAGGATATCTGATTACCAATGAACTTAATCGTGTGCACTATTGGGCTGCAGGGAAGCGTCAACCTTGGGTAGGGGCTTTATATGCGATATCATATTTAAGTGCGTTAGAAATCATGGATGGATTTAGTTCGGGTTGGGGTTTTTCAGGGAGCGATATGTTAGCGAATGGGGTGGGGGTTGGTATAGCCTTTTCCCAAGATAATTTTTTTAAGCGCCAACTTATCATTCCTAAATTTTCATTTTCGCGATCTGCTTATGCCGAGTTCCGACCTGAAATATTAGGAAGCACTTATTCGGAACAACTTCTGAAAGATTATAATGGTCAAACCTATTGGGTATCTGTACCTATTGCATCGTTCCTTAATCTACCAAAACGTTTCAAGTGGGTTTGCATTAGCCTAGGATACGGGTGCGATGCGAAACTGGTTGGATCACAGAATACATGGAATGGGTTTAGTGCGCGCCGTCAAGTATATCTGTCTCTTGATATTGATTGTTCTTCATTGGCTCCAAGGCATCCAAAAATCAATAAGGTACTTTCTCATTTGAATTTTATTAAAATCCCTTTTCCATCGCTAGAATTTTCTTCAGACAAAACGCGATTCCACTGGATTTCCTTTTAACAAAAAAAGGCTCCCGAAGGAGCCTTTTTATTAATTATTCATTTGATTAGTGTTTAACCACTTTCTCAATGTGTGTTAAGTTGTTCAAAGTTACACGGAAGGTATAAACTCCAGTTGTTAGTTTGCTTAGGTCGAATTGTTCTCCATTCTTAGCATTCGCTACAGTAAGAATCAATTTACCTTGTGCATCATAAACAAACGCAGTAGCTCCTTCTTGTGCTGGTAATTCTAAGGTTACCATACCGTTTGTAGGGTTTGGATACAATCCAATTACTGCTGACTCTGGGAAGTAGATGCCTACTTGATCAACGATCATACAATCCGAAGTATCTGAACATCCGTTAGCATTGGTAACAATCACAGCGTAGCTTCCGTTAGCAGAGGCAACTAAGGTATCGTTTGTTGCATCAGCGATGATCTGACCTGAAGCACAATCAATCCATTGATACGTTGCACCAGCAGGAGTTGCTACTAAGGTAACAGGATCCGCTTGAATAGCCACGGCATTAGGTAATGCATTCACAGTAACTGTAACGTTGTCTGAGTTATCACAACCATTTGCGCCAGTACCGGTTACGGTAAATGTTGTTGTTGCAGCAGGTGCGAAAGGAATGCCATCGATTACGTTGTTGCTCCATGCATAAGTTACTGCGCCACTTGCATTCAATGTAACAAAGTCACCTGAACAAATCGTTTGATCAGCACCAGCATTTACTTGCGGTAAGGCAAGACCTGTGATGGATACCGTGTCTGTATTTGTACAACCGTTAACTCCTGTTGCAGTTGCAACATAGTTAGTTGTTCCACCAACTACAGGGAATGCAACACCATTTAAGATACCGTTATTCCAAACCACTGTACCTGCAGCTGTTGCCGTAAGGGTAGTATTGGTTCCAGTACATACTGAAGCATCAATACCAGCATTTACAGACGGTAATCCAAGGATGTTGATAATAGTTGTATCATTAGTAGCTCCACACTGATTGAATGCAACATATACAAAGGTTACTGTAGCCGGATCGTTACCATTTGCGTTGTAGATAACATTGGCATTAGAAACGTTTGGTGCAAAAGTACCTGTACCGTTTGTGCTTGACCAGAATCCTCCGAATGCACCCGTAGTAGTAGCATTGAGTGCAACGTTTCCATTAGCACAAGCAGCACCACCATTCGTTAATGAAATACTTGGTGTTGTATTTACTGTTACTACAACTGAATCTTGCGCCGAACATCCATTAGCGCCTGTACCGATTACGGTATACGTTGTAGTAGTATTCGGGAAGAAGGTAACTCCGTTGTTCACGTTATTGTTCCATTGGTAAATATTCGCACCAGTTGCTGTTAGTGTAGCTCCAAGTCCAACACAGATTGCGAAGTCTTGTCCAGCATTCACGTTAGGTAATGGTAAAACAGTCACCGTAGCGGTATCCGTATTCACACATCCATTGACATCTGTACCTGTTACGATGTAGTTGTTAGTAGTGATTGGAGTAAATGGTGTGTTATTCGTTACACTATTATTCCAAACATATGTAGTAGCTCCAGAACCACTTAATACTACTGGTGTATTTAAACATACCGTTTGATTTGCACCGGCAGATACTATCGGTAGTGGGTTTACTACAATAGTAACGGTATCTTGATTAACGCATCCATTTCCGTCCACACCAGTTACGATGTAGGAATTTGTCGCGTTTGGTGCAAAAGCAACACCATTTGAAATACCATTGTTCCATGAATAGGTAGTAGCACCCGTCGCTGTTAATGTTGTGGATTGACCAATACATAGCGCTGCGTTATTTCCTCCATTTACGTTAGGTAAAGCATGAACAGTTACTGTAACCAACGTTCTGGTAGCTGAATTACATCCGCCATCCTCACCTTGTGCATAGAAGTTATAAACTCCTGGCGTTAAGGTGTTTGGTAATACGGTAGTTCCAACCGATTGTAAATTGAAGCCTGAACCAACTTGACTACCACCAGTTGCTGCGTTCCACCAAGTAATGTTTGATGCATTAGCAGGAATGGTATAGGTTACTATTAAGTCTACAGAACCAAAGAAACCTGTTCCTGGTGCATAGGTATTGGTAAGGTTCACAGTAACATTACCACCATTATTGTTTAATAATGTTGGATTCTGATTATATGGACCAGCGTTAGTAACTTGACCAATTACATTCGCGAGGACAGTAGAAGCTAAAGTAGATGCACCTGAAAGAGATATGTTAAAATCATTTGGCCATCCACCTGTAGCTGTTGTAACGTTATTCACGCTTAAAACAGTTCCGGTAACAGTTGCACCAGCAGGCAAACCAATATTTTGTGTAAAGGTTTGTGTACCTCCAACACCTTGTGCAAAGAACACATTACTTGCTAACGTGTAGGTATTTGTTACCGTTTGTATTTGACCATTAACAATCGCTGAAGCATTTACAATTTCAGACGTGTCATTCACACAAGCAGATCCATTTGGTCCAACAATAGGAGCATTAATAAACCATGCTGGTTGAGTAACGGTGATGTTATAAACGGAAGACAATAAATTGTTTGCATCACGAATAACAACAGTATGGTTTCCTGCAGGAAGGTTATTCGGAATAGCACCGAAAGGACCGTTGTTTACAGAATATACAAATGGAGCCGTACCACACGTAAAGTTAGTTGCAGTGAATGATCCATTAGCTACTCCGTTACATGTTGCATTTACTGCAGTGATCGTACCAGCTACATCCGCAACGTTAACGGTTACAGGAACAGTAGTGGCACTGTTACATGCTCCTAGTGATAATCCAGCATAGAACGTGTAAGTTCCGTTGTTAGCGACAGGCATAACAGTTGTTCCAACCGTTTCAAACGGTGAACCTGAACCTACGTTGTTTCCATTAACACTGGCATTATACCAATTAATAACATAGTTCGGTTGAACCGGGGTAGGTACAATATGAGCAGGGTTCAAGTTTGGTGGTCCTTGGAAACTTGCTGGTGTTCCAGAGAAAATAATAACTCCCGCGGCATTTGTAATCGTGTAAGTACATTCTCCGATGAACGCACCTCCACCATTCCATTGCGTAGTTACTGCATTTCCACCACTTACAGTGAAAGTTTGCGAACTAGTGAATCCAGAATTGAATGTAGCGTTAACTAATACTGGTGTACCGTTAACCAAAACATTCATAGTATTACCGTTCCATCCATCACCCCAAGAGTCAATCATATTTAATGTGTAAGTCTGCGTACCTTGGTTTATTGGTGCATTCGCAAGAACCGGAATACTATTCGATCCTGAACAAGCGCTATATAATGCCTGTGGTGCAATTGGTGCAGGAGGAATTGTACTGTCTACCCCAACATTGATGTTGTACGTAGAAGACAATAACAAGTTTGCATCACGAATTACTACGGTATGTGGACCAGCAGCCAAATTCGTAGGAATTGAACCAAACGGACCGTTATTTACAGAGTATGAATATGGAGCAGTACCACAAACAAAGTTACTAGCAGTAAACGTTCCATTGGTTTGGCCAATACATGTATTACTTGCCGTAACAGTTGCAACTACATCAGCAACGTTTACAGTTAGTGGAACTGTAATGCTGTTACAAGCTCCCAATGATAAACCTGCATAGAACATATAGGTTCCGTTAGTTGCAGCAGGCATAACACTTGAACCTACAGCTTGTAGCGGAGAACCAGTTCCAATGTTAGTACCATTTAAGCTAGCATTATACCAATTAACTGTATAATTCGGTTGTGGAACTCCAGGAACTGTATATGGAGTAGTCATACTTGGTGGACCGAAAGCACTAGCTGGTACCCCATTGAAAATAATGGTATTACTGTTATTCACGATGTTGAAGGTACATTCACCAATAAAGGCACCACCACCATTAAATTGAGCAGTAACTAAGTTACCTGCTGCAACTTGGAAAGTTAAAGCAGAACTGAAACCGTTATTGAATGTTACGTTATTCAATACAGGATTTCCGTTAACAAATACCGACATGGTGTTACCGTTCCATCCATCACCCCACGAGTCAATCATGTTAAGTGTATATGTAAATGTATTAATTACCACTGGACTTGACGCGTTAAGGTTCAAGCTGTTAGTACCAGAACAAATGTTAAATAAGTTTTGTGGTACAGTTGGTACTGGAGGAATTACTTGATCCACAGATATAGATAAAGTATCCTGATTACTACAGTTAGGAGCACCTGACTGTGAAGCTGCTAAGGTATAGGTAGTGGATACCGCTGGATTAAAGGTCCAACCAGTGATTTCATTTCCTGTAACACCGGCTGCTGGTGTCCAACTGTATGTATTGTATACTGCTGCACCTGCAGATAAGCCGATTGCAGTGGATGATCCACCAACGCAAATCGTATCTCCTAGCGCAGCTAATGTAAGCGCAGGACCTGGTGTAACAGTTACGGTTACTGGTGTACTTGACGTTTCACATCCTGTTAAAGTATCTTCAACTGCAACATAAAGCGTTGTAGTGTTTCCAATAAATGCACCGTATGTGTTAGCAGATGTGCCTTGTAGCGGGTTAGCATTTACTGCCGTCGCATACCAGTTATAGTTTGGACCAACAAATCCGTTAACATCATTAGCTGATGCCGTAGGAATTTGCACACCACAATGTGCACTGTTTATTACCGTAGGAGGTAAGATAGCAGGGTAAACGGTAATGTTATTTGTAGTATCACTATTAACACAACCTGAGGTAGGGTCTACAGCCGTAACAATGTAATTTACTGTGATGTTAGATCCTGTACCGTTTGTAGCAATTGTGGTAGCAGAAGATCCTGTAGCAACTGGAACTGTATTCCATGTATATGTATACGCTGCAGGAGGCGGAGTTTGAATATTTACTTGGTAATCTTCAGTTTCTCCTGATCCCATGAAGGTACAACCATAGGTTGCATTATTTAAGGTATTTCCTCTTGTTCTAATACGCATTCCAGTTAATCCTGGCAATGCTGTTACAGGAATAGTGATATTAACGGTACTAGAAGTACCAGATGGAATATTAATACCTGCATTGAACCATTCAGAAACTTCGTAAATACCATTTCTATTGAAGTCAATCCAAACAGAAGCAGTAGTCAATGTGTAAATACCTGCAGGATCAATAGTAACGGTTAATGGATACGTTTGACCTGTGTTCACCGATGTGGTTAAGTTCGTATTTGTATAGTAAGGTGCAGCTACAGGGTTAGTTGCAGCGGTGTTATTCGCAATAGTATTGAATACCACGTTATTAATCATCGAACCAGAACCTCCAGAATTATTTGTAGTACAGTAACCAGCAGGCAGTGTTTGCGGACCGCCAATAAAGCTAGTCGCATTTAAGTTCACTGTTCCATTGTTACAAACGTTAGCTGGGTTAGCTGTAGCAGATGAAATAATAGGCAAGTCATTAACTAACAAGTTAACAGTTGAGGTTGCTGTACATATTCCATTGGTACCTGTAATTGTATACACATAGTTACCTGGTGTAGTAGGTGTAATGGTTTGAGATGCTCCTGGTAATGGATTATTTACACCAGAACCTACATAATTATTTGCATCCCAAGAATAGGTATAAGCTGGATTAGCGATTGAAGTACCACCAAGCGTGAAATTCTGACCAATACAAATATTAGCATTAGCTCCTGGCGTCACAACGATAGGGTCTGGATTAATGACAGTCGCCGTTACTGCGGTAACAGGGCTGTAACATCCGTTTGTTCCTTGTTCGGTTACATAGTACGTTGTAGTCGTGTTAATTGGACTTTGAACCGTGGTGTAACCCGGGGTATTATTTGCGTATTGAATAATAAGGTTATCTATAGTCGCAAGCATGCTGGTTCCTCCAGTTCTTCCTGAAATAACGTGGGACCAAGTAGCTTTGTTGGCAGCAAGATAAGCTGGTGGTAATTGTACATTATTAAATATTACTGTTGCTCCAACAGCCATACTCAAACGTCCAACGTTGTCAATACTAATCGTAACGTGGTTCGTATCATTAATCCATGAAGTGTTATTTGAATAACTAAGTACTCCTGGTGTAGTATTATTGAATGAACCAGCTGTATTGTTATATAATAGATAAATACCTTGAGCATTCGGTTGTGTAGCACCAAAGGCGTCAAAACTGATTTTTAGTTTACTACCAGAACCCATCTCTTGGGATGGAGTAGTTGCAGCTGCGTTCACATCATCACCAAAGCTATAAGATACACCGTCAGCACCGGTTGAAGTAATTAAATCAAAATCGACAATGTAAGAGTTAGCATTAACTCCGGCAGCAACGGTGATACCACCAATTTGATTACTGAAATTATTAAATAATTGTAATTCACCCGGGTTATTCAAAAGGTTTGCACTTCCTGATAGGGTAGCACCAACGGCTACGTTCGGACCAGTAAAGTTATCAGTAAAGAATGTTGTGTAAGCTCCTACTGGTGGAGATTGAATCGCATTTCCATTTACTGCAGCACTATACCAGAAATATTGACCCGTACCAGCTGCGCCTGCAGTAGACACAACACTTGCTGTTGGTGTGCCTAAACCACATTGAGTGCTATTGGTAGCAATTGGCGCTGTAGGGGAAGCATTTACAGTAACCGGCGTTTGGTATACCTGCGAGCAGTTTGTAATCGGATCTTGAATATATACTTGATACGGTGTTGAAGCATACGTCATTTGATTGGTCGAAGCTGTATTAACAGTAACACCATTTAATTGACCACCGGAAGGAGTACCAACACCATTAACGGTCCAATTGATCGTATAATTCACTGGTGGATTAAATCTCCATGCTTGCGGGTTAACAGCAGGAATGGTCGCTGTTTGTGCTTGCCAGAAATTAGCCGTATTGGGTACTACGTTACAATTTGGAGCAGCAGCTCCAATTGTACCCGTTGGGTTGTTAACTCCAATTGTTTTACCTGTAGGTGATAAAACAGTGGTTGCAATAATTTCTACCTGGCCTGTCGTTTCTTTTAATACAATTTGGAAGTTTACATTATTTAAAGGATTACCAAATTGAAAAACTTGATAGTCAATAACGAATTTTCTATTAGGTGCAATTCCAGCAGTCCAATATCGAACGTTTGATCCTACGGTACCACAATTTAAATCGTGCGCGCAACCAAAGATAGCATTGGTAGGATCTACAACATTTGGTAGTGCACCGATCGTGAAATCTTGTAAAGCAGGACCATTGTAGGCTCCAAATTGTAGTACTCCGTTAGTTCCAGCGTTTATTGTAGTATAGTTATTTCCAAAATAGTTAAATGTAAATCCGATTGGAATATTTCCCCAACCACCATCGTCTAAGCTACCGGAGTTTAATGGAACACTAGCTAAACCATTCGTTACAAGGTTAACCGCGTTTGGTGCCGCCACTTGAGGGGTAGGAGTAATACATACTGCGGTAAAGTTACCTGGAGAAATTCCAGACGCTAATACAACCATTCCGCTGTCGCAGAGTACATTTGGCGTGGCAGTTGGTACGATATTAGGGAAACCATATACCCCAATAGAAATAGGTTGTGCGTTGTAAGCACAGCCATTTGTATTAACAGTCAAGAAAAAGTCAGATGTTTCAGTAATGGCTGCTGTAGTAACAGCAGTAGTCCCTGGTGCAATTACCGCAGATACCTGGTTTGATGTCCAGTTGTAAGTAAATGAAGGGTCATTCGGTGTAGCAGTAAGGGTAATATTCCCACCATTTCCACACAAATTAGGTGCAGAAGAACTAAAGGTAATCGGCGTAACAGTAACAGTTACTTGGGTTCTAGGACCTTCACAGGTTCCGTTACCTTCAGATACATAGTAAGATCCTGTAGCACATGAAGCAGGGGTGGTAAAAGAAGACCCAGTAGCAAGTGCTACTCCTCCAAACGCGGTGTTATACCAGTTGATAGTACCGCCTGTTCCACTCGCAGTAAAGGTAGCGGTGTTACCTAAGGATACCGTAACATTGGCAGGGGAAACACTTGGTGCAGCAGGCGAAGCATTCAATGTGATAACTTGCACACTAGAAAATGCCGTATTGTTTTTGATTACGGTAACCACACCTGAGGTACCGTTACCCGCAACTGCATCAATTTGCGTTGGAGAAACTATGGTGAATGATGCTACCGGTGTACCACCAATCTGAACCGCAGTAATTCCATTTAAGTTAGTACCAGTAATTGTGAATTGTCCGGAGTTTGCACATATATTCAATGGTGAAACATTCGTAATTGATGGTGCATTAGTCGCCCAAGCAAAATAATCGTCACCATCTAATAAGATTGGACCAGGTGCAACGGTTGGCGTTGTTAATAAACCGGTAGCAGGAAGAGCACCGGCAACACCGTATGCTGCACTTACTAAATTCCATTGACCGCTGTTGGTTGCCGCTTGAGCCACAAAGGTTTGGTTTTGTGTCGAAGTTAGGCCGTCTTGGCTATTGTAACGCAAGGTCACCGTAGGATTGATTCCTGAAATACCAGGTAGCGATTGAGTTGAAAATCCTCGAAGTCTGAATGATCGATTACCAAATGCAATGGCGCTACCACCACCGGTTGAGTTAGTTGGTGCAGCATTATCAGTAACAACGATGCGCGTCATATCTGAACCTCCTGCAACACCCGTTGAACCATTTCCGGTAAACGTGGTGAACGTGGCACTGTATGGGAAATTATAGGTTAACCCTAATGCACCACCACCTCGACCATAAATAGCCATAGAACCATTTTGGATATAGGCATTAGATGCACCAAAAGTACTTGTTGTACCTAGATATTGGTTCCAAGTACAAGTTACGGTATTTCCGTTCATGTTCAAGATGTTACCTGGAGCTGTTAAACTCGCGGTAAAGGATAGCGGAAAGGTGCCATATAGTGTTAAATTGTTTGCTAAATTCAATCCTATACCATTCCCTGCTAAAGCAAGGGTATTCAATTTTCTATTAGCTGGAATTACATCTACGTCGTTCTGAACAACAGGTGTTACTGCAGGAGTAAAGTAATTTAAGGTTAGGTTGTAAAGTGCCACACGGCTTGTGAGTCCTGTTGCTGCGGTAGTAAATACACCGCCGGCTGCAGTTCCTGATGTGGTGCCAACACCAACGGTAGGAGCTGCAACATATCCGTATCCAGGATTAGTGATGGTAAAGCTTAACAATTGACCATTCGAACCAATGTTAGCTGTTGCAGTAGGCCAGCAGTTTGCAGGCCATGCAATTGTTGCTGTCCCTGCAGATAATGAAATGGTTGGAGGCACGGAATATGTAGCAGTAGTACCACTGTTTAAATAAA
Source organism: Crocinitomicaceae bacterium (assembly GCA_044353585.1). GTDB lineage: Bacteria > Bacteroidota > Bacteroidia > Flavobacteriales_D > Crocinitomicaceae > UBA952. Next base: position 173,978 of record JBILBR010000003.1, on the reverse strand, counting down.
CAGAAACTACCTTACCTTGGTTTACTGTAACAGTAAAGTTGGTAGAGGTTAAGGCCGTTCCAGAAATCAATGTTCCTCCAGTTACCACAACGGTTGGTGCTGTGGTATATCCTGAACCTAGGTTCGTAACCAAATTTAAAGCAGGAGGTCCAGCAAAACCAACCGTAGGAGCTACGGTGTAGTTTAACCCTCCATTGGTAGCATAAACATTTCCAACTCCAGAGGATGCCTGTGGATCAGCACTGCTCACGCTGGCACCTTGGTCTGAATTGATGGTTAACCCGCCCGTAAACGTAGAAACTCCAGATTTTTGAACAAGGCTGTTAGCTGGGCCTTGTAAGTTATACAATACTACAGGTGTTGCTAATGCACCAGATCCGGTAGCACCTACCGCCCCAGCGCTAAATACCAATGCAGGCGCAGTTGCGCTATTCCAACCACTTCCAGGGTTTGTAATTGTTAAACTTCTTACCGTAGAAGTTAATGCATCAAAGTTGACACTAACTTTTGCGGCAGGACCTAAATACCTAAAGCCCCCTACAGTTCCGGCAACGTGCGTTGGCATCGTTGTCGTAGCCGTTGTAGCTACAGCCTGATACCAATTATCGCCGTAAAAATAAGGAGTAGCAATACTCAATAAACTATTGTAAGGCACATTAGTTCCTAAGGTTCCAAGAGTTCCTATATATAATAGTGTAGGACCACTTGTTGAAAATAATGCATTTAATGTATTTGATGTTGGTGGAGTCGCATTAAACGTACCCCCGGCAGTACATAAATACACATTGTTACCAAAGAAATAACGAGTACCTACATTTGCTAATGCAGCGTTTGCGTAAGGAACAACTGCTACTCCACAAACAACTGGTGCGGTGCTATATGCAACAGTACCCATGTTTGTCACATGTACACTGGCTACCTGTGTGTTTATTGCCTGCCCATAACATTGCGCCGTATTGTCTACAGCCAATTTGCCGTTTGTGTTTAAAGAACCCGCTGTATGTGCGAGGTTGGTTGTAATTAAATCTTGTGTTGTGTTAATTGTAGAGTTTCCTGTGGTTGAAAATGACAAGGCACGAATGATACCTTTTACACCATTTCCTTCAAAGATACCTGTACCCCCTAAGGTTTGATTTAAACTACCACCAATTTGTTGGCTTCCATTAAATGTTAGAAAACCGGCAGTTGTTGTCCCAGCGGCAAAGTTACAATACCCATTATTTGTGAAATCTCCACCTACATTTATCGTGACTCCAGTTGTTCCTCCAGCACCCGTGGTATAGGGTAAAAATTTCCCACCGTTATTTACGGTAATGTTTCCTAGTACATTCATTACATTAGCTGTCGCATTCCATTGAAGGATTCCCGTTACATCTAATGAGACGATATTGGTTGTTTGATCAACCGTAACAATACTACCTGAAGGAATAATTACTGTACTGGCTGAATTCGGTACAACACCAGAAACCCACGTAGCAGGGCTAGACCAAAGCCCTCCATTGATTGTTGCTGTTGCCGTATTAGGCAAAAGTTGTGATAATGAAAAAGTTCCTGGACAAGGACTATTTGGGGCAGGCCACGTATCGAACATTATGAAATAAGTAACTCCCGCAGTAAGGGTAACTCCTAAAGAATTCGATGTTACTCCAAATCCGCCTGTAATTCCACCAACGCAGGTAGTGCCTCCTGTAGTAGGACATCCATTAAAGACAAAAATACTGTGATAATCAAGGCCGCTGTAACTTACATTGTACGCTCCTGTAGTATTTGGAGTGAATGAATAAAGTGCTTCCAATCCACCATAGTAGTTTGTACTATTACATCCCCCCGTGAGAACTGAGGCTGCAATGGAGGCGGAGGAAATGTCATTTGCCCCACCGCAAACTAAAGATTGCCCAACAATTGGCAAAGAGGCAGGTGAAATAACAGTGGCATTAGGACAGGTAGTTGCCCACGCCTTTGCTGACATTAAAAGGATACAAGCCACAATGCTTAAGCGGGCTAATACAGGTAGTATCTTTTTCATAATTAGAACTTTAGATAAAAAATAAAAATTTGGTGCCCAAAGATAATAAAAAAATAATCCAATCAAAGTGTAGAATTAACATTAAGCATAAGAGGATGAGTATCAACCCGCATGAATGTAAAGTACATCAAGAAAAAAGGGGCATAGCGCCCCTTTAAAAAATTTTGAAATTATTTTTCTTACTGTTTAATCAGTCTAAAAATTGTTGCTTGTTGGTTCGTGTTTGCTCGCAGCAAATAGGTGCCGCGTGCATATTCACTTAAATCTATGTTGATTTCCTGGGAGTTATGTGCATTACGCCAGATTAATTCGCCATTGACACTGTACAGAACGACTTCTTGAATGATGGAACCTTTGCTTGCAACGGTGAAAATCCCAGTGCTCGGATTTGGATATACAGCAATCAATTCGCTATCCGTTTCAGAAATCCCCTGCACTTCTATAGGTTCACATGTGGTGGTGTCTGAGCCACAGGCATTACTTACCACAGCCGCATAACTTCCACTGATTATTGGGGTAAAGGTAGCGCTTGTTTCCCCAGGGATTAAGGTATTGGTAGCGCAATCTATCCAAGCAAAATTAGACGCGTTTTGTGCCGTCACCGTGAATGAACCCTGATTTAAACTTACTTGCACATTACTAGGCGCGTTATTGATCGTAAGACTCAACGTTGCGGTTGAATCACAACCATTTTGAGACGAACCATTAAACGTATAGGTACCACTTTGGAAATAGGTTTGACCATTCCAAGTATATGAATCGCAGGCCGTTTGTTGGATGGTAGGACCGCTTACGTTATTAAAGATGGTTAGGTTTAAATAAAACACAGAATCACACCCTGCTCCCGAAGGAACGGTATGCGTAAAGGTTCCAGATTGAGTGTATGTTTGTCCATACCAAGTATAACTCTCACAGGCATTAACAGCACTTGTGGCATTCGGCGCGGAATTAATAGTTAAAGCGCCGTTTGTATTTGAGCTGCCATTCCAAGCTCCCCCATTAAATCCTCCGTAATAAAAAGGACAGCCCTGACCCAATGAATATCGGAAGGTGTAATAATAAGTTCCAGCCGAAAGAAGGTTGCCAATTCCCGCCGTGAACTCATCATTGTTTCCTGCCTGCGTATTAAAGGTCGCATTACTCCATGCATTTGCTGGCCACGTACTTGGGTCAGTGTTTGTTGAATTTACGCCCACTTGCGCAATAATTCCTGCGGCTTGTCCTGGACCGTTAGTGATTCCCGCTACATAAATTTGACCATATACATTATGCGTTTGTCCAAGACACACGGTTCCTGTTGCAGGCCATTGAAGGTTAGCCCAATCAATTGAGGTCGACGTTAATGTAACATTATCAGTAGAAGCACATCCGTTGGCATCGGTAACCGTTACCGTATAAGTTCCCGTAGCATTCAATGGAAATGGAACTCCTTGTTGAACCCCATTATTCCAACTGTATGTATAGGGAGCACTCCCGCCATTGGCTGTTCCTGTTAACGTAGCATTTCCGCCTGCACATAGCGTTTGATCTTGCCCTGCATTCGCGGTTGGATTAGCATTTACAGTAACGGTTTGTGTTGCAGTACACCCATTCGCATTGGTGTAGGTGATGATCGTATTTCCTGCGTTTACACCGGTTACTAATCCGGTACTAGTTACCGTTCCATTCGCTGGTGTTCCGGAAACCCAAGCATTATTGGCTGCTGCCGTTCCACTGCCCGTAAGTTGTATACTCGCATTAGGGCATAGGGTATTTACTCCAGAAATCGTTGGGTTAGGATTCACATTTACTGTTTGTTGTGCTGTTGTTGCACATTGCCCCGCCGACGGTGTAAAGATGTAGGTGGTGGTTTGTGTATTGTTCACTGCAGGCGTCCAAGTCCCTTGAATGTTATTGGTAGAAGTACCAGGCAAGCTAATGACGCCTCCTGAACATACTGCAGCAATCGGATTAAAGATAGGCGCTGTTGGGTTGGTCACATTTACCGTTGCGGTTGCCAAACATCCGGTGGAAGCAGTGTACGTTATGGTCGTCGTTCCAAAGCTTACCGCAGATACTAATCCAGTATTTGAAACCGTAGCGATTCCGGTATTACTTGAAGACCACGGATTGTTCCCTGCAGGCGCTCCAGAACCAGTAAGTTGTGAGGTAGTATTGGGACAAATCACAGTATTTCCGGAAATTGTTGGGCTAGCATTTACCGTAACGATTTGTGTTGCAGTACATCCATTAGCGTTGGTGTAGGTGATGGTGGTATTGCCCGCATTAACACCTGTTATCAATCCTATATTAGATACCGTTCCATTTGCTGGTGTTCCGGAAACCCAAGCATTATTGGCTGCTGCTGTTCCACTGCCCGTAAGTTGCAAGGTAGCTCCAACACATAGTGGATTGTTTCCGGTGATGGTAGGGTTTGGATTTACTGTATACGCATACGTTTGTGGTGTTCCAGTACACCCTGCTTGGCTTGGAGTCACTGTGATTGTTCCTGTAATTGGGTTAGCCGTTGCGTTACTTGCTGTAAATGCTGTAATATTTCCAGATCCACTTGCCGCAAGTCCAATGCTTGGATTAGAATTAACCCATGCATAGGTAGCTCCTGCCGTTCCTGAGAATGTAACTGCAGAAGCACTTGCTCCAGCGCATAGGGTTTGATTATTAAGCGCATTTAACGTTGGCGCTGCATTTACGGTAACTGTAACTTGGTCTGTGTTTGTACAACCATTGGCATCTGTTCCTGTTACCGTATACGTGGTAGTTGCGTTGGCTACAAAGGCAACACCATTGCTTATGCCATTATCCCAAGTGTATGATGCACCACCTGTTCCATTCAAGGTAACCGATGCTCCTGCGCATACGGTTTGATCTTGTCCGCCATTGATGGTTGGCGCTGGGTTTACGGTAACCGTTCCTGAACCACTGGCTGTACCATTATTAGAGTAGGTAACGGAATAGTTCGTTGTTGCATTCGGTGTTACGGTAATGGTTGGTGTAGTTGCTCCATTGCTCCATAAATACGTTCCGCCCGCAGTGGATGGCGTAGCGGTTAAGGTAACCGATTGTCCTGCACAGATACTCGTGCTGTTAACACTCACGGTTGGAGGTGGTGGGGTAGTTAAACACGTAGTAAAGGACCCTGCGATATCGTAAGTGACATTCGTAAACAAGCGGAAGGTGTAATTGGTATTAGGGGTTAAACCTCCTATGACCGTTGGGTTTGGAAATGAGGTGTTAAAATCACAATTCCCTAAATTTCCTCCAAGGGTGGTGTTTTGCGCTAAGACACCGCAACCTGTAAATAATTCTACACCAATAAAATTGGCCGAACCCAAGTTAACTGTGAGGTTTAAACTATTGTAATTGCCAGAATTAAAACTATACCAAACGTCGTTGATGGTTCCTGCATCACAGCTTGGGTCAGGAATCAATTCTTCAGTTGCTCCGGCAGTAGTGCCGCTCGTTAAGTTACAAACTGCGCTAGGAGTCAAAGGTGTGGCGTTTGCACAGTTGTTGTTGGCAGGGGACCCGCCACCTCCAGGAGTAGTAACTTTGAAACGGATATTGCTGCATATTGAATTCGACAGGCATGGATATTCATGCAAGTGAATACGTGCAGTTCCAGTATAGTTTGCCGTCCAAGAAATGTACGATTGAGCAGTTAATTGGTAATCGTCGTTGTATGCAATAAGCGCATTGGCTGCATTTCTTAGGGTTAACTCCGTATCGTAAAGAATTGTGGATCCATGAATGCCCATGGTCGAAAATTCATAAACGTTACCCGCCACTACATTAATCACGGCATATTCACCGGAATAATGGCACCCATCAATATCGCTCCAATTGGCAGTTGGCGTCAAGGTAATTAACGGATATTGAGACAATGCAGTACATTGAGATTGAGCCTTGAAAGTGAGGCCTATTGCAAAAAAAATAAGTAATAAAGGTTTCATAAGTGTAGTTTAGGTGTATCAAAGTTAAAATTATTTGAATCATTTCAAAATTTAATGCGCTAAGATTTTCAGAGTTTTTACTTTTGCCGTATGAATCAACAGAAAGTAGCCATTGTTTGCGGCAGTACACAGGGCATTGGAAAGGCCATTGCATATCAATTGGCCTCGGAAGGAGTGCGCGTCGTATTAGTTGGCAGGAATCAAGAACGACTACAAGAAACATGTCAAGCGCTAGAAGAAGCATTTGGTCCCCAACCCCAATTCATTCAAGCCGATTTTAGTCAGCCAACTGAAGTCAAATCAGCCATTACTGCATGGGTTGCGCAAGGCAATGTAGCTCATATCCTTATTAATAACTCCGGCGGCCCAAAATCCGGGCCTATTGTGGATGCTGCACCGGAAGAATTTCTTTCTGCGTTCAATCAACATTTGATTTGTAATCACATCATGACCCAAGCCTTAATCCCAGGAATGAAAGCTGCAGGGTTTGGGCGCATCATTAATATTATTTCAACTTCCGTTAAACAACCTTTAGCCAATTTGGGAGTGTCGAATACCATTCGAGGTGCTGTCGCTAATTGGAGTAAAACCATGGCGAATGAATTGGGACAATTTGGAATCACGGTGAATAACGTGCTTCCTGGGGCAACCCATACGGGTAGATTGGAAGAAATAGCAGGAGTCCGCGCGCAAAAAACAGGAGAAACAATCGAGGAGATTTTCACCGATATGGGTAAGGAATCACCCATGAAACGAATCGCCAGGCCAGAAGAAGTTGCTTCGGCGGCAGCCTTTTTAGCTTCAGAAAAAGCGTCTTACATCAACGGAATTAATTTACCCGTAGATGGAGGTCGCACAAAATCACTCTAACTTTTTGCTTTTTGCTTCATGTAAATCCGGTAAGCAATAATCCCAGGCAGTAGGAAAATGTAACAGAAGGCCAATGCCCAACCCCACGGGGTGAGTTTAAATGATTTAATTCCCTCTAAATCTCCAGGATTTAGTCCCATGCCAACAAAATAGCTTAGACTGAGGTTGTGGTCTTTCAAGGTAATGGTAGATAATCCACGTTCCATTACAATTTCTCCGGGAAATAAATTGATGGGCAAGGAAAACAAAATGATGGAAATGATCAGCGATAATCCAATAAATACAAACCAAGGGGAGATTGTTTTTTTCATGTGGGTGATTTCAGGTACAAATTTAGTTTATTTGTACTGAATGAAAATAGCATACGTTTGTTCTTCATTAAGTCTGGGCGGTTTAGAATTAAATCACCTCCGTAATGCCTTGTGGATGCAAGCGCGCGGGCATGAAGTATTGATTTATGCTCCAGAAGAAAGTCCCTTGTTTAAAAAAGCACTGGATTTCGGACTGCATTGTATCCATATCGCGCACCAACGTAAATATTATGCGTGGAGTGCAGCGATATCCTTGGCTCGTTCCCTAAAAAAAGAGCAGATAACCCATGTGTTTATTCGTGACAATCGAGACATGAGCATGATTGCTACGGTAAAAGCACGTTTGGGCAACTCCATTGTTACAGCCTATTTTATGGAAATGCAATTGGGGGTAAAGAAAACAGGAATCCTTCATTCCATACGATTTAACTACCTGGATTACTGGTTTTGTCCCTTGCCCTTTTTAGAAAAACAGGTACTCGAATGGACACGGATCAATCCATCAAAAGTACATTTAGTTCCTTCGGGCATCGATCGGTCAGTAATTAAGGGAATAGAGAAGGATGCTGCTCGAACGCAATTAAATTTACCGCTGCACGGATATACCTTTGGTTTGATTGGAAGATTTGATCTTCAGAAAGGACAATTATTAGTGCTGGATGCCTTACAGCGTTGTGCCAATGCTTCTATTAATTTAGTTTTTTTGGGAGAACCAACTCGAAATGAAACCAATCATGTGATGGAAAAGATGGAAACATTTATTGCGGAACATCACTTAGTAGACCGGGTGTTTATTCGTCCGTTCATGCAAGAAGTTGGGGTGTTTTATTCCGCATTAGATGCTTTAATTATGGCAACGAAGGCTGAAACCTTCGGGATGGTAACCTTGGAGGCCATTGCACATGGAATACCTGTAGTAGGAAGTAATGCGGGTGGAACCCCAGATTTACTTCACAACGAAGCCTTTGGACGCTTGTTTGAACCCTTGAATGCAGTAGACCTCGCATTGCAAATGAATCAAATGGTCTCCAATCCGATTGATTTTGACCAAGCCTTGTGGGAACAACATGTTGCGCGCTTTGATCATCACCAGGTTTGTAAATCAATTGAACAGGTCGTATCTTCGAAGGCATGAAGGGTTTGAAATCTGATATGTACTCAAGCAAGCAGCGTTGGAAAGTGTTTTTGTTAATGCTTGCATTGTTCATTGTCGGCGGTTCATTAGTTCTTTCTAATTATATGGTTTCTAAGATAGCTGATAAAGAAACTGCTAAAGCTAAACAATGGGCCCAAGCCATTCAAAAAAAGGCCGAGTTGGTTCGTTTTTCGCAACGAACTTTTGTTTCCTTGCGTGCCAAAGAACGAGAACGCATGCAACTCATTGTGGCAGCACAAAAAACCTTGTTGAATCCGAGTAATTTAGGGGTAAATCAAGATGTGGCATTTGCCCTATCAATCATTAATGGCAACAAGGACATTCCTGTTATTTTATTAGACGATCGAGGCGAGGTGTCACAGTATAAGAATATTTGGAGCGATTCCACCAAAGAGTACATGGTTGAACCGAGTAAAATGGAGGAACTTCTTAAGGGAATGGCATCGCAATGGAAAAAGGCTAATCGATATTTTACCTTAGAAGTATTTGAGGGCTTCAACATGACCTATACCTACGATGAGTCAGCCACCTTGAAAGCATTGGAAAAACAAAGTGACTCCTTGATTCAAGCTTTCAATAAGGATTTGATCAGCGACTCGCGCTTGATGCCCGTTATTTTAGTGGATTCTACCAAAAAGCACGTCTTAGCCTCCAATGTATCGAAATCCAATGCTAAGGTAATCAAGGAATTGAAGGCGTATGGGCAACGAAATGAACCCATTAAAATTGATTTAGGGAATCAAATCCAGTGGTTGTTTTATGATCAAAGCCCAGAAGTAAAACAGTTGCGTTGGTTTCCGTACATTCAGTTTGGTTTAATTGCCCTAGTCGTTTTGATTGGGTATTTAGTGTTTTCTACGTTTCGACGGGCCGAACAGAATCAAGTTTGGGCAGGTATGGCCAAAGAAACAGCCCATCAGTTGGGAACACCGTTGTCCTCCCTCTCTGCATGGGTTGATTTATTGGAAGCCCAGGAGGTAGATAAAGAACCCTTGGATGAAATGCGTAAAGATTTGATTCGCCTCGAAAAAGTTACCGATCGGTTTTCTAAAATAGGCTCTGAAACGAAGTTAGAAACTGCAGATGTAGTGCTAACTGTTACGCAGGTACTCGATTATTTAAGGGTGCGCTTATCCAATAAGATTGACATTCGCTTGGAGCAACCTACCGTGTCTTATAAGGTTCCCCATAATATAGCACTTATGGAATGGGTGATTGAGAACATTACAAAGAATGCCGTGGATGCCATGGAGGGTGTAGGTACCTTAACCGTTCGGTTTGAAAAAGAAGGGTCTTGGATTCACATTGAGTTAGAAGATACAGGAAAAGGAATCTTATCAAATCAATTCAAAACGATTTTCCAACCGGGGTATAGCACCAAAAAAAGAGGATGGGGGCTTGGACTTTCCTTAGCCAAACGAATTATTGAAAGCTACCACAAGGGCAAAATTTATGTACTCCGAAGTGAACTTGGAAAAGGCACTACCTTTCGAATTAGCTTGCCTTTATAAGTTCTCTAAATCTGGAATTCGCATCGCGACAAAGGATTTTAGCACCACTTCGCCTACGCCAGGAACATCCACATGAATCAAGTAAACGCCTCCGGAAACCGGAATGTTTGCCTCATTGCATAGATTCCAATCTTGGTAGGTAATCGGACTGTCTTTCTTGAATTGCCGTAAGCGCTTACCTTGTGCATTATATATGGTTATGGTGCAACGCTCTGGTAAGTTTGTGATTTTTACCTTAGTGTCTAACTTGGTGCGCTCATAGTCGGAGTAAGCAAAGTAAGGGTTTGGTACCACATTAATTAGCTTCAATCCTTCCTTTAAGGCATCATGTGAACCAACTTCGGTTGCAATTTCATCCATCGACCACCCATACATTGGTTTGCCGCCGTTTGCTCCGGTGGCCGTCAAGTTCTTATATTCTTTGTTAATGCGTAACTTGATTATAACATCAGTTGACAATAAAGATTGTCCTGGTGCCAATAGTGGATAAGAAATCCATGTTAAGCTGCCGTATAAGTCACGCTTCGCTTGCGTATTGTTTGCTTCTACTTCCAAGTATTTCTGATAGGCTACATTGTTTGCATTTACATCCGATACACCCGGAGTATATGCTGGGAAATCAAAACTTGAGTTGTACGCGTTGATTGACCTTTGGTTGTAACTAAACACATAAATCGGATGCATTCCACCCATTAATGGGGTTCCAACGTTACTCACAAAATTCGAAGTTGGGTTCCAAACCATATCTGCTCCGTTTTCACCGCCTAGGAAAGAATTCTCTCCAAAGGCCATGTACAAGCGAGCACCAGATTCTAAGTCTACGGCATAGCCTGGGAACCATCCCATCCCGGTACCGGTACCATCCGCATTCCCGTTTTTATCCACACTCGGGCTTTTTCTCAAGGCTCCAGGTATTGCACCACCCACATTCAATCCAGCTGTGCGACCAAGTTCTACCACCGGACAACGCGTCCACTTGCTCTGATCGCTCGTTATAACAATATTCACACTTGGCAAGAACGAAATCGATGCATTTTGACGAGAAGAACCATTAAATGTTCCACAATACGCCAACGGCATATAATCGGCCTCATATCCTGTTAATCGGTGCGGTGCAATCATTCCTTCTAAGATACCTTCGTAGCTTTGAGTTGGATCGACTCCGCTTTCATCTGGGTAATTACATGGATTCAGATATGGAGGAACATTGGGATTACAATCGTAAGCGGTATTGTTTATATCGGTCACAGGAATATATTCTCCCGATCGAATCCAGTTTGTAGGGAAATAGGCGTCGTTATCAGAAATTCCCATCAACCAACGCTTCGAGGAATCACTAAAGGTAATAGAAGACTCGATCATGTTCGTACTTTTCGCTGTAATGTTGCCAGATCCTGAAGGGAAATAATATTTCTCTTGATGGATTTGTACCGAAATTCCCCATGCTGGAATGATTTGTTCATTGTCCCCTGCAATGGTAACATCAGAACTCATTGAATCTTGAATGGTTCCACCTTTCGTATCGTAGCGATAAATAACCCAACTTGCTGTATCGGCTGCATTCCCTGGCGTAGTCGGTGAATAGTCTCTAAAACGACACTCAAAATAACCACCTTTCAAGTTTAATGGGTCAACCACTTTGATGTTAACAGGACCTTGACCATAGTCATACTCTGGATCTTCCATGAACCCCGTATTCAAGATAGTGTTTAAGGTAGCCTCTGTAAATTCTAGGGATCGGTTGCCGTTTCCATATCCATCTAAGCGGGTAATTCTAGGAGTAGACCCATAGCTTATTTGTTGGTAGGTACCATCAGCCTCAGGCATCGGATTATGCGGCACCCCTTCCATAACCTTCACTTCACCCATGGCACTTTTTCTACTTGCGATATAAGGCATTTTTTGCCCATTAAGGCTTAAGGGGTCATTCGGATTGTAGGTTTCGTAGTTGTTGTAGGCATAAGAAACCGCCATATAGTAGTATTTCTTGAAATTCACCAAGGTTGATTGCCCTTGCGCGAATAAATCGTTCGTTACTTTGAAGCTGTGGCGAATCCCTTTGTTTTCTCCATTAACCCGTTCTTTCGGCACACTAAACCCGAGTTCTTCGTCAAACTCAAAATTAATTATGCGCGAAACATTGTCCTTGATGTCGCATTGAGCCACCAACCTCGATTTGAGTGGATTACTCAAGTCGGAGAGGGCAACCTGATTATTAACTAACTGAAAAATTTGATATCCTTGGAAACGAAACGTTTTATCTACATTGGGATTATTTGACACAATAAATGGGTCGTTCTCCTCATATTTTTCTTGATAATTATTCGAATTAATGGGGTTATATAGGTAAAGAATGAGTTCATTATTCAATTCTTGGATTTCTAAGTTAGGTGCATGCGGGGCATCCATAACCTTGAAACAATTTTCGAATAGCGCCTGAGCCTTATCGTCGGCACGACGCAAAGATTCTACAGAGGTAAAGGGGTCTCCACCGTTTGAGCGAGCCCAAACAACCCCCACGGTGATGTTATTCACGGCTCCGGGTTTAAGCAAGAAAGGTCCAGCACTCTCTACAAATCGGCGATCATTAGGCGTGTTATTGGCCGTTTGTTCGGTCCAGTTTGGTTTAATGATTCCGTCCGTTCCCCATCCCATAAAATCGGAAGTCCCAGGAAACATAAAATCGCACGGGGTGTTTGGATCAGCTTCTGGATCCGAAATATGCCCACTTCCACCATACACAAACTTGGTTCCATCCTTCCAATAACCCCTCAAGTAATTGTAGTAATCCGAAGAGGCAATGGGGTCAGTTTGATTGATGTTTGCCCCGTTTGTTGTATTTGAATAATACAAGAATCGCCGCATTCCAAAGCGTTCGTTATCAATGATTCCATCTCCATAACCAATGCCATTTAAGGCTTCATTCAATCCAATACCATAGGCATTATCGATACCGTCATCGTCTTGATATGGTCCTTCAAAAAAGTCTACTCCAACGGCTGGTGGGGAATATCCATAGCCTTTATACCCCGAGTTGTCCCCATCAAAGTTGTCCCCGTTGTAATAGTACCCCAAGCCACGCATGACATCACAACCCACATAGTCATCATACGGATCTCCTAAGGCTCCATCGGTGAAGAAACCAAAGTATGTATTATATAAGGTTTGTGTTCCTCGGTTAATCAGCACGTAGTTGTAAAAGGTCATGTTATTTACTTCATCATTCGAAGCAAAGGCAAAGGCTTGAGCCCGGATTTCCATTCCAATAGGATCTGCACCCGTTTCGGTATGAATATTCCCCTTATCGTTCATTACCCACCAAAAGTTCTTATCTCCATAAAGAGATACATCTCGATCCACGTTACATTGCTTATCTTGTTTTATGTCGTACCACGGATAATCTCCATCACGCCAGTCGTAATGGCCATCGTCGTTAAAATCATAAAAGGGCGCCAAGTAATAGTCTTGTCCTAAGGAGACATTCCCATGGGCGGGCCATGTTTTAATAATTTCAGGTACTTGATAATTAGGAAACAGAGTAGACTGGGTGCTCGTACCATTTTGCTGATCGGCTAATCCCGCTTCGAACCATGCATTAAATTCCCGAATTTCGTCTTTTGAACTTATAAAATGCCGGTCGTACTTGTCACATTCCTCATAACTAGTTTCTGCCAATACTTGGGATAAGGGTCCGGTCCAATAATCTTGACCATTCCGATAGCGCAAAGCGGCGAGCTTGAGTTGGTTATTTACGTCGGTTCCTCCAAGCCACAAGGCGGCAGTAAATAAGGCCATGATCCCTGAATTCTTAGGGACTTCGTATTGTGAAAAGTTTTGCCCCGGAATTTGCCATAAATTCCCAGCCGTATGCACCATGGCGCGCACGTTGTTTAATTCTAAAAACGAAGTCGTGGTTGGCGGAGCACAGCCTGCAGCTTTAGCCGGTTTGGTATGCACTGTATGATTGCCTTGATACGATTGACCAAATAAGTCAACCGATGAAAGTAGATAAATAAAAGCTATGAATGTATACCGTTTCACTTGCTGAAATTACCAAAAAATATGGATTTGTTACTTGCTTTCGAGTAATTTTTCAATATCCAAAATGAGCTGATCCACCTCTGCAGGATTGGTACCGTCGTAATACCCTCTTATATGCCGGTTTTGATCAACCAATACAAAATTGTTGGTATGAATAAAATCGCTTCCAGCATCCCCAAGATTCTCTGCTTCCGCAGGTTTTAGGACAAAAAACGAGGTCCTTGCCAGGGAATAAAGGTCTTTCTTGTTGCCTGTAATAAAGTGCCATTGACCGGGTTGATATCCGTGTGCTTTGGCATAGGCTAACATTTGTTCTGGACCATCATTTTCTGGGTCAACAGTAAAACTTAAGATTTCAAATGTTGTATTTCCTTTGAATGCTGCTTGGACACGTTGCATTTGCTTATTCATGATTGGGCAGATGCTACCACAGGTCGTAAAGAAATATTCCGCGACACAAACTTTTCCTTCGATTAGGTTGTCGGTTATGGCTTTATTTTGTTCGTCACGTAGGTTAAACGTACCAATTTTGTGATTTCGACCAATATGTTGAACACTGGAATCAACCATTTCAGATTGCACGTCCGTAGGATTTATAAAAGGTAAAGCAGGAGTGTTGGCTTGGTTAACCATGAAGTATGCAATTGGAATCGCAATGACCAAAATTAAGGCAATAAAGACTAAGCGTTTCATACGACAAAGGTACCGAATCAACGAGTAATTAGACTTAAAATCCGCGATTTTCTTTCTTCCAATGAACCCTCTAGCATATGATAAGGCACTTGTCGAATATTTAAGTCTTGAATATATAGCTCGAAGAGTTCATTCCGTGCTTCAGGGTGTTCTCTCAAGGGGTCTTCTTCCCAGGGGAAATCGGGTTTACACACGAACAAGATGGTGTAAGATTCAGATAAGGTTAAGTCCTCAATAAGCGTTGAGATTTCTCCATATTTCACCTGATCCCAAATGCGCATAACAGTCATTTCTGTGTCACAAACACATCGCTCATGTTCATGATTTTGGGAAAATTGACCCGCTGCAATTGCGTATAAATCTTCGCGAGAATAGCTTGGATTTTCAGCCAAATAGGTTCGTGCAAATTCTGGTACAAGGGGAAGGTTGAGCTCGGCTGAAAGCCATTGCGATAGCGTGGATTTCCCACTGCATTCAGGGCCCGTGAACGCAATTCGGAAGATTACTTCAATTATTTTCTCCATTGATACATCCCATAAAGTGAAACACCAAAATAAACAACGGATAAGCCCGCATAGAAATATAGTTCGTTAGAGAAGGCGGTTATTGCCGTGATACCATTCACTACAAGCCATAGCATCCAATTTTGCTGAATCATTCGAACAGTTAGTATGGTAGCAATCAAGGAACAAATCAACGCGATTTGATCTAAACGAGCCGACCAACTCAACAAGGGAAAACAGACAATAGAACCAACATAAAACATAGGTAACGCAGCCAAAAAAATAATACTCAATTTCGGAAAGGATTTCACCGGAATCACTTGCTTTTGCCATTGCACCCAACCCCAAATCCCCATAACTACATTAACCACTTGAATAATGCCTTGACTACTAAGGTCGGATTCAAAGCAAAGTGCCGCAAAAAGCGCACAAGAAAGTATCCCCGCGAGCCAACCCATGGCATTTTTCCTGGCAATTAGCACAATATATACCACTCCAAGAAGGGATGCGATAAGTTCCAGACTGAAGATAATTGTTGGCATTCGGGCTCAAAGTTAAGCACATTGAGAAAGCAATTAAAGAAGGAGTGTTAAAAACTCAAAGACTTCTGCGGATTTTACATAGATGAAAGCGTGATTTTTGTAGAAACCCATGATATGAGAAAGTCTATTTTGTTTTTTGTTTTGTTGGCACTTGCTTCGGCGTGTGTTTCCTCAAAAAAGTTTAAAGCCTTAGAAGCACAGCAAAAGATTTGTGCCGAAGAATTAGAAAAGTTCAAACAAAGCAATCAAGATTATGAAGCAAAAGTAAAGGATCTTCAAGCCACGGTAGAGGCCTTAAAAAAGGAAACGAGTACCTTAAAATCAGATACCACGAAATTAGGCACAACCGTACGAACCTTGTCTCGCGAATTGAGCAAGTCTATGAAAGAATTGGATGAACTCACAAAAACCTTTGATAAATACAAGACAACCGGCGCAAAAGAAGCCTCGGCGCTTCAGAAGCAATTAGAACAGAAGAACATTGAATTGCAGAAAAAATCGGAAGATCTTGTGAGTCTTGAGGCTGAATTGAAAACCAAACAGAAGTTACTGGAAGAGCGTGAGCAACGTGTAAATGAACTTGAAGAATTATTAAAACGACAAGAAGATGCGCTTAAAGCCTTAAAGAAAAAAGTGACCGATGCGCTCATCGGATTTGAAAATCAAGGCTTGAAAGTAGAGCAGAAAAACGGAAAGATTTACGTGAGTATGGAGGCAAAACTTTTGTTTAAATCAGGTAGTATTGTAGTTGAATCAGAGGGGAAAAGCGCCTTGTTACAGATCGGCAAGGCCTTAGAGAATGAGTCTGATTTAGAAATTGTAGTGGAAGGTCATACCGATACGGATAAGCTTTCCAGCGCGGCTATTCCACGGAACAATTGGGAATTGTCCGTACTCCGTGCAACCTCTGTTGTTGACATCTTATTAGCTAATTCAAAGATGAACCCTACTAGAATTGTGGCTGCAGGACGCAGTGAGTTTCAGCCGGTTGATCCTGCAGATAAGGCGAAAAATCGACGAATTGAGATTATTATATCACCGGATTTGGATGAATTGTTTGATATTATTTCAAACGACTAAGGTGTAACCTTTTATTCAATCCCTTCGTACTTGCATACCTTGGCGAAAAAAGCTACTTTTGCCGTCGAAAATTTTTGAAAATTAATTTATTAAAGAAATGGAGTCAATGATGATTTATGTACCAATAGTTCTTGCACTTATTGGATTACTTTTTATGGCGATGAAACGCGCATGGGTGTTGAAACAAGATGCGGGTGATGGAAAAATGAAAGAAATTTCAGATTATATCTACGAAGGAGCGCTTGCGTTTCTGAAAGCAGAGTACCGTTTACTCGCTGTATTCGTTATATTATCAAGTGTTGTGCTTGCTGGAATAACCTTTATTCCTGGGGTAAAAACACATTTACTAATAATCGTTGCATTCATTTTCGGTGCTATTTTCTCGGCATTAGCGGGAAACATGGGGATGAAAATCGCGACCAAAACAAATGTTCGAACAACACAAGCGGCTCGAACATCTTTACCACAGGCCTTGAAAGTTTCTTTCGGTGGTGGTACCGTTATGGGGCTTGGTGTTGCTGGTTTAGCGGTATTAGGATTAACCGGGTTTTTCATCATTTTCTTTCAGGTTTTCATGCAAGGAAAATGGACGAATGCGGAAGACATGACCATCGTATTGGAAACCTTAGCGGGATTCTCCTTAGGAGCTGAATCCATTGCATTGTTTGCACGCGTTGGTGGAGGTATCTATACGAAAGCAGCCGATGTAGGTGCGGATTTAGTTGGAAAAGTTGAAGCAGGTATTCCTGAAGATGATCCACGTAACCCCGCAACCATTGCAGATAACGTTGGAGACAACGTAGGAGATGTTGCCGGAATGGGAGCTGATTTATTTGGTTCGTATGTGGCAACCGTACTTGCAGCGATGGTTCTTGGTAATTATGTAATCCAAGACATGGGTGGAAGTATTAAAGATGCCTTCGGTGGTATCGGTCCGATCTTGTTACCGATGGCCATCGCTGGATTTGGAATCATTTTCTCAATCATTGGAACCTTGTTAGTGCGCATTAAAAGCAACGACGATAAGGAAAAGCAAGTTCAAGGAGCACTTAATTTAGGAAACTGGGTTTCTATTGTATTAACCGCAATTGCGTGTTATGCATTAGTAATTTGGATGCTTCCTGCAACGATGAAGATGAACTTCTTCGGAGAAGGCGTTAAAGATATTTCTTCGATGCGCGTATTTTTTGCAGCTATCGTTGGCTTAGTTGTTGGTGGTGTAATTTCTTCAGTTACCGAATACTACACCGGACTGGGTACGAAGCCCGTTTTGAAAATTGTTCAAAAATCTGCCACTGGTGCAGGCACGAATGTTATTGCTGGATTGGCTACAGGTATGATTTCTACCTTTCCAACTGTATTGTTATTTGCAGGTGCCATTTGGGGCTCATACGCCTTAGCTGGATTCTATGGAGTGGCTTTAGCCGCATCTGCGATGATGGCCACTACTGCTATGCAGTTAGCTATTGACGCATTCGGTCCAATCTCTGATAACGCCGGTGGAATTGCTGAAATGAGTGAATTACCGAAAGAAGTACGTCAACGTACAGATATTTTGGATTCAGTTGGAAATACCACTGCAGCAACTGGTAAAGGATTTGCGATTGCTTCTGCTGCGTTAACATCCTTAGCCTTGTTTGCTGCCTACGTAACATTTACAGGCATTGATGGAATTAACATTTTCAAAGCGCCGGTATTAGCCATGTTGTTTATTGGTGGAATGATTCCAGTAGTCTTCTCGGCTTTAGCTATGAATTCAGTGGGTAAAGCGGCAATGGACATGGTTTACGAGGTACGTCGTCAATTCAAAGAAATTCCAGGAATCATGGAAGGAACAGGTAAACCTGAATACGGAAAATGCGTTGAGATTTCTACTAAAGCTGCATTGCGTGAAATGATGTTGCCTGGGGTTTTAACTATTGGTTTCCCTATTGTGATTGCAACCTTGCCTATGCTTATTGGATATGATAATCAATTAATCGCTGAGATGCTTGGTGGATACATGGCGGGTGTTACTGTATCGGGTGTACTTTGGGCGGTGTTCCAAAATAACGCTGGTGGTGCGTGGGATAATGCAAAAAAATCCTTTGAAGCAGGTGTTGAAATCAACGGTGAAATGACCTTTAAAGGATCTGATGCCCACAAAGCTGCAGTAACTGGTGATACCGTTGGAGATCCATTTAAAGATACTTCAGGTCCTTCCATGAACATATTAATTAAGTTGACATGCTTGGTTGGTTTAGTAATTGCTCCAATTCTTGGAAGTGGTTCTGCTGCTTCTACAGAGAAAAATCAATGCGATAAAACACGTACCGAGTGTCATGGCAATAAAAAGGAATGTCATGGCGAGGGTAACGCACAGTGCAACGGAATGTCAGAAGGAGAAATGTGTAAGTCCGGTTTGCAATCTGGGAAGTGTGATGGAAAATGTAAAGAAGTTGCTCAAATGATTGGAAAATGTGACATGAATGAATGCGCGAAAATGACCAAGGATGAGTGTGCAAAAATGTGTGACAAGAACGGATGTTCTAAGGAAGAAAAAGCTGCATGCTTAGCACATTATGATAAAAATGGCAAATGGATTGGTGGCAAAATGAAAAAAGATTGCTGTAAAAAGTAAACCAATTAAATGATATATTGAAGCCGCCCAGTGCGGCTTTTTTTATGAATTTTAGAATGACAAAGAACAAGGATTTCTTTCAGGCTGTTTATGACATTGTGCGATTAATTCCAGAAGGAAAAGTAACTACATATGGCGCTATTGCTGAGGCCTTAGGGACTAAAGGTTCTGCACGCATGGTAGGTTGGGCAATGAATGCAAGTCATAGCTTGCTAGATGTACCAGCGCATCGGGTAGTGAATCGAAAGGGCTTGTTAACTGGGAAAATGCACTTTGCTGATTCCCAAGAAATGCAACGAAAATTGATTGCTGAAGGGATACCCGTTGTAGCGGACCAAATCCAACATTTTGAATCCTTTTTTTGGGATCCAAAAGAACTCGGCTAGATTCAATCCCTTTTGTTAATTTTGAACAAAATTTATTCCATGAAATTCGCAACGAAAGCCATTCACGAGGGAGTAGCACCAGATCCAGCCACAGGTGCTATCATGACGCCAATTTATCAAACATCAACCTATGTGCAAGATGGGGTTGGAAACCACAAAGGATACGAGTATTCGCGTACCTTGAACCCAACGCGCCATGCGTTAGAAAAGAATATCGCAGCCATTGAAAATGGAACACATGGTGCCTGTTTTGGTTCCGGCTTAGCTGCCATTGATTGTGTCATTAAAATGCTCAATCCAGGGGATGAGGTCATTTCTACGAATGATTTATATGGCGGATCGTATCGAATATTTAAAACGATTTTCGAAAAATATGGTCTTGTTTTTCATTTTGTTGACATGACAGATGTGTCAAATATTGAAGCCAAAGTCAACGAAAATACCAAATTGATTTGGGTGGAAACACCAACAAATCCAATGATGAATATTATCGACATTGAAGCTGCTTCTGTCATTGCGAAAAAAGCGGGTTCCATGTTGTGTGTGGATAATACCTTTGCAACGCCATATCTGCAAAACCCACTGGATCTTGGAGCAGATATTGTAATGCATTCGGTAACTAAGTACCTCGGTGGACACTCGGATGTGATCATGGGAGCCTTGGTGACTAAGGATGAAGCTATAGCCAATGAAATGTATCGGATACAAAATTCATCGGGTGCCGTAACAGGTCCAATGGATTCCTTTCTTGTACTTCGAGGGATAAAAACCTTGCACTTACGCATGGAGCGTCATTGCGAAAACGGGGAGAAAATTGCTCATTTCTTGGCGGATCATCCAAGAATCGACAAGGTGTTTTGGCCAGGATTCACGCACCATCCCAACCACCATGTAGCTGCTAAACAGATGCGCGGTTTCGGGGGAATGATTTCTTTTACCTTGAAAGGAAATGACTTGGAAGATGCTTTATCTGTCGTTAAAAAAGTTGAAATATTCTCTTTAGCGGAATCTTTAGGTGGGGTGGAATCCTTAATTGGGCATCCTGCCACTATGACTCATGCGTCTATTCCTAAAACGGAACGAGAGCAAAGTGGTGTTGTGGATAGTTTAATCCGTTTAAGTGTAGGAATCGAGGATGTGGAGGACTTAATTCAAGACTTAACTCAAGCGCTGGCCTAAAGCTTTTCTAACATACTGAAAAACTGATCCTTCTTTGCAGGGGATAGGGGTACAGCAGACCCATCCCTCATAATTACAGAGCCGCCTTCATGCTTGTCATACCGCTCAATGTACTCTAAGTTAATTAAGTGGGATTGTTGAACCCGGAAAAATCCGTGATTTGAAAGCAAGGTCTCAAAATCTTTGAGCGTTCGAGAAACAAGAATTTTTTTACCGTTATTCAAGTAGAAAAAGGTGTAGTTCTTATCGGCCTCACAACGTATGATTTCACTTAGATCTACCACGTGTACACTTTCTTGGGTCTTAAGGACTAACTTTCGCTTTTGGTTGGTTTGCAGGTTGTGGGTGAGCGCCTCAAATTGCGAATCTTCTTTTTTGAAATCTACTGTGTCAATGGCATTTTGCAAGGCCGTTTTTAATTCCTCGTCATCAATTGGCTTGAGAATATAATCGAGGGCACTAAACTTAATCGCCATAATGGCATATTCCTGAAAGGCAGTGATAAAAATTAATTCGAATTTTTTGTCCTTAACTCGGTTTAACAAGTCAAATCCGGTGCCGTCAGGCATTTGGATGTCTAAGAACACGATGTCTGGTTGAATCCGGTTAATCGATTCAATTCCCGTTTCAACATTCTCTCCGTCCGTAAATACTTCAACGTCAAGATTGAACGAATCGATCATACGTTTTACAAAATCCCGGATGCGTTTTTCGTCATCAATTATCAGTACTTTTTTCATATGAACCAAATTTAGTGTTTTCGTAAATCATTGGCAAACAAATTATTACGCGTGTCCCGGTTTTTTGCTTTACATCCAAATCCTCAATGGTTAAGCTTCCTTTCCCTTTATATTTCTTATTCATAATTTCAATGCGTTCACGGGTAATTTCCAGTGCCATGCTTTTATGAGATTTGTTCTTTTTTATTTTTCCCGCGTTGGTTCTTCCAACGCCATTATCTGTAATCACAACCTCCAGCATTCCAAAGCGTTCCTTCATCGTAATTTCTATAATCCCATGTTCGATAGTATGTAATTGACCATGCTCAATGGAGTTTTCGATAAACGGTTGGGTAATCATTGGGGGGATAAGGGCTCTTCTGAAGATTAATTCTTCATCAATCTCTATGTTAAAATTGAATCGATCCTCAAATCTCAATTTTTGCGTAGTTAAATATTTTGATAAAATTTCCTTTTCAATATCGATGGTGATAAACTCCTTTGGTGAATTCTCTAAAATCAAGCGAATCAACCGTGAGAAGTTAACAAGGAACTTAGACGTTTTCTCAGGGGTATTTTCGTAAATATAACTTTGAATCACCGCTAAGGCATTAAAAATAAAGTGGGGATTCATTTGCGAGCGCAACAAGGTTTGCGACATTTCGGATTCTCGTTGCTCTTGTAAGGTAGTCCGCTGACGAACAATAAAAAAAACGGATACCGCAGATAAAAAGAAAATGGCAATAACAATACTAATACCCAGCAATTGGCGGTCACTTTGAAGCTGTAAGATTTCTTTTTCCTTTAATTCTTTTTGGAGTTTTTCCTCTTGCGATTCAATTAAACGCTCACGTTCTTCCCTTGAATTGGTTTGTGTGAGGTCTTCAATTTTTTTACTATCAATTGAAAAGGAGTTTCGTCGTAAAAATTCGGTATGCCGTTTCAGGTAATCGTATGCTTTTTGTTTTTGACCTTGTTCTGCATACACGTTCGATAAGGCAAAGTAACTTTCGTAAATTCGATTACGCTCCTTGATGTTGTTTCGAATTACAATGGATTTTAGTATATTTTTCTCTGCATTTAGTAGATCTTTTTTTGATAAATAAACCAATCCAATTTGATGATAAACACTCGCCATTTTTTCTGGTTGTCTTGACTGTTCGAAATAAGTGAGTGAGGTATTAAACGCCTCCAATGATTTATTAATTTGTTTTGCCGCGTTATAGGTTTCCCCCAAAACCATCCAAGCTTCCCCAAGCGATAAGTAATCTTTCAAGGCTTCCAACCCTTTGACACTGGCAGGGAGGAACACTAAGACTTCATTCGGAAATCCTTTTCTAATTTCGATACGAGCCCGTAGGATGTCGTTCTCTAATTTTAACCGTTTACTTGAAATTCTCCCACTTTTTAATTGACTCTTTCTTAGGTAGTTTTCTGCTTCTCTTAGGTTGCCAGCATCTAACGATAATTCTGCGATAAATCGATTGAATATACACTCGTAATACGTGTTGTTAAGTTTTTCTACCACCTGCAGGGCCAATAATTCTTGCGTAACTGCCTCTTGAATGTTGGAGAATTGCGCGTGATTTAGCGCGGATTGATGCAAGCACAAGGCCAATTCCAGTTCATTCGTTGAGCGTTTAGCAAATTCAATGGCTCGATTAATAAATAAATCAGCTGAATCTTTCTTGTTCTCATACAAGTATACTTTCGAGTATAGCCTGTAAGCTTGCGATACCCACTGGTTTTCACGTTTTGTTCTCGCAAAACTAACGGCCCGTTCAAGCCCTTTTTTAGCCGCATTAAATTCACCTTTTAGTAAATAAAATTCAGAGACCTCAAGTTGCTTAAGATGAAGGATGTATGGATTATTAATGGACTGATTTTTTATTGAATTCATCCGTGCTGCATCATGAATAAATCCTTTGTAATTCCCGTTTAGGGATTTTTCATACACCTTTAAAATGCGTATTGTCGGCGTATTGGAGTTTTTACCCTTTAATTTCTTGCTAAACTCAATGGGATTGAACCGATTTTCTTGACAAAAACGAATGAGTTCAGTTTCTTGAGCATAAGAATGCTTAAACAAAAGCAAACACAGCATGCTAATGATTAGAAAGGGATTTATTGAAAATAAACGTGTAGAATTCACCTAACAAAGATAACTTTTCAGTGCTAACCTCCAATTACTTTTCTACCTTTGTTTTTATGTTAAATGACTTGATTCATGCGTGGTTATCTGAAGATATAGGGGAGGGTGATCACTCAACCTTAGCTGCGATTAACCCTGAGGCAAGAAGTACTGCCCGCTTATTGATTAAAGAATCAGGAATTATTGCAGGCTTAGCGGTGGCCAAACGAATTTATGAACTGACAGATGTTAGCTCAATTGTACAGTGGTTGAAGGAAGATGGGGATGCTATTGAGGCGGGTGAAGTTGCGTTTATCGTTGAAGGAAATGCACAGAACATACTAACTACGGAGCGTTTAATTCTGAATTGCATGCAGCGCATGTCGGGAATCGCCACCAAAACACATGCATTAAGTCAACAAATTTCCCATACTTCGACCAAGTTACTCGATACTCGAAAAACAACCCCTGGTTTTCGCCTCCTAGAGAAAGAGGCCGTGCGAATCGGAGGAGGACATAATCATCGATTCGGTTTGTATGACATGATTATGCTTAAGGATAATCACATTGATTTTTGTGGCGGAATTCAAAAAGCAGTGGATGCAGTAAACGCCTATAAAAAAACAAATAATTTAACGATTCCTGTTGAAGTAGAGGTTAGAAACGAAGGGGAACTTATGCAAGTGATTCAAACTCAAGGGGTGAATCGTATTTTATTAGATAATTTCTCGCCGGAACAAATTAAGTCATGTATTTCTATTATTCCATCTCATTTTGAAATCGAAGCGTCTGGCAGAATAACGGAGGATAATATCGTAGGATTTGCTGAGGCAGGGGTTCACTATATTTCTGTAGGTGCCTTGACGCATCACGTGAAAAGCTTAGATCTTAGTTTAAAGGCGATAATTCATTAATGAGTGTCGGGTTGACTTCCGACTTGGACTCCATGCAATCGGTACTGAATCAATTCTTCAAGTAGTGTGGAGTCTTCCTCCAGCTTATTGCCGATAACAACAAGGTTTGCTCCCGCCTCATGTGCTTTTTGAATGGAAGCAATCGTCCGTAATCCCCCACCAATAATTAAAGGCCTCCCAAGCGCACTTAATTTATGAATTATTTCTTCTGAAACCGGGGTGTGCGCCCCGCTTCCCGCATCAACATACAAACAATCCATACCTAAGAGAATCCCGGCTTTTGCGGTTGATGAGATCAACGCCACATCGTTTTGTGCAATTGCTGCAGTACCCGAAACCCGTTCTACAGCCGATTGAAAGCTTCCATCCACTAAAATGTATCCAGTACTTATTATTTCCATGTTCGATTGAAATAACAGCTCAGCGGCCTCGACCTGTTGTCCGATTAAGTACGTTGGGTTGCGACCCGATATTAAAGATAGAAAAAGCAGTCCATCCGCGCTTGTATTTAGTTGTGAAGTGCCTCCAGGAAAGATAATCAATGAGATCGTTGTGGTCGCTTTAATTAATTCAATTGCTCTACTCATCTGTTCTGCATTCACGGTACTACCCCCAATAAAAATAAAGTCCGGGGAAATCGCACAAATCGCATGCAGTTGCCGCGTAAATTGCGCTTCATTCATGGCTTTTTCTGGGTCTATTAAGATTGCGATTCCTCGACTAAGTTTAGCTAATTTATTGAGGAGTGGTTTGTGTTTACGCATAGGTAGCAATAGAAAGTATGACGTTCTTAACAAGAACACTATCACAGTTAACGATGAAATCTTCGGTACCTGTTTCTACTGCAAAAGTAAACTTCGTACCGGAAATTGCGATGCAACGCATTTGATTTTTCCAATGGATTCCTTTGATATTAATAAGTTTATAGAGCGCTTCCTTACAGCTCCACAGTTGCGTTAGTTGCATAACACCAACTTCACCAACGAATAATTCAAGTTCATCGCTGCTACAAAACCGATCGGATGTTGGTATAATTCGATCTGAAACTTCCTCAATATCACATCCAAAGGGTATCCTTGCGTGCGCAAACAAGGCCCAATGTGCAGAGTGACTTATTCCAATGGTGATGTCCGAATTATCAAATCTAGGTTTACCGTTTTCCCCGTAAATAATTAATTCTTCACCAAATACCTGGTGTTTAAGGTGGCGCACTGCGTTGAATTCTCTTTTCCGTTGGGCACTTCCAAATGAATTCAATTGGTTCATTTCCTCTATGTTCAAGTTGGATTCGTAGGAATTAAGCATGTCGATCTCATCAAGTACCCAATCAACCAAACCGATATTCCCCTGTGTTTTATCCATAAGCGTTTAGATTTTAGCCATTTGAGAGATATTTAAAGCACAAAACTCGACATTTTTTTCTTTTTATTTTTTTAACATTTTGTCAATCCAAGTTAATATTTCTATATTTAGCAACTTAAATTTAATGTGTTCTTAGCAAAAATATACGAAAGAATATGCTGAAAAAATTACAGTTATTAGTGCTAAGCGTTTTGTTTTCAAGCGCTTACATGTTTGCTCAATCGGGATTGGGAACCCTTAAAGGGATCGTAAAAGACCAGAAATCAGGCGAGGTAATCCCCGGCGCCAAGGTTTACTTGATGTCAGGAACTTCGATGAAAGGGAATGCCATAACAGATGATAATGGTGAATTTCAAATTAATGCCATTTTACCGGGTACATACGACGTAAAGGTGACGAATAAAATTGAGGGTTATCAAGATGCACTTGAACAAGGTGTTGTTATTTCTTCTGATAAAATTATATTCTTGGAAAAACTCACCTTGGGGAAACCTGAGAATGAGCTCCAAAAAGACGAAGTTAAGGTAACCCGATATAAAGTGCCGTTAATAGATAAGGATGGTGGAGCATCGGGTGCGGTACTAGGAAGAGAAGACATATCAAGAATGCCTGTGCGTTCTGCTGCCGGTGTTGCGCAATCTGTTGGAGGAGTAAACACCAATGAAGGAAGTGGTGAAATATCAGTAAGAGGTTCTCGTTCCGATGCCACGTACTTCTTTATTGATGGTATTAAAGTTCGTGGTTCTGCTAACTTACCGAAAGCAGCGCTTGAAGAAGTATCGGTAATTACAGGGGGAGTTCCAGCAAATTACGGTGACGTAACAGGAGGTATTATCTCGGTTACTACAAGAGGTCCATCGGCTATTTATTTTGGTAGTATTGAGGCAGTAACTTCTGGGGCTTACTTTAAAGGTGCAGATCCGAATGGGTATGACGGAAAGGTAATTGGACTTGACAAGTTTGGATATAACTTGATTGAAGGAATGTTGTCCGGACCACTTTGGATGCAAAAAGATTCTGCGGGCAATAAAACTCGCCCATTATTAGGTTTCCTTGTTTCTGGTAACCTTACTGATGAATTAGATAACCGTCCATTGGCAGGCGGTGGGTGGCGTGTCACCAAAGAAACAAGAGATGAGTTGCTTTCTAATCCACTTCGTCCAACATCAACTGGTTTCGGAACCTTTCACAATGCCTTGTTTTTACAAAATCCATTGGATGCAGATGGTAATCCAACAGCGGATTCAGATTTTGAAAAAGTTCCATGGAGAATGAATGCAAGAAATACAACAATTTCTGGACAAGGTAAGATTGATGTAAATACCGGACCATCGGTAAACTTACAATTTGGAGGTTCTATGAATTACTTCAGAGCTTCTAATTACTCTTATGCTGCATCCCTTTTGAATTTTACTAATTTCGGTGAATCAAAAGGGCTAGATTATCGGGTTTATGGTAAAATCTCACAGCGTTTTACTAACGATAATAAAAACAGCAAAATTAAGTCAGCGAATTATACCTTAATGGTTGATTACAGTAAAACGCTTCGTGATTCATACGATCCAAAGCATCAATATAATATGTTCAACTACGGTCACGTTGGTAAATTTACTACCCGTCGTGCTCCATCTTATGAGTTTAACGAGAATTTACAGCGTTGGGAACATAATGGATTTAAAGATTTAGAGGTTGCATTTTCTCCCTCTGAAACCAATGCTGCGTTAGCTGCAATTACAACACAATATTATAATATTTATCAAGATGATGCGATCGGTCATTATGAGAACTTATTCCAAATTCAACAAGGTAATGCCTTAAGAAATGGAGATGCACCTCAAAGCGTTTATGGCATTTGGTCGAATATTGGTTCTCCGTCTAATGGTTTCGGTAAATTCGAAAACGACCAATTCCGTGTTACAGGTGCAGGTTCTTTAGTGATTGGAAACCACAGCATTTCACTTGGATTTGAATACGAACAACGAATCGACCGAGGGTGGTCTGATGGAGATCAAGGGCCTGTTGCCATTTGGTCAATTGCTCGTCAGTTGATGAACTTCCACATTGAAGAGCTTGATTACTCCTCAGGTGTAATAACAGATTCAGGGTCTTTTAAGGCAATCACCTACGATCGCTTAAATGCAGGATATGCTAGCCAATCAGGAACAGGATTATATGGTGGTCAGTTGAATAACGACAACCAGTCATTCTTCGATTACAGTGTAAGAAAAGCCTTAGGGTTAAACATCGCAGGAGACGATTTTGTGGATATAGATATGTATGACCCTAGTATGTTCCAGTTTGATATGTTCTCTCCAGATGAATTAATGAACGGAGGAAATTCATTTGTTTCCTATTACGGATTCGATCATACCGGTAAGAAAGTTAAAGGGACAACAGACATTAATAAATACTTTAATGAG
Source organism: Crocinitomicaceae bacterium (assembly GCA_044353585.1). Taxonomy (GTDB): domain Bacteria; phylum Bacteroidota; class Bacteroidia; order Flavobacteriales_D; family Crocinitomicaceae; genus UBA952. Next base: position 145,564 of record JBILBR010000003.1, on the reverse strand, counting down.
TTCGATGAGAATGGAAACTACAAGAGATTTATTGGTGCATTCCAACCTACCTACATGGCTGGATATATAATGGATAAATTTGCGTTCAAGGACATCGTATTTAATGTTGGTTTACGTGTTGATGTATTTGATGCAAATCAACCAGTTCTTAAGGATCCATACCTATTCTTCAATGCACGTACCGTTAAAGAAGCACGTGAGCTAAAGGCTAATGATCCAGGTCAGTACAATTGGGTAGTAATTCCGGAAAGCATGGGTGATGACTACATCGTTTATGTGAATGATATCTCAAACCCAACCGGTATCAATGGATTTAGAACGGGAGATCAATGGTACAACGCAGTAGGTACAACGGTTGAAGACCCTAAGACAATTCAAGGTGCTGGTGGTATTGCTCCATGGGTATTGAATCCCGGACAAACCGCTCCTGATGCATCTGCTTTTGAAGATTACAAAGCTCAAATTAACGTGATGCCTCGAATCGCTTTTTCATTCCCGATTTCTGAAAAAGCTTCGTTTTTTGCCCACTATGACATCTTAACTAAGCGTCCTACCTCAGGATTCCGTTTTGATCCATACGAGTATCAATACATCCAAACACGAAGTGCAGTGATTTCAAATGCGAATCTTAAACCTGAAACTACTGTGGATTACGAATTAGGTTTCCAACAAGTGTTGTCTCCAACGTCTTCATTGAAAATATCTGCGTTCTACCGTGAACAACGTAATAACGTGCAGTTAATTAATGTATTTATGGCCTATCCGGCGTCTTATAAAACGTTTGGTAACCGTGACTTCGGTACGGTTAAAGGGATGACGATTGCATACGATTTACGTCAAACAGGAAATATCCGTATGACTGCAAACTATACCTTACAGTTCGCCGATGGTACAGGGTCTGATGCAACGTCTATGGCAGCATTCATTAATGCAGGTATTCCTAACCTTCGAAATATTTTCCCGTACAGCTATGACCAACGTCATGCATTCGCCATTACATTCGATTATCGTTACGGTGAAGGTAAAGACTATAACGGTCCAAAAATTGGTGGATTCAATGTGTTAGAAAATACCGGATTAAATATATTTACGAACATCAACTCAGGATACCCGTATTCCGCACAAACATTCATTACCGATGAAGGTATTGGTAACTTGAATGCAGGTATTAGCGGTACAGTGAATGGTTCACGTATGCCTTGGACTTATCGTTTAGACATGCAGTTAGATCGAAACATTACGATTACGCACAAATCTAAAGATGCGAATAGCAAGGATAAAGAAAAAGTGTCCAATTTGAACATTTACATCCGTGCTACTAACCTGTTTAATCAATTCAATATATTATCAATTTACCGAGCTACAGGTAATGCCGATGATGATGGATATTTAGCCGCAGCAGCTAGTCAATCGTCAATCCAAAATCAAACAGATGAACAAGCGTTTCGTGATTACTACTCCATGAAGGTGAATAATCCGTTTAACATTAGTGTACCTCGTACCATTCGTCTTGGAGTAAAATATGATTTCTAAAATAAATAACAAAAAGGTTATGAAAAAGCAATTATTTGCCGCACTTATCGCAATCGTATTCATTGGTTCAAATGCTTTGGCATATTACGGACCAAACGATAAAAGTAAAAAGCCCACAGGAAAACCAAAAGCAAACTGTAGTCCAGCTACCGCCAAATACATCATGGAGTTTAATGATGTGCGCGCCTTAATTGAACAAGGTGGATCCATGTTTCAAAACCGTCAAAATGGTGTAGCAGCTTATGAGGTACCAAAAGGAAGTAATCGATTTGCCATTTTCGCAGGAGCATTATGGATGGGTGGTACTGATGTGAACGGACAGCTAAAGCTTGCTGCCTTGCGTTTTCGACAAGGAAATGACTTTTGGCCTGGTCCCTTATCAGTTACTCCTGGTACAGGAAATTATAATCCATTGTTCCCTGTAGGTGATGGGGCAATTCGGGATTTTGGTGAAGCGAATATCGACCCAGATCAGTGTATTGCTTATGACCAATTCTATACGATTCGTAAAGCAGAAGTAATTCGTTTTAATATTTGGTGGGAATGCCAAGCGGGAATTACTACAGAATGTGATGATGTGCAAGCACCTTCAAATGAAGAGTTGAACAGAATCTATAACTGGCCAGCGCATGGTGATGTTTCTAAAGGACAAGATTATTTCTTGGCTCCTTATTATGATAGAGATCAAGATGGGAATTATAATCCAGATAACGGAGACCACCCATGGTATGATGACATCTTAGGTAGAGATGACATTCAGTGCGGTTTTGACCGACGAATTTCTTTGTTTGGTGATGAAACCCATTGGTGGGTTTTCAATGATAAAGGAAATATTCACACCGAGACGAATGGAGATCCGATTGGCATGGAGATACGCGCACAAGCGTTCTCTTTCGCAACCAATGATGAAGTGAATAAAATGACGTTCTACAATTATGAATTAATAAACCGTGGTACTCAGACACTTTATGATACATATTTTGCTCAGTACTTGGATGCAGATGTTGGTAATTATGCAGATGACTATGCAGGGTGTGATGTTTCTCGTGGATTGGGTTACATGTACAATGGAGACCTTAACGATGAAAACGACGGGGGAAGATTAGGCTATGGCGTTAATCCTCCAGCGATCGGATGTGACTTCTTTGAAGGTCCGTATCAAGATGCGGATGGAATCGATAACCCAGGTCCGTATTTTGATAATGCAACGCAAACATTAGTTGTTCCTACGGTGGTTGATGCATTAGCAAATAATGGAATCGTTTATAAAGGTATAGGTATTGGATATTCTGATGGTATTATTGATAACGAACGTTTTGGAATGCGCCGATTTACGTATTATACTGCCACGTCAGCATATCCGTATAATGATCCAGGTCCAGCAGCGGAATTTTATAACTTCATGGAAGGTCAATGGGCAAATGGCTCTGAGATGTATTATGGTGGTTTAGGAACTACTCCAGGAACACTCTCTGATTACATGTTCCCAGGAACTTCAGATCCATTGTCTTGGTCTACTGGTGGTGTTGATATGACTGGTGCATATCCAAATGGATGGGATGAATCAACAAACAATAACCCAGCGGGTGACCGTCGTTTTGTGCAATCAGCTGGTCCATTCACCTTGAAACCAGGCGCAGTGAATAACATTACAGTAGGAATTGTATACGGTCGTAGTACAGAAGGTACTTTAATGGCATCGGTAGAGGCCATGAAACGCGCAGATACTAAAGCACAAGCATTGTTTGATGCATGTTTTAAAATCTTATCTCCTCCGGATGCTCCGAAATTAACAATCCAGGAATTAGATAAGGAATTAATCCTAATGATCGAGAACCCTATTTCTTCAAATAACTATCAAGAAGCCTACGAAGAGATAGATGAAATTAACATCCCAGATCCAACAGTAGATAGAAAATACCGTTTTGAAGGGTACCAAATCTTCCAGTTAAAAAATCAGGATGTTTCCATTTCAGATATTGCTGATCCAACCAAAGCACGTTTAGTGGCTCAATGTGATATTAAAAACACTGTATCTCGATTAATTAATTTTGAATTCGATGAAGCATTAGGATTTTCAGTTCCGGTTGAGAAAGTTGATGGTGAAAACAAAGGAATTCGTCACTCTTTTCAAATAACAGATGATGCATTTGCTCAAGGTGAACGACGTTTAGTTAACCACAAAACGTATTACTATGTAGCGGTCGCTTATGCGCACAATCAGTTCAAGAAGTATGATCCGAATGATCCATTGTTATTAGATGGACAAAAAATGCCGTATATTTCTTCTCGCTTGAATTTTGATGGTACTGCGATTAGCTCTACGCCTGCAGTTCCGCACAATCCAATGCCTGAGGCAGACGGTACTTATCAATTAGTGAGTTACGGTTCTACACCTAAAATTACGCGCCTCGACGGCTATGGTAATGGAAACCGTTCCTTAGAATTTACGGATGAGTCATTAACTACAATCTTAAATTCAGGTTATATGGAAGACCCTGAATATGCAGCCGGACGAGGTCCTGTTAATATTAAAGTGGTTGACCCATTAAACTTGAAAGGTGGTTATTTTGAGTGTCGTTTTAGAAACTACACGCCAACTTCTCCTGGTAATGCTGCTGATACAGCAAGTTGGGTAATTTATCGCTACGATACGAAAGGCGGAACCATTCAAGATTCTGTAAGTTCTGATGTTACAATTGCAGGAGATAACGAACAAATTATTCCGGGTTGGGGAATCTCGGTTCAAATCCATCAAGAAAACTACTATTTCCCATCAGGGTCTGGTAACATTACGGCTAGAACAACAGACATGATCGAGTCCTCTATTACCTATGGAGATTCCTCCAAGCGATGGTTAATGGGCGTTCCAGATAATGATGCATATTTTCCTTCGAACTGGATTCGTTCTGGAGATTATGCGCCTGAAACTGACGAGAATGATCCAGGATATGAGTGTTTACCAGATGCACCTGTATATTTAAATCCATGTAATTATCCGGATGAAGCAGGTGTTGATCCTCCTCAAAGCTATGAGGGGATTTTGGAAGGAACTATTGCTCCGCACAGACTAACGGGTTACCAAGCAGATTATATGCCGTTAGCATATTGCGGTACCTTTAATGGTTCCTCTCGTCAGAATGCTTCGATTTCCTTCTTACCAAGTGTCAACATAGTCATAACCAGCGACAAGAGTAAATGGACACGATGTCCGATAGTGGAGCTTGGCCGTACTGCCGGTTTAAATGTGGGTGGTGCCGTTCCTGGAGCCTTGAGAAAAAGCCCGAGTGTGGATAAAAACGGGAATGCGGATGGTACAGGTACTGGAATGGGGTGGTTCCCAGGCTATGCAGTAGACTTAGAATCTGGTGCACGCTTGTACATGGCATTTGGTGAGAATTCTTTCCTAGGCGGTGAAAACGGAGCAGATATGGTTTGGAACCCAACTTCGAATTTTGTGAGTAACGTTGGAACCCCGTTAATGGGTGGAATGCATCCTATTTATGTCTTTAGTTACAATCAGAAGTCAATCAACGCGTACAACTCAAGTTTTGATTTCCCAGCATATACTCCGGGTGTATCGGACATAAATGCAAATAATGTAGCCTATCAGAAGTACTTAGAGGTTGAGGCGAATAGCACACAAGCAAAGCGTGATTTATACGGAAGCCTAACATGGATTTCTTATCCATTATTGGCACCAGGACAATCTTTATTGTCAACTGATGTTACTATCCGTTTACGTATCAACAAGGAATACAAGAATTTCACCGCAACTGGTGTTAACGGCGGTAAGCCAATGTATGGGTGGTCAATGGATGAGATAGCCACAGAGGTTGGTTCGCATGATGCGTTGAAAGATGCCTTGAAAATGATTAATGTGGTACCGAATCCATATTATGCATACTCGGATTATGAGCGTACACGGATTGAGACTAAGGTTAAAATTACCAACCTTCCAGAAAAATGTACGGTTAATATTTATTCAGTGAATGGTAAATTGATTCGTACATTCAGAAAAGACAGTCCGGTAACATCATTGGATTGGGATTTAACGAATCATAAAGCAATTCCAGTGGCTGGTGGTGTTTATCTCATTCACGTGGAAGTTCCTGAAATTGGAGAGGTGGTATTGAAGTTCTTTGGCGGTATGAGAACACCGGATTATCAAGGAATCTAATCATTAATTATAGATAGCATGAAATCGATTAGTAAGTTTAGTTTAATTTTTGCAGCAGCGTGTTCTTTGTCAGCTTTTGCTGGAAATGAAGATCGTGTAGGATCTGCGGGTGCTTCCCATTTATTGATTAATCCTTGGGCTCGTGGTTCGGCAATTGGTGACGCGGGTGTAGCTACTATTAATGGCTTAGAAGCTCAGTATAATAACATCGCAGGTTTAGCATTTTTGGATAAGACGCAAATCAAATTCAATTATTCGAATTGGATGGGTAATGCAGGGATTAGTCTGAATTCTGCTGGATTTGCTCAACGCGTTGGAGAATCCAATGTAATTGCTGTGAGTATTCAATCCATGAATTATGGCGACGTTCCGATTACTACGGTTGCGAATCCAGAAGGCAATATCGGATATTTCTCTCCGCGAGCGAATATTTTCAATGTAGGCTTCGCAAAGAAGTTCTCTTCATCCATTTATGGGGGGATTAACTTCAAAGTGGTAACGGAAAGTATTTACAACTTAAGGTCAAATGGAATTGCACTAGATGCAGGTATTCGTTATGTAACGGGCGAGCAGAATCAAATCAAATTTGGTATCGCATTGAAGAATGTAGGTCCAGTGATGAAGTTTAAAGGAGATGGCTTAGCGAATCAAGTGGAGTATGTTTCAAGTGGTTTTATTGCTTCGTTAGAGCAACGATCTGCTACGTATGAATTACCTTCTTTGTTGACTATCGGTGGATCCTATGATTTCATTTTTAGTGATGCCAGTAAATTAAATGTAGCCCTCGCATTTCAAGCGAATTCATTTTCTAAAGATCAATATAGAATTGGCTTAGACTATGGAATGTCAACGGAGAAAGTTGCATTCAATCTTCGTGGAGGTTTTGTATATGAAAATGGAATCTTCGACGCAGAGAATCGTTCTAATGCCCTTACAGGTCCTACCGCTGGGTTCTCTGTAGATGCGCTTGTTGGTAAGAATAAAAGTGCATTAGGTGTAGAGTACTGCTCGCGTTTTGCAGGTGTATTTGGTATCATTCACACGCTCGGGGTAACGATTAGTTTAAAATAAGAAATTATATTATTTTTGTTGAACAAGAGGGCTTAGGCTCTCTTGTTTGCGTTTAATCCCTTTTAAGATGTCACAAATTAATTACTATTCGGCGGAAGGCCTACAAAAATTAAAGGACGAATTATATGACCTAGCTCATGTTCAACGGCCATCAATTTCTAATCAAATTGCTGAAGCACGCGATAAGGGCGATTTGTCAGAAAATGCAGAATATGATGCCGCCAAAGAAGCACAAGGTATCCTTGAGATGCGTATTTCCAAATTAGAGGCCGTAATCGCTAATGCACGATTAATTGATGATGCGAATATTGATAAATCCCGCGCGTTTATTTTATCCACAGTAAAGATTCGAAATAAAGCGAATCAAATGGAAATCGAGTATACGCTTGTTGCAGAAAGTGAAGCGGATATAAAGCTCAGAAAAATTTCTGTGGATTCACCAATTGGCAAAGGAATATTGGGTAAAAAAGTAGGGGAAATAGCAGATATACAAACTCCTGGTGGCATGATGCAATTTGAAATCCTCTCAATAACACGGTAATGGCCAGCATATTTTCGCGGATTGTAAACGGTGAGCTTCCCGCATACATTCTTGCAGCGGATGAATTGCATATGGCAATTTTAGATATCAATCCCTTAGTGCAAGGGCATGTGTTGGTTTTTCCAAAACAGGAGGTAGATTACGTATTTGATTTAGATGATGATTCCTATCACGCACTCATGGATTTTACAAAAAGTGTAGCCATCCGATTGAAAGAACTTGTACCATGTATACGAATAGGCGTTACTGTAATCGGATTGGAAGTACCTCATGTGCACGTTCATTTAATTCCATTAAATTCATTAAATGATATGAATTTTTCTCGTGAAAAAACTCAACTTGATGAAGAATTGGCAAGGAAATTGGTCGCATCCTTTCAGTTAGTTTAGTATGTTGAAATTCAAAAGTTTATTTTGGTTTTGTCTCGGGTGTACCTTTTTTGCTTCTGCATCTGATACCACGCGCGTTTTATTTATCGGTAATTCATTTACCGGTAATAATGATATGCCAGGAATTTTTCAGAAAATATGCAGAGCTAAAAAAAAGATCGTACATGTTGAAAAATGTTGGAAGGGGGGTGCATCTCTGAAAGATCAAACCACTCGTCCAGAATTGTTTGCCGCCATCAAAAAAGGAAAATGGGATGTTATCGTAGTACAAGGATGGTCCAAGGAATTTGTTCAAGATAAAGCTTACATAGATACGGCAACTCTGCCCTATGCAACCAAGATTTTAGATACGATTAAAGCACATAATCCGTGCGCTCAAATTCTATTCTATGAAACTTGGGGTTACCGTGATGGTTGTGAAAAGGATTCTGTTAAATTATCATTTGAGGAAATGAGTGATACGATCTTTAAGGGATATGCGTACATGAATTCCTTGTTTAAACATCCGGTAGTGCCCGTAGGTAGAACATGGTTATCGTTTCGTCAAAAACATCCAACCATTAATTTGTACGATACTGATTTGTATCATCCAAGTAAATCGGGATCCTATTTAGCGGCATCTACTTTTTTTACGAGTATTTTTCATGAATCTCCGGTTGGTGCTATAACGAAAACGATTGATTATACAGAGGCTAAACTCATCCAGCAACATTGTGAACAAACCGTATTGCCAACGCTAGAGTCGAATGGATTTACTAAAAATTATTATTTGGTTTCAGCAACTACAGATGACAAGGGACGCTATAAATTAAAAGCAGAAGCGCATTATGGGGCGGATGCTAAAGTCACTTGGTATCTTGCTAAAGATAAAATATTCAAAGGGGCTAATTTAGAATATTTTTATGCCGCTCCTGGTACGTACAACGTCAGATTAAAAGTAGAACTACCATGTGGTACGCGATGGTTTACTCGAAAAATCACGTTTAAGGCTAAACAGAAAATTAATTAGTAGGGGGCGATTTCTTGATTTTTAATCTAATTAAGATTCCATTATACAGCGAGGACAATGGCTCGATGTATTGTGTCATTAAAAAGAAAAACAAAACGGCAAGAACCGATACGCCAGCACTTGAAATGGGATCTAAACTGCGATTAAACGCATAAGGAACCAGTCCAAATCCAAAAATACCTCCGTATAAAATGATAACGTGTACCACATAAATCGGGAAAGTATTCTGTCCCATTTTTAGAAATCTCGGGAAATTAATGTTAATCCTACTATCCAAAAACATTAAACTTCCAAGTACCATGAGTACTTGTCCAAACCGTGCAAAGTGTGTGGTATCTAATTCTAATACGCTGTGTTTTAGAATTCCTACGGATTCTATCGTACCATCTAATGAATGTAAAACGGATTGTGTGAATAAATTAAAGCAAAGACCAAGAAGAATAAATGAAATGCTAAACCATGCTTTCTTAGAATGTTGTTCATAGCTTCTAACCACACTACCAATTACACCACCGAGTAGCACATAACTGGAATACCGAAGAATACCAAAATCAGAGAAGGGTCCATAAAACATATTCTGAATAAATTTAGGAAACCCATGGGGCCAGTAATGGGCATTTTTTCCTTTGTTAATTAGTATTTCATCCGTTTGAATATAATCCTTTAAATAAGCATAAGCTATCAAAATCACCAATGCGCTAAGCAGATAGTACCAATGCATTGCACCTACTTTAATTATTTTTTTCAGTCCAAATAAGACCAATAGTAAGAAAATACCGATACCTATAGATTGCAATACATGGAATGCGTATACCCAATCCAAATGCCATTCCGAACCATAATAAATATCCTTACCAATCGTGTGAAAAGATAATTGAATGGCATAGCCCCAAAATAACAGTTCCAATACGCGCTTGAAACCTTTACGAACACGTTCGTTTTCAAAATAAGCTTGATCTGCGTTGGTACCGGTAAGTAAATACACAAAAATCAAACCGCTGGTTGTAAAGAATAAGGGAGAAGTTAATCCATGTAGGTTATGCCAAAGCGCATAAAGCCAGTTGCTACTATCCCGGTATTCATTGGCTAATGCGGCTCCTGTGAAATGACCTTCTAGCATCATTATTATGGCGATAGAACGCGCAAAATCAATAAAATACAACCTAGGCTTAGCAGTTTTTTTTTCAGTCGTCATAGGACAAAGTTAGTAGAATCTCACGTGTTCTTATTTTTTGAGAAAGGTAAAATATACCCGAAGGGGTTCTTTGATGTCCTCAAAATAAAGATCTGCATAACAACTCGAGTGCTTACCCGTAAACATTGGCGTAAATATGAATAATACTTCAGATTCATTTTCAGCAATGGATTTCATTTCATATTGCAAGCCTTCTTGACTAAATCGAACTTCACTTAATTGAAGTTCACTTGCATCATGATTAATTAGGATACGTTTTGTAACCTCCACACCTTCTTTGATTTCATCCTGTTGAACTAAGGGGTCAGCTGTAATCCGTTGCAGATTTTGATGTTGAATTCGGGTCATATAAAGGATTTCCACTTTTCGCTCAATACTCGCTGCCACTGAATAAACAGAAGCCGCCTTATCTTGTAAGTTATCTGAAGTGCTTTGATTAGCGGCAAATTCTCCTAACGGAACTTCAACAATCTCGAGAGAGATTGCTTTGTTCTTATCAAGAATTTCTTTCAGTTCACCCTGTTGATACTCCAAAAAGAATTTTTGAACAGAAGAGATTCTACGTTGTGTAAGGTTCACGTTGTATTGTGTTACATTTAATGGACTTGCATACCCCCTTGCAAATAATTGCACGGAGTTTCCCCTCGCTAATTCATTGCGAACGGAGTCATATAGCTTTAGTAATACCTTATATCCACGGTCTACTTTGCCGATAAAAAAGTCAGCCAACCCATTTTTGTCACTCACACTATCTAAGTATCCTTTTCTAGCATTTAAATAATCTGCATACAACAAGTTGTATGGTAAATTACTTTTTTTCGCATAGGATTTAGGATTGGGGTAGTCGTTTCTGAAATATAAAGCTACTGGAAATTCTATGCGATTACTGTCAGGCGGGACGCTGGTTGGAGGTGGCGGAATAATTATCGGTCGATCAATGGTCGCAAAATAGATGTCACTACAACAGGTGGGATTTTTTTTTGATTTACTTCCTAAGCGATTCGAGGAGACGAATACACTATCGGCCTGCCTAAAATAATATAAATCGTTTGCTGGACTATTGATGGGTTTCCCAATATTCATTGGTTTGGAAAATTGCATTTTATCTAAGACGTTAGATTCAAACACATCATAGCCGCCGTAGCCAAAATGCCATTGCGATGAAAAATAAAGTCGGTTTGAATCCACATCCATCCACGGAGTGATCTCATGCTCCATGGAATTAATTGCGGCAATATTTCTGGGTGTTTCAAAATCACCGGTTGATTTTATGCCTGCATACCATATATCCATCCCTCCCTTTCCTCCTTCTCGGTCCGAAGAAAAGAATAAATAACTTTTCCCATTTTTCAGTTTTACCCAACAGGGGTTTGTGGTATTTGACCCTTCAAAATTAATTAGCTCTGGTAATGTATCTATTTGATTTACTCCATTTTCCTGCTTGAATCGAGCGATTTTACACTGATAATTATACCCTTTATCATTACAAATACTATAATAATACCAACCCTTATCGTCAAAACAACCGTTTCCAGTGCTACGTTCTGGAATCGACAATTGCTCCCACTGCGTTGGAGATGAATAGGTTTTTTTTAGGGAATCAAAGCTAGCCGTATAGGTTCTTGTTCGATAAAACTTGGTGTACACCTCTTCGTTGGTATTAATAGAATCTGCTTTTAACGAGGAAAAGTAAAAAACACCATTCTTGAATAGATGTCCAAATTCCGCATCAAATGAATTTATGCTATCTGGCATCGATGAAAGGGTATTTTTAATCGAAGAATGTATTGACTTAATTGCGAATTCAGTCGATTTAATTTCTTGCTTCGCCTTGATGTATGCATACTCATCTGGATAAAGTGCAGCCTCTTTATAGGCTTTTTTGAAAAGGGTAAGTGCTTTGCTATAGTCCCCAGTTTGTTTAACCATTAGGGCATAATATAGTAGCGCGTTCGGATAGATTAACTCTGGATCTTCTGCATACACTTTCGCATACCATTTGGCTGCTTCAACGTAATTTTTGTATGCCCGTTGTGTTTCTGCTTGTTTCCAATGTAAATCAACGGCTAAGGAATCCATTTGAATGGCCTGCTCGTAAATTTTTGTTGCGTAATAATAATCCCCTTTCTGAAACTGCTCATCTCCAAAAGATATTAAATCCTTCAGTTTTACTTGACCTTCAACACAGAAGAACAGCAAAGATATAATAAGGGTTAGATAAAGTCTGGGCATACGCGATGATCAATTCGCTTTGGTTTAAAACGATACATTATATAGCGAACAGCAATTTCAAAGCCCCCACGCGCCTTGCTTGCAGGAACTAATTTTGAGGTATTTATGTCATAACTCAAACCAACAAACCAATCCTTGTATTCACAACCAACAGATAAAATCTGTGCATCTCGTGCGCGTGACCATACACCTGCCAAAAGTGCTTTGTGTATATAATTTCGGTCACTTCCCGGTAAGTAGTAACGCACAGAACTCCCGAGCATCACCTCATCATAGGTACCCTGTTTTGAATATTGCAGAGAAGGCAGGATATCCCAACGCGCATTGAGTGCTTGACTGTATTTAACTTGCCAAACCCATCGTAGGTCTCGTTTGATGACATCTTGATAAAATCCTTGGTTAGGTTGATTCAAATTGAACGCACTTAATCCAATTTTAAGGTAATGGCGTGAAGAAATATTCCAACCATATTGTGCGCCTAATCCAATATTGGCATTGGTTTTACGATCCGTTTGAAAGGTTTCATTCGTCGGCAATAGGGGATTAAAGATGTACCCATTATATTGTGAATCAAAATAGAACGCATCCGTATTTACTTGCCTATGATTAATTCCTAGGTTAATTCCACCCGTGAGAATATGAAGGGAGTCGGCGCTTAATTTGAACGTTTTTGATAAAGTAACCATGGCTTCAATGGTTTTGAGCTTGCCATCTCCTGCTTGATCATGGAACATTAACAACCCGTAATTGAAATGCTTTGATTTCCGATCAACACAAACATTAAACGTTTGAAATGGAACAGAAACACTGCGCCATTGATCCCTGAAATTCCCTATGAATCGTGTGTCCCCGTTAAATTCACCCGTATTTGCTGGATTTTGAAAGATCGGATTATCGTTGAATTGAGACCAATGTATGTCTTGTCCATACGCAATGAAATTAGCAAGTAACACAATAAGTACAACGATTCTATTCACCTTGTAAATGTATCAAAAATGCCAATTAAATCAAAGCTATTAAGCGCTTAGGGTGTGCTCGACGATACAGGAAGGATTTTCCCATTAAATACAAGGCCACTACGCAGCGTGAATTCTGCAATGAACGCACCCATTTCCTCCGCACTAGTAGGGGCAACATATCCTGGAAAAGCATCTCGCAACATTTCTGTATTAACCGCACCCAAGCATAAACAATTCATTCGAATGCCGGAGTCTTTATGTTCTTCGGCAAACACTTCGGTGAAATTTGTTATCGCTGCTTTCGATGCTGCATAAGCAGAAAGCCCGGGAAATTTAACACTTCCTTGAAAGGCTCCCATCGTACTAATATTCACCACATGCGCTTTACCTGCGTTAAGTCGCGGAAATAGCCATTGAATTAATGCTACCGGACCGAAAAAATTAGTTTGCATGCACCGATGATAGGCCTCAATAGAGAGTGTTTCTGACGGTCCTTGTTCCAAATAGCCTGCGTTATTAATCAATCCATGTACTTCTGAAATTCCCCTAAAGTGCTCTTTTAACTGAGCATCAACCGGTAAAGACAAGTCGAAAGGATGTACGGTTACTTGTTTATTCGCCTTATAAATTTCCGTTAATTCCGTTACGTTTCGACTTAGTGCCACGATGTGCAGCTGGGGATCGTTCGATAAATAGGAAAGTATTGCTTTTCCGATACCTTTAGAAGTCCCGCAAACAACAATACACTTACTCATCAAACGTAATGCTTACGGTTTCAGAACAGGGATCGGATTGACAGGTTAATATATATCCAGCAGCAACTTCTTTGTCTGTTAAGGTGTAGTTTTGACGCATACTAACCTTACCTGAAGTAACTTTTGCTCTGCAGGAACTGCAGACACCGCCTCGGCAAGAATATGGTGGGTCTAAACGCTGCTCTTCAAGTCCTTCCAATAAGGTTTTCTTACCCGCTTGAAAGGTGAATTCATGGGTTTGACCGTCCAAAGTTGCGGTAATTGCCACAGGACCATTGATTTTATTTACGTTTTCCTTCGTGGGTTCTTTTTTCGGAGGTGTAAAATACTCTCGTTTTATCTTTGTTTCAGGTACCCCAAAAAACAATAACCCGCGTTCAATTTCTTGCATGAATTCAACGGGTCCACACAATAAATAAACATCGGATTGCAGAAGGGTTAAATCGGCCTTTAATTCTTCCATTAGGGCGTTGTAGTCTAATCGCCCATGCTTATATCCTCCTTGGGATTCTTGACTTAAATACACGGTGGATTTAATCGAATCAAGAAGGGGTTTAAACACGATATCGCTGACACGTTTAACACCAAAAAACACCCTGAAACTTTTCCCGGGGTGATAGGATTCGATCATTGATGCAACCGGTGTTATTCCACTGCCCGCAACAAAGGCACAAATGTTTTGCTCGCCGTTCAATACAAAACTTCCCTCAGGGATATGGACTTTAATCGTACTCCCTATGATCGTTTGGTCGTGTAAAAAAGGCGACATTTGACCACCTTCAATTCGTTTTACGCCAATTTTGAATCCATTTTCGGATTTCCCGCAAATAGAATAAGACCGTCGTATTTGAACCCCTTTAATGTCAATTTCTAAGGTAACATACTGCCCGGGTGTGAACTGCGTATTGAATGAATCTTTACTGTTTTTCTCTAGGGTTAAGACTACAAAATCAGGAGAAAGATGTTCTTTTTCCGTAATGGTTAATGTAGCCCACTGCAGGGATTTACTCCCGGTTAAAAATGATAATATTCCCATGTTATTCGTCAAATGAGATGGTTATTTTATTACTAGTTGGTATGGCTTGACAGGTCAATACATACCCCCTTTCCACCTCCTCAGGCTCTAGGGCATAATTTACTAACATTTCGGCTTGGCCATCTAATATCTTGGCTTTGCAAGTACAACATACACCGCCTTTACATGCGAACGGTACGTCGGCTCCTGCACGTTGCGCTGCCTCTAATAAATTTTTATCCGACTCCTCCATTTGAAAAGAAATTAAGTCGTCGTCAATAATTAGTTCAACTTCACAGGTACTGATTTTTCTTACTTCTTCACTTGCATTCGTCTTAGTTGAATTCCCAGCATGGAATAATTCAAAATGGATTTGATTAGCAGCTAATCCCTTCTCTTCAAAAAAGGACTTAACACTAAGAATCATCTGCTCGGGTCCGCACACATACACACCGTCTATGGTATCGTGAGATAAAAATGCTCGATGTAATGCAATTAATCGATCATGGTCAATGCGACCTTTCTGAATCGGAATGCCCTGACTTTCTTGACTGAATACATGAAAAAGACGAAAGCGCGTTAGGAAGTTGTTTTTAAGCTGTTCCAGTTCTTCCGCAAACATCACTTTCGAAAAACCTTTATTTCCAAAGAATAAAGTCACCGAAGAATTAGGTTCTTCGTGCAAAATAGCTTTTGCAATCGAAAGAATCGGTGTGATGCCACTTCCCGCAGCAAACAAAACAATATTGTTTTTCGCCGCTGGATTTGTTTGATATTTGAAATTTCCAGCTGGAGGCATGACATCAATGGAATCCCCAACAGCTAGTTGATCAAGCGCATAGTTTGAAAATATCCCTTGATTAACACGCTTAATCCCAACCCGATAGGCACCCTCATAAGGTGCGCTACACAAAGAATATGAGCGCCTGATTTCCTCGCCGTTAACTTGTGTTTTAAAGGTAAGGTACTGTCCAGCATTAAAGTTAAACGAGGTAATAAGTTCAGCTGGAATTTGCAGCGAAATTTCCGCAGAATCTTCCGTTAATGAACGGATTGATGCAATTTGTACGGTATGAAATTTAAATGACATGCGGCTTGTTGTGTGGGCAAAATTAAACAATTCAAATCGAACTCTTGTTCATATAAAAAATAAGATTCCGAACGGTCGGAATTTTACCCATTTTTTTAGGATTTGATTTGAGTATATTTGTATAATAATTGGAAGATATGGAAACACTAACGCAAGATAAATTAGCAGAAAAATTTCAAGCAAAAATTGATGCGGATATTAAGATTGAACCCAATGATTGGATGCCAGACACCTATCGTAAAACCTTAATCCGTCAGATTTCACAACATGCGCACAGTGAAATTGTAGGTATGCTACCCGAAGGTAATTGGATAACCCGAGCACCTTCTCTCCGAAGAAAGGCGGTCTTGTTGGCTAAAGTGCAAGACGAGGCAGGTCATGGCCTGTACTTGTATTCTGCAACCGAAACCTTGGGGGTTAGTAGAGAAGATACCATAGATGACTTGCATTCAGGAAAAGTTAAGTACTCTTCGATTTTTAATTACCCAACCTTAACGTGGGCAGATATTGGTGCGATTGGCTGGTTAGTGGATGGCGCAGCCATTATGAATCAAGTGGCCTTGTGCCGAACTTCGTATGGTCCATATGCACGTGCCATGGTTAAAATCTGTAAAGAAGAATCGTTTCACCAACGACAAGGGTATGAAATCATGACCACCCTGATGAATGGAACGGAGGCACAGCGTGAAATGGCTCAAGATGCGATGAATCGTTTTTGGTGGCCGGCGTTAATGATGTTTGGCCCTAGCGATGCAGAGTCTAAGCATACCGAACAATCCATGAGGTGGCGAATTAAACGACACACCAACGATGAACTTCGTCAATCCTTTGTAGACGCCTCCGTACCGCAAGCAGAGTTAATCGGGTTGAAAATCCCAGATCCAAACTTGGTTTGGAATGAAGCACGTGGTCACTATGATTTTGGAGCAATTGATTGGGAAGAATTTTGGCAAGTAGTTGGAGGGAATGGCCCTTGTAACAAAGAACGCATTGAAGCCCGAGTGAAAGCAAAAGAGGAGGGGGAATGGGTAAGAGAAGCCGCGATGGCCTATGCAAAAAAACATAAATCTTAATACAATCTAAATTTCATACCATGTCAACGAACGAATGGCCGCTATGGGAAGTTTTTATACGTAGCAAACAAGGACTTAATCACAAACATGTTGGAAGCCTAAGAGCTGCTGATGCCGAAATGGCCTTGCAAAATGCACGCGATGTTTACACTAGAAGATCGGAAGGGATTTCAATTTGGGTCGTACAATCGGCACTCATTACGGCTTCAGATCCCGCAGATTCTGAGGCTTATTTTGAGCCTTCAGATTCAAAAGTATATCGTCATCCCACATTTTATGACTTGCCGGATGGCATTGAACACATGTAATTATGGAACATACTTATAAGTTTTTATTACGTATTGGAGATGATAGTTTGATTTTAGGTCAGCGCTTGGCTGAATTATGCGGTCATGGCCCAATTCTGGAAGAAGACATCGCGCTAACGAATATCTCATTGGATTTAATTGGGCAAGCCACTAACATTTACACCTATGCGGCACAGTTAGAAGGCAAAGGAAGAGATGCTGATGCATTGGCATTTTTACGCCTAGAACATCAATACTTTAATTCAATTTTGGTTGAACAGCCCAATGGAAATTTTGCAGACACTTTGGTTCGTCAATTTTTCTTTGATGTTTATCGCAAATTATTATTTGAACATTTGCTGACCTCAACGGATGAGCAAATTGCCGCAATCGCTGAAAAATCACTCAAAGAAACACGCTATCATTTAAAGCATTCCTCCGAATGGGTTATTCGTTTGGGAGATGGAACGGAACTTTCAAAGGAGCGTGCGCAGTTCGCTATTTTGGATTTGTGGCGATACACCGATGAGTTGTTTTATATGGATGAAACAGAAATTCAACTGGCAAGTGCCGGGGTTATTCCTAATTTAAAAGACTTAAAACCGCTTTGGATGGAACATGTCCTTTCGATATTAAACATCGCAACGCTCAAGTTACCTGAGAATCAAGGGTTTTTTGGCGCAGGTAGGCAAGGACGTCATTCAGAATATATGGGCTTCCTGATAGCTCAACTTCAATATATGCAGCGGGTTTATCCCAATATGCAATGGTAAGCAAGGAAGAGCTTCTCACCCTATTAGACGCGGTTAAAGATCCTGAAATTCCTGTCTTGTCGATAAGGGATTTAGGGATTTTACGAGCTGTTACATTATTTGCGGATGGTTGGGTAATCGATATTACTCCTACCTATAGTGGGTGTCCTGCTATGATTACCATAGAAGAAGAAATCGTTAAGGTTTTGAAAGCAAATGGTATCACCCAATTCACCATAAATTCTTCACTTTCCCCGGCATGGACTACCGATTGGATTACGGAAGAAGGTAAACGAAAGCTTGAGGCGTACGGTATTGCTCCACCGGTAGATGAGGTTGACAAAAGTGTATTGTTTAGTAAACCGCCCGTTGTGCCTTGTCCGAAATGCAAAGAAACCAATACGAAGCTGATTAGTCAATTTGGCAGCACAGCATGCAAGGCGCATTATCAATGCCAAGTTTGCCTAGAGCCTTTTGATTATTTTAAGTGTTTGCGGTAGTATAGATCACTTCCCATGATTGCTTTGCTGCTTGATCCCAACTGAATTCAGTGGCTCTCTTTTTGCTGTTTTCACTCAATTGTATCCGAAGGGTATCGTTTTCAATTAATTGTTCTAAGCCCTTTTGAATCTCTTGAACATTAAACGGGTCGCAATAAATTGCAGCATTTCCAGCGATTTCTGGTAAACAGGTGGTATTTGCTGCCAAGATTGGAATACCACATCGCATGGCTTCTACCAAGGGAATCCCAAAGCCTTCGAAATACGGAACATAGGTTAAGGCTAAAGCGGAACCCATCACTTCAGCAAGTTCTTTTTGCGCCAAATACCCCAAGAAATGAATCCGGTCCGCACAGGTTGGGTCAACTGAAATTTGATGATCTCGCCACATTGCACTTCCAACAATCACCAGATCAACCGACGGATTGCTTATACCTTGATAGGCTGTAATTAAGCGCTGTACATTTTTCCGAGGATGCAAAGACCCAACAAATAAAAAATAGGGGCGATTGTTGCTAATTCGTTTCCTTGTGGTGATTTTTACGTCCTCCGATAAGGGTTGATAAATTTCATTCGCGCCGTTGTAAACCGTAGAAATTTTTTCACTTGGACACCTGTAACACCTTGTGATGTCTTGCTTAGAATATGCTGACACCGTGAGCACTCGAGTTGCTTTTTTGACAAATTCCGGAACGAATTTTCGGAGGTACCAGCCAATAACTTTAGGTAGGTCCCCTGGGTTGTGCTCAAAGTTTAAATCATGCACGGTAATGACACTTGGTACCCTACTTCTTAACGAATTGTACCCGTCAGGCGAAAAGAAGAGGGTAGCCTTGTATTGTTTTAATATCCTAGGTATGGACCATTCAAACCAGATCCAATACAATAGCGGGTGTCTTGTCGGGGGACCAATAACTACCTTTTTTACATTGGGTAATTCCGGGATTATAACCGCGGGTTCGCGATCAAAAATCAGTACGAAGTTTACTTCGTTGTGTTCTTTAATCCAACGAGTTACAAGCTCATAGGTATAGGTTCCAAATCCTTCGAGTTTTTTGGGGGTTAAGTGGCGGCAATTAATTGCGATTACCATTAAAATTGAAGAATATAATTGGTTTCTTTTTCTACGCCAATCGTTGTGGTTGGGCCATGGCCACAATATACGAGTGTATCATTCGGCAGTTGAAACATAACCTCATGTATGCTTCGCTTTAAGGTTTCCATATCGCCACCTGGAAGGTCTGTTCTACCAAAACTCCCTTTAAATAGCACATCGCCGTTGATTACAATGCCTTCTTTTTCTATGTAGAACACCACATGGCCTGGCGCATGTCCAGGAGTAAACAGCACGGTGAGTTCGATGGATCCAAACTGAATTTTTTGCTTATGTTCCAACCAGTAACTTGGAGCAGGTGAGGGTACGTATCCTTCAAATCCATATACATGCGCATAATCGGCTACACGATTCAAGGTATCTAAATCTAAGGAGTGAATCCCCAATGGAACTTGGTAGGTTTCTGATATAAACTGATTTCCTAAGACGTGGTCAATATGACAATGTGTATTCAATAATCCCTCAACCCGTAGATTCGATGTATCAATATAATGCAACAGTTCTTGCCGCTCATGCGCTTCGTAACATCCCGGGTCAATGATCACGGCATGTCCTTGCTCATCCGAGAGCACCACCGTATTTTCCTGAAATCCATTGAACGTGAATGAGTGTACCTGCACATGCATACCACAAAGGTAATAATTCCCCCGGTTATCGTATGAGTACGACATGCCCTTCAAGTCCGTATTTACGTTCTTGCTTGTCTGTATACGTCAATTTCCAGGTGTACACACCATCCGGACAACGCTGTCCATCATAGGTTCCATCCCATTGATCGGATAGGCTGCTCAAGGTTTTAATTAACTCACCCCAGCGATTAAAAATGAGCATTTCCATGGTTTTGATGTTGCCGCCGTACACACCAAAGAAGTCGTTTCTGCCATTTCCATCCGGAATAAAGGTATTTGGAACATAGATTACGGCTTCATAACTAATGGATACCATAGCATCTGCAATGCATCCGTTCAAATCAGTGAACGTCACAACGTAGGTGTAGTCCATGTCTGGATTTGCAATGGGATCAGGACAATTAATACACGATAAAAATTCAGGCGGACTCCACACATAGACACCAGGGCTATTTCCAATGGCATTTAATTCAACTAAATCACCGTAAAATGCCTGAATGTCAGGAGAGATGGTAATCGTAGGTAGTGGATGTAACACGACTTCCACATAGGCTGTATCCTTGCAGCCGTTGATATCCGTTCCAACTACTTGAAAATTCGTTGAGGTGTTTGGACTTACCCAAACTTGATTCCCGGTTTGTTCAATGATTGCATAAGCCGGAGACCATTGATAATATAACCCACCCGTAGCCCATAAGTTAGCTGTTTCACGTGGACAAATAATGGTATCGTTTCCTGCGGTAATCGATGCCGTAAGAATATCAATATAAACACTGTCTTTGACCGTCCCACAGGCATTGGTGAACTCACAGAAATAGTACATTTCTTGGCTTGGCCAGAGGGTAACTGTTGCTTGATTTACTGCGGATATATTTTGGTTGGGGGACCATAAATAGGTACTTGCTCCTGCTGCGGTAATGGAGGTTGATGTTCCCTGGCACAAAACTAAGGTATCAGGGAGGTTAGCGCTTGGCGGGTCATAATAGACGTTTACGCGAACACTGTCTGTGGTGGAACATCCTTCGGGCGTAGTCAGGATTGCCATATAGGTAATGCTAGAATCAGGATTTGCTAGTACATTGGCTCCACTATTGTTGCTTAAGAATTGATTTGGGGACCATGTTATGGTACCAATACCACTTGCCGTTAAGGGAACTTGCCCTCCTATGCAAATTGAAGTGTCATTGGATAAACTGAGGCTCAGGGAGACTACATTCAGTGGGACTTGAAGGGTATCTGAACCGCAGCTGTCGCTTATTATTACTGTGAATATGGTATTGGAAGAAATAGTCGCCAAAGGATTTGGAATGGATGGATTGCTTAGTACATTGGCCGGAGTCCACGCGTAGGTAGATCCTCCAAATGCATCCAGTTGAAATGGAGCTCCCGGGCATACCGCTTGGGAAGGAATCGTTACGCCTCCTTGAAAATCACCAATATTCACCTGAATTATAGCGGTATCCGGTTCATAACAATTGGCAGAATCAGATACAATTAAGGTGACAGTATATACGCCAGCGGCATTGTATTGATGGCTTGGTTGATATTGGGTTGAGGTTGAATTGTCTCCAAAATCCCAAGAATATGTGTTGCCGTTTACACTGTTGTTGTTGAACACTACGGGTTGTGGGATGCAAATAAGCGGAGAAGGTTGAGCTAATACCGCATCCAGTGTACTTAAATCAAATTTAAATACCGCCATATTACAATTAGGACTTGGGTTTTGGGGCGACCAACTTCCGGGGGTTGAGGTGAATCCAAAATTATTGCCACCACACGCGCCGCAAACCGCATGGTAAATTCGCCCCTTTTTATCAAAACGACTTGTTCCACCATCCACATGGTTTGAGCTGCTGGTTAGCCCGCCCATGTAAGTACCATAATTTAATAGGGAAGCATTGGGGGCAAATACTGCTAAGTAGAAATTGGAACCATTCGTGGTGCTTTGATATGCGTTAGGGGTTATAACAAACCCATTTGTTGTAGAATAAACTGCTTGAGAAACTGCGCTGTTGGCATTCAATTGCCCCCCCCAACCGGAAACATAAATTTCATAACAATCTGAAACTAGAAAAGCAGTTGGTGAAATTTCAACATGCCCAGATCCAGATCCAAATACCGTAGACCACTGTATCGCTCCTAATCCGGTATCATATTTTCGTAGAAATTGTCCGGAATTTGGTGTGCCAATACAGCCTGGAGAAATTTGCCAGTTAGATTCAGTTTGTCCATAAACATAGACTTGATTTGAGGGGTCGCAGCGCACGAAATAGGTTTGGTCGTATTCATTGGCGCCCATAAACGTGGCTGAAACTACACTTCCATTTCCCGGATTAAATCGCGCCACATAGCCGTCGGATAGCCCACCGTTGTTCGATAGGTCATTCCCAGACGATACGCCGGGAAAGTTCGGAGAAGTTGATCCACCAGCTAAATAAACACTTCCATTTGGGCTGATTTCGATAGAGTTACCGCAGTCTTCTCCGATTCCCCCAAAATAAGAACTCCAAAGCAAGGTGTTTAGGTTATTTGAGAGTTTACAAACCACAGCATCTTGAAGTCCGTTAAGTACAGTGGAAAATGCGCCGCCAGTGGTCGGAAAATTGTTGGATGCGGTGGTGCTAGAAATGTAAACATTGCTGCTTGCGTCAAGTATTATTTCCCCACGGAATTGATCACCGTAGTTATAGTGTAAGTTGTTAAGGTTTAACCCATCCGAATTGCTCCCTCCAAGATAGGTGGATGCGATTAAATTGGCGCCGTTAGTACTGAACCTTGAAATAAAAATATCACTACCGTCAAAGGTTAGCGAGTTTTCTGTTACGGATGGACCCCCATTGTACGTAGCATCATATGCTCCTGGGGTCGTTGGAAAATTTGAAGAACACGTTACACCATATACATAGAGTTCACCGGTTGGACCACTAACGATGCTGTGCGGAGTTTCATTTCCTGCCCCGCCAAAATAGATGGAGTAGAGTAGGTTTGTGCCCGAAGGGTTAAATTTTGTGATTCCGATATCAAAAGGCATTACTCCTGCTCCGTTGTTATACGTAATGTCATACGCTCCGGGTGTGGTTGGATAGCCGTATCCGAATACAATGCCTGCTCCATATAGATTACCTGCAGCATCCGGGGTGGCTGTAAATCCCCAATTATCCGTGCTTGAACCTGAAAAAGATGAAAAGGTAAGGCTAGGATCTATTAGCAAGGAATCATAGGAAGAATTTAGGGTAGCTATATCAAAACCGCATACATTCCCATCGAGCTTAAATGAAATGGCTATTGGTTTTTTGACTCCGTTCAAAAAGGTCCACGCTTTAGGTGCACTTTCAATGATTTCGCCAAAACGGTGCCCAATTACCAGTTCATTCTTCTTATTTATCGAAACGTGGGATGCCCCTTCAATGATGAATTGAATATCAGAGGGATTGGCATTTGCTTGAAGTTTAAATCCATATTCAAGTTTTTCGGTTTGTGTGGAATAAATCAGGTCTATCCCTTCGTAAAATGATGCGTATTTAGCTTGATTTACATCGTGAATTTCACTTACCCATTTGGATTGATCCGAACCGATAAAGTAATTTGAATAATGAGCGGATTGCTTCCCTGAATAATGAAGGTCATGATTTTTAACGCCAAGGAATCGTTGATGAATCGAATGTGTTTTTAGTGTTGGATTCGTTTGCTGCTCTTCATGAGATGGGAGTTCATACATGTAAAAGTTCATGCCTTCTTGCCCCACATGAATACGCCCTTGATTTACTGGTACGGTAAAATCAATGGTATCCACCCATTGACCCTTATTTGGAGTCATCCAAATGGCTTGACCAAAGAGGGTAAATACAAAACAATGAATACCAAGAAGTATTAAAAATTTCATTGTGGCTAAATTACGCAAGCGCGGTTAAATTATAATACTCCAAAGGCTCTTTTATGGTTGCTTTTAAGACTTTTTAATAATCGGGATAAATTGTATTTTTACCACTAAATTTTCCAAATGAAACAGTTCTTAGGACTACTATTCGCCTTATTCGCAATATACAGTAATGGATTCTCGCAACCCTTGGGCACCTATTCTCGGGTTAAAATTAATGCAGACGAACAAGGCTTACAATTTCTTTCCGGTCAGGGAGTAACCATTGATCACGGGGTTCATAAAGAAGGATTATACTTTATTTCTGATTTTTCACATGCGGAGATTGAAATCATGCAAGCGAATAATTTCAATATTGAAATTTTAATTCCGGATGTCGTTTCGTATTACGAGCAAATTTTAGCGGAACCAGCAACCAGTACAAGTAATCACAATGCAAGCTGTGCGGGTGCGGGTGCCACGGGTACGAATCCTTATATTAATCCAGTAACGCCAAGTCATTTCAACCTGGGTACCATGGGAGGGTATTTAAAATACAATGAAATGTTGGCTGAATTAGATGAAATGGCTGCCACTTATCCGTCGTTAATTACGGTCAAAGCCCCAATTTCCAATTTTTTAACGCATCAAAATAGACCGTTGTATTATGTGAGAATTTCAGATAATCCAACCGTAGATGAAGGTGAACCAAAAGTACTATATACAGCAATTCACCATGCCCGTGAACCGATGGCCTTAATGGAAACTATTTTTTACATGTGGTATTTATTAGAGAATTACGGAACAAATGATGAGGTTACTTACCTGGTTAATAACTTACAGCTATATTTTGTTCCTTGTATTAATCCTGATGGGTATGTGTACAATGAAACCACCAATCCAAACGGTGGGGGCATGTGGCGTAAAAACCGCCGTAACAATGGCGGTGGGGTATTTGGAGTAGACCTCAATCGTAATTATTCCTATGGATGGGGAACTACGGGTACGAGCAACAATACTAACAACGACACCTATTGTGGGCCCTCTGCCTTTTCTGAACCTGAAACACAGGCCATGCGTTGGTTGGTTCAAAACAATGATTTTATAACCGCATTTAATGCGCATACCTATGCCGAAGAAATTCTCTTTCCGATTGGAACTACCACGGCAGAGTTTGCCCCGCACCACAACTGGTTTCAAGATGAATCTAACCATCAGGTTCAGTATAACGGGTATTCAGCAATTAAAAGCAGTGCTTTGTATCCTGCTTCAGGAGATTCAGATGATTATATGTACAAAGTAGATATTGGTGTGGGACAAAAAGACACCGTGTTTGCGCATACTCCAGAGGTGGGTAGCGCATTTTGGCAACCATCCAACCAAATTATACCTACCAGTGCCGAAATGCTATTCCCTAATTTAGTGTTAGCCCATTTGGCTCGTGTTTATGCCATTACAAGTGACACAGATCCGAACATGATTGCGAACATCAATGGGAATTTTAACCACAACATTAAACGCTTAGGGAGAGAATCCGGACCTGTCACGGTATCGATTACACCAATTCAGAACATCGTGAGTGTTGGGAATTCAGTGTCTTATAACCTGGCGCAGCAACAAACTTCAACGGGAGCAATCAGTTATTCGTTAAATCCAAACATTCAATTTGGTGATCAAATAATTTATGTGTTGGAAACTAATAATGGCCTCTGGATAAAAAGAGATACCATCTACAAAACCTTTGGGGCCTTAACTTCTCAAGTGGTTGAAAACGCGACATCTACAGCCAATTGGACTGGAAATTGGAGCACCACAACATCTACCTTTGTATCCCCAACTCGATCGTTTACTGATTCTCCTACGGGTAATTACGGGAATAATACCAATCGAACATATACTTATGTTCCAGCAGTGGATTTAACAAATGCTTCCAGTGCGATGGTACGGTTTTATGCCAAGTGGAATCTTGAAGCGGATTATGATTATGTTCAATTTCTTGTGTCGACAGACAATGGTACTACATGGATTCCTCAATGCGGTAATTATACCGTAACTGGGACCAGTGCTAACGGAAGTGTTCAACCGAATAATCAACCCGTTTACGAAGGCGTGCAAAGCGCATGGGTATTGGAAGAAATTAACCTGAGTGATTATTTAGGTCAAGTAATTAAATTCAGGTTTAAACTCGGTTCAGATGGTGGAACTGTAGCGGATGGGTATTATTTCGACGATTTTGAAATCCTTTATAATTTAAATGCACCACCGGTTACGCCAATAGCTTCATTTAGTACTTCAGCAAACGCTTCATGTACTGGTGAAACTGTAGCATTTACAGATGCCTCTTCCAACAATCCTTCAGCTTGGGCATGGGATTTTGGTGATGGTTCAACCGCTTCAGTTGAAAATCCAACGCATGCTTATGTGAATGCCGGAACGTACATTATTTCGCTAACCGCATCGAATGCGGCAGGATCGGCTTCCTTTACGGATACAATTATTGTCTTGACAACTCCAGCGGTATCGCTTAGTGCTACTAACAGCGTAGTTTGTTTAACGGACGGAGTGGTAGATTTTACGATTAATCCTGCGAATGCTCAACTGTCAGGAACTGGCGTGAGTAATGGGGTATTTGATCCAACAGTTGCGGGCGTTGGTAGCTTTGTCGTTACCGCTTCAATTACAGATCCAAACGGATGTGTTGGTGAAGATACGCTAACAATTATAGTACAACAATGTGCTGGTATTTCCATCAATGAGCATGCCTCTTTCACTGTAGTTCCAAATCCTTTCAGTGAATCGTTCTCGTTGCTCGGATTAGTCGAAGGTGATTTTGTTTCGGTCGTAGATTTAAGCGGAAACGTTGTGGTGTCTCCAACTAATTCATCTATTATTGACACACGCCAGTTAGCGAAGGGCAGTTATTTTATTGTGGTAAATCGTCTTCATGCTAAGGAGATTAAATTAATAGTAAAGATTTAATTGGTGCTGACATTAATCGTCAGCATTCAATGGAGAATTGTTTATTGGCTCCGTAGCCATGACGATGCATAGCCTGTCATGGTGCTGACATTAATCGTCAGCATTCAATGGAGAATTGTTTATTGGCTCCGTAGCCATGACGATGCATAGCTTGTCATGGTGCTGACATTAATCGTCAGCATTCAATGGAGTATTGTTTATTGGCTCCGTAGCCATGACGATGCATAGCCTGTCATGGTGCTGACATTAATCGTCAGCATTCAATGGAGAATTGTTTATTGGCTCCGTAGTTCAATGGATAGAACGAGCGTTTCCTAAACGCTAAATATGGGTTCGATTCCCGTCGGAGCTACTTTTTTTTAATGATAAAGCATCTTTTTGTTTTATTTCTCGTTTATCGTTACATTTGATACCAAAATTTATAGGATGAGAATTTTTTCTATTTCGTTTGCCTTATTGGCGCTTATCATTGGAGTTAGTTCATGCATTGAGCACGAAGTGGTTCCGCCACCAACGAATACCGTTAATTTGGATTGTGATTTTACAGGATACGTAAGTGGTACCCAAGTAGAATTCACGCAGAATATTGACAGTTATTTAGGAAATACTTCTTCTGAGACCTTTGTTCAACCGTCACCACTTCCTTCGCGAAGAGTGTATATGTTTGAAATGACCTCTCCGACAAATCCAGTAAGTATCCGAATTAAATTAGGAGCGTTAAATTGGGATTTGGCAGCAAACTCAGAACCAAGTTTAACGATGTTTAATGACTTTAACATGAATGCATCAACAACAGCTCCCTCATATTCTAATGCCGCGATTGCAGGTTTCGAAGTAACTTACACCGATAATACTTCCCGTGTTTGGTTGTCAAAAGGTAATAACCCTGTTCCTCAATCGGTTACATTTACAAACATTAAGCAACAATCAGACGGTTCAGGTGATTATTCATTTTTTGATTGTAATTTCTCATGCTATGTATACAGCTTGAATCCACAAACCAATTTGATTGACTCCCTGCCGATACAGAATGGAAAGTATCATGGGTGGTTTAAACGCTAACTGAATGCCGCACTTGCGGCATTTTTTTTGACCGTATGGATCGTCTTAAAATAGCAATAATTGGTGATTATAACTTCACATTCAACGCACATCATGCAACGAATCTTGCATTAGATCACGCCGCCATTTTTCTTGATTTAGAATTGAATTACTATTGGATTAGGATTCAGGAAGTGGCACAACAGAAAATCGGATTTTTTGATACGTTTGATGCCTTTTGGATTGCTCCTGGGCCTTATCTTAATCCGTTTTTTTTAAATGGAATATTCTCTCGCTTATCTCAGTTAAACAAGCCTGTTTTGGTTACAGGCGAAGCCTTTAAATTATACCTAGATTTTATTATCGCAAAAAAAGGAATGAATGCTGCCGGAGAAAAGTTAATCTCCGATAATTTAGTCACGGGCCCATATTTTGAATCAATTAATGTAGTTCCGAAATCGAAGGCATTTACAAAGCTCTATGAACATTTTACAACCAATGAATTATCAGCGGTTCGGTATAGTCTTTACCCAAATCTTATTTTAGATTTAGTTGAAAATCAGGTGGAAATAGAAGCAGTAAATCAATTCGATGACCCTGAAGCATTGAGTATTAAAACCCATATTTTCTTTCTGGTTATAGCTTATTATCCTCAAGTGTCTTCAACTAGAGATCTCCCTCATCCAGTGGTATATACCTTTGTAAAAGCCGCATTGGCGCATCAACAAGGAACCCAATCACCTCGTTGAACATAATAAAGGTAGGCTTCAATTGGTAGCGTATACATTGCCGCTAGTAGACTGGTGTATGCTTTAATCTGCGTTTCATGTGACGGATTTGGGTTACCCGTTTTGAAATCAATTACAATTACTTTATCCGCTAATTCAATGATCTTGTCTGGACGATGTAAACTGCAGTTAACATCCATGATGGTTTCTTCATTTCGTATTTTCTGTGCATGTGCTGTCCATTTTTTATACGTTTGATCCGCGTATATCCGTGATAACATATCCGTTAACGTACCGATTTGTTGCGGATGAATTAACGACTCTTCCTCCATTCGTTTCATTGAAATTAACGCGCGTTCGAAGGAGCTGCAGGAGGATATAAGCTCATGAAAAGCTTTTCCTAACAAGGTTTGTTCGTTATCAAATCCTTGCCGAATAACCAATTTGGGATACCAAAGTCGTTCGCCAAATTCCTCCGGCTGGTAGAATTCGTCAGTTGACCCTTTCATGCTTACAGGTTCCTTGGTTCCTAGCGTTAAGTGGAATAATGAATCATGTTGTGCCATCGGAAATGCTTCTATGAGAATTTCATGCACCTTTTGCCCCATGTTTCCCCCTTTAAACATATTAAAAGCATACAGTCGATGCACCGGGCGGGTCATGGCAACGTATAATAAATTCAATTTATCCATGAAATACTGACCCTCTTCCCGTGCTGAGAACGCTTTAATGAAAGGAATCGGGCTCTTATTACTTAATCTGCGATAATATACCTGATCTTCATCCTGCATCAAATACATCGATTGGCTACTTTTGGTTGAAAAGTCAATACTCGGGATAATTACAACCGGGAATTGTAATCCCTTAGACTTGTGAATGGTCATGATTTGAATCGCATCGTTGGTTTTAGGTAATTGGATGGCCAACTTTGATTTCTGTTTTTTATAATAATCTAAGAAGCTATTCAAATCAACGCGTTTACCTACTTGAAAATTAAAACATATGTCCGCAAAATGATGCAGGTAAACATCGTCCGTTTCCTTCCAATGCATTAGGTCGAAAAACTTCTGAACCAGGTCGTATAAATTGGTATAATCGAAAAAGAATAAGGACTCCGATTGAAAATAGGTAGTAATGAAGCGTTGAATACTGAATTTCCTTTTATTATCCGGCGATGTTTCAAACAAGGATAAATACGCCAATTCCGCTTCATCATTCGTGAGCCGTAAAAACAAGTCGGCGAATTTCATGAATTCTCTGTGATTAGATGTCCGATTTCTAATCTGTAGGTATGAAATTAAAAGCCTAATGCGTGCATCCGAATGAATTAAGAGTGAATCCGCCGAAACAACCTTATAGTGATGTTCGGTAAGGAATTTAGCAATTGCATTCCCCTGATCATTTTTTTCATTTAGGATGCAAATATCTCCAAGGCGGAATCCATCGGCAAGGCACTCTTGAATGAGCTGTAGGATTTCAGGATATACCTCCAAAGCGCTCTCACTGGATTCAATACTCTTAATTTCTACATATCCATCGAATGCTTTAATCGCATGTTGGTGTATTGCGCTATAAAACGCTTTGGCATCTTGAGGAATGAAGCGTTTGAATGTTTCAAAAAAGTGGTTGTTAAATGAGACTATTTCTTTCCCTGAACGGAAATTGTTTTCCATTTCTTCGAGGGTGCCCATAGATTCGAAAAAATTCGACACGCGCTCAATGCTTGGATCTTTCTCTGGATTATAAATTTTTGGCAAGGCCACAAATTGTTCGGCAAGCCCATTATTGAATCGATAAATGGATTGTTTAGCATCCCCAACGATTAGGTTTTTATTCTGTTTAGCTAGGGATTCCTCTACCAACGGAATAAGATTCAACCACTGCATGCGCGAGGTGTCTTGAAATTCATCCAATAAAAAATGGTGCAGCCTGTTTCCTAAGCGTTCATATATATAGGGAGCGTGTTGATTTCTAACTAAATTACTGATCAATACATTGAATTCTGATATCCGGATAAATTGTTCCGAAGAACGAACCTCTTCCATCTCTTTGGCTACATATTGCAATAAGGCCATGTTATAAAATGTATCTCGGTAATAGGCGAGTTTATAATAGTTAGCATCCTGCGCGTCATAATATTCAATAAGGTCATTCAGCGATGCGATTAATTCATAGGAATATATACCGTCGTACTTGCCTTCATTTAACGTCTTTATAACGGTGGGAGTCACAATTTCTTTAACAGGCCAAGTAGTTAAGCCGTTTAATTTAAGGAGTGGTTTGGTAGAATTACTCTTTTGAGGGAGGTCTTCTGCCGATAAGCCGCTTTCAATAAACAATGAATAACAGTTTTTAGCTTTTGAAAGCAATGAACTAACTATGATTTCTTGCTGCCGCGTCGCCTCTTTTAAATCCTCCTCTAAATATTCTTTTTTCATGAGCTGTTCCACAATGTCGATGTATCGCTCCTTGGAAAGAATAGTGCAAAATTCTACTAATTGTCCTTTGAAATTCCAATTGGTTTCTTCCGCCAGGTTTTTTTTAGTATAGTTTTCAATTAATCGGGTTAGGGTGGGGTGGTCTGCTGTTCCAACCTTTGCAAGAATCGCGTCAATGACTTTTTCTAAGATTTCCGTTTCATTAAGAATCACTTCAAATTCTTGTGGAAGATTTAAATCGCGATTAAATGATTTAATCAGTTTTAAATTAAACTTATCTATCGTGGAGATCAAAAAATCTTCATATCCATGAAGAA
Source organism: Crocinitomicaceae bacterium (assembly GCA_044353585.1). Lineage (GTDB taxonomy): Bacteria > Bacteroidota > Bacteroidia > Flavobacteriales_D > Crocinitomicaceae > UBA952. The sequence goes on along the minus strand of JBILBR010000003.1, from coordinate 113,881 downwards.
TTTCAGATAAAATCACCCCAGCTTTTTCTGGGAAATCAGCACTCGATAGGTTAACGCGTTCACTCAATTCCGTGATTAATCTCTGTGTATCCTCATCCCCCTCTTGGTAGTTTGCAATTTCAAATAATGCACTCAAGATGCGCTCCTTCATTTCATACGCAGCCTTGTTGGTGAAGGTCATTGCGGCTAAATTTCTGTACTTTGAAGGACCAGCGTTAGGTTCGAATAATAGCGTTAAATATTCTATGACTAAACGATAGGTTTTACCACTACCGGCAGAGGCATTTAATATGAGTAGTGGCTTAGTAGATGCTGCAGATTCACTCAAGTTGAAAAATTTAGTTTTAAAGGTTAAAATTAGGTCCTAATGACGTAAATTTGTTACGTGGTACGAAACTTTTTTTATTTCATAATATTCGGTTTGCTTTTTTCTTGTAAGCCTGATGAAGTCACGCCCCCGCCTGCTCCTGCAGAAACGGCAAGGATTATTGTGAATCCAAGTTTTGGTGCTTCACCCCTTATGTTGGACTCCATTTATCAAGGCCCCAATGGAATTCGTATAAAAGTTTCTGACATCAAGTTCTTTACTACGTTGATGTCCAACCAAAATAACACCTTCGCTGAAGTGGCTTATTTTGACTTTCGGGAGAAGGGAGCACTATTAATTGAACAAACCCTTGATTATTCTAAATTTCCATCCCTTGACTTTGTGTTGGGCGTGGATACCTCATTTAATCACGATGATCCCTCTGCGTTTCCAAATAATAGCCCATTAAACATAATGAATGCTGGATCCATGCATTGGGGCTGGAACACCGGATATATATTTATTAGTGTAGAAGGAAAGGCCGATACCTTAGCCGATGGAATCGACAACTTTGATTTAAGTTACAGCTATCACATCGGAACTGACCTCTACCAACAAGCCATGAGCTTCTCCAATTTAACCTGGGTAAAAACGGCGGCACACCAACATACCTTGGCGTTTAATCTCGATATGGAATCGTTCTTTTTCAATCCATCCCAACCGATTAATATTCCATCGGAACCTTTTACACACTCCGGTGCTGGACTAAGTGCCCTAACACAAAAAGTTGCCCTTAACTTTAAGAATGCTCTTCAAGCGCAATGATTCGGCTGTTATTCATTTTACTTGGACTAAGTGTTGTAAGCTCCTGCGGAAAGGATAAGGTAGGGTATAAACCCACGCCATATCAGCTAAATATTCCATCGCACTTCCCGGATATGAATATTCCTGCAGATAATCCAATGACCGTTGAAGGCGTGGAGTTGGGAAGGTATTTGTTCTATGAAAAACGGCTAAGTGGAAATGATCAAATGAGTTGTGGTACCTGCCATACACCGTATACTTCGTTTTCAGATTCTGCGAAATACTCTACGGGTATTGACGGCATTAAAGGAAATCGAAATGCGATGGCCTTGATAAATTTAGGTTGGGATTCTTTTTTCTTTTGGGATGGAAGAGCAACATCCTTAGAACAACAAATTTTGGAACCTGTTCCTAATCCAATTGAAATGCACTTATCGTGGAAAGAAGCCATTTCAAAGCTTAAAAAGGATACCTACTACCGCAATCAATTTTATAAAGCATTCGGTGTAGAAGATTTTGATTCTACCCACGCCGCTAAAGCAATTGCTCAGTTTATTCGCACCATGATTTCTGGCAGCAGTAAGTTTGATGTCATGTATAAAATCGAAAACAATAAACCCCTGAGTGCCTCCGAACAAGCCGTGATTATCGATCCAGAAGAATGGGCCGGATACGATTTATTTAAAAGCCTGAATGGCGCGGATTGTTTCCATTGCCATAACGGTCCGTTGATGCGGGTAGCTAAGTTTAGTAACAATGGGTTGGATGGAATTTTTTCCGACCTCGGTCGAGGCGCCGTAACGAACAATCCAAATGACCATGGGAAATTTAAAGTGCCCACGCTACGGAACATTGCACTTTCTGCACCCTATATGCATGATGGACGGTTTAAGAACTTAGATGAGGTGATTGAACACTATTCCTCAGGGATTCATACCTCTCCAACCATTGATCCGCTCATTGAATTTTCTAGTCAAGGAGGAGTCCAATTGGATGCCCAAGAAAAGTATCTTTTGAAACGCTTCCTAATGACCTTAACGGATAACACATTTATTAATAACACTGACTTTCAAGACCCAAATTAATGATTGATAAACTTACCACGGAAGACAAAGCCCTTAAAATTAATTTAACCAAAGATATTTATGGGTGCTTTGCGGAGATCGGTGCCGGACAGGAAGTCGCGGCGAATTTCTTTACAGCAGGTGGAAGCTCAGGTACTATTGCCTTTACGCATTCTGCTTATGACATGAAGGTATCAGACGCGATGTATGGGGTGGCCAAACGCTATGTGTGTGAAGAACGCTTGCTTACCATGCTTGGCGCGGAGTGCGACCAGCTCATGAAAATATTGCCACAAAAGAATAAAGAGTCACGCTTCTTTGCCTTTTGTAATACCGTGGAATCTTTGAATTATCATAAAACTAACCAAGGTCAGGGATGGGTTGGTATTCGCTTTCAAACGACTATAGGTGGACCTTTCAATGAGATTATTCTTCACGTAAAGATGCATGATATCTCGAATAAAGCGCAGCAAGAAGCGCTAGGGATTTTAGGAGTCAATTTAATTTACGGTGCATTTTTTCAAGCCAACGATCACGAGGAATTTGTGAATTCCTTGGTTTCTCGTTTGCCGCGTGAACGCATGGAAATTGACATGCTTCGATTTACGGGACCAGATTTCGAAGACATCGATAACCGCATGATTGCCTTAAGTTTGGTACGCAAAGGAATTACCGATGCGACCATGTTCGATTTAGCAAAAAATGTACTCCAGCCCGCCACGGCTTTATACAAGAAAAATATTCTGTTGATGCGCGGGCGATTTCGTCCAGTGACCAATGTGCATGTGGATATGATTGAGAATGGTAAAGTTTGTTTTCTTGAAGATCCGCGGGTAAAACACACCAACGTTGAAGTCATCTTTGAATTAACTTTAAAAGACCTTACGGCAGACGGTAAAATTTCAGACAAAGATTTCCTTGATCGGGCCGAATTGTTGAGCTCTTTGGGATATACCGTAATGATTTCCAATTACTTGAAGCATTACAAAATGGTGGAATACCTGTCTGCCATCGCGAAGGGACAATTCATGGGGGTGATTCTTGGGGTATATAATTTGAGTACCATTTTCGATGAACGATATTATGACAACCTGCCTGGGGGCTTAATTGAAGCCTTCGGAAGAGGTTTTGGTCATAATGTGAAATTGTATGTTTATCCCGCAATTGATGTAGAATCTGGTGCCTTATTAGATATGTATAACATGGAACTGCCTGTGCATTTGAAGGGCTTGATGGATTACATGGTACAAAACGATAAAATCGCACCGATTAAACATTTTAACGACAAGAACTTACGCATCATGTCGGATGATGTCTTAAGTAAAATCAAAGGGGGAGCCAAAAATTGGGAAGATGACGTTCCTTATGAGGCCGCACAAGCCATTAAGTTCTTCGAATTGTTTGGGTATAGTAAAGCGTAGCAATGCCGCACATTAAAAACGCGCTTATCAGATATCGCATCATCGACCGAATGATTCGAAATCCATATAAGACTTACCCGAGTAAAAGCGATTTAAGAGAGGCCTGCGAGGAATCCTTGTTTGGTTCTACCTATGGTGATCACATTTGTGATTCAACCATTGAAAAGGACTTGTTTGCCATGCGCATGGAGCATGACGCTCCGATCAAATATAGCCGCAAACATGAAGGGTATTTTTATGAAGACCCAGACTATACCATCAATGATATTCCGCTTTCAGAGGACGAGTTAGAGTCGATTCGCTTTGCGGTTCAAACCCTTCAACAGTTTCAAGAAGTCCCTTATTTCAAAGAATTTGGAAGTGCGATTGATAAAATTGCGACCCGCGTTGCCGTGGCAGGAACGGAAGGAAATGAAACTTCAGCATTCATTGGCTTTGAAACGGCGTATTCCTCGATTGGGAATCAATGGTTGCCCTTGCTGCTCACCGCCATTCAAGAAAAGAAAACGTGCCACTTCACCTATGCCTCGTTTAAATCCGGGATTGCAAAAGAACGGAACGTACTCCCTGTATACCTTAAGGAGTATAGAAACCGTTGGTATCTTATTTCGTTCGACCTGGAAAAATCAGATTGGATTACCTATGCCTTGGAGCGCATGGATGGCTTAGTGGTTAACGAGGCGCAACACTTACTCAAGGAAGCATTTAATCCCAGTTCCTTTTTTGCAGAAACCATTGGAATCACCACCGAAAAGAAAGCCGCTGAACGCATTGAGCTGCGAGTAAATGACATCGCATCGAAATATATTGAATCCCAACCCCTGCATTCCTCGCAAGAAAAAATCGGAACAAACCAGTTTGTATTAACCGTGCAAATTAACGAGGAATTGATTCGAACCCTGCTCGGATTCATGGGGGAGTTACAAATTATCAGTCCAGCGCATTTAGTTCAAACATGGAATGAACGCATTCAAAAACAATTAAGCATAGAAACACATGGAAATATCCTTTGAAATTAACCAAGGCATCGCTTGGATCAAGTTAAACCGACCGGAAGTATATAACGCATTTAATCGAAGCATGGCTTTGCAAATGCAAGCGGCCTTGGATGAAGCTGCACAAGATGAAGCGGTGCGTGTTGTGGTAATAACCGGCAATGGAAAGGCGTTTAGTGCGGGTCAAGATCTTGGAGAAGCGGTTGCACCCGATGGTCCCGGCTTAGAACGAATTCTTTCTGAACATTATAATCCCATCATTAAAAAAATCAGTGCGCTTGCTAAACCGGTAATAGCCCTAGTTAATGGCGTTGCTGCAGGGGCAGGGGCAAACATCGCCTTGGCGTGTGATATCGTTTTGGCACATGAACAGGCCAGTTTCATTCAAGCGTTTTCGAAAATTGGTTTAATACCAGACTCGGGGGGGACGTATTTGCTCCCACGCTTGATCGGTTCACAAAAAGCCTTAGCCTTAATGATGACTGGCGATAAAGTGAGCGCTGCAGAAGCGGAACGCATGAATATGATTTACAAGGCCGTACCGGCCGCGGATTATGATCAGGTAACCAATGCCTTCATCTCCAACCTGGCAAGCATGCCCACAAAGGCCTTGGCCTTAACCAAGCAGGCGGTTCAGTTGAGTTGGTTTCAATCCATGGATGAACAATTAGAGACGGAATTAAAGTTACAGGTTGAGGCCGGAAATACCGCTGATTTTAAGGAAGGGGTTCAGGCTTTCTTAGAGAAACGAAAACCAAATTTTACAGGAAAATAATGGCAAAACGAATTTTTGTAGTAGGTGCAGGCACCATGGGTGCAGGTATTGCACAGTTAGCCGCGCAAAAAGGATTTGAAACGTGGTTATACGATTTATCGGGGGACCAACTGAGTAAAGCGCAGGCAGGAATCAATAAATCCTTAGCTACCTTGGTGGAAAAAGGTAAAATTGATGAACCTATGCATCACAGTATCAACGCGCGCTTACATTTTGTTCAATCGCTTGATGAGGCCCGTTTGGCAGATTTAGTGATTGAAGCCATCGTTGAAAATTTAGGTATAAAACATCAAGTGTTCCAATCCCTAGAACAGGTGGTATCCGCTCACTGTATCTTGGCTTCCAACACCTCCTCCTTATCGATTGCTTCCATTTCAAGTGCCTTAACTTCGCCTGCACGGTTTTTAGGGATCCACTTTTTTAATCCAGCAACCCTCATGCCCTTGGTAGAGGTGATTCCAAGCGTACTTACTTCACCTGAAGTAGTGCTCCAAGCAGAGGAAATTATTGCTGCTATGGGAAAAACGGTGGCGGTTTGTAAGGATACCCCAGGATTTATCGTAAACCGTGTGGCTCGTCCTTTTTATGGAGAAGCCCTACGGATGTATGAGGAAGGAATCGCTGATTTTGCTACCATTGATTACGCCATGACGTCCCATGGTGGCTTTAAGATGGGCCCCTTTGAATTGATGGATTACATTGGAAATGATGTAAACTATACGGTCACTGAAACCGTCTTTGAAGCGTTCTATTTCGATCCACGGTTTAAACCTTCCTTTACCCAAAAACGATTAAAAGAAGCCGGCTTGTTCGGTAGAAAAACAGGCCGAGGATTTTATGATTATTCCACAGATCGCCCTGAACCTAAGAGGGATGAAGCCTTACTTCAACAAATTTTTAATCGCATTATTGCCATGCTCATTAATGAAGCCTATGATGCCGTATTGATGCAGGTGGCTTCACCAAACGACATTGACCTGGCGATGATGAAGGGAGTAAATTATCCAAAAGGACTCTTAGCTTGGGCAGAAGAAATTAGTCCTTCCGCGGTCTTATCACAATTAAATGCACTGCATGAGCGCTATGGGGAAGACCGATATCGGCCAAATGCGCTCCTGAAGGATCGCGTAACTGCAGGCAAACCGCTTTGGTAAGCCCTTAAAAATTCGATGAAATTCCCTATTTTTGCATAAAACAATACTTAAATGGCATATTTATTTACTTCAGAGTCGGTGTCAGAAGGGCACCCAGATAAAGTAGCAGATCAAATTTCTGATGCGTTAATCGATCATTTTATGGCCTTTGACCCCACGTCGAAAGTAGCCTGTGAAACCCTAGTGACCACCGGTCAGGTAGTGTTAGCTGGAGAGGTTAAAACCACGGTATATTTAGATGTTCAGAAAATTGCACGTGAAACCATTCAAAAGATTGGTTATACCAAATCGGAGTATATGTTTGACGCGAATTCGTGTGGTATTTTCTCAGCGATTCATGAGCAATCCTCTGATATTAATCAAGGGGTAGAGCGTAAAAATCCAGAAGATCAAGGGGCAGGTGACCAAGGAATGATGTTTGGATATGCCACCAAAGAAACGGACAATTACATGCCTTTGGCCTTAGATATTGCTCATAAAATTTTACAGGAATTGTCTTGGATTCGCAACAATGAACCGCAGTTAATTTCATATTTACGTCCGGATGCGAAATCTCAAGTAACAATTGAGTATTCGGATGATAACGTGCCGCAACGCATTGATACCATCGTAGTTTCAACGCAACATGACGATTTTGATGAGGAAACTACCATGTTAGCGAAGATTAAAAAGGACATCATAGAAATTGTGATTCCAAGAGTAAAGGCTAAGCTTAAACCGAGCTTACAAGCCCTATTCAACGATCAAATCACGTATCACATTAACCCTACTGGTAAGTTTGTAATTGGTGGTCCACACGGAGATACCGGGTTAACAGGAAGAAAAATCATTGTAGATACCTACGGTGGAAAAGGAGCTCACGGAGGTGGAGCGTTCTCTGGTAAAGATCCGTCAAAAGTAGACCGCTCGGCAGCTTATGCTACCCGTCACATTGCGAAAAACATGGTGGCCGCAGGCTTGTGTGATGAGGTTTTAGTTCAGGTTTCTTACGCGATTGGCGTGGCTAAGCCGTGTGGCTTGTTTGTGGAAACCTATGGTACATCCAAAGTAGACATGACCGACGGTGAAATCGCTAAGAAAATTGAAGAGATTTTTGACATGCGTCCGTACTTCATTGAACAACGTTTGAAATTAAGAAATCCGATCTATTCAGAAACTGCGTCGTATGGTCACATGGGGCGTGATTATGAAAAGAAAACGAAAATCTTTACTGCACCTAACGGGGAAAAGAAACCAATAGAGGTGGAATTGTTCACATGGGAGAAATTAGATTACGTAGATCGCATCAAAGCGGCATTCAATCTCTAAGCTTGTCCAGTCCATTTAGAACGATTTGGCCCACCGAAGACCGTTTTGTTGAGGTCATAGATCAGCGATTTTTACCGCACGAATGGGTAGTGGTGAAGTTGCATACCTATCAAGAAGCGGAAGCAGCCATTAAGGATATGGTGGTTCGAGGTGCACCCTTGATTGGCGCCACCGCAGCCTATGGAGTTTATTTGGCCGCCAAAACCTGTGTTGAGGAAAACCGCAATCAAGACTTTATGGATCAGGCCTTTGAGGCGCTGGCGAATTCACGACCAACGGCAGTTAACCTGTTCTGGGCCTTGAATCGAATGAAAGCGCGCTTAGAAGGAGCCGAGGATTTAGTCCAAACCGCTTGGGAAGAAGCCCAGGCCATTGTGGAGCAAGACGTAGAAACCTGCCGTTTAATTGGCGTGCACGGTCTTCCGATTTTAAAAGAAATTGCGGCTAAAAAACCGGGTCAGCGCATTAACATATTAACGCATTGCAATGCGGGCATGTTGGGTTGTATTGAATGGGGTACGGTAACCTCGCCAATTTATCAAGCCAAGCGCATGGGATTAGACGTCCATGTTTATGTAGACGAAACGCGACCGCGCAATCAAGGAGCGAACCTTACGGCCTATGAACTTACACGCCACGGCTTACCGCATACCTTAATTGTGGACAATGCCGGAGGGCATTTGATGCAGCACGGCATGGTGGACATGGTCATTGTTGGTACCGACCGTACCACACGCCATGGGGATGTAGCCAACAAAATTGGCACCTACCTGAAGGCCTTGGCAGCATTCGACAACAAGATTCCATTTTATGTAGCACTTCCTTCAACCACCTTGGATTTATCGGTGCGGGATGGACTTAAAGAAATTCCAATTGAGGAACGAAACCAAGACGAGGTACGTTATGTGATTGGAAAAAGTGCCGCAGGAGCCATTGAACCTGTATTGATTTGCCCGGAAACCACGCAAGCGGTGAATCACGGCTTTGACGTAACCCCAGCGCGCTTAGTGACTGGATTAATTACCGAACGCGGAATTTGCGCACCCAATGAAGCGGCGATATTGGCCATGTTTGGGGATTTGGAGAAATAGGTTCCCATACTTAGTATAATTTCGCTTTACATTTACACCCTAGTTCTATTGTTTTCTTCCTCCCTCGAGGGAGGATAAAGCCTGACGACTCTAACGAGTATCAGACTCCGTCTGAGGAGGGTGACTAAAATACATCACGATGTTTTTATATGTTACTACTTTTTTTCCGCACCCTTCGATACGTTTCCGCCATGGCGGAGAACTACTCAGGGTACGCTTTAGCAGAGTATAATTAGGACAGGTGCGGTCCCTGAGCCTGTCCGCCGTAGCAAGGCGGAGGTGGATCGAAGGGCGCACCCTAAAACTACCCCTCTCCCCCATGACATGCGTTTAGGTTGTCGTAATCCCTAAACATGAACAATATGCAAAGTGGTGAATCACGGCTTAGATGAAACATCTTTAGGGATTATTTTTATTTTTGATTTGAATAGCCAAGTTCATTATTGCAAAGAAGTATATGGGCTAAAAACATTTTCATTTGATTGTTCCGGTATGTTACAAGGGATTTATTTAGTTGAATATAGAACAGAGAATTTCAAAATTGTTAAGAAATGGATAAAGCTTTAATCGTATTTTTACTCTTCATATCATCGTTTAAAAATATAAATGCCCAATCTTGGCAAGAGGTGAATATGGGACAAAATTCTGTGTTCTTATCCATCAATCCATTTGACTCAAGCTTCTGGCTAAAAACAAGTTACCCTATACATTTTGATGATGGGGTATTTACCCATTATACCCCTGCCGTGGTACCATTATTCAATTTTGTTGATTTCTCGTGGACGTATAGAAGACCTGTTTTTACCAGCTCGGCTATGTACTCGTATAACGATGGGGCGCCATTCTTTTACAAATTCGATGGCAACACCTTTCAAACGATTGATTTACCTGGTGAGCATCAAATGCACAGCATTGGAAATATGGTTGTTCGCAATGATACGTTGTATATGGGCACCTGGGATCCAAATAATACATATACCCTTGTTTACTTTCAAGATCAGCTTATCAACACCTATCCAGAATCACATAGTAATTTATTAGTTGGTGAAAATGCAAGTTATTCCTTTTATTGGGGGTCTGTTTCTCATGTCGATTTGCCAGCCGGTGCTAGTCCCGCGATTGACAACACCATGCCTAGCAATCACAAGATTTTAGATGCCAAGCTATTACCTGGTACAGACACCCTGTTTTATACCAAAATAGATCACATTGGCGTGGGGCACGGCACATTTGAAATTGATAGTATTTCTACTTCTAATTCTTTACAAATGCCAGATGGCCATCCAAGAAAACTTTGTTTTGATTTGGACGGCAACCTGTGGGTCCTTTTTGGAAATACAGATTGTTTTAATTCGCTTCATACACCCAAATACATTTCTAAATATAACCGAAGCACTCAGACTTGGGAACAAACCACCAACCTCGTTGATTTACTTGCAACTTACGCTGGCTGTGCGAACAGCACCTTAAATGTAGAACTCGAAGTTGACCCCTATAACAACATTTGGCTCATGTTCATCTGTGATGCTGTTTCCAGGTATTTTATGTTTCAACAAGGGGTGAATCCTCCATGGCTCGGGGCACCGGAAATTGATCCTTCCTTTAATGTATCTTGCTATCCTAATCCTTTTGAGCATAATCTATTGATGCAGCGCACAGACGATGTGCCAATATCTACTCAGTTATTTACACTAGATGGAAAAGAGATAGATTCACAGAAACTTGAATTTGGGGAAGAAGTATTGAATTACGATGTTATACCACAAGGTTTGTATTTTTTAAATTGGCAAACAGAATTCCAAACGGGTACAATGATGGTTAGAAAAAATTGATCAATTCTTGATTTGAATTGTAGATAGCCACGTGTTCGAGTGGAGTTCGGCTCAATGAATCCGTGATTGTAAGAATGGATTGTGTAAATGCCAAAAAAGGCAAGAGTAGAATGATCGTTAAATTTGTTTTAATATGCTAAACTAAGTGCAATTCATCCGATTTTATTTTATCACCCGAAACCTTGCGCTCAATTTCAAGAACGGTTTTTCGAAAAATTCATAACTCAGGATGGGAACAAGGATGGATAAAAACAGTACAATCCCCATGAAAATCCAAAGATTAGTTATACCAAATTTTAGCAAGATTTTTTTAATTACAACCAGTAGAAGGACATTTCCAAACATATAAATGCCATAAGAGACCTTACCAAGGTAATGGACGAAGCTTGTTGGCTTTAACACGTGTTTAAACGACGGATTAAATAAAAAATCAAGCAGAAGTATGGCAGTTAGCGCCACGTAGATATATTTTTTAAAGCCAACCATTATCAAAGTATCCCATTGGGTTATGGGTTCCAAGCACAATACGCTGATTAACAAACCGAAAATCAGGTAGCGCTGCATGCGGGATAAATGGATCTGAATGGGAGAAATGGAATGGTAATAGCCCCCGATGGCACCTATAACCAAAACATCCATTCGGCTCAAGGTATGGGTAAAAACATAGTACCATCCGTGGTCGAAATTAGACCAAGCATACATTCTAAAACCTATGCTAAAAATTATAATTCCCATGAAAACGGACATTAAACGTTTGGTGGGAACCCACGCGATGATGAAAGGCCAAACCAAATAAAAATGCTCCTCTATACAAATAGACCATAAATGGGCAAAGGGGTACAGCCATTTTTCGGTAAAAATTACATCGAAGTTTCCAATGAAAAGTAGATTCCAAGTGTAATTTGGTGAGGGTTCTTGCAGCCACGAAACCAAGACAGGACCGATCGCGATGATTAAAAAATACAAGGGCCAAATTCGCAAGGAACGCCGTACCATAAATTTCCAAATGGAAATCTTGCCGATTGCTTTCTTTTCTTCTAATAATAAATACGTGATTAAAAATCCACTGATCAAGAAAAACACATCGACACCATGGCCTAAGTTCCGAATGAATTGGTCTATAAAGGCTCCCGAGTATGAAAGTGTTTTAAATGTGCCATTACTCAATAAACCCACCTGTCCGAACCATCCAACCCATGCTTCATAGGCATGAAGGAAAATAATCATCAGGGCAGCAACAAACCGGATGAGGTCAAGGTTGACAATTCTAGAACCTTGTGGATTTTTCATAGCTTAATAATTATTTTATCTAAACTTTAAGTGTTTGATTATGTGGATTTTCACATTCTAAAACAATACATAAATATAATAATTAATTACCAAAACTTATTTAGGGATTCGACATAGCGAGTGTTCTAACCTAATTAATCGAGTATCACGCGCTGCATGTGCGTCCCAATTTGAATAAAGTAAATACCCCTCGGAAGTTCGCTTATATCAATATCTGTTGCGCTCATATTTTCTATGGATTCAGCGTAAACAAGCGCTCCATGCATGGTTCGGATTTCAAGATGTTCTGCCTGGATGTTATTCCAAGTTAGGTGTATTTTTCCGTGGCTTGGATTGGGATGAATAACGAGTTGGTTTGGTAAGAGCGATTCATCCGTGAGGTCATTAAAGGCAGTGGCCAAGCAGGGATAATTTCCGCCGCTTTGGTAGGAATTTAATAAGGCACCGCTAATATTTATAACCTGTTGCACATTGTTTAAATGGTTGCCTGATCGGTCATATACAAAGGCATAATCGGAACACACGGTGGAGTTTTGTGGAAACAAAGCTTCTGAAATACAGAGCATTCCCCTACGGTCTCCTGGAGAGTTATTACTAGATACTTCACTCCACGTGTTGGGCAGGTTGGGATTGCCATCGTAAAGAAATTGAGTGGCTGTATTCGTTAATGGGTTCATCCAATAACTGCTGTCGCTGTTTTGTCCGTTCATAAGCAGCCAGGCCGTCGTATCAAAGCTGGTGTTCATGCCGGCATCCATTGATCCGGTTAATCTTCCGGCGCTTTCCAAGGGATGCGAAAGGCACAATACACCTTGGCAGGGCGGATTTGCACCGTATCCAATTTGTCCTCCGTCCGATTCGTCAAAATCATCCCCATTATAGCCATACAGGAGGTGGTTGGATGGATCACATCCCACATGATCGTCGGAATAATTACCAATATCAAAATCCAAAAACAGCGCCTGACGGTAATTATAATACTCCTTATTGCTGCGATTGATGGCCCTCAAATTAAGAAAGGTGGTGTTATTCAGGTAGTTCCCTGTGCTGTATTGATAAAACATGGCGTGCAATTCAATTCCGAGTTGATTGCCATCGGGTTGGTATGAATTATCATTCATGATAATATACACCGCCTCGTCTCCCCGAATATCCGGATAATCTCCGAGTGCGGGCTCATATAAGCCGTTGTGATTTAAATCAATAAACGGCGCAAGAATGGACGCTATTCCTAGGTTCGCTTGTCCATTTCCAGGCCAAGATGCTATAGCCGTTGGAACAAGATAACCCGGCGACTGAAAATTGGCCTGGTGCGTTAAAATTTCTTGTTTACTGACTTTCCAAATGGCATCGCCGTAAGCATTTGCATAGGCCATGGTTCCATAAGCAGAGGCATCGGCTATTGGTCCGCCATGAAACGCACTCCAGTTACCTCCCGCACTATATTTCGCGGCTGACATGTACAAATTGCCATTCACATCCTGAGCGCCAATCCAATAGGACCCAGCAAAAATGGTTTTAAGTCCACTGTTTTTCGGGATTTCATAACCGGCCAAACCGGATTGCAAGTTGTTAAAAAATCCCCCTTCGTCGTCGAGTAAACACGATACATTATTGTGATCTAAGGGCATGTAGGTAGGTTGTTGCGCCGTGGACATGAAAGCCTGGATGGTGATAAAAGCGAATAGAAATTTCTTCATGAGGTATGGTTTAGTGAAGGTAAGTTTCGGGCTTGGCGCTTGGTGCCCTCCCGACATTTTAAATAAATTATCATTAAGGAGTTGTATTATTTTCTAACATAAATAGTGGTTTTAAAACACCGCTTGACCTAACTAAAGCAGCGATTAAACTGTTTTTGAGTTCTGCTATTATGGCTCGTTTTTCTTGTCATAGTCGCTTTGTCAAGCTTAAGCCAAGTCCCATGTTACTGTTCTGTGTTGGAAAACTATATATGTTCCAGGACAATGATTTCTCTTTTGGTTTTATGTTGGTTATTAAATTCCAACTGCTTAATATCATGGTGGCTGTTCCAAGTCCAATGTTAATTAATGTAAGATTCCTTTGTCCAGGATTTACATAGGTTCCGCCCCAAGTTATTTGCTCTTTTGGATAGTTTAATGTACCAAGCGTAATTTGACCTGCACCTGTAATTAGGCCTAAAATTGGAATTATCTTGCTGTTCGCTCCTTTAGAAATTTGAATTCCATTGATTGTATTTAGCGACAAATTTAGTCCGCAAATTAAAGATGATGAAATGCTATAAGTTGGTGAAATTATGTCTGTCGGAGTAGATCCGTAAGTTGGTTGAACCATGGCACACTCTTCTTTTGTTAGTCCGCTTGATTGAATCCAACGGTCAACGGTTTGGTCGTTCATAGCAAGTAAATACTCGTATTTAAACTTTGAGTTAATTTCTTCTGCAGTTTGTCGACCAGCAGTTTGTTCAATTAAATAACCAACTGCACAAATATTTCCGTCCTTGTCAATAAAGCAGGGCATTCGTTGGTCTGGGTAATCATAATTTTTTGGAAACACACCTGCCGTCCAATACTCGTGGAGTAAGTCAAGCATTTTAAGTCTATTTTCTTTTTGCTCTTTTGTCAGTGATGAGATGTCCTTTCTTCTCAATAGTTTCTCTACATACTTTAAATGCGTCTGAAGTCTTTTGTTTTCATCTGTTTCATTGGTAGGTTGTTGACCAAATGTTTCCATGAAACTAATGTCGCCAATTACAGCATTAACTGTTTGTTCAATTTCGTTAGATTTTCTGTTGCAACTCGTAAAAATTGTCAACACGAAAATTGTCAGGATAAATCTTGAGATCATCATATTTCTTTTTTTAATGGTTTCTGTATCGTTTAAATGCGTCATAACATTCTACTAAACGCAACTCATCGAGTAAAAGGGGGGATTCATTTTCTTTTATGCTCCAAAAGATAAATAAACCCGATTTGGCATCCAATCGCTTGGTATATGTTTTTTGTTACGGTGGATTTTACTGGGGAACCAATGGAGCTCCGAATGCCAGGAGTAACATGAAAAATGAATGGATTTAGGTCATACGCCAATTCGATTTGTGCGGTAGCAGAAGTAGCAAACCTTTGGGCTTCTACGATGTCAACCCCGCCATCAGGCATTAGGTAATACCCTTTGCCGTTTAGTTTAACTCCAGCAGAAAGGCCAAGCATTGGACTTAAACTTACCTTGTTTTTGGTCCATTGATAGCCTACACCGATCGGGATGTTCAGGTAACGGTAGCGGTTGGTTCCATCCAATGAATTGAACGGATATACAATTTGTTCCCCCCATTCATTATACGCTATGCCGATTTGATAAATCCATCGCCTGGCTTGTTGCCGGTAAAACACCGAAAGATCCAAGGAACTCGTAGCGCGCTCGGCTGCTTTTCGTGCTTGGGCATAGCTTTTATAGTCTGGGAAACTTGTGTTGGCAAAGGTTGTAGGAGTGATATCCATTGGGGTAAACGACGAAACGATACCGCTAACACCTGAAGAAAAACCAAGCATGTGCTGTCTTTTTGCTCCGGTTTTTGGGGTGTTCAATGCTCCAAGATTCGGCCAAGGTAATTGGTAAATTCGCCCGACGGATAACAAGGGAACCATAGCGTTTGTGGCTTGACTTGCCACTTCAGTTGCTATGTTTTCGGACACTACCGCCGGTATTTCATTCACCATTCGTTGATTTGGAAGTTCAGAAACCATCTCGGAATGTGGCTGAATATCGGTTTTCAGATGGCTGATGTCGTGCGTATGTTTCGATTGTTTTTCGCGCTTGGGCTGTTTTACTAAGTCGGGAAAGTTAGCCTGCGGTTTTTTTGATTTTTGATACTCAGGGTCTGGGGTGTTGGAAGACTTGGGCTTAGGAGTAATGGATGCGGGGTGTGATTGGTTTGTTGCTGGCCTATCCTGCGCAGTTTTTGTTGAACCCTGCGCCGGGGCTTCATGGGATTCATATAAGCCAAGGCAGATTCCTGCTATCACTAACCCTGGAAACCAAATCCATAACAATCGATGTCGCTTGCGTTTTTTTTCCAAGGCGTCGAGTCGTTGGTTGATATCGGCCAGGTAATGCACCGGTATATTGTCAAACGGGTTGTTTTTATTAGGTGTTTCCATGGTGGTCTTTTTGAAGCTGGGGGTTCGCAAGAATATCTTTTAATTTTTTTCGGGCCATTTTAGTGTGCCATTTCGAGGTCTCCACGGTGATGCCCAAGGATTGGCTAATTTCTTTGTGTGAAAATCCTTCAATCGCAAACAAGTTAAATACAATTCTACAGGGGGCACTCAGGTGAAGCAGTAAGGTTTCCAAGTATTCTTTTTCAATCTCTGTTTCAATCGAGGGTGCATCGGATGTTTCAAAAAATCCTTCAGCAGGTGACACAAGAAAGGTCTGCTTGTATCGCTTGTGTTTGCGCAGGTAATCAATGGATTCATTGGTACAAATGCGTTTAATCCAGGCATTGAAGTTTACGTGTTCGTAGCGATGAAGGTTTTCAATGATTTTAATGAAAGCCCCGTTGATTACATGCATTAAGTCTTCGTCTGCACTAAAGAATTTGCGTGCCGATCGCTGAAGAATAGGAAAACAATAGTTGTATAAAGCCAATTGACTTTTACGGTCGAATTGTTTCGACCCAATGATCCATGCTTCATTTGGTGTTTCCAATAACTACAACATTACCTTATTGAAGGTAACGAAATTTGTTGGGTAAAGGGGGGGTGGCCTTTAAATTTGCTAAGAGGTAACGTAATTTCAATTATAAATTAATCACTTCACCCTCAGGTTCTAGATGGAGGCTATCTGTTGAACCAAGAAAGAGCGTAGCGTTGATTCGTTGATTATTTACAATAAACACTACGTGATGGGTTCCCTCGGGAAGCGCGGGTAATGCTATGTTAGCCTCGGCGGGAGCAAGAACCGTGAACCCAGCATCTGGAGCTTGCACATGATTGAATTGAATATGAAGTTGTTTATTTTTTTTTCGAATAATTGAACTGATTTGATACCCCGTACTTCCATATAAATCGAGCGTTTGAGCGTATATAAGTGTTCCGTTTCCGAGTAATGCAACGCCAATTTTTCCTTCAATTGGAATGCGTGTTTGTTTCTTCGTGCATGAAAAAAAGACGCTAAGTAAACCAATAATTATAATTTGGTAAGTAAATGTGCTCATCACTTAAGAAAACGTAGTTCAAGTAATAGAAGTGGGGTGTGTAATGCGTAGTTTTTTTACTTTTCCACGGACACTGAGTCCGCCTCGGTGGATCGAAGTGTAAGTGGTAAAAGAAACATAATTAAATATAGATTTTTACCTCTACTTTTTTTCCGCACCCTTCGATACGTCCGACGTGGCGGACTACTCAGGGTACGTCTAAGTAGCAAAAAGCTCGGTGCAGGGTTTAAGGAACGGCACTCCACTCCTAAAAACTGACCATTTCGGTGATCCTTCGGCTTCCTCATGGTTTACTGACGCTCGTAACCTCGGTCAGCACAAGCCCAATTTTCAGTTCGCTAGGCTTGTCCCTTAAACATGCACCAAAGGCAGAAAGTTATTTAGTACTTACTTTTTCTCCTCTACTTCATTCTCTTTAAAGGCTGACGGGAGCAAGTCTGGAATCAGTTTGAGCACCAAGGGTAACCACAAGGCCCCGCCAGGAATTAAAAAGATTCCAATGCTTGGAACACTTTTCATTAAATCCATGGATTGCGTCCGTACCTTTTCTTTTTCTTGCGCAGTTAGTTCGCGCTTAGAAGCTTGACCAACCAAATAAATTAGTTCTTTACTTTCTTTAAGTTCTCGGATTAATTTGTCTTTGTTTCGCCATAAAATCCGGTTGTATTTTCTGGCTAACTGAGTCACCAAGATTTTCGATTCTGATTCTGAAATCAAATGAAAAAACTCGGAAGAATAGGCACTCATTGATTTTCTACATTCCCAAAACAACTCATCTATTTCTGTGGCATGTAAGCCCAAGTCAGTACCGATACTAAACAAAAAAGTTTGATCATTAAACCCATCAGAAGGAAATTCATGGTAGAGCAAGACCACAAATTGAAACGTGAATTTTTTCAACATGGGCTCTTGCTTGAAGACCTGAAGTTCTTCCGTCACAAGCGGTTCATGAAGCGCTAAATTGGCAATTGGAGTGAGGTCACTTTCAGTTATTTCAGCGGAGAGCATTAAGTTTTTAAACATATTCCCATCAAAGATGGAATCCTCCGATGGATGTTGATTTTTAATCGCCAGGATGCGATTCAGTACATCAACAACTAAGGTGTTATATTGTGTTTGATCTCTAACTTGTCCGGTTTCACAAAAGCGATGAAATAAAATAAGATCTAGATAGAGAAACCCATTGGTCAAGTGATTAAACCAGAAATTGGTGTCATTATACGAACTGTGTACTTTGATGCGGTCCGCTAATATTTGTTCAAGTTGCTGCGTTGCGTCACGGGTACCAAGCAATGGATTCCATACCTGTCTTTTAGTTACAGGCTTGGCTTGGTAAAACGTACTTACTGATTCAATGAAATCCTCATGCCGAAGGGTTTCTTCATGATGAATCTGATAAATGAAAAGTAAGGATTCGAACAATAATACATGCAATTTCTCATTCCGTGTTGCCGCGCCTACATAGGCTTGGGTGTATAAATTTTGATTAGGCACGCCGTACAAAATTCCAGTATGTTCGCACACTTCCCTGATTTGATCTTCAATGCTGGTTGGTTCGCCGGATAGATTTACCTGTAAGTCAATCTCGTTGCTATCGACGAGCGAAAAGAATTTTTTGATCCAATTTTTTTTTCCGGGATAAAACATCTTATAAATTACCTGCTAATGTCACCGCTTTTCTTCCTGAATACATCAACCCACCATCTAATAAAAAGGCTTCGAATACCACCACATAGATCCCGATAGAAGCCTTCGTTTGGTCGTCTTTGACCCCATTCCAAGAAAAGGTTCCCGTGGTTCCCATTAATTGATTTTTAAACAAGGTCCGAATCAGGCGTCCACGCTCATCGTAGATGCTTACCGTACCCAAGCAATTCGCTTGCGCTAATTGATAGCTTGCTTGCATGACGTCCAAATACCCGTCCATGTCCGGAGAAAACAATTCGCCTTCCAAGCTAAATGAACCATTCACGGTTACCGGCAAATATTGCGAATTTTTAAGGCCAGGAGTCCCAAATTGAACGGCTTCTGCCGCACTATGCCAATTCATTCCGTTGCTTGATTCCCCATTCGGGTCAAGACGCTCTAGTGAAACGCCGTCTACATCATCCAATAATGGAAATTGCCATTCATTGGAGTATTTCACCAAGTCGAGTAGGGTTTGATTTTCATTGTATAGGTATACGCTTCCAGAGTCGTTGTTGTAGCTCGGTAGTTCAGCATATACGAAGGTACCAACCCCATGGAACGGATAATACTGCTTCACGAAGGTTGAGTCTTTTCCCACGACGGCATATCCGCCCGGTTTCATTAAATGATTTTCATTAATCACCTTGAAATTGCTAATGGTATCGTTGTCGAAATTCGCAAACTGGATATTTTTTAAGTTAAAGATCTTGTTTGAATTATTGTATAATTCAATCCAATCTTGACCGCCATTGTATGGATTTTGTAATATTTCATTAACGATTAATTCCCCGGCCAACGGTGTTTCTGTCAAGGCAAATTGTCCAACAAGGGCTTGAGAATTTGTCCAGCAATCGGTGGCGTTTTCTAAGGTTAAGGTATATACTTGTGAGGGAGTCAACGCTTGGCTGAATTGTAAGATCACCGTGTTAGTATATGTTCCATTTGCATACACTAAACTTGGGCTCAGTGCTGGTGAAAATTGATACAGGGCGTTTACCAAACTGCTGGAATCCATGCCTTCATCAAACCACAGTTGTAAATAATTAGGCGCTGACGCTACCAATAAACTTAAGTTTGGTGCTTGAGTATCCGGAGTGAGATCATTTACCGAATTCACTTGTCCCGGAGTTCCTCCAGTAGCATCGGTAGAAGCGATCCAGTTGTTTTCATCCGAACACGGATCGTTGGGATTAATGAGCTCTAAGCTGTAGCCACCGTCTTGTTTTATTGCATCCTTGTACCATGCATCGGTAAAGACCACTAAATCTAAGGGGATATCATTTGGGTTTTTAAGCATGACGGTATCGCCTGCATTGTTCAAGGATGGAAAACTCGTAACGCCTAACGCTGTCGTTGTGGTAAACAGCGGAATATTTGCGGTAGCTGTTAATACCTTGTATTCTCCGGGTAAAATCCATCCACTGGTAATTAGGCCATTGGAAGGACCATCCGTAATGTGGTAACCGGTTAAATCAAAAATCTTTCCAGCACTGGCATTGTAAATTTCTACATATTCAACTCCAGGCAGTCCAATCACCGGACTTGGATCAGGGAAGAATTCAGTAATGAGTAAGTCGCCCTTAACCGCACTATCCGAAACTAAATATTGAAAATTAACGGAAGTAGCTCCGGAAGTGTTTCCACTTAAATCAACGATGCCATTCGCGGTGGCGGTGTAGGTAGTTCCATTTACTAAGACCGAAGACAAGGCAGCATGAACCAAGGCGGTATTGTTGGCATCTTGCGATAAATTACTCAAGGATAAACTCGGATTAAACGAGTAGTTGATGATGTTTTGCGCACTGGCTAAGGTAACCGATTCGTTAAACAATAGATCAAGCTGTGTGGAAGAGATCGGTGTAACGTTGGCCAACACCGGGGGTGTTACGTCTAAAATTTCTGGTCCGATGTACACGTTGTCGTAATAAAACTTGGTTGCATTGCTGATGGTGTAGGTGCAAAGTACCCCAAAATGGGTGCCTAGCAGGTTAGATGCATCGGTTCCCGATGAAAGTAAGGTGTAATTTGTTCCTCCGCTTAGGTCGGCGAAAAGAGACCATAAGCCTGCGGCGTCGCGTTTAACTTTCACACTGGCGTTACAACTCGCGGAAATTTGGCCATCGGTTCCTGCGCAAATCTGGGTCGCCGTCCCATTTGTTAAGTTAAAAAGGCGAATGGCATCCGTAGATCCCGTTTCTCCAAACAGGAGATAATACCCATTTTGCACTAAATTCATATCGGCGTTATCTGCCGTTAAAAAGACTTTCCCAAAATTACTGGAAGACGGCGAAAAGGTTTGTTTAACCTTGATTTGCCATTCCTTATTTGATAGGTTACTCAATAGATGGGGTGTACTTAAGTAAGAAGCTCCCGCAAGCACACTGTTTAGCTGCAGTTCTCCCGTACCGTTTACTATAAAATCCCCGGTAGATCCCTGCCAAACTGGATTTAGTGTAAAATCCCCGTCGGAAAAATTATCGCTTAGTTGGGCGTTAAAGCAAAGCGTTAACGAAAGAAAAAAATGAAAGAGTAATATGCGTAGGTTCATCCGTGGTCTGTATGATACTTCAAATGTATAACTTTACACGCAGAAAAACCCATTCGTTTAATTATAATAACGTTAAGAACATGCGAATAGCTGTAGTAGGAGCGACCGGAATGGTCGGTAATGTGATGATGCGCGTCTTGGAAGAGCAAGCCTTCCCTGTAACTGAATTTTATCCCGTTGCATCTGAGAATTCTGTCGGTAAAGAAGTGGTGTTTAACGGCAAATCCTATCCAGTCATTGGGATGCAAACCGCCGTTGACCTTAACTTGGATTTGGCGATTTTTTCCGCAGGGGGCGAAACGTCCTTAGCATGGGCTCCAAAATTTGCAGCCGTGGGCACCGTTGTGATCGATAATTCATCGGCATGGCGTATGGACCCATCTAAAAAATTGATTGTTCCAGAAATTAATGGAAATCAGTTGACTTCATCTGATTTAATTATTGCCAATCCAAACTGTAGCACCATTCAGTTAGTCATGGTCTTAGCTCCGCTGCATGCACGATACGGAATTAATCGGGTGATTGTTTCCACCTATCAGAGCATTACGGGTACTGGTGTAAAAGCAGTACGTCAAATGGAAAATGAGCGGGCAGGAATTTCAGGTGAAATGGCTTATCATTATCCGATTGATAAGAATTGCATTCCGCAATGTGATAGCTTTTTAGACAATGGCTATACGAAGGAAGAAATGAAATTGACCAATGAAACCAAGAAGATCTTGGATCCACGCATTGATGTGGTCGCCACCGCAGTGCGCGTTCCGGTGGTTGGTGGGCATTCCGAAGCGGTGAATATCGAATTCGACACGGAATTTGATTTAGATGAGGTGCGTAAACTCTTGGAACAGACCCCAGGCATTGTTGTACAAGATAACTTGGAGACCTTTGAATACCCTATGCCCAAATTTGCAGAAGGGAAGGATGCCGTTTTTGTTGGAAGAATCCGAAGAGACTTTACGCGAGCTAACACCTTGAATTTATGGATTGTAGCCGATAATTTACGTAAAGGTGCAGCAACCAATGCCGTACAAATTGCTAAACTTTTGTTGAGGTAAGTTGTTTTTCACTTAATTTTGTCTCGTTCTCTAAGGGGTGCCGGAAGGCTGAGATTACACCCATTGTACCGGATCAGGGTAATTCCTGCGACGGGAGGAGGTTTTTAATCACGTACAAGTTTGCCCCTTGACTTGTCATAATGTAATATATTATGAAAGTTAAGTTTGTTAGTTTAATGCTGCTCAACGCGCTAATCAGTATGGCGCAATCCAATGTTACTGGAAAGGTAACCGATGCTAAATATCAGCCATTAGTTGGTGTACGCGTTCAATCGGCCGACGGTAGAACGGTAAGTACGAATGCCATTGGCGTATTTAAATTAAATGACGTCAATCCAAATGAAATACTCACCATTGATCAACCCGGGTACGGGACCATCCAAGTTACAGTTCCTGAGCGGCGAGGAAAATTGGATATGCCCAAAGCATTCGACACCCTGCGGGTTGTGCTTCCGCTATCCAGTAAAAAGTTGGATGAAGTAGCCTGCATTACGATTCGTTTAGCTCCGGAGGCCACCAACGTGACTAAACTCGATAAACAAGGGTTAAATGCAAAAAATTATGGTCAAGACATTCCTTTTTTACTCGATCAAATGCCTTCCGTGGTGACGACTTCTGATGCGGGTAATGGAATTGGATACAGTGGAATCCGAGTTCGGGGCATCGATGCCTCTCGATTAAATGTTACCATTAATGGAATCCCGGTAAATGACCCAGAATCTCACGACGTGTACTGGGTTAACATGCCGGATTTAGTCTCTTCTACCCAATCCATAGATTTTCAACGGGGTGTAAGTGCTTCAACCAACGGAGCCGCCGCTTTTGGCGCCTCGTTAAATTTGAAAACAAATGATATTGTGGATCAAGCATCTGCTAAACTGGATGCGAGCTATGGTTCGTTCAATTCCTTTAAAACTTCGATACAAGCCAATACAGGATTAATTAAAGGAAAATATTTCGTAGAAACTCGCTTGTCGAGAATTGGTTCAGACGGCTACATCGATCGGGCCACTTCGAACTTAAGGTCTTGGTATTTGAGTGCAGGTTGGGTAGGCAAACAAACGGTATTGAAAGGCGTCGCCTTTAGTGGAAAGGAAATTACTTATCAATCGTGGTATGGGACACCTGAAAGTGTGGTATTTGGTAACGCGGCGGACAGAAACGCTTATGCTGATCGCAATGGATTAACGGATGCAGAGCGACAGAATCTATTAAATGCGGGAAGAACCTATAACTACTATACCTATCGAAATCAGGTAGACCACTATCAGCAAGATAATTACCAAGTGCATCTTACCCATCGCTTTAAAAATTCCAAGTGGGTGGCAAATGCGGCCGGTCACTACACCTATGGAAGAGGGTATTATGAAGAATATCGCGCAGGAGATGACTTAGCTTCCTATCAAATAAGTCCAGTTATTTTGGGTGGCGACACGGTCACAAGCGCTAATTTGATTCGAAGAAGGTGGTTAGATAACCATTTCCTTGGTGCCGTATACGGTTTGTCTTATCAAGGGAATAGGTTTCAAGTCACTACTGGCGGCGCAGTAAATAACTATCGCGGCGCGCATTTCGGTGAGGTGATTTGGGCTCAGTTTGCTTCGGATGCTGAACTAGGAGATCGGTATTACGATGAAATGGGCAATAAATTCGAATTCAGCCATTATGCCAAGGTTCAGAATACCTACAATAAATTCAAATGGGTAGCAGACCTTCAGTATCGTTATGTAAACTATGAATTCTTGGGATTGGACATGGTTTCTGGGGAACTAAAAGATGTTACCCAAACGGTGGATTTTCATTTTA
Source organism: Crocinitomicaceae bacterium (assembly GCA_044353585.1). Classification (GTDB taxonomy): domain Bacteria; phylum Bacteroidota; class Bacteroidia; order Flavobacteriales_D; family Crocinitomicaceae; genus UBA952. The sequence continues at coordinate 89,548 of JBILBR010000003.1, read as the reverse complement.
TAAATCCGAAGGCCTCACTTTTTTATCAACTGAAATCAAATCACCAATTTTACCTTTCTGTTGGGCGTAGCAATAGAGAACCGGTACGCAGAGATTTTAGGGAATCTACACCCAGCAGTCGTCCAAAATCAGAAGCCTTAACCGATTATGAATTCGGCTATACGTGGCAAGGCCGCGGGCTGGTGCTAAAAGCGAACCTTTACCACATGGATTTTGACAATCAACTCGCTTTAACGGGGCAAATTAATGATGTCGGCGGATATACGCGCACCAACATAAAAGACAGCTATCGGCAAGGAATTGAAATCGAGGCGAAATACAAGCGAATTAAAAACCTTGAAATCAATGGAAATGTAACTTTGAGTCGCAATAAGGCAATGAATTACGTGGATTATTTGGATGTCTATTTGGATTCGCTTCCTTACTATACCCAACAAACCACAACCTACGCCCAGACCACCTTGTCTTTTTCGCCCAGCGCGATTGCAGGACTCGGGCTGACCTATACCATTCCTAATTGGAACCTAAGCTTAGATTGGACATCAAAATTTGTAGGTAAACAGTATATGGACAATATTGAAACCAGTGAATTACCGGCCTTTAATTATTCCTCCTTTGGGCTAAGAAAAACATTCAAGACGAAAGAAAAAACAGTAATCCAGCTTTCAGGAATCGTTAATAATGTGTTTAATCAAATGTACTCGAACAATGGGTATGCGTTTGCCTACCAATATGCAGGGGTAAAAACCACGGAACGCTTCTTTTATCCGCAAGCTGGGAGAAATTTCATGCTGAGGGTGAGCCTTGGATTTTAATGCGTATATTTGATAAAACGGATGATTATGAAAAATATAGTTGCGATATCCCTCTTGAGTTTTTTAGGTGTTTCCGCTTGGGCCCAAGATACAGAACCAGTTATTACTACTGCAAAGGAGGAGGAATGTGCCACGTATCCAACGGGGTATGAAGGATTGATGAAGTTTATACAAAATGAGGTTACTTATCCTCAAGATTGCGTAGATCAAGGGATTTCTGGGAAGGTATATGTCCGATTCATGGTGAATCGTTCTGGAAATGTCTCTAAAGCAACGGTAGCTAAATCAGCGCATCCGTCTTTGGACAAAGAAGCCTTGAGAGTAACTAATTTACTTCATTGGAATTGGAATACTGCGTGTAAAGATTCAGCCATGTATATGTCCTTACCCATTAATTTTGAAGTGGGGGATGATGCCGAACCGAACGAAGAGGAAGACGATAAATTAAGCCCACATTACGCTGGGTTTGATATTGGTTTTGGAAATCTTATGATGGATAACCCAACGGACTATCCGTATTGGAATACCTCCGACCTCAATGTATTTACCTTAGGCTTTAACCTTTTTGAATACAAGGTGCCAATTTTTAAGCAATACCTGGGACTAACCACGGGATTAGGATTTAATATGTCCTCTATTAGTCTTGGTCAATACGATTTGGTTCATACGTCGACCGTTCCAGGCGGTGATGTGGATACCTTGTTTGCTATTGAAGGCTTGAATAATTTACCATACAAAGCGAATAACTTGACTTACAGTTCAATTAATGTGCCTCTGTTATTTGAAATATGCAGCAAGGCAAAGACTAAAAATTCTTTTTATTTAAATGTGGGTGCGGTCGGATATTGGACCGTTGGCGGATCTTGGTCAACCCGAGGTAAATACAGCAACGGTGATCGCTTTCAAAATACCGTAAACTCACGGTTTCAGCTTGCTCCTTTCGGAGCCTATGCAACTACTCGATTGGGATTTGATCACTATGGATTGTTTGTGAATTATAACTTGACTCCGTTATTTAAAAAATCAGCTACTGCGGTGATGTATCCCTTTACCTTTGGCCTAACCCTTAATTTGGATTATTAAGCTTAAGGGTTTCCGTTAGATTTTCTACTTGTATTAGCACGGCTTCCTCTCCGTTATCTGATACTATGGCGTTTGCTAAGGGAATTTTTTGTTCATCGCTCCATTGACTATTGATTCGCGCTTCCGCTTGTTCATGCGTACAGCGATCCCGTTGCATAATGCGTTGGATGCGGATGTCAATTGGGGCAATTACCAATACGGTGGCATCAAACTGGCGATATGCCCCTGTTTCAAACAGAATGGCTGCTTCATTGAAAACAAGTGGAGAATGCTGTTTGGCACACCACACATCGAAATCAGCACGAACTATGGGGTGAATTAAATTATTCACAAACAGTCGATTCGCCTCGGAGTCAAAGATTAAGGCGGCCAATGCTTTTCGATTTAATACACCGTCTTCATAAATTGTTGTACCAAAGCGCTTAACCAATTCCGATTTAATATGGGGATGGGTATCCGTCAGTGCTTTTGCTCGAGCATCAGCGTAGTACACGGGAAACCCCATTTTTTCAAGAATTCCAGCCACATAACTTTTTCCTGAACCAATTCCGCCGCTTAGTCCTATACGTTTCACACTGCTAAGATAAGGCAATGTTGCATTGCTTCCACAGGCTTTTACTTATCTTTGTCGAATGACAGATACGCCTTGGTTCGCTTCTTGGTTTGATACTTCGTATTATCACCAGCTTTATAATCACCGAAGTGAGGAAGAGGCACAAGCATTTATTGAGCGTTTAGTAGATTTCTTAGCACTCGAACCTAAGTCCGAGGTATTGGATTTAGCTTGTGGTAAAGGTAGACATGCCAGAACGCTTCATGCCCTCGGATTGAATGTACTCGGCACTGACTTGTCTCCAGAAAGCATCGCCTTTGCCAATGAATCTGCTGTGGACGGATTACAGTTTAAGGTTCAAGACATGCGTGAACCACTTCCTAACAAATCCTTTGATGCGGTGTTTAATTTGTTTACCAGTTTCGGTTATTTTGATTCCACTAAGGAAAATCAGCGGGTTATCGATGCTGTAAACAGCATGTTAAATCCACGCGGGATTTTAGTAGTAGATTTTTTAAATGCACAGCGTGTAATAAACACCTTAGTTCATTCTGAGGAAGTGCAGCGCGATGCAATTACCTTTAAGATTCGACGGGAAATAACAGCAGGTAAAGTAATCAAGCACATTGAGTTTACGGATGAAGGCAAAGATTTCCATTATACTGAACAAGTTCAATTGCTTGGTCTAGCTGATTTTCAAGAACTCTTAAACGAGCACTTTCATATGCTTCATACCTTTGGCAACTATGCGTTGGATGCGTTTGATCCGTCAACATCCCCTCGTTTAATTTTAATTGCACAGAAAAAATGAGCCCTTTATTAATGGTTGCGGTCTTAATTGCTGTAGTTGCTGCAGGAGGAGGCTTTGTACATTTTTTACAAGCAAACAACAAGTCTCAGTTTATTAAGTTAACCTTAGCCTTTAGTGGTGGGTTTCTTCTTGCTATAGTGTTTGAACACTTACTTCCCGAACTCTACGCCGGCGAAACCGCCAACATTGGGATTTATATTCTTGTTGGATTTTTAATTCAGCTCATCATGGAATATTTCTCCGGAGGAATCGAGCACGGGCACATCCATGTGCATAAAGGACAATCCATGCCTTGGGCACTCTTTATTTCGCTTTCTATTCACTCTATTATTGAAGGAATTCCCTTAGGAAATGATGTGGATCATTTACACCACTTGCATGATCACGACCACAAACTCTCGTTGTTTTGGGGTATTGTTTTTCATCAGATTCCAGTAGCAATCGCGCTTATGACTTTGCTGTTGAGTACTTCATTGAAAAGAGGAATGGCTTGGTTAGTTTTATTGCTCTTCGGTATTATGACGCCTCTTGGCTTACTTATTGGCTTAAAAGTCCCAATGGAACAAACAGGAATAAGTGTGCCGGTGGTGTTGGGTGTCGTAATTGGAATGTTCTTACACATTTCAACCACCATCATTTTTGAAACTTCAGAAAACCACAAATTCAATCTGCTTAAATTATCTAGTGTAATTGCAGGGATTGCCGGGGCCTTGTTAATGTATTAACGCAGGTTAAATAAGTCGTTAACGCCAAGCGTTCGGTTGATCGTAAATCCTTCGGCATATGTCACACCAATAGGTCTTCCATACTGCATCATCCTTCCAAGCATGAAATCAAAGAAATGTGCGTTGGATATTGGGGTTTCTGGTTCTGAAGAATTTGGATCAAAAAATTGGGATGAAAAGCACTGCACCAACTTAATTTTTTCTTCAGCGAAGGCACTAACATCTAATGCAATATCTGGTTCAATATACATATCCTGAATGTAGTGAAGTAGCATAGGGGACCGGTATGCTTCTTGAGCAATTCCGTTACGCGCCGTATTAATTTTAGGCAAACCCGATAAAAATGCCGCTCGTGCAACCAAGGCCGCGGCGCGCCCGTGATCGGGATGACGATCTGTAATCGAATTCGCAAGGATTAGCTGCGGTCTAAAGTGACGGATTTCACGAATGATTTGATGTAAATGGTCTTCATTTTCTTCAAAAAAACCATCGGCCATTCCCAGATTTACCCGATCAACAAGACCTAACATCTGTGATGCAGCCCTGCTTTCTTCCATGCGTAAGGCGCCGCTTCCACGCGTACCTAACTCTCCTTGAGTGAGGTCAACGATAGCAATCTGCTTACCCTCGTCCGCATAGCGCAATAAGGTTCCTCCGCAGGAAATTTCTACGTCATCAGGGTGCGCGCCAAAGGCGAGTATATCAATATTCATTAAGCGGTCATGTAGGATTCAATGCTCGGACAAGCACAAACCAAATTCCGATCGCCATAGGCATTATCTACGCGACGAACTGGCACCCAATACTTATTTTTCATTAAATAGGGGAGTGGATAAGCCGCTTCCGCTGGTGTATAAGGATATTCCCATGCACGATTAATAATGCAATCCGCTGTGTGTGGCGCATTTTTGAGTAGGTTATTATCTTTTGGATATTTACCTGCTTCGATATCAGCAATTTCTTGTCTAATCTTAATCATGGCTTCAATAAAGCGATCCAATTCTGCTTTATCTTCAGATTCCGTAGGTTCAATCATTAAGGTTCCAGCCACCGGGAATGAAACGGTAGGGGCATGAAAATTAAAGTCAATTAGTCGTTTGGCCATATCGGCTACTTCCACATCCGCATTCTTTTTGAATTCTCTACAGTCAAGAATTAACTCGTGAGCAACCGTTCCGTGGGCTCCAGTATATAAAATTGGATAATGTTCCTTTAAACAAGCAGCGATGTAGTTGGCATTAACTATCGCCAATTCGGTCGATTCACGGAGTCCTTTAAATCCTAACATTTTGATATATCCGTAAGAAATCAATAGGATTAGGGCACTTCCATAAGGCGCAGCAGATATGGCGTGAATCGCCTGATCGCCACCGGTAGTATGCAACGGATTACTTGGTAAGAACGGCACTAAATGGGCTGCAACACCAATCGGACCCATCCCTGGGCCACCACCACCGTGTGGGATAGCAAAGGTTTTGTGCAAGTTTAAGTGGCAAACATCTGCCCCGATATTTCCAGGGTTAGTTAACCCAACTTGCGCATTCATGTTGGCTCCGTCCATGTATACCTGACCTCCTTGTGCATGAATGATTGAAGTGATTTCTCGAATACCTTCCTCGTACACACCGTGCGTTGACGGATAGGTAACCATGATTCCTGCTAAATCGTCTCCGAGTTGCTCAGCTACAGTTTTTAATTCCGTAATATCAATGTTTCCATGCTCATCACATCCGGTTACCACTACTTCAAAACCAGCCATTACTGCAGAGGCAGGATTCGTTCCATGTGCACTGGACGGAATGATGATTTTTTTACGTTGGAAGTCACCATTTGCTTCGTGGAAGGCCTTAATTACCATAAGACCTGCATATTCACCTTGTGCACCAGAGTTAGGTTGCAACGAAACCCCGGCAAAACCAGTACATTCGCACAAATCTTTGGCTAATTCATCCATAAATTCATGATAACCCGCTGCTTGTTCTTTCGGAGCAAAGGGGTGCATGTTTGCGAAATTCGGGTTAGTGATTGGAATTAGTTCACTTGCTGCATTCAATTTCATGGTACACGATCCTAAAGGAATCATACTATGCACTAGCGATAAATCTTTATTCTCCAGCGATTTTAAATAACGCATCATTTTTGACTCCGAATGATGTGCGCTGAACACAGGATGTGTTAATATTTCACCTTCTCGTACCAATGCACTTGGAATACCAACTTCAGATGAGATGCTGCTTCCTTTCGGTTCAAACATGGCTAATATTGCATCAACATCCGCAGATGTATGTGGTTCACCAAATGTAATTTGAACCGTATGCGTATCCGGAGCGTAAAAATTCATTCCGTTATTCACAGCAGTTTTCAAAATACGCGCACTATCCACATCAGTTATACATACCGTGTCAAAAAGTTGTGTCGAATGCAGCGTGTGCCCTTTGGCTAATAAGCCTGAGGCTGTATTACATGCTAATTCATGAATATGTGTTGCAATGCGTTTGATTCCTTGTGGCCCGTGATAAACAGCATACATACCTGCCATGACAGCCAACAAGGCCTGGGCTGTACAAATATTTGATGTGGCTTTATCTCGTTTGATGTGTTGTTCGCGGGTTTGTAAAGCCATTCTCAGGGCAGTATTTTCATCAGCATCTTTAGATACACCGATGATACGACCCGGCAATGTTCGTTTGTAGGTTTCTTTGGATGCAAAAAATGCGGCGTGAGGACCACCATAACCCATGGGAACCCCAAAGCGTTGTGAGTTTCCTAATACCACATCGGCACCCATAGATCCGGGAGATTTTAATAGTGCCAGCGCCATTAAGTCACTGCAAACGGCAACTTGGATTGATGCGCCATTCAATTGAGCAATCGTAGATTCGATTGCGGAAACATGTCCGCGAGCATCAGGATATTGTAAAAGGGCACCAAAACAACCGTCTAATGTTATGTCATCAACTGAATTAAATGTTTGAAGGTTAATCCCCAAGTTAATCGCTCTACCAGTAACTACATCCAACGTTTGCGGATAGATGGATTCATGAACCAAGAACGTGTTTTTTCCTAGTTTAACATCCTCTCTCGAACGTGAATTGTAAAACATAATCATGGCCTCCGCTGCAGCGGTACCTTCATCAAGTAAGGATGCATTAGCAACCTCCATTCCTGTTAGATCCAACACCATGGTTTGGAAATTTAATAAGGCTTCTAACCTTCCCTGCGCAATTTCTGCTTGGTATGGGGTGTATGCGGTATACCACCCTGGATTTTCTAATACATTTCGCAGGATTACCGAAGGAACCAAGGTTTCATGATAGCCCAGACCAATAAAGGATTTAAGTACTTGATTTTTCTGACCAATTGCACTGATTTTTTTAAGGTACTCCGCTTCTGTTATCCCAGCATCTACTTGTAATTCACGATTTAATCGAATCGCAGCTGGAATGGTTTTTCCAACGAGTTCTTCAATCGAAGAAACACCGATTTTTGTTAACATTTCAGAGGTTTCCTTTCCTTCAGGACCTATGTGGCGGGCAATGAAATCAGTCATATTAGAATTTTATGGTGCAAATATACAATGTAATGCAACAATGAATTCTAAAAAATGTTAGTCGACGTGGCTAAGTTTTAGCATATTCGATCCGCCAAGGTCCTCTAATGGGATTGAAGCAATGTTTATTACCAAATCTCCGATGTTCAAATACCCTTCAGATTTCATGATGTATTTGATGTCGGCAATGGTATGATCGGTACTGATGTGCTTGTCGTAATAAAAAGCTTTTACTCCCCATAATAAATTCAATTGTGAAAGAATCGTACGGTTGCTGGTAAATACATAAATGGCGGTATTCGGTCGTTGTGACGAAACTTTGTAGGCGGTATAACCGGAAAACGACATCGTGATAATTGCTTTAGCGTGAACACGTTGAGATAATCTACACGCATTAAAACAAATGGAATCGGTAATGAAGCGATCGCTATTAATGTCCGGTAGTTCTTCTTTATTGTATAATTCTGGGGTTTTCTCTACCTCTTCAATGATATTAGACATCGTTTTAATCACTTCAATCGGGTATTTTCCAACCGAGGTTTCTCCGGATAACATAACAGCGTCGGTTCCGTCTAACACTGCGTTCGCCACATCATTAACTTCAGCACGTGTGGGCGACATGCTATTGATCATAGATTCCATCATTTGTGTGGCTACAATCACTGGTTTTGCGTTCGAAATACATTTTTCAATGAGCATTTTTTGAATGATCGGAACGCGTTGGTATGGCACTTCAACTCCTAAATCCCCTCGAGCAACCATGACTCCGTCTGTAACCTGGATGATGTCATCGATACAATCTAGGGCTTCAGGTTTTTCAATTTTTGCAATAACTCTAGCTTTTCCATTTTGATTAGCAATTAAATGCTTTAGTTCAATAATATCTCGCGCATTTCGAACGAAAGACAATCCCACCCAATCCACTTCTTGCTCTAGGGCAAATAATAAATCCATGCGGTCTTTTTCGGTCAATGAAGGCATTGAAATCTTTGTATTTGGAAAGTTCACTCCTTTTTTCGAGGACAATATTCCGCCCTGAATAACCTTACAATTAATGATTGATTTTTTATCACTCGAAAGGACTTCAAGAATTAATTTACCGTCGTCTAATAAAATCTGTTCACCTTGGCTAACATCCTTTGGTAAATTGGTATAATTAATTGAAAACTGTTCAGCGGTTCCGAGTACATTTTCCGTAATGATTTGGCATGAGGCACCTACTTCGAGCATGACGCCGTTGTTTTCCATTTCGCCTGTTCGAATTTTTGGTCCTTGCAAATCGGCAAGAATAGCCACATTGGCACCAAGTTCTTGATTGAGTTCGCGAACAGTACGGATTACCTCAGCATGTTGATCATAAGATCCATGAGAAAAATTAACGCGACATACATTTAAGCCAGCGATAAACATTTCCTTTAACACCTCACGGGGACTTGAACTAGGCCCCATCGTTGCAACTATTTTAGTTTTATTCATACGATTCTTCAAATTGTAAATATTCTGAAACACTGAAGGCGGAGCTATCATACCGATAGGCCGCAATGATTTGTTGGTGTTGCCTGAGTAGTTGAACAAGTTCATCTACGTCAAAAACCAAGTTGTTTTTAATAATTAAGATATAATCCAATTGAGGATAATCTTCTAATAAGGGTCTACTTAATTGCTTGTTTTTCACAAGATACAGATCGGTGAATTCTTCAAAGCCTAGTTGCTGATAATAGGAAAACGTAAGCACTTCCTTAGATTTTTTCTGAGGAATTTGTAACACACGATCACTGTGTTCTAATTCCCAAGAAAAGGACTTGTTTAGATTCCATGCAATCCGGTAATCATTCATTCCTGAACAAATTCCAATCACATCGAATGCTTCAAAATCATCGTCGAGTAATAGAAGTTTCGAGCTTTTCTTCACATAGCAAAGGTACTTAATTTGGACTAATGCATGTAACGAAATTGTGATTCAATAGTTAGATTTGGTTAATTAACAATGGAATGAATATAAAATCTATCAACAATAAATTCTCACGTAGATAATTGTATCTACTTTTACATCAACTTTCTAAGCGATACCTTGATGAAATTATTTAAAATCATATTTCTTTTAGCGCCTTTTATTTCCTTTAGCCAAGGGTATAAAATGCAGGATAATGCCAACACGTATAAAATGATGTTCGGTTTAGGGTGGAGTGCTTGGGATAATGATGGCAATCCAGGGGGAGTTTTTGATGTGGATCAAATTCAAGCGGAGGTTTTTCCGAGTAGGTTGCTAGTTGATTATTATTTCTATAAAGGGTGGAGCGCTGAGGCCTCTTTAGCGTTTGTACGTTACAAGGGGTCCAAGTTGGTAAATGATCAATTGAACATTAAAGGACTTGGTCTTTCTGCTGATGCTAATTTGAAGTATTCTTTTTATAATTTAATGGGTAAAGGCTTACTTGATCCGTATGTGATAATGGGTTTAGGCGCAACAATTCACCCAAGTTCAGACACGCTATCTAAACCCTTTTATCCTACACTAAATGTAGGGGCAGGTTTGAATCTTTGGTTCAATAATGCCATTGGATTACAACTTCAGTCTGCTGGTAAAATAGGTCTTACTTCCGATTTTTTCGGCAAGTCTGATTACTTACAACACAGTATAGGATTAGTTATGCGTCTAGAATCAATGGGCGGCGGTAGTGAGGGGGAATTTAAAAAGGAAAAATTGCACCTAGACACCAAAAAGAAACGGATTAGAACGAAAGGAAACAGAGGAAGAGGTGGAAATAAAAAAGGTGGGGACGCTTAATTATCAATTTCAATTCGCTTGCTGATTTCTTGATTAACCGTTTTTAATACATAGAGATATTGCCCATTGGGTAGGGTAGTACTATCAAAGCGACAAATGTGCCCGCCTTCATCAAACCGTTGATTAACAACATCAAACCGTTCACCTCTTGAGTTTTCCAAATATAAATGAACATCTCGATCATTAGATGAGGTGAAGTAAAATGGGATTTCACCACGTGCTTTTGAAAACTCCACGTCGAATAAGGTGCAATAATCTTGAGGCTTTATTACCTTACGGCTCAGAAACCGTATCAAAAATCGATAGAGAATAATAAGCACTAGAATCCCTAGGGTGATTCCTAAAAAATCAATAAGTAAATCTTGATTGAAAATTTTGTTCATACTACAAAGAGATTACGCCTGGGATTGCTGCGGCACGTTCATACAAAGCGATGATTGAATCTACATCCATCATAACGGTTTTTGCGCTAACGCTGGTATATTTCCCGGTTTTTGAAGGATGCATGGTGATTTCCGCATTCGAATCAAAGAATCCGGTTACTAAGGCTAATTTATCGGAATCGCTTGGCACAATAAATTTAAAATAGTAAACATTAGGCCACTCCAGTAGCAAGAGTTGTTCTTTTAGCTTGTCGAATATTTCCACTGCACAAAAGTACGCCCTTTTCATTAAAAAATAGTGCGGTTGAGTTTTACTTTTTACCTTTGCGGCGACATGAAACAGTGGTTGCTTTCTTTTTTCTTATTTCCTCTTTGTATAGGGGCGCAACAACAATTTTCAGCGCTGAGAATCAACAGTAAAATTACGGTTGATGCCAAAATGAATGAAGAAGTTTGGTTTGCTTCGGATTCTACCGCCACGGATTTTATAACAATTCGACCTATTCCAGCCTTAAAAAGCGACCACAAAACGACGGTCCGCCTGGTGTATGATGATTTTGCCTTGTATTTTTTTGTTACTTGCTATGATGTAAAAGATTCCATTTCTAATGTTTTTACTGTACGAGATGACTTTAACGCGAACGCTGATATTTTTTCAATTTATTTAGATACGTACAATGACCATCAAAATGGATTTTACTTTGGAATCACAAGCACCGGCGTTCAGTTAGATGGTAAAATTCTTGCCGGTGACTTTAACGATCAGTTGAATTTGGTTTGGGAAAGTCAGGTGCGACTGAGTGATAACGCTTGGCTAGCCGAGTTGAAAATTCCATATTCTGCGCTGCGGTTTTCCAAAAAAGAAATTCAATCATGGAACATAAATTTTGGTCGCCAAATTGCCCGTTCGCGTGAAGAATCATCTTGGGTGACTGTAAATCCTGATTTTGAAAACTATTTGGTGAACAGTGGAAAACTTGAAGGAATTCATAACATAGACCCACCCCTTAGATTAAGTTTGATCCCCTATCTTTCGACTTATGTTAATCAAGAAGCGAATGGATATGGCAGTTCTTTTTTTGGGGGAATGGACGTCAAGTATGGAATCAATGAAGCATTTACATTGGATGTCACCTTAGTGCCAGATTTTGGTCAAGTGATTTTTGATAATCAAGTATTAAACACCTCCCCCTTTGAAATTCAATTCAATGAAAATCGTCAGTTTTTTACTGAGGGTATGGAATTATTTAATAAATCTGGGATTTTTTATTCGCGTAGAATTGGTGTCCAAGCTCCGTGGGAAGTGTTAACTACGAATTTATTAGAGAACGAAGTGATTGGGGGAATTCAAGGCATGCCCCAATTGTACAATGCGAGTAAACTATCGGGAAGGACCAAACACGGTTTAGGAATCGGTGTGTTCAACGCACTTTCGGCACCTACGGTTGGTACAGCATTTAATACAATCACGAATGAAAACCGTGAATTTTTAGCCGCACCGCTAACGAATTATAACACCTTAGTGTTGGACCAAAATTTAAAAAATAACAGTTCCGTGACGCTCACGAATACCAATGTGTTGCGAGAAGGCAACTTTTACGATGCGAATGTAACGGCTTTCAATTCAAACCTTAATTCCAAGAACAATACCTTCTTTGTGAATGGGAAAACCACGGTATCGCAAAAATATACGGCCTTAGGAAATGAGTTCGGTTATAACCTGGGGCTTAGTGGGGGAAAACAACGTGGTAATTTAATTTATTCCTTGAATTATTTTGAGGAAGATGACAAATATGACCCAAATGATCTGGGGTTTAATTCAGTGAATAACCGCCGTTTTGGAAGTGCGTTTATTGGATATCGGTATTTTAAGCCTTGGTGGAAATTTGTTCGAATGACTACGAATTTATCAATAAGCTATAACCGCTTATACCGTCCGAATGTTTACACAGAATCGAATTTAGAGTGGTCGGCTTTTGCAATGACTAAACATTTTGATGCCTATGGAGTAAGTGCCTACACCTCCTTTACTGAAAAGTTTGATTACTTTGAACCCCGGGTATGGGGAAGCTATTTTGTGGCACCCCGTTGGTATGGTGCAGGGGGATGGATTTCTACAAATTATCAAAAACCACTGGCGGTGGATGCTAACTTTTATTACGTAGGATTTGCCGATAATCCAAGCTGGAAATATTTAAGCTATATGTTCTCGCCGCGTATTCGGGCTTCCAATAAGATATTGATTACTCTGAACTGGTCCTTAGAAGATCAACGAAATGACAGAGGCTATGCCATTCAATTCGGTACCCCGGTAGACACGATTTCTGGTATTTTATTCGGCGAACGAAACCGCATGAATCTAACACAGTACCTCGAATTTAATTACACCTTAACGAATCGAATGAATATCGCTTTACGAACTAGGCATTATTGGTCCGTATTAACCTACAACCAGTTTTTTACCTTGAACGAAGACGGTTCCTTAAGCCCTAATTCCACGCAAGGCCTGGCATCCGATGGAACTTCTGCATATGATCTGAATTACAATGCGTTTACTGTGGACTGCGCGTACCGATGGGTCTTCAAACAAGGGAGTGAATTGAGTTTTGTTTGGAAGAGTTCGATTTTTACTTCCGTAAAGGATATAAACCCGGGGTATTTTCAAAATATGAATGACCTGTTCAATGCAGGGTTGAGTAGCAATAGTTTTTCCATCAAACTACTCTATTGGCTCGATGTAGCCGAACTAAAAAAACTTAAAACGCGTCAAGATAAGCCTTAATTCGTTCCTTGCAGTTTAATTCAATATCTTTCCAAAAAAGGTTAACATCACCAATGTGTAGGTTCTTATATTTCTTAACTGCCAATTGAAAGGGAGGACGGAAATTCCGAACACATATGGCACCATCAATTAATTCGGTTTCAAATACCTGCGTATAGCACTTCTCATTGGTGTAATAGAACCCTTTGTGCAGGCTTCTTGGGGTTGTCTTGGTTAAATCCCATGTAATTGGGTTAATGCATACTTTTCCTTTATACCACAAAGGGTATAAATCATTGTCTGGTTGATTATTCATGGTGTTCCAAGTGACAAATCCCCCCACTTGATTAGGTTTTGTCATAAAGGGGATGGAATGAAATTCATTGCTATCCAGTCCGATTCCCGGCATATATGCTGCTATCAACTGCTTAGCCAACGATTTTTCATCAATAAATTCTTTGATTAATAAGGTGAGCTGCGTACAACCTTGGCTATGCCCCGCGAGTATAAATGGCCTTCCTTCATTGTGTTTTTCCAAGTATTCCATAAAAGATGCGCGGATATCTTCATAGGCAAATAATAATGCCTCTCTTCCTCTTCCTTGAATTGAATCATAGGCTTTGAGATGCGCTTGTCTATAATAGGGAGCAAACATTCTTCCACATTCCACCCAAGCACTTCCCTGGTAGCGAATGGCAGTTTCAAGCGCTTCATTCTTCCATTTAGCATCCGTCATTTCTGCATTCCACCTTGGATCAGTGTAGTCTAAAAGAAGCGTCGGAAAAATATAAAAAACATCTACTGAACGAATGTATGTGGAATCAATCGTACTGCCTTTAAAGAACTTTGGTGATTTCTCGGGCAATACCAACCAATTTTCAGCCTTGCTATAATCTAAGGGTTGACTGAAGAAAAACAGTGAATTTACACTAGCAACGATGAATAGAAAGGAACGCACCTTACTCCTGGACTTCTTTGGTGAACTGAAAAAGCCAATCGTACAACTCATCCGTTCTAAACATTTTTTCTAAGTCGCCATGATCGGCTCCTTTTAATGCGGTATATTTCAAATTTTCTCCCCCATTACAATTTTTGATGGCTCGAACGATTTTTTCTGATTCTGAGATCGGAACGGCTTCATCTAAGGTGCCGTGTTGAATCCAAATGGGAACTGTAGCTAAATTGCAGCCGTCCTTGATATTTCCACCACCGCACAAAGCCACCGCTGCGGCTACTTGTTTCGGGTATTTACCCGCAAAGTTCAAGGTACCGTAGCCTCCCATGCTCATGCCAACCACATATACCCGATTCGTATCCACATCAAAGTTATTTTTTACAAAAGATAAGACACTCATGACTTTAATTGGGTCCCAACCGTTATTGGTTTGCGGCGCAACCACCACTGCTGGAATCTTCCGGCCCTTTTCAATTTCAGAAATCACACCGTAGCGTTTAACACGCGTTAAGTCCGTGCCAGATAAACTCTTTCCATGAAGAAAAATCAATACGGGTGGTTTTGCTTTCAGAATACTATCCGCAGGTAAATGCAACCAAAAGGCATAATCAGCTTGGCTGTAAATCGGCTTTAGTTGTGCCGTTGCCGTGGAAATTATTCCAAAACAACACAAGAAGAATATTACGCTTAATTTTTTCATCCGAGCAAAAATAGGCCATTAGGTTCTAACCTTCAAGGATTTGCAAGAGATTAACACTTTTTTAAGAAAACCAAACATCAGTAATTACGATGCTTCCAGCATAACCATTCATGCGATCGATGATGATTTGTTTCCCCTTGGCGAGCTCTTCACGAGCAACAGAGGAATCAATCTGAACGTGGAGTACACTTCCTTTAATAAATATGTTTTTTGTTCGATGCGCTACTGCAGGACCCATAAGATCTGGCCATGCGTTAATCAAATCTACCTCCTTTAACTTGGACTCCAAATTGTAGACTTTGAACAGGCGATCCATTACCTCTTTTAACGGTTGGTTATCAGAGGTGCGCTTAAATTCTTCAATCTTTGATTTCATGGGGTTTCAGTTAGGGGTAACTCAAATATACGAAAATCAGATACGCGATTTACTAGGAGTTCTTCGAGCCTTGTTTTTTCGGTATCCGTAATGATTACTTGTCCAAACACCTCGTTGCTCACCAAATCAATTATTTTTTGTACCCGACTGTGGTCGAGCTTATCAAAAATATCATCGAGTAATAGTACTGGTTTTTTTCCCGAATGAGAATGTAGGTAATGGTATTGCGCTAAGCGCAATGACAAGATAAATGATTTTTGCTGCCCTTGTGACCCGTATTTTTTCACAGGATTACCATTTAAATTAAAAAGTAAATCGTCCTTGTGCGCTCCAACGGTTGTATACTGAAAGATAAGATCCCGTCGTTCGCTCTGCCCAAGTAAGGCTATGAAATCACCTTTTTGAAAATCTGATTTATATTGAATTTCAATTCCTTCATTCTCCGTCCCAATTTCCCTGTAGTTTCGATCGAAAATGGGTTTGAATTCTTCAATAAATGTTTGCCTGCGCTCGTAAATTCGTGTTCCGTATTGCGCGAGTGAATGATTCCATACCTCTAAGGAATCGGTGGTTCCATTTCCGGAGGCGAGCTGTTTTAGAAGGGCATTTCGTTGCTCCAATACCCGTTGATAGGCAATTAAGTCTTCTAAGTATCCTTTGTCGATTTGTGAAATAATCCCATCCATCCATTTTCGCCGCGTCTCACTCCCGTCAGCAATTAAATCCCCATCATAGGGTGAAATAAAAACCACGGGAAATAAACCAATGTGATCGGACAGTTTTTCATAGCTTACCTTATTCTTCTTTACCACTTTCTTTGCGCCCGATTTTACAGCACATACCACACTGCTTTCTTGTCCATCAAGCATCCATTGACCATGGATACTAAAAAATGCTTGATCAAACTTGATGTTTTGACGGTCCATACTGTTCAAGTAGGATTTACACATGCTCAAGTAGTAAATGGCATCGAGAATATTGGTTTTACCCATACCATTCTTTCCTACAATGGCATTTACATTACTGCTCAGTTCTAAATCCAAGGATTCGTGATTCTTGAAATTTAATAACTGTATGCGAGACAAGTAAAGCATGGTGCAAAGGTAGCTTTTATTTATTTCCTATGGGATTCAATTTAATTCTCACATCAGTTGATTTTCGTTGCTCAACGCTTAGCATTTTTGTTTTACCTTTGTTAAAAACAGAACCATGTCAAACGCTTTTTTTAATGTACCCAAAGCCGTAAATGAACCGGTTAAATCATATGCTAAAGGATCTGCCGAACGCGCGGCATTGTTGAAGGAGTATGAGCGAATGTATCACCAAGACCCTATCGATGTACCAATGTATATTGGGTCAAAGGAAGTTCGAACGGAAGATAAAAAACGCATGGCTCCACCGCATGAACATGCCAAAACAATCGGACATTTTAACTACGGAGATTCAGCCCATGTGCACGCTGCAATTGATGCAGCGCTCGAAGCGCGAAAGGCTTGGGCTAATTTGCCTTGGCAAGATCGGGCTGCTGTTTTCTTGAGAGCGGCAGACCTGTTGGCGGGACCGTTTAGAGAACGTATGAATGCGTCTACCATGCTGGCACAATCCAAAAATGTATTTCAAGCAGAAATTGATGCAGCTTGTGAATTGATTGACTTCTTTAGATTCAATGTACAATACATGACACAGATTTATAAGGAACAACCCGAGTCCTTGCCTGGCATGTGGAATCGCTTGGAGTATCGTCCGCTGGAAGGTTTTGTCTTTGCTGTTACACCGTTTAATTTCACGTCAATCGCAGCAAATTTGTGTGCGGCTCCAGCCATGATGGGTAATGTAGTGGTGTGGAAACCTGCTGAAACGCAAGTGTATTCTGCGCAAGTTATTATGGATTTATTTAAAGAGGCAGGTCTTCCGGATGGTGTTATTAATATGATAACGGTAGACGGACCAACGGCTGGGGATATCGTTTTTAGTCATAAAGAATTTGCAGGATTACATTTTACCGGTTCCACCGCAGTGTTTCGATCTCTTTGGAAAACGATTGGATCAAACCTGGAAAAATATAGAAGTTATCCGCGCATTGTGGGTGAAACAGGAGGCAAGGATTTTGTGGTTGCCCATGGGTCTGCAAATCCACTTGAAGTAGCAACGGCATTAGCCCGTGGTGCGTTTGAATTCCAAGGACAAAAATGTTCCGCGGCTTCTCGTGCATACATTGCATCTTCCATTTGGCCTTCGGTTAAGCAATCCTTAGTAGAACAAGTTAATTCTTTTAATATTGGAACTCCTGGCAATACCGCCAATTTTGTAAATGCAGTAATTGATGAACGTGCGTTCGATAAAATTGCAGGATATATTGATTTTTGTAAAGGGCAGTCCGATGCAGAAATTATTGCAGGTGGAACCTATGATAAAAGCATTGGTTATTTTATCAATCCAACCGTTGTGTTTACTACCAACCCTACGTTTAGAACCATGGTGGAAGAAATTTTCGGACCCGTTTTAACCATTTTTGTATACGAGGACAGCCAATTTGAGGAAACGTTAAAAGTGGTTGACGGAACCTCAGAGTATGCGCTTACGGGATCGATCATGGCCAAAGATCGCTACGCGATAGATCTAGCAACGAAGGCATTAGAAAATGCCGCGGGTAATTTTTACATTAACGATAAACCTACTGGAGCAGTGGTCGGACAACAACCGTTTGGCGGAGCACGGGGATCGGGTACCAATGATAAAGCCGGAGCGGCGATGAATTTACTGCGTTGGGTTTCTGCCCGTACGATTAAAGAAACATTTGTTACCCCCACCGACTATAGATATCCGTTTTTGGAAATTTAATGTAACGAGTTTCGAAGTTTCACATTTCTAAATACATGATTCGTTATCTACTACTTCTTGCTGTAGCCTTGATCCTGTCTTCTGTGCAATGGCTTGTTTCGATTGATAATATTGCACTTCACGAAGCCATGTATGGTCTTAGGCCTGAGTTTTTACCCGATGAGGTGGAACTTAAAACCAAAGACCCTTTATTTTCTATCCCACTTGATTTACAAAAAAAAATAAGAAATGAGGGAACAACAGTTCTAGTAGATTTCAGGTTGCCATCTGATCAAAAAAGACTTTGGGTGGTTCGAAATAATAAGGTATTGGTTCACTGTAGAGTCGCCCATGGTAAAAACTCAGGGGAGTTAATTACTGAACACTTTAGTAATGAGCCTGAAACCAATATGAGTTGTATAGGCGAATTCAAAACGGGGCGCATCTATGACGGTGAAAAAGGATTAGCCATGCGCTTGCATGGATTAGATGCTGGGGTTAATGACAATGCCTATGACCGAGGAATAGTTTTCCATGGCGGAAGCTATGTTTCTTATGCATTTCTTGCCCAGCATGGAAGAATTGGACGTAGTCACGGATGTTTTGTCACCGAACCAAGAATTAATGCACGTATTATACGCCTATGTCGCTTTGGCGCTAAGATGTTTGTTTCTGGGCATCAACCTGTTAAATTTTAATTTGTTTCGAACGATATACATTACATTATTTTGTAATTTTAGGGAATGCTAACCAAACTTTCCGACGGAACTCCAATCCATTGCATTCGTAAGCCAGAGGCTAGAATGCTCGATCATCATGTGGAAGGATATTTACAACATGGAATTAATATTAATCCTGGAGACGTAGTCTTTGATGTGGGCGCTAATGTGGGTGTTTTTGGCGTTAGAGTGCTTCAAAAGGCGCCTGATGTAAAGGTGTTTTGCTTTGAACCCATTCCAGAAATTGCGGATGCACTTCGAGCAAATGCTACCCTGCATGGACAGGGTCGAATGGTAGTTATCGAGGAAGGTGTCTCTGCTTCAATTGGCCAAGCAACGTTTACCTATTTCCCGAATACCCCAGCCTTGTCAACTGCACATCCCGAACAGTGGGACGAGAATCCGGGAGCGTTTAAAGAAGCAGTGAAAAGTACCATGAAAAATCCACCAGAAAGCATGCGATGGATGCGATGGATTCCTACCATGTTTTCAGGGCTAATTGCGAAATATTTGGTAAAAGGTAGGCATACTGTTACATGCAAATTAACCACCATTGCCGAAGTGATTAATACCCATAAATTGGATCGTATTGATTTAATGAAAATTGATTGCGAGGGCGCTGAATGGGATACCTTGATGGGAATCGGTGACGAACATTGGGATAAAATTAAGTCCATGGTAATTGAAGTGCATGATGAAGACGGAAGGCTCGATCAAGTAAAACACTTACTGGGTAGTCATGGGTTTACACGTCAGGTGGTAGAACAAGAGGAAGGACTTGAAAACTCAAAAATGTATAACCTGTTTGCACTCCGATGAATGCCTTAACCTTTAGTTTATTAATCCTCGGGTTATTGCTGGTAAACAACCTGTTTGGCCTAGTATATTCCTTAATTATTCTTTACACGGATTGGTTTAAAAAATACCGGATTCAAGAGAAAAAGTATCAGAAAGGAATTTTCATGAAACGCATGCCACTTTACTTACTTAATTTCTCCCTCTTGCTGATTTTAGCTGGGGTAGGGTCCTATGTGATTTTTCCTTGGTTGGAAACAAGCTGGTCCTCTTGGTGGATTCTGGCCCTGCAAGTACTTGGGATTTTCTTGGTGGAGGATGTATTCTTTTATTTTTATCACCGCTTATTGCACGTGAATAAATTTCTTTTAGGTAAAATCCACTCCATTCATCACCGTGCGAGTCCCCCTTTTCCACTCGAATATCTATACAACCACCCCTTAGAATGGATGCTCGGTTTTATTGGACCAGTACTTGGGTTTTTAGTGATCGGTTTGATTTCACCCATTTCTATTTTCACCGTGCTTATCTTCGGCGCTATTCGAAATTTGCGTGAGATTCATTTACATTCCGATTTGAATCTACCAATCTTGAGTAATATTCCGCTGATTTCAAAAACCAAACATCACGACGATCACCATTCCCTCTTGGACGGTAACTATTCTTCCATTTTTGTTTGGTGGGATAAAATTTTTAAAACCGAATTACCTGATTGATATGCGTTTTTTAGGATTTTTATTGTTGGCTTTTTTGTTTTTGTCGGTTAGTCCAATTGAAAAAAAAAGAAAAGAATTCAACCTAACTGTCAAAGTTACTGGCATTGTTGGAACTAAAGGAACTATTGAATTTGGCTTGTTTGATGACCCTTCAAAATATGCTGCGGTGGGAGGCACGTGTCGCAAAATCCGCAAGAAAACCACTGGAAGTGAAGTAAGCTGCACCTTCTATAATTTAACCGAAAAGAAATACGGAGTTTGTATTTATCACGACGAAAACAACAATGATAAATGCGACAAGAATTTCTTGGGCATACCAACCGAAGGATATGGCTTTTCAAACAATAAAAAACCGGTGTTATCTATTCCATCCTTTGAAGAGTGTTCAGTTAATCTAACATCAGATAAATCGATTTCCATTAAAGTATTGTACTAGTAACTTTTCGCTTACTTGTTCGTCCTTTGAATTATGAGTCGTGTGTTGTATAATGAATGGGTAGATAGCTTTGCCGATAGAATCTACCGATTCGCGTTGAAAAATACACGGGATTCCGAACAGGCAAAAGACCTTGTTCAGGATGCATTCGAAAAACTTTGGATTAAAAAAGATCAAATAGACGCGAGTAAAGCCAAAGCCTATTTGTTTCAAATTGTTAGCAATGCACTCATTGACCGAGCCCGAAAAGCAAAATTATCCGCTACGTTTCGCGAACAACTTCCATCACAAGAATCAATCGTGATTTCTGAATCCATTGATTTAAAAGAAACCTTAGAACAAGCCGTTTTACAATTACCTGAAATTCAACGCCATGTTATAATGTTGAGGGATTATGAAGGGTATAGTTATGATGAAATTGGGGCCATCACCAACCTTTCGGAACAACAAGTGAAAGTCTACATCTTTAGAGCTCGACAAAAATTGCGTAGTATATTAGTTAATCCGGAATTAATCGTATGACTTACCAGAATATCCCGATAGAAGTGTGGTTCATAGAGTTGATCGATGGAACCTTGTCTCAAGAGGCAAAACATGAGTTTTTAGCATTTTGCCTAATTAATAACATCGATGTCCCTGAGGATTTAACCACCCTTATGCCTAGCGAAACTTTTCTTCAAACTAAAGATTTTATAAGATTTCCTGCGCATGAGTCGATTTTAAATGATCCAAAACAAGATTTACTCTTTTCCTACAAAGAGGGATTGTTGGATAATTCAGGTGCGCAATGGGTTGAACAGCAAGTGAAGTCTAACTTGGCATGGCAAGCTATGTACACCGAAATTTCAGCTACCTATCTTGAGCCTGAGAAGTATGCGTTTCTTGAAAAAAAGTTGTTGTATAAGTCGCAACCTACACGATGGTGGCTTACCGCTTCCATAGCGGCGGCTGCCGTATTTATTGGGTTGATTTTGTTCCTCTTTCCATTTAAATCCAATGAGCTCGGAGCGAGTAAACATACAAGCAAGGTCAAAGAAAAAACAAAAACAATCTACCAAGCTCAAACAGCTCAACCGGATATTTCTTCAACGACTAAAACGCCTGAAGGCACTCATGAATTTTCGGTGCCACAGCAGATCAAAGGAATTGTTATTTCTTCAAGCAGGGACTGTATATTACATCCGGATGAGTACACAAAGGAAGAGATCACACCTATGCTTAGTAACACCCAGTTACCTATCGATTCTTTAGAAAGGCCAATTGATGAATTAACTCAGATAGAAGCACCTAAGAATAATGAGAAAACCTTGCGCTCCTGGATAAAAGAACGATTAATTGAACGTATTTTCGATCGAAAAGATAATGCCTTGGTGTTGGAGCGCGAAACCAAATGGTTCAATCAGTCAATTGGAATTAAATATAAACGACAAGAGGACCGCTCGATATCACAGGTTAAATTAGGCCACTTTATCTTCGAATGGAATAAAAAAAATAAAAACAGTAACTTTTTATCCATGCTGCCGTCAAACCAATAAATCTTTACGTATGAATCGCATCTTACTTTTATTTCTAAGCATTTCTTCGCTCGCTTTTGGTCAAATCCGTGAGTCACGGAAAATCATTATCATCAACAATACCGACACAACAATTTTGTCAACCGATACAGAATCCATGGATTCCCTAATAGAAATTAATATGAAATCTATCTATGGCATAGGTTCAGAAATTAATCACGGAAAAAAAGATATGCGTGTTGAAGTATTTATCGATTCAGTATTTAACGGAATGGATCGGTCGGTACTTATTATGGAAGAACCTGCAGATACAATGCGCGTTAAAATGGGGAATAAACGCATTGTGGTTATAGAAAAAGAGATAAGTGGGGGGAAAGACAACCGTAAAATAATCATTGATGAAGACGTAACTGAACGAGAAAGAAATAACGATGACGATTGGGGTGATAATAACATGTACAGGGATTCAGAGGGGGTTATTTATGGCGGAGAACATGCGTCTTGGGCTGGATTTGGTATTGGTCTCAATAGTTTTATGAATTCCAATGATCAGTTTGCTTCCGAATCCGATGCGCCGTTTTTGGTACTCGACTACGCAAAAAGCTTGAATTTTCAATTTAATGTGTGGGAGAAAAGATTTCCAATATATAAAGAATACGTTGGTGTTACTACCGGCCTAGGTTTTCAGTGGAATCGGTACGGCTTAGAAAAGAATGTAGACATTGCTTCGAATGCCGATTCAATCTATGCAATAAATAATACCACGGTTAATTATAACAAAAATGTATTGCGCTCAACGTATCTTCAAATTCCATTGCTGCTAGAATTTAATTCAAATAAAGATGAGTCAAAGAATTGGCATCTAAGCCTTGGGGTAGTTGGTGGCGTTCGAATCGCATCCAGTTGGAAAACCAAATGGGAAGAAGATGGGAAACCAGTTAAAGCTAAAACAAAGGATGATTTTAATTTCAATTCTTTAGCTGCTAATGCATATGCACAAATCGGGTACGGTAACGTAGGTATTTTTGTTCAATATGGCTTAACCAATGTGTTTCGGGCAGAAAAAGGCCCCGAATTAAGTCCTGTTTCCGGCGGTTTAATTTTTAACTTTTAACATTGGACTTGATCATAAACTAGGTTTTCTGTTTATAAACGTAGCGTTGAATTATTTGGTAGAAGTTAATTCATGATTCAAACAAAACCATTGTTTTGTTATTTTTGATTATGAGTAACTCCGAGCGTAGAAAATTTATAAAATCAGGGTTAGCCTTATCCGCATTTTCAATCCTTCCTCCATTTTTTGGTGCTCAACCTGTCATAGGGAAACGGGTGAATGAACAAGGTACATCAACCTATCCTGCACGGTTGAATAAAGGAGATACCATTGCGATTATGGGAATGGCTGGCGCACTCCGGGACCCAAAAATAGTAGGAGGATTCAAAGAGGTCATTGAGAATCAAGGATTTGTTGTTAGCATAGGGCAGACCGTTAATAAAACCTTCGGTTACCTATCCGGTTCAGATGAAGACCGAGCAAATGAGTTTAATGACTTTGTTTCGAACCCATTAATCAAAGCGATACTTTTTGTGAAAGGTGGCTGGGGTTGCGGTAGAGTACTCGATAAAATAGACTATGAACAGCTTAAAAAAAATCCAAAAATTATTCTTGGGTTTAGCGACATGACTAGCTTGTTAAATGCAATCTATCAAAAGACAGGATTAATTACGTTTCATGGACCAGTAGGGAATTCAAGTTGGGAAAAATTTTCACTGAATTCCTTTCAAGATATTGTTTGCCGCGGTGGTGTTTCTTATCAAAAACCTGAGTTTCCCCAACTACAATTATTTAGTGCTTGGCAAAGCGGTGAGGCCATGGGTGAGCTCATTGGCGGGAATTTAACGGTGTTTTGTTCCTTGTTAGGAACGCCTTATTGGCCTTCATGTACTGGGAAAATTTTGTTCTTGGAAGAAACGCATGAAGAACCTTATCGCATCGATCGAATGCTCAATTCACTCCGTTTAGCGGGTGTCTTTGATGAGATTTCGGGCGTCATTTTTGGTCAATTCAATGATTGCAATGCGGAGAAACCCCTTGAATCCTTTACCTTGGAAGAAGTAGTTCGCCATCAATTAAAAGGGTATTCCTTCCCTGTAATTTGGGGGGCTCCAATCGGTCATGTTAAGGACAAATGGACCGTGCCTATTGGTGCGCAAGTTACGCTGAACACGGATGAACTTTCGCTTAAACTTATGCGCCCAGCGGTTAGCTGACTTCATTAATCCGTTGTATATTTGCGTAGATTTGATTTATGAATAAAGACATACTTTTGAAAGCCTATTCTGTTATGTGTGATGCAAAACACATTTCGGAAATATTAGAAGCAAATAAGGAAATAACAGCCAAGTATGTGCATGCAACTTCGCGTGGTCATGAAGCCGTTCAAATCGCGCTAGGGTTGCAATTAGAACCAAGGGATTGGGTTTCGCCTTACTACAGAGACGATAGTATCTTGTTGAGTATTGGTATGTCCCCGGAATCTCTTTTTCTACAAGTATTCGCGAAAAAAACTGATCCGTTTTCTGGAGGGAGAACCTATTATTCCCACCCATCACTTAACGACAGCGATAAACCTAAAATAATTCATCAATCCTCGGCTACAGGCATGCAAGCGATTCCAACTACAGGAATAGCCTTAGGCTTGAAGTACAAGGAAAAAATGAACTTACTGAGTGAATCAGACGCAGGCGGAGTAGTTGTGTGTTCGCTTGGCGATGCATCATGTACTGAAGGAGAAGTCTCAGAGGCCTTACAAATGGCAACCCTCAAACAGCTTCCAATCATCTTTTTTGTGCAGGACAATGGATGGGATATTTCCGCTAATGCCGCAGAAACCCGCGCACAGAATATTGCGGAATATTGTAAAGGATTAAATGGATTAGAAATAGTTTCTGTAGACGGTTCAGATTTTGAAACCTGTTACAACGAATTAAACCTTATCATTGAAGCCATACGCACAGAACGTAGACCCTTTGTTTTTCATGCAAAGGTACCCTTGCTCGGACATCATACATCGGGAGTAAGAAAAGAATGGTATCGCGATGATTTAGAAGAGGCGGCCTTGCAAGATCCGTTCCCAAAACTTAAAAAGGCCTGCGAAGCGGCAGGACTAGGCTTGGCAGATCTAATATTAGCAGAAACCAATTCGCGGAAAAAAGTAGAACAGGCCTATACAGAGGCCTTAGCAGCGGAAGATCCTGACCCGAGTTCTATTCAAGACTTCATTTTTGCTCCTACACCGATAACTGAGGAACAAGGAATTCGTGAACCTCAAGGAAAGAAGAAAACGGTAATGGTCGATTCAGCGTTGTTTGCCGTTCGTGAAATCATGCAAGCAAATCCAGAGGCTTTATTGTATGGGCAGGATGTTGGGCGTAGGCTAGGGGGGGTGTTTCGCGAAGCTGCCACCTTGGCGGAGCAGTTCGGAGATCACCGTGTATTTAACACCCCGATACAAGAGGCTTTTATTATTGGCTCTACGGTGGGCATGTCTGCCGTTGGGTTGAAGCCAATGGTTGAAGTGCAGTTCGCTGATTATATTTGGCCAGGACTAAATCAGCTGTTTACCGAAGTTTCCCGTAGTTATTATTTATCCA
Source organism: Crocinitomicaceae bacterium (assembly GCA_044353585.1). Classification (GTDB taxonomy): domain Bacteria; phylum Bacteroidota; class Bacteroidia; order Flavobacteriales_D; family Crocinitomicaceae; genus UBA952. The sequence continues at coordinate 63,394 of JBILBR010000003.1, read as the reverse complement.
ATGGAAAGTGGCCTGTAAGCGCCGTGATCAGAGTACCTATTGGGGCCTATGGTTCAGGCGGACCCTACCATTCTTCCAGCGTTGAATCTGTGTTGGTGAATATTCGTGGAATAAAAGTGATTTACCCATCCACTGGGGCTGATTTAAAAGGCCTAATGAAAGCGGCATATTATGACCCGAACCCGGTCGTGATTCTAGAACATAAAGGATTATATTGGTCTAAAATTCCAGGAACTGAAGGCGCAATGTCTATCGAACCAGATGAACACTATGTGATTCCAATTGGTAAGGCTCGTGTCGTACAAGAAGCAAGTAATGATCTTATTAATAGCGGTGAATCCGTCGGGGTGATTACGTACGGAAGAGGGGTGTATTGGACCCTCGAAGCATGTAAAGAATATTCCCAACATATTGAAATCCTTGACCTTCGTTCCTTGAACCCAATCGATGAGGAAGCAATGTACTCCTTGGCGAAACGACATGGGAAAATTATGATAGTTACAGAAGAATCAACCGAGTGCACCTTCGGATTGAGTTTATTAGGGAGAATTCAACAACATTGTTTTCAAGCCCTAGATGCGCCGATTGCCCTTGTGGGTTCGGTGGATACGCCCGCCATTCCATTGAATTCAGGGTTAGAAGCAGCTATTTTACCAAATGCCCAAAAAGTCGATAGCGCATTACGTCAATTATTAAATAACTAATCATGGAATTCAAAGAGATAATCAAGCACGTAGCTACCTTTCACACATCCTTTGGCATAGAGAATAATCAAACGCCAACCCTGTTAGATGAAGCGGGTTCACGCTTGAGGTTTGAGTTAATGAAAGAAGAAAATGAAGAATATTTAGAAGCCACTAAACATGGTGACATGGTTGAAATTGCAGATGCTTTGGGGGATCAATTATATATCCTTTGCGGTACTTTGTTGCGACACGGGCTTCAGCATAAGATTGAAGAGGTTTTTCTTGAAATTCAACGCTCGAACATGAGTAAACTGGATGCCGATGGGAATCCAATCTATCGTGAAGATGGTAAAGTGTTAAAATCGGAGTTGTATTTTAAACCAGATATTCGTTCGGTATTAAATTCGTGAGTTATTCACGTTGCTCTATGGATTAAAATTCAACATCGTCTGTTCTTCCCCTGAGAATGAAGATAACTTTGTTTCTTTTTTATCATGTTGGACCTTACCTTGTTTTTTCAACCTGCCGCTCCTGTAAATGCTCCTGAAGGAGCCTTATATCATCAAGTTCATTTTTCTCCCGAATCTTCAGAAGAAATTAACCGTAATTCCATTTGTGTTTTTCATGTAAATGAATACCGGGGTCGGGGTGATAAAAATCAACCCATGTTAGATTTTCGTTCAATTGCTTACTCCTTATTTCCAGGTCAAGACTGGAATATGAATATATACGATTTAGGGGATATGAATCCGGGGGCAACACCAGACGACACCTATTTCGCAGTGCAAACCGTGGTTGCGGAACTCATAAAGAACAATTGTGTCCCCGTATTGATCGGTGGTTCTATGGATTTATTGCACGCAATTTCTGTAGGCTATGAGGTTACCGAACAATTAATTAATATCTGCGCAATAGATGATCGGATTTCCTTGGGTAAACCAGATGAAGACATTTCAAGCGATGGATACCTCAGTAGCCTCTTACTTAGAAGGCCTTGCTATTTGTTTAATCATGCAACCATTGGATTACAGCCCAATCGAAACAATCCAATGAATCTCGATTTATACGATAAACTCTATTTTGATGTGTGTCGCTTGGGTGCCTTTAATACGGATTTTAAAGTTGCTGAACCAATCTTACGAAATTCGGACATTATAGGCATGAACCTAGAAGCGCTCAAAGCATCAGAACGGATGATTGATGCAGGTAATCCAAATGGCTTTACCGTAGAACAATTTTGTCAAATCGCCAAGTATAGCGGGATTTCAGACAAACTTTCATGCTTCGGTATTTTTAATCCAACGCATACACATGGTCAAGATGCGGCCATCGTTGCACATGTTTTATGGTATTTAATCGATGGAATAGAATCACGAAAAGGTGATTTCCCCATTGGGAGTAAAAAAGAATACATGCGGTTTACCGTAGTGATGGATAACGAATTCGAAGAGTTAGTTTTTTATAAGAGTAACAAATCCGATCGCTGGTGGTTAGAGGTTCCTTATCCACCGTCTGAACATGTTAAATTTGAACGTCACCACCTCGTTCCATGCAACCAGCAAGATTATGAAAATGCCATGAATAATGAATTACCAGATTTGTGGTGGCGCACCTATCAAAAATTGGGGTAAATCGTATTAATTTTTACATTTTTTTTGATTTTCAATTTTTTCGCTAACTTAGCAAGCATTTTAGACCCTAATTGTGGGGTGTAAACTGTAACCTAAACCGCAAGTTAAATAAGTATGTCATTGAGATTCAACATTTTATCAGTGCTTTTTTGTTTGGCGATCAGCTACACATTCGCACAACAAGATAAGTTGCTAACGCACTTTATGTATGATCGTATGTCGGTGAATCCGGGAGAAACTGGATTGGATGACGGCATTTGTGCCACCAGCATATATAGAAATCAGTGGGATAAAGTAAATGGAGCGCCGAATTCAGCCGTGTTGAATGTTGCTGCTAACATGAACCGGTTTTTTCCAGGTGGCCTTGGATTAAGTTTCTATCATGATGCTATAGGTTTTTCACGTCAAAACAACTTATTGTTAAATTATTCATATCCAATAAACCTTGGCAACATTGGCGTACTTGGTGCTGGAATTGGCGTGGGTATGATGTCATACGCAATGAATCCGGCGTGGATTCCACCGCAAACATTGATTGATCCTTCGTTGCCAGGCAATGATTTCAGTGCAATCAATTTGGATTTGAATTTCGGATTGTATTTGAAAGGAAGAAACTATTATGCGGGACTTTCCTCCACGCATCTTAGTGAATCAGAAATATTAAGTACCTCAACCTTTGGTTTGGATCCAGCAGGATATTCAACCGCACGTCACTATTACCTCATGGGAGGGTATAAAATGCCAAACGTTGGTCCAGGTGCCTTGGATTTTAACATGATGATGCGTACGGATTTAGTGAAGTTCTCTGTTGATTTAAATACACGTTACTTTATTAAGAAAGACGGCGTTGAGATGGGATATGCCGGATTGACATACAGAACATCTGATGCCCTTGGAATCATGTTGGGGTATAATGCCTTTAAGAATTTTACATGCGGATATTCGTACGATATCACCCTGAATAAATTGTCAAGCATTTCACGAGGATCTCATGAGTTCTTCGTGCGATATTGTTATTATTTAAAAAATCCACCAAAGACGTATTCTACGCATCCACGGTGGTTAGGTAATTAATTGAATATGTAACCATTTTGATTGTTCTAACGTTATACCCGAACTCAAATAACCTGTAGCAAGTTTTGTTTGGAAATGTATAGAACCAAAAAAAGGATAAAATGAAAAGAATTTTTGTTTTTGTATTAGCAGGTTTGTTCTTCGCGTCATGTGACCCGGTAGATGGAAATCTTGTGGGAGTTAAAGGACGTGACACCTTCTATCCGGACATCTTAGGTCCAGGTAAGGTGCCTTACGGAATGGTATATATCCCTTCTGGGGCATATCAAGCCGGACAAAACGATAAAGACATTATGGGCTTGCACACCACAAGAAACCGTACGGTTTCTGTGCAGGCGTTTTATATGGATGCTTCTGAGATCACAAACAACGAATACCGTCAGTTTGTGAATTGGGTGCGCGATTCCATCGCTCGGGAGAAATTATACATGAGACAATCGGGAGATGATGCCGAGGAATGGGTAAACGTTCCCGATGATTTCTTTAAAGAACCATACCGTACGGTAATTCAAACCGGTTCAGATGTACAAGGGGCGAATAATCCCTTTGAGCCGTTCTTAGAAGGCGAAGATGCCTTAGACCTTGATCGTGCGTATCTGTTATTAATGGGTTACGATGGTGCAACGAAAGGGACTGCAAAAGGAAAAGGTGGAGGAAAAGGTAAGGGCGGTGCACCAGCTGAAATTTCAAAGTTCTTTAAAAACGTTAATTTTGAGCACAAGGACGATGAACCTATTGATATTACGTTTAATCCTGATGAGATTTCTGCGATTCTTAGTGTTGTATCTTCCCCGTTGAATCAATCCAAAGGTAAAGGTGCAAAAGGGAAATCGGGCGGTAAGGGGTCTGTGCCTTTTGATGATCCTAAAAATAAAATGAATGAAGATGAGGAATTGAAGCAGGTTGTCACTACGAATGGTGGACGTTATGAAAACCGAAAGTACTTTACCCTAAACTGGGAGACGCCTATTGAATACGCAGATCCAGAGATAGCATTTCTTTTATCTGACATGTATTACTCCGAAGAAGAGCAGTACTTTAAAAACAAGCAAATCGACACGCGTTTGTTGTTTTATGATTACATGTGGATTGATTATAAAGAGGCTGCGAAGCGCGGAAAAGTGAAAACTGCTGAGAATTCTTATGACAAGTCAATCAATGCAATGCAACCGCAAGAGCGTAGAAATCCACTTTCTAAAGATGACAAATCAAACGGAATGCACCGTGCTACACTTACGGTTGATAATAAGGACAATGACGTAGTTTGGTATGATGGAACTTCTGTTCCAGTGGATGAAATGCAAGGAAAATTATCTGATTCGTTAAAGAATCAGTTGTTGCCAAAAACAGATAATGGTTCGTTGCAATTGAAAGAAGAAACTGGTCCTCAAACCAATAACAATTTGTTTAATAATCCTGGACAGGATTTAGATTTAGGATTTAGTAATAGCAAAGGTCAACATAATGCCATTCGTGGGCATGCAGACCGTAGCCGTTATATTATCAAAGAGCGTATAAACGTATATCCAGACACGCTTTGTTGGGTTCGCGACTACACGTACGCATACCATGATCCAATGGCTGAAAACTACTTCTGGCATACGGCATACGATAATTATCCAGTAGTAGGTGTTACATGGTGTCAAGCTAAAGCCTTTTCGGTTTGGCGTACTCAATTGTATCACAGCTGGTTGCTTGCTAACGGTGATTTGTATGTGAATGATTTCCGTTTGCCTTCTGAGGTAGAATGGGAGCGCGCTGCACGTGGTGATTTGGAATTATCTCAGTATCCTTGGGGTGGTCCGTATATCAGAAATGCAAACGGGTGTTTCCTTGCCAACTTCAAGCCAATGCGTGGTCGTTACTTTGAAGACGGTGGATTCCATACGGTGAAAGTTTATTCATACAATCCAAATGCATTCGGGTTGTATTGTATGGCGGGTAACGTGGCAGAATGGTGTAACACTGCATTCGATGAATCTGCGTATGAATTCACGCACGACATGAACTCTGAATATGCGTATGATGCAAAAGATGATGATCATCCAGTGAAAAAACGAAAAGTGATTCGTGGGGGTTCATGGAAAGATATAGGATATTATTTACAAAACTCTACCCGTACCTTCGAGTACCAAGATACCGCAAAATGCTACATTGGTTTCCGAAATGTAATGACACATTTAGGTCGTGGAGGCAAGGATATTGATGCTGAAAATGGCGAAGAAATCCAGATGGATATTCAATTAAAGTAAAATCTGTAACAAATAAATAAATCAAAGTTTAACAATTAAAAACAAAAATCATGAGTGCTAAAGGGAATAAAATTGGAATTTGGATGGCTAGACCAAAAGGAAGAACAGTAATGGGTTTTGCCTTCGGTTTAGGTGCGGCGATAGTAATTATCGGTGCCTTATTTAAAATCATGCACTGGCCAGGGTGTAACGAGATGTTGATTGCTGGTTTGGGAACTGAGGCGGTATTATTTACCTTAAGTTCATTTCAATTAACTCATGCTGAACCAGATTGGTCTATTTATTATCCATATTTAGTACCGGTTGAAGACCGTGCTACAGTTGCTCAAGAAAACGACGGAACGGTACGTAACCTATTAACGAGCCCCGTTGCTGTGAATGCAGGTGGTTCTGGAGGTGGTGCAGGTGCAACTGAAAAAGTGGCTGAGTTAATGGAAAAAGCGAAAATTGATCAAGCATTATTAGACCGTCTTGGAAATGCTATGCGTGATTTAAGTCACAACGCGGAGCAATTGAAAAGCGTTTCATCTGCAGCTTCAGCTACAGATTCATATGTTGCTTCACTAGAAGATGCTTCTAAGAAAATGTCAAGCCTTTCGGATGCATATCAACGTGCGTCTACGTCTATTGCTGGATTAACATCAAATACTGAGGCAGGTGAATCATTCGGAGAGCAAATGCAAAAAGTTTCTAAGAATCTTTCTGCATTGAACAATGTATATGAGTTACAATTACAAGGTTCTTCAGCTCATCTAGAGGCTACTCAAGGATTCCAAAAACAAGTAGCAGACATGATGCAAAATCTTTCTGCTTCAGTGGAGGATACGAAATTGTATCGTGAAAACATGGCGGTACTTGCTCAAAACCTAACGGATTTGAACAACGTATACGGTAACATGTTGAAAGCAATGCGTTCATAAATTGACCATTTTTTCTAGAAATAAGTAATAACATTAAAAAAGTAAGAAATAATGGGAGGAGGTAAGGAAACCCCAAGGCAGAAGATGATTTCGATGATGTACATCGTACTCACCGCGCTCTTGGCCTTGAACGTATCAAAACAAATCTTGGAAGCCTATATTGCGATTGAGGAGAATATCCAGTTAGCTAATATTAGTGAAAGCGACCGCGGTAATGATAAATTTGAAGCAATTAAAGAAAAAGCTAATGATAAAGTAGAAAAGAGTCAGAAGGCTATAGAAATATTCAAGATTGCTAAAGAGTTAGATGAATTAACAGCGAAGCAAATTCAACTGCTAGACGAGGCGAAGATCAAGACGTTAATTGCTTTGCAGGAACCGGAAATTTTACCAAAGAAAGAAGGTAAGAAAGACATCGGTGTAATTATTGATACTCGTCCAGTTTCTATAGAGGGTGATAAACCCGGGTTAAAGGAAAGTTCTGTTATTCCAATACGTATGAATCTTCATAATGTAAAAGGCGCTGACAAATACGATGAAGGAATGCGTATCATGGGTATCGCTTCACCGGGATCAGTAAAAGCACCTGCAGAAGGAGATGAATTTTATGGTATGAAGATTTGGAATGGTCTGAATGAGTATCGAGGACAGATTATTAATTTAGTTTGTAAATCGGCAACTATTATCTCTAAGTTAGAAGCTGATTCAGGAAAAGTTGGAAAAAAATATTCATTTAAGGATCCAATGTTAGGTGTTAAAGCTAATAATACTCAGTTTGTTACGCCTACAGAAATCCCAGAACTTCTTGAAAAGAAAGGTGCTTTAAAAACAGTAAATGCAAAAGATGCACAATTCATAGCAGAGTTGTACGCCTCGTTATGTAAAAATGATTTATCGGTTGATGAAGAAACGAAAGAGGAATTTCATTGGATTGGAAGAACCTTTGACCATGCCCCAGGGGTGGCAGTACTTGCGGCAATTTCAAGTTTACAGAAGGAAGTATTGAAAGCGCGATCTGAAGTAATGATATATTTACAATCTGAAATAGGTGGTTCTGATTATTCTTTCAATAAAGTCGTAGGTTTAGCTCGTCCGCTTGATCCAATTGTGGCTGGAGGACAAGAGTTTTATGTCGAAATTCAGGCGGCTGCTTATGATTCCGAACGTGAACCAGAAATTGACACAAAGGGTCAAGGGCAGGTTGTTTCTGTAAAAAATGGTGTAGCATTAGTTAAATTTAGAGCTCCGAGCAGTGGTGAAATGGAAATAAAAGGACAAGTTTTTGTAAAGAAAAAGACTGGTCAGAAAACTGGGATGGATTATTCTACTAAGGTAATGGTGGCGCCTAAGTCAGGTTCCTTAGAGATGCCTGAGTTTTCTTTACTATATAGAAACTATGGAAATATTGTAATTCCGTCAGCGAGCGGTTCTGTTTCCACATCACTAAGTGCCCCTGGTTGTCAAGTTACTCCTACAACTTTCAATGGAAGAAAAGGTTATAAAGTTAAACCCACAACAGGTACATCTGTCAAGTTAACACTAACAGGTAAGGATAGAGAAGGAAAATCAATTAATTACGGGCAATGGACATACAAGGTTACTGCAATGCCTAATCCTTCAATTCAACAAACTACCATTTCTAAATCTGGAGGAAAAATAACAGTTAAGATTGAAGGTTCTCCTTTAGCAGCAAATTTTACGTACAGTAATGTTGAGTGTGAAGACTATTCAGGACCAGGAAATGTTATACCTGGATCAGCTTTAGCAAAGGTTAGAGCTGGAAAACGAGTAGGTGTAGCTGTTAAGGTAACAAATTCTTTAACTGGTGAAACTAAAACTGTTTTATCATCACTTAAGGTAACTAACTAATAAATTGTATGATTACGAGACTCTTTTATTTTTTAACGTTTTTCGTTTTAGTGGGCAATGTTGTTGCTCAAGGGACTAATTCGCTTGGCACTGATCCTTTACGTGGTCCACAGAATGTTTTACCTGAAGGTGTGATAGATGGTGTTGTTGTAAAAGATGAGGTTCCAGTTAGATCAAAAATTGATTATGAGCATGTACGGTTAGCAGACTATGTTTGGTCTAAACGATTGTTTAGTAGAATTGATTCTAGAGAAAAAGTAAATTATGGATTGTTTTATCCTTATGATGATTACAATCAAGAAGAGTATATGCATCCTACAAATCGATCTGAAGTTGATGGAACTATATATTGGTTAAAGAATATGGAACGTTCCAGCCTTTGGACAATAATAAATCGCCATATTTTACTTGGAGATTTAACGGTTTATAAAGTTTGTTCCGAAAATACTCCTTTTAATGAAGATGGTTATCAGTTGAAGTATCCTGTGCAAAAAAAGACTAGAGATGATTTTTTTACCGACAAAGTTTATCGTGAAGAAATTTCGAGGCTTGTAACATTTGGTCAGAAAGGCGGAAAATTGTCGGTGAAGGACGGTAATGATCCAAAAACAAGATTACCGCTGATTAAGGGTACAAACAAAACTTTTCAAGATTGGGTAGACTCTTTAACAGTTGTTACAAGTCCACAGAATCCAGATATTCCTGTGCAGGATGATGACCCCAGTGCCACTGTTTACGAGGATTTAATTTATAAGGTTAGCGATCCTAAAGTCGGTCCTCAAATTATAAGAGCTTGGGAAAACGCTAAGCCAGGGCAATTACTAAAAGACAAAGATGCTGTATTTTATATCGACTCTAGGAGCGTAGTTGCTTATAACATTAAAGAGGATTGGTTTTTTGATAAGGAACGTTCGGTATTAGATAAGCGTATTATTGCTATTGCGCCTGTTGGTAATTATCAAATACCATCGAATGATGATGCGGAAAATGAGCCTAGTCCATATGAACCATTTGATAGATATGCTAACTTTTTATTTATCGATAGAGATGGTAAACTTAAAACGATAGAAGTAGATCCGGATGGTGATGCACCACCCACACCTGCTGAAGTTAGTGGAACAGAAAGAGTTCAAAAAGAACTTTTCTGGCTTTACTTCCCGGAACTTCGTAACGTCATGGTAAATTACTACGTGTATAATAACCAAAGTGATGCACAGTGGATGACGTTTGATGATTTCTTTTGGAAGCGTATGTTTACAGCAACTATTTACCGTGCCTCTGATCAATTTGATCGGGAGATTGAAGATTATCGATACGGTGTAGATGCCTTGTATGAAGCAGAAAAGATTAAAGAAACCATGAGAACATGGGAAACAGATCTTTGGAACTATTAATCGAATAGGATTTTTATTAAAAACCCCGGCCTAAGCCGGGGTTTTTTGTTTGTAGGTATTTAGGTTTTCTTTATCTTTATAAAAAACCTTTACTATGAGAATTTTTCTACTTTTTAGCTTATTTTTCAGCGTTTCCTTGACTACACTGGCTCAAGATTTTCATCCCGGAGTCCTCATGTTTCAATTAAAAGGTGAGATTCAACCAAATCATCAGCATCAAAAACAAGGGGATAAGAATCAATTTAATCTCCAGGAAGACATCCATAACTATCCTTTTTTAGAAACAATCTTCCAAGATGCCGGAGTTACTAAATTGGAACGGCCTTCTTATTTTACCATGAAGCCTTCTTTGATGAATATTTATCGGATTTATTTTTCAGATGATGCGCACATAAATTCCTACTTAAACCAATTGCAAAAAGTTGCTGAGGTACTTTACGTAGAAAAGGAACCAATTTATTCCACAGGATTTGTCCCAAATGATCCAAGTCATACGGGTACAAACAAATGGTATCATACCCTAGTAGGTTCCGAAAACGCGTGGAACATTACACAAGGCCGAACTCAAGTGAAAGTGGCTATCGTAGATAATGCCGTATATTCAACGCATTCAGATTTAACCGTTTTTAAACAATACGATGTTGCGGATAATGATAATAATGCAACCCCACCCCTAAACTATACACAAGACCAAGGGTGGTCGCACGGTACGCATTGCGCCGGCTTAGCTACTGCGGACATTAATAACGGTGTTGGTATTGCAGGGTTAGGCGGTAATGTCGAATTAATTGGGGTGAAGTGTACTCCCAATAGCGCAACTTCTTCGGGTTCGGTTTGGTACGGTTATGCGGGGGTTCAATGGGCTTGTGAGAACGGTGCGCACGTAGTAAGTATGTCCTTTGGAGGAACGAGCCCGTCACAAGCATTTCAAAACCTAATCAATGCATACCCCAATGTGGTGTTTTTAGCAGCGGCCGGAAATAGTAATATCACCACCTTGCATTATCCAGGAGCATACAACAATGTGATTTGTGTGGGTTCTGTAGACGCTAACGACCAGCGCTCAAGCTTTTCAAATTATAACGGAGCAACGCCCTATGTAGACATTGCCGCTCCTGGCGGTTATTCGAATGGAGGCTTGTTGAGTACCGTGTATTCCGCTTCAGGTAATTCCTATGCGAAAATGGGAGGTACATCCATGGCAACACCCTTTGCAGCAGGTTTAGTGGGATTGATGTTAAGTGTCAATCCAACCTTAACCCCGGCACAAGTCTTAAACTGCTTACTGAGTAGTGGCGTGAATATTAATCAAAATATGGGCCCTCGCATAGATGCGCTTGCCGCAGTGCAGTGTGCCGGACAAGGATTAGCCCCTGGCGCACCAACGGCAAATTTCTTCGCCATCCCAACAACCTTGTTTGAAGGAGATTCCGTGTTGTTTTATGAGAATTGCGCGAATGGTGGAAATAACATCACCTCATACCAATGGAGTTTCCCCGGTGGAATTCCTGCCTCGTATAATGGAATTAATCCACCATACATAACCTATACTACCTCGGGTTCCTATAATGTTTCACTTACTGTTACCAATGCAGTTACGTCAGATGTTGAAACAAAGAATGCATACATTACAGTGAATGAACCACCCTATGGAAATTGGATTGTACAAAATTCTGGATTTTCTGCAGCCAATCGGGGAGTACATTGGATTTCTATTGTAGATCAAAATGTAGTTTGGGGCACGGCATACGATGGAAGTGGCGGTAATGCCAACGTTCAACAATTTACCAAAACAACCGACGGTGGAAACACATGGACTCCAGGTAATATTAATGTGGGGAATGCAGGATTAGGGATTTCCATGGTTCATGGAATTTCTTCTTCTACTGCATGGTTGGCCGCGTACCCCAACGCTGCAGGTCAACTTGGTGGGATCTGGAAAACAACCAACGGCGGTTCTACATGGACAAAACAGACTACGGCAACATTTAGTAATGCAAGTTCGTTTACCAATGTGGTTCATTTTTGGGATGCCAACGAAGGGTTCTGTATGGGAGACCCAATCAATGGAGAATTCGAAATTTATCGAACAACGAACGGAGGCACTAATTGGACACTTGTCACAGGTGCGAACATTCCTAATCCACTTTCAGGGGAATATGGATATACGCGCCAAATAGATGTGGTTGGAAATAGCGTTTGGTTTTCTACGAATAAAGGAAGAATTTATCATTCAACAGATAAGGGCGCTACATGGGCCGTTTATACGTCTCCAATTTTAGATTTTGCGGGTGCTAATATCAGTGCTAATTTTTCTTTCTCATCGGCATCCACTGGATATATAGTAACTAATGGTGGTGCCGTGTATAAATCAACAAACGCGGGATCTACATGGATTCAATTAGCAACTACCGGACCTATTTTCTCAAATGGATTGTGCGCTATAGTTAATACCAATACCTTGTTCACCACAGGAGCGGCGACTGGTGGATCGGGGTCTTCGTATTCGCTCGATGGCGGGTTAACATGGGCGCTGATTGATAACCAACAGCACTTATACTGTGAGTTTTTAACGCCTTCCATCGGTTGGTCAGGCTGGTTTAATACAAACGCAACGACCAATGGCATGTGGAAATGGAATAACCTCTCAAGTCCATTGGCAGTTCAATTCAATGGAAATCCTTCAACCGTATGTGTGAATACCCCCGTTCAATTTACAGATCAAACCACAGGTGGGGTTATAAATTCATGGAACTGGAGTTTCCCTGGCGGAAACCCATCCACTTCAACGATTGCCAATCCGGTGGTTACCTATACACAACCGGGAACCTATGCCGTTTCACTCACGGTTAGCGACGGTACCAACCTAAGTAGTTTTCAGGATACCGCATACATTACGGTAGAGACCTTGCCCGCTACGCCAAGTGCAATTCTAGGTAATGCATCACCTTGTCCGAATGCGATGGAGTCATATTCCGTAACGAATGATCCTTCTGCCTACTACAGTTGGACCTTTCCGGCAACTTGGTTGGGTATGAGTACGACCAATTCGATTGCCTTAACTTTCGATAATATACCGGGTGTACTCTCTGTGAACGCAGGTAATTCATGTGGGTCAAGTGCTCCTTCAACGCTAACTATTAATTTAGGCGCTCAGCCTACCGCTGGGTTTACGTTCACCTTGAATGGCGGTCAACTTACCTTGACAAATACATCTCAAAATGCCAATGGATTTGATTGGAATTTCGGGGATGGAACTACCTCAACTCAAGCCCAACCATCGCATGTGTATACCACACCAGGCACATACTCCGTGATGCTAATTGCAACAAATGCTTGTGGTGAAATGGATACCCTAATTCAAGAATTAACGGTTCTTGGTCTGGAGGATTTAGCGGCTATGGGAATTACCGCGTATCCAAATCCTACTGCTGGTAAAGTTACTCTAACAGGGCTGGCTGATTTTGTAACTCAAGGATTATCAATAATTGATTTACAAGGTCGAGAAGTAATGCGGGTTACCATTGAATCGAATGTGGAAGAAATAGACATCAAGCATGCAGCGAATGGCCTTTATTTGATTCGAATTCAAAACGGAGTGTTACCTTTGCAACTCCAACGATAATCAATGACCATAATTAGTGAACGAATCAGTTTTATTGATCATGAAACCAAGACCACAATTGTAATTCTTCCCAAAAAACAACCTTGGGTAATTGCGTTAATGGGTGCTTGGTTGGGAATGTGGCTTACCATAGGCATAACAACTGGTTGGGCAATAAGCACCTTGAAATTATCGCAACAAGAGCTTATTATTTTATGGGTGTTCTTGAGTTTTTGGGCATATTATGCCACACGTGTTGGTCGTTCATTTCTATGGTTGATATGGGGTCAAGAATTGATAAAAATTGATGAAATTGGTATGCATATTAAAAGGTCTGTCAGGACCTATGGTAAAAGCGTGCCTTATTATTTTGAGAACATAAAAGACCTTGCATATGATATACCCGAAGAAAGATCATTTCAATCGGTGTGGGAATCTTCGCCGTGGGTTAATGGTGGTGAGCGATTCTTTTTCGATTACTATGGCAAAATGATTAAATTCGGAAAGAAATTAACAAAGAAAGAAGCGCATCTTTTAACGCAAGTAATTGAAAAGCGCATGCGGAAATATTCAAAAAAATAATCATGTACGGAAAGATACAACAGCATTTATCGACAGAATTAACAAGCATCGAAGAAAACGGATTACTTAAGCGCGAGCGTATTATTACGACGCCTCAAGGCCCTAATGTTCATGTAAGTACCGGAGAAGATGTCGTGATCATGTGTGCCAATAATTACCTCGGACTTTCCTCGCATCCAGAAGTAATTCAAGCTGCGAAAGATGCCCTGGATACCCATGGATTTGGAATGTCATCCGTACGATTTATTTGTGGCACCCAAGATATTCATAAAACGTTGGAGCGTAAAATCGCAGAATTTTATGGTACTGAAGACACCATTTTATATGCTGCAGCCTTTGATGCCAATGGCGGTGTTTTTGAACCTCTGTTTTCTGAGGAAGATGCGATTATTAGCGATGAGTTAAATCATGCTTCCATTATCGATGGGGTGAGATTATGTAAGGCGCAACGTTACCGCTATCGGCATTCCAACATGGAAGACCTTGAAGAGCAGTTAAAAAAAGCACAAGCCCAACGGTTTAGAATTATCGTAACCGATGGCGTGTTTTCTATGGATGGGGATTTAGCTAAGATGGATGAAATTTGCGCCCTCGCAGAAAAATATGATGCCCTTGTAATGACGGATGAATGCCACTCGGCAGGATTTATTGGCAAAACAGGTCGTGGTGTTCCAGAGCATTTCGGTGTTCAAGATCAGGTGGATATCGTTACCGGCACCTTAGGTAAAGCCTTAGGTGGTGCGATGGGCGGATATACTACGGGAAAAAAGGAAATCATTGAAATGTTACGTCAGCGTTCTAGACCGTACTTGTTTTCAAATTCTCTTGCGCCTTCCATTGTTGGGGCAAGCATTAAGGTGTTTGATTTGTTAAGCAGTACAACTACCCTGCGTGATCGCCTAGAAGAAAACACCTTGTATTTTAAAGAGCACATTAAGGCGGCTGGATTCGATATTAAACCAGGTGATTCTCCGATTGTTCCGATCATGTTATATGACGCCGCGTTATCTCAGCAATTTGCAAATGAATTATTGAATGAAGGTGTCTATGCCATCGGATTTTTTTACCCCGTAGTTGCGAAAGGTCAGGCTCGTATTAGAACCCAAATATCGGCTGCACATACCCAGGAAGATTTAGACAAAGCAATTGCGGCATTCATTAAGGTTGGAAAAAAACTTAATGTAATTTAACCGAATTGAAGATTTATCGCCTCTTACTGTTTTTTTTCTTTTTTGCTTTTATTGGGCAACTTGGAGTCACTTATTCAGTGAATAAAAAATCTTCCATAGAATGGAGTGATGCCGATGATGATTCGAGTGATACAGAAGATGATTCCAGCGATTCAGAAGGAACCGAAGAAGAAGGTGATTTTACGGGATACTCCCTCATGATATATAATTACGCCTTTGATAGTTGGAAGCATACACTCAGTAACCATTCCAATTGGGAACCCCTTTCTTTGAACCAAACTGAATTATTATTCTCGATTGATCATCCTCCAGAAATAAGCTGAAGCACCGTTTATTGTCTTATTTAGTAATCAAATCGAACGTATTCTTGTGAAAAACTTGTTTAACTCTTGGAGAGACGATCTCCCTGCTAGCATTGTTGTATTTTTTGTTGCACTTCCCTTATGTCTGGGTATCGGATTGGCCTCAACAACGGTTGAAGGGTTTAATCCCATTCCTATTTCCGGGTTGATTGCTGGAATCATTGGTGGAGTAGTTGTTGGGCTAATAAGTAATTCCCGTCTTGGGGTTTCTGGTCCGGCTGCAGGATTAATAACCGTCGTTATTTCTTCCATATCGGTATTGGGTTCCTTTAATGCATTCCTTTTAGCTATGGTTTTAGCAGGAATATTTCAATTAATTTTCGCACTACTTAGGGCTGGAATAGTTGCGAATTATTTGCCTTCGGGAGTAATTAAAGGCATGCTTGCCGCGATTGGTATTACCCTAATTTTAAAAGAAATTCCTCACCTGATTGGATATGATAAAGATTATGTCGGTGATGAGGCTTTTTTTCAGCAGGATGGTCATAATACCGTATCAGAAATAGTATATGCGATCAAAGCTTTAGATCCAGGAATTGCAATAATTGGGTTGGTTTCTTTGGGGTTGATTATACTTTTTGAACAACCAAAACTAAAGAAATCTATGATGTTTAAGTACATTCCGTCTATGCTTTGGGTCATCATCATCGGAACATTAATCAATGTGGTGTTAACTGCTGCGGGACATGATTTACATATTGCAAAAGAACATTTGGTTCAGATTCCACAGTTAACCTCCTGGAAGGCAATTGAGTTACAAATGCATTTCCCGGATTTCTCATTCATTACAAATCCTAAGGTGTATCTGGTAGCGCTAACCATTGCGGCCGTAGCGAGTTTAGAAACCTTACTGAGTGTAGAGGCTATTGATCGCTTAGATCCTGAAAAAGCCATCACGAATCCAAACCGGGAGTTGGCCGCACAGGGAATTGGTAATACCATCGCCGGACTGCTTGGGGGAATACCAATAACCCAAGTAATCGTGCGTTCCACAGCAAATTTGAATGGCGGTGCAAAATCTAAAATGTCAGCCGTTTATCATGGGTTTTGGTTGGTGGTAGCCATCCTGCTCATTGCGCCAATCTTGAATTTAATTCCCTTGGCTACGCTTGCAGCAATATTAATTACCGTAGGTTATAAGCTTACAAATTTAAAATTAATAAAAGCCCAATTTGCGAAAGGGTGGGATCAATTTATTCCGTTCATTACTACGATTGTCGCTATTTTATTCACTGATTTACTTAAAGGGATCGGAATAGGATTAGTAATAGCAATTTTCTATATAATTAAACGAAATTTTAAAGGAAATCACGAGGTAATCACTACAGCACATGGCGTTGAGATTGTACTTGGTGAGAATGTGAATTTTCTTAATATTGCAAGTATAAAAAACACCTTAATGAATTTACCTGAAGGTGCGCATGTAATCATTAACTCGTCAAAAAGTAAATCGTTAGATTATGATATTCAGGAATTGTTGTTGGATTTTATTGCCATTACATCAAAAACAAAGAACATTACGGTGTCCCATGATGGGCAACATTTAATTAAATAAACATGGAAACTTATTATAATAGCCTACTTGAAAATAATAAAAAATGGGTCGCTGAGAAATTAAAGGAAGACCCAGATTTTTTTAATAAACTTGCTCATGGACAAAAGCCTCCTGTTTTGTGGATTGGTTGCTCGGATTCTCGAGTGCCCGCTAATGAGATTATAGGGGCCCCTCCCGGAGAGGTTTTTGTCCACAGAAACATTGCGAATATGGTGGTACACTCTGACATGAACTTATTGTCAGTATTGGATTACGCCGTGAATGTACTTGAAGTGAAACACATTATCGTTTGCGGACATTATGGGTGTGGTGGGGTTCAAACGGCTATGACCAATGCCCATGTAGGGTTAATTGATAACTGGATTCGTCACATCAAAGATGTGTACCGCATGAATTATGAGGAATTGCATGTGATTCAAGAACCAAAGGCTCGTGTGGATCGATTTGTAGAGCTTAATGTTTTTGAACAGGTGTGCAATTTGGCTAAAACATCTATAGTACAAGGGGCATGGGAGCGAAGATCAGATTTAAATTTACACGGGTGGGTATACGATGTAGCCGATGGCCTAATTAAAGATTTAGATGTTACCCTAATGAATAACTCAACCCTTCAGAACGTATACAAACTAGATATTTAGTGTGAAATCTCACCGATTTCACTTGGATTATGTTTGTGTTTAAATAACACCGCAAAGAGAATAGCAACTACCAAGGCATAGGCTGCAAAAGAGAGCCATATCGGTTCCCATTGTTGTATCATAATCGCCTTGGAAAGTGTTCCGTCAGCATGAATGGTATTTCCTTTTAGAAGTTCTTTTAACATAGGGTGGTCCTGTTTAACTTCGTAGTAGCTTGCCACCTCACTTACTTTTGTTAATGATTTTGTGAAAAATGCATCAATCATACGCCCACTAACAGCACTCCCTAAAATAGCGCCGAACCCATTGGTCATCATCATAAATAATCCTTGGGCAGAAGAACGTTTATCTGCAGAGACTGACGAGTTTACGAAAAGCGAACCTGAAATATTGAAGAAGTCAAAAGCCATTCCATAAACAACACAAGACAACAAAATCATCCAGAGTAAATCTCCTGGATTGCCGTAGGCAAATAATCCAAACCGTAAGACCCAGGCAATCATACTCATCAACATCACCTGCTTTATTCCAAATCGTCGTAAAAAGAATGGAATCGCCAGGATAAACAAGGTTTCGGAAATCTGAGAGATGGACATGATAACGGTAGAATGCTTCACAGCAAATGTGTTTGCATATTTAGGAAACGCCTCAAACGTACTTAAATAGGTATCGCCATACATGTTGGTTAATTGAAGCGCACCACCCAACATTAAGGAGAACAAAAAGAAGATGAACATTTTATAATTGAGCATCAATTTAAATGCATCTAAACCTAGGATTTGAATGATGTTTTTGCCTTCGTTGGACCCGCCTTTGGGTGCGCATTTTGGAAGCATAAATGAAAATATAGCCAAACCAAACGACGCGATGGCGCTGATGTAAAATTGATTGGCTGAGGCACTATTTCCAGTTAGATCTGTTACCCACATCGCAATGATAAATCCTACCGTCCCAAACACACGAATGGGAGGGAAGGTCTTCATCGGATCAAGGTTGAATTGCCCTAAAATACTATAGGAAACTGCATTCGATAATGCAATAGTAGGCATATAAAAAATCATAGCAATTAAGGTGATCCAAAAAAACATACCAGGGTCTTGAACCATGGGAAGGCTTGCCACTGCGATACCACTTAATAAATGAAGAATCCCCAGTAAGCGCTCCGCATTGATCCATTTATCGGCAACAATTCCCATGAGACTAGGCATGAAGATCGAAGAAATACCCATAGTGGTAAAAATGGCTCCAAATTCTGTGAACGACCATTTCATAGTGATGGTGCAGTATTTTCCCACAGTGATTAACCAAGCACCCCAAACAAAATATTGGAGAAAGCTAAGTGCCGTTAATTGAGTTTTTACTGAGTTATTTTGAGAAGGTAAGCCAAGTGTTTCCATGGCTTGAAGATACTATTTTTTTCGCTTATTGATTTCGTCGCGGATTTTTGTCGCTAATTCGTATTCCTCGTTTTCTAATGCCTCTTTCAGTTGTAATTCAAGGTCTTCGATACTTGTTTCCGAGATTTCTGACTCAAATTCAAATTCATCATCATCATCGTTCAATTCGTCCGTTGGTTCCTCCGAATTCGTAAATCCTTCGCTAATGTTATTTACTTCATTCAATACGTGAACGGTCGTGTAAATAGGGACATTAAACCTAACTGCGATTGCAACAGCATCTGATGAACGGGAATCAATATCCTCGGGTATTCCATCTTCACCGATCAATGTGATTTTTGCGATAAAAAGCCCTTCCCTGAATTGGTGAATTATGACTTCCTTAACGCTGATATTAAACGCACTAAAAATGGGTTTAAACAAATCATGTGTCATGGGTCGATTCGGACTCATTTTCTCCAATTCAACGGCGATTGCTTGCGCTTCAAAACTACCAATCACAATTGGCATCTGGCGATTTCCATGAATTTCTTTAAGGTGCAGTACATACGAACCGGAGTGCGTCTGGCTATATTCAATTCCAGTGATTTCCAACTGAACCTTTTCCATGGTAGTACGCTAATTAATTAGCTGCTTTGAATTTATTAATCGCTTCGGTTAGTTTAGGAATCACTTCAAAGGCATCTCCAACCACTCCATAATCTGCGGCTTTAAAAAATGGTGCCTCAGCATCAGTATTTACTACCACGATAACCTTTGAACCATTAACTCCTGCCAAATGCTGAATCGCACCCGAAATCCCTACCGCAATATATAGGTTTGGACGTATTGCAACACCAGTTTGACCTACATGTTCGTGGTGAGGTCTCCAACCGATATCAGCAACAGGTCGTGAACATGCGGTTGCAGCCCCTAATGAACTTGCTAATGATTCGATCATTCCCCAATGTTCTGGTCCTTTCAATCCGCGTCCGGCAGAAACCACAAGTTCCGCCTCAGGCAATGGAATAGCTCCTTCTGGTTTTTTAACAGAAAGAACGCGTACGGTCGATGCGCCCATTTCTTCTGTGATTTCATTCACAGCGCAAGGGGTGCCAAGCTCTTCAGGAGCAATGCTATTGGGCAATAATGAAATAATTCGTTGTGTAGAATGAGCTTTAACAAACCCAAACGCCTTCCCAGAAAATACGTTCACCTTGATAGAACCGTCGGCTTCAGGAAGTGAAACTGCTCCTGCAATTAATCCAGCTTTTAAGCGCACGGAAAGACGAGGAGCGATGGCTTTTCCATTGAAATCATTGCTGAAGATGATGTTGTCAGCGCCTGTTGCCTTTGTAGCAATCCAAGCCGCAATCTGTTGATCATCGTTACCAGTTATTGCACGGTTAATCACCACCTCATTCGCACCGTATGTTCCGAGCTTAGCAAGAAGATCTGAGGACATATTCCCCGTAGCTAATACGGTAACGGTACCACCTAATTTCTTAGCATAGGTTACTACTTCAAATGCCGCTTTTCCTAAGTGGCCATTCCCATTGATATATACTAAATTTCTCATGGTTTATATAACTTTTGCTTCGTTGTGTAACAAGGATACAAGTTCATCCATGTTGTTTGGATCGATAAGTTTAACACTCGATTTTGCTTGTGGACTTGCGAAAGTCACATAGCTTGTTAAGGTTTCGGTAACGGTTGGAGCAAGCACCTGTAGGGGCTTAGTTCGTGCCGCCATGATTCCACGCATGTTCGGAATTCGCTGTTCTGCCATGCCTTTTGCACATGAAACAACAACGGGTAAAGCTACTTCAACTACTTCAACTCCGCCTGTAATTTCACGTTCTAACGTAAGTGTATTCCCGTTAACATCCAATTTAGACGCAATAGAGATATAAGGTGAGTTAAGGCCTTCTGCAATCATACCGCCAAGTTGTGCACCATTAAAGTTTATGGTTTCCTTTCCTGTCAATACCAAGTCGAACCCTTGAGTTTTCGCATAATTAGCAATTTCTGCAGCTACCACATAGGCGTCCATGGGCTCAGCATCAATTCGAACAGCTTCATCGGCACCAATTGCCAATGCTTTTCTCATGATCGCTTCATCTGCCGCGGTACCAACCGTAATGATGGTAACATTGGCACCCGATGTTTCTTTAATTTCTAATGCTCTTACTAACGCATACCATTCGTCGTATGGATTAACAATATATTGTACCCCATTCTCATCAAACGCGCTATTATTATTCGTGAACGCAATTTTTGATGTGGTATCCGGAGCCTTACTGATACAAACTAGGATTTTCATTCGTGTAAATTTTGCTCGACAAAGTTAAGGAATTATTACAGATTCACGGGAACTTTTATTAACAAATGCTGTACCTAAAGATAGCTAAGTGCATAATATAAAATGGATGCAAAAAAGGTGCTAAGGGCAACCTTTTTCAGTTCTGGATCAAAGGCTTTAGGCTCCTTGATTTTTATTACCTGAGCGATGTGCTTTGCAAAGAGCAATACCGGTAATCCAGCAACTAAGATGAGATAATTTTGTGTCTCATTAGCATGTCGGTAAAGAAGAATAATCCAGGCACTGCAACCTAAAAAGGCAAGCAGATAATGATATCGTTTAGCGTTTTTTGAACCCAGGAGAACAACCATTGTCCGTTTTCCTGATGCTGCATCATTCGCTATATCTCGCATGTTATTTAAATTTAATACCATTGTACTCCATGCTCCAATGGACAACGCGCCTAATAGCTCGTTTATAGAATATGTCTCTTCAAACAAGTGCTTCGTTCCACTCACTGCTACCATACCAAAAAACAAGAAAACCATCAGGTCTCCAAGTCCGTGATATCCGTATGCTTTTTTACCAACCGTATAGGTTATTGCTGCAAGCACGCACAACAAGGCAAGAACGATGTAAAATATGATGCCATTGACAGAATGGATTGCAGGTGCTGCATAAATTAAAGTTCCTGCAGATAGCACACTAAGTATTCCAAGCACACTAACCGCCATCTTCATTTGTTGGATTGAAATTTCACCCGATTGCACTGCTCTTGCTGGTCCGATGCGCTGCGCATTGTCCGTCCCTTTCATTCCATCACCCAAATCGTTCGCAAAATTAGAAAGTACTTGAAAGCATATAGTGGTTAACAGACAGCCTATCACAGCTATTGGAGCCATATTTCCGTGTTCAACAGTTAGACCTAATCCTACGATTATTCCAGAAAGGGATAAGGGTAGGGTACGCGGTCTTGCGGCTTTAATCCATGCACCTAATGTACTCATGAGGCAAAGGTACGAATTCCCTAAGGACTCATAAATTAGGTTGATTCATTTCATTCCCCTATCTTTGATTAATGATTAGATGCTTAATACGCACTTTGGTCATAGGTCAACTCCTTGGATTTTCGTTTGTCTTTGGGCAACAAAAACCGGTGTATTTCGATGATTATCGGGCCTTGGCAGATAGCCTTTCATTGGTTTATCAAATTCCTTCGTGTGTCATGTTGGCTGTTGCGTATCACGAATCCGGTGGCGGTGTGAGTGTGGTTGCAAAAAAACTAAACAATCACTTTGGCATAGCTGGGGATTGCCGTTATGATATAACCAAGCATAAGAGTAAATACAGGTATTACCCTACGATTACTGATTCGTATATTGGATTTTGCAATCTCGTTGCATCAAAGAAATTCTATGAATCCATGAAAGGGAACACGGATGAGAAATTATGGCTGAAGAAACTTGGAGCTACAGGCTATGCTTCCGATCCAAATTGGCCCACTACCGTTTACAAGGTGGTACTTAATAAGTGTCACTAGTAGGTTATTTTCTGTCCAAGTTTTAATGAATCTGGATTGGTAATTCCATTGAGTTTACACAAGGCCTCTACACTGGTTCCCAGTTTTTTTGCGATCGCAGAAAGTGAATCGCCTTCCTTAACAATGTATGTTCTACTTACTGTACTCGCCGCACTGGATGAGGGAGTTGTTGGAATTACAACTTGTTTTGGGAAGGCTGGTGTGATCTGTTGTTCCAAAATGGATTGTTGGTCCATCCCTATATTGCAGGATTTTAAAAGGGCATGACAGAGCATCTGACCCATCAGTGTTGCACCCTTTTTATTAAAATGTAGTTGGTCTTTAAGGAACAAATCATTTGCCTGCCAACGGGCATGTGAACCCCATCCACCCATTACTCGATTTACATCGTAGTATGCCGTTTCTGTTTTTTTTGAAATATCATATAAACACCGATTTACGATGAGTTCACTTTTTGGTGTTTTGCCTGCGCTTCGCGTGTCAGGCGCATTGGTTATAATTATTCCAACTTCGGGTAATTTTTCTTTTAACTGTAAAATAAAGGCTGCGATCTGTTTTTCATAGCTTATGCTATCTAACGCACTGTAGGATTCATTCGTGCCATAGGAAAACACCACTAGATTTGGCTTTTGCCATTCCAGCATGGATAATATGTCTTCTTTATACGGTAAAAGGTGTGTGAATTGAGCGCCGACCACACCGCATTGCTGATACACTAAACCGCTTTCTTGAATGAACTCTAATCCCCAAAGTGAACATTCCTTTAAGACCCGAAATTGTATTTTTGATGGGATTTCTGGACATTCAAAGGTATATAGTGTACGTTGATTACCTAAGGCTTCATGCGATTTTAATTCGCCAGGTATAGCTAATTCGATTGCAACGGTATCCATTTTCCCATGGATTAATATGCTGAATTCCTTACTTCGCTTTCCCCTGAACTGCTCATTAAATTCCATCGTAAATACAGCGCCTTGAGTCAAGGTGATTTCATAGCCTAAGGAACCAATTCGTCGTTTAGTTGGATTCTTTAATATCGAAGAATAGGTATAAGTTCCACTGATGTTACTGTTTGTTCCAGTTGGGCCAACACTTTTACATAGCGAATACGGAAAAAACATACCGCTCCCTCCATTTCCGCCAAGTGCTTGTAAGTTGTTTCTTACTTCTCCTGATATCCGATCTCCTTGAATGTGACTGTCGCCAAAATGAATTACCTTATACGCATTGGTCAGTTTAGTAGCATTTAACACCGGTTGTAAGGCCTCCGGACGTTCAATAGGAACATAAACAAATTCAGAACTTTCTTGTGCTCGTCCTACAAAGGAACTAAGCAGAATGACTAAAACTGAAAGTAAATGAACGGTTCGATGCTGTTGTCGCGAAATTGAAGAATAAGTTGCAAGGCAACCAAGAGTATAACTGGCCATATATATAAAGGTAATGAAAGAACTCGGTTTATTACGTTTTGTTTCATTTTCCATGGGGCAAATACAATGCCTGCAGCAATAATTAGGAGTGAAATAACTTCGGGACGGGTATAACAGAACCCAATAAGATCCATTGGATTTGTTTTGGTGAAGATAACCTGTATGCTTTCAAAGGCGGTTTCAAATGAGGTGGCACGGAAGAAAATCCAAAGAAAACCAACCAAATGGAAGGTCAAAATGATTCCAAGTACCTTGGACCAATTGTTGGTGTTTTCACTGGGTTTAAAGAACAGCTTATGAAGTATGAGTAATACACCGTGTGCACAGCCCCAAAAAATAAATTTCCAATCGGCACCGTGCCAAATCCCTCCAATGAGCATGGTTAGAAAAAGGAAAATATACATATTGACAATGCCTTTACGGTTTCCACCTAAGGGAATATAGATGTAATCACGAAGCCATAAACTAAGTGAAATGTGCCATTTTCGCCAAAATACGGTAATGTTCTCTGCGGTATATGGATTAAAGAAATTCTCCTTCATGCGATAGCCTAAGATCAGGGCAATACCTATAGCAATATCTGAGTATCCAGAAAAATCAAAATAGATTTGAAAGCTGTAGGCATACATGGCTAAGGCATGCTCTAAGCCACTAAACCCACTCGGGGCATCATGAATTAAATCCACATACTTCCCTAAAAAATCTGCTATTAATAATTTTTTAATAAGTCCAGTGGTAATTCGAAGCAAAGATTCTTTTAATAAGGGTTGATCGAACTGCAGGGGGTTCTTCACTTGAGGTAAAAAATCCTTGGCACGTACAATTGGTCCAGCAACTAAATGTGGGAAAAAGGTCATATAAAAACCATATTCTAAGATGTTCTTAGCGGGTTCGATTTCTTTTCGATACACATCAATGAGGTAACTCAAGGATTGAAAGGTATAAAAGGAAATCCCAATCGGTAAAAAGAGCGTCTTGGTGGAGAAATGCGTATCGAATAGCGCATTCACGTTGGTAATTACGAAGTTAGAGTATTTAAAATACAGCAAAAATGACAAGCCATACACGATGCTAAAAAACAAGAGTGCTTTTCGCTTCGACCCTTCTAAAGTGCTAAGCCAACGTGCTAGAAAATAGTCACACAGAATTACCCCAATGAAAAGTAATAAAAAAGGCCCACTTGATTTGTAGTAGAAAAATAAACTAAAGGCAATTAAATACCCTAATTTCCATTGACTCTTTGGGGTGAAAAATGCGTACCCAATGAGAAAAATCGCCAAGGTTAATAAGAACCCATACTCAGTAAAAAACCAAGGCTGTTTAAGCGAGTAGTAGAAGAAATAATGAAAATCCTGCAGTAATTGATTCATCCCTTAATACCCTTTATCTTTCGCTGCGTTCGCTAATATTACCCTTCCTTGCAATTTAAAATTTGTTCGTTCTGGGGGTAGAAAATTAAATGGATAGGCATGATTACTCTGGATATAACTTGCGATGTAATCCATCCATATTTTATACCCTTCTGTATTCGGATGTCGATGATCGCCACCTCGTGGGATTTCGAGATCTTTTGATAACACAAAACAACCCGGGTCAGCAGTTTGCTCAAACACCTTATTAATTCCATGATCTGTCGTGAAATTTGCAGGACCAACCCATAAATAAGGCGTGTCTCCTAATTTCTTTCGGAATAACTCAGCAGCTTCTGTTCTGCGATCCATATCGGTAACATACATTTCATTCAATCCAACCACAAAAATCACAAAGGTTGGATCATATTTTTCGATTAATTCATCGACTTTGTTTGAATATCCGAAATTTAATATGGAGGCAGAAAACCAGGTGTAAACGGCTTCCAATTTATGACCATTTGCTACACAGTAATCATTCAGCGGATAGATTAATCCTCCTGTTTCAGAATCGCCAATTAAAAGAATTCGTTGCGAAATGTGTGATTCCTTTTCTGCAGATAATGGCAGTTTGGGCCTACTCCGTGCCGGTTTCTGCATGGTGTCTCCGGGTAATGAATATCCAGCCATTAATACTTCTTGAATCAGTCTTGCCTTTTTTGACTGGCTCATTATCAAGTTGTTGGATTCTTTTTTAGTGACTTTTTCTGGTACAGTTAATACCGCATTAGGGTCTAATTTTTTCATCACCCATCCGTTCAAAGACACAGTCTTTGATGAATAATTGTACCCGAATAAAATACATACCGGAAGACCGATAATCGCAGCAGCTTTGAGGATGAAGAGGCGAGAAGAATTCAAGTTTCAGGAGTTATTCCGCGCGAAAGTATGAAAGAAATGCTGCTCTACAAAATTTATGTAAGGTCAAAGCGGTAAGCCTTTTATTTTTTTATTGTTGTCTGATTATGATACCATCTCACATATACATTTTTTGTGGTTACAGGCGAGACCCCTTCACTTCGTAAATACAAACAAATTGACCCGCCTCGTTTCCAGTAACTGAGGTCTTTCGGCGTAAATTCAATACTATATATAATCTCATTCCAGTGATTTCGTTTGATTCGACCTTCAACCCGTCCTTTAATGTTCTTGAATACGGTCCATTTACTAGATAAATACTTGTTTTTTCGAGCATGTAGATAAAGCGTTGGACAGTGTTTTAAGGACCTATTACTGCTTAGGAATTGCATTATTTTTACTTCGATTCGATGCGGTTTTGTGGCTTTCTTTATGCGGTATTTCCCCAAATAAGTCATCTGACTGGTTGATTTTAACTTGGCATAAAATATTTTTTTATCCAATTGAAACACAACCTGATTCCCTATCCATTTCGCATAGGACAAAGAGTCAACCAGGTGGTTTTGTACATTCGTATATCTTGAAAAGGTTTGATAAACCTGCAATTGTTTCTTAATCCAGTTGTTTTTCGACGACGGCTTTACTTTTCGTAATTCCAGGGTAGAGTCAACCCTATACAATGAACCGGCGAGCCAAGCATTTCCATTGGAGTAAAGCTCGCTGTTTTTAAGTTTATTAGTCGTAAATACAAGGGTACGCGTTGGATTAAATTTCGCGCTTAACAAAAGTTCTCTTCCAATGAAAGAAACAGTATCTGGGAGTGAAATCCGGTACTCTTTTTTTAAGTAATTAAGCAAGGTTGGGGCAATATCGTTGTGTGAAATTATTGCTTGCGATGTCCTAGGCTTTTTAAGCAATGGCGAATATATAACTAAGGGGATATTATATTTAGAAAGGAGGTTTCGTGAGTATAGCTCTGTCCCGTGATCACCAGTAATCAGATAAACCGTGTTCTTATATGCTTCCGTTTTAGATTCTTTATCGAAAAATGCCTGTAAGGTTGAGTCCACGTAGGCAAATGAACCAAAGGAACTCGCTTGACGTTGAACCATCGCTCGAAGTTTATGATCCGTAATCTGCTTGGCTTTTTCTCTAACCACTTGTTCCCATTTTGCTTTATTCGGGTAAATAAACGGGTCGTGAGAGCTGATGGTTAAAAATACCTTAAATGACGATTTATCTAATTGTTTAAATCGTGTACTGTCGTCAAATTGAGCCTGTTTAAATAAGTCTTCATCTGGAAAGCCCCATGAATTCCCAACCGCGTTTTTGTGTTTAATTAGCGATGAATTCCATTTTTTAACATGATAGTCTGTTTGATAGTGACTCATCAATCCAATCATATTTAAGTATTCAAGAGGAACCCCGCAATAGAACTGGGTGAAGTAACTACCTTGCAACAGATTGAACAACGAATAGTGTCTAGGAAAAGGTAATTGCTGAAATACATGGCCATCAATCGTATTTGGAACCGAAGCCAAAATTGCGGGAAGTACGTTATGGGTGCGCTGGTATGTGGAAAACCCATTTGGGAAATAGAGGGAGCGCTTCGCCAAAGAATCCATAAAGGGCATCAGATTTCCTGTATTTTTTCCTCGTTGACCAAATAAATCAGCGGACATACTCTCCACGATAATGATCTTAATGTGTGGTGGTTTTTTCGTAGCGGTTTTTTTTAGAAGCTTCGCCAATATGGATTCATTGGTCATACGATGGGCTAAGGGGTATCTTGGGTCTACGGAGATATGTCCTCCAATTAAGCTAGAATCAATAGCATGAATGTCACGCAAGTTGATTTTATTGGTGTTATTAGAACTCAATGCGTAGTGAACTCCCGTACTTAAAAAATACACAAACCGATTTTCAGCGATGCGCGTTAACGTACTTGGAAATGGAAACACGCGGCATAAACTCCCCAAGAGGAGGATAGCCAATAACCAATTCGTATGGATTGAACGTGTTTTTAACAAGCGATACATCACGAATGGGCATAAAACCAAGAGTAATATTCCAAAGATTAGGGGGCCGGTGATGCGCTGGCCTGGATCAGCAATCATCCAGATTTCATTCCAATCGAACAAGAAAAATGCGTCGTCTAATCGTTCATGGGTAATTAACACATATTGATCACAGATTACAGTTCCTAAAAGTCCAAGGTATAATAGGGTGAATAATAAGATATTCAAGGCCTTATGGGTTCGCACCGGACTAACATACAAGATACTAGCCATGATTCCCCACATCAACCCCATGCCTACTATTAAAAAACTAAGCGAAACCAAGATGCTTGCAATCCAAGAGGGTGGATTGTGTTGGATAATAAAGGCAAGTTGAACTAGAAAAAAGCAGCATGTAAAACTTGCGAACATTGGAAATAACGTTCCAAAATATGCTACCCAATTTTTCATAGTCAAAATTAAGCAATCATTAAGGAAACGTCATGGTTTGTTTAGCAAATCACTTGAATTATTTGGTCGCTAAATCCTAAGTGAAACGATTTCCCCTGGATAAATTCTCCGTCGGTTTCACCCAACATGAGGTTCTTTGCAGCAGCAATATCCACGGAGGTGGCCTGCTCATAATGGATTTCTGGGTGGCTTATCTCTATGCCTCGTTTCAGTTTAGGTAAGTTTTTTAGATAATCCCACAATGAAACATCTCCCAGAATTACTAGCCTAAACTGAGGGAGTTTGGGGTCTTTTCCTGGGGCAATAATCATCCCATTCCCAAAGGTTGAGCCATGACAAATAGCCACCATAAAATAGCGTTGCGTATGCGCGTAATTGTTGAAGGAAAGACTTAATTCTTGCGCCTTATACGAAATAAAGGTGCGTATAACGGAAATAAAATAGGATGCCTTTACACCTAGGGTAGCACGAAACCGATTCAGGGATTGCACCACGTGGCCACCAAACCCAACATCAGCGATGTTAATGAAGTATCGGATATCAAGTTCGGATTGACAAAAAGGCACCTGTATTTGGCTTCCTTGCTGTTGGAAAAGTTCAAACGGTGTTGTTGTTAAGAGATCGGATCGCTTGAAGTTGCGAATAAAGTCGTTACCAGTTCCCCCGGGAAGAATAAACACCTTAGGGTTTAATCCTGTTTTAGCACAAAGTCCATTAACGACTTCATTGATTAACCCATCGCCTCCATGCAGAATCAGTAGTTCTACGCGTCCTTTTGCCTCGCGCGCCAGGGTGGTAGCATGACCGCCTTGGGTAGTGTGTGATTGGGTAAATTCAAGCGTGGGGTCTTCTTTACAAGCCGCTAAAAACCGGTCATGTACCGCAGGTATTTTTCGAGAACCATGTATAATTGCGAGTACCTTCATGCGGCTTAAAGGTAGCATTAAAGTTGGATAGAAGTTTAGTGTAAGGGGGATGTGAATTACTAGCTAGTTGAGCTGCTACTAATTTTATTCGGTGATTTTTAGGGCAGCGGTAAGGGTAAACTGTTTTCGGGATTTAACATCCATTGCCACCAAGTTAACACTAATGTATTGCCCGACTTCAAATGCTGATAACATCGCTGGGGTAATTACATTTCCTACGACACTCTGTTCCATTACACGACAACTTAAAATGATATATTCTTTTTGAATATATGTATCGTTCAGTTCTAATCTCAAGGTATCACCTAATGATTTACTGATTGTATATGTTGACAAACTTGGACCAGGAAGAGGTTTCACTTGAAAATTCATACTAGCATAGGTTAATGATTTACCCTTGCTTTTCCCTGTTGCGGTTAATTTTACCTGACGAGCGCCGGGTGAAGGATTGACTATGTAGCAATATAGCCCATTGATTGTATCTTTTCTAATCGTACCACCGGCACAACTTAGTGCACTTTGATCACAACCATCAATCCCTAAAGTAACCATATTATCGTAGCCGCTGTAAAGCACATTACACTCGGGCAGACCGATGCTAAATTGGCTAAATATCAACATTGGTAATGATGCCATGAGTAAACAAAATAATTTCATATACAATAGATTTATTATTTCAAATATAATGTAATAATACCATCTCACTTGATCAGGATCGAGTTTATTAAGTTTGTTTTTATCAGTTAACCTCCCGATTCATAGGATAAGAATAAGAACTGATCAAAGTGAATTCACTATTTGAATTTAGTTACAAGTTCATTAGATTATCTCCTCCTTAGCAGGAGAGAACCTAGGGGAGTGGGTGGTGACTTCAAACCTACGTTACCCAGGTAAAGCATTTAGTTTTCTTTTCTCTCGCACGTTATAAAAGTGAGCTTTTAACATCGCGTTTCAAAAGAATACCCCCTGCAAGGCAGAGGGTAAGGTGGGATTGGTCGGGATGACAGGATTTGAACCTGCGACCACACGCCCCCCAGACGTGTACGCTACCGGACTGCGCTACATCCCGATATGGTGAATTTAACTATTTTATACGACTATATTAGATGTATTTTTGTAACTTAAAGTTAATTTTAAGTTTTTTAGTTCATGATTTCACGTATTTTATTTTTTTCATTGGTGACATTTACAATTTCAATAAAGTCACAAACGACTATTGATTTTTTATCTTTTAATAATCAAATGTGGTCCGTAAGCAATTTGAATATCACAAAATTCAGGAATGGTGATGAAATCATGAATGCCAAGACACGGGAAGAATGGATTGAATGCTTGCAAAATGGTATACCTGCGTATTGTGACTATAAGAATGATACGCTACATGGTAAAACTTATGGTAGGATTTATAATTGGTTTGCCATTGCAGATCCAAGAGGATTAGCACCTAATGGTTCACGTATTGCCAATAATTCAGATTGGGATGCCTTGTGTGTTTTTGCGAGTAGTGGAATCCCAAATTGGGCATCATATAATACCATAGGTTCGTCACTTAAGAGCAAAGAGCTTTGGTTGTCCGCACGGCCTGTGAATGAAAACTTTAACTTTAACTTATTACCCGGTGGTTATCGAAATTCAAATGGTGAATTTGGTGGATTAGGTAACGAAACTGCCGTATGGGTTCGCGATGAATATACCTATGGCTCTCGATCCAAAGGTAATGCCTATGTCGCTCCGTTTATG
Source organism: Crocinitomicaceae bacterium (assembly GCA_044353585.1). Lineage (GTDB taxonomy): Bacteria > Bacteroidota > Bacteroidia > Flavobacteriales_D > Crocinitomicaceae > UBA952. Next base: position 31,588 of record JBILBR010000003.1, on the reverse strand, counting down.
TTGGTTCAAGGAAAAAGTGATCAAATTTTATTATTGTCAGATGGAAGAAAAACAGGTTGTTATGTCCGGTTGGTTTTAGGTGAAGAATTTGGGCTGAATACAGAGGAAAATATTAAAAAGGAATAAAAATCACGCGCTGGATAATTAGCAACTTATTTTTTATTAGTTGCTCCCACACACCCATTTTCCATTACCTTTGATTCCCTAATCTTACACCATGCGAAAACTTCTTTTTTTACCTGTAATCACCTTACTTATTGCTTCTTGTACCACCGGAAAAACTAAAGAATCCGCAAAAGAAGAACCCAAATCTTCCTTGAAGGACACAACGGTTGTTGATGCGCCAATCATAGTTCCTTCGGGATTAAAACTAATTCCGTTCAAGTTTTCCGATAAAAATTGTGACTTAGTCGTTCCCGAGGATATGGAGCTCGATGAGGGCTGGTGTAATACACGTGAACTTGCCGGATTGCGAGTTTCCTTAACGGATGCAGCAATTGCACAGAAAATTAATGGCTTGATCTGTAAAGAAATCACAGGGAAGGTTGGAAATGTAAGTACCTTAAAAAAATTCGTAGCTGAAATTAAAAGCTTGAGCAATGAAGATGGCGATATGGAATTTATGCAGGATGAATTCACTTGTTCCCTAATTGATTCATCAAATACCTATATGAGTATGGGGATATCCTCTTACTTTTATGCAATGGGCGCTGCCCATGGGCAGCCCGGATTTCAAGTTCTCAATGTTGATTTAACAACCGGTACAAAAATCACCTTAGCCGACTTGTTCGTTAATAATTATCGCTCATCACTTAAAGCCTTCGCAAAACGAAAGTTCCTGGAACAAAACGGAAATGGAGATTGGTGGTTTGTTACCGGTGAGCAGGTGTTTGATTTACCTGAAACCTTTGCCATTTCCAAAAAAGGAATCACCTTCACCTATCAACCGTATGAGGTTGGTCCATATGCTGCAGGGGCACCTGAAGTTTTTCTGAGTAAAAAGGACTTAGCGAAGTGGTTAAAAGAAAATCCCTATTTGATTCCTTAATAACTGCTCGTTGCGCCTCCAATACTTTCAATGGGGTGCCATGTGGTTTTTACTTCTTGTAAATCTGTAATACGCTGCAACCCTTGATCTGTGCTGTTGGTATACGTAATGTGGCGTTTTAAATTCTCTACACAAGCTAAAGCTAGCGGTTTGTCTAGTTCCCCCAGGGATTCATTAACCAAGGCATTTACATCCATATGCGCTGCTAAGGCGGGTGCCAATTCTGATACCTTGCCCGTTAGTATATTCACCACACCACCAGGAACATCGGATGAATGAATTACTTCTGCAAACGTTACCGCACACAAAGGGAGTGGTTCAGAGGCGGCAACAATCACCGTGTTCCCACCACAAATGACTGGAGCAATGAAGTTCACGAGACCAATCAGTGAGGATTGTTGAGGAGCAATAATTCCGATTACCCCCATGGGTTCTAACGCGGAGAAATTGAAGTGAGATGAACTCACAGGATTAACACTGCTGCCAATTTGTTGGTATTTGTCGGCCCATCCTGCATAATACACCAGGCAATCAATGGCTTCCTGCACCTCACGTGTAGCATTCGGTTTGCTTGCCCCTTGTTTGATTAATTCTTCGATGAACTGGGTTTTTCGACCTTCAAGCATTTCTGCAATTCGATATAAAATTTGTCCGCGGTTAAAGGCAGTTTTTTCAGACCAACTACCAAAGGCTTTTCTAGCAGCAACTACCGCATTTCTAACGTCTTTTCGTGAAGATAGGCACACATTGGCTAAGGTATTACCTGCGGCATCAACGAGGGGGTAATATCTTCCGGATTCTGTTCGTGGAAAGGCTCCTCCGATAAAGATTTTATATGTTTTCAAAATTTCCATGACTTAGTTTCTTTTTCACATTTTTTATGTCAAAATAATCTCACTGGCTGATTATCTAAATGGTTTCTCATTTCAAATAAGCACTCAATCCATGCACTCCACCTTCTCTTCCAAATCCGCTTTCTTTGTATCCTCCAAAAGGTGAAACCGGATCAAACTTGTTGTAGGTATTTGCCCAAACTACCCCGGCACGGAGTTTTGTTGTCAGATTAAAGATTCTTGAACCTTTGTCTGTCCATACCCCAGCAGCTAAACCATACGGGGTGTTATTTGCTTTTTGAATTACTTCGTCAATTGTTCTGAAGGTTTGAATGGTTAATACCGGTCCGAATATTTCTTCTTGGGTAATCACATGAGATTGCGAAACGCCTGTAAACAAGGTGGGTTTACAAAAGAATCCCTTGCTTGGAATGGAACAATCACTTTGGAAAATTTCTGCACCTTCAGCTTTTCCGATTGAAATGTAATGGTTAATGGTTTCCAATTGTTTTTTGGAGTTTATCGCGCCTATATCTGTGTTTTTATCAAGTGGATCTCCCACATACAGGCTTTCCATTCGAGTTTTTAGTTTTCGAATCACAAGATCTGCTACATTTTCTTGTACAAATAATCGCGAACCCGCACAGCATACATGGCCTTGATTAAAAAAGATTCCATTAATTATACCTTCCACCGCTTGGTCAATCGGGGCGTCATCGAAGATGATATTCGCTGATTTACCTCCCAATTCAAGGGTTGTTTTTTTCTGTGTACCCGCTACGGCACGCTGAATCATTTTCCCCACGTTCGTTGATCCCGTAAATGCAATTTTATCGATGTCTGGATGATTCACAATGGCAGCGCCCGTATCTCCATATCCTGTGACAATGTTTACTACGCCTGCAGGAAGTCCTGAATCTTTAATGATCTCTGCGAGTTTGAGTGCGGTTAAGGAGGTGCTTTCAGCAGGTTTTAAAACTACGGTATTTCCTGCAGCTAATGCCGGTGCGATTTTCCACGCCGCCATGAGCAACGGAAAGTTCCATGGGATAATTTGACCAGCTACACCAAGGGATTCTGGTTTTTTATGTGGCACGGCATATTCCAATTTATCGGCCCATCCCGCGTAGTAAAAGAAGTGGTTGCATGCTAATGGCACATCCACATCACGAGATTCACGAATTGGTTTACCGCTGTCTAACGTTTCAATCACGGCAAACTCGCGCGCACGTTCTTGCATCATGCGGGCGATGCGGTAGATATATTTTCCTCGTTCTGCCCCAGACATTTTGGACCAAACATCAGTATATGCTTTTCTAGCGGCCTTAACCGCTTTATCAACGTCTGCGTCATTTGCCCAAGCAATCTCTGCTAGCACGTCTTCCGTTGCTGGGTTGATTGTAGGAAAATATTTCTTTGAAGAGGGGCTAACCCATTCGTTATTGATGAATAACTGGTATTTTTTTTCTAATCGGATATGCGCGGTGCTCTCTGGAGACGCTGCATAATTCCACTCGGTTGAAGGAGTAGCGGTGTTTTTTTTAGCCATAAGTTAGTCGATTGAAAAATAATCTGGGGATTGGTATAATCCACTTTCGGTTTTCATAAGTTGCATCAGTACATCGTTTGCTAAGCTGCTGGCCCCAAACCTGAACCATTCGTTGGTTAGCCATTGATTCCCCAAAACTTCTTTGACCATAACCAGGTTGTGTAAGGCGAGTTTAGCAGTTGAAATACCACCGGCTGGCTTCATTCCAATCATGATTCCTGTTTGGTCATAATAATCCTTTATGGCCATTAGCATGGTGTAGGTTACTTGCATTGTGGCCGCAGGTTGTATTTTTCCAGTGGATGTTTTAATGAAATCGGCTCCCGCATGAATGGCAATATCACTGGCCATACGGACATGGTCTAGGGTACATAACTCGCCGGTTTCTAGTATAACCTTAAGTCTTGCCTTACCACACGCCTCTTTAATTGCGGCAATTTCATCAAACACAAAACTGTATTCTCCTTCAAGAAATTTACCGCGAGAAATAACCATATCGATTTCATCTGCGCCATGATCTACCGCAAATTTGGTATCGGCCAATTTAATCTCCCGTGTTGATTGTCCGGAAGGAAATGCGGTGGATACGGAGGCTATTTTTACTGAAGAATTTCCAAGTGCTTTTTTGGCAACAGCTACCATGGATGGGTATACACAGACCGCTGCTACCGTGGGCAGTCCGGGAAGACTATCGTGTAAATGTTGCGCTTTATAGCACATTTGTTGAACTTTTCCAGGCGTATCCTTTCCTTCAAGGGTCGTTAGGTCGATCATGTTGAGCACCATATGAAGCCCTTGTTGTTTTGCTTCATTTTTTATACTTCTGGCTTGAAACCGAGCAACTCGTTCTTCCACGCCAACTTTGTCAACGCGTGTATTGGAAAGCACAAGAGATGGATTGTAGGTTTTTTTCACTGCGCAATTTTGTGATTAATCCAAAGTTACGCAAACAAAATGAAAAAGTTCTGTTTACTATGCTTCGTCGTCTTCTCCGCCATCATCATCTGGCTTGTCATAGTCATCTTCGCTGTCGTCGTCGCTATCCACGTCGTCATCGTCATTGATGTCTGGAACTTTATCAAAGTCATCTTCGAAATCATCCTCGTCGTCTTCGACTACCGGTTTAGCTTTTGGTGCTACTTTGTTAATCTTAACTAAGTATATTACCTCGTCAGTTTCCCATATGAGGGCATCGAGAATCTCACCTGTTGGAGTTTTAAGTGATGACAAATGATTAATGTACCCGTCAGGGAAATCTTTTAAAATTTGCTTTTTTTGATCAAGCGTCAGTTTATCGTAACTAATGATGGACCTTCTTTTGGACATAGTGTTTGCGTTATTCAACGGGCAAAATTAATTTTTTTGATATACCGCTGAACATTTTTTTGAAGTTTGTAAAAAAAATATTTTTCAAGTGCCTTCAAATCGACCGATTTAGTCCATTTCCATTACATTTGTCCAATGGCCAAAACTAAATCCGCTTTTTTTTGTCAATCCTGTGGTTACGAGGCTCCTAAATGGCTGGGTAAATGCCCTTCATGTAATGAATGGAACACGTTTGTGGAAGAACGGGTGATTGTTTCAAAAAATAATCCCCAACCTTTTGCTCGTCAAAAAAGTGAACACAATCCAATACGTTTACAGGACATTGAGCAAACGGATACTACACGGACCGCGTTGAAAGACCTTGAATTGAATCGCGTATTAGGTGGGGGATTGGTAAAAGGCGAAATCATTTTAATTGGTGGAGATCCTGGAATTGGAAAATCTACGTTGTTGCTTCAAATGGCGGTCAAGGAACAGCTAACGGTACTCTACGTTTCCGGTGAAGAAAGTGAACAACAAATAAAAATGCGTGCGGAGCGAATTGGTATCGAAAATCCAAATTGCCATTTATTGATTGAAACCGACGTGAGTCAAATTATTTCGCATGCTGAAAAATCACTTCCAGAAATATTAATCATAGATTCGATTCAAACCTTATTTACTCCGCATATTGAAAGTGCACCAGGCAGTGTTAGTCAAGTTCGAGAATGTACCGCCTTGCTGTTGCGTTTTGCGAAAGAAATGGATGTTCCTGTTTTTCTAATTGGTCACATCACCAAAGAGGGAACGATTGCTGGCCCAAAAGTTTTGGAGCATATGGTAGATGCTGTGTTGCAATTTGAAGGGGATAGAAATCATTTTTATCGCTTACTTCGGACAGTTAAAAACCGCTTTGGTTCTACAAATGAATTAGGAATCTATGAAATGCAGGGTAGTGGATTACGGATGGTTGAAAACCCCTCTGAAATTTTAATCACCAATACAGATGGTAGCCTTAGTGGCTCGTGTATTTCAACCACTATTGAAGGCCTTCGTCCCTTGCAGGTTGAAGTTCAGGCGCTTGTTAGTACGGCCGCCTATGGTACTCCACAGCGTTCTTCAAATGGATATGATGCCAAGCGATTAAACATGTTATTGGCCGTGTTGGAAAAGCGCTGTTCGTTTCGCTTAGCTTCAAAAGACGTATTCTTAAATATTGCAGGAGGAATAAAGGTAGATGATCCTGCGGTAGATTTAGCCGTAATTATCGCGGTGTTATCATCTAATGCAGATATTCCGGTTTCTCGCTCTTACACCTTTGCAGCTGAGGTTGGCTTGTCCGGCGAAATCCGTCCAGTAAATCGAATTGAAACCAGAATTTCAGAAGCGCAAAAATTGGGGTATACCCACATCTATATTTCATCATATAATAAGGGAGTTAAGCCTAATGACTATGAAATTGAGGTGATACAGGCCAAGAAAATTGAAGAAATTGTAAAGTCAGTATTTGGATAATGGAAAAGGTGTCGTTTATCTCCGCGCAACATGTTAAAATCGAGTTCGAAATGGCTTCGGTGTTACAGCGAGGATTAGCATATATTATTGATACAGCAATTGGTTATGTTTACTTGATTATCGTTATGCTATCGTTGATTGATAGTGCAATCAAGGCGTATAGTGAAATGGATTTATTGGTGGGCTTGTTCATTCTGCTCGTTAATTTACCTATTGTTTTATACAAGCCCTTAATGGAGTATTTTTTTAATGGACAAACCTTAGGGAAAATGGCAATGGGAATCCGAATGGTTCGGGTCAACGGCGACCGAATGACGGTGCGTGATATCTTTGTTCGTTGGGTTATGCGGGGAGAATTCTTCTGGATTTCTTTGGTTTCGAATCCAGCATTTATTGGCCTCATACCATTCATTTCTGCCATAGATTTAATTGTTGCATCGATGACCCCCTTAAGACAGCGTATCGGTGACCTGATGGTTTCTGTAATCGCAATTCGTACCCGGCCTAATCGGACATATACCCTGAAAGAAGTGCTTAGCAAACAGAGCAAAGTGGAATATGTGCCTACTTATGAAAAATGTATTTCCTTTACGGATGAAGATATGTTATACCTTAAGAAGGTCCTTGAGCAATATAAGAAATACAAGGAACCTGAAGTGAAGGAATTGCTCGATCAAGTGACCTTAAAAACAGCGCAACGCCTCGAACTAGAGGAGCCTATATCAAAACCAATTAAGTTCTTAGAAACCGTCCTCAAAGATTATGTTCAATTAACCCGATGAATCCCTCACAACTTTGTATTGTCCCAACACCGATTGGGAATTTGGAAGACATTACGCTTAGAGCAATTCGCGTGTTAAAAGAGTGCGACCTCATCATAGCGGAAGATACGCGCGTCACCAGAAACCTTTTAAATCATCTTGGAATACAAAAAAAAGTAATTTCATTTCATACCAACAATGAGCATGCGCAATTAAATGAGATGATCCGGATTATTCAGCAATCAACCCTTGTCGCCTTGGTTTCAGATGCCGGTACACCAGGGATTTCAGATCCGGGATTTTTATTGATTAGAGCCTGCGTGGAGCAAGGGATTTCGCTGGAATGCCTTCCGGGTCCAACCGCCTTTGTTCCTGCCTTGGTTTCCTCAGGAATTCCTTGTGATCGATTTTATTTTGAAGGGTTTTTACCACATAAAAAAGGCCGTCAAACACGGCTTGAATATATTGCCTCAATGGATTGCACGGTGGTTTTGTATGAATCTCCTTATCGCTTAATTAAAACCCTTGAGCAGTTAGCTACGCATGTTGGAGGGAATCGTAAGATTTGTGTTTCTAAAGAAATTTCAAAGATGTTTGAAACTCACTTTCGAGGTACGGTAGATCAAGCCTTGGTGCATTTTAACACGGTAGCCATCAAAGGAGAGTTTGTGTTGATTATCTCAAAGGAGAATCAAGCAGAGAATACAATAGATAATGCGTAATTTTACCTATGTTTTTTAAGGATATTGTTGGGCAAAAAGAACGGATTACCGATTTATTGGGTGAAGCCAAGTCGGGAAAAGTTGCCCATGGTCAGTTGTTTGTAGGCAATGAGGGGTATGGAACCTTTCCCTTGGCCCTTGCATTTAGCCGGTACTTGCTCTGTGAACATCCTTCCGATCAGGATGCATGCGGAACATGCAGTTCGTGTTTGCAGGTGAATGAACTACAGCATCCAGATTTACATTTTGTATTTCCGGTGGTACAATCCATTACCAAAACCTCAGACAACTTATATCCAAAATGGAGAGAATTTGTTCTGAATTCTTCGTATTTCTCCTTGTTTGATTGGATTAAATTTATGGATGACAAAGAACGTCAGCCAATCATAGGTACGGAGGAAAGTAAAGAAATTGTCCGAAAAATAAGCCTCAAGTCGTTTCAAGGCGGGTATAAAGTCATGATCATTTTTGCTGCGGATGAAATGAATTTACAAGCATCAAATAAAATTCTGAAAATCCTAGAGGAGCCCCCTGTTAAAACGGTATTTATTCTTCTTTCAAGTAATCCTCAGGCAATTTTACCTACCATCCGTTCGAGAACTCAAACCATGCAGGTCACACGCCTACTTCCCTTCGAAATCTCAAAGTTTCTGCAAAAGGAACGAAAGATGGAGGCAGGTGTCGCTGATGGCTTAGCCTCTTTCGCCGATGGCGATTTATGTGCTGCATTAGAATTATTGAATGAGGGCGAAACCACTGCCTTGTACCGTGAGTTGTTCATAAAAATGATGCGCAGTAGCTACAAAAAGGATGTTATTCAAATGATGGACTGGGCCGATGAGGTTTCTGCGCTTACCAAAGAACGACAAAAAGTTTTTATTCTGTACGCGCTGCATATGCTTCGTCAAAGTTTAATGCTGAATTATTTGGGTGCTGACCATGTTCGGTTGACTACCGAGGAATTTAATTTCATAGAGAAATTTTCCCCCTACATAACGGGTAATAACATTCGCTTGTTTATTGAAGACCTAGATGCGGCATACTACCATATCGAACGTAATGCCAATACCAAAATCCTTTTTACGCAAATGAGTTTTCAGTCGATGAGGTTCATTCATCGCGCTTAATTGTTTATTTTTACCAAAAAAAAGAAATGGGCTGCGCATCATGTGGATCAGGAGGAACCCCTAACGGGTGTAAGAATAACGGGCTGTGTAGCAGTGGGGGTTGTGATAAATTAGAAGTTTACGACTGGCTTAGCAATGTCGCACTTCCTGAAAATCAAAAACCTTATGAGATTGTAGAGGTTCGTTTTAAGAACGCGCGCAAAGGATTTTATAGAAACATAAATGGCCTAGGTCTTCAAGCAGGTGACGTTGTTGTGGTTGAGGCTTCATCGGGGTACGATATCGGAGTTATTTCTGTCATTGGGGAATTAGCGCGTATTCAAGTTAAACGTAAAGCCCCAAACTTTAAGCATGTGGAAGCACGTAAAATTATGCACGTGGCCACGCAAGCTGAAATTGATCTTTGGATAAAAGGCCGTTCATTGGAGAAAGACATCATGTATAAATCCCGAACATTGGCCATGAACTTGAATTTGGAAATGAAGATTTCCGATGTGGAGTACCAAGCCGATTTATCCAAGGCTACTTTTTATTATACGGCAGAAGGACGGGTTGATTTCCGACAACTTATCAGAGATATGGCTGATGCCTTCAAGGTTAGAATTGAAATGCGTCAAATTGGGTCACGGCAAGAATCTGCTCGTTTGGGTGGTATCGGCTCCTGCGGTAGAGAATTGTGTTGTTCGACGTGGTTGTCTGATTTTAGATCCGTTTCTACGGCAGCCGCACGTTACCAACAATTGTCTTTGAATCCGCAGAAACTAGCGGGTCAATGTGGAAAATTGAAGTGTTGCTTGAATTATGAGTTAGACATGTATACCGAAGCGTTGAAAGCCTTGCCTAGAGCAGATATCAAATTAAAAACAGAGAAGGGTGATGCCTATCATGTTAAAACGGATGTATTCAAACATCTCATGTGGTATGCCTATCCAGGCGAAGGAGCCTTGGTAGTACTTACGCCAGAACAAGCGCGCAAAATCCAACAAATGAACAAGAATGGGAATATCCCTAGAGACTTGAAGGAATTCGCATATGAAGTGGAGAAAGAAGTAGAAATTGGTTTTGAAAATGTGGTTGGACAGGATAGTCTAAACCGCTTCGAGAACAAACAGAAAAACCGTAAGAAAAAGAAGAAAAAACCAAGAAATCCCAATCAACCGGTACCGAATGCATAAGCGTTTAATTCACCTAGTTTTTTTCTGCGTAAGCACTGCCTTGCTGCTTGTTTCCTGTGGTTCAGATGCCGTATTTAATCAGTCTGTCGCCATAGATAATCATGTTTGGAAAGAAAAGTTTCATCCAACCTTTAAGGTTCAGATTTCAGACACTACGAATCCGCACGATTTTGTTTTAACAGTTCGTACTACGGTAGATTATCCCTATGCTAACCTTTGGTTGTTTCTTACCATTAATGGTCCGATGGGCAAATCACAGCGTTTTCCATTGGAAATTGTTACGGCAGATCCGAAGGGTAAATGGACGGGTGAAAAAAGCGGTTCATTGGTTTCGTTTTCGAAATTATTTATGCACGATAAATTCCCTAAAAAAGGCACCTATACGTTGAGCTTTGAACAAGCAACTACTCAGGAATCCTTACCTGAAGTGGTAGACCTTACCCTGGATGTTTATACGGCCAAAACCAAACAATAATGCAATATCCGTGTTTAACGTTAGCCCAATTAGCAGCACTTGAACAGGATTTTGTAGCGTTTTTAATTGTAAATGGTATTGAAGGAGAAACGTGGAAAACCTTAAATGAAACGAATCCGACTAAAGCCCAAGACTTAGCGGATTTATTTAGTCAAGTGGTTTGGGAAAAGGTACTGAAAGAAACACGGTATGTAAAACGAATAAGTGAATCAGACCGTATTTTTGGTTATTTGGGTAACGAAGAAGGAGTCTTATTCATTGGGCAACAAAATCCAAGTGGATGGGATTTTCATAAAGCCAGGAAACAATGGAGTACTACCCGGGAATTAGAAGTATTCTCTTTACTTCAACAAGGATTTGAACGTGCTACTGAACAGGAATTTACGGAAATAAGTCAATTAATTAAAACAACATAAAAAGATGAAAAGAGTACTTTTTTTAGCCATTACATGCATGCAATTATCGGGTGCTATGGCACAAATTAATGCGCCAAAGGCCAGCCCAGCATGCAAAATTGAACAACGTGTCGGATTAACCGACATTAGCATCAGCTATTCTCGTCCTGCGGTAAATGGACGAACTATTTTTGGAGATTTAATTCCTTTTGATGCCTATTGGAGACTTGGAGCCAATGAAAATACGAAGTTCACAACCTCTGATGCTTTGTATTTTGGAAAGGATACCTTGCCTGCGGGTACCTATGCACTGTTCGCAATGCCGGGTAAAACCGAATGGAAATTGGCCTTTTACACGGAGTTTGGTAATTGGGGCATGCCGCCAGTTTGGGAGCAGAAAAAGGTGGCGCTCGAGCTTAAATCATCCGTTTCGTCACGTGTGGATTTAACAGAGAATTTAACCATTGGCTTTGATCAATTGGAAAACAGTGGTGCCGAATTATTCATCACCTGGGACCATGTGTCGGTTAAATTCCCGTTTACCATGAATACAAAAGACAAGGTGTTGGCATCTATTCAAAAAACAATGAATGGCCCAAGTGCGAATGATTATCATACGGCGGCAAAATTCTATTTAGATGAAAAAATCAACAATAAACAAGCGTTAGAATGGGTTGATAAAGCGGTTGTGCTTCGACCAGAAGCCTATTGGATGCTTCGAACAAAATCACTAATTCAAGCCGAATTAGGGCTTTATAGTGACGCGATAAAAACAGCCGAGCAGTGCATGAAATTGGCAGAAGCAGATGGGGATTCTTCCTATGTAAATCAATGCAAGAATTCCATTCAAGCATGGAAAAAGATTAAGTAATAAATGCCTCGACTCAAAGAGTTTCTTTTATTGCATTTAATTGTTTTTCTGTGGGGATTCACAGGAATCATTGGTAAATTATTACATCAAGAACCTTTTATTATCGTTTGGTATCGAATTCTAATTGCATCAATTGGTTTATTGCTCTATTTACTATTTGCTAAACTAAGTTTTGTACTCCAAAGAGCACACATTTTACCCGTAATGTTGGTAGGTACAGCGGTGGCACTTCATTGGATTACATTTTACGTTGCGATACAAATTTCCACAGCTTCCCTAGGAATTTTATGTCTTGCTACCACCACGGTTCATGTGGTTTGGTTGGAACCGCTAATCATGCGAACACCTTTTTCATGGAGAAAGTTATTCTTTAGTTTGTTAGTGGTAGCTGGCGTAGCCTTTATTGCCCGAGATTTCAAAGGCAATATACTCTTAGCAACTATAATCGGTTTGCTAAGCGCCTTACTTGCAGGTGTTTTTTCAGTGTCTAATGCAAAACTCTCTCAAACCATTCCATCGCCTATTCTTTCCTTCTATGAGTTAACCACGGGGTGGGTCGGTATTACGGCATATCTATTAATTACAAAGGCGCCAATGGAACTGTTTACCTTATCATGGTCAGATGCAGGCTGGTTATTGTTTCTTGGGTTAGTTTGTACCTCTTTCGCATTCATAATGGCGATTAATTTAGTTAAAAAGTTAGGGGCTTATACCGTCTCACTCACCATTAATTTAGAGCCGATTTATACCATCATTTTGGCCGTTTTCATGCTCAATGAACATAAAGTGCTTTCGATTGAATTTTATGTGAGTGCCGCATTAATCATTGGAGTTTTGTTAGTGAATGCTTGGATAAGTCGAACACCCAAAGTAATTAATACTTAATTTTGACTATGATTAAGCGATTCGTTCTTAGTGGATTAGCTCTTGTTTTGTTCTTGGTCACAGTAGGTGTTCCAATATTTCAACACAGTTGTAGAGAAACAAATTCGCACGATACGACCTGGTTTTCATATACGGAGTCACATTGTGAAGATGAACCAAAATCAGCCTGCTGCAGCATCGATCAAACCGATTGTTGTTCGGTAAACAGCACGATCATTGCACTCAAAGTAGATCAGGAGAATTCAACCTTCCTCCCTAGGTTATCGATAGCGCTAGATTATGTTACAATTCCAATATACACCCATTCCCAAGAGTTTTTATGCATTTTAAGTCAACCGATAGTTAACCGAGTATTTCCCCCACCGCTGATCCGTTCAGGGGTTTCCTTATTGAAATTTATTCAACGTTTTAGATTATAGGATTCGACATATTTAGTGTTGAACGTATAATTTAAAAACTCATGAAAATTAAATATTTATTATTTTTCCTTTTTGGTGTAGTCTTTTTAACTCCATCAGTTGCACAGCTACATGGCTTTGTTCGCGGGGTGAATTTGTCTGATACCTTGGCCTTAAATGGCGCAAAAGTCAAACTGCTGCTTGCTAAAAAGGCCACGTTTAGTGATTCGGAAGGCAAGTTCGAATTATATCTCGGAAAACGATTTCCTGATACCTTGGTGATACTCAGTGCGGGTTATCGACCCGACACCATCTTACTTTCCGAAAAAGACCGATTCGGAGCAATTTCAATCGTTTTGTTTAGTGATCAGCTGCAGCCAGAAGTACTGGTTGAACGAAAAGCAGGGAATGGTACCATGAAAATTAGCATCGCTCAAGTAGAGCGCATAAGTAATGGCGAGTTACGGCGCGCAGCTTGTTGTAATTTATCTGAATCGTTTGAAACCAATGCATCGGTTGATGTTAATCTTACGGATGCGGTGTCTGGGGCACGGAAAATACAGTTACTTGGACTTGATGGGGTGTACACCCAATTTCAATTGGAGAATGTTCCATTTTTACGGGGCTTAGAAACAGCATTCGGCATGCAATCATTCTCTGGAATTTGGCTTGATGGCATTCAGATTTCAAAAGGAACGGGTTCCGTAGTAAATGGGCATGAATCTATGGCCGGACTCATCAATTTAAGTGTAAAAAATCCGTTTGAAGCGGATCGATTCTTAGTTAATGTGTACGGAAATCGCTTCGGTCGAGGCGAGATGAATTCTATTTTGAGTCATAAAATTAATGAGCGTTGGGCCACCTCTTTACTCTTGAATGGTTCAATTAATCAAACCGTTATTGATGAAAACCGTGACGGATTTCTTGATTTACCACAATTTAAGAATGTTTCTGCGCTCAATAAATGGCAGTTTAATGGAGAACGAATGGAGGCCCAGTTTTCGGTATATGGGTATTACGACGACCGCTTTGCAGGGCAATCACCTTTTTCACCCGCTTTATTTCCATTTCATATGGCACTCACCAACCAACACCTTGAAGCCACTGCGAAAACAGGATTTTTTGGCTCCCATTCGGGGGAATCGCTTGGAATCATTAATCAGGTGAAAGTGCATCGAACTGGGGGATATTTTGGGGGCAATTCTATTGGGGGACAGCGCATTTCAAGCGGTGAAGAAAAACGGTATTATGTTTCGATAAATTATGATCGATCAAGTACCGATGGTAAACACACCCTAAAAAGTGGTGTATCAGCCACCTTATTGGATATTACACAACAGGCTGGGATCAGTGTACTCCAACGAAAAGAGCTTACTTCTGGACCCTTTGCTGAATACGCGCTCTTGCTTAATCGCCTCTCCATTCAATCTGGCGTAAGGTTAGATTATCATTCCTTGTTCGGTTGGTTCTTCGTGCCGAGAATTCATGCCAAATACGCTTTAACGCCTAAAACCGACTTGCGCATTACCGGCGGAAAGGGGTGGAGGGTTCCGAATTTTCTAATTGAGAATAATTCCCTCATGGCAAGCAACAAGTTTTGGGTTTTGCCGCTTGAAGGAGTGCTTCCTGAAATCTCTTGGAATGTTGGTGGTTCCATTGCTTCGGAATTCCAATTATTCAATCGAAAAGCTACCCTTACGTTGGATGGGTACTATACGTGGTTTGAACGGCAATTAAATATAGACCGGGATGTTTCTCAAGTGGCAATTGTCTTTTCATATATTGAAAATCAATCCACTGCGCTCGCTTGCCAAGCGGAAATTGACTGGACGCTTTCGAAACAATTTAGTGTCAGAGGAGCCTACAAATTTCTGAGTGTACAATCGATTTATGATGGAACCATGCAGCAGCAGACGATGATTCCAACGCATCGCTTGCTATTTACCACTTCGTGGACATCAAAAAACAAGCGCTTGCAAGCTGATCTCACGGCGAACATTGTGGGTCCAATGCGGATGCCACATAACCATGCTGCTACTGGGATGGAATTTTCACCCTGGTATCCCTACTTGTTTGGACAAGTATCGTATCAATGGAAGCAAATTAAAGCGTATATTGGGATTGAAAACATACTCAACGTAAAACAAGCTAATCCAATCATATCAGCCCAGGATCCGCAAGACTCAAGTTTTGATGCCACCATGGTGTGGGGGCCAATTACCGGAATAAATGTGTATGGTGGAATTACGTATAATTTAAAACAAAAAAAATCATGAAAAATATCATTTTAATCGCCTTGTTATTTATTTCTTGCATAACGCTAGGCCAGAAAAAACAGACTGTAGATACCGTTTACATAAAAACTTCCGCCTTGTGTGGCGATTGTAAAGACCGGATTGAAACCGCCTTAAATTTTGAAAAAGGGGTCAAATTTGCGGAGTTAAATTTAGAGACTAAAGTAGCCACGTGTGTTTATAAGCCAACTAAAGTAACATTGGCTCAACTGCGGCTTGCCCTTGTTCGTGCTGGCTATGATGCGGATGAAATGAAGGCGGATCCTGAAGCAGTGAAATT
This sequence comes from Crocinitomicaceae bacterium, assembly GCA_044353585.1. Classification (GTDB taxonomy): domain Bacteria; phylum Bacteroidota; class Bacteroidia; order Flavobacteriales_D; family Crocinitomicaceae; genus UBA952. The sequence continues at coordinate 15,955 of JBILBR010000003.1, read as the reverse complement.
ATTACCGAAATGTTGCCAACCTGGGGGACATTAAGTTATAAACGAATCTTCAAATTAATTAACAATTGCGTTGTAATCGCTCAGACATTGAGTAATTTCGCAGCGCAATGAGCGATGCAATACAACACGAATGCGGGATCGCCCTCCTGCGCCTGAAGAAAGACCTGTCTTTTTATCTTGAAAAGTACGGGACAGCATTTTATGGGTTAAATAAAATGCAACTATTAATGGAAAAACAGCACAACCGCGGGCAAGACGGCGCTGGGATAGCAAACATTAAATTAGACATGCAGCCGGGTGAGCGTTACATCAGTCGTGCGCGCTCAATTGATTCGAATCCCATTCAAGATTTGTTTGGTCAAATCGGCAGTAGATTTAATCAGCTTGCTTCAGAATCTCCTGATAAATTAAAAGATGTTGCCTATTTAAAAAAACATACAGGATTTACAGGGGAATTATTTTTGGGCCATTTACGTTATGGTACCTTTGGTCGAAATTCAATTGAAAGTTGTCATCCGTTTTTACGTCAGAATAATTGGATGACCCGTAATTTAGTGCTTGCAGGCAATTTCAATTTAACGAATGTTGATGAATTGTTTGAATCGTTATTAGCCATTGGCCAACATCCTAAAGAAATGTCTGATACCGTAACAGTATTAGAAAAAATAGGCCATTTTTTAGATGTAGAAAATGATCGGCTTTATGCAAAATTTAAGTCGGAAGGTTTTTCGAAACCGGAGATTTCAACCAAAATCAGTGAGCATTTAGACCTCGTTTCTGTGCTTCAAAAGTCATCAAATAAATGGGATGGCGGCTATGTTATGGCCGGACTCATCGGTCACGGTGACGCCTTTGTTTTGCGTGATCCAGCGGGGATTCGTCCGGCGTTTTATTACGAGGACGATGAGGTTGTTGTGGTGGCGTCAGAACGCCCGGTTATACAAACGGTATTTAACTTAAAAGAACATCAAGTTAAGGAATTGGAGCCGGGAAGTGCCTTACTCATTCCTAAGCAGGGTAAAGTTTCCGAAAAAGAAATCTTACCACAGCTTACCATTAAAAAATGCTCCTTTGAACGAATTTATTTTTCGAGAGGATCAGATGCAGATATTTACAAAGAGCGTAAAAATCTCGGAAGAAATATTGTGCATCAAGTGATGAAGGCAATTCAAGGCGACATTGAGCATACGGTGTTTTCGTTTATTCCGAATACGGCAGAAGTATCGTTTTATGGTATGATGAAAGGGGTAGAGGATTATCACAACCTTGAAAAAGCAAATGCCATATTGGCTTTAGGTCCGAATCCAAGCTCAGAGTCGATTACTAAAATTATTGAAGGCCGCGCTCGGATAGAGAAAATTGCAATTAAAGATGCGAAATTGAGAACCTTCATAACCCAAGATGATTCCCGGGATGATTTAGTTACGCATGTGTATGACATCACGTATGGATGTATCGTTCCACATCGCGATAACATTGTGGTTATAGATGATAGTATTGTTCGTGGGACTACCTTGAAAAAGAGTATTTTACGGATGTTGAATCGCCTCGAGCCAAAGCGTATTGTTATCGTTTCTTCGGCACCTCAAATTCGTTTTCCCGATTGTTACGGGATTGATATGGCGAAAATGGGTGATTTTATCGCATTTGAGGCGGCAATTTCTTTATTGAAAGAACGCAACTTGAACCACATCATTGAAGAAGTTTATCAGGCGTGTTTAAATCAATTATCTGTTCCTAAGGAAGAGGTAGTGAATGAGGTTAAACGCATTTATGAGCCGTTTACCGATGAAGAAATTTCCGATAGAATTGCTCAATTATTACGTCCAACAGAAGTTAAATCCGAAGTTACTATTGTGTTCCAAAACGTGGATAACCTTCATAAGGCTTGTCCAGGTCATACCGGCGACTGGTATTTTACTGGAGATTACCCAACTCCTGGGGGAAATAAAGTAGTGAACAAATCCTTTATTAATTGGAAGGAAAATCGAAATGAGCGAGCTTATTAGATAAGTCTTGTGTAATTTTTGTGGTAGCTCCTGATTTTTCATGAACGAATTCAATGATTTTCTCTTTGAGCATGGAATGGTTTCGAAGTAATAATTGAATTTTATCCAGTACTTCTTGTGGCGTGTTTACCTCATAGGCAAGGCCTTTTTCGATGAATTCGTCCGCTTCCGGAAATTTACTGTGTTTAGGACCAAAAACTACAGGGATGCCATAGGCAGCGGGTTCTAAGATGTTATGCAGTTTACCTGTAAAACCGCCTCCAATGAAGGTTATATTTGCTAATTGATACAATTGATGTAACAGTCCAATGCAGTCAACAAGAATTACAGTTTCATCGGTTATCCCTTCTATTTCACTTAATCGTATACATTGATCTCCGAACATCGCCTCAATTTCATACAAGTGTTTCTCGGATATATCATGGGGCGCAATAACTGTTAGGTCTAGTGGAATTTTATGGTGAATGGCATGTACCATTTCTTCTTCAACAAGCCAACTGCTCCCGAGAATAAGTACAGTTTTTCCGATACAATGTGCTTGTAATTTTGCAAGTGCCGAATTGTTGCTGGGCTGAGCAATCGCATGGCGCTGTTGGTTTAGTACATGATCATATCGAGTGTCTCCCGTTACCGTAGCATCTTCAATTCCAATCGTTGCTAAGAGCGTTTTGGTTTCTGGATTTTGTACGTAAAAATGGCTAAATCTTTTTAATCCGTTTCGGAAAATCCCGCCCAAGGGCTTGAAAATAAATTGATTTTTCCTTAGCAGCGTAGAAACGCTAAAGAGGGGGATTTTTCGCTTTGATATGCCGTAAATGAAGTTTAACCAGAACTCATATTTAACAAATACTACGGCGTTCGGCTTTACATGCGTTAAAAAATCACGTACATTTTTTCGATGATCCAAGGGGATGAGACAGGCATGGTCAACACAATGTGCCCGTTTGTGATAGTGATTTAATCCTGAAGGTGAAAAAAAGGTTACTAGAATTTTGGCCTCTGGAAACGTAGATTTATACGCCCAAAGTATAGGAAGTCCTTGATCAAACTCTCCCAAAGACGCGCAATGCATCCAAAGGTCGTAGGGCCCCGGTGGGATGTCTGTTTTCCATGTGTTTTTAGCGAGAACGCGTTGTTTGGCTTTTGCATTAAAAAACCGAGCCATGGTGAATCCAAGTCCAAGCAATAGGATTGAAAAATCATATAATCCCCGCATTAATATTCGATGTAATAATCTTTTTGAGTGGAATAAAATGGAATGTACCACCCGAATTTAAGTCCAACAATAATGTCTAAACGGGTCTTGGTTGATACAGGTACATCCGGTTGATCAAAAAAGATGGTTCGTCGATTTTTAGTAAATCCTTCTATGGCATATATCCCACCATAGAAATTATAAAAGCCATTTCTTGGCATAAATGAATAGCCTAAAAACTGTGTAGTATTTAGGCCTGTAGTTAAGCGATCATATCCTTTTTTGTAATCAAGTTCAATTAAAGGAACAACTTGTGTTTGTGTTTCAATTTTTATTCGGTGATTCATGTAGCCTGCCCCTAGGTGGACCATGATTCCAGCGTTTTTATTGCGATTACTTAATGGAATTATTTTTCCAATCTGTACGTTGGCGCTTAATCCTCTAGCTAAGATACTTACTGTGGCAGGATCGCCATTTACATCCGTAATATTCCCATATGAGTCTTTAAGTTGGTCTAGAAGCGTGGGTATTTTAACATTCCCTCCAAATATAAAATTCGCGTCGCCTAATACAAACCAGTTGTTTCGGAACTTATAGCCTCCACTAAACCCAACTAGGTTAACATATCCATACCGATCAACTAAGTCGCCTCCTGTCCATCCAGTAGCGTAGTGAATACTCACCATAACTCGACCATCTGATACCGTATCACTTGGTGTAATTTGCCCGTGTGCAAGGGATACTATAAATAATAAAGGGAGCATTACTTTCCACATAAAGCAAAGATACGTAATAATCTGTGTTTTCATCATGGAATCATGGCGGGTTTACATCGCATAAACGGATGATTTTACGTACTTTTGTAGTTCAAAATAAAGTGAATGAATAAAATTCAAATGGTTGATTTGATGGCTCAGTATGAGCGAATTAAACCCTCAGTAGATGCCGCAATTCAATCCGTAATTACTAAGGCTCAATTTATTAACGGACCTGAAGTAACACATTTTCAAGAAGAATTATCCGAATATTTGGGTGTTAAGCATGTGATCCCATGTGCAAATGGCACAGATGCGCTTCAAATCGCAATGATGGGTCTTGGATTAAAACCTGGAGATGAGGTTATTACCCCATCATTTACATACATTGCAACCACAGAGGTAATCGCCTTGCTTGGATTAACTCCGGTATTTGTGGAGGTAGATTCAGAAACGTTTTGCATGGATTCTTCTGCCCTTGAGCGTGCCATAACGTCTAAAACCAAAGCAATCGTACCTGTCCATTTGTATGGGCAATCAGCAAACATGGAAGAGATTCTGAGAATCGCTGAAGCATATAAGCTCTTTGTGATTGAAGATAATGCACAAGCCATTGGCTGTGATTATTATTTTTCGAATGGTAATGTCGCAAAAACAGGAACAATGGGTCATATTGGATGTACTTCCTTTTTTCCAAGTAAAAACTTAGGTTGTTTTGGAGATGGTGGTGCCATGATGACGAATGATGATGAATTGGCTTCTAAGCTTCGTATGATAGCGAATCATGGACAAAGTAAACGCTATTACCATGATCAGGTTGGCTGTAATTCGCGATTAGATTCTGTTCAAGCTGCTGTATTGCGTATTAAACTCCAGCATCTTGATTCCTACAACGAGGCGCGTCAAGAATTGGCTACGTTTTATGATCACGCATTTCAAGGTATACCTAATGTGATTGTTCCTTGTCGAAAAGCATATTCAACTCACGTGTATCATCAATATACCCTTCAAGTAATGCCTGATGTTCGAAATCGACTTCATGATTATTTGGCGGAGCGAGAAATCCCAAGCATGATTTATTATCCGATTCCAGCGCATCGTCAGCAAATGTTTAGTGCCTTTGGTTGCGAATCCTTAGTATTACCTGTTACGGATTATCTTACCGAACGAGTAATAAGTCTTCCAATGCATACTGAGATGAAAAATGATCAACGTGATTTCATTGTTTCAACGGTTCAATCCTTTTTTAACCAACTATGAGGATTGCAGTAATTGGAACAGGATATGTTGGTCTTGTTACAGGAACCTGTCTTGCAGAAACAGGAAATACAGTTACATGTATTGATATTGATGAAGCAAAAATTTCATTGTTAAAACAAGGAATCACCCCGATCTATGAGCCGAATCTTTCCGTGTTAATTGAACGGAATTTAAACGAAGATCGATTACATTTTACATCCAATCTGATCGGAGGCATCGCGGGTGCTGAGGTCATTTTTTTAGCGTTACCAACCCCTCCGGGTGCAGATGGTCAAGCCGATTTAACCTACATTTTGAATGTGGCAGATGAGCTTGGTCCCTTATTGAATCACTATGTTGTGATTGTAGATAAAAGTACAGTCCCTGTTGGTACTGCTGATTTGGTTAAAGAACGCATTGCTAACAAGGCTACGGTAGAATTTAGTGTGGTTTCAAATCCTGAATTTTTACGAGAAGGTTTTGCCGTGACCGATTTTATGAAACCGGATAGAATTGTTATTGGAGCTTCAGATGATCGAGCCATAAACGTGATGGAATCCGTATACAAACCGTTTGTACGTCAAGGAAATCCGATCCTAATCATGGATGAGAAATCTGCCGAACTTACCAAGTATGCGTCAAATGCATTCTTAGCCACTAAAATAACGTTCATGAATGAGATTGCAAATTTTTGTGAGCGCGTAGGAGCGAACGTAGATGCAGTTCGTTTAGGAATGGGGGCAGACGAGCGCATTGGAAAACGATTCTTATTTCCCGGAATGGGGTATGGGGGGTCATGTTTCCCTAAAGATGTGCAAGCATTGCATCACAGTGGTGCGTTGGAAGGCTTCGATTTCAAACTCTTAGATGCCGTAATGCAGGTGAATGACAAGCAAAAAACCATATTGCTTCCTAAAATTAATGCCTATTTTAAACAGGACTTAAGCAATAAAACATTTGCAATTTGGGGCCTGAGTTTTAAGCCAGATACCGACGATATTCGCGAGGCGCCTTCCGTGTATTTGATTCAAGCCCTATTAGATGCCGGCGCACGTATTTCAGTGTATGATCCTGAAGCCATGAACAATGTAGCTGCGCAGTTTGGAGATCGCTTGTCCTATGCTAAAAATCCATATCATGCCTTGGAAAAAGCAGACGGATTAATTATTTGTACAGAATGGTCTGTGTTTCGAAGTCCGGATTTTACCGTGATGTTTAAATCCATGAACCAACCAGTGATTTTTGATGGCCGTAACATCTTCGAACCCGAGGAAGTGCGTGACCAAGGTTTTGATTACTTTAGTATTGGAAGATGATGACTAAAAAGCGTATTCTCATTACAGGTGCTGCAGGGTTTTTAGGTTCACATTTATGTGATCGCTTCATTCGTGAGGGGTTTCATGTGATTGGAATGGATAATTTGATCACGGGAAGAATGGCGAATATCGAACATTTGTTGCCCCTAGCAAACTTCGAGTTTTATCGACAAGACGTTTCTAAATTCATACACATTCCTGGTGAATTACACTATATTCTTCATTTTGCCTCCCCAGCAAGTCCAATAGATTATTTAAAAATTCCTATTCAAACCTTAAAGGTTGGATCCCTAGGGGTTCATCATTGTTTGGGCTTGGCTAAAGAAAAAAACGCACGCATTCTGATCGCCTCAACCTCCGAAGTATACGGAGACCCAGAGGTTCATCCCCAAACGGAATCCTATTGGGGTAATGTAAATCCAGTAGGACCTAGAGGTGTATATGACGAAGCAAAGCGATTTCAAGAAGCCATGACTATGGCGTATCATACCTTTCATGGCCTTGAAACCCGAATTGCCCGTATTTTTAACACGTACGGACCACGGATGAGATTAAATGATGGTCGCGTTTTACCCGCATTCATTGGTCAGGCCTTGCGAGGAGAAGATCTCACGGTCTTTGGCGATGGATCCCAAACACGTTCCTTCTGCTATGTAGATGATTTGGTTGAAGGGATTTTTCGCTTGTTAATGAGTGACTATTCACAGCCTGTTAATCTTGGGAATCCTGACGAGATTACCATTTTAGATTTTGCCGAAGAAATTGTCCAACTTACGAAAACAGATCAAAAAATCGTTTTTGAACCTTTGCCCGTTGACGACCCTAAACAACGAAGACCAGATATTTCTCTGGCCACCGAGTTGTTAGGTTGGAAACCTAAGGTAGGAAGGGCAGAAGGATTAGCCTTAACCTATGCATATTTTAAGCAATTGAGCACAGAAGAACTCTATGCCATGGAACACAAGAATTTTGACGATTACATTCAAAAATGATGGATTATTTTGCACATGAAACAGCCGTAGTGGATGCGGGATGTCACATTGAAAAAGGGGTGAAAATTTGGCATTTTTCTCACATTATGACTAATTCACATCTTGGTGAAGGGTGTAACATTGGGCAAAATGTAGTGGTATCCCCTGGGGTTGTGCTTGGGAAAAATGTCAAAGTCCAAAATAATGTATCTATCTATACTGGTGTGATTTGCGAAGAGGATGTGTTTCTTGGCCCTTCCATGGTATTCACCAATGTGATAAACCCTAGGAGTCATGTGATAAGAAGAGATCAATATGCGGAAACGGTGGTAAGGAAGGGAGCGAGTATCGGAGCCAATGCCACGGTGGTGTGCGGTAATGAAATTGGCGCTTTTTCCTTAATCGGCGCAGGCACTGTGGTAACTAAAGCGGTTAAACCGTATGCCTTAATTGTTGGCAATCCAGGTCGCCAAATTGGTTGGGTGAGCGAATACGGACATCGCTTGCAGTTTGATGAAACCAACCGCGCTACCTGTCCAGAGACTAATCAGGTCTACGAACTATTAAATGAACAAGTACAACGAATTTCATAATGAATAATAAAGAAAAAATAAAATTTGCCGTAGTTGGTGCTGGTCATATAGGAAAGCGCCATGCAGAAATGATCCAGCGCGATGCAGAAGCTGAATTGGTTGCCATGTGTGATGTTCGATCAATGGAAGCATGCGATACCACCGCTTATGCTGTTCCCCATGTACATACCATAGAGGAATTATTGAATTCAGGGTTGGATTTTGATGTCGTAAATATATGTACCCCCAACGGATTGCATGCAGAACAGGCTATTGTTGCGTTAAAGGCAGGTAAACACGTAGTGGTAGAAAAACCCATGGGACTTACCAAAGAGAGTTGTGAACGTGTCATTTATACTGCCTTACAAATGAATCGTCAGGTGTTTTGTGTCATGCAAAACAGGTATTCTCCGCCTTCAGAATGGATTAAATCGGTAGTAGAGGATGGGGTTTTAGGTGAGATCTTTATGGTACAAGTAAATTGTTACTGGAATCGCGATGAGCGCTATTACAAGAAAGATGGTTGGAAAGGTACGAGTGAATTGGATGGAGGCACCTTATTTACTCAGTTCTCACATTTTATAGACATAATGTATTGGCTCTTTGGAGATATAGAACAAATCCAAGGAAAGTTTGCCGATTTCAATCATAAGGATTCAACGGATTTTGAAGATTCGGGCTTTGTGAGTTTTAAGTTTTTAAATGGCGGTATGGGTTGTATCAATTATTCAACGGCTATTGCTAATCAAAACCTAGAGAGCTCGTTAACCATTATTGGTAGTAAGGGAAGTGTCAAAATTGGTGGACAATACATGAATGAAGTAGAAGTTTGTAATGTTAAAGATTACGAGATGCCAACCTTGAATGCATCAAACCCAGCAAACGATTATGGGGCCTACAAAGGGTCCGCAGCGAATCATAATTATGTGATTGGTAACGTAATAGATACCTTGAAAGGTAGAACTTCTGCTACTACGAATGCCCTCGAAGGGTTAAAAGTGGTTGATATCATTGAACGAATTTATAAGGTAAGAGACGAACAGGCAATTATACACGGAAATGACCATGAGTAATTTAAATATAGAACAGTTGCAAACCAAGCAAGAGTCCCTTGCGGTAATTGGTTTAGGATATGTTGGCTTACCCATTGCCTTAGCCTTTGCACGTAAACTAAAAGTGGTTGGATTCGATATCAATGCAGATCGTATTGCCTTAATGAATCGCGGTATCGACCCAAGCAATGAGTTGGATTCGGAAGCGTTTGAGGGGTGTGACATTAAGTTCACGAATCAGCTCTCGGATCTCGATTCGGTATCATTCTACATTGTTGCCGTACCCACACCCATTGACGATTCCAATCTTCCAGACCTTAAACCGCTACTTTCCGCTACAGAATCCGTTGCAAAGACCTTGAAAAAAGGAGATTGTGTAGTGTTCGAATCTACCGTTTACCCCGGTTGTACCGAAGAAGATTGCATTCCAATCTTAGAAAAGGTTTCGGGATTGAAATACAATGAAGATTTTTTCGTGGGATACTCTCCGGAACGAATTAATCCGGGAGATAAAGTGCATACACTGCAAAATGTTATAAAAGTGGTTTCAGGTTCTACACCAGCCGCTCTTGAAGCGGTTGCTCAAGTATATGAAATGGTCGTAGATGCCGGGGTTCACCGAGCGCCAACCATTAAAGTAGCTGAAGCGGCAAAAATTATTGAAAATACCCAGCGGGATGTAAATATTGCGCTTATCAATGAGTTATCAATCATTTTCAATAAGCTAAATATTAATACCTACGATGTGTTAGAAGCGGCGGGTACGAAGTGGAACTTTTTGAAATTTTCACCCGGCTTAGTGGGTGGACATTGCATCGGCGTAGATCCATATTACTTAACCCACCGCGCGCAACAAGCAGGATACCATTCGAAAGTGATTACCAGTGGACGTTACGTGAATGACTCCATGGGTTTTTACATCGCTAAACAAGCGGTAAAACGTGTCATTGCTCAAGGGAAAATTATTCAAGAGGCACGGGCTTTAATAATGGGTACTACCTTCAAAGAAGATGTATCGGATATTCGAAATTCGAAAGTGATTGACATCGTGAATGAATTAAAATCCTTTCAGATGTCGGTTGATTTGGTTGACCCACATGCATCTTCAGAAGAAATGATGCATGAATATGGCGTTGGACTTATTGATCAACCCGGAACCCAATATGATGCCATTATCGTTGCAGTAAATCACCGCGAATATGCGGACTTAAATGAATCGTATTTCAAGGGCTTATTGAAGGACGGTCAAGGGGTATTCATTGATGTTAAAGGAATCTATAAAGGGAAAATTAATTCCCTGGTTTATTGGAGTTTGTGATGGAGTTTCAAAAACGAATTTTAGTTACAGGAGGCGCTGGGTTCATTGGATCCCACGTAGTACGTAGGTTGTTGAGCACCTATCCCATGTATCAAGTGATTAACCTTGATAAGTTGACTTATGCTGGGAATTTGGAAAACCTAAGCGATGTAGCGGATTTACCCAATTATCAATTCGTAAAGGTGGATATTCAGGACTTAGATTCAGTTCGCTCGGTGTTTGAGACCTATCAAATCACGGATGTTATTCATTTAGCTGCCGAATCCCATGTGGATCGCTCCATTGAAGGACCTTTAGAATTTGTTAAAACAAATGTACTGGGAACAGTCAATGTGTTAGAAGCAGCACGTACCTTTTGGGGTGCAGATTTATCAAATCACGTGTTCCATCATGTATCTACTGATGAGGTGTATGGAAGTTTAGGGGAAACCGGGTATTTTACCGAAGAAACTCCCTACGACCCACGCAGTCCGTATTCAGCTTCAAAGGCAGCGTCTGATCATTTTGTGATGGCTTATTTTCATACCTATGGTATGCCCATTAAAATGTCGAATTGTTCAAACAATTACGGCAGTCATCACTTTCCAGAGAAACTGATTCCGCTAATGATCAATAACATCGTTCATGGAAAAGAATTACCGGTGTACGGTGCAGGATCTAATGTCCGAGATTGGTTGTGGGTGGAAGACCATGCAGCAGCCATTGATGCAATTTTTCACAAAGGAAAACTCGGGGAATCTTATAACGTTGGCGGGCTGAACGAATGGACCAACCTAGATTTAGTGCATCGCTTGTGCGACTTAATGGATGTGAAACTTGACCGTACCGAAGGCAGTTCGCGCGGCTTGATTCGTTTTGTTAAAGACCGTGCCGGGCACGACATGCGTTACGCGATTGATGCGTCAAAATTGGAAGAAGAAATCGGTTGGAAACCCTCGATTACCTTTGAAGAAGGCTTATCCAAAACCATAGATTGGTACTTGAATAATCCAGATTGGATTGCGCATGTGACCTCTGGCGCATACTTAGATTATTACAAGAAAATGTACGGCTAATGGGCTGGTTGTCGCGTATTTTTTCTAAGCCTGAGGCGCAGAATATACAAGCTCCCTTGAATTTATCATGGTTCAATACCGATATGCATAGCCATTTTTTACCTGGCGTGGATGATGGCGCACGCACCTTGGAAGAATCACTTGCCATGTTAAGTAAAATGCAGAAGTTTGGCTATCAAAAATGCATTATTACACCACATATCAAAATGGATATGTACCCGAATACTGAAGCCGACCTTGCGCTTCGATTTTTGGAGCTTAAACAAGCAATGGATGAAGCAGGCTTGACAATCCGGGTGGAGTTGGCAGCAGAATATTATTTGGATGATCAATTTCTTGAACGCTTAGAAAATACCCCGCTCTTATGTTTTGGCCCTCAGCGCTATGTCTTGGTTGAATTCAGTTTTGTGAATGCACCGGTATTTGAGATAGAAACCTTTCAACGAATCATAGACAAGGGGTATACCCCGATTTTAGCACATTTTGAACGCTATGTTTATTTTCATGGTTCTTTAACCTCCGCGGAAACATACCGTGCGATGGGGGTGAACATTCAACTCAACTTGAATTCCTTAACTGGACATTATGGTCCGGAGGTAAAAAAACAAGCAGAGCGCATGTTGGATCAATTTACTGTGGATTTCGTCGGAACGGATGCGCATCGGATGGATCATTTGGTCTTGTTGGAAAATCATTTGAATGTACCGCATTTGAAACTGCTCAATGAGCGCTTATTGAAAAATCAAAGCCTATGAGGTGGTATTTTTTAAGGCATGCAAAAACGGAGCGGCATGCATTGAGCGGTAAAGATAAAGATCGGCGCTTAGCACCGAAAGGAATCAACCAAGTAGCGGAACTTAAGGAATTAATGCAATCACTTCCTATCACTTCAATTCACTGTTCTACGGCGCAACGCACACGAGAAACAGCAAGGGCCTGTAATCCCTTGATTCCGATTACTTATTCGGAGGAGCTTTACTTGGCGACCCTTGACCAATGGAAAATGATGCTTTCGAACGAGGCGCAAGATCACATGTTATTTATTGGGCACAATGACGGCATGTCAGAATTCTTGACTTGGTTAACTGGAGGATACATTCACTTGCAAACAGGAGCCTTGGTTACCGTTGATTTTCTTGGTTCAGATCCGAGGGCGCTTGGTCCGGGGACGGCTTGTTTGATTGCGTATGAACGTCCGGAGGTGTAGCTACAGGTTCAGCACGTTTAGGAATGTACTGATACGTAATGATCAGCGGGTCTGATTTTTCCTCTTGTTCTTGCATACGGCGCAACCATTCACCTTCTAAGTCTGGGGGATCAATGCCTAATTCACGCTCCACTTCATATTGATATTTCGGACGAACTGGTCCCTGCTTGCGAAACACAACTGCGAGGATAATCCCACTCACGAAACCAGCGAGATGTCCTTCCCATGAAATGTGTTGGTCGATGGGGAATATCCCCCAAATTAAACTGCCATAAAGAAAGACGACCAAAAACGATAAGGCTTGAAGTGGAAAATAGCGGCGAATAATTCCCGATACAAAAAGGAAAGAAAACAAGGAGTAAATCACGCCACTAATGCCGATGTGATAGGACCCGTGATTCTCTGCAAAACCCCATAAAAGGGCGCCGCAAGAAATCCAACTGATTAGTAATACGGGAAGAAAAACTTTTCGGTAGGAATAGGCGAGGAGGGTAGAAAGTAATAAAAACGCGACGGAGTTGTTAAACAGGTGATTGATATCGAATTTGTCATGAATTAGCGGCATAAACAGGATTCCTTTCAAGCCTTCTAAGGTTCTTGGTAAAATGCCGAATTTATAAAATGGCTGGGCGAATAAATGCTGCGCCCATTGGATTAACCAAAGGATGGCAAGGATAAAGGCACCCGGAAGAGCATAGGGCCAAATGCGATGATCAAAATGTTCATGTTTCACGGGGCGAATCTTACAAGGCTTGTGCCTTTTTACATTGTATGACAGAATGGCTGAAACGTTTGAAGTCGGAGCAAGATGTCGTTAGATAGAATCTAATAACTGCGCTAATTTCCGGTCTTTTTCGGTAACAATATTTCCTTCGTCGTGTGTACTTAACTCAACCGTTACGGTATTGTACATGTTGGTCCATTTCGGGTGATGATTCAATTGTTCAATGTGAACACGTGCTTTTACCATCCAGTCTATTGCTTCTTGGAACGTCGAAAATACAAACGTTTTGTGGAGTGCGTTGTTCTGCTCAGTCCAGTGGTTCATAATTGGTTTTTGGTTTGTTTTAATGGGAGTAACCGTTTGCAGATGCCGATTAGTCAACGAACGTTTCACGGATCACGCGTTTACATTCGCGTATTTCCTTTTCTGAAAGCGAGCCAAACTTTTTTACAACACGAATTTTATCAATTGTTCTTATTTGATCAATTACGACCCAACCCTCTCGATTGTTGTGTTTAATTTTTACTCTAGTTGGATATTTTCTACTTGCGGAAGTCATGGGTGCGATTACAACTGTTCGCAGATTGTCGTTGATTTCATTTGGTGAAACAATAACACAAGGTCGGGTTTTTTGGATCTCACTACCCAGTGTTGGGTCAAGATTAACCAAAACTATTTGATATTGTTTTACTTCCATTCGTCAAAGTTTTCATCTTCAAAAACATCATTCATAAGAAGTTGGTCATCACCCTGTTCATGCATCTTTTGGAATGCTTTATCCCAACCTTTTCGGGGTTCGGATATAGGGCGCAATATGATTTGACCTTTTTCAAGGATCAATTCAATTTTGTCGGTGATGTTATACCTTTCCAGAATTGTTTTGGTTAAACGAAACCCTTTCGAATTCCCTATTTTAATAATCGAAACTTCCATGACTTCTTTTTTGTGTAATTACAAAGTTATTACAAATAATTCAATTTGTAAAGGTTGGTTACAGGTTTTGTGTGGGTTCTTCTGACGGTTTCGGGCTAGGCGAAGGTCCCGAGAGGAACGATTCGAGATTGCGATTAAACGCTGTTATGGGTATTCTTTTAATTCAGGGTATTTTTTAATTTCGTCTCCAATTTTTAGTTTCAGGTCCTTTTGTCCCATATAGATAAGTTCAGTAATCTCACTAAACAAATTATCATAATAGAAGTCTTCTGTTTCTTCAATATAATTGTCAATCCAAAGACCATCTAACTCCCAAAAATCAATATCACCATTAAGGAATTTTTTCAATATTGCGAGTAATTTTTTATCATTATCCTTCATTCAAAATGTATGTAGGTTTTTATCTTTAATTTTTGTGAGCAAGTTTCTCCATTGTTTTGGGCGGGTTTCCATTTTGGAATAATTGAAGGAACAACTTCTCTAATAATACATTCATAGTATTGACGAGTATCACATTCCAAATTGAATTTTGCAACAGTTCCATCCTTTAATACTGGTTTCGCAGTAGGCGATGTGGCGTAATCTCTCGAGTATAAGCCTGCGCTATATTGCCTACTGTGTGTTATATGCCTTTTATCCTATTGAAATGTTTAAATGTTTTCCTAAACCCAGTTCTATTAACTTGTAATAAGTGGAAATTTGGATATCACTTAATCCACGTTCTATTCTGGAAATATAGCTTTTTTTCGTCCCGGTTTTTTCGGCAAGTTCTTCTTGTGTTAAGTTCGCTTCAACCCGCGCTTCTTTGAGCATAGCGCCTAATCTAAAGGCAAGAGAATCTGCATCAAACTTGTCTCTTTCAGTATTTCCTTTTTTTCCGTATTTCTCGTCAAGGAGTTGATCAAATGTTTTAACGTCTTTCATATTCTTTCTGTTTTAAATATTGAACTTTTAAATACTCTGCAAGTTTAATTTCATTTTTTGGAGTCTTTTGCGTTTTCTTTACGAAAGCATTTGTTAAAACTACTAATGTTCCTTCATCTTGGAAACATAGGATTCGAATACTCTTTTGAGATGTAATTATTCTGACTTCATAAATTCCATTCGTGCTTTCTAGTTTCTTAAAGAACTTGATTGGAACTTGCCTTTCAGAGCGCACTAGATCCAAAACATATTCAATTTTTAGCTGGATTTTTGAATCTTGCGATTTATAAAAGTCTATTACCTTGTCTCCGAAAAAAATGATTTCTCTTGCCACGAACACGAAGTTAACTAATTAGTTTACTTTATCCAAGTTTATACGATATTTTTTGGGTTATGCGGTCGTGCTATTATACTGTCGTCCAATTTTTTAATCCAATGCAATCAAACGTACCAATTGCCATAGCTATTTATGTTAGATGTAATTTTTAGCTTTCAATTTTGGGAGCTTTAGCTTCCTTGACACCTGATTCAAATTGAACATCTAAACCATGAGATACCGTTTTAGTATCTTCATAAACATCAAATTTAACAGCCTTTCCCCATTTCAATGTGATAAAATGAACTCCTTTATTTATGTAGGGCTCACCATTTAATAAATGACAAGTTGCTGTCCACCTTGCAATAA
>JBILBR010000016.1:0-24821 GCA_044353585.1 Crocinitomicaceae bacterium | reverse complement strand
AATATTGTTCGCAACAAACTTGTGAGTAGAATTTTTGCTTGCGCAAATAGAAATTCAAAATATGCTGAAATTTATAAATTCGCTGCATAAAAATTTGGAGAAGTCTTAGAATACGGACTCAGGGACCTTAGCACCCTGAGGGAATCAAAATCTTGAAACTTGGGTAAATGCATCAATCCACCAACATCGCCATCACATAATCAATCTGCTCAAAATCGGGTAAGGTAAGGATGTCTTTATTCCAGGCTCTGATTTTGCATTCTCCATTGATGTACTGATATTCAAAGTGTATTTCGCCCTTGCTGCGCAGAAACCCTGATTGTACCTCATGGTTCAACTTAACGCGCCAATGCTTTTGATTCTCTGGAAAGAAAAACTGCAGGTATACAGGATATATACCCGTACGTGCGAATTCAATTCTCCCGCCTCGGACAATGGTGAGTTGTACGTTCATGTTAGTTGTTTAGGTGTTGAATGATTTTAAACGCAAGGTTGGTGTCAATTTTATCGCCCTCCAAAATGTTCACAAAAAGAGTTTTACATTGGTGGAAATCGGAATCATGGTCATTTTTATTTGGGTAGGGGAGATAGCCGCTGTCAAAGTCAAGACCGGGATATAGAAGAACTAATTTATTTGTTTTCCAAAATCTACCATAGGTGTACATTTGACGTAGATCTTCAATGCTTGCTGAATTATTATTGGGGCGTTTCCATTTGGTATCGATAACGAATGTTTCAATTGTCCCTTTTCTGAGAACGATATCTGGTCTGATGCTTCGGTAACTTGCATAAAATGGTTTCGGTTCCTGACCTCTGACAAACCATTGTTCAGCTGGGTGCTGGTTGGCGTAATTGCGTAGGATTTGGAGCACGTATTCTTCCCACAGGATATTCATGTCAAAAAGAATTGAAATCATCTGTTGCTTGCCTTGATTGATGTCTGGCGAATAATTGAGAATAATGAGTTTGGCCAATTCAAGAGCACGTTCATAAGCGCTTGTTTTTCGATCAATTTGCAGCGAATCAAGCAATTGAATGGTTGGCTTGATTTGATCAACTTCCGGGAAGCCAAGTTGAATGCGTTTACATTTATCGTTGAGAAAAGAAGTCCGGGAAAATTGCCCTACAATATTAAGCGCATAAGCCAAGACCTGATGCAATTGATGATTTCGGTCATACACCTGATGCGAAGTGTAGAAGCGTTCTTGATGGACGAAGTTATGACGAAGATTACCCGCAAAATCAAGTTTGCCTTTCAATGCCTTTACATTGCTTTTTTCAGTTCTGTATTTTTTGACTAAGCCCTGCCTGATCAATTGCTCGAGCTCATTTAGGTAATACTCAAAATAAACTTCCAGTAAATTGATATGTTGACGCTTTAGTTGGGCTTGACCGGTGGATTGTGCTTTTAATTTCCCACACGTTTTAAGCATTTGCAATAACACAGGTTTCCATTTGTCATCGGCATCATTCTTATCTGCTTTCGGATGGATATTGACCAGCAAGCCATCCACTTGAATGACACCCACATACTGTTTAAAGCGAAGCCCATTGTGCAGCACATCAAAGTACTCGTTGTTGTGTAGTGTATTCAACTTGACAAAGGCTTCCCAATGGTTCTTTTCAAAACCTTGTTCGCCAATCAACAGCCTGCCGTGCTCGAAAACGTCAATGGGCTTTTGCATTATTCTGGCGACATCAGTTTTTGTAGGGCCTGAATAAAGGTTTCGTCAGACATTACTGCTTTATCCGAGATGTTCAGAATCTGGTACATCTTGCCATCCGCATCATAATCTTCAGATTGAACAGCAAATTTCACCTTGTTCGCTTCTGTAATATTAAAAAATGAGGAGCCAATTACCATCTCCATTTTGCGGTAGTTTCCGTAGAAATATTCTTGTAGTAATGGAATTATTTTATTGGCAAATGCATTCCGGAGTTCGTCTATTGATTTTATATCAATCAAAAAGGCATGACCAATGGTGTGGTCACGGTCAACGAGTACTTCAATTCGCTCATTCATTGTTTCAAGCAACAACTTCAAGTCAACGCCATCGATGATCTTCCCTTGTAGTTTGGATGGATCAGGTAACATTTCTACAAACGAGAAACGTCTTCGCAACGCAGTGTCTAATGCTTCAACAGAACGGTCTGCGGTGTTCATGGTGCCGATAATATATAGGTTTGGCGGTAGTATGAATTCTTCACGAGAATAAGGCAGCGTTATAAACAATTGATTCTTACTTCCAAAACGTTTGTCTTCCTCGATGAGTGTAATCAATTCACCAAATATAGCCGATACATTACCTCGGTTGATTTCGTCAATAACGAGAAAATAGGGGGGAAGTGAGGACATTTCCTCAGGGGTTAATTCTATTTCTGAGAGACTAATTTCTTTACCGTCTATTTGAACGGTTTCTGTGAGTTTTTTATCAAAGGCAATAAAGGCTTCTAAGGCTGCAAAATATAAACTGGAATTGCTCCCTCCGATAACCGATCTGATCTCCTCATGGATATTTTTGATTACCCCAGGTTTTGGAAAAGCAGCCACTAATTTCTCGAGCCTTTTCATGGAAATGACATAATCACGAGTGTCCTCACCCGAATTCAATTGCAGATTTCCTGCATTCGAAGTTTTGGATAATTTAACCGAAATACCACTTCTAGTTTTAAGTATGATTTTTCCTATCTGAATTGCTTTGCCGAATTCGTGAAACTTCTCTTTGAAACTCATTAAAGAAGTTCCTGAACCACTGAACGCTTTTAAGGCTTTAATATCCTCAATACACTGCTCCACAAGATCTTTAAGTATCCCATTGGTAACCTCATATTTGATTTGGTCGTTTACTGTATGCGGTTTAATCCCTTCAATAAATTCTTCATAAGACATTGACTGATGAAAGGTGGTAAAGTAAGCCCTGTTGTCAGTAATCAGTTGATCATAGATCTTTTTCTTTTCCTCTCTTTTCAGTGTATTATTGGGTTCCAAAATATCTACAACCAAGTCTATTGTAGAGTATGTCTTCCCGGTTCCTGGTGGACCGTATAGGATTTGGTTGAGGGGCATTTGTTTCGGATTGTCTTGTGTAGATTGATTAACGGATTCTTGCTTACCACCTAATATTAGCTCTTCAAATTCTGGTTTATTGAACTTCCTAAATCCGGATTTATTCGAACGATTTAGTTCAATTTCAATGGCATCAAAAATGTTGTCTTTTTCAACTTCTGATAAAATCAGTTCATTCATATAAGTGAACCAAGGGCGTGGATTATTGCCATGAAATTGCTCGCTTTCATTATTTATGGGTTTGGTAGAAATCACTCCGAAATTCCCTTGATCTTTTGAACGACGTAAAGTCAAACAATAGCGTTGGCTTACAGTAAAACTTAAATGACCTCTTCTACTATGAACATTATAGACAAGTCGCTCGTCTCCAGGTTTTAAATCAAAGTAAGATCCTATTTCTCTAAGAAAATTAATGTAGGTATTTAATTCATTCGAATTAAATTGGCTAATAAATTCGTTGAAATCCGTGGGGTCTTCATCATAATATTCAACATGATCATACTTTTCTTTTCTTCGATTTAGGTTTTCAACGAAATAACTATTGAATTCTTCGTTGGTAATGCGATGTGCTTGAAAATTAGGGTTATCATTTTTAAACCTAAAAATTTCATCATCAATTACGTTGGTCAATTGATTAATTACAAGGTCTAAGTCATTGATTAACTCGTTTATATTCGTATAATTACTCTCAGGACTCTGTAATTCATATTTAAATATGCTGTTACCGGGTTTTGATTCATATTTATAAGCGCCAAGTTTATCGATTCTTGGTTTTAACTGCTTTAGGAATTTAAGAACCATAGTGTTCTGTTCGTCTTTCGGATCTTCCGTTTGAACAAATAGTGTATGAAAGCAAATTCCAGTTTGGGTATATCCAAAAATTATATCAATTACATCGCCCGTGGACCCTGGAAAGCTCACGGGAATATTCCAAAGTGTAAATCCAAAATAACCTGACTTTTCGGTTCCGATAAAATAATCCAATTCAGATCCTTTTGAGGCTTTGATTCTAGTTGAGAACGTGAAATTCGGGTCCTGTTCTCGTTTGTTTAGTAACCAGTCATAGACTGCTTTTTCGTATTCTTGGTATGGGATCATTGTATTTAAATATTTCTCTAGGTGTTAAATTATTATTTTGTATTTATGTTGTATACAAATAAATTAATTTTAATTCATTTAATTAGCCTGATCATTCGTTTTTATAATCATGCCAGCAACTTCTCCAACTTATCTTTCCACTTCTCCCAATCCGGCATTTCCTTGGTTTGGAGGTCAATGAATTTTTGGGTGTGATCGTGATGGATGAGGTGACACAATTCATGTGTGATCACATATTCAATGCAAGCCTTCGGAGCTTTAATAAGTTCCGGGTTAAGTAGGATCTTTCCTTTTGGTGTGCAGCTGCCCCATCGTTTTGACATTTCCAAGAGGTACAGGCCTTTTGGCTCAACGTTGTATTTCTTGAAACGTTGAATGATTGGTTCCGCAATCTCTGCGAATTTGATCTTTGCTTTATCTTTATACCAATCTTTGAGTAAAGTCTCAACTTTAGATCGATCGGTAGTTGATACCTGGATTATTCGTCCTTTGTATTTGACCTCAGATTTCTTGCTGTCAATCACTTTGAGCAGATACTGTCTCCCCATGTAGAGATGTGTTTCTCCGGAAACAAACTTTCGCTTGGCTGTTTTAGGGAAAAAACCAAGGAAGTAGTACTGTTGTTTTAAAATCCAGGGCGCACGCTTGTGAACTTTTTCCAATATGGATTTCAAATCCTTATTTAATGGCGCTTTAACGATGACCTCCATTTCCGGATCTACTGTTATCCCCAAAGACTTCCGGTCTGAATAGTGTAATTCAAACTGAATGGTTTTGGATCCGAATTGAATGCTGTGACTTGTCATTTATAGCGCAATTTTGCCACTTCTACAATTTGCTCGGCTATGCGATCAATTTCCTCAAAGCTCAACTTTAGATCATACTTATCCCTAACCTCATCTATCAAAAAGTCTCCGATCAACAAAACCATTTTTCGTGTGATATCCACTTTGTTCTGCCAATCTACTTCCAACATAGGCTGTATGATGTCATCTGCAGCGATCGCAATATCACAAGACCAATCACGGAGTTCATTTTCAGCTTTTGTTTTTCCTTTCAATTCTTCCAATGCGATTCCGTAAAAGGCACGAGCGACATCCTTGTTTTCAAGTTCTTTCGGAATGTCAGAATCCGTCCTTGAGAGCACCTGCTCCTGAATTTCTTTTGTTCGGTTTAAGTATTCCGTTTCTGTGATTCGACCTTCTTCGTACTCGCGAATTGTTTCTTTCAACATCTCCGAGAACTTTTTGTAAAAAGCCGGATCCTCATCCATTTTCTCTGTGATATGTTTTGAAGTTCTAGATGCGATTTTATCCGCCCTAGCCGCTGTTCCGATGGTTTTCTCAATCTCTTCCTGGAAGGCCTCTTTATCAAAGATGTTAATCAACTCAGTGATCGGTTCCACTTTTTCAGTCGTGACGTGCGTGTCAATTAATTTTTGGATTTGACCTTCGTACAATTTATAGTCAACGGAGTCTGAGTAACGCTGTACAACTGCACTCCTCAATTTCATATAAAATGCCAAATCCTCTTTATATGTGTTCAGTTTTTTCGAATCCGTTTTACGGTGAAATTCAATAGATGACAACGCTAATTTCAAGATGCGTGCATAAGCAGCCAGACGGTCGTAGAATAATACTCGTTTTGCTTCGTCCCTCAATAATTGCTGATACGCCTCTGCATCTCGTTTATTCTTGACCTCTTTGAATAGTTCCCAAAGCTCAGCATGTCTTTGCGGCAACAACTCGATTTCTTTGAAAATATTTGTCAATGTTCCTTTGAGATCTTCTTCATCAAAATCATCCATTGAGGAGTAGGTCTCTAATGCTTCATCCAATGCACCTAAGACCCCATAATAATCAATGATGTACCCGTAATCTTTGTCAGGATACACACGATTAACACGGGCGATTGCTTGTAGTAGCGTGTGCCCTTGTAGACGTCTGGTTAGGTAAAGGACTGTGTTTTGAGGTACATCGAATCCTGTGAGTAGCTTATCTACTACAATGATGATTTCCGGGTGCTCTGATTTTGAGAAGCGATTAACGATGTTTTTTTGGTACTTCTCAGGTGTTCCATGTTCGTCCATCATTTTTTTCCAAAATGACTTCACCAAATCAGATGTTGTCCCGTATGCACTTTCTTCCCCTTCACGATCATCCGGTGGAGAGATCACAACATCAGAGGTGACAATTCCTATTTCCTCCAGGTACTTCTTGTACTTAATTGCCGACTCTTTTGATTGACACACCAATTGGCCTTTAAATGGCGTGCCCTGAAAGTTCATTTTGAAGTGATTGGAGATATCCCAACAAATGGCATATATCTTTTGATCGGCAATGTTCAGTTGATCTTTCCGACTCAGTTTCTTTTTGAGATCGGATCTCTCATACTCATTCAATGGCTCAGAAATCATCCCAAAGAAATTGTCAATGGGAGCTGAATTGACATCCTGGTAAGCATGACGCCCTTCATACATGAGCGGAACAACTGCTTTGTCGGCTACGGCCTTATCCACCGTATACTGATCGATCAAGGTTCCAAACTTGGAAAGCGTGTTCTTATCCTTCTTAAAGAGAGGTGTACCCGTTAGCGCAATGTAGCATGCATTCGGCATTGCCTTTTGCATCTCGATGTTGAACGTTCCGTGTTGGGTTCGATGGCCTTCATCCACCAACACGAATATGTTCGGACTTTGTAATGGTTCCTTCATTTTACGCACTGCAGTCTCAAACTTATTGATGATCGTTGTGATCACTGCATCACTTTTACTTTGGAGGTGTTCAACCAATTTGGAGCCAGTTGTTGCGTTGAGAACAGGTAGCCCGCATTTTCGGAACGTATCCGTGATTTGTGTGTCCAAGTCAGTTCTGTCGGTAACCAAGATAATTTTTGGATTCAGGATCTCCGGATCCATGGCAATGGCCTGTGCGAGCATGACCATGGTTAGCGATTTACCACTTCCCTGAGTGTGCCAAATGACCCCGCCTTTGCGTTTTCCTTGATCCAATCGACGGATTTGTTCCATCGTTTTCTTGATCGCAAAAAACTGTTGGTAACGCGCCAATTTCTTAACGCCGTCATCGTACAACACAAAATTGTAAGCAAAATCCAGCAGGCGCTCCGGACGGCACAAACCATACAACAAGCGATCTTGTTCTGTTGGAATGATCACTTCACTTTCCAATGATTCAAAATAGGATCGCACATAACTGAACCGATCGGTAAACAATTTATCTTTTATGCGTTGTTCGAGTGATGTATTTCTTAACTCAGAGACATGATGATTGAAATCCGATTTATCGTCGTTGTTTCTAAAACGCTCTTCCCAATGCGCCCAGAATTTCTCTCCTGTCATAGCTGTGGCATATCTTCCAGAGTTTGTTGCCAAAGCCAGGGTCATTTGCACATACAGATACAAAGGCCGGATTCCATCTTCCTGTTGATTGCGCAGGTGTTGGGAGATAGCCTGTTTAATCGGATCCTTCATATCCGGGCGCTTACACTCAATAACGCACATTGGAATACCGTTTATGAATAAGACCAGATCCGGGCGATAATGTTCTTTGCTTCCTGAGCGCATGACAGTGAATTCCTCTGTCACATGGAACACATTGTTCTCCCGATTTTTCCAGTCAATGTATTGCAGGGTGAAGCTCTTTTTATCTGCATCTACACTTTGTTCCAGCGCCTTTCCTAAGGTTAGCAAGTTGTAGACTTTTTCCGAAGCACTGATGAAACCATCGACCATTGGGACTTCTTTGAGCGCACGGATACCATTCTCGATATTCGCCTCCGAAAAGAAACTTGTTTTTGACGAAGATACCTGTATGCTGTTGATCTCTTTGAGTTGCTTTCGCAGGATATCCTCCAAAATCACATTGGAAGTTTTGCTTCCGCGCGCCATCAAGGCCTCCTCTTGTGAGAGGTAGGTGTAGCCCATATTGATCAACATCTGCAATGCCGGAATCTGGGATATGTGGTCTTCTTTGAAGGAGGGGGTGTTCATATTATACAATTATTTAATTTCCTTTTTTCCAACCCTCTTTTTGAGATAATTCCCAAGTAAGAAAATTGCTGGAAACACTAATAAAAGTGCACTTATTGTTGTCCAACCTGCAAATTTGAAAGTGTCAAATTTCCTAGCTGCTATTCCTGCATTAATTATTATTTGTTGAGCATATGCTCTTTCTATTCCTTCAGTTTTTTCAGGTTCTTCTGCTCCCAACTCTTTCAAAAGCTGATCTGGAGTCAAAGTTTCAAGATGACTATAAAAAAGCGTGTTTATCTTTTCTGGTTTAGCCCCTGAACTTAAATTAATCATCTTAGTTTCCGGAATGAATGACAACAGAAGAATTATTATCGAAATAATAATGAGGATCGGGAATACATAATGATAATAGGGACCCACAAAAATGAGTAAATCTTTGAGATTTTTATCATCTGCAAAAACTTTAAAAACTCCAACAAGTAGGGCACTATTGAAGCCTAACAACATTGCATTTTTTGTTTCAGCAAACTTTAACCAATCGTTTACATTTTTAAATATTTCTTTTAAATCTTCTTTCATTGCACAGTTATTATTCAATTTCCCATGTGATTCCGCTTCCATATATTTCCTCCGTTATATTTTTAATTCCATTCGGCTGAATTTCCCAGTAATCTTCAACAATATCTTTAGACGTATTATTATCTTTTTTATAATTGTTAAAAACAGATTTTGATATTAAAATTGGGGCATAAATCCTTGTCCTTTTTTTCTTTTCAAAGCTTTTGATTTTATTGAACTGTTCAATAAAAACCCACGTTCCATCTGAGGAATGTATCAATTCTGCAAAATCTTCAGCACTGTATTCGTACCTTTTTTGTCTATTCACAAATTGCTTTAATATTGAATTGAATACAGATTCTTCTTTAAACACTTCGAAATAGGTTTCCTCTATTTCTTTATTAGCCATATCTGTCAATCTTGACGCTATATTTGCCGGA
The DNA here is from genome assembly GCA_044353585.1 of Crocinitomicaceae bacterium. GTDB lineage: Bacteria > Bacteroidota > Bacteroidia > Flavobacteriales_D > Crocinitomicaceae > UBA952. Next base: position 15,667 of record JBILBR010000016.1, on the reverse strand, counting down.
TATCCAACCCAGATTAAGTTTTTAAAATTCGCATTTTCATCATCTTTCTTTTCCGTTCCAACCTTGATAACTCTCATTTCACCAAAATCAACCCCAATACCACATTTGAAATTGACACCAATAAAAATCCTATTTATTTCTTCAGCGATGTGATTGATTGTTACTGCGCAATGAACTGCCATTGTACAACAATTTTCTGACGGAAAAACAACCATAACTCGATCGCCTATAATGTTTCGTACTTTAGCCCCATAGTAGTCTGCAATTCTTAATACTGATTTTGTAAAAGCAGTGTAAATTTTACCCATTGTGTTAAATTGGTGTTTTTCGACAAGTTTTACAGAATCTCGAATATCAACATACAACACACAGGTTTTTATTATTTTACCCTTTTTATTCTTCCCACTCTCATAGGTGAGATTTGGATCTGTTTTATAAGCGCTTGGAACTTCATTCGTTGGCACAAATTCAAAGTCCATTGTTCTACAATCAGTAATGGTTTTAAGAAGTTCTTCCATCAAATTTTTAATAGCCATGGTCAAATCTTTTTTGAATAATAAGCAGAATAGGAAATGCCTTTTAAACCAATTACATTATGTCTTTCATAAGGACCATAAAGCTTTGTATACATCATACTAATGCGGTTGTTTTTTTCAATTTCCGGTTTATGTAATTCGTGAATTGGAGAATTAGCGAAGAAGTTAATACTTCCTTCATAACTAATTGATTCTAATCTAAATAATTCAGTTAGTGGTTTGCCAACAATAGTATATTCCTTGTAATAACCTGACTTGTTTTTAAAGTACTTAATGGCTCCTGAATGAATCGCAACCTTACTCGCGAATTTGGTGTCCTTAGTTTTTTTTACAATTTCCTCAGCACATTTATTAGCATTTTTCCTGCGTTCTTCAGGCAGAATTGTTAAAAAAGGAGGGGCGAAAAGACAAATGATCCCATCACCCATAATTTTATCTATTTCACCACCATATTCGTATATAATTGGAATAACAATATCGTAATATTCATCAAAAAAATCACTTATAGCATCACCATTTAAAGAGGCTTGAGTGGTTGAAAAATTTGAAATATCGATAAATAGCAAAGTTGCATCAACACTCATTCCTTTTTCTAAATAAAGATTGAATCCTGAGCCCAAATCAGTAATTGCATTTGAAATGGCTTTCTTGAGATTGTCAGGATCCAAAGATTCGTTGATAGAGAAAAGTAATTTCTTCTGAGTCAACGGGCTATTTTTTCCAAAGCGCTCATTGAAGTATTTTATTTGATCAAGGTTTGCCATAACGATTTCATTTTCAATTAAATAATTTCATTTTTTTGATAGAGTAATAAACTACAATTAATCTTCGTTATCCTCAATTTCCGGCTCTTTACCCATTAATTCTTCCACTGGTTTTCCAAGGAAATAGGATTCGATGAAGTCCCATCTTTGTTCGTTGGATAGTTTGTGGGTGAAGAAGTATTCCATGATCTCGACGGACATTTTCTGACGGCGGTCTACTTCTTTGAGAATTGCATTGTTGTACCCTCTGTCTGCAAGTCGTTTGAGTTTGACCGGATCGTTCAAACGGATGAAGACACTCGGATTTTCACCTCCTGCAAGTTCATAGGATCCTAAATCCATACCTTCGAGTACATATGCAAGTTGCAACAGACCAACATTTCTTTCATCGTTAACTGGAAGAAAGGAGGTGCTATAGCGGAAATCTTCCGGAAGTGTTCCGAGTCTTCTCTCGTATCTACTTCGGACATCTGATCTTACTGCAGTGAATGCCTGGCTGATAACAGCGTATTGATATTCTTCTCCTGCACGACGTTGTTGAATAAATGACCTTTTTGATCGCCCGCTGACTTTGGTTTCGGTGTAAACGGTCAGTACTAATTCAGCAATGTTAGCTGCCAGCGAAGCGTCTGACACATATTTGTTGAGTGCTTTTGTAAGGTCTTTCTTGGTGAAATATTTTCCTTGAACGTCTGCCAGAGCATTGTTGATGGCCTGAAAACGGAGGGTCAACAGCTCGAATGTGTTTTTTGAAGATTGATTAAGCTGGTAAGTCAATTTCAACTGAGGACTAACGCTTACGCCCAATTTTTCAAAGAGTGTTTTACTGAAATACTTGTATTTGATGATCGGAAAGCTTTCATCGGAAAAGTGTTTTTCCCATAATGCACCGAGGTCAATTCTAAATATTTTTTGGTCCTTGCTTTCAACAAGTTTGTTTGGCTCGTGTGTGAAGAATTCACCAAACTTGGATAAAATTTTAGTTTCATCTTCCTTATTGACCCTTCCGTAAACAACTGTAAAAAGACTTTTGGGTCTTGCAAGCATTACAGGATATCTATAGCGCTGCAATAGGTCTTTCTCGAGTAGTAATAAGGAACTCTTTACTTTCTGATCAATGTCGACATTATCTCCCGAGAAGACGTGGCTGAAGTCATCGACGGATACGAGTAGATTTCTTTTCTTGCCTCGTAAAACGTAAATCTTGTTCAATTTTTCGAGCACCATTTTTACCTGGTACTGTTTGATTGAAGATAGACCATAGAGAATCTTGGTATACTTCAGGTCTCGTTGATTGAAATCAATAGCAGCTACACCTGTTGATCCCGGTTTTCTTGCTAAACGTCCAACTTCCTGGACATAATCTGCGAGGTGACCTGAAGGAGCATGGTGATACACGACGTCAATATCATCAATATCCACACCCATACCGAAAGCCTTGGTAGATACAATAGCGCTGATGCTACCATTTTTAAATCTTTCGTAGGTTTCGTTCTTTAACTCCTTATTCAAACCTCCATGATAAATCCCAACCTGGTTTTGAAGGCGCGCGGGAACAATGCTGCGAATTGTCGACAACTGATTTGTCCAAGGGCAATAAACAATTGTTTTCTGTTTTTTACCGATCTGATCCGCAATGAAGCCGGCTGTTTTGTTAATCTTTTCTGACTCATGAGATTGATCAATTATAATCTCATTGATATCAAAATTGATATTATCTCTACGAACTTTACCGATGTACATAATGGCATTTTCCATCGCCAGTGAATCAAGTGTTTCGAATGCCATGTCATTAGGACCGCTATAAACTGCAGTAGCCGTAACGGCCATTACAGGGAATTTATACTTGTCGTAGTATTTCCTTATTTTCTTTATGTAGTTTCCGAGGTACCAGTAATCAACCCGGAAGTCACGTCCCCAGGTAGTAACGAGATGGGCCTCATCAATCACCAATAACCCCAAAGATCTATCACCGATAAACATACTCAATTCGTAGGAAAGTAAAAGCTCCGGAGAAAGGTAAAGAATTGAAATATCGCCATTGTGGACTTGATCAATAATATCTTCCCTCTCGATAAGGGACAATTCCGAGTTGATGTAGGCAACTCCATCAAATTGGCGATCCTTGCGCAGTGCAATAACCTGATCCTTCATCAGTGCGATCAGTGGAGAAATTACCACCGTAACAGCGTTGTATTTTTCCGCTAAGTAGATCGCAGGTAGTTGAAAGAGCAGAGATTTACCTGCTCCAGTTGGTGCCGTTAAAAATATGTCGCGAACCGATTTCTGATGTATGTTTCCGTTCTCAAACTGCTGAATAACTTCTTCAACGACAGCGGCCTGACTGATCCGAATCAATTCAGTTGATACATCTGGGTCGTTGTAAATTTCCAGATCGCGAAATGTTGGACTGTCCCAGTGCTTTTGAAGTAAATCATTCAATTCCGGGCGGTAGTCACTACGAAGGCGCCCATCCTGAACAATTAATTCAACCGGTAGCCCCAGATTGCTGATCGCCGAAGCGAAAATTTTTAGTTCAAGGTATGCGTCAGGCTGACGTTTAATGTTGTCATCAACGCCAATTTTTACCGGTGAAATGTACTTGCCGTAAAATAAATCCAGTTTGAAGTCCAAGTAGGATTTGCTGATCGGCTCGAAGTAGAATTTATAGTCAATTGTCAGGTCGTCATCTGCCTGAATTCTCGTAAAAAGAGGGTTTTCCGGTGAGAATAGTTCTACTCTTTCCAGACAAGCGAATTCATCAAAGAGGCCGTCAATGTATTGGATAAGCACTATCTCTCCGAAGCTTGTTGCTTTTGCGTAAAAATTGGTAAAGTTTCCTTCAGGAATTTCTTTGCCCTCATGTAATAGATCTTCATAATCTTCCGAGGTCTCATTACTTTGATTCGGGTACTCCGAAAGCAGGTTGTTTTCGAGTATCAGAAAGCGCTTTCCTAACTCATCCAAGTTTACATTCTTGCCCAATTGGAAAAAGGATTCGAAATCCATCATTTGTTTGGACTGAGCACCTGAGACTCCAATGAGCAATTTTGTGAAGCTTCCTGAGATTAGATCGAGATCCAACTTGCTATTGGTATTGAGGGGTAAACCTATTGGATGAGGATAACTTTTTTCTATTTCTAGAAGTAACTCATTACTGAATCCTTTCAAAACAAGGACATCGAATTTGTCTTTTACTGACTCAATTGTGAGTTTGACTTTATCTTTCAGTGATATCATAGTGTCTAAATTTTAACCCTAACCTTCCCTGTCAACAACACTTGCATCAAGCCTTTTTTCTGCAAATTCTGCTGTTCCAGTTTGGTTTTAAGTAGTTCGATTTCTTTATCTGCGGTCTGAAGGACTTCTGCAATAGCTGATTGTTCTTCAAAAGGCGGAATATTAACCTTAATAATTGAGAATGCTTCCCATCTTAATCCACCTCTTCGATCAATAGACCCCTCCATTCTCGCTTGATATTTACTTACCATATTATGAGATTTCAAAAGACGAAATAGGAAATGATCATTGATACCTGAATCGGTTTTAAAAACAGTATACATTGGGCTAATTAAAGCCTCGGGCAAAAGGTTTTGGTATCCTATCGATCCCTCCTCAATATGATTTGTTGCATAGGCAAAATGTCCTTCAGGCACAATTTTGTATGACGAAATGTCATCTGAATAAATTTTGCGACCGAAGTATTCTAAACTCGGAACCAATCCATCGTATTTTGTGCACGAAAGCACGGTCAGGTCAAGATTTAACTTGTTCCTTAAAGAAACTTCTTTAGCAAAATCTCTAATGTGGAGAGTTATCCACTCCCCACTAAACCCCTTCAATCGTTTCTTCCCGGTTAACAAGTTTTGCATGAACCATTTTTTCTCGGCTTCCTTTTGGGAAATGAGTGCTTGGGTGGTTTGGATGGCGGTATCCCAGGTGGATAGAATATTGGCAATGGCGCGTTGTTCTGGGAGGGGGGGGAGTAATATTTCATATTTTTCGATGTCACCACAATTTAAACCTGGTTGAGCCCCACCTTTAATATTTTTATAGGTTAGTTTTTTACCATAATCAGAAATCAAATATTGATAACAATAATTTGAATTTACCAAAGTCGTATCTATTGCAATACGAGCAGTTGTCTGAGTGCAATTTGCTCCATCAAGCCAACTTGGAACTACTGATACATTTCCTGTTCCAGCACCTACAATTGTTAAAATAAGATCTCCTTCTTTTAAACGTGCATTCTTATATTTTGCCTCTATTTCATCGCTGACTTTGAATAATTGTTCTGGATTTACCCAGCCAAATGAATAATCTTGTCCTCGAACCATAAAACGCCCGTTAGGATCATAATCACCTGGCTGCACAATTCCATATCGAATTGATCTATTCGGATCAATAATCGATTTTAGCATTTTTATTTGCCATTTATCCGGCAAATCAATTTTCTTGATTTTACTTCCCATCTTTTTTCGGTTTAGAGGATGAAAGTTTCTTTGCCAATTGGTCGAAATCGCTTTCAAAGCGCTTGTCTTGTTCTATTCTGAATTGTTCAAAGTGCTGTTCTGCCAGGCGTTTGGCAACGTCGTTTCGAATGGTTCCAGCGTTGCTGAGAATTTCGTATTCGTTGAATTGAAGGAAAGCATCTAGTTTTTGAATCCAATCGTTCATGGTCATGGCAACATTTCGTTTGGCTTGATTTTCGGCATAATCCAAGTACATGGAAACAATTCGATTTAATTCATCGATCTCCTCTTTTTGCATGTAGTTTTTCGCCACACTGACATCTGATTTCAAGATCTTACCTTTCGGGGAATTCTTCCATGTTGTCAAGCCCATGTTTGGTAATTCAGCATTTGCTCGTTTGGCAATAATTTCAGCAGCCGTTTGGCCTGTAATAGCCCAATGTAATTTGTTTTGGACAGTCTTGTAAAACGTCAGCGTAATATCTGCTTTGGTGTCATAATCTACGCTACATTGCGCATAGATATCGGTAATCTTTTGGTAAAACCGGCGTTCGCTGGCACGTATCTCACGAATACGCTCCAATAATTCCTCAAAGTAATCCTTCCCGAATTGCGTCCCTTGTTTCATGCGCTCATCATCCATTACAAATCCTTTGATGATGTATTCCCGCAAGGTATTCGTAGACCAGATTCTAAAGCGTGTTGCTTCGGCACTGTTTACTCGGTATCCGACTGCAATAATAGCATCCAGGTTATAGAACTCAACATCTCTACTAACGTCTCGTGTGCCTTCTTTTTGAACTATCCGGAAATTCCGGATAGTTGCTTTTTTGTTCAATTCTCCAGATTGAAAAATATTCTTTAGATGTTCGTTAATTGTACGGACATCAACATTGAACAATTCAGCCATTTTCTTTTGTGAAAGCCAGAACGTTTCGAACTCATAGAAGACTTCGATGTTGGCATTTTCTTCCGGAGTACTGTAAAAAATTATTTCGAATTTTTCCATATTTCTAACCCATTAACTCCTTCAAATACATCTCCATTTGTCCCTGAACTACCTTAAGCTCATCCTCCAGGCGGTCAATCTCTTTTTGAACAGCCTTGATATCTACTTCCAGTTCTTCCTCGAACGTGTCGACGTAGCGCGGAATGTTCAAGTTAAAATCGTTTTCGCTGATCTCGTCAACTGTTGCTACATAGCTGTACTTTTCTTCCACTACACCAGCGTCAAGTTTACCCTCATTGAATTTGCGGTACGTATCAACAATGTGATCAATGTGGGTGTCATTCATTTTATTTTGGTTCTTGCCACTGTCAAAGTGTTGGCTAGCATCAATAAATAATACATTATTGTTCTTCTTTTCTTTGTTGAAGACCAATATTGCTGCAGGAATACCGGTACCGAAGAAAAGGTTAGCCGGTAATCCAATCACTGCTTCCAACAAGTTTTCCTCAATCGTTTTTTGTCGGATCTTTCCTTCTGACGCTCCACGGAATAATACCCCATGAGGAACAACAACGCCAGCTTTTCCTGACTCATTTAGTGTTTCGATCATGTGAGAAATGAACGCCCAGTCTCCTTTACTTTTCGGAGGGACGCCGCGCCAAAAACGATTGTAGGTGTCGCTCTCTGCTTCATCTGCTCCCCATTTATCCAGGGAAAATGGCGGGTTCGCAACAACAGTGTCAAAGCGCATTAATTCGTCTCCTTCACGGTGCTTCGGGTTGCGAATGGTATCACCCCAACGAATCACGGCATTGTCGTATCCATGCAGAAACATGTTCATAACAGCCAAGGCCCAAGTGCTTCCATTCGCTTCTTGTCCATATAGGGAGAAGTTGGTCGATCCTACTTCTTTACCGGCTTTGATCAATAGAGATCCAGATCCACAAGTTGGATCCGAGATACGCGCTCCCGGTTTACTTTTGGTTAGTTTTGCTAACAAGGTTGACACTTCGCTAGGTGTGTAAAATTCCCCCGCTTTCTTTCCTGCGTCACTTGCAAAGTTTGCAATAAGGTATTCGTAAGCATCACCAATAATATCATTGTTCTCTAGGTGGGTTGGAGTCAGATCTAACTCACTGAAGTCTATAAGAAGGTTCTTTAAGCGCGTGTTCTTATCTTTCGCATCTCCGAGGTTACTGCTATTGAATGAAATGTTACGGAAGATTCCAGAACCATCTTCAGAAGTTAATTTTTCTCGGTTGGCTTCTTCCAAATCTGTCAAAGCGATATCGATCAACTCTCCGATGTTTGATTCATTGCGGTGTTCGTAGAGGAAATCAAAAGAACTGTTCTTAGGCACAATGAAACGCTCCATAGACATAGCACGATCTGTGCGGGCTTCATCGCCATTGTATTTCTCTAAATATTCCTGGCGCTTTTCCTTGTTTACGTCAGACACATATTTCAAGAAGAGCATTGTAAGAATATAATCCTTGTATTGACTTGGGTCAATAATACCTCGGAAAGTATCACATGCTTTCCATACAGTTTTGTTTACATCTTGAGAGGTCATTTTTTCTGCCATGATCAGTTGTTTATAGCGTTAGTAATTATTTGATTCACTTGAATTTCTTTCAGCTCTTCGATCTTGCGTTTTAGAATCTTATCCTTATGCTGCAGCTGCATAAGTTCGATTATCAGTTTTTGCTTTTCCATGGGTGGTAAAGGAATATCGATTTCCATCAGCATTTTTTTATTAATGGAAGGAATGGATGTCCCTCGGGATAGTGATAGCAAAAAACTTTGTGTAGAACTTTGGTTTAAATACCAGGACACAAATTGCGGATCGACACTCTGTTTATTGTTGATACGGATCACTAAGAATACGGTAGAGGCTACGGCCGGAGAATAGGATCCATCGAATACAGCAGTAAGAAATGAGGATCCTTTGGCAACAATCAGAATATCTCCCGGTTGTAGGAAGTGCTTTTCAAAATTTTCTTCGTAACTTAGAACAGGTGTCAAGTTGTTGACCAACTGACGGTTGTCATCAAAGTCACGCGCTTGAATATAGTATACCTCTCCTTTGCTAATAGTGCTGGAGTAGACGCCTGAGTTAATAGTTGCAATTGAACTTAACTTCATTTTATTCTTAGTAGTTCGATTACAAATATATTAATATTTTTCAAAATTGCAAATAAAATACTTAGTAGGTTGATTACTAAATAGGTTTTTTTTAAAGCTTTCGTCAAATTAATTTACTATAATCCATCACCGGCCTCGCAAAGGAGGTCTTCCCGAAGGACTTCACGCCGGATAGGTGGCAGTAATTTTCTTTGTAGTGTGGGTTTTTAAATTTCGACCATTCGGCAAACGCTATGGCTGAAAATGGTTTTTCAGGGTTGAAAGGAATTTTTTCGCCGGTACGAATGCAATATCCCATAGTAAGCTTTTCTTTAAAATAATGTTTAGTATTGTCGGAGATAACTGAACTTGATTTATTTCGTGAACCTACGGCTGCAACATGAACGTCTTTACTTTGATTCAACACCTTGTTGAAATAATTGAAAGCATCAGCGTCTTCTGTATTCCCGGTAATAAAATCGCCTATGGCGCCCCATGATTGCTTGAGAAGGGTTCCTACTTCAATGTTGTTTTCCAGGGAGAATTGATGCAGGTTGAGTGAAGTAATGATCGCTTCTCGTTCATTTGCGTAGTACTTAGCGTGAAGATTCGGATTGTAGAGAATTTCATGGTTCTTGAATTCACTGAAAAATCGATAATCAGTTGGGTTAAGGCTTTTACTTGGGTCATGCTCATTTTTACCATACAAAATCGTGATTTGGAAGTCTTTGATTTTCTGTTTTGGTAGAAGTAGTGTCCTAAGTTCATCGGAAAGTTGAATGAATGGAGAGATGATAATAATTTCCTTCTCCGCTTCTTTAAAGATTCGGTAAAGATTAGCCTTGAGATCTTTTGGATTTAAGAATTTGCCCATTTATTATTATTCGTCTTAGTATACAAAGAACTACAAATCCATACAATCCTGCAAGCGCCTGACTTGAGTTGTCAGGGGAAAATGTTCTATTTTTTTCATTGACCCGAATTGTCTCTAAAAGGAAAGAATTTTACGTCATTAAAATTACACTATGAAAAAGCTATTTATTTTATTGACTACACTCTTAACTAACGCGGTATTTGCACAATTGACGTTCGTTGATAATTTCGATGGGGTTTATCCTTATCCTGCAAACGGCGGCAGTATATATAATTTAGATATTAACGGTGATGGTCAGAATGATGTCGCTTTCCAGACGAGCGGGAGTGGAGGAGGCCAAAGGATAGGATTATTTGTCGGTTTAAATTCGCCAGCAGGACAAGTTAAAGTAAATAGTCAAATTTGTAATTCAAGTTATAATACATTTGATTGCTCAAATGATACGCTTAGTATTTTATCTAGTTGGGCCGATTGTGGATATGTGTATAAAAGTTGCTGTTCGGCGGTTTTTAACTCAATTACAGGAAATGTAGGATTAGGCTCGCACAAACAAGGGTTTAGACTAATTTTAATTAATCCTGCAAATGGTACGCTTGGATACAAGTACGGTTACATTAATTACACTTTGACGGCAAGTGGTGATGTTATAATCCATGATTGGTACTATGAAAACACCTTCAATGTTCCAATTGTAGCTAATTCTCAATTGCAATATCCGTATGATGGTAATTGTATTCATTACGATACGGTGACGGTTCAAGACACCTTAGTTACGCAGGTATACGACACCATCACGACGCACATTAATGTGTATGATACGGTACTCGTTTCGGTAACCGATACCTTAATTATTAATACGACCTTAAATCTTCCGGCTCCAAACAACACGAATATCATAAAAGTATATCCCAACCCTGCCAGTGATCATATTACCATTGACAACGGCAATTTCGCATTGATGAATGGGTATTCAATAAAAATTGAAAATTCAGCAGGGCAGCAGGTGTTCAACGCTTCGGTAAATCAAGCGCAATTCTACATAGATATCAGCACCTGGACGGGTAATGGCTTGTATTTTATTCACTTAATTGATCCCACAAATAATACGGTCACCATACGTAAGTTGGTAGTTCAGTAGAGGGAGGGGAGTAGACCGAGTCCGCCGAATGTATTTGTATTTTTCATCACAGAAATCGCTTATTCGAAAAAGCTTTATCGGATCCGGATTTTAAATATTTTTCAAACATAAAAGCCTTGTATTTATCTTGGAAGGCTATATAAGTAACCAACGTTACCGGGAGTCTTGTTGAAGTGTATTTTACTTCTTTGTTTGCATGCCGTTTTAATCGCTCTTGGATATTTTGTGTACATCCTGTATAGGTGGAATTATCTGAGCATTTTAGGAGATAAACGTATTGCATGGTAAATAGGTAAGGGAGCAAAAACGTAGGCGAATGGGTAAAATTGTTCTTCTTCGCTAAAGCTTCGAAGAACGAATCTTCAAAAGAAGAATATGTAGAGTAGTGGAGCGAGTCCACCGAATTCTGACTACGCTAACGCTTCGCAGAACGATGGCCTCAAGAGTTTTCTAGTTTGTTTGGCGAGTTTAGAACCTGATTGGAATAAACCCTGCTTCGTTTTAAAAACTTCGCAGGATAAAAAAGCCCTGCTTCGTTTTAACAAACTTCGCAGGGCGGAGGTGGAGTCGGAGGGGTTCGAACCCTCGTCCAAACAATGGGAACTCAAGCTTTCTACATGCTTATTTCCTGATTAATTTTCGATCCGAAATTGGACAGGAACACCCGGTCTCGGACTTAGCCACTGAGTTCTCGTAACCGCTTAGTAGCCTCACGTTTACCAGCCCGATGGGATGAACCTTCGATTGGTATGCGAAACGGGCCGTCGCCTACCGAAGGTACTTGTTCAACCTACTGTGCTTCAGTTGAATTAAGCCAACTAACATTCCGTTAATTAAGCAGCAAGTGCGTATGACGTATTGTCATTTATTGTTTGTGACAAGATATTTAAGAGGTTCACCACAACCCTCTGCATGCTGACACCTGACTGCCGCTATCGCTGTCAAATCCAATGTCGACCCCAAAGAACGTATTGCTTCGCTAAAGCAACTGGTACAAAGTTACGCGCTTTTGCGCGGCTTATAACAGGATTTGAACTGATTTAATTAATTTTAGGAAAACTAAGTACCTATTTATGTCATATCCATATCAAATCCAGAGCTTTCAACAGTACCAAGACGCCTATAAGCACAGCGTGGATAACCCCGATGAATTTTGGGCTTCCATCGCAGCAAATTTTCAATGGAAAAAACCATGGGATAAGGTCCTGCACTGGAATTTCTCCGACCCTGATGTGCGCTGGTTTGATGGCGCTCAACTCAATATTACCGAAAATTGCTTAGACCGACACTTAGCTGCACAGGGCGATGCTACAGCCATTCTATGGGAATCCAATAATCCCGATGAAGCGTCTCGTGCCATTTCCTACGTGGAACTTCACCACCTAGTGAATCAATTTGCTCGGGTATTGCTTAATCATGGGGTTAAAAAAGGCGACCGCGTATGCCTTTACATGGGAATGATACCAGAATTGGCCATTGCTACCTTAGCCTGTGCCCGTATTGGTGCGATTCATTCAATCATCTTTGGAGGTTTTTCTGCCCAAGCGATTGCTGATCGTGTTGCGGATGCTGGCGCTACGTGCATTGTAACCTGCGATGGGGCGTACCGAGGAGCAAAGGATATTCCCTTAAAGTCTGTTGTAGATGAAGCACTGAAATCTACCAATGCTATTTCAACGGTAATTGTTTATGAGCGCACACATACGGCTTGTACCATGCAGGCTGGACGTGATTTTTGGTGGCATGTTGAAATGGATCGGGTGGCGAACGAAGGGAATTGGCAGGTACCCGCTGAAGCTATGGAATCTGAAGATCCCTTGTTTATACTGTATACGTCAGGTTCTACCGGTAAACCAAAAGGCGTAGTGCATACGACCGCTGGCTATATGGTTTGGGCGAATTATACCTTCGTAAATGTGTTTCAATATCAACCCGGACAAGTGCATTTTTGTACCGCAGATATCGGTTGGATTACCGGGCATAGTTACATCATCTATGGTCCCTTGAGTGCCGGAGCAACTTCCTTGATGTTTGAAGGAGTTCCCACGTGGCCTGATGCCGGAAGGTTTTGGGAAATCGTTGCTAAACACAAGGTGGATATTTTATATACCGCACCAACCGCCATTCGAAGTTTAATGGGATTCGGTACGGAATTCATTGAAGGAAAGGATTTGAGTTCATTAAAGGTACTCGGTTCGGTAGGAGAACCCATCAACGAAGAGGCGTGGCATTGGTATGATGACCACATCGGGAAGAATAACTGTCCGATAGTAGATACCTGGTGGCAAACCGAAACGGGAGGAATTATGATTTCCAATTTGGCGGGAATTACGCCTGCGAAGCCTTCCTATGCTACCTTACCCTTACCTGGAATTCAACCCTGTTTGGTGGATGACCAAGGGGAGGAGATTGAAGGGAATGAGGTGAATGGAAACTTATGCATTAAATTTCCTTGGCCAGGGATGATTCGAACAACATACAACGACCATGAACGCTGTCGCCAGACCTATTTTTCGGTGTATACTAACAAATATTTTACGGGGGATGGATGCATGCGCGATGCCGAAGGAATGTACCGAATTACGGGTAGGGTAGACGACGTATTGAATGTGAGTGGTCATCGCATTGGAACGGCAGAAGTGGAGAATGCAATCAACATGCACGAGCGCGTCATTGAAAGTGCCGTAGTAGGATATCCGCATGACATTAAAGGACAAGGAATTTTTGCGTATGTGATTTTGGATGCGGGTTCTTATGATGAGAAAACCATGCAAACGGAAGTATTAAATACCGTTTCAAAAGAAATTGGTCCGATCGCTAAACCGGATAGAATCCTTGTGGTTCCGGGCCTACCTAAAACGCGAAGCGGTAAAATCATGCGCAGAATTTTACGAAAAATTGCGGAAGGTGATGTGTCGAATTTGGGAGATACCAGCACTCTGTTAGACCCGAGCGTTGTGGAGGAAATTATTTCACGCGCGAACAAATAATGCGAATCAGTTTCCTTGGAATTTTATTTGCTGTGGCATTTCCCTTGGTTGCTCAGCAAGAATTAACTGTTGAGTCCATCGATTTTTGGAAGCCGGTGACGGACACCTTCTCATATTTCAATCATCAAGACTCAGCGCGTACAACCTATGAACTAAGGCCTTCATTCAAAAAGCCAATCGCATGGATTGAAGCAGAAAAAGAATATCGCTTTTACAGTTCGATTGATACGCTGGGGTTTTCACTGAATAAGGTACTCGCTCTACTTGACTCCGCTAAGAACTTTTGGGATTTGTGCGCGGCAAAAACCTGGTGTTTCGCACATCCTTATGAAGTCTTCCCGCATTTGATTTGCAGGTTATCAAATAAAACGAAAGTGGGATTAACGAATACGGCCGATTTAATTATTTGGGATCGCATTCAAACCGGTGAGCTGAAATTTTATGGCCATGGGGGAGGAATGCAAGAGGATATTTTTACCGTTGCCGGACGCGCCTCATGGATTCTTAATTGGATGACGGGTGAAGATTTTGCTTCTGTAGGTATTGAATTAACCCCCAGTATGGCGATCAAATATCAAGCAGATTGGGTTCGATACATTCAATTGAATTCAAAGTAATTTTATATGTACCACTCACGGAGAATTCTAGCAGGCTGAGTAGCGGAGCGTATCGAAGCCTGCGGTTATGGTGCTGTGTCCTTCGATACACCCCTACGGGGTACTCACTCCACAAGGAATTTTAGCAGGCTGAGTAGCGAAGCGTACCGAAGCGTACCGAAGCGTACCGAAGCCTGCGGTTATGGTAATGTGTCCTTCGATACAATCCGCCACCGCGGACCACTCAGTCCACGTTAAGATTAAGCAGGCTGAGTAGCGGAGCGTATCGAAGCCTGCGGTTATGGTGCTGTGTCCTTCGATACACCCCTACGGGGTACTCACTCTACAAGGAATTTAAGCAGGCTGAGTAGCGAAGCGTACCGAAGCGTACCGAAGCCTGAGTGCGGAGCGTATCGAAGCCTGCGATTATGGTGATGTGGCCTTCGATACAATCCGCCACCGCGGACCACTCAGTCCACAGTGAATTCAAGCAGGCTGAGTAGCGGAGCGTATCGAAGCCTGAGTGCGAAGCGTACCGAAGTCTGCGATTATGGTGATGTGGCCTTCGATACACCCCTACGGGGTACTCACTCCACAAGGAATTTTAGCAGGCTGAGTGCGAAGCGTATCGAAGTCTGCGGTTATGGTGTTGTGTCCTTCGATACAATCCGCTAGGGCGGACCACTCAGTCCACGGAGGGGGGTATTTAATTGGTTTTGAAGACTTTTTTAGCAGCAAATTTTAAGTCAGTATATTCTCCATTAATCAGCGCTAGTTTCTTTTTTCTTGTCCAACCTTGTATTTGTTTTTCTCGGTAATAAGCAAAATCAATTCGTTGGTAAATTTCAAAATACACGAGTTCGACAGGTCCATAACGCTTGGTGTGATTTGCGCCTGATGCATTTTGATGTTCTTTAAATCTTCTTATCAAGTTTTTAGTGCTTCCAACATAGAAGGTATCGTTTGCACATTTGAGAATATACATGAATCCAGCCATTAATAATTTTGAATAGAGGAAAACGATAGTATATTAAATTATTGCTCGGTATACACAAGCAGCCTGAGTGCGCAGCGTATCGAAGCCTGCGATATGGTGTTGTGGCCTTCGATTTGTCCTTTTGTACCACTCACTCCACGGTGAGATTTAAGCAGGCTGAGTAGCGAAGCGTACCGAAGCCTGAGTGCGAAGCGTACAGAAGTCTGCGATTATGGTAATGTGGCCTT
>JBILBR010000011.1:0-86310 GCA_044353585.1 Crocinitomicaceae bacterium | reverse complement strand
ATACGGAGCGACGGCTCCATCGACAGCATTGGGAAATATTGGTGATTTTTATTTGAACACCGCTACGGGGGATGTACATTATAAATCAGCTGCTACCACGTGGACCTTAACAGGTAATATTAAAGGGCCTCAAGGGAACGTAGGCGCAACTGGCGCAACTGGATTAACGGGATCAACCGGACCTCAAGGTCCAGCTGGTCCAGCGGGTGCTACCGGCCTGCAGGGTCCGGCCGGCACAGCAGGTGCAACTGGTCCGGCAGGAGCACAAGGAATAGCAGGAACAAATGGTATTAACGGTACCAACGGTACAGCGGTTTTAAACGGTACTACCAATCCTACCGCAGGAATCGGAGTTAATGGCGATTTTTATATTAACACCGCCACGAATACAATTTATGGTCCTAAGGCAAATGGTACATGGCCCGCAGGAGCTTCATTAGTTGGTCCGACTGGAGTTGCCGGTCCACAAGGTATAGCTGGAGCAACTGGCCTACAGGGTCCTGCCGGCGCAGCAGGCGCAACGGGTCCCCAAGGTCCTGCAGGTCCTCAAGGTCCTGCCGGAGCAACAGGTTTAACTGGCGCTACGGGAGCCATCGGTCCCCAAGGTCCAGCAGGTCCTACCGGCCCAACAGGATTAACTGGTGCTACAGGTGCAACCGGCCCTGCCGGCGTAGCCGGTCCTCAAGGTCCAGCCGGATTAACTGGTGCTACAGGTGCAACCGGCCCGGCCGGCGCAACGGGTCCCCAAGGTCCTGCAGGATTATTGGCAAGTGGTTCAGCGGCTGGAAACACACCGTATTGGAATGGAACGCAGTGGGTATTAAATAGCTCTAATATTTTTAACAACGGATCAAGTGTAGGTATCGGTACCGTATCACCAAATGCATCGGCTGCATTAGAGGTGAATTCTACAACTAAAGGATTCTTGTTGCCTACCATGACTCAAACCCAACGCAATGCGATTTCTACGCCAGCTACGGGGTTGTTAATTTATCAATCTGATAACACGCCAGGATTTTATTATTATAATGGAGCAGCATGGACGGCTATCGCAGGTGCTGCTGCAGGTGGGGGAGGCGCTACTGGATATTCTTCTACGGCGAATACCTTAATTTATACGACCGACGGTTTTTAATCTTGATGAATAAGATTTTCATTTTTATTACAGTTCTTTTCGCTGCATTAAATGCACGCGCTCAAGGCAACTTGCAGTTTAATCAGGTTAAGCTTGTGAGTACGGTAGAAACGGTACCCGCAGGGAAAGTATGGAAGCTCGAAAATTATCTTCCGTCTTCTCAATTGGCCATTGATTTAAATCGTCAACCGAACCAAGCAAGCGCGGGAGGAACTAAAAATTTTGTCGTTTTAGTGAATGGTACTCAAGTGTTTTTGCAAACCACTATAACAAGAGAGGTTGGTCGGAACGACGGGTATTGGAATCAAGACGGATACGTAGCTGCTGCGGATTATCGAATTTTTGATGCCCCGATTTGGTTACCGGCAGGTACGAGTTTGGCGGCGTCAACGAATGTGTTGAGCGTGAGTATTGTTGAATTTAATGTGTTACCATGAAAATATTGTACGGGGTCATTTTTATTTTTTTTATTAGTTTTTTCAAGGCACAAGGTAATTTGCAATTTAATCAAGTGTTATTGCTCAATGCAACGGCGAATAATACGGCACAGTGGACAGTACCTGCAGGTAAAACGTGGAAAATAGAAACGATGGGGTCTTATTCTGTTACGATGTTTGTTTATTTAAATAATTCGATTGCCTTTGAATATATTGGGGATTTCAATAATAACCAAGGATCGTATTATAGGGGTTCTGATGCTGGAGCTATTTGGCTTCCCGCAGGAACTATTATGGGGCATAGCAGCAGCAATGCCTCCGCTTTTCGTTGGTTTAGTGTTCTTGAATTTAATGTTGTACCATGAGAGTTTTTTTAATTTTATTTTTTTTAGTCACCTTAGATTCTGCTATCGCTCAAGGGAATCTGCAGTTTAATCAAGTAATCAATATGGCCTTTACGGGAGCTAATACCACGCCGGTCACTGTTCCTGCTGGCAAAGTCTGGAAAATTGAGAGTTGCATGCTCAATACTCCTTCAAACAACTATGCGTACATGCTCTACAACGGCGTTTATTACAATCTGCGCCAACAACAATCCTCTGCTCATAATGTCAATTTCCCATTTTGGTTGTCTTCCGGCACTACGGTCACCTTTGGCGGTAATGGTGGTGGAACAGGAGGATTGTTAAGTATTCTTGAATTTAATATTGTGCCCTAATGAAAACAACTTTTTTGTTCTTACTTTTGTTAGCAAGCAGCTCATTGATTGCACAAACTAACATGCCCGATCGCGTGGTTTCTGCAGCAGCAGGACGCTGGGCGTCTCCATCAACAGGTTTTTCATTTACCAATGATAAAATTGTAGTCTATACCATTGGAGAACCTATCATATATGGTGGGCAAGTAGGGACTAATTTTATTCATAATGGATTCGAACAACCAGACAAACTCGTTCCGATTAGCCCGACGGTAGTAATGTTGGATAAACCGAATCCTACCTTTAAAGTTTATCCGAATCCTGCCACAACATATAGTATTATCGAAGGCCCAGAAGAGCAAAAAGACCCGATTAAAATGCAATTGTTAGACGTGAATGCAAAATTGGTTGCGGAATACGACATGGAATCCACCCGTTTGCAAATTGATTTTGAAAACACTTTGGCACCTGGAACGTACTTCCTGAACTTTTATACCCTGGAAGGACAATTTATTCAGCAAAATAAGTTGATTAAGCAGTAAAATCGCCCAATATACACTACCCTCATTAAAGCAAGGGTTAGTTTTACTTGGATTACTTCGTGAACACAGGTGTTGGGCTCAATCCAAACATAGCGTCTACGTTACTGCGTAAAGCCCGGCCTTTTTTGTTCTACCCTTAAGGGTTAGTTTTACTTGGATTACTTCGTGAACACAGGTGTTGGGCTCAATCCAAACATAGTGTCTACGTTACTGCGTAAAGCCCGGCCTTTTTTGTTCTACCCTCATTAAAGCAAGCTTTATTCGGTATAAACAAAAAAGTCCGCTTCGTATCGAAGTGGACTCCTTTTGTGATCCCGTTTGGATATTCTCCTTTCAGTCGAAGAGAAAAGTTTGAACCTGAGACCTATCCGCAGCGGCGGATAGGTCTATAATCAACTATAGTTGTTCTATTTGGCTTTTAATCCAATCTCTTCCTGTACCAGATTTATACCATTTTTCACGTTTAGTGGCTTCGATACGAGTTTCGAAGTGCTCAAAAAGAACTAATTCCCAAGGTAGATATTTAGAAGTGAAGGTCACCTTTCCTTGATTGTGATATTCTATTCTTTGCTCAAGATTTTGGGTAGAGCCTTTATACAAGACGCCATGATTTATGGATCTGATTACGTAAGAATAGTAGGGCATATATATAAAAAAGAAAAACCCTCCAATATGAGAAGGGTTTAGTGATCCGCTCAGGATTCGAACCTGAGACCTATCCGCCGCGGCGGATTGCTCTATTATCAACTATAGTTGTTCTAATTGACTTTTAATCCAATCTCTTCCTGTACCAGATTTATACCATTTTTCACGTTTAGCAGCTTCGACACGAGTATCGAAGGGCTCAAAAAGAACTAACTCCCAAGGTAGATATTTAGAAGTGAAGGTCACCTTTCCTTGATTGTGATATTCTATTCTTTGCTCAAGATTTTGGGTAGAGCCTTTATACAAGACGCCATGATTTATGGATCTGATTACGTAAGAATAGTAGGGCATATATATAAAAAAGAAAAACCCTCCAATATGAGAAGGGTTTAGTGATCCGCTCAGGATTCGAACCTGAGACCTACTGCTTAGAAGGCAGTTGCTCTATCCAGCTGAGCTAGCGGACCTAAATTTCAATACTCAGTGCAACATTTGGCAGTTGCTTCCGCCGCGGCGGACTGAGCTAGCGGACCTATATTTCTATCCAGCTACTTGTCTGCCGAAAAACAATGAAGGCAGAAGCTAGCGGACTATAAAAAAAAAGGGGATGATTGCTCATCCCCAGTCGGGGCGGCAGGATTCGAACCTGCGACCTCCTGGTCCCAAACCAGGCGCGATGACCGGACTACGCTACGCCCCGAACGAATCATCTTCTAGTATCTTTTATGCACATCAACCGTTGTTGATGTTTTATTTTTTTTGTTTAACCAACCCTTCGGTTTCTCATCCCTTCCAACCTCCACGTTATTGCGGTGGGAGCGGGATTACCTTCGGTGGTCTTCGCTTCGCTACGGCACGAACCCTTCGGTTTCTCATCCCTTCCAACCTCCACGTTATTGCGGTGGGAGCGGGATTCGAACCCGCGGTACAGTTACCCGTACGACAGTTTAGCAAACTGTTGGTTTCAGCCTCTCACCCATCCCACCGTTGTTAACGGGAGGCAAAAGTAAGAAATCCATTTCTTTTCTTAAAGGAATTTTTAAAAAAAGACGTTATTCGTAATGAAATTCTCCGAATTCACTCCGAATCGTTACTTCTTTTTGTTCTGATGCGTTGACATGACCAATTACTTTGGCTTCAATGTTAAACGAATGGGCGATATCAATCAAATTTGTTGCTGTTTCCTCATCCGTATATATTTCGAAGCGATGCCCCATGTTAAATACCTTGTACATTTCTTGCCATGATGTTCCTGATTCTTTTTGTATCATTTCGAACAAAGGCGGGCATGTAAATAAATTGTCCTTAACAATATGTACATTGTCAACGAAGTGCAATACTTTGGTTTGACCACCACCTGAGCAATGTACCATCCCATCAATTTTACTTCGGTATTTGGATAGGATTTGAATAATCAAGGGGGCATAAGTTCGTGTAGGTGAAAGGACAAGTTTTCCGGCATTGATAGGTGATCCAACCACTTCATCTGTGAGTGATTTCGACCCACTGTACACCAGGTCCGAAGGAATCCCTTGATCGTAACTTTCAGGATATTTTTCTGCCAAGACTTTGTTAAATACGTCATGGCGTGCTGCGGTGAGCCCATTACTACCCATTCCTCCATTGTATTCAGTTTCATACGTTGCTTCACCAAACGATGCGAATCCAACGATGACATTCCCTGGTTTTATTGTATGATTACTTACTACGTCGGCACGTTTCATTCGACAAACCACCGTGGAATCCACGATAATGGTGCGTACTAAATCGCCCACATCAGCTGTTTCTCCGCCTGTAGAATAGATATCCATTCCCGCTGTACGCAGCATACTTAAAATCTCTTCCGTACCTTCAATGATGGCTTTGATTACTTCTCCCGGAATTAAGCGTTTATTTCTTCCTATGGTCGAGGAAACTAAAATAGGACCAGTAGCCCCAACGCAAAGTAAATCATCGATGTTCATGATTAAGGCATCTTGCGCAATATCTTTCCAAACGGATAAATCACCCGTTTCTTTCCAATACATATAGGCTAATGAGGATTTTGTACCTGCACCATCTGCATGCATTGCGATACAGTAGTTTTCGTCTTGAGTTAAATAGTCGGGTACGATTTTACAAAAGGCTTTGGGAAATAATCCTTTATCTATGTTTTTAATGGCTTGGTGAACATCCTCTTTTCCAGCTGATACACCCCGCGCTTGGTAGCGAGAATCCGACATAATAACTTTTTGCAAAGGTAGTAATTAAGCGCTTGCTTCGCCGTTTTCTTCTTCAAGTTGCCTCAGAATTTCAGCAACATCTAATTCTGTAGTTTTCAATTTGTTTCTGCAATATAGGATAAGTTCCGAGGCACGTTTTACATTTACGGCCAATTCATCAATCCCAACATCTCCTCGTTCCATTTCGGTTACGATGCGTTGTAATTCTTCAAAGGCAAGAGAATAACTTTCAGGTTCCATACTCAAAATTACTAATTTTGCCCGCAATGAGAAATTACTGGTTAATTCCCCTGTTTATATTAATCTTGTCTTCATGTGGTGATAATTCCCCAACCGGAAATCCGGAATTGGTCGAAGAGCAACAAATGGCGGCACCATCTCCTGAACGCAGGCAATATTTATTAGATAGTGCTTCGGCCTATTATAATAATTGGATTAATAAAGGGTCATTCAGCGGACAATTTCTGATTTCAAAAAATGGGTATATTATTTATTCACGAGCTACGGGATTCTCAAACGCAGAAACTAAGGAGAAAATGACCTTGGAAACGCCAATGCATGTGGCATCAATTAGTAAGGTAGCAACTGCCTTAGCCATATTACGCTTGGTGGATCAAGGTAAAATCTCACTGAATCAGCGGGTATCTTATTATTTACCGAACTTTCCATTTAAGAACATTACGGTAAAAATGTTGCTAAACCATCGCAGTGGACTTCCCTATTACGGGTATTTTGCAGACGCTAACACGGATCGTAAAACGGTGCTTAATAATGAAGACATCATTCGCTTGATGATTAAGTTTAAGATTCAACTCAATAGTACTCCGGGTACCCATTTTGCGTATTGTAATACGAATTATGCGATGTTGGCGCTCATTCTAGAAAAGGTGACAGGGATTGCTTTTCCAAAGGCAATGAAACAGTTGATTTTTGAACCGCTTGACATGAAGAATTCGGTGATTGCGTCAACAAAAGATCAATATGATGCCTATTGTAGAAACTACAATCAAAACGGGATGTGGAATGGGTTTACCTACCTCGATGCTATTTATGGAGATAAAAATTTGTATACAACAGCCCGAGATTTGGTTAAGATGGATCGTGCTACCTATATGGATTCGTTTTTGAGTGATTCGTTAAGAAAACAAATGTATAAGGGCTATAGTTATGAACATCCAGGCACTCGAAATTATGGGTTAGGAATTCGGTTAAAAGAGAAAAAAGGAAAAGACACCTTCTTTTTTCATACCGGGTGGTGGCATGGAAATACCGGCTTATATTGTTCCCTTCGCCAAGACAGTATTTGTATAATTGCCTTGTCGAATAACATGAATAAACGGGTGTATAACCTAGGGCCGCTCTTAAAATCATGTGGCAATTATGTAGTGAATGATGAGGAATAAGTGATAATTCCATTGTTTATTGAATAATTAGACGTAGTTTCGTACTGTAATGACAAACGATCATTGTGTAATTCCTTGAAAATATTCGTGTTTTTGAGGGCCTATCCAACTCCGATGTTCATTACATTTGTTTTATTTATTTAAGTTTTATTTATGAACATGTACGTTTCAAACTTAAGCTTTCGCTTAAGTGAGCAAGAATTGGGAGATTTGTTTTCTCAGTATGGGGAGGTTTCCTCAGTAAAAATTATTAAAGACCGAGATACTGGTCGTTCACGTGGATTTGGTTTCGTTGAGATGGCCAATCAAGATGAAGCAAGAGCTGCTATGGAAGCACTTGCTAATTACGAAATGGGTGGAAGAAACATCAACGTTTCTGAAGCACGTCAACGTGATTAATAAAGAAAAGTGAAAAGTTAAAGGCCGCATCTGCGGCCTTTTTTTTGCGCTTACTTTCCGATACAGAACCTACTAAAAATCGTCCCTAGAATATCGGTATCCATTTCAATTTCGCCGGTAATGTTCCCCAACGAACGCATGGCGGAGCGAATATCCATGGCCACTAAGTCTGCCGGGAGTTCATGGCTGAGCCCGTGCATTGCTGCGAGAAGCGCCCCTCGGGTTTGTTCTAGGGCCTCCAGGTGCCGTACGTTCGATACAATAGTTTCTTGCTGTACATCAAAGTCTTGTTTGATACGCGCACTCATCGTTTGTGTTAATGTTTCCACTCCGCTTCCTGTCACCGCGCTTATGGATAAATCTACCGGGAGGGTCACCTGATGTATATCGGTTTTATTCGCTACCCAAAGAATGTCCTTGTTTGGGTGTTCCGTCCGTAGGGTATCTACCCATTGACGGTCTGCCTCCAACTGCGTGGCATTGGTGGCATCACTTAAGGCGAGTATGATTCGTGCGTGATGAATTTTCTCTTGCGAACGGGCAATTCCTAGGGCCTCTATGGTTTCGGTGGTTTCTCGGATCCCCGCCGTATCCATGAGTCGAAAACTAATACCATCAATGATCAAAACTTCTTCAATCACGTCGCGGGTTGTTCCCGGAATGTCGCTGACGATGGCGCGCTCTTCACCGAGTAAGTGATTCAACAAGGAACTTTTTCCGGCATTCGGTGCCCCGACAATGGCAACAGGCACCCCTGTTTTCATTGCATTACCGAGGCTAAAGCTTGCAATTAATCGTTCAATCTTAGCTAAGACGTCCTGTACTAAGGTCAACAAGGCCGTTCGGTCTGCAAAGGCTACATCTTCCTCGCCAAAATCCAATTCGAGTTCAATGAGGCTGGCAAATTCTATCAATTTTTCACGAAGGGTACTCAATTCGTGTGAGAAGGTCCCCCTCAGTTGATTCAAAGCCATGGCATGCGCTTGTTGCGACTGCGATGCGATGAGGTCGGCTACAGCTTCCGCTTGCGAGAGGTCCAGTTTTCCATTAACAAAGGCTCGTTGTGTAAATTCCCCCGGAGTGGCCAAACGCGCGCCTTGAGTTAATAGCGCTTGAATGATGGTTTGTTGAATGTATGACGAACCGTGGCAGTGAATTTCTATCGTTTCTTCTCCTGTAAAACTTCTTCCGTGGGCAAAGTAGGCAATTAATACTTCATCGATGGGGGTTTGATCCAATGCCTTGAATAAACCAAAATGCACGCTGTGGCTTTGAATGGACCCTAAGTCTTTGGCCATGTGCGCTTGGGTAATGGTTCGGGCATTGGGCCCAGAGAGTCGGATTACCGACAAGGCGCCTGTTCCTCCCGTAGCTAAGGCAATAATCGTATCTTGAATCATACCACAAAAGTACGAACTTCTAGGGCTTAACCCATGCGGTAAGGATGCGTTCCCAATCCAATGAATCTGACCCGGATTGGATGAGTTCAACTTCAATGCCTGCCTCAAGTAGTGCGGCAGCGGTACTGTCTCCCCAGGCAATAACATGCGCTCCTAGGGGTATTGAATTAATTAAAATAAAGGATTCTACATTGCTCGGACTGGTAAAGATATAAACCGCACACGTGGGGATTTTTATTGGGTTTAGTAGGGTATGATACACAGAAAGCACTTCGATTTGGTTAGCAGAGAACACCTTGGTAATACTCCCCAGACTTCGGTCCGAAACAGGAAAAAATACACGTCGTTGTCCTACCCAAGCATGAAATTCTTGAGCTGTTTGGCTAGGGTTTCCTGGGGTGTTTCCTTGCCAAGAGATAGGTGAATTGATGTGCTTTGCCGTGCCATGCGCATAACATGCTACCGCTGAGGCAGGAGTAATAAATTGCCTTCCAAATTCAAAAGCCCTCGGACTGCTAAAGAAAATGACTTCATAGGGAAGTTTCGGCGCTGCATTTATCGCTTCAAAGCGGATTAAAGGCTGTGAAGTGAGTGCAATGCTAAGGTGTTGGCAAGCAAGGGCTAAGGGATGTGTTGGCTCTAATTCCGAAGAATAAAAGACGCGCATTACAAGGCGTTTAGGGTTTCAATGATTGATGAAACAGGGTCTAAATCCTTTTCGATTGGAAATTTTATAAGGATGGCTGCTTCCTGTTTGGATTTTGCATATGATACATGGACTACTTCGCCGTCGTTGTATACTCCAAGAGGTAATTGACAGCCACCTTCCATGTTTCTCAGCACCTCACGTTCAATGTGAATGCAATGTTCTGAAGGTGCATAATTCAATTTTCTAACCCATTCATAGGTTTGGCTATCTGCTTCTCGCACTTGAAGACCAAGTACGCCTTGCGCTGGTGCTGGAACAAATTCTTTAGGGTTTAAGGTGAGCGTAATCAGGTCGCTGGTATCTAAGTTTAATCTAGAAACCCCTGCTTTTGCTAATAAAATAGCATCGTATTGGCCGCTTCGGAGTTTTTCAATGCGTGTAGGTACATTACCACGTAACTCCTCAATGAGTAAATCGTCGCGAAAGTTACGCAGTAAACTTTGTCTGCGAGCCGAACTTGTTCCGATTCGAGCACCTTCTTTTAGTTCGAAAGTTTGAGAAGTATCGTGTGCTTCGTTGCGAATAAGCAGGAGTTCACTCGGGTCCTCTCGTTCTGATACAGCGGCAATAACTAATCCGGTCGGTGGGGTAGTTTCTAAATCTTTATGTGAATGTACTGCAAGGTCTACCTCTCCTTGGATTAGGGCAAGTTCAATTTCTTTGGTAAAAAATCCCTTTCCTTCCAGTTTATCAAAACTCAAATCCTGAATACGGTCTCCCTGGGTTTGGATGATGTTTATTGAAACAGTACATCCAAGGGCTTCTAGCCTCGATTTAACGTGGTTTGCTTGCCAAAGAGCAAGATCGCTTCCACGCGTTCCAATACGAATAAGGGGTTTATCCATTTTTTACAAGAATTTCTTTAGCCAATTTCATGGGCCCAGCAATATATTTTTTCTCGACATATCCCAGTACTTTTTCAAGTACTTCTCGTGATTGAGGGTCTAGCGCATTGATTTCATGTTTGAATACCTCATTGACGGCATCAGATTTAATGCGTTTAATCTCTTCGGGCACCGCTCGCATCGCTAATTCTACGTGTCTTATTTGCAGAATTTGTTCGAATTCCTCGTGCGCAGACTGAAGAATTTGTTCTACATGTGCTAGTTCTTTGGTACGTTCTTGTAGGTTCTCGTGCGAAATCTGTTGCAAGAGGCTCACAGAGATATGTTTAACGGGGTGTTTAACGATGATTTCTGGATCTAGATCTTGTGGAATGGCAATGTCTATTACAGTTTTTGGATGTTGGTCACCTTGCAACAACGTTTCGTATAGCACAGGGGTAATCACATGATGATCCGCACCCGTGCAACTGATAATCACATCAAATCCACCGCGGTATAAATCTAGTTCTTGAAGCGGATAGGCCGATCCGCCTAACTCTTTCGCAAGTTGCGTTGCTTTTTCAAGGGTTCGATTGAATACAGCAAAATTTTTAAAACCATGTTTTTTAAGAAAACGTCCCATGGTGGTATTGGTAACTCCAGCACCGATAATTAAAAATCGAGCATTCAACGGGATTTGTAGTCTTTTAAGTTGGTGATATGCAAGCGATACTACAGAAACCGGTTTTGTGGAAATGGAGGTTCTGGTGTAGACTTTTTTTGCTGTTTCAACGACGTGTCGGTTTATGATTCGAAGCAAGTCGCCCGTGAGTCCGATCGATGCACAATGCTCGTACGCTTGACGAACTTGGGTAATAATTTCCCGTTCACCAATAATCATAGAATCGATGGAGGACGCCACGGACATGGCATGATCCACAGCCTTCATGCCATGGTAATGTTCGAGTTTTATTACAAATGAGGTGAGGTCTTCTTCACCAAGGGATGGATAAACGACCCTTAATAACTGGTGCATGAATTCGGTGTCTACCGCTCCCGTAAAAACAAAACTGAATTCCACCCGGTTACAGGTAGAAAGCATCAGCAATTCTTCGAGATTAAAGTCTTGTTTTACAGGATTTAACCGAGTGTTTTGTTCATCCAAAGGAATATGAAGTAGACCTATTTTAGTCACCTCAAAATTCCGATGCGTAAACGCTATGGTATGCAAATACTTCAACACCTCTTTCGCCATAACTCGTTTCTAGTGCGACAAAATTCACGATTAACTCTATGTTAATTGTCATGAAATTGTCATGAAACAACAATTTAGATACAATCCAAATTACAGGGGATTGTCAACCTTATCTTGACAAAGTTCTACCAAGAGTTTGTCGCTGGATTTTGGATGTAGAAAGGCAATTATTTTTTGGTCTGCTCCGGGTTTTGGGGCGTGATGAATAAGTTCGAATCCGGAAGTAACCAAGCGATCTATTTCAGCTTGTATATTGTCTGTTTCAAAGGCAACGTGATGAAAGCCTTTTCCTTTGGTTGATAGGAATTTTGCAATCGGTGAGCTAGGGTTTGTTGCTTGAAGTAATTCGATTTTATTAGGACCCACCTGAAAAAAGGCCGTCATAACGCCTTCGGAAGCAACCTCTTCCTTCTTGTAACAGGGGGTATTCAGGAGTGCTTCGTACAAAGGGATGCTTTCAGCCAAGCTATCAACGGCAATTCCAAGGTGTTCAATTCTAAGTAACATCAGTATTTTATAAATTTTTCCGATTTATTATCGTAGTTAATGTTGTAGATTCCATTGAGTAATTCCGTGCAATCAACGGTGTGATCAAACCCTTTTTTTAACAGATTACCAAATGCATCATAAAGTTCATATTTGGTTTTTGCAAGAACGCCTTCCGTTTTAAAGTACAAGTTTGATTTTACTTTTGATGGTGTCTTTTTAACGGACTTTTTTGTCGAGGTGAATCCAACGGTTTTAGAATGACGTTTCTGACCCGTATTGTCTATTTGAGCAACCCGTACTTTATTATATCCACTGGTTGGTAGGATGTCTATGGAATATTGGTTCGTGGTCTTAGCCCCTTTACCGAGCACCTCTGCGGCAACTACCCAACGATCCCATTTGAATTGTTCAACCAAGTAGGTTAGTTTGCCAGATTCGTTCTTGGTGGTCCATGAGATTTTACCTTGTGAATTAGCGCTAATAGACACGACTTCAAAGGTGCTGAATGGCAATAATACTTCAGGATTCACAAACGAAGGTGTGCACCCCTCGCCATGTTCTAATTCAATAAACACGTCATCTCCTTTTTTGAGATTAAATAACGTGAGGTCTATTTCGAAATAATCGGTTTGAATAGAGGCAGGTAAGACATTACCATTAACAAGTACTTTATTAATGCAATACCCATAACCGTCATTTTTAATGGGATTCGAAACAAACAAATTCATTCCTTCATAATAACCACTTACAGAAAGTATTTGCCCTAAGCAATTAACCGAAAAAGCAAAAAAGAGAAAAAACAAAATAATCCGATGTTTCCACATACTACAAGTTTAAATCATACCATTCATTTTCCAATTGAACTTAATTAAAATGTACTTTTGATTCATGGAATGGATACAAACAAATGTAGGAATAATTAAAGCCTTACATATAATTTTTATGGTAAGTTGGTTTGCTGGATTATTTTATATGGTCAGATTATTCATCTATCAGGTAGAAGCCAATGGCAAGCCGGAACCAGAGCGAAGTATTTTATCTAAGCAGTTTTTACTAATGCAAGGACGATTATGGTGGATTATTTCAACCCCGGCAATGGTATTGACGGTTATTTTTGGTGTTTTAATGCTTGTTGCTTTTCCAAGCTACTTAAGTCAGCTTTACATGCACCTCAAACTAGGCTTTGTGCTATTGCTGTTGATCTATCATTTTATTTGTCAGAAGATTTTTTTCGATTTAAAAAATCACCGCTACCACTGGGGGTCTGGGGCGCTTCGAGTTTGGAACGAAGTAGCTACCTTACTGCTGGTTATTATTGTTTTTATTATTGTACTTAAAGACTCAATGAACTGGGTGTATGCAACCTTTGGTTTTTTTGCAGTGGCGTTACTTTTAATGTTTGCGATAAAAATGTACCAAGCAATTCGTAAAAAGGATAAAAAAGAAATAAAATAAGTGAGCTTAACAGAAAAGAATTTGTACCTTTGCGCCAATTTTTCAGGCCAATTTTAAAATGAGTCGAACCACAATTATACGTTTTTTAAGTATTGTAACATTCCTAGTATTGGTTTCATTCACGGGTAATGCTACGAAAGAAAAGAAATTCAATGTAACAGAGACGATTATGCACCACATCGGAGATGCGCATGAATGGCATTTATGGGGAGAGGGGCATAGCGGAACGTCTATTCATTTACCTGTAATTCTTGTGGATAATGGGCTAAAGATTTTTAGTGCAGGCCATTTTTATCATGGAAAGGAAATTCATGTACAAGATTCGTTAAAGCCGTTTGAATACATGCTTGGCGTTGGTCCTGCAAAGGGATATGCATTATTGCATGAAAAAATTTACAAGTTAAGCAATGGTAAGTTGGTTTTTCATGGTGCTCATCCGAAAAATGCAATGCCCTTGGATTTATCGATTACAAAAAACGTATTATCCTTATTTATAGGATCATTTATTCTCTTAGTAGTTATGTTGTCAACTTCACTTTATTACAAGCGAAATGGCGCCGTAGCTCCGCGGGGAATCGCCAAATTTATTGAACCATTAATTGTTTATGTGCGTGATGAAATTGTTAAGCCGAACATTCACGGTGAAAAGCACACCCGATACATTGGGTTTATAACTACGGTATTCTTTTTTATTTTGGTGAATAACTTATTAGGAATGATTCCTGTTTTTCCTGGAGGAGCTAATTTGACAGGGAATATATCAGTTACATTGTTTTTAGCCGTTTGTACCCTGTTGGTGACGGTATTCAGTGGAAATAAAAATTATTGGAAGCATATTTTTGCAACACCGGGAGTTCCATGGGCTTTATTACCGATTATGATTCCTATTGAATTGGTTGGGATTTTTACCAAGCCATTTGCGTTGATGATTCGTTTATTCGCGAATATGACGGCGGGACACATTATTGTTTTGTCTCTTATCTCGATTATTTTTATTAATAAATCTGAAGCATGGGGCTTGTTATCAGTTCCGATGGCCTTGTTCATATCTGTTTTAGAGATTTTGGTAGCATTTTTACAAGCGTATTTGTTTGCATCTTTGTCGGCGTTGTTTATTGGAGCAGCTGTAGAGGAAGATCATCATTAGTTTAGTAACCTTTTAATTTATATACAATGGCAGTATTTGGTAGTGTAGCAGCAATTGGCGCGGGATTAGCCGTGTTAGGCGCTGGAATGGGAATTGGCCGTATCGGTGGTTCTGCAGTAGAAGGGATTGCTCGCAATCCTGAAGCTTCTGGAAAAATTCAAACCGCGATGATTATCGCAGCAGCCTTGATCGAAGGTGTTGCGCTTTTCGGTGTGGTTGTGGGTATGCTTGGAGCAAACCAGTAAAAAAAAATGATTGTCCCTGCGATTGGCGGGGACAATTAATTTAAATGTAAAAAGGTAAAAAAATATATACAATGGATTTAGTAACACCCAGCTACGGATTATTATTTTGGACAGGAATAACATTCTGTCTTCTATTGTTAGTCTTAGCGAAATTCGTTTGGAAGCCAGTATTGAGTGCAGTAAATGCACGCAGTCAAAAAATTGATGAGGCTTTATTGGAAGCAGAGAAAGCTCGACAAGAAATGAAGAGCTTGCATGCGGAGAATGAGCGCATATTAAAAGAAGCACGAGCAGAACGTGATGCCATCTTGAAGGAAGCAAAAGAAGCAGGGTCAAAAATGATTGATGAAGCGAGGGAGAAAGCAAAATCAGAAGGGCTCAAGTTAATCGAATCTGCAAAATTGGCCATTAGTAATGAACGTAACTCGGCAATTGCTGATATGAAGGCTCAAATTGCTACGTTTTCTGTGGATATCGCCGAATCGTTAGTAAAAGAGTCATTAGCCTCTGATGAAAAACAAAAAGTATTGGCCAGTAAATTGGTTGAAGATATCAAATTGAACTAATCATGGCATCAACAAAATCAGCTGCACGATACGCGAAGGCTTTATTGGACCTTACCCTTGAAAAAGGTTGGGTTGAGGCAGTAGAAAAAGATTTGGTTCGTTTTGTACATGTGGTTAAAGAGTCAAATGACTTTAGGATTTTCCTGAATTCTCCCGTGGTAAGAGACGATAAGAAAATTGCAATCTATCATCAGGTTTTTGACGGTTTCAATCCGGTTACGATGCAGTTCTTAGCCTTGGTTACAAAGAATGGAAGAGAACAATTGCTTCCTGAAATAGCTGCGCAGTTTGAGCGTCAACTGATGAAACATCGCGGCATTGTTTCGGGTTCTATTGTTAGTGCTTCTCCGTTAACAGAAAAAACTAAACAAGAGATATTGGATCGCATTGCTCCAGCATTTGATGGATCCTTAAAACTAACTGAATCTGTAGACCCATCTTTACTTGGTGGTTTTGTGATTCGGATAGAAGATAAACAGATCGATGCATCTGTTGCTAGCAAATTAAAAGAGTTAAGACAAGAATTAGTAAAATAAAGAACATTTAATTATTCAAAATGGCAGATTTAAAACCAGCAGAAATTTCGGCAATTTTAAGAGAACAATTGTCAGGTGTAAAAACTGAAGCTGAATTGCAAGAAGTAGGTACCGTATTACAAGTCGGTGACGGTATTGCACGTATTTTTGGACTCAATGGCGTTCAATACGGGGAATTAATTGAATTCGACGGGGGAATGCGAGGAATTGCACTAAACTTGGAGGAAGATAACGTCGGAGCGGTATTATTAGGTCGTTCTTCAGCAGTAAAAGAAGGAGATACAGTAAAACGTCTTGGGCGAATTGCTTCGGTTCAAGTTGGAGATGGAATGGTTGGAAGGGTTGTAGATACCTTAGGTAACCCAATTGATGGTAAAGGACCAATTACAGGTGAATTATTTGAAATGCCGATTGAGCGTAAAGCTCCCGGAGTAATCTTTCGCCAACCTGTAAATGAGCCATTACAAACTGGAATTAAAGCAATTGATGCCATGATTCCAATCGGACGAGGTCAACGGGAGTTAATCATTGGTGACCGTCAAACGGGTAAAACTACCGTAGCAATTGATACCATCATTAACCAAAGAGAGTTTTATGATCGAGGTGAGCCCGTTTTTTGTATCTATGTAGCCATTGGTCAAAAAGGTTCTACAGTTGCTGGAATTGTTAAGAAATTAGAAGATGCAGGGGCGATGGCTTATACAGTTATTGTTGCCGCAAATGCATCAGATCCTGCACCAATGCAGTTTTATGCCCCAATGACTGGAGCTGCAATTGGTGAATATTTTAGAGATTTAGGTAAACCAGCCTTGATTGTTTATGATGATTTATCAAAACAAGCGGTTGCTTACCGTGAAGTATCCCTTCTACTTCGTCGTCCTCCAGGTCGTGAAGCATACCCAGGGGATGTATTCTACTTACACTCAAGACTTTTAGAGCGTGCAGCAAAAGTTATTAAAGATGATACCATTGCCGCTCAAATGAACGATCTTCCCGAATCTTTGAAAGGAAAAGTAAAAGGAGGAGGTTCATTAACCGCATTGCCGATTATTGAAACCCAAGCAGGTGACGTTTCGGCATATATCCCAACCAATGTAATCTCCATTACAGACGGACAAATTTTCTTGGAATCCGATTTGTTTAATGCAGGGGTTCGTCCAGCGATTAACGTGGGTATTTCTGTATCACGGGTTGGAGGTTCTGCTCAAATCAAATCCATGAAAAAAGTGGCAGGTACCTTAAAATTAGACCAGGCGCAATACCGTGAGTTGGAGGCGTTTTCTAAGTTCGGTTCGGATCTAGACGCGGCAACTAAAGCCGTACTAGACAAAGGAGCAAGAAACGTAGAGATTTTGAAACAACGCGAAGGAGATCCGTTCCCAGTAGAAAAACAAATTGCTATTATTTACATTGGAACCAAAGGATTAATGCAAAGTGTTCCTGTAGCTAAAGTTAAAGAGTTCGAAATCGATTTCTTAACCTTCGTTGAAAGTCATCATCCAGAGGTATTAGCAGCGCTTAAGGCGGGTCAATTCAACGATGAATTAACCGACGTTTTAACTAAATGTGCTAAAGACATCGCAGGAAAATACTAATCATCAGTTTTAATTGACATGGCAAACCTAAAGGAAATACGTAATCGAATAAGCTCAGTATCGTCAACCATGCAGATTACTTCTGCTATGAAGATGGTTTCTGCAGCGAAATTGAAGCGTGCTCAAGATGCCATTACACGATTACGTCCTTATGCATCGAAATTGCGATATATCCTTGAGAATGTAAGCAGCTCCTTGGATTTATCTGAGAATATGTATGCTGAGAATCGTGGCCAAGAGCGGGTATTAATTGTTGCAATTACGTCCAATCGAGGACTTTGTGGAGGATTTAATAGCAACATTATTAAGCGTGTTAATTCCTTAATCAAGAATGAGTTTGCGCAAAGCAAGGTTTCTGTGGTATGTTTAGGGAAAAAAATCAAGGATGTAGTAAAAAAGACAGATGCATACTTTGTAAATGATACCCTAGCTCCCTTAGAGGATATAATGGCCAATGCTACCTTTGACAGAACCTCTGAAATTGGTGAAGAATTAATGAGACTGTTTCGTTCGAAAGAGGTAGATAAAATAGTGTTGGTTTATAATCGCTTTTTAAATGCCGCAAATCAGTCGATTGAAGTAGAAGATTATCTTCCTATTGTTCCTGGTGTTAGCAATGAATCCGGTCCAAGTGATTACATTTTTGAGCCGAATAAAGAAGATATTGTTTCTGAATTGATACCAAAATCATTAAAAACACAACTCTTCAAGGCATTATTAGACTCGGTAGCGGCGGAACACGGTGCACGGATGACTGCCATGCATAAAGCAACAGATAACGCCTCAGACTTGAAGCGTTCCCTTACCTTGAGTTATAATAAGGCTCGACAAGCGGCTATTACCAATGAGATTTTAGAAATTGTTGGTGGTGCAGAAGCATTGAATGCTTAACTTTACTCAAAAGGCCTAGCCCATGAGTGATACCATAAAAGTTCTTATAGTTGATGACCACAAGCTCATTAGTGAAGCTTGGTCAAGTTTATTAAAGGATGCGCCACAGATTGTGGTATGTGGTACTGCAGATTCTGAAGAAATGGCCTTTGATCAAGCGTTCGTTCATAAACCGGATATTGTATTAATGGACATTAATTTAGGTACTGGTTCAGGATTGAATGCGGCTACAAAGATTTTAGATTCCCTGCCAAAAACCCGCGTGATTGGCCTATCCCTTCACGATGACATCACCTATGTAAAAAAGTTTCTTTCGTTAGGAGCAAAGGGTTATTTGACTAAAAACACCAATAAAAGTGAGTTGATCAATGCGATTCATTCCGTATCGAAAGGTGAGTTGTTTATTGCTGCGGAAATCAAAGACCGCTATTTTGCTTCACTTTTGAACGTGGATGAGACGGAGAAGAAAGAATTAACGATGAAAGAGATTGAAATCGTTAAACTCATAGCCCAAGGACTTACCTCAAAAGAAATTGGAGATAAATTATTTGTTTCTCACCGAACGATCGAAACACACCGTCATAACATTTTAAAGAAATTGGATTTGCCAAATGCAGCACAATTGAGCAGTTGGGCAAAGGATAAAGGCTACGTGTAAGCTTATCCAATCGTAGGGCCGCCCTCAAACCCACGCTCACTAACCAAGGCACTTAACTTACCTTCGCTGTCTTCAGCCATGAGCAGCATCCCCATGGACTCTACACCGCGAATTTTTCGAGGGGCTAAGTTCATTAATACCACTACGGATTTCCCCGTAATCTCATCCGGCGTATAATGTTGCGCAATTCCTGAAACAATAGTTCGCTCATCGATTCCGGTATCTACTGTCAATACGAGCAGTTTATCTGCATTTTCCATTTTACGAGCGCTTAGTACCTTGCCTAAGCGGATATCCATTTTTGTAAAATCATCAAATTGTATCAATTCTTTCATGGCGGGGTACGGGCTACTAGGGGTGGTTGTTTGTGTTAATTTAGCTTTTTCTACAGTTACTAACTCATCGCTGATTTTCTCAAATAAGATCTCCGCAGGATTAAGTGAATGTCCTGCAGGGATTAACGGTAGCATGGTGTTCCATTCATCCGCAGCTACGTTGAGCATCTGATAAATCTTGTGTGAAGTCTGTGGTAAAAAGACTTGAGCCATTCGTGCCAATTCTCGGGTAATTTGTAACGAGGTATTCAGAATGGTAGGAACCCGTTCAGGGTCTGTTTTTACTTTTTTCCAAGGTTCTTCATCTGCAAGGTACTTGTTGCCAAGGCGAGCAATGTTCATCATTTCCTGTTGCGCCTCACGGATTTTATAGCCATACATTAACGTTGAAATGCGTTCTTCAACAGCGTGTAATTTTTCAAATAACGCGAGCTCAACCGAAGTTAATTCGCCGGCTTCAGGCACGCTACCTTCGTAATATTTATGCGTAAGAACTATCGTTCGATTCACAAAGTTTCCTAGAATATCTGCCAATTCAGAATTCACCCGAACTTGATAATCCGCCCATGTGAACTCGGAATCTTTGTTCTCTGGAGCGATTGAGGTGAGTACATATTTTAATTCGTCAATTTTATTGGGATAGGCATCCAAGTATTCATGCAACCATACCGCCCAATTGCGAGATGTAGAGAATTTATCTCCCTCTAGGTTAAGAAATTCGTAGGCTGGTACGTTATCTGGAAGAATTAAGTCGCCATGCGCCTTGAGCAAAATTGGAAAAATTATCGCGTGAAATACAATGTTATCTTTTCCAATGAAGTGAACTAATTTTCGGCCTTCAGCCTCAGTTTTTCCCCAGTAGGTTCTCCAATCTTTTCCGTGTTGATCAGCCCATGCTTGGGTTGCCGAGATGTACCCAATGGGAGCATCTAACCAAACGTAAAGTACTTTGCCTTCTGCGTTGGGTAAAGGTACCGGTACACCCCAATCTAAATCACGCGTCATGGCCCGTGGTTTTAATCCCGCATTAATCCACGACATGCACTGACCGATAACCTGGTTTTTCCAAGCAGCAGGATTATGTTGTTGCAAACCTTCTAATTTCCCTTGCTGTATCCATTCCGTTAACCATTCCTCATGGTTGTTCATCGGTAAATACCAATGAGACGTTTCTTTTAAAATGGGTGTGGAACCAGAAAGCGTAGAAATCGGATTGATGAGGTCGGTTGGACTTAAATCAGAACCACATTTTTCACATTGGTCGCCATAGGCGGCAGGATGCTGGCATTTCGGACAGGTTCCAGTAATGTATCGATCGGCAAGAAATTGATGAAAAGATTCATCATAGTACTGCATGGAAGTTTCCTGTGTAAAAGCGTTTTTTTCGTGTAAGGTTTTGAAAAAATCAGAGGAGACCTTGTGGTGAAGTGGACTGCTTGTGCGGTGATAAATATCAAACGAAATCCCAAAGCGTTGAAATGCATCTTGAATTTGGTGATGGTATTTATCGACGATTTCTTGAGGGCTTATGCCTTCTTTCTTTGCTCGAAGGGTAATGGCTGCACCGTGTTCATCACTACCGCAAATGAATAAAACATCGTCTTTTTTTAAACGCAAAAAGCGAACAAAAAGATCTGCAGGTAAATATACCCCAGCCACGTGTCCTAAATGAAGGGGTCCGTTGGCATAGGGAAGTGCGGCGGTAACGGTGAAAGCCTGTTTCTTCATATTGCAAAGATACCCAAAGGAGGACATAAAAAAAGGGGCCGAAGCCCCTTTCCCGTAAAAACTATAGTTGATTATTTCTTAACTACGTTAAATTGTGCAGTTTTTCCATTTTCAAGTGTTACGTTGAAAATGTACATTCCGTTAGTTAATCCTTCCAATGAATAGTTAGATGTACCATTCACTAAATTGATTGCACGTGTAGAAACGATTTTACCTGCAATATCAGTTACAACTACTTGAGCAGCACCTTCACCGTCAATGGTTAAATCGATGTTGTTTGCAGTTGGGTTTGGATAAGCCATACCATTAACTGTAGTAGCTTCATCTAATCCAATGCTGTTTGCATCAATAACGCGAAGAACAAGGGCGTTAGGAACATCTGCACCAAATCCAGCAGCAAAATATGCACCATCGCTTTCAATTGGCGACATTGGTTGTGCATAGTAATTGTAGTTCCATGTGTGGTCTCTTGAACTTTCAAAACCTAAATAAACATCAAGATTTACGGTTTGTGCACACGCTAAGTAACGTACATTATCCTCTAACACAACAGCTTGGTCAAACGCACCATACACTAAATTACCTTGAAGATCACTTGGATAGTAATAGAATCCTCCAGCAACTTGATTTAACGTTGTGAACCCGAAGTTTGCATCGTTCAAGTCTATAAAGTTGTCTTCCCATTTGTACAAGGTAAGGGCAATTTCTTCACCATCTAAGGTTACACCCGATGCAGCCAAAGTTGTTGCTGAGAAATGAAGCCCAGTTGCAGCGATTCGACTTGCGTTCGCATCTTTTAATACGGTACAAATTGAATATGTTGCATTATTTGTACTTGGTCGGTAATGCGCAGTAGGCACAGCATTTCCTGTAGCAACATCAACGTTAGCAAAGGTGTATAATGAATCTTGGATAACGAAATCATAACTCGCTGTATTATCAGATGGATCATCGTCTGCGGTTCCATTATCCAGTGCAATAGTATAGGTTAAGGTATAGCGACCCATTGGGTAAGATGCCAATGAGAATTGAGGTAATGTGGTTGCTTGAGTTGGATCCACATCGATACTATCAGCCGCATTGATATTCAATCCGTTTACGGTGTTGTTATAAACTACGCTTCCAGAAGGGTCAGTAACCGTCGCATTCAAAGAAACATTTGTTTGGTTTTGGTTACCAAAATTGTAGATCCGTGTACCTAAGTCAAAGTTGAATTCAGCACCATTTTGAGCCAAAAACGACACAACACCACCTTGTTTTGGGATAAGGGTAGTGGATGCCGTTAATCCTGCATCGTTTGGATTAAGACCAATTTTATTCCCTAGGAACATCACAACCGGACCGTTTGCCATCTCTTGTATGATATTCATTCCGTCGGTGAAGTCAATCATAACAACAGGAATCGTAACATTTGCTCCATCTACACCAGGACCCATGTTAATCCATTCCCCTGGGTTACGGTTAACAACAATTACTCCTACAGCGCCAGCATTTTGAGCATTAAACGCTTTCGCTCCAAATTCACAGGTATTTCTGAAAACAACCGCAATTTTACCGGTTAAGTCATTAATTAATGGATCACACCCTTCTTGCGAAATTGGATTTCCTTGAGGATTAGTACCGGGAGTACCATCTTCAACAAGCATTAGGGTATCTTCAACCCATGTATTAGGGATTAAAAAATCAGGAGTACCCCAACCCCCAGCAGGATCTGACCAAGTAAAGGTATAATTCCCGGCAATTGCTGCTGGAGAAATTCCCTTACAAATTACTTGAGAAGATGCATAAGCAACGAAAAAGAGCGCGCTTACGGAAAGTAACAGTTTTTTCATAGGTATAACAATTTAAAATTTACGTCGTGAATGTAGTAAATATTCCGAATGTAAACAAACTGTTAAGTTGAAAAATCCTACTTGATGAAGTAAATAATAGCGTAAATAAGTGCGGCTAATGCACCACTCACCGGAATCGTTAATATCCAAGCCCATAACAGGTTGATGGTTACACCCCAACGAACAGCACTTAAACGACGCGTGGCCCCAACACCAATGATTGATCCAGTAATCGTATGCGTAGTAGAAACAGGAATTCCAAAGTTAGAAACGGTAAAGAGTGTTAGGGCACCCGCCGTCTCTGCACATACACCTTCTAAAGGGGTTACTTTCGTGATTCTTGAACCCATGGTTTTTACGATTTTCCATCCGCCCATTAAGGTTCCTAAACCAATCATCAGATAACATCCGAAAGCAATCCAAAAGGGCATGGTATCCGAATGTACTTTGGTTTTAATTTTGTAGCCACTTTTTAGTTCTCCATTTGGATTTACAACACTGCTAAATAAACCAGCATGGGCATATTTTGGATTGAGTGTTTTATCATTAAAAATGGTGTCTTTAGTTTTTGCGTCGCAAAGCGATTTCCCGTTTAGATAGACCTCGAGTTTCGTGAGTGACGTATCAATGGCTTCAAAGCTGGGTAAATCCTTCATTCCCTGAGCAACTAACTTCCCTTTTTTATCATACAATACTGTACCCTCTTCATCAACAATTTCTTTATGGTTGAGGTAATACAAGTTGGAATCTATTACCACATATTCCGGTTTGAATTTTTCTAATTTCCCTTCCTCATTATGGTATTCTACTTGCACCAATTCTGTAATTGCAAATTGTTTGCCTATCTGATTTTCTTTCCCTTCCTTTCTTGCCATGTTACCATAAACAAGTAAGGCAGCACAAATAATCCCCATAACTTTCTGTGAATCTGCTCCTCCATGGCCTAAGGAAAATGCGGCGGAAGATAAAAGTTGTAGTTTTTTGTGCATTCCTGCTTCTCGTAATGCCGAAGGTCTATTTCTAAAAATAAGATACTGGTAAGAGTAAACGAGAATAAATACGAGTATCATCCCTGCAACGATATACAACATGATCGGTTTAACATCTAAATACTCAATCATATACAACATGGCAAATACCGTGATGGTAGTTAAGATCAAAATCACAAGCATTTTATACCAAAAATTTCTTGCAATAGTAACTACTGTAATTAAGTATGAAATGATCCCACCGATAATTGGCGCGAGAAAAATAAATAAGATGACGGTTAAAATTTCTTTTCCAGCAATCACACCAAACCCTTCCCAGAGTGATCCTTGGGCAATGGCTACGTGCGTTACGGCAGCGCCTGCAAATCCACCAATCAATGTGTGCGAAGATGAAGATGGGATCCCTAGCCACCAAGTGAGCAAGTTCCATGCCGTAGCGGCTAATAAGCCTGCTAGAATTACCCACAAATCAATGGCTGTATTGTCAACAGTTTTTGCTACTGTATTTCCAA
Source organism: Crocinitomicaceae bacterium (assembly GCA_044353585.1). Classification (GTDB taxonomy): domain Bacteria; phylum Bacteroidota; class Bacteroidia; order Flavobacteriales_D; family Crocinitomicaceae; genus UBA952. The sequence continues at coordinate 61,664 of JBILBR010000011.1, read as the reverse complement.
CGCTCATGTCAAATACCCAAAATGCTAACACGTTAAAAAATGCAGCCCAAATTACGGCCTGAAAAGGGGTTAACACTTTTGTGGAAACTACGGTAGCAATGGAATTTGCTGCATCGTGAAATCCATTGACAAGGTCAAATAGTAACGCAATGCCAATAACGACTAGAAGAAGTGTAAACATGAGAAAGGCTTATTAAAAAATTAGGCGAATTTTACTACGATGGATTCAATGACATTCCCGGCATCTTCACATTTATCTGTAGCCGTTTCCAATACCATATATAATTCGCGACGCTTAATCAATTCTTTAGCGTCCACATCAGATTCAAATAAACGCTCAATACTCATATCGAAAATGTTGTCGGCGTTATTTTCAACACTGTTAATTTTAATTATGCATTCAATAATTTTTTGCGTGTTTTTTAGGTTACGGAGTTCCATCACAGCTTGCTTCAACGCAACAACAGCCTCTCTAATTGCTTCTGCGCTTTTTTGAATCCCTTGATCTTGAAGTGGATCAATTTTGTAGAAGTTTATTTTTTTACCAGCTGCAAAAATGTAATCAGCTACGTCATCTAAAGCACTTGCAAGGCTATGAATATCCTCACGGTCAAATGGAGTAATAAAGTTTCGTCCGAGTTCCACAAAAATAGTGTGTGTAATGTCGTCGTTTTGATGTTCAATGTCATGCATTTCCTTGATCAATACTTCTCGTTTGTTATAATCTGGTTCATGTACCACCTGAACCAATTTCTCTGAAATTAATTGAAGGTTGTCACTTGCCTTTTCAAACAACTCATAAAACACTTTATCTTTTGGTAAGAAATAACTTAAAAAACCAGCCATAATTCAATATTTTTCCCCAAATGTATTAAGCTATATTGAAATTGTTTGCGTAAGACTCCAATGTTAACTTAATGGTAACATACCCAATGGACTTTACTCGATTGTAAATCAAAATGAAATAAGTTATCATAAGGACTTTTCGAATACATCCGGGGTCTTTATGTTAAGCAATTGTTAACTGTATTAATATTAAGTTAAAGATACAATAAGTGAATATTAATTTAATGTTAAGCAAGTAGATTTGCCGAAAAAAAAACAAAATGAAAGTATTATATTTAATGGTATTATTGCCTTTAGCATTCAAAGTTTCGTCTCAAACAATCAAAGATTCAATCCAAAAATCAGAAAAGTGGTATGATAAAATTCAGATTCGCGGGTACGCTCAGGTACGATACAATGGGTTGCTTCAGACAAATGAAGATTTAGAGTGTGAACAATGTGATAGAAGTTGGGGTGGGGATAACGATTTTTTCATTCGTCGGATGCGTCTCATCTTTTTCGGTCAACTTTCATCGAGAGTTTATTTTTATGTTCAGCCGGATTTTGCTAGTTCATCAAGTACAACAGCTCTACATTTTGGTCAATTGCGAGATGCATATTTTGACGTGGGTATTGACGAAAAAAGTCAATTTCGTTTTCGCATAGGACAATCAAAAGTTCCTTATGGGTTTGAGAACATGCAGTCTTCTCAAAATCGATTACCTCTTGACCGAGCGGATGCATTAAATTCAGCGGTATCCAATGAACGGGATTTGGGTTTGTTTTTATACTGGGCACCAACCAATAAACGAAAGTTATTCTCAAGTCTTGTTAGTTCGGGCTTGAAGGGTTCCGGTGATTATGGTGTTTTTGGCGTTGGGGTTTATAATGGGCAAACCGCAAACCGCCCTGAATTAAATGCTAACAAACATATTGTTACACGATTTAGCTATCCATTTGAAGTTAAGAAACAAATCATGGAGTTAGGAGTGCAGGCATATACAGGTAAAGTCACATTAGTTTCTACTTCATCAGGTGTTAATTATGCTGAAGATAAACTGTATGACGATCAACGCGTGGCGGGCACCTTTGTTCTTTATCCAAAACCGTTCGGAATATTAGCGGAGTACACCGTAGGAAGAGGACCTCAATTCGATAAAACCTTGGACTCTATTACTACTCAGCGATTACATGGTGGATATGTGACTGCTTCATATAAATTGGATTTTAAAAATAATACGCTGATTCCTTTTGTACGTTACCAAGTATATCATGGTGGGAAGAAACATGAATTGGATGCGCGTAGTTATGATGTACAGGATTTAGAGATTGGAGCTGAATGGCAAATGACAAAGTATTTTGAATTGGTGGTGATGTATACCATGTCGTCTAGACGATTCGAAGATTTTGTGAACCAGGACAATTACCAGCGAGGAAATTTACTTCGAATTCAAGCACAAGTCAATTTTTAAGTTAGATTGGTATAAAAGCAAAAAAGGGGCCTCGGCCCCTTTTTTATTTAGTCTATTTTTTTATTTCGCTGCCTCAAATTTCGCTGCAACCAATTCCCAGTTAATTACATTGAAAAATGCTTCAATATAATCGGGGCGTCTGTTTTGATAGTGCAAATAATAGGCATGTTCCCAAACATCTAAGGCAAGAATTGGCGTACCTTGACATCCTTCACCCATTAAGGGATTGTCTTGATTTGGTGTTGAGCAAACTTCGAGTTTTCCATTACTCACGCACAACCATGCCCATCCTGAACCAAAGCGCGTTGCTGCGGCTTTAGTAAAGGTATCTTTGAATCCTTCAAACGAACCAAAGGCCTCATCGATTGCAGTGGCTAATTCACCACGTGGGTTTCCGCCTCCCGTGGGACTCATAATTTCCCAAAACAAATTATGGTTCCAAAATCCACCGCCGTTGTTACGCACCGCTGGTTTATCCATACAATTGGAAAGGATGTCTTCGATTGTCGCATGTTCCATATCGGTTCCGGCAATCGCGTTATTCAGGTTCGTTGTATACGCTTGATGATGTTTTGAATGGTGGATTTCCATAGTACGCGCATCAATGTGCGGTTCAAGGGCATCATAGGCGTAAGGTAATTTAGGTAGTTCAAAAGCCATGATTTTAAGTTTTAATGATTTATACAAAGGTACAAATATATGTACCGTTTTGTTTATACCGATTATAAAAGACCCTTTGCTTTGAGGGTGAGGTATTTGTTAATTACAGCAGTCGATAATTCCTCTGGTTTTGTTAAAATCGTTTGAATACCCATGGCATTCAATTGTTTAGCCATTTTCTCCTTTTCGATTAACATCTTACTTGCTAAGATTCCTTGATAAAATTGACGTTGGTTATTCGGACTTAAGGTTGAAAACTGTTCAAGCTCCTCGTTCTTAAAAAGTACCACCACCAATAGATTTCTTTTTTTTAACTGGAGCAAATAGGGGAGTGAACGCTGTAAAGTAAACGGGTTTTCGAAATTGGTGAATAAAAGGAGTAAGGAACGAGTTCTCACTTTATCATTCACATGCTGTTGCAAGAGTTCGAAGTTTGAATCCTGAAACGTAGTTTTTTGTGCATAAAGCACTTCCAGTATTTTCTTTAATTGAATCCGTTTATTCGATGCACTCAGTGTTGCTCCAAGTTTGTCTGAAAAGGTAAACAATCCGATTTTATCACTTTTATGCAAACAAATATTAGATAATACTAAGGTTGAGTTAATGGCGTAATCTAGCATACTGAGGCCCATAGATTCCATTTGCATAATTCGACCCTTATCAATGATGCAATATACATTCTGTGACTTCTCCTCTTGGTACTGATTAACCATGAGTTCATTTTTCCTACTGGTAGCTTTCCAATTGATGCTTTTAATCTCATCACCAGGGACATAGTTTCGAATTTGTTCGAATTCTCTTGACATGCCGATTTTTCGAACACGCTTTATCCCAGATTGAATTTTGTTTTGTTGAAACAACATCTGCTCATACCGTTTCATTTGCAAGATCGAAGGATAAACATGAATAGGTGCTGGATGTGAAATAATAGTTCTACGTTCAATTAATCCAAAGATCGATTTAGTAAAAATGTAGGTATCTGTAAACCGAAAAACCCCTCGTTTTTTTGGGGTATACTCATAGGTGATTTCGATACTCTCTAATGGATTTAACATCGCGTTATAGTGCTTCGTTCGTTCTTGCATATCCATAGGATATCCTTCGTTAACTGTAAACCAAATCTTGGTTTTCCCTATGTTAGATAAGGTTAATTTAATTGGATTTCGATCGCCTAAACTAAGTTTTTCTTGGTAGTGTTTGACATATCGAACGGGTTTTAACACGACGAACAAGAAGAGTAAATCACATAGCAGAAGCAGCCCGATGCCATAAAATGATATGGCGGATAACCAAATTATTTGGTGAGATACATATCCCATTGCCGTAATGACTATGGCAATACCAAACAATAAGAAAAACCGATTACTCAGGCTAATTTGACGCATCTATGTTATCTAGGTATTTCGATTTCAGCAAGTATTTGACGAATTACTTCTTCCGTAGTGATTCCTTCCATTTCAGCTTCAGGAGTCAAGATTATACGGTGAGTAAGTACTGGCAGCGCAATGTATTGAATATCCTCTGGAGTTATGAAATCTCTACCACGCAATGCGGCTAATGCTTTTCCCGCCCTTAACATCGAAAGTGAGGCGCGAGGTGATGCACCTAAATATAGTTTGGCGTGACTTCGCGTACGGTGTGTTATGGCCGCAATGTAGTTGATTAAGCTGGCTTCAACGACCATTTCCTGCATTAATGAATGCACGCGTTTAATGTCTTCACTCGAAAACAATGGGGTAATCGTATCCATGTCTATTGGCCCATTTGCCGCCTTATATCGGGTTAAAATATGTGCCTCTTCTTCTAAACTGGGATAGTCCATTTTAATTTTAAAAATAAATCGATCCAATTGTGCCTCCGGAAGGCTATAGGTGCCTTCTTGTTCGATGGGGTTTTGAGTTGCAATCACTAAAAAAGGAAATTCCATTGGATATTGTATCCCGTCAAAGGTAATTTGCCGTTCCTCCATAACCTCAAACAACGCGGCTTGTGTTTTTGCTGGCGCACGGTTAATCTCATCGATTAATACAATGTTCGAGAATATGGGTCCTTTATTGAAAATGAAACGGCCATCTTTCATATTGAAGACACTGGTTCCGATCACGTCAGACGGCATTAAGTCGGGTGTAAATTGAATTCTAGAAAAATCAACCTTCATTAGCCGAGCAATTAACTTTGCGCTTAAGGTTTTTGCTACGCCTGGAACCCCTTCAAGTAATACGTGCCCATTAGCAAATATTCCAGCTAAAATAAGTTCAACAATATGTTCTTGTCCGATCACATGCTTGCCAATTTCAGTGCGTAATTCGTTCACTTTTTGTGCCACCCATAATAATTCCGAGTTGTTGCGCTCGAAACTGAGTTTATCCGTTGCTTGGTATTCTTCCATGTTGTTTTTGTTTTATAAATGTGACTAATTCTAAATAGGCATGTGATGAGGAATCCCAGCGAGGTATGGCTAGGGTTCGATTTCCGTTAATCGAATAAAATTCCAATTCATTCCGTTGTTCGTTGAAGATGATTTTACAAGGAACACGTTGTCCGAGTAAAGGCAGATAATACATATGTTCAAGATCTTCAATACGAATCATAGGCGTTCTAAATCGCAAGATTCCAAGTCCGAACAGTAGGCCGCCAATTACCGCAATGCCAGGACCCATTGCGTTGGAATGGGAGACGCTATAAAAACCGATAAAACTGAGGATAAAACCAAGCATCAATGCAGTAAAACTCAGAAGCGATTGACGCGCAACGATAATAGGAAATTGTTTCGGATTATTTAAGGTTTTTATTATTCCAGCTTGAGATAGTAAGCGATGCGATTTTCCAGCCGTTTGATAAACATGTGTCATATCAACCTCATCGCTTGGAGCGCCTAGGTGCCTTAATACTTCTTGAATTATTCGTTCATCCAAGCCCGTTTTTTCTTTTAAAACCCTTACTTGATCTTCAGCGGGGTATTTACTAATATCGACATAGTATGCGCGCAGTATGGCATGAAAAAACTGTTGTTTCACAAGGTTAAAAGCAACCTCAGGGGATTCATGGGATTGATATATAGAAGATATGGTTTGAATGTAATTGGTGGTTAGTTTGCTCGGTGCTTCAGGCAGTGGAACAATGGCGCGTCTTCTTTTTCCTGCAAAAAACACAAGAAGTAATAACCCGATTAACAGCGCATACACTGCGTTTTTTAATGCCGGATGTTCATTAATTAATTTAAGTAGAGAATCCTTCTCCACAGGTGCTTCATCTTCCCATTCATACTCCGATTGCCATTTGAGGGTAGCGTAACTTAAAAATAAGACACGGTCATAGGTCTTGATTTTACGTATAAGCATATTAGCATGAGCCAAGCCTGCAGGATTCTTAAGTTGATAATTTACGAGGGCTCTTGGGAAAAAACCAACCAGCACTTCGCCTTTCGCCATGGGAAATTTCGTTTCCACTAAAAGTCCATTATTGCTGCTTAATGCAGGCTTACTGCATTGCATCATTCCAAAGGTTCTGGAATATATAGTATCGGCTTGATACAGGTGATGCAAGGTATACGTTTTATCGCCCGTTCTCAATGGAATTTCGCGGTCGTAGGCATAACTTATCTCCCCGTTCATATCTAAACTATCATAAACCCAATTATAGGTTTTGGTCGTGAAAAGTATTAAGCCATCTCCTTCGGTTACTTTGCTAATAATTTGTTGAAATTGGTTAGGTTTTAAGGTAACGGTATCACCAATCAATACATACAAGGTACGACGATCCTTTTTAAGGAGGGAGTCTAACACGTCCTCATTTGAAATGTGTTGGATCTTTGTAGAGCTAATTTGTTGTTCTAATAGGCTATTAAAATAATACAAACCATAAGGGTCTTTGCTATCAAACCCATATTTGACATACCAATCAGAACTCTTATACCCCGAACTTGCTCCCTTATTCTGTCCTTGGATGAAATAAATGAGTACGCCACCCAGTATAAAGAGTGTTGCTACAGCAATATATACAGCGCGTTTATTCATGGCCTTTTAAGGTGTTTAGAAAAGCTGTTAATACGGGCTGTACCTCATCGAAGCGGGATTTGTCTATTTCATATTCACCATACCAAATCACATCGAAAATATGAATACAGGAATAAAATGCGGGACGAAATGCTTGGTTTTTTATACCATTAAGGTATTCGTGATTTGTTTTTTCACGTGTCCATTTGATTTGATTAAGACGAATTAATTCTTTTAAAATAAGGGTGAAATAAATCCGAACAGCTTCTCTGTATTTGGCTTTTTTTAGTGCGTTTTCAAGGCGGTTTTCAAGGTCGGAAACAGGCACGATTTCAGGATTCCAATAGTCGTCATATTTCTTGAATTTATTTAACGATTTACCTGAATTTTTTATAATCAAATAAAAGATTAAAAATAACCCAAATCCTACTACGATAAAGAGTAGTACATTTAAAACCCATGGAGGCATTGTCCCAGGTTTTCCAATGTTTGGTTCGTCAAAATCAGGACCATCAAACGTCGGCATTTCCGGTAATTCGGGTTCCTTAAGTAGGTTTTTCTCTCGAACCTGTTGCTTGGATAAATGCTGTTGATACTTTTCGTGATAATACGCTAAAATACTGTCTGAATATGCCTGTTTATTTTCAATAACATATTCATCGCTAATATCGGATGGTTGAATTATTCCACCAGAACCGTTATTCCATTCTTTTTTTAAATTGTCGTTGCCTTGCCTCGGATAACTTGTGTTTTTAAGCTCTTCCTTAATCGCCGGTTGAGCAATACCCATTCCGATACTCCCTATAATAAAACTGATTAATAGTAGTATGTTGTTCATTCTCTCTCTGTTTCAATATACTCTTTCAATCGACTTCGCTCACCAAAATGCTTGCCTTCCTTTTTTAAATTCAGAGCCTCTCGTTTTTCAAGGGTCGAAAAATAGGAAAGTGTTAACAAAATAAACCAAAAAACTAAACTAAAGATAAGCGCTATTAAGTAGGTGAATTCACGAAATAAATTTGTCCAAAAAACACTATCTAATCCCGCTTTGTCAAGAAAAGGTGAAATCCCCTTTACGATTAAATCTAAGAGGTCAGGCACCTCATTTTGTATGCTGATAACAAAGGCAATGGGTTGGACCACAACCGCTACCGTAGCAAGACCGAGTAGAGTTAAAATAAACAAAGTAATATACGACCGAACTCCATACTTGAAGCCTTTTTTAATTCCCTGTTTTATCGAATGGTTTGGATAGGTAATCGAAAAAGGGAGGTATAAAAGGAACGGATATATCACAACGGTGGGTAACAACACAAACCAAGGCAATAAATAAATGGGAAGAAGAAGGATTAAGAAGAGTATGCTTGATCTTAAAAACATTTTTCTTACATAGGTATTCCAAGACATGTTGGTTAATCCGCTTTTAATCAACAAATAATGGTATACCACAAGGAATATGTAGGTAATTAACCCAACCCAAAGTATGCTTATAACAAGATCAATCGGTGTGCTAAATGCATATCCTAACATAAACGAAAAATGACTTGCCCAATCAAACCAATAAACAAAGGTTAAATCTTCGGGGTAAAGAAAAGCTCGTAATGCGATTAATCCGATGCCAATAGATCCTGCGAGGCTAAAAACAGGCCTAATTATGGCCCCCAAAGATTGAAAGAACACTAGAATACCCTGACGGTATACCTGCCAAAATGAACGAACACTTAATAATTCTATAGTTTCCGGGTGTGGCTGTTTGAAATTTGTTTCTTCAAATAAACGTTCTGGGTATCGTTGCGCTTGATAAATGGGTAAGAAAACAAAAAGGAATCCAATTAATAGAAACGAACCAAGAATTATAGTCCATTTAGATGCATCGGGTAAGGTGTCGTAATTTCGAGTAACAAAACTCTCTAAGTACCCTGCGAGCACTATGAAGGGTAAGATACTCAGCATAATTTTAGCTCCGCGAGAAAAACTTGATTTAAACGCTTGTACTCGAGAAAAACTTCCCGGGAAAAGCCACCCTGAACCGGCCGTTATTCCTGCACCCGCCGAGAGCGCAATACTAGAGATTTCAAATGCCCCATGGATCCAAATCCCCAAGAAACTGGTAATTAATAAGCCCTTTTTTAGAAACATGTGTTGAAATGCCCCAAGCATTACACCATTTCCAAAAAGCATAACTTGCGTTCCTAGGGTAAATAAGATGCCGGCAAAAAAAGTTAATATGGAAACCATCAAGTTGTTGCCTGTAATTTGAATGAACATCATAAATGAACTACTTCCTTCGTATACACCGAGCGGATTCCCTTGCTCTATGTTCTCCATCGTCATTTCCACATAGCCTTCTCCAAGTACAGTTGCGGTAAAATCTGTATAAACGCTGCTTGAAATCCAACCCAAGGCGATATAGGCTAAAAAACTTATTAACGCGAAACCCATGTATTTTTTTGCACGATAAAGCTCCAACGGAAGCTCGATCGTCCAAAAATCGATAACATTTTTAAAAGAAAATTTTTGATACTTATTAACGCCAATGAATACCCGTTGCGCCAATTGGTTCAGATACACCCGAATTGTTCTGCGCTTATAGTAGGTTTGGGCATAGCCTAGGTCGTCGGTTATATCCAAATAGAGATTACTTAAAGCCTCCGGATCACTCGAAAGATCTTTTTGCATCGACTCGAAGCGCTGCCACTTTTCTTTATTCTTTCCGACAAATTTTGATTCTTTCAAAGCGCCCTAAAGGTACACTTTTACACTTAAATGTTACCTTTAACTCATGCAAGATTTCTTAAAAAAGGGCATCTAAGAAGTTGCATGCCGAATATTGAGCTACTGAGACTGGGAAGTGAACGAGAATTCAAAAAATTATTTGAATTGCAGGCACCGCGTATTCTGAATACCGCATTTTATCTCCTGGGTAATCGCCAAGATGCTGAAGATATAACACAAGAAGTATTTAAATCGATTGTGGTTGGGGTGGCCGGGTTTAAGGCTGAATCAAGTATTCAAACGTGGGTGTATCGTATTACCTTAAACAAATGCAATGAATTTTTACGTACTAAAAATCGTAAGAAAAGAAAAGGAATTATGATTAGTATCGTTGATTCGCAACCCCTTATTACGGAAGAAACTCCTGAATTAGTTCACATCCTTAAAGAAGCTGAATGGGTGATTTGGAAACAAATACAAACCCTGCCAGAGAAGCAACGCATTGCCATGACCTTATTTGCGATGGATGACCTGAGCTATCAAGAAATTGCCTCGGTGATGAATATTTCTGTATCGGCCATCGAATCGCTCCTGTTTCGAGCAAGAACACAACTTAAAAAATATAAACCACATGAAAGCTGATCTTACCTTATTGAAAACACGCATCCCTGTTAGTGATGAACTGAGGGTCCGCTGCCTTGATCGCCAATCCAGCATAAAGCCTGCGCGCCACAACTGGCTTGTGGCGGCTTCCTTTTTGGTGCTTATTTCATTAAATGTTGCTGCTTGCTTGTTCGTCATAAAACAACAGCAAGGGACACGTGTAAGCTATCTTAACAATTTCGAATCGTATGAATAATTCTTGGAAAAACTGGGCTTTAATCCTGTTGGTAGGCCTAAATGTCGTGCTAATTTTTTTATTGGTAGCTCACAAACCGCCCCATCCTCCGCGGCTCGCTCAGGAGTTGACCTTGAGCAAGGAAAAAACGAAGGCGCTTGAAACGCTGGAAACCCCCTTTCTAATGGAGCGAAAAAATGAGTTGAACGAGTTGCGGAACCTAGAGCATCAGTTTATTCAATCTGCCATGAAGGGAGATACGCTCAAGGTAAACGAACTGTTTGAATCGATTATCCTTAAGAAGAACAAGGATTTAATGCGAATGCATAGCTATTTTAGTGAATTAGGTGTTTTATTAAATAATAACGAACAAGATGAGGTCCTTAAATTAATTGGTAATTTCGACCGTAAACCACGGCCTTAATGCTTCGATTCTTTCCTTTCTTCTTGCTTTTCCCTTCGCTGGCTTTCAGCCAAATGACGCTGTTGCCCCAGGTAGGTTCAGAGCGATTTGAATTACACCAATTATATTTAATGTCAGATGGGGATTCAATTCGCATGGATCAGTTTAAGTGGTATATGAGTACTGCTCATGGTGAGATTCATTTGGTGGATGCCTCTGAACCTGCCACGTATACCTTACCATTCTTAAGCAATACCATTCAATTGGGTTTGGATAGTACCGCGAATACGGCGGGAAGATTCGATGGCGCATTCGACCCTTTGCTCGGTATGTATTGGGCTTGGAACACAGGGTATATTCATCTGAAGTTGGTGGGGTGTCTCGTCCAAACAGGGAATCAATTCCCCTTTGAATATCACATTGGCGGATATAAAGCGCCGTTTGAAACCTTTGTTCCGATAAAAATACCCACAGGAACCAACAAGATACCCCTGCATTTGGAACGTTTATTTGTAGCCCTACCCATTACAACAACGCCAAACATTATGTTGCCTGGTGCAGCAGCAAAACAAATCTTTCACGCGTTTAGTACGGTCTTCGAATGAAAACTTGGGGGTTTCTTTTTATGGCTTGCCTGGGCTTAATTTCCCTGATGGTGCTACCGAAAGACGGCTTGTTTTATCGTCCGGAACATTGGCCAGCTACTCAATATGCATTTGAAAAAAATCCACTTACAACCGATGGTTTTGCCTTAGGGCGCACCCTGTTTTACGACCCCATCCTCTCCACAGATTCAACCGTATCCTGTGCTTCTTGTCATTTTCAATATACAGCCTTTGCCCATGTGGATCACCCCACGAGCCATGGAGTAGCGTCGAGGATTGGAAAACGCAATGCGCCCGGTTTAATGAATTTGGCGTGGTACCCAAGCTTTCATTGGGACGGTGGTGTACTTGATCTCAATGGACAAGCGATAAATCCAATGACGCACCCTGATGAAATGGGTTCGAGCCTTGCAGATATACTAGTTAAGTTAAATCGCGACCCATGGTATCGTGACGAGTTTAAGAAGGTGTTTGGTATTAATCAAATAAAAACGGATCATCTATTAAAGGCCTTGGCGCAATTTACAGTTTCCTTAGTTTCGGCTAATAGTAAGTACGACAGCGTCATGCGCAAGGAATCAATATTCACGGAACAAGAAAAAAAGGGGTATAAATTGTTTCAAAGGCACTGCAATCAATGCCATACCGAACCCTTATTTACGAATTTTAAGTTCGAAGCGAATGGCATCGGACCCCATCCCCAACTGTTGGATTCTGGGAGGGCTTTAATTACAGCGAAAGCTGCAGACGCCTATTTATTCCGTGTGCCTACCCTTCGGAATGTCGAGCACAGTTTTCCATACATGCACGATGGGAGAATGGGTAAATTAAAAGAGGTGATTAAGCACTATGCCTCCCAATCCATCTGGGTTAAACCCATCAGCAAGGCCTTTACTAATCCCACCATGTTGCAGACCGATGAAGAACAAAAAGACCTATTATCGTTTTTGAAAACACTGACCGATAAGTCCTTTTTATTTAATCCTGCGTATCGGTTTAGAAACAAAAATTAAAAAATGTTTAATAAATATTAAAAAAGATTAAACAAAAATCCTTTCTTGTTGTTTTACAATTATTTACAACTTGGAGGATCCCGAAAATCCATATATAGAGTAGGGGAAATTAATACTTTTTTATATGTACTTATCTATTACTGCATCGGAATTATTTGATGCTAGCCAAGGCTTCGGAATCGGCCAAGCCACGGCTTTTACGTTTTTTGTAGGAACTATGGCTATGATGGCTGCTTCCGCATTTTTCTTTTTTGAAATCAGAAATGTAGGTGAAAAGTGGAGAACTTCGGTCCTTGTTTCTGGAATTATCACGTTTATTGCAGCAGTGCATTACTACTACATGCGTGATTGGTTTTTAAATACAGGAACATCACCAACATTTTTCCGCTATGTGGATTGGTTGTTGACGGTTCCATTAATGTGCGTTGAGTTTTATTTGATTACCAAAAAAGCAGGTGCTAAGCCCTCATTACTTTGGAAATTAATTCTGGCTTCAGTAGTTATGTTAGTTACTGGATTCTTCGGAGAGTCTACAGACCGTGGTAACAGCGTACTTTGGGGAGTAATCTCTGGTGCTGCATATTTCTACATTGCTTATCTTGTTTGGTTTGGTGAAGTGGCGAAATTATCAAATACTGCAGGCCCATCAGTAGCGAAAGCTACACGTATCTTGGCTTGGTTTGTATTGGTAGGATGGGCGATTTATCCGTTAGGATACATCATAGGTACCCCAGGTGGACTATTTGGTCTATTTGGAAGTGAATTAAACAATCCGTGGATGGATGTTGTTTACAACATTGGTGATGCGGTTAATAAAATTGGTTTTGGATTAGTCATTTACACATTGGCAAAGTCTGATTCAAATCAATAGTTTCATAATAGTTAGGTTTAGTTAAGGGGGAGCAATCCCCCTTTTCTTTTATAAGCACCACTGCGCAAGTATTCTTACCTTTAGGCAACCAATACCCTGTATACTAACCCTTTTATTGTGAAAAAATCAACTTTTTTATTCCTGTTTCTACTCGCCTTTGGAGCTAAAGCACAATTAAATCCTGCAATTACCAACTGGTTAATTAATACCGACGGTACCACTGGGCGCCATTATGTTCAAGGAAATTCTACGCCAATTGTTGATGCAGTGTTAGCCAATGTGCAACAAGTTCAATATTCCACCAATTGGGTGTATGTTTCCACCACCGGAGTTCCTTCTTACATTACCGGACCCTTCCTAGATGGAAATCCATCACTTACCACCAATCAAAATGCAATTTTTAAAATTTCTTTAAATCCTACCGTGAATGCGGGCGCAGGAATAGCAACCACCGGAGGGAATATCGGAATTTTCATTAACGGAACCGCCATGTTCGATTACCGCGATGGCGTAGCATGGAATACAAATACCAATTCCCTGTGTGGTGGATTACCAGGCATGTCTCCTTGTCCTGGCGGACCCGGAGCAACTCAATCTTGGAACCGCGATGCCGTAGTTGCAGAAAAAGGAGGATTCGATTGTTCCAAAGGGCATCCAGCCAACGGAAATTATCACCACCATCAAAACCCAAGCGCCTTTGATTTAGATCTCAATGTAATCTCTAATGTGTGTACCTTATATGATGCAGAAGGACTTTATTCCATCGACTCCATGGTGCATTCGCCATTGATTGGCTTTGCCTATGATGGCTACCCGGTGTATGGAGCCTATGGGTACAAAAATGCCGACGGAACAGGAGGTATTACCCGCATCAAGTCGGGGTATCAATACCGTAACATTTCTACACGTACAGTATGGGCAGACGGCACCGAAGTACCGGATGGACCAGCTGTATCTGTTGCCTATCCCTTGGGTTATTTCCGCGAAGATTATGAATTCGTGAGCCATCCGGGTGCGGCAGATTACCTCGATGTTCACAACGGACGGTTTTGTGTTACCCCAGAATATCCAAATGGCATATATTGTTATTTTGCCACGGTAGACGCCGATTGGAATTCAGCCTATCCGTATTTAATCGGGCCAACCTATTATGGGGTGGTTACAGGCGCGAAAGTGAATTCCGTTACGGAAAGTACTACCGTATACAATCCAGCCAATAGCCTGGTTGAAAATCAAATTTCTGATCTTCGAGTTTTTCCAAATCCAAGCAATGACTTAATCATTGTTCAAGCCATCGGCTTGGTGCAAAACGATGTAGTGCTTACACTTACGGACATTCAAGGGAAACTTATTGCTACGCAGGAAATTTTAGCCGGTTCTACCATGGCCTTCTTTGATGTAAGCACCTTATATGCAGGAACGTATTTCATTAGCTACACGGACGCTAACGGTAAACAAAGCAAAGCGGTAATTATTAACTAATTCGTTCATACCCTGCCGTGCTTTTCGTAATTTTACGGCATGCAAGAACGTCCACTTTCCGATTGGTTGCCCTTATCACTCAAAGAAGCTGAAAAGCGTGGGTGGGATGCCTTTGATGTTATTTTAATTTCTGGTGACGCCTACGTTGACCATCCTTCTTTTGGAACAGCGGTAATTGGTCGCATCATTGAAGACGAAGGGTTTCGTATTGGTATCATTGCTCAACCGAATTGGCGAGACGATTTGCGTGATTTCAAAAAACTTGGCAAACCAAAATATTTCTTTGGGGTTACTGCCGGTTGCATGGATTCCATGGTGAATCATTACACCGCAGGTAAACGCTTGCGTTCTACGGATGCCTACACCCCGGGCGGCGTAGCCGGATTTCGTCCGGATTATGCCAGTACCGTGTATTCGAACATCTTAAAAGAACTTTTTCCGGATGTACCTGTGTTGTTGGGAGGGATTGAAGCCTCTTTGCGGCGGGTAACGCATTACGACTATTGGGCAGATAAGCTCTTTCCATCGATTCTAGTAGACAGTAAAGCAGATGCCTTAGTCTATGGCATGGGGGAACAGCCCTTGCGTACCTTCCTTAAGCTTTTGAAAAAAGGAGTTCCCTTCGAACAAATTCGAACCTTGCCCCAAATTGCCTACGTGCATAACAAGGAAGAAGACGTACTAAAAAATAAACACTGGGAAACAGTTTCGTTGGCAAGCCATGAAGAATGTTTGAAAGACAAGGTGGCCTATGCCGCCAATTTTAAAATCGTGGAGGTAGAATCCAATAAACTTAGTGCCAATCGTATTTTGCAAGAAGTAGGGGATCAACGCCTGGTGGTGAATCCGCCATATCCCACCATGACTGAAAACGAAATCGATGCTTCGTTTGAATTGCCCTACACGCGCTTACCCCATCCAAAGTATAAGAAGCGTGGGACAATCCCCGCCTATGAAATGATCAAGTTTTCCTTGAACATTCACCGCGGTTGTTTTGGGGGCTGCAGTTTTTGTACAATTTCCGCGCACCAAGGCAAATTCATTGCCTCGCGCAGTGAGGGTTCCATTATGAAGGAATTAGAGGAAATTGCAGCACACCCTGATTTTAAAGGGTATTTATCGGATGTGGGCGGACCTTCGGCCAACATGTATAAAATGAAAGGCAAAGACGAGAGTATTTGTGCCCGTTGTGTAGCTCCAAGTTGTATCCATCCCGTGATTTGCAATAACCTGGACACCTCGCATAAACCTATGACTGAGTTGTATCGTAAGATTGATGCCCATCCAAAAATCAAAAAAGCCTTTGTGGGGTCTGGAATCCGCTATGACTTATTAGTGGATGATTTTAACAAGAACAACGAAGACGGAAACCACGACGAATACTTGGAGCAAGTCGTAACGCGTCACGTGAGTGGACGCTTGAAAGTAGCCCCTGAACATACGGCTGACAATACCTTGCGCATGATGCGGAAGCCCTCCTTTAAGTATTTCCACCAGTTCAAGGATAAATACGAGGCCATTTCTGCCAAGCATAACTTGAATCAACCCTTGATCCCGTATTTCATCTCCTCGCATCCGGGGTGTGAGGAAACGGACATGGCCGAATTAGCGGCCGAAACCAAGGACATGGGCTTTAAATTGGAGCAAGTGCAGGATTTTACCCCTACACCGATGACCGTGGCTGAGGTAATTTATTATACGGGCTTACATCCGTACACTTTAAAACCTGTATTCACGGCAAAATCACCGGAAGAGAAAAAGAACCAGAATCGTTATTTTTTCTGGTATAAGCGCGAAAATCAAGAATGGATTTCAAGCCGATTAAAACGAGCCGGACGCGCGGATTTAAGTCAAAAATTAGTGGAACGCCCGCAAGAAAAACAACTTCCTCCTTGGTTAGCCAAGCGCAGGGGGCGGTAGTAATTTTAGGGGTGAGTTTTCCCCTGGCGCGGGTTTAAACCCGTACACAGGAAGCTCCGTTCCACGGGATTTCAAATCCCGTGCAACAGGGCTGCATACTTAAGTCCATTGAATTCTACCTTTTAACAAACGTCCAGACTGAGAAAGTGAAATTCAAACAAGCAAAACTCTTTCAAAGCCATCGGGAAACGGGATATTTTTACTGCGAAAACGGAATTTCTCAATTGGTTTAAGATTTTAATCATTGACCAAACAACGCATAAGTTCGCTCGCTTTTGAAGCTTATACCCAAGGATAAATAAACGGTCATTGCCTAGATTGACTTGTACAAACTGCATCTATTCTAATCAGGACATAGATGCAACTATTGAATGTAAAAGAGGTCTATAGAAGCAATCAATTTTAACAGCGAAAACCCATGAAACATTTCAAAACAAATTACTTGTTACTCATTTTTGCCTGCTTCATTTCTGGCACTTTTTTAGCACAGCCTCAAAAATACATCCGTAATTTCGACGATGATGTCTACGGAATATATCCCTGTAAAGACTCAACATACTATACCATTTCCATTCACCCTGGATGTGGAATCAACAGTTTTGGCGTGCGCTATATGAATCGAACTGGAGAGGTTATTTGGTTAAGGGAATCGCCCCTTTCAGCCACGCATTTCCTGAGTTTTGAGGGTATTGTGGAAGACGACAATTCTTTTACGATTCTTTATTATTCCGGAGCATCCAACTATATCACCCAGCTGAATTCTAATGGAGACTTACAGTTTTCGAGCATTGTAAGTTCCAGCGGATATAAATTCACAAAAATAGTTTCAATCAACAACGAATTTTATGTCACGGGAAACAAAGAAACGTCCACGGCTTCAGATTCAACCAAAGCTTTACTCGTGAAATTGAACAACAACGGGGTGTATCAATGGGCAAAAACCTATCGTTTTCCAGGGTATAAACATTTTGCCTTTAATGACGCTAAAGTACACAACAACTCAATCTTGGTTGGCGGATATTTTAGCAAAGGCGGCTCTCCTCAACCTTCCTACCCTTACATTGCCAAGCTTGATGTCAATGGCAATCTTTCTCAACAATATACCTATGTAATCGATTCTTCTATGTTTCTCTTTGAACCATATGTGCTGACAAACATTGATTTTTACGACCCAAATATAATTTACGGAAAATTCAGAGCCTCATCTGGGGTCGATTGTATAATGAAAATAGACAATCAGTTTAATACCGTTTGGACGCAAAACATCATCGGGGATCTTCAATTCATATGTGCAACTTACGATGGTGGTGTATTGTATACAAAAGCAGGAAATCTTGATGGAAATTTAAATAAATTGAATGGAAACGGAGTTGTTACCAACCATTATGCGCATGGCTTAGTTGGTTCAATGTATCAAGGTGGTGTTTCTGTAATCAAACGTCACGATTGCGGTTTTTTAATAGGTACTGCTGTTGGCTGGCCCTCTGATTTATACGCTCACTTGCCTTCCAATGGTGGTTATTGTGGCGGGGCGGAAACATCCCTAGACAATGTATACCAAGAACCTGTCATTCGACGGGCTGTTAATGCACTACCTCCGGCATCGGTTACTTTCAACTTCTTTTCCAATAATAGTCCATTCACAATCCTTGCACCTACAAACAATCTCTTGTGTAGTGGAACTTTTCAATGTGAAGACCCCCTTGAGACCACTGACATTCAGTTAAATGAATTCAACTTATTCCCAAACCCCGCAAGCGATGTCGTTAGATTAAACCTTCCGGAAGGAACGACGATAGAAGTAATAGATCATATGGGAAAAGTAGTTCTAATGACATCAGATTTTAATGGAGAAATAAACGTAAGTACGTTGGCCAAAGGATTGTATACTCTTCGTGCGGGCAAGGCCTTTAGCAGAATGGTAAAAGATTAGAAGGGTAAGTTTATTCTAGACGTCGTAAGCGTTGTCCCGACCGTTAATTTGCAATGAAAAAAATCAAAGCAGTTTATCAAATTAAGCTGTTAAGGGGTAGTTTTTACGGCGAAAACTGGATTGCTCAATGGGTACAACATTTTCGTACACCTTAAAACCTGTATTTACCGCAAAATCACCGGAAGAGAAAAAGAACCAGAATCGTTATTTTTTCTGGTACAAGCGCGAAAACCAAGAATGGATTTCAAGCCGATTAAAACGTGCTGGTCGCGCAGATTTAAGTCAGAAATTGGTAGAACGCCCGCAAGAAAAACAACTTCCTCCTTGGTTAGCCAAGCGCAGGGGGCGGTAGTAATATTGAAAGTGTTAGATTCCCCGGGTGCGGGTTTAAACCCACACCCGGGGGGGATTTTGCATGCAAGGTAATGACGCTTACAAGCTATTAAAGGTTCCCTTATTCTTTAATTACTTTAAATGTCTGCTTCAAATTTTCTCCAACACTCAATAAATAAGTGCCTCCTGATAAAATACCTAAATCAATACTTGTATTCTCAAAATTTATTGTTCCGGTTAAAACCAATTTCCCTTCATTGTCATAAATAGTGTAAACAGAACCTAACAATTTTGAGTCTGCTTTTACATGTATTACATGCTGGGCTGGGTTTGGATAAACGGAAAACAAATTGCTATTGTAAACATCATTAATTCCAACATTATTAACAACAGTCAAAACCGCTATTTCAGATGTATCTGAACAAGAACCTGAATTTATTATGCAACGAAATGGCTGATTATTATTTGTCATTGTAACATTTGAAACAGTCAATGAATTATTAGTAACACCATTATATTGACCAACATTGTTTAAATTTTGAAATCCTACACCAAGATCTGTTTGCCATTGAAAAGTAGAATTTGGATCAGAAGAACTAACAATAAATTGTACATTGTTATTGATGTTAATTGTCTGATTGGCAGGCTGAGTATTGATTGAAAGCGTACATGCATTGAATAAGTTGGTTATTTCCTGTTGGGTTAAGGCTCGATTCCAGATGCCGATGTCGTCGAGGGATCCGAGTATTACTTCATTAGAAACAGAAGGATCGGTTGACCCAAAATACATTTCATAGAAATAGGATAAAATTGAAATATTTGAAGTCCATGTATTATCGAGAACACCATCAATGTATAACAAATATGTGACTCCAGATTTAACTAATAAAATATGATGCCAAGAATTTGAAGAACAATTTTGATTGGATTGCGCATTAAAAACAGACGTATTCCAACTTATTGCTGGTGTTCCATTACCTAAAAATAAATTATACTTCGAATTACTCAAGAAATTCATACCTAAACACATCCCATTGTGTGGGCTAGTATTAAAAAGGATATGGCTAGAATTCCCATTGTTTGGATTTGATAGCTGGTCCAATTTATACCAAATGGATAAACTCAATTCTGCTGAACCATTGTCAAAAAAATTATTCGAGATATAGATATAATCACCATTGCCATCCAAATGATATGCTGAATTTAAAGCTTGGAATCTGTCAATAGATGAAGTCGCCCCATTCACCGTCCCATGATTCCCATTCCCACTTTCATCACTGGCATTGCCGTTAAAGGGCCACCAGCCAACCAAGCCATTACTGGGAACATAAGAAGGAACATTTTGTGCAAAGGCAGTAATACTGCTTAATGCAATAAAACTCAGAAGTAAAATTCTTTTTTTCATAAGGTTAACATTAAATTTTGTGTAAAAATACACTATAAATAGTACGCTTCAAATAGGAGTACTAAAAAATAGAAAACTTGTGGAATTTTGTAACATGAGTCAAGAAGCGTTCGAAGAAGATTATCATTGGATTGCCAATCGGCTCAAACAGTTGAGGAAAGAGAAAGGGTTTAATAATTATGAGCACTTTGCTTATGAACTCGGAATGAGTCGCTCGGCCTATTGGCGTTTAGAAAAAGGAGCAAATTTCGAAATCCGAACCTTACTTAGAATCTGTAAATTGTTGGGAATTACCCTACAAGATTTTTTCACAATTCCTTCAGATCAGACGTTAGATGTTTAGTATTTCCTCGGGTGCGGGTTTAAACCCGCACCCAGAAAGTTTATCCCACACCAGGGAAGCAATCTGATAATAAAAATTCCTAAAAATAAAATAATTACTTATCTTTGGCGTTACTAACGTAAAGCGTTATTAATGATCAAAAGTTTTGGCGATAAAGAATGTGAAAAAATTTGGAACGGTAACCCTTCAAGAAAATTGCCCGTTGAAATTCAAGAGGTAGCGCGAAGAAAATTAAGAATGATAAACAACGCACAAGATATTGTTGATCTTCGCATTCCACCATCTAACCGAATGGAAAAACTAAAAGGTGATTTGCATGAATACTTCAGTATTCGGATTAACAATCAATGGCGAATCATCTTTAAGTGGGTCAGCAATGATGCATATGAAACAAAAATTGTAGATTACAATTAACTAGGTAGATATGGAAAAGCTAAAAAATATACATCCGGGTGAAATCTTGTTAGAGGAATTCTTAATTCCAATGCAGATTTCTGCCTATCGATTGGCAAAAGAAACGTTCCTTCCTCAAACCCGTATTTCGGAGATAATCAAGGGGAAACGAAGAATTACAGCAGATACTGCCATTCGATTTGCAAAATTCTTCAATACCAGTGCAAAATTTTGGATGGGTCTTCAAGATGATTATGATTTGGAAGAAGAACGAAATCAAAAAAATCAAGAGTTTAATAATATAAAACCAGTCGTTGGGAAAGCGGCGTAAGAATAATCCCTATTCCAAGGATGGATGCTGATATCTCTGTTCCACGGGATTTCAAATCCCGTGCAACAGAATGATTACGCGTTTACTAAGATTGAAGCTTTTCTTACCACGCCATCCCATAAGTGAATTCGCATGCGCAAAGCCTCTTCGGCTACTTGGGTTGCTTCTTCCCATTTGGTGGAGTCCCCTTCGCACACTTCGTCCATTAATTTCAAGGAAAGTGGACCATGGTCTTCGCCGTCTACTTCAATGTGTCGCTCTAAATAAAACAGGAAATCATCGAGGGCTGATTGGTGATTAGCCTTTAATTCTTTCACCATTTCAATAAACATCTCTGGAATTAAATCCTCGCGTCCAAAGGTAAACAAGGAGGCGATTTCATGGATTTTTCCGCGCTGAATGATTGAAAAAGTAAAGCGAACAAAGGCCTTCGTTTCCGGATTAATTACACACGAATCTAAGGCTTCTTCTATAGGCACTTGGTTTGAAATCATTTCAATGAATCGCCCCATTTCTTGGGTGTTCGCTCCCATCGATTGCATCGCCTGTAGATACATCTCAAAATGGCTCATGGTCTTTCCCGTAGCATCAAAATCACTCTCTTCGCCCACGACAATTTCATTGATAAACCGACGTGTTTCTTTATTTTTTGTAGGCATCCAAGGGACGTGCACGCAGGTAAGGTGCTGTTGAAGACTCTTGAGTAAACTCATAAAATCCCATACGGCAAAGACGTGTTCTTCCGTAAAAGCCTTCAACTCTGCTTCTGTAGCAATTTGCTGGTAGACTGGGTGTTCAATTAACTGGGCACGCAAGGGTGCAATTCGATCTTGTAAGTGATCAATGTTCATTGGGGAGTAAATTAATTCCTAATTCGGTTAATTGAGTAGGTTCTAGCATAGATGGCGCGTCGATCATTGTATCTCTACCGCTGTTGTTTTTTGGGAAGGCAATGAAATCACGAATGGATTCTTCACCCGACATGGTCGCTACTAAACGATCTAAGCCAAAGGCCAGTCCGCCATGCGGTGGCGCTCCGTATTCAAAGGCACCCATTAAGAAGCCGAATTGCTCTTGGGCTTGCTCCGGAGTAAATCCAAGCAAGGAGAACATCTTTTCTTGTAAGGTGCGGTCATGAATTCGAATGGATCCTCCACCTAGTTCTACACCATTCATAGCCAAGTCATAGGCATTCGCACGAATGGCTCCGGGATTAGAATCCATGAGCCCAATGTCTTCGGGTTTCGGTGATGTAAACGGGTGATGCATCGCAAAATACCTTCCTGACGCTTCGTCTTTTTCTAACAACGGGAAATCCAATACCCAAACCGGACAAAATTCGCCTGTGTTTCGAAGTCCTTGTTGCTGCGCTACATGAAGGCGAAGTTCATTCATTTGTTTTTGCGTTTTGGCTAATTCCCCACTCAATACCAATAACAAATCACCGGCGGTTATGTTGTGTGCTGTGGCCAAGGTTTGAAAGTCCGCTTCGCTGTAGAATTTATCTACGGAAGATTTGATGCTACCGTCTGCATTATATTTTACATACACTAAGCCTTTGGCACCAATTTGTGGTCGTTTCACCCATTCAGTGAGTTCATCCAGTTGCTTGCGGGTATATTCTGCTGCGCCTTCTACCACAATACCAATAACCGTTTCTGCCTGATCAAAGATGGCAAAGCCTTTGCCTTGAAGCGCGTGCAAGTAATTGAATTTCATTCCGAAGCGCAAGTCCGGTTTATCTGATCCGTACATATGAATGGCTTCGTCATAAGTCATTCGAGGGAAGGGCTCGGTAAACTCGATACCTTTTACCGCCGCAAACAGGTATTTAATTAAGCCTTCGAAAACCTGTAAAATGTCTTCTTGTTCCACAAAGGCCATCTCGCAATCGATTTGCGTGAATTCCGGTTGACGGTCTGCACGTAAATCCTCATCACGGAAACATTTCACAATTTGATAATAGCGATCAAGTCCAGAAACCATAAGCAATTGCTTGAAGGTTTGCGGGGATTGGGGAAGGGCATAAAACTGACCGGGGTTCATTCGGCTAGGCACCACAAAATCGCGCGCGCCTTCCGGGGTAGATTTAATTAACACCGGCGTTTCCACATCCATAAATCCGAGTTGATCAAGATACTTTCGAGTTTCTAGCGCTACCTTATTGCGAAGGATGAGTTTTTGCTGAACTGGGGTGCGGCGCAAGTCTAAATAGCGGTATTGCATGCGCAGTTCATCGCCACCGTCCGTTTGATCTTCAATGGTAAATGGAGGTGTTTTGGATGCATTAAGCACGCGAAACGAAGATACCTCGATTTCAATATGCCCGGTGGCTAAGTGTTGATTTTTACTGGAGCGTTCAATCACGGTTCCAGCCGCTTGAATTACAAATTCTCGTCCAAGTTTTCGGGCCTCTAGACAAAGCGCTTGATCTTTTTCTAGATTGAATGCCAACTGGGTGATGCCATATCGGTCTCTCAGGTCTATGAAGGTCATACCTCCTAAATCCCTTGATTTCTGTACCCATCCACTGAGTGTAACTTCTTTTCCTATGTGCTCGGCTCTTAATTCACCGCAGGTGTGCGTTCGAAACATTATTTTTTTTCTGCAAAGTTAAAAATAAGTTAGGATGATTATTTCACTTTTAATTAAGAGATATTCGCGGGTGTTATATGTTTGATAAACAAACGTTTATGTTTGAAAATCGATTTATCTAGGTCCGATTAGATTTGCTTAACTTAAAACTACAATAACTTTTAGCATATGGTATTTTTAAAAGCCCCAGAAATTACAAGCTTTTTTATGGTGATTGCATTTTTAGTCGTAGTCTTTGCAATCGCGTTTTTTATTGGAAATAAAAAAGATCAATAATCAAATCTAATAATTTCCATCAGTTGCGTTTGGTGATTTAATGTAAGTACAGACGAAAGATGTTTGTTACTATATATCAGTTGAATTTCTGAAGTAAGTTCTCTATTGGTATATGTTTTAATCGCACGAATTTCATTTGATGATTCGTATTCAATTAAGGTGGATGTAATTTTTCCTAATTCATCGATATATTCTATTTCTTCTAATTGATTTGTGGCATTATAGGTATAGTTGGTAGTTTGACTTAGGTCTGTTAAATATTCCTTTATTTGTTTGTTGCTTATTCGGTTTATTGAATCATAGCTTAGCAGTACCTCCTGATATCGATTCCCTCCCTGATACGATATCGTAATTAGTTCTTGGTTAGATTGACTATGGTAATCATATACTAACGAATTAGTGATCACTTCTTCTTGGGTTTGTTTTAAGCCAATTCGCTCCTCTGAATGGATAAGTTTCCCATGGCTATATTCAAATTGTTCCATAGAGTAATCCATATTTCTTTCGGTTCTGTGAGTGGTTAAACCGTGCTGATCATATTGAAAAATATGTGCAATTGAATCTTTAAATGGATGGTGAGGAACATAGGATAAGATATAGGTGGTGTTACCTAAGGAGTCGAATTGGTAGTGTACAAAACCATCCGTGTTGCGAATCATATCACTTGGACGTTTGGTATAGATTTTACCATGCATTTCACGAATTCCCATTTCTTTTATGAGTTGAGCATTCAGGAACGGGTTGTTGCCAAGCACGTTAAGTGGTTGATTAATGAGCTGACTAAATCCTTGAAATGGGATTAGCCACAACAATAAAAAGACTATGCGAGTGCGCCTAAAATAGAAGACCAACTGCAATGGGTGTTTAAAAAGGAGGGCAAGGCTTCGATGGCGATTCGTTCTTGAATCATGGTGTCGCGGTTTCGAATGGTAACCGTATTCGATTCTAAGGTTTCATGATCAACAGTGATGGCAAAAGGGGTACCGATGGCATCTTGACGGCGGTAGCGCTTTCCAATGGAATCTTTTTCATCGTATTGAATGGTGTAATCAAGTTGTAGCATCCGCATAATTTCTTGCGCTTTTTCTGGCAACCCGTCTTTTTTAATCAGCGGTAGTATTGCGATTTTATAAGGCGCAAGTGCCGCTGGAATTTTTAATACGGTGCGTTCACTGCCATCTTCCAATTTTTCTTCAGCATACGAAGCACTTAAAACAGAAAGGAACATTCTGTCCAATCCAACGGAAGTTTCAATGACATATGGCACATAACTTTCATTCGTAGAAGGATCGAAATATTGTAGTTTTTTTCCGGAATGGATTTCATGTTGTTTAAGATCGAAATCCGTTCGTGAGTGAATACCTTCCAGTTCCTTAAATCCCATCGGGAAATTAAATTCTATATCGCATGCGGCATTGGCATAATGGGCTAATTTAATGTGGTCATGGAACCGATAGTTTTTCTCTCCTAGTCCAAGGTTTAAATGCCATTTTTTTCTAACTTCTTTCCAGTGCTCATACCAGCTTAATTCCTCCCCTGGTTTAACAAAAAACTGCATTTCCATTTGTTCAAATTCACGCATCCTGAAAATAAATTGACGCGCTACAATCTCATTTCGGAATGCTTTTCCAATTTGTGCAATGCCAAACGGGATCTTCATTCTTCCCGATTTTTGCACATTCAAAAAGTTTACGAAGATTCCTTGTGCGGTTTCAGGTCGTAGATAAATGGTTGAAGATTCTCCGGCAACCGAGCCGAGGGATGTGGAGAACATCAAATTGAATTGACGAACTTCGGTCCAGTTTTTTGATCCTGAAATGGGGCAAACAATCTCGAGGTCAATGATTAGTTGGCGTAGGTCTTCTAAATTACTTTCATTGAGCGCGGTTTTCATGCGTTCTTGCACTTGCGTTTGTTTTTCCTTAATGCGAAGCACGTTTGGATTGGTGGCAAGAAACTGTTCTTTGTCGAAACTTTCGCCAAAGCGTTTCTCACCTTTATCTACTTCTTTTTGAATTTTCTGGTTTTGTTTTTCAAGATATTCTTCAAGCAGAACATCCGCTCGGTATCGCTTTTTGGAATCCTTGTTATCAATTAATGGGTCATTAAAGGCGTCTACATGGCCAGAAGCTTTCCATGTGGTGGGATGCATAAAAATAGCGGAATCGATTCCAACGATGTTGCTATTCAGTTGGGTCATGGATTTCCACCAATACGTTTTAATGTTGTTTTTTAATTCAGCGCCCAATTGACCGTAATCATAGGTGGCTGCTAGGCCGTCATAAATTTCTGATGACGGGAAAACATACCCGTATTCTTTACAGTGTGAAATGATTTCTTTAAGTAGATCCTTTTGTTCCATGCTGCAAAGATACGTGCTTAAATAAATCAGGGTAAGTGAACTGCCTTAACTTTATTTACATTCAATTGTCAAGTAAGGGGAATTAATTAGTTTTGAACATGAAATTTTATCTAGATAGAGACTGGTATATCGATACCGCCGATTTTATAGATCTTTCTATTGGTGTTGCAACACATGGAGTTCGAGCGTGGTATTTGGATTACCCCCGCATTACGCCCGTTATGGAAAATGGTTTTGTTGGTAGTGTAGAAGAGGGAGGCGCTGTAAATTTCAGGGATATTTATTTTAACCCACATGGACATGGTACGCACACCGAATCACACGGCCATATTTCTAAAGATGTTTACCCTGTTTCAAATTGTTTTAATCAGTTTTTTTTTGAAGCCCAGTTAATCACTATAATTCCGAATATTATTGGGGGAGATAGGGTAATTACCGCTGAGCAATTGGCTAATCTTACGGCGTGTGAAGCCTTGGTCATTCGAACCGAACCAAACGATCTCAATAAATTCACTGTTAACTATTCCGATACGAATCCTACATATATGGATGTGGCGTGTGTAGAGATATTGAATAAGTTGGGGATAAAACACCTCTTGGTAGATATTCCTTCGGTCGACAAGGAAATAGACGGAGGCGCCTTAGCGTTTCATCACGCGTTTTGGAATGTTCCTGAAAACCCGGTGCTAGACCGTACAATTACCGAATTAATTTATGTTCCATCCGATGTAGAAGATGGGTTATACATTTTGGAGTTGCAACTATCGAATTTTGAGAATGATGCAGCGCCAAGTAGGCCGTTATTGTACAAAAAAAGAAAGGAAGCCTAAGCTTCCCTTCTATCGTAGTAGGCATAATGCCTGAGTGCACAAAAAAAACAGGGGCTTCTATAACTAAATCAAGTGCGAAAAAACTTTTGACTAGAAACTTTTCTGCCTCTCCAAGCAGTAACTCGATTTAAGAAGCCACCTGTATCTCTCCTTATTTCTTCATCCAATTTACAGGAATATTTATCGCATGATTAGTTAAATGACTATTTGTTAGAAGCATTTGACTATATCTTACTTTCCATTGAATATTTATAAATCTACGTAGTTCTACGTAGGGTGTTTTATGTAACAAATGGTATTTTCTTCCGTAAACGCCTTCAAATGTTGCAATTGCACGGATTCAACCCCACCTTTGAACTGTAACAACCAAAACTACAAGCTATGAAAACACTTATTTTAATCTTAGTCTTAGCCTTTACTTCGGTAACCTTTGTAAGAGCAAATCAAGAAATTCCTGTTAAGTTAGATGATGATAAAGTGCAAGTGGTTTGTAATGCCTCTACAGGTAACGCAACCATTATATGGAGTGATGCTCGGATTGAATTTATTGAAATTGTTGCATCAAATGGTCAGTTTATGCCTACTATTCCTGTTTCCGATGCCAAATCATTGCATATGAATGATTTGATGAATGGTACATATACGCTTGTTTTTAAATCAGCAAGCGAAGAATTGTATACGAAAGTTATTGAAGTAGCAAGATAAAAATACTTGGAAAAGAACCTGTTCTTTCCTTATTTCAGAAATCCCTAAACTGTTTTAGGGATTTTTTGTTTTAAGTACTTGCATTCAATACCTCTTTTGTGGTATTTTTGCACTCACTATTTAAAATAAATCTAAATAAGATGATAACCGTTACAGATCAGGCCAAGAAGCAAGCCCTTCGCTTGATGGAAGATGAAGGGAAAGATGGGTTTTTTATTCGCGTTGGGGTTTCCGGTGGAGGCTGTTCAGGTCTTATGTATCAATTAACGTTTGATAACCAGGAATCTGATCAAGACAGTGCTTTTGAAAATAATGGAATTAAAGTGGTGGTTGACAAAAAGAGTTTTTTATATCTGATTGGTACCACCCTAGATTTCTCTGGTGGACTCAACGGAAAAGGTTTCGTGTTTAATAATCCAAATGCTGACCGCACCTGTGGATGCGGTGAGTCTTTTTCTGTTTAAAACATGGCTGGATATACTGAAAATGAATTAGCAAAGGATTTAGCAGATAAAGAATACCAATATGGTTTTGTCTCTGACATAGATTCTGATGTGGTTCCTGCGGGATTAAACGAACAAGTCATTCATTTAATCTCAGCGAAAAAAAATGAACCCTCTTGGTTGTTGGAATACCGCTTAAAGGCATTTGAAGTTTGGAGAACCATGAATGAACCGGATTGGGCGCACGTCTCCTATCAAAAACCAGATTTTCAAGCCATTTCATATTATGCCGCTCCAAAACAAACGAAGAAGTATGAATCGTGGGATGATGTGGATCCGGAAATGAAAGAAACCATGTCAAAACTCGGTATTTCATTGGAAGAGCAGCAACGCTTAACCGGTGTAGCGGTAGATTTCGTAATGGATTCTGTATCTGTGGGCACCTCGTTTAAAGCTAAACTTGCTGAGTTAGGTATTATTTTTTGTTCGTTTTCGGAAGCTGTTCAAGAACATCCTGACTTAGTCAAACAATATTTAGGAACCGTGGTTCCAACAACCGATAATTTTTACGCTGCACTGAATTCGGCCGTTTTTTCGGATGGGTCTTTTTGTTATATCCCAAAAGGAGTGCGCTGTCCTATGGAATTGTCTACCTATTTCCGAATCAATGCCGGAGGTACAGGTCAATTTGAACGCACCTTAGTAATCGCGGATGAGTCATCGTATGTTTCCTATTTAGAAGGGTGTACAGCCCCTCAGCGGGATGAAAACCAACTCCATGCCGCAGTGGTCGAATTAATTGCATTGAATAATGCGGAGATCAAATATTCAACCGTTCAAAATTGGTATCCTGGAGATAAGGAAGGAAAAGGTGGGGTATTTAATTTTGTTACGAAACGGGGACTTTGTGAAGCACATGCGAAAATTTCTTGGACGCAGGTCGAAACCGGTTCTGCCGTTACGTGGAAATATCCTTCGTGTATTCTGAAAGGGGATTACTCGGTGGGGGAGTTCTTTTCTGTTGCGGTGACGAATAATTTTCAACAAGCAGATACCGGTACCAAAATGATTCACCTCGGAAAACACACGAAAAGTACCATTATTTCTAAAGGTATTTCAGCAGGACATTCCCAAAATTCCTATCGAGGTCTTGTTCAGATACACAAACAAGCAGATCATGCAAGGAATTTTTCTCAATGTGATTCCTTATTGATGGGCAGTATATGCGGTGCACATACCTTTCCATATATAGAATGTAAAAATGCTTCAGCGCAAATTGAACATGAGGCAACCACTTCGAAAATCGGAGAGGACCAATTATTCTATTGTCAGCAACGAGGGATTTCGGAAGAAAAAGCCATTAGCTTGATTGTTAATGGATATTGTAAAGAAGTACTCAATCAATTACCGATGGAGTTTGCGGTTGAGGCACAAAAATTATTGAGTATTAGTTTAGAAGGAAGTGTTGGATAGAATTGATAAGCATATGTTGAAAATAACAGATTTACATGCGTCCATTAATGGGACAGAAATTTTAAAAGGCTTGAGCCTTGAAATAAATGCAGGTGAGGTTCATGCGATTATGGGACCAAACGGCGCTGGAAAAAGTACCTTGGCAAGTGTGCTTGCCGGTAAAGAAGATTATGAAGTTACTTCCGGTACAATTACGTTTGAAGACCAAGATCTACTTGATTTATCCATTGAAGAGCGAGCACGAGAAGGCCTGTTTTTAGCATTTCAATACCCGGTTGAAATTCCAGGTGTTTCGAATGTGAATTTTTTGAAAACTGCCATCAATGAAATTCGTGAACACAAGGGCTTACCCGCGCTTTCAGCCAAAGACTTTTTAAGTTTAGTAAAAGAAAAATCAGCTTTGGTAGACCTTGATGCATCCTTGGCTTCTAGGGCAGTGAACGAAGGATTTTCTGGCGGTGAGAAAAAGCGAAATGAGATTTTTCAAATGGCCATGCTTGAACCTAAATTAGCAGTACTGGATGAAACGGATTCCGGCTTGGATATTGATGCCCTTCGTATTGTAGCTGGTGGGGTAAATGCCTTAAAATCCAAGGAAAATGCCACCCTTGTGATCACCCATTATCAGCGTCTACTGGATTATATTATCCCTGATTTCGTTCACGTACTTTACGATGGAAAAATTGTAAAAACTGGCGGTAAGGAATTAGCCTTGGAATTGGAAGAAAAAGGATACGATTGGATTAAATCAGCGGAGTAATGAGTGGTACATTAATTGATTTTTGTAAGCAACTTGAGCCAACGCAACTGAAGCTCCCATCAGCGCTTTTACAAGCAGCAACGGATGGGGTTGAATTTCAACATCA
Organism: Crocinitomicaceae bacterium; assembly: GCA_044353585.1. Lineage (GTDB taxonomy): Bacteria > Bacteroidota > Bacteroidia > Flavobacteriales_D > Crocinitomicaceae > UBA952. Next base: position 30,577 of record JBILBR010000011.1, on the reverse strand, counting down.
CTTTCCAACCACCCGCGATGAATCCTGGAAATATACGCGTTTAGGTCGGGTAGCGTCCTTGTCGGTTAGCGCGCTTCGGTTTAATCAATCAGCACAACCACTTGCAAGTTCTGAGTACATAGATATTATGTTTGATACCGATGGTTGGCATTCTTCAGAACCTATCGAAGGGCTACATATCGCCTTTGCCGGCGCCCTTGATGCTACGGAATGGAATGCCTGTACTCTTGAGGGGCATGTTCAGCATATTAATGCCCTGACCGCACAAGGAGGGGTAAGTATACGCGTTGATGATCATGTTTCTCTTTCAAAACCTATTCGAATTATTCATCGCATACAAGGTGAAAATAAGGCCCTTATTCTCCATCATCAGTTGATAATGGGAAGGAATTCAACTGCTCAATTGGAGGTGATTTTTGAGGGAAAAAGCGATGGCACCTATGCCAATGTATTATTTGATTTTTTCATTGGACCTGGATCCAAACTTCATACTGACATGTTGCAACAAGCAACTGGAGTGCATTACGGGTTTCATACCCATCGGATCTACCAACAAAAGGACAGTACCTTCGCCTTACAGACAATTACTTCCAATACACATTTTACGCGCAATGACGTGGAGGTGTTTTCACAAGAAGAGGGGACACATACTCAATTATATGGGGCATTCATTGGAACTGAAAACAACCACATAGATAATCATACCTATGTGCATCATACGGCTCCGAATTGCACATCAGATGAGAATTATAAAGGCGTACTTTCAGATAAAGCCACCGGGGTTTTCAATGGGAAAGTGAAGGTGTATCAAGACGCGCAAAAAATCAACGCATACCAATCCAATAAAAACATTCTGTTATCGGATTCAGCGACAATAAATGCTAAACCGGAACTTGAAATTTATGCGGATGATGTTAAATGTTCTCACGGTTCAACCACCGGACAACTGGATCAACAAGCCTTATTTTTCTTGAGGGCTCGGGGAATAAGTGAATCGAAAGCTACCGATATGCTCATCAAGGGATTTATGGCTGAAATCGTAGGTGCCGTTAAGTCTAGCCACATTCAAGAGGCATTGCAGACCTTGTTAGATTAAGTTCAGATTACTTACCTTCGTAAGAAATCTACGCTATGAAAATTTTATTGGTATGTTGTGGCTTTGTATGGGCTTTCTTTTGTTTTAGTCAACACGATAAAGCCTTTGTTATTTATAATGCCAAAGGGAAGGTTGTAAAGTACAAAGACCTCAAATCGAAAAGTTTAGCAGGTAATTTGGTGCTTTTTGGTGAATATCATGACAATCCCATTGTGCATTGGTTGCAGTTAGAATTAACGCAGGATGCCTTCGATCAACATGGCGCTAATCTCATGCTGGGATTCGAAATGTTTGAGCAAGATCAACAAGCCGTTTTATCGCGCTACCTGAACGGTGGATTCCCGGAAAAGTCGTTGAAAGATTCTCTGCGCCTGTGGCCGAATTATGAAACGGATTACGCACCCCTGATCGAATTTGCAAAAACAAATAAGCTTCCCTGCATCGCTGATAACATTCAACGTAAATATGCCAGCCTGATGTTTAAGAAAGGACGTTCAGCCTTCGATACCCTGTCTCCACTTATTTTAAGCCAAATGGCCGACCCCTTCTTTGAATTAGACACGAATCTTTCGCAGTATAAGTCCTTAAGAGAAATGGCTTCTCACATGCCTTCGGGTTCAAAAGGAAGTTACATGGTAGAAACTCAGGCATTTAAGGATGCGACCATGGCTAAATTTATTGTAGCCAATCTAAAGCCTACTACTTTTTTCATGCATTACAATGGAGCGTATCACAGTGATTTTTACCAAGGAATTATGTGGTATCTATTGAAGTCAAAACCGGATTTACGAATCACCACGATTTCTACGGTAACACAATCTGATATCAATACCTTGGAAAAAGAACATTTGGGTAAAGCTGATTTTATCATTTGTGTTCCCGAACAAATGACTCGAACACATTAAGTTTATTCACTTGGCTGGTTCCTTTCTGATCTGCTCGCAGGTATGTTAAAATGCCGGCGTTCCTGTTAATTTCAATTTTATAGGAATTGAATAACCTAAACGAAGAATTCCTGAATAGTAGTTTTGTTGGAACATATTGGAGGAAAGCGCCGAATAATTATTTCCGATGGATGCGCCGATGAAGCACTTGTTATTGAAGTTATATTGATAGAACAGTCCAATATTTTGATTCAAGGTGGAAGTAATACCAAGGCTATGTTTTTTGAGGCCTAAAGTTAAACTCACGAAAAAATTATGGGATTTTTCGACCACCGTATGGCTATAAAAGACTGCTGGCGTAAGCGAAATATGTTTGGCTGAGTCTAGATCGAAGCGATATGCAAAATGAGTTGAAAGAGAAAAGGGAGTTATGTACGAATATGGAAAGCGTATAATTTCCGAACGAAATAGGTTGTTTCCAGCGATTCCTAATGTCCAATTTTTATGCAGCAAGGACATTCCCACATGAAGGTTATACGAAGGGGGATTCCATTGCGAAGCACTTTCAAAAACAGTTAAGTTATCTCGGAGCACGCTTGCACTGAGGCCACTGTTTAAGGTGAGTTTACGGCTGATTTTGGTGGTGTAGGCACTACTTATGCTGGTGCCGACAGTTTTCCAATCCACCCATTGATTATACCCATTGGTCAGACCAAAAGAAAAGGAACCGACGCGTTGTCTAAAGGCAAAGAAATTATTGAATAATGGAGTAATCGACGGGCCGCTGTTTAAATCCGCAATCGAACTGGTATTACTCACATAGAGCTTTTTTTCAGCGAATGCGGATGGATTGCTTGAAATGAAATAATCTTCTATGGCATATTTATTTTGGGCATAACCATTCAAGAAACATATAAAAAGGATAAGGGAAATTATAATTCGCATTAGATTGGGTTTTGTACTTAGACAAATGCCAAGCGATTAAAGTTACTTTTCTTAAAAAAGAATAATAAGTAAGTCAGCAGTTTATGCGGGAACTATGCACAGCCAGGGTGGGGTATTACAACGCTATTTAATTCCTCGCTTCCTTTTGATGTTCTCGTAAGCGTCTTGTATTTGTTGGAATTTTTCTTTGGCGCCTTTTTGGTATTCCTCGCCCATTTGAGCTACTTTATCCGGGTGGAAGGCAATGGCCATTTTACGGTAGGCACGTTTTACATCTTCGTCGCTTGCAGAGGCTTCAATCCCTAAAATTTTATAATCTGAATCTGCACTGCGATAGAACATGTTTTTCACACTGTCAAACTCCATGGCTGGAATACCAAGTTTATTGGCTAATTGTTCAATGATTTTTAATTCACGATCATCTACATGCCCATCGGCTTTGGCCACTTGAAAGAGGTAATGAACCATTTGAATACGGCCATCTACCGAAATTCTATTCCGAATATCGTTGCATATGTCAGTGATTGGAATCTGACCGTTATCTAAGAAATGTTTGAGTACTTGGAGGTGTTCTCGTGTAAATTGATTTCCAAATTGAGCAGTAAAAAAACTCTTTACATAATCAAGTTCTACCCGTTTAACCGTGCCATCGGCCTTCATAACTACCGCAGAAAGAGCCATTAACATGGTTGGGAAATCATATTGTGTGGCGCGCTGACGATAGTACTCGTAGCCCGTACTAGAACCTGAGTTGGATGCCTTCGTTTTTTTTCCTCGACTCATGAAATCAACAATACTGCCAATCACAAATCCAATGATGCCGTATTTAACTTTTCCAGTAAGCACGAGGAATCCAACCCCTAAAAACCACTTATACAATTTCTTATTTTAATGCAAACTTACTAAGATTCTATCATACCGCTTACAGAACGTTGAATGAATTCGGTAAGGGCTTCTCCTTTCAATAGTCCCTGAGATAACATGGCTAAGTCTACTAGCTGCTTTACCGTTTCTTCTTGGCGAGCGCTTTTCATCTTTAGTACTTTGCTCATTACGGGGTGATTCCCATTTATTACGAGTTGATACATTTCTGGAAATGCACCGTAAAATCCACCGCCACCCATGCGCTGCTGCTCCATCATACGGCGGATAAACTCAGGTTGGGTAATTAGTATCGGTGAATCTTGTTCAGCCATGGATTCTAATTGGACCGTAAATTTTTCTTTGTTTACTGCACCTTCAAACAAGGGTTTTAGTTTTTCCTCTTCGGCAGCACTTAGTTTTGAAGGAATTTCTTCGCCTTTGTCAATTAGTTTATCTAAACTATCTGAATCCACTCTGCTGAATCGAACCTTTTCATTTCCTTGTTCTAGTTTTTGAATCCAATGCGACGCTAAGGGTCCTTCTAAGGTGAGAACATCATATCCGCGGTCGCTTGCTTGCTTCACATAAGAGAATTGTCCTTCAGCATCGGAGGTGTAAAGTATAATGGTTTCTTCACCTTTATTGGTTTGATTGGCTTTTATTTTCTCCAGGTATTCTTCCATGGTAAAATATTCACCGCTTGTATTTTTCAGTAGCGCGAACGATTTTGCTTTTTCAGCAAATTTCTCATCCGACAACATCCCATATTGAACAAAAATGTAAAGGTCATTCCATTTTTCCTCAAAATCTTTTCGGTCCTTATTGAACATTTCTGCCAATTTATCCGCAACTTTCTTGGTGATGTGCGCAGATATTTTTTTCACATTGGAATCGCTCTGTAAATAGGAACGCGAAACATTCAATGGAATATCTGGGGAATCAATTACCCCGTGAAGTAGGGTTAAAAATTCAGGCACAATTTCTTCTACGCTGTCCGTGATGAATACCTGATTGCTATATAAATTGATTTTATTTCGCTGAACTTCTACATTTTCTTTAATCTTAGGAAAATAAAGAATCCCGGTTAAATTAAATGGATAATCTACATTTAAGTGAATGTTAAAAAGGGGGGCATCAAATGTGGATGGATAAAGTTCGCGATAGAAGGATTGATAATCTTCCTCACTTAAAGAAGCCGGAGCTACAGTCCATGCCGGTTTTACATTATTCACTTGGTTAGGCACTTCAATGGCCACGCGTTTCACATTTCCCTTATCATCTTTTTCTCCTTCTGGAGAATCAATATATTCTGTCTTAGTGCCAAAAAATACCGGAATAGGAAGAAATTTACAGTACTTGCTTAGGATCCCCTGAATTCTATTTTTATCATTAAACTCAAGGGCATCTTCATTGATGTATAAGATAATATCGGTACCACGGCTAGTTTTCTCTATCGGTGTAATGGTGTATTCTGGTGATCCATTACTTTCCCATTGAACGGCTTGTGCACCTTCATGTCTCGATAAGGTTTGGATTTGTACCCGTTCCGCTACCATGAACGCTGAATAAAAACCCAATCCGAAATGACCAATGATTTGTTCAGCACCCTCTTTGCCTTTGTATTGGTTTACAAATTCTTCAGCCCCCGAAAACGCAATTTGGTTGATATATTTATCGATTTCTTCTTCGGTCATCCCGATTCCATGGTCTCTGATGGTTAACGTTTTAGCCTCTCGATCCAACAAAACCTCCACCTTTAATTCACCCAATTCGCCTTTGTATTCTCCGTTTGTTGCAAGCACTTTCAGTTTCTGTGAGGCATCGACGGCATTAGAAACTAATTCTCTAAGAAAAATCTCATGATCTGAGTAAAGAAACTTTTTAATGATTGGAAAAATATTCTCCGTTTGAACATTAATTTGACCGGTTTTCATGTGTTTAATTTTTTAGATGATTTGGTTTTTTCAATTTACATACCAATTTGCGCAACGTGACACTTTGACATATTGACGCGCTGCCTTCAAGTTTTTTGGCTAAAAAACTGACATATTTTGGTACTTTTGTACTGTGATGTTTGCCCTAACTTTCGGCCTTGGCGCACTTATGGTGGGTGCCTTGTTTTTTATTTTACCATGGTTCAAGGGCTTGTCGAAATGGGCTTTACTGAGTTCCTGGGGAATAAAGGCATTCGCATCAATTATTCTCCTTTATGTTTATACCAGTATATATCCCTTGCGTAATGAGGCTGATGTATTCAAGTATTATGATGATGGAATTATGTTGAGTGAAATTGCAGCAGAGCAACCCGCTGCATTCACGCGGATTATGCTTGGAACTTGGAATACCCAAGATATGGTCTATTTAAATCGCTTAAACTACTGGTTTCGCTCATACGACCATGGAATTTCAAATGATAATCGAGTGGTAATACGGATTAATGCACTATTGAATTTAGTCACCCGTGGATCATATGGACTTAATCTCTTGGTATTTATAGCCTTATCATGGCTTGGTTCATACTGGTTATTTCGCTTGTTTCTTGGGCTTTCCGCCTCAAAAATCACTTCATTTATAGCTGCATTTTTATTGCCTTCTACCATTTTTTGGAGCAGTGGTATTTTAAAGGAAGCCTTGTTGTTTTTTGCACTTGGGGGGTTTCTATACAGCCTGTTTCAGTTGTATCAGCGGGTTAGATTGAATTTTTTGTTTTTGGGCATTCTCAGCTTATTCATGCTTTCGTTTCTAAAGATTTATATTTTGATTGCCTTATTACCCTTGGTTTGGATAACTTGGATATGGGCACGCACCCGCTCTTGGCGCATGCTTTGCAGTAGTGTTATCGGCTTCCTTACCTTGTTTATACTATGCCATGTGCTGTTTTTTCCCGAATGGAGTATGCTTTCAACCCTACAAGGAAAACAATTTGATTTTATACAAATGGCCAAGGCAGTAAATGCAGGAAGTATGGTCCCTATCATTCCAATGGATGGAAGATTGACTACGCTCTTTTTTCTTATTCCTTTGGGAATTTGGAACGTTTTGGTTTATCCAGATATTAGCATGTTAAAAAACGTGCAATCCGTATTTGCTTTTACTGAAAACGTATTGATATTATTGGTTTTTCTTGGTGCATTGCTGCGTTTGAAAGGTATTTCTTGGAAGCTAGATTGGCGTTTTCCAATGTTAGTTTTTAGTTTGGCTGTGTTTTCCCTTGTAGGGATGACCGCTCCGGTGGTGGGAGCAATGGTGCGTTACAAAGCGCCCGTATTACCTTTTTTATTAATGAGTCTATTGCATTATCAATTGCCTTTCGTTAAACAAGTATTCACGTCAAATAAAATCTATCAATGGTTAAATACGCATTTATAACAGGTGCATCGTCAGGTTTTGGCGCTGCAATTGCCGCTTCGTTAGCAGCAGAAGGATATGGATTGATTTTAACAGCTAGACGCCTTGACCGGTTGGTTGCATTAAAAGAAACACTAGCAGAAGTATCTCCCCACATAATTATTGGTGCCATGGATGTGCGTGATCGTGAGGCTGTGCAACAGTGGGTGGATCAACTCGATGAACCTGTAAAACAAAACATAAGCATATTAATTAACAATGCGGGACTTGCCGCTGGAAGAGCGCCCATTGATGAAGGCCTTGTTTCTGATTGGGAACAAATGATTGATACAAACTTGACAGGCTTATTACATGTTACTCAGGCAGTAATTCCATTTTTAAAATTGCGGCACGGGAGCCACATCATCAACATTACAAGTATAGCGGCAAAAGAGGCCTATCCCCAAGGGAATGTGTATTGTGCAACCAAAGCTGCGGTGGATCAACTAACGAAAGGAATGCGCATGGACCTTCTTCCCTATGGGATTAAGGTGAGCTCCATTGCTCCGGGTGCTGCAGAAACGGAATTCTCCTTGGTGCGCTTTAAGGGGGATGAAAGCCAAGCCTCCGCAGTTTACCAAGGATTCACTCCCTTGGATGCAACGGATATTGCAGAGGCGGTTCATTTTATTGTAACACGTCCGCCTCATGTTTCTATTCATGATTTAGTGATTATGCCTGCTGCACAAGCATCTGCTACGCTATTCAATAAGGATTAGTGTAAGCATACAAGGTTTGTTATCCCGTCAATTGTAAGCAGCACATATCCATGCAGGTAGGTAATGAATCTATCTGTGGTTTCCAACTGAATGGTTCTACCTTGTAAATCTTGCAAAACACAATACTTAATAGGCTTTGAGATAATTATTTCATTATATCCTTCTTGCGTATGTGTGATAAGTTGAAAGGGAACAGGATGCACTATGGAAGAGATTGATGCGGTAGGTTCAACATATTGCGTGAAATCAAATTCAAAAAGTTTAGGGGCTATGGTAATGACAGAGGTAACCTTTTCTGAAGTAATATATCCCTTGTTTGTTGATTTTAATGTAATCCCTTCGGTTTGCGCTAAGTTAAGTACGTTACCTACCTCTATCCTGCGTCGGTTTCCTGAAAATACATGCTGGTCTTGATAATCCCACAAACACCAAACAAAGCTTGTGTAGAAATTGCTCCCATTATTTTTATACCCAAGTAGGTAACTACGGTTCATTACAGTATCCACACAGGCATCGGTTATTAATCCATCCACCGCGAAACTATCCATTAACTGCGCTGCCAGGGTATCAATCCAAAAACTAGGAAGGCGATATCTTCTTGTGTTAAGATCTACCCAGTTTTTTGAATATAGGGTAATAGAATCTGCATCGGCAACTATGGCTTCACAATCATAGTTGTTCGCGTTTGGAAGCGAGGTGAATTGCGTTTGGTCTGACCAGTAAAACGGGAGTTTTTCGGCTTGTATGGTATCTAAATGCAAGTCCGATTTAAGGAAACGATAAAGGCATAGGTCATGTCGATTCCCATTGTTATTCCCTACATCTCCAATAAACACGTGGGTGGAATTAGAGGTGATCGCTTCCCAATCCACATTGGTTGCTCCAGATATCGTTATAGTTCGTAGTACTATTCCCAGGGTATCAAGTTCGTAAATTATAGCACCTGAGCCAGAATCGTTAAAGGTATAAAGAAAGTTACCTACGCGAATTAGCCCAGAGTTTTCTTGAAGCACATCATTCAGGTTATTAACCAAGCTTAGGGTATAATTTGTAGGGGAATAGATACAGCTTCCGTCGTTTATTGTGGCGTTTGCATCATAATTTGTTGCTTGTGGGTCGGTACATCCCCACTGAGATAGCATAGAGAACGGCAGAGAAAGGAGGACGATTAAAATAATTTTGTATTCCATCCTTCTGATTCATTCACATTAATAAGTTCTGCATCCATAAGAAAATCAATGGTTGGTTTTATTGCGGAGGGCAAGTCTATGGTTTCCGTATTCCATCTGGTTTCGTTAAGCCAACGTTCCACTTCTTGTGTGCTTAAGTGGTATCTCCAAGCTATGGATTCAGCGGTTTTAACATCCGCTGTGATCTTTTTAACTTGTGCTTTTACGAGTTGAATAATTTCTTGAATTATCTCCGCATGTTGTGCAAGTATTTCTTCACGACAGGCGATTACAAAACAGGGCCAAGGGGTGTCAACTTGTCCAATACGCTTACAACTTCCTTTGTCCACGAAAGGTTGTGTCGTATATTTTTCCCAAAGAAAATAATCTGCTTCGTTGTTTTCTAAGGCCCAGATTCCTCCATAGACATCGCCGATTACATTAAAATGCACGTGTTCTTTCAACCATTGTTCTTGTTTTGCAAGCACGTAAGACATAAGATGAGATCCTGATCCATAACGTGAAATGGCAAAACGGTGAATGTTGGTGGGGTTGTGAGTGGGAGTTACAGGAACATGGATTCCCCATTGTAAGGGGGAACTTACGTATACGTCTAGTATTTTGGCTTTAGTTCCTTGTAAAATGGCTTTACTTATTCCTTCAGTAAGCAATACGGCAATATCCAAACTCCCGGTTTCCAATCCTTTGATCATTTGCCCTGTTCCTCCGGTCATATCCGACCAATGTAGCGAAACGTTTAAGGGCTCAAACACTTTCTCTTCAATGGCAACTCGCCACGGATAGTTAAAGTGTTCCGGTACACCACCAATTTTAAACTTTTTCATCGAGTTCGTTGAATTGTTTTTCAAACAGCGTTTTGTATGTACCCTCTACAGAAAGTAAGCTGGAATGTGTGCCTGTTTGAATAATTTGACCTTTTTCCATGACATGGATTTGATCCGCTTGTTGAATCGTGGATAAACGGTGTGCAATGATTATTGATGTTCGGTTTTTAGTTACTTCAGCAATAGCTTTTTGTATCAGAATTTCGGATTCACTGTCGATGCTAGAAGTTGCCTCATCTAAAATTAAGATTACCGGTTCATAAACCATGGCACGAATAAACGCCAGCAACTGCCGTTGTCCTACCGAAAGTACTCCGCCGCGTTCACCAATGACGTAATCATAAGTATTAGGAATTTTCATGATAAAGTCATGAGCACCGATTTGCTTGGCGGCCATAACAACTTGTTCTCTAGTAATGGCCTGATTTCCGAGCGTTATGTTATTGTGAATTGTATCTGAAAAAAGAAATACATCTTGCAATACAAATCCAATATGTTTATTGATTTCACTTCGATTCAATTGATTCAAATCTATCCCGTTGATCGTAATCTTTCCGGAATTAATTTCATAAAAACGACCAATTAGGTTGATAATCGTTGTTTTTCCCGAACCTGTAGCACCAACAAATGCGGTGGTCTTCCCAGCGGGGATTAAGAGGTTAAAAGCGCTTAGTAATGCGGTATCAGCGGAATAAGAAAAGGATACATTGTGAAATTCAATATCCCCATTGCTGAAGGTTGTTGGATGTTCTTCATTCGGTTCAACTTCATTTTTTTCGTCCAAGATTTCAAATAAGCGTTCTGCTCTGACAACTCCACGTTGGAAAATATTAAACTTGTCTGCCAATTGCCTTATTGGCCGATAAAGTTGATTTATCCATAAGGTAAAAGCAATGATTTCACCGTATAATTGAGTTAACTGTTGTTGGCTTTTTCCTTCAACCATCATGGCTCCCCAAACTAACAAGAATGCAATTGATAAGGAACTCAGTAGTTCCACCACCGGAAAAAATATTGAATTTGCCCATACTGCACTAATATGTGCATCTCTGTGTTTTTCATTAATTGATTTGAACGCTAAGGCCTCTTTTTCTTCATGGGCAAAAAGTTGAATTAAACTCATACCCATAAGGTGTTCTTGCACGAAGGTGTTTAATCGAGATACCTGTGTGCGCTCACTTTGAAATGATTTTTTCATCGCTTTGGCGAAAATTCTGGTAGCGAAAATCAGTATGGGAATAGGGATTAATGTCAATAAACTCAAGCGCCAATCAACCCAGAACATAAAGCCAAGGATTGCAATAAGGGAAAGTAAATCCCCAAAGATTTCCATTAACCCTGCTGAAAAGACTTCAGAAATTGACTCAACATCAGATACCACACGGGTGACTAAAGAGCCTACGGGCGTCTTGTCAAAATACCGCGTTTTAAACGATAATACTTTATTAAAAACACGTGTCCTTAGGTCACGAATTACCGATTGAGCCAGTAAATTAGAGGTGTATGCCGAAGCCCATATAACTACCGTTTCAATAAGCAGAATTCCCAATACCCCCAATAAGGCAACCATTAACTTGGATGAGTTTTGTTCCTTAACGATAAATTGATCTACTGCTTTTCCGATAAGGTAAGGTCTCAAGGGCCCAAGTACAGAAAGCGTGATTACGGCAACTAAGGCAAAAACAAATAACTTTTTGTAAGGTCTAACGAATGCAATAAGTCGAAAAAATGAATTCGCGGATACCCTTTGTTTCATGGTACAAAAGTACCGAAAACCATCTGCAAATTTATCGAATAGGCACGCCTCGGGAACTTAATTGTACATTTTTTGAACTTTTTTCTAGCCCAAAGGTGAATTTAGTTCCAACGCCAACCGTACTGAGCATGGTAATATTCTGACCGTGAAGTTCTAGGATATGTTTAACTATAGATAGCCCCAATCCTGTTCCGCCTTCATGGCGATTTCTACTCTTTTCAACGCGATAGAATCGTTCAAACAATCTTGGCCAATGTTTGGGGTCTATACCAATACCGTTGTCTTTTATCTCTACAAGAATTAAATGGTCTATGGCTTCAAGAGTTATAACCGTTGATCCATTTTCATTTCCATATAGAATAGAGTTCTTTACTAGATTGGTAATCACTTGACCGATTTTATTTCGATCGCCAAGCACGAACATAGATGAATACTCTTTTTTTAATATTAATTTAATTCGTTTCTCTTTCGATAGAAACTCGAGCGAATCAAAAGATTCTTTTATTACATCCACCAAATCAAATGGTCGCATATCAATCGTTAGTTCTGGATTTTCCAAACGCGTAATCGCATCTAAATCTTCAAGAAGTTGAATCATGCGATCACTTGCTTTAGATGCCCGCTGAAGAAAATTCATGGCAATCGCTTCATCATCAATGGCACCGTCAATAAGCGTATCTAAATATCCTTGAATTGCAAATACAGGTGTTTTTAACTCGTGGGCAAGGTTACCGATAAATTCTTTTCTAAAAGAATCTTGAGATTTTAATTGTAAAATTTCTTTCGTACGGTAATTCGATACTTGGTTAACTTGTTCTTCTGCTTCATCGATCATTTCATTCAGTCGATGGCCTTTAATCAATGGTGGATTTTGAAGGTTTTTAAAGAGGTGATTAAGTCGTTTTTGTAAGAAAAATTTTATACCAAAATAGAGCACCAGAAAGGTTATTACTCCCAAAAACAGGGATAGCACGAGTGCAGAAATCACTGGGCTAAAAGGGAGGTTTAAACTGGCTACTTCGAACCAAAACGCCAAAAGTGCCACGAGGGCACTAATTAAGGCAAGTAAGTATTCTGGTTTTAACTGTTTCATTTTCGGTTAAACGTATATCCAACCCCTTTTATGGTACGAATATACGATTCTCCAAGCTTTTCACGTAGTTTTCTGATGTGCACATCAATTGTTCGTTCACCAACGATGGTCTCGTTTCCCCAAACAATGGTTAGGATTTGTTCGCGATTAAATACTTTGCCAGGACGGCTAGCTAACAATTCTAATAGTTCGAATTCTTTTTTAGGAAGTTGAAGCTCCTTATTGTTAAGCACAACCACGAATTTTTCTCGATCAATTACGATTCCCGCCGATTCATGCTCTTCTTCAGCTGTTCGTTCAGGGTTTATTCTACGCAATAAGGATTCTAATTTACTAATTAGTAATCGAGGTCTTATCGGTTTGCTAATGTAATCATCTGCCCCGGCTTCAAACCCTGCGATTTGAGCATAATCTTCCGCTCTTGCTGTTAAGAATGCAATGATTGGTTGGGCAAGCTGCAAGTCTTTTCGAATAATTTGACACGCTTCTATACCATCCATTTGAGGCATCATTACATCCATCAAAATTAAGGATGGACTTAATTGGTGTGCTAACTTTACTGCTTCCTCTCCGTTGTTTGCAGTAAATACGCGATACCCTTCTTTTCGAACAGTATAAGATAGGAATTCTAGGATGTCTGGCTCGTCATCAACGATGAGTATGGTATGACCTTTACTGTTTTCCATGGTATAAAAAAAAAAGGGGGCCATTGGCCCCCTTAGTGAATCAATATTAATTGTTTACAATTAATTTACGAACGCTAGTTCCTTTGTCTGTAGAAACTACTACTTGGTATATTCCGTTAGCAACTTGGTTTAAGTTAATTGTTGCTTCAGTTGAATTTAATACCGTTCTACCGAACGCATCAATTACAGTTACCAATTCTAAGCTTGCTCCTGTTAATGAAACATTAAACGAAGTAGTTGCTGGATTTGGAACCAAGCTTAATGCAACACCTGGTAATTCATCTAAAGCTACTGCGATATCTACAGTAAATGTGGTTACATCACTACAGTTTCCATTAGTAGCAGTAAGTGTTACTGTGTAAGAACCATTTGCAGCATACGCATGCAATGGAGCAGAAGCACTTGAGTTGGTCATGTCACCAAAATCCCAAGAGTATGAAGTAGCTCCTGTAGAGGTATTCGCAAACGTAGCAACGTTTCCATTCGTTGTAAACGAACCAGCTGCTGTAGGGTTAGCGTTGAAGGTAATGCTTGTCGGTGTAGAAGTTCCAACACCATTACACGCATTCGCATTGGTTGTTGTAACGGTAATTCCTGGTGTAGTTGACGTAACTGTAATGGATTGAGTGGTTGCTCCTGTAGACCATAGGTAGGAATCAGATGCAGATGCCGTTAAGGTTACTGTATCCCCATCACATGCTTCAACCGCTGATGCTTGGATCGTTGGTACTGGTGCGTTACTTACGCTTACGATAGTTGGTAATGAAGTAGCAGTACAACCGTTAGCGTCTGTGTGAGTTACCGTGTAAGCACCTGTAGAATTCACAGAAATTGAAGCGGTATTTGCGTTAGTTGACCATACGTTACCGTTGTTGTAAGATGAAGTTAGGTTAACTGAGCTTCCTGAACACAATGAAGTAGATCCACTTGCAGTTATAACTGGAGTTGCAGGACTTGCATTGATCGTAACAGTAATCATAACACGTGGGCTTTCATCACCTGCTGCATTTTTTTGACTCACATAAAAGTTAAAAGTTCCTGCATTAGAAGTAGATGGTACAGGAGCAGTGGTTGAACCAACACCACCTGTAGCTGCTGCATACCAATATAACGTGTTTCCAGCGATAGCAGTAGCGTTTAATGCAGCTGCCATGGCACCTTGACAATAGGTAAGGTTAGCAACACCTGGAGCAGCTACTGAGAAGAATTTAGGATTGGTAAAAGTTGCGCCGTTTGCAGCAACAGAACCTGCATTCAAACGCGCATCTGGAGTTACACCAAGCGGTGTAAATATATTAACCCAGTTGATTTGCCCGATGGTTTCTGTAGAGTCGTTGTTATCTACGCTCCACATTGCTTGATAGAATGCTCCGGAAACTCCAGCCGATGTAATTACATTCGTACCGTTGGTAAAGTTAGTTAGGCTGTTATTGGCAAAAACTAAGGTGTCACCGTTAACGTTAGCAACCACTGCAGTTCCTTCGATAGAAAGTCCTTTTTCCCAACCAACGATTAATGAATTAAAACAAGAGGTAGCAGTATTTCTTCTCAAACGGAATGCTTTCTCAAATTTCTCACCAACAGGTAAGCTAATGCTTCCATTTCCTTTTGGTCCAACTAAGGTCATATTTGAGAAAATTGGACGTGTTTTTGGTTGAGCTGTTGATCCTGTAGCGTCATTATCACATTCAAATGAATTTGAATCTCCTGCCGCATCTGACAAATCTTTATCACGAATTGATAAACCGAATTGAACTTTTCCTCTGTAACCAAAGTCAGTATCGAAATCATCATCTAATCCTCTGTAGGCAATTAAATATTTACAATTAACTGTGCCACCAAACCACTCATATGAGTCATCACCACAAAATGATACTTGACAATGGTTAACTGTTGTTCCAGAACCAACAGATCCAAACGTGATTCCGTTAATTTCTTTGTTTGGCTCTAATGGAATACCCGCGAATTCTACACGTACGTATTGCAATACCCCTGAGTTATCCGTATCGAAGTTACCGCCGAACTGCGTATCAGTTGAGGGCGGAATCCCTTCAATGTTTGCAACGCCACCCGGTTGGTTATTTTTTGCTAATCCAAGAAGTACCAAACCACCCCAATCACCTTCGTTACGGTTTCCAACCGCTTCATTCGACGTAAAAACAATTGGGTTTGCAGCAGTACCTGCGGCGTTAATTTTTGCTCCACGTGTAATAATTAACGTTGCTTGTGTTAACTTATCCCCACGGATGATGGTACCCGGTTGAATAGTTAAGGTAGCGTTGTTTTTTACATACACTTTGTTTTGCAACAAAATAACCCCACTCCATGTAGTGTTTGTGGTAATGTCCGCTGAAACTGTAGTAACCGTTGCAGGATATACAGTGTTTTCAGGGTCAAAGTTAGACCAACCGCTAGCCCAGTTTGTTGCTGGAGTACCGTCAGTAACTGGGAAGGCTCCTTGATACGTGGTCGGAGTCCAGAACGCATCCTGTGCCGATGCGGTGAATAAAGCGCTCACTAGAGCAATAGATAAATAGAACTTTTTCATTGTTTAATTTTTTGACAAAGTTCCGATGTGTAAGTGCTTATTGTGTTACGACCAACTTAAATCGTGTTTATTAAATTGTTAAGCGAAGGTTTCGATAACGCTATGTATGTTACGCTTAAAAATTATATTTCAAGGAAAGGGATACCGTTTGGCCAAAGGTTATATTTTGCCATGTATTGTCCCCAGCATCAAATTTTTGGTTTTTGTTTAGGTCTTGAAAGAACACCAATTCGTTCGCCAAAGCATCCTTAACATTCAAGCGCATTTCAAATTTGTCTCCGAAATTACGTACCAACTGAAAGTCAAGCAGGTTTCTGCCGTTTTCCCATACGCTTGGCTCTTGCTCGTTCCCAACGATATAAATGCGTTGTCCTACTCGGTTATATGCGGCACTAAAGGCCCATTTTTTATCTAGCGATTGGTAGTATATACCGGCATTAATAATATACGGGGATTGTCCTTGCAATGGTCGTCCGTCTAGGTATTCATTTTGTCCGAACAGAGAGTCACCAAGATTTACACGAGAACGAATTAATGAAGCATTCAAATTTATGGTAAGCTGATCCCACAATTTATGGTTTTCTTTTTTGCTTAAAAAACCTAGGTTGAATCGATATTCAATTTCACCTCCAAAAGTGGTTACACCGGGTACATTCGTGTAATATAATTCTGGCGCTCCAGACGTTCCCGTTCGGTTTACTAATTCAATCGGGTTGGTAAAGTCTTTATAGAACCCTGAAATATTAAAGTTTTGACCATTTCCGATTAAATATTCATATCGCAAATCGTAGTTCATGATGGTTGCACGCTGTAAGTTCGGGTCACCTGAAATAATATTATCAATTACGAAGTTGTAAAAGGTAAATGGCGCTAATTCACGGAATTCAGGACGCGATACTGTTTTGTAGCTACTTGCACGAATGTTCATGCGAGGTGTTAGCGATACAATAAGGTTTGCAGATGGAAGAAAATCAACTACGGTTGTTGTAATATTTGTGTCGTTGTTTGATCCGAATTCAACGTAATTAAATGCTTGTCGGTACGATTCTACTCTTAAGCCACCGTTCAAACGGATTTTTTGTTTCCAGTTACCATCTATTTGCACGTATCCTGCATTCAAGAATGAACTTGCTTGGTAACTGTCGTCAACATTAGTGGCTTCATCTAACTTAAATCCACCACGGCCATTTGCCATTAACCCGAGGTTTTCATTATTAAAAATAGAAGAAGGGGAGGCAAGCAATAAGGAATCATAAAAATTCACTCCGCCTCCGTTGTATTTAGAAAACCCAAAATTTCTAGCTTGAAAATCACGATTTCTATATTGATGCATTGCTCCAACTTTAAGATTAATATTGAATGAATCAATTTGGAACCTTTTTTCAACATCATAAATGGCGCTATATATCGATTCATTTGCATCTGACCAGAACATGTTTCCGGCTGCAGTTGGAATGGTTCCGTTATTCTGAACGACGGCAATGTATTGCTCATTCGGGTCATCTTCATTCAGGCTGTATTTTCGGTGTATAACACGACGTAATGCCGGAATAACTCTGTCAACATTGCTGTAACCAAGATTCCAATTAAACACTAATTTTTCATTATCATGTGTTCCGTACAATTGGCTCGAAAGTGCTTTGTTTTGTGTATACCAAAAGTTAGTGGCTTTTTCCCATTGTCGAGGGTCATTATCCATTTCTCGAACCCCATTTCGCACATTGATTTTATCTTCGGCGTTTACGCTGTACAAATTTTTGAATTGAATGTTGCTTTTAGGCGAAAAGGAATATTTAAGATTCAACATTCCTGTATTGAGTACATTTTGTGTGAATACAGAGTCACGTAATTCCATTCGTTGTACTACTCCCGTTGCTGATTCTTCGAATTCACGACGCGTATTTAAAGAAAATGTTTGGTTGTTTTGGTAACTGTAGGCAGCCACATAACCCAAGCTTTGTTTGTTTTTAAAATCAAAGGTTTTCCCTAAGCTATATTGAATGCTTGAATTAGGCATAGCAGAACGTTGTTCAGGTGCCCAATTGTAATTCATTTTTTGTGCCCATCGCGCCCGTTCATGGACATCTAAGGCTGCATATTCCGCAGAACCCGGTATACCTGTTGGAAGTAAGCGGTCTTTTCCACCAAAACCTAAAACATCCAGCTTGCTATCACCACTTCGGTAGAAATTTCTGAAGGTAGATATAGCATTATACCCAGCTGAAAGAGAAAGTGAGTTAATTGGCTTGTCACTAGGTTCAATGGTAGTAATATTAATGATTCCACCAGCAAATTCTCCAGGCATTGAAGGAGATGCCGTTTTTACTACACTAATACTGCTAAGCACATTGGATGGGAAAATATCAAAAGAGAACGCTTTTCGGTCTGATTCTGAACTCGGCAGACTTGCACCATTCAAAAAGGCATAATTGTATCGGTCTGATAAGCCGCGAATAACAATGAACTTATTGTCTTGAATACTGGCTCCTGAGATCCGTTTCATTACATCAGACACTTTGGAATCATTATTCTTTTTAATGTCTTCGGCACTAATACCATTTGATACAACACCAAGGTTGTGCTGAACTCTTATTAGTTCTACCACACCATCTTTTTTTACTTTTCTCGTAACAACAACAGGTCCTTTTACTAAGTCTGCTGCTTCCATGGAGATGTTTAGTTCTTTCACTTCATTTTCTCCGATGGTAACATCGCTTAACACATATATGTTAAACGTAGAGGCCTTTATTTCAAGCGAGTATTTGCCTTTTGGCACTCCGGCTAGCTCGAAAACACCGTTAGCATCAGATAAACAACGCTTCTCGGATCCAACTAAGGTTATTTTTGCGTTTTCTACTGGATCACCATTGCTTCCATCTTTTACAATACCCTTTACTGTGGATTGTGCGTATTGAGTGCTGTAAAACCCTAACAAAAACAATAAAACAATTGAAAAACGTACCATTCTTTGCAAATTTTATGCAAAGTTCGGCCTGTAATCTCACGTACGGATTAAGCCAATATTAAGTAAATATTAACATTGTCAAGGTTATTCAAAAACAACCTTCATTTCAACCCTTCTGTTTTTTGCTCTTCCTTCCGTGGTACTGTTGTCTGCAATCGGTTTGGTTTCACCATAATAATTAATTACGAAGCGCGTCGCATCGATCCCTTTAGATCCCAAATAGTTCTTGACTGCTTCTGCACGTTTCTTGGATAATATTAGATTTGAATTATCATCGCCAGCATTATCCGTATGACCAGCGATTTCTAGTTTCCACGTTGGTTTTTTGATTAAAACAGCGGCTAATTCATCCAAAGAGGTGAACGACCCCGCAAGAATTACGTCCTTCGCAACTTCGAATTCTAAATTATTAAATGCTGTTTTCAACACTTCAATCACTTCTTTCTCTATTACAGGACATCCTTTGTTACTTTTTGGTCCGGGGGTGTTTGGGCAATCATCGTCCTTATCTAACAATCCATCTGAATCGGAATCTTTATAAGGACAACCACCGTTTTCTTTTGGTCCAGCTAACTGCGGGCAGCCGTCATTTTTATCAAGTATACCATCACCGTCGGTATCAGGCCAAGGGCATCCACGATTCTCTGTGGGTCCTGCAATCAGTGGACAATCATCGATGTAATCAAATAATCCATCCTTATCTGAGTCTGGACATCCTTTGTTTTCGATAGGACCATAATTATCTGGACATAAATCTTCCAAGTCCGTAATGCTGTCATGGTCACGATCCGGACAACCCTTCATGTATAATTCTCCAGCAATTGTGGGACATTGATCTTTGGTGTCAATGATTTTATCTCCATCGGTATCTGGACAGCCTTTAAATTCAGGTAACCCTGCAAGGTCGGGACAATCATCTAATTTATCAATTATTTTATCTCCATCTCGATCTGGACATCCCTTGAATTCGGCGAGACCTGGTTCGTTAATACACTCGTCTTTCAAGTCTTGGATTCCATCCCCATCGGTATCAGGACATCCTTTAAAGGCCCATATTCCCGGGGTATCAACACATTCATCCATCTTGTTAGACACCTTGTCTTTATCGTCATCCTTCACTTCACCATATAAGATTGGTAGACGAAGCCCTGCAAAAAGCTCCAGTCCGTTGACTTTTCCTCTGGCCAGTAATGGGCGGTAATCCGTAACTCCTACTGTAAGAGGACCGAGTCGTGTTGCAATCCCTGCTCTGAAACCGCTGTATTTGTTGTAGGATAAAGGGAGGTGAAGTCCAATGCCTGCAATATCAAAACTAGGCGTAATGCTGAATTGGTTGGCCACTTTTACTTTGGAATCCGTTTTCTTACCGATGAGATTAATCATGGATGTAGCATTGACATAAAATCCTTTCCAAATGTGATAATCTACTTGAATGCTAAATGCACTGGGTGTGCGCATATAAAAGGTTGTTGAGGTATCTTGTTGGGCAATCCATTCTTGCCCAGGATTTTGAATTAAGGAGTCAATTACTTGATCGAATTCTGCTAAATCGGTAGCCGATTGAAAAACGGTAAGATCAAATGGACTGGTTGAATTCACGGTAAAATTTCGACTAAGTCCTCCTTTTGTGAAGCGCATTCCGCCTAGGTCTAACAAAGAAGCTCCAACGCGAAGCTTGTATTTATTTTTATGCCGTGCCCAAATTCCGGTTTCGCCATCCATATCGTATTGATAGTTCTCATAATTCCCTCGCCATTCATAAACTGCACCTAGGTCGATACCTAGTCCCCAATTTGAATTTCTTTTTAAGATATCCATTGCAGTGATATCGGGTGAATTAATGTACTCATCAAGATTTCCTGAATATCCGTAATTAAAATCCCCTTTTAAAAGAAAAGAAGTGTCGGAATTCTTGAGGTTATATTCAAAGTTATTCGTGTAAAAATACGCGGCTGTATTTCCACTGAGCAGCTTAATCGACCCACCAACTTTAACAAAGTGTTCCTTTTTATCTAAGACTATTTGCCCGTAATTGAATCCATATTCATTCCAAGTTAAGTGATTGAGGTTGATTAATTCCTCATTCAATTTTTGGTTCCATAAAAGCGAGTAATCTAAGCCATTTTCAGCGAGTACAGCCAATTTAGGATCCATGTTGTCAATATTCGAAATGGAACGTACCCGTCCAAATAAGCCGACAGCGATTTTTGGATTGATGTGAAAATTGAGATTTAAGAGGTCGATTTGAGTATTTGAATATAAGCCGAGTACTTTCTTACTGTTTGTTGAGTAATTCCGAACTATGAAGCGGTCAAGGAATGTAGAATCCGGTTTATCCCAATTATTTGGAGTGGGTTGGGTAAAGGATTTTTTCCACCAATAACCGCCGTTGCCTTGGGCATCTCGCATCGCTTTCGCATCGAAATATCCGAAGTTCTGATAGGTATTGTTGTTGAATCCAACAATATTAAGGTCAAATACAAATCTTCCATCTACAAAACTTGCTGGTTGCAATTGGGTTCCCATGCTACCGGCATAGTTACTTGTGGATACACCCAGGTATTGTTGAGAAAGAAAACAACTTGATAAAAGAACGCTAAAGGCGAGTGAAAGGTAATGTTTCATAGTATAGGCAGGCTAAATTTAATAATTGAACTGTATTACAAAGTCGTTTAGGAACGTTGTAATCGAGGATCCACGCGCTCCAAACGAGGTGAGTTGAATTGCGCGTTGTCCGGGCCGTTCTTCTTGATCCAATGCATTTCCCTGGAAATCCCAAAAGTATAGTTTATTTTCAAGTGCATCCCGAACCACGAAAAGAGATTGTATAGAGGGAGATATAATGAGTTCAGAAATTTCCGAATGATCGATGGTTTTTTTCCATTTAACCTTACCTTGAATTACTAATACCATTGACTTCCCATCATGGAATAATTGCCCGATCTCTGTCCCTAGGTTAACTTCTCCACTGTATTTCCAGTACGAAGGAACTTGAATCGTTGTGACTTTTGATCCGATTACTTCTTGCATCCCATTCGGTCCACGTTGAATGAATCCAGTGCGAGTAAATGAAATAAAATCCGCAATATTTGTATTAATTGACTGTCGTTTACCATTGGAATAGTCGATACTCAACACCTGTTTATCGGTCTTAATTCCCAGCGTTAACTTGCCGGATTTTTCAATAACATTCCATTCAGTGATGTTATCTTTAATCATCAATCGTTTAAGCAGTTTACCAGAGCTTGTGGTGTAGAAATATATTCCTTCTTTCCCTTGAATTCCAAATGCAGCTTGTTTATTTATTGTGCATTGTATTGGTGACCCGTTAAATGTTCCTCTGATTTCATATTGTAACCTCCCCATTTTATCAATTACCTCTAAATGATGATCAAAGGGTAGTAGAATAAATTCATTTTCGGCATGGATGGAGGGTAATACCTTGGGTTGATTTGATAGACTTTCCTTCAGTGCCTTTCTCCATTTTAAACTGCCATTTTTATAACCAATCAACTCTTTTTCTACTTCCATAATCACATTACCGCGCCCAGATAATGCACAAAAAGACAATACGGATAACCCAGGATTCATGGTGAAATAATTTTTGGTTTCCTCCAATTGACCACTTGATTTTTGTGTAGTTAAGGCTTCTATGCGTGTCTCTATGGTTCGTTTACCGACCCAACTAACACTACTTGAATTTGAATAGTTTAAGGAACGCTGAGAAACGGCTTTAGGCAATGGTGCTTGGAATAATTTAATCTGATCTAAGGATGTGTTTATTGATTTCCTCATTTCTAATTCAAGTAATATGGCATCAAGTGCTGTATCATCAGCGCTGAGGAATCCAAAACCATCCAAGCTGTAGGCGATTAACTTTTTTTCCTTGATTACATCATCTTCCTCAAACCTTACATTGAATTGACTACAAATAGGGAAATTGCTAAATCTTCCTCGTTCTAGATTATTTTCCTGAATATGAAAAACATCATTTAAGTAGGCTGTAAGTTCAATGTCTTGATTCATATCAAAAATTAGTACAGGACTCTTGTCAACTTTAATTATAATGACTCCTGTTTTAATCAATTTAAGTAGGGGGCTTTTTTTAAACGCTGAATCCCGTTCCTTTAAAAACGATTTTTCGTAAAATTCGTAGGATTTTGTCTCTTTAGGTATTAAACTCCCGAACACAGAAATATCATCGATAAGCTTGGTTTTATGGGGTTTAAAATCCGCGCTTGTATAGGTGATCTTATAGTCAGACTTAACATAAACATCACGCGTTTTATTTAAGGAATCAAGTAAATAAACAATGCTATAGGTAGATTGTGGGTCTACATGCCAAGGGGCAAATGATTTCGCTTCGTTCAATTCTAGATCGTAATAGTACAAGATGAGCTCATTCCCCTTAAACTTCCCTAAATATTTACCAAACTGAAACGTATTCGGTCCAGTAAGGTCAAAGGAATAAATTCCACGAACGAAGGTTTTTTTTATACGTTTTATCGACCATTTTTCATGGGTTTGAAACACAATAATGTTTCGTTTTTTGCTTAAAAAAACCGAGGAGAGGTCGTTAATTCTGGGTAAAATGGAAGTAAAAACATCAATATTTTTTTGGTTGCAATCAACTTCTAGGTTTTCGAGCTCAAAGTCATTCGGGTGATGAATAGCAATAATTAACTCATCTTCTATCTTATTGAAAAATGATAAATAGGATTTTTCAGCTGATGAATCTACAAGGGAATAAACGGCAAAAATCGACCATCCAGCAAGTAATACCGCGAACACAATTAAAAGGACTTTTCTCAACATAGAACAAATCTAAAGCTAAACATCAACCGAAAGCTAGGTGATACAGAATCTAATGAACAATAGGCTGTTTATCCACATTAAATAATTTGATTTGATGCATTTCGCGAATAATCCCAAAGGTTTTGCGATGCATGGTGCAAAATCCAAAATCTTTAATCGAATTTACATGAGCTTTTGTTGGGTATCCTTTGTTGACATTCCAGCCATAAACCGGAAACTCTTCATGTGCTTTTTCCATGAATTTATCCCGCGCTGTTTTAGCTAAGATGGACGCAGCTGCTATTGACTGGTATATCCCGTCGCCTTTTATAATGCACTCAGTTGAAATCTCATGATAGGGTTTGAATTTATTCCCGTCTATAAGAATATGCTCAGGGCGAATACTCAATCCATCAAGCGCTAAATGCATTCCCAAAATACTTGCATTTAAAATGTTGATTTCATCAATTTTGGTTTCATCCACAAAAGCAATGTGGTAGGCGAGGGCCTCTGCTTTTATGGTATGAGCTAATGCTTCTCGTTGCGTTGAATTAAGTCGTTTGGAATCATTCAACCCAGGAATCGGGTGCTGTAAAATTACGGCAGCAGCCACTACGGGTCCTGCTAAGCAACCCCGTCCTGCCTCATCACAACCGGCCTCGTACACAAGCCCTGATTTTGAAAAAAGCAACTCCTTATTTTTTAAACGTTCCATTTTTGCTAAATTCGCAATAAAATAATTATCATGCGAACAATATTCCTTGCAATTTTTGTGACCTTTGGTTTGTCTATCGTTGCTCAGCAAATTACGGTAAGCTCCAAATTAACTGCTACTGAAATTACTAAAGAGGCTAAATTAGGGCATTTTCAATGGGTTTTTCCAGCGCAAACAACGGCGGAGGCAATTCAAAATACGGCTAAATATTATACGACTTCCTTTACGTATACCTATGATGCAACCACCCAAAAAGTAGATGTATACCCAGTGGTAGATTCAGATGAAGTTAGACGAATCATGTTACGCTTTCTTGGGGCAAATCAAGTAAATAAAATTGTTGTTGGTGAGGAGTCTTACGAGTTATATTCGTTTTATGAGAAGTTTATGAAAATTAAAGGGGAATAATATGAAAGCATTATTTTCTCTTTTATTAATAAGCGTTTTAATTGGTTGCGCAAGTGTTAAGTCCGAATACGGTATAGTTAAGGTTGATGAAACTGCTGCGATAAGCGTAGCTGAATTAGTGACTCGAATGGATAAATCAAAAGAACCACAAACCGTCACTATAAAGTCACCTCTTTCTGCAGTTTGCCAAAATGCGGGATGTTGGGTACAGGTCCCTAAACCCGACGGAAAACCCCTCATGGTGCGATTTAAAAATCATTTTACTATTCCACCCGCAACGCCATTGGGTACAGAATCTTATATTCATGGGGTAGCTTATTGGGATACGGTTTCAGTAAAGATGCTCCGTCATTATGCAGAGGATGCTGGAAAATCACAAGAGGAAATAAACAAGATTATCCAACCAGAATTTAAGTTGAATTTCGAAGGAGACGGAATTAAGTTGGTTTCCGAAAAAGAAAAAAATAAATAACACTGGCGGATATCGCGGTCGTAGAAAATCCCCACACCCAATGTGAGGCAAGAAACCACGCCATTAAGTTGATTGGAATAAGTAAGATTGCCAAGAGGTGAAATTTCCCTTGATACACCTTGTCATTTAAATTCATAAATACGATTCGGGGTAGTCAAATAATCCAACGGAATATCTGTTTCTTCAGTTGGAATAGCAGAAATCGGTTCAAAGAAATTTAGTCCAATTTTAATTACATCTGGTCGGCACAATGCTAAATATCGGTCATAGAATCCCTTTCCATAACCCAATCGATTTCCTTGAATATCAGCTTGTAATAAAGGTATAAAAACTATGTCCAAATCAGTTGGTATAATGGGGTTAAGCTGAATATGAGGCTCCGGGATTTGGTAGGCATTGAATTCCAAGGTATCTCCTAGGCTATAAGGCACTTGAACCATAGACCCTTCTGTAAAGTTAGTCACTGGTACAAAGAGTTGGTTGTTACATTCAAGGTCTTTAAGTAAATACTCGGTAAGTACTTCATGTTGAGATTCCATGCTTAAAAAACAAGAAATTCGCTTGTCCCGAAAACTAAAGTAAGTACTTACTTGTTTAGCAATTTGTATCGAGTAGTTTTCTATTTCTTTTACGCTAAGCACCTTGCGTTGGATTTTAGCCTCTTGTCTTAGGTTATGTTTTGATGTTGGGGGATTCAAGGGCGTGATTTTAATTAATACATTTGATGCATCAAACTATACAGATGAAGGCTAAATTTACTTACTTTTTGTGGATGCTCATTTTTCCTCTGAATTTCTTTGCACAGCAAGAGGATACAGAATTTACAGATGAGCCCTTTGAGCCTAAAACATTTTCTTCAACTCGAATCATCTGTGGGCATTCGGTTGAAACTCTTCCGGCGCGTACTATGGAATTTAGAATCGAACATCGCTTTGGTGATATGTTTGGCACGAACGGTGGCGCGCAGAACATGTTCGGTTTCGATAATTTAGCTGATATACGAATTGCCCTAGAGTATGGAGTAACCAAAGATTTAATGATTGGCATGGGGCGAGCTAAAGGTACCGCTACACCATATCGGTCTTTGCTCGATGGATTTATTAAGTATCGAATTTTAAGACAAGGTAAAAAAAGTCCCCTATCACTCACGGGTGTTGCTGGGCTAACGTTTACCTACATGACAGCGTCTACTGATATTTCTCAAGTAAGTCATTTTCCTAAAGTAAGTCACCGCTTTGCTTACTTCACACAGTTAAATGCGGCAAGGCATTTTGGTGATCGTCTTTCGGTGGCGTTAATGCCAACTTTTATACATAGTAACTATGTGGCTGCTAATGATCAAAACGATTTATTTGCATTGGGTGCTGCTGCACGAGTAAAATTAAGTAGTCGATTTGCGTTGATTGCTGAATACTATCATACGTTTGCCTCCGAAGGTCTGAGACCAAATGACACGTATAAGAGAAGTATTGGGCTTGCGTTGGAATGGTATACATTTGGGCATAATTTTACAATAAACCTTACCAATGCCCAAGGAATCGGTGAGACACAGTTTATTCCTTATACCACGTCGGATTGGCTAAAAGGTCAATTTCGGCTAGGTTTTTGCGTAGGCAGAAAATTTACATTTGAAAATGAATAACAAATAATTATGAAAAAAGCACTCTTACCCATTTTCTATTTCAGTTTATTAATTGCATCAACATCAATGGCCGTTGCGCCAACAGGTGACTATGAAGTAACGCAAGGACATTCGATTGCCTTTAAAAGTGCTGATCCCTCCGGTAAATTTACGGACATCAGTGGTGATGTGACCTATGCATCAGGTTCACCAACAGATGCTACATTTAATTTAAAAATCCCGGTGAATACTATCAGTACAGGGAACGGAATGATGAACAAAAAAGCCCTCACCAAGGAATGGTTCGAAGAAGAAACGTATCCAAATATAAAGTTCAAGTCTACAAGTGTTACAAAAGATGAGAATGGTGAGCTCCAAATTAAGGGGGACTTAACCATAAAAGGCACATCAAAAGAATATACCATACCTGCAAAAGTTTCGGGGAGTTCATCAAAATACACATTTAAGGGTACATTTTATGTGAATAGAATTGATTTCAAGGTCGGAAAGAAAAGTGAAACGGTTCCTGATAAAATGAAGATTGTTTATGAATTACCAGTAAGTAAAAAGACAGACAAATGAGAAAGTTCATGATTCATGGCTTGATTGTAGCCGCTATATCCTCTTTAGTTGGAGGTTTGTACCTCCATTATTTTTATGCATTGGAATTGGATGAGAGCTACAAGGTTTTGCCTATTTGGAAGGTGGTTTCTATTTACATCGCTTTGTCTTTGTTCTTGTCATTAGTATTAATGATTGCTAGCCGAATTTTAAAAAAATGGGGAGTAATTGTGTTAAATACAGTATTAACCATGGCTTCAGTTGCGAGTATTGCTCTTCCTATTACCTATATTAATCAGGAAATTGATACAACCTTTATCGCTGTTTCCGCGATTCCTGTACATTTCATTATGCCAATCATTTGGTTGGCACTGCAGCCCTTAACATTTAGTTCAAGCCATGAATCTTAACTACATACCCCGTTTAATTGCGTGTACAGGCCTCTCTGTTTTACTTGCAAATTGCGCAAAAGATAAAGTAACTGTTGTTATTCCTCCGGATTGTCCAGATACGGTTTATTTTAATGCTGAAATTTTGCCTTTGATTCAAAATAATTGTTCTGGTTGTCATAATCCTGGGAATGCTACAGGATATACCTTAACAAATTATTCGAATATTAGCGCCTCGGCCGATGCGATTCTTGGTTCTATGCATGCCAATGGATATCAATTGATGCCAAAAGGAGGTCCAGCCTTGCCCGATTCTGTGATTCAAAAAGTAGAATGTTGGATTTACCAAGGAAAAAAAAATAACTAATTTAGTGAGTAATTAAAAATTTCGATAAGATGCGTATTGTTTTGATTTTACCGGTAGCTGCATTATTAATGTCTGGCTTCGCTTATTTTTCAGTTGATTCATCTCAACACGGATTTCTTCGCTCTCCTTTAAATGGCGGTGGTGCTTCTCCGGGAATGACGGGGGCTCCGAATGAAAGCAATTGTACGCAATGCCATTCAGGATCTGTTCAGAACGGTGACACGGAGAACTTGTTAACTATATTAAGTGGCGCGACTCCTGTAAGTACGTATGTGCCGGGCCAGCAGTATACAGTTAATCTATCAATGTCATCTAACCCTGCAAAGCGAGGATTTCAGTCTACTGCATTAACTGCATCAAATACCATGGCCGGCGGATTTACAGGGCAAGCGGGAAATACTTCTATTAATGGGGGGGCAAAAAAATATGCAAATCATACTTCAGGAAGCAATACGAGTGTTAGTGCGCCATCATGGTCGTGGATATGGACAGCTCCTGCAGCTGGGGCGGGTCCCGTTACATTTTATGTTGCAACGAATAAAACCAATAACAACGGCAACGACAATGGAGATATGATTTATTTATCTCAGCATGTTATACAGGAAGAGTCGAATAATGGGGTATTCGAAGGAGCGGAGCAGTCACTGCAACTTATTAAAATAACAGATGAGAGTATTACGTTCCACGTATCTAACAGTATAGGACAAGTCAATGGAATAACAATTTTCAATGCAACAGGTAAAATGGTATGTTCTATACCATACCTAAAAGTAAATAATAATGAGATCGTGATTGAACGCACTTCATATATTGAATCTGGATTGTTTTTCATTTCAATGAGCATCAACAATTCACTCTACACCAAAAAGATAGTATTACAATAGGGTGTAATCGGTCCTTTCTAATTTAAAAGTTTCTGATTTAAGTATTTCATTTGCAGGGGGTTTCGACTCCCTGCATTTTTTTTGTAACCTTTTTAAATCAATTCGCGTTAAAAAAACCTCAAATTTTGTGTGCTAAAATTTGGTGAATGCAAAAGAGTGTGTATCTTTGCACCCCGCAATTGAGAAAAACATCGCAAACGAGTGAGGTTAATTGAGGAGAGAAAAAAAGAAAAAAATATTTTTTAGTTTTTTCTTGGAGAATAAAAAAGAGTTTGTATCTTTGCACCCCGCTAAACAAGATTAGAGGGTTTTTGAAAAGCAGAATAAGTTTAGAAAGTTATCTGCAGCGAATGAAGTTCATTGACGTATTGAGAAACAAGGAAACAGCGTTTTAAAGAATAAAACGACATCTCGAGCTCTTACAAATTCAAAGTTATTATACAACGGAGAGTTTGATCCTGGCTCAGGATGAACGCTAGCGGCAGGCCTAACACATGCAAGTCGAGGGGCAGCACAGATTAGTTTACTAATTGGGTGGCGACCGGCGCACGGGTGCGTAACGCGTATGCAACCTACCCTGTACTGGGGGATAGCCCGGAGAAATTCGGATTAATACCCCATAGTATTATGTAACCGCATGGTTGTATAATTAAAGATTACGGTACAGGATGGGCATGCGTCCTATTAGCTAGATGGTGAGGTAACGGCTCACCATGGCTACGATAGGTAGGGGGCCTGAGAGGGTGATCCCCCACACTGGTACTGAGACACGGACCAGACTCCTACGGGAGGCAGCAGTGAGGAATATTGGTCAATGGGCGCAAGCCTGAACCAGCCATGCCGCGTGCAGGAAGAAGGTCCTATGGATTGTAAACTGCTTTTATTTGGGAATAAACCTCTGGTCGTGCACCGGAGCTGAAGGTACCAAATGAATAAGCACCGGCTAACTCCGTGCCAGCAGCCGCGGTAATACGGAGGGTGCAAGCGTTATCCGGAATCATTGGGTTTAAAGGGTCCGCAGGCGGACTTATAAGTCAGTGGTGAAAGCCTACAGCTTAACTGTAGAACTGCCATTGATACTGTAAGTCTTGAATTCGGTCGAAGTGGGCGGAATGTGTAGTGTAGCGGTGAAATGCTTAGATATTACACAGAACACCGATAGCGAAGGCAGCTCACTAGGCCTGGATTGACGCTCAGGGACGAAAGCGTGGGGATCAAACAGGATTAGATACCCTGGTAGTCCACGCCGTAAACTATGATTACTCGTTTTCGGCGATATACTGTCGGAGACTAAGCGAAAGTGATAAGTAATCCACCTGGGGAGTACGATCGCAAGGTTGAAACTCAAAGGAATTGACGGGGGCCCGCACAAGCGGTGGAGCATGTGGTTTAATTCGATGATACGCGAG
>JBILBR010000009.1:0-93850 GCA_044353585.1 Crocinitomicaceae bacterium | reverse complement strand
ACATGCTTTTAGCACGTTGGTAAAGCTCGCTTTGACAACGGAAAAAAAGCAAAAAAAGAAAGGTTGCGACATAGGAGCAAGCTTGCTTTTAATTTGTTTTGAAGCATACCCCATAAGGGTTCACGAGTTCAACATCGCTACGCTATGATGAACATTGCAACAGCGAGTACTCCATTAACATGTGAAATCTTACATGCTTTTAGCACGTTGGTAAAGCTCGCTTTGACAACGGAAAAAAAGCAAAAAAAGAAAGGTTGCGACATAGGAGCAAGCTTGCTTTTAATTTGTTTTGAAGCATACCCCATAAGGGTTCACGAGCGAAGCGAGTACTCCATTAACATGTGAAATCTTACATGCTTTTAGCACGTTGGTAAAGCTCGCTTTGACAACGGAAAAAAAGCAAAAAAGAAAGGTTGCGACTTAGGAGCAAGCTTGCTTTTAATTTGTTTTGAAGCATCTCCCCACAAGGGTTCACGAGTTCAACATCGCTACGCTATGATGAACATTGCAACAGCGAGTACTCCCTTAACAAAAACACATATCAATTACAAGAATTACAAGACCTCGGATAGCATATCCAAGGTAACTGAATTGTTTTGAAGCATCTCCCACAAGGGTTCACGAGTTCAACATCGCTACGCTATGATGAACATTGCAACAGCGAGTACTCCCTTAACAAAAACACGTATCAATTACAAGAATTACAAGACCTCGGATCGCATATCCAAGGTAACTGAATAGTGTGCAACGGAATCAAAATGATTCACTCAGCAAATCTCCATCATCCTTTAGGATAACCACACCCTCTTTTTCAACTGAAAGCGTTACAGCTTTATCATAACCCTCGCCCATTACATTTCGAAATACTCGGTAGATATATTTACCACTTCGAAAGCTATACACACAATTTCCTCCAGAGCCAGAATATTCAACGCTTCCTTTATTTAAAACCAACTCCGGTTTTTCGGATTGTTTTTGTCCTTCTTTCCAAGATACATAGCGAAAAACACCTTCTGTTATTTCATCAATTCGTATCATGTAGCTTGCCGTAATCGAGGAAAAGATCGGACGTTTAAATTCAGAAATTGACGTGTGAACTGCGGCTTTTTGAGCCTCGATTAACTTACTATATCGCTCATCGGCTTTCTTAGATCGATAATTTATCCCCGTAATGGTTGTTGCATCGTCGCTAAGCCAAACTATCCCTTGATTCAACATAATACCACGCCATCCCACTTGAGACCAATCGCTTGGTGTTGATTTAGCAATTTCAGTTTTGAGTGACTCATCAAAGACTTCATCAAAATAAGTTTTCATCTCCTCCTCATTATCTATTGCAGGAATCGGATAATCTCTAACGAGTGGATAGGATATCCGTTTAACGATTTCTTCTATTTCATTCTTCTTGAAAAGAAATATAAGCTTTTTTATTTCTTTTTCCTGTTCCGGAGAAAGCGCTCGAAAATCATCAGAATCATACTCTCCTTTTGAAATGGTCTTTTGTTGCTCTTTTCTATTGGCCTTTTTATTCGAGGACGTACATCCCACCAAGAGCAGTAAACAAAGAATAAGCGTTGATTGAATGTTCATATGTTATATTCTTCTACAAAGATAACATTGCCCAGACAATTGTTCGTCTCTATGCGATTTTGTACCTTTAACCCATGAATACGCCCCTCGCAGAACGCATGCGCCCGCTCCAACTCGATGACTATATCGGGCAGGTTCATTTGCTCGGTCCGGATGCCCCCTTGCGTAAATCCATCGATGCTGGCGTGCTTCCATCCATGATTTTTTGGGGACCGCCAGGCGTTGGTAAAACGACCCTTGCGAATTTAATTGCTACACACTTAAAAAGACCATTTTATAAACTTTCGGCGATTTCTTCAGGCGTTAAAGAAGTCCGTGAAGTGATTCAGCAAGCGGAAAAAGGAGGAATGTTTCAACAAGGTGGTGCGGTGTTATTTATTGATGAAATTCATCGCTTTTCAAAAGCACAACAAGATTCCTTGCTCGGAGCAGTTGAAAAAGGAACGGTTACCTTGATGGGTGCCACCACAGAAAATCCATCGTTCGAAGTGATTGCCGCCCTACTTTCCCGCTGTCAGGTATATACCTTGCAAAGTCATAACAAAGTAGATTTGGAATTGCTTTTAACTCGAGCCTTAAGCAAAGATTCTTGGTTGAAGTCCAAGGATATAACGTTACAAGAAACAGAAGCCTTACTGGCTATTTCTGGTGGTGATGCACGAAAATTACTTAATGTATTTGAGCTTTTAGTCGGAAGTGCGCCCGCTAATCAACCGTTAATCATCACGAATGAGTACGTATTTGCCAATGCGCAACAAAGCCTTTCAAGGTATGATAAAGACGGCGAACAGCATTACGATATTATTTCTGCGTTTATTAAGTCGGTTCGCGGCAGTGACCCCAACGCTGCAGTGTATTGGTTAGCACGAATGATTGCGGGTGGAGAGGATCCCAAATTCATTGCGCGTCGCCTCTTAATTATCGCTTCCGAAGATATTGGATTGGCTAATCCAAATGCCTTATTAATCGCAAACACAACCTTTGACAGCGTATCAAAATTAGGCTGGCCCGAATCACGCATCGTACTCTCCCAGTGTACGATTTATCTGGCCTCCTCGCCCAAAGGAAACGCCGCCTATCAAGCCATAAATCGAGCGCAAGAACTGGTATCAAAAACCGGAGATTTACCGGTGCCTCTTCCCCTACGGAATTCTCCCACAGCGTTGATGGAAGAATTAGGATATGGCGAAGGCTATTTATATGCCCACGATTTCCCAGGGAATTTTGTAGTCCAAGAATTTCTACCTGATGCTATCGCGGGAAGTAATTTCTTTAAAGCGGGAAGCAGCGTAAAAGAACAAGAAATTGCCAAGCAACTCTACCAATTATGGAACGATAAATACGGTACGAATGAATAGGCTTCTCTACTCCCTCATCGTATTTCCTTTTTCTTTATTGCCCCTTAAGTGTTTAATGGTACTGCGACCACTTTTATTTGTCGTATTATATCAATTAGTTGGCTATCGAAAAAAGGTGGTGCTTTTGAATCTTACGCGCAGTTTTCCGAGTGATACACCAGCACAAATCAAAGAAAAAGCCAAGGCCTTTTATTGGCATCTCAGTACGGTCTTTATTGAGGCCGTTAAAAACCTAAGTTTTTCGGCTGATGCCTTACGGTCAAGAATTACCTACACGAATCCAGCATTAATTCATGAATTGCACGCAAAGGGAAGGAATATTCTCTTGGTTGGCGGGCATTATGGAAATTGGGAATGGCTCATCACTTCCTTAGGGATTCATTTTCCGTCGCATGTATTTGGTCTTGGCATGCCCCTTTCGGCTTCGTTCTGGCAACAAAAACTCACCGAACGCCGCGAGCGGTTTGGCCTTAAAGTAATTCACAGTAAAAACTACAGGGAGCATATACTCAAGGAAACGAATCAACCCTTTATTTTGTTAATGTTAGCCGATCAGAGTCCGGGCGACTCCAACAAAAGCTATTGGATGGAATTCCTTAATCAACCAACCGCCATACCTTTTGG
Source organism: Crocinitomicaceae bacterium (assembly GCA_044353585.1). Lineage (GTDB taxonomy): Bacteria > Bacteroidota > Bacteroidia > Flavobacteriales_D > Crocinitomicaceae > UBA952. The sequence continues at coordinate 90,278 of JBILBR010000009.1, read as the reverse complement.
TACCGAAGCCTTAGCGAATGAAACTGATGCCGCAGTCGTCTTTATAAATCTGTCGATAAATAGTCCCGGATTTTATTCCTTGACCTTTGAACTCTTAACTGAAACCCCTAAATCACTTACCTTTGGAAGCCTTACGGAGGCTTATACAAAGCGTTTGGAAACTGCGATTAATTCTCATCCATCCCTATGGATGTGGTCGCACAAGCGATGGAAACGAGAAATTCCAGAAGATTTAAACGCATTAAGAACCATACAAGAAAACCGATTTAATCAACGATACCGATGAAACACCTCGTATTCACCACCCTACTGATCTGCAGCTTTACCTTAAGCAATGCCCAACTCATGAAGAAACCATCCGCTGTGGAAATTTCAAGCTTACCGCAATGGGCTCAGCTCATGTATGGCGACAATCCAAACATGCTAGAAGTAAGTGCAGCGTACCATGCGTATTACCGAACGCAGCCGTTTGAGAAAAGCTACCATACCCAATACTACAAACGTTGGGTTCGCACCTACTCTACCCAACTGAATGATGCGGGGTATATTGTTGCACAAGCAGTTAATTCCAATCCAAAACCGAGCATAACTAAATCTTCGTCGTGGTCTGCGATTGGACCAATAACCACCTATTCTCAAGGCGGAGGTCAAGGGGGCGACCAAGCAAATATTTATAGTTTAGATCAATGTGCAGGCTCACCTAATACGGTAATTTGCGGTACCGAACCTGGAGAAGTTTATAAAAGTACGGATGGAGGACAAAACTGGACCTGTATTTCTATGGGATTAGATTTCTCTAGCGGTGTAAGCGCCGTAGAAATAAGTCCTACCAATCCCCTGCTCTTTTATGCCGGTGGAAACAATGGGGTTTACCGTAGCTTAAATGGTGGATCCACATGGACCAATGTATTGCCTAATTCTGGGTTTGGCGTAAATGAAATTTTAATCGTTCCAGGTAATGAAAACATCGTATTAGTGGCTTCTGACAAAGGATTGCATCGATCTACGGATGGCGGTACAACGTGGACCCAATTATGGGGCGATGCGTGTTACGACATTAAAGCGAATGTCTTGAACGCACAGGAACAATACCTCGTAAAACACGACCCCAACTTGAATATTTGCGGATTTTTAAAATCCACAGATTTTGGCGCAACATGGACCACACAAAGCAACGGTTGGTATAGTTCAGTAGATCCTGCGCGCAACGATGGCGGTGCCCGAATTGCACTTACTCCTGCCAACCCGAATCGAATCTATGTATATTTAATTGGCGAAGCGAAGGCTAACGACTACGGATTTATCAGCATCTATAAAAGCGACAATGCGGGAAGCTCTTGGGTAAATGCCTACGGACAAGATGGTGGACCGTATTCAGCAGCACATCCAAATTTAGCGATTGGCACGTCTACATGGCTATATCATCAAGGATTTTATAACTGTGCCATACTTGCCAATCCAAACAACGCAGATGAGATTTTGGTTGGTGGACTCAACTTGTATCGTTCGACAGACGGTGGTGCGAGTTACACGAGTGTCTCCGGATACGTTGGTGGACCACTTTCGCTTCATGTAGACAATCAAGATTTTCGTCAGGTGAATGGGAACACGTGGATTACCACCGATGGTGGAATCTATAAATCTACCGATTTTTTAACGACCCAACCCGATTTCAAGATGTCGGGAGTTCGCGCTTCAGATTTTTGGGGATTTGGTGCCGGATGGAATGAAGATGTATTGGTTGGTGGCTTGTATCACAATGGAAACCAAGGGTATCACGAAAACTATGGCGCTGGAAATTTCTTGAATTTAGGAGGGGGTGAAGCCCCAACTGGATATGTTAATCCTGGAAGAAACAGAATTACCTATTATTCGGATATTGGTGGAAAAACACTGCCAACCAGTTTAGCTAATCCGATCACAGGGGCTCCTTTTGGTATGTCACCTAATGAAAGTTACTGGGCAGCGGAATCGAGCGAATTTGAATTTCAACCCAATTGCTACAGCATCGGGTACCTCGGAAAAGATAATTCACTCTGGAAAACAAGTGATGGAGGGGTTTCATTTAATTTAGTGTATTCCTTTGGAGCAGCGGCTGGAGATCAAGTAAAGTATATAGAGATCGGAAGTGAAAATCCGAACATCATATACCTGAATCAGCAACCGGCTTCCGGGAACCTTGGTAAGTTATGGAAAACTACGGATGGCGGAATCACATGGAATCAACTATCAATCCCTGCTGGAAATAGCCGACGGATGCTAATCACCTTAGATCCCGCCAATGACAATCACTTATTTATTGCCTATCCGAGTGGGTCGAATGGAAACAAAACCTTTGAAAGTACAGATGGTGGAAATTCGTTTACAAACATAACGACCAACGTACTCAACAACGAAAGCGTACAGAGTATTCTAACCATCGGAGGTACCAACGGTGGCGTGTATTGTGCAACCAACAAGGCAGTATATTACAGAAATGCCACTACCTCATGGTTGCTGGATAACGCAGGACTCCCTACCCAAGTTAATGGGAACATCTTACGTCCATTCTATCGAGATGGTAAAATCCGCATGGCTTCATATGGAAAGGGCATCTGGGAAAGCGCCTTGAATGAGGCACCGAACGTCCCCATTTGTCGAATTATGGTCGATAAACTTTCACAAACTGTGATTTGTGCGAGTGATTCGTTTTATTTCGAAGATCATTCCGTGTTAAACCATCAAAATGCCACATGGAACTGGAGTTTCCCTACCGGATCTCCAAGCACGTCCACGCTAAGAAATCCTGCCGTATTATTTGGTGTGGGGACACATCAAACCATACTAACCATAACCGATGGAAACGGTCAAACCGACAGTGATACGCTTTCTATAACGGTTACGCAGTACACCTTACCGGGAATTATTCAGGAGGGATTTGAAGGAAATTTCTTACCCAATGGATGGAGCATTGAAAACGAAGATAACGGAGGAACCTGGAGTAACTCCTCAACGATAGGCGGATATTCAACCTCGTCGAAATCCGCGAAATTCGATAATTATAACATTGATTCTCAAGGGAGTTTAGACGATTTAATCTTCAATATCGATGGGGATCAATTAGTGAACCAACCCTTATTAACCTTTGATGTTGCTTATTGTCGCTGGGGTGCAGGATATTCTGACTCATTATATGTTGGGGTTTCAACGGACTGTGGTGCAAGCTATCAATATGTCTATTATCGGGGAGGAGAAAATCTTGCCACGGCACCTGACAATCAATCTGAATTTGTTCCTACCTCCACCCAATGGAGAACGGACACGGTGAATTTAGCTACTTGGGCAGGACAAAGCAATGTACAAGTTGCGTTTAGGAACAAAGGTGACTGGGGTAATATCATATACTTAGACAACATTAATTTAGGCAGTTCTGTTGGAATTAATGAGGTTCAAAACATACAGGCACCTAGCGTATACCCCAATCCGCTTCGAGCAGGTGGAACCATTAACATCAAGAATTTACCAAAATCTAGCTTAAGCTTATTTGATGGAAAAGGAAAACGGATTTGGGAAGCAACGGCTGAACATGAATTTCAAGGAAACCTTCCTTCTACCCTTTCGGCGGGATGGTATTTATTGCACATCGAAGGAGAAAAAACTATATGGAATTATAAGGTCGTCGTAGAATAATTACTTCCCTTTAGCCTTGATTACGATGGCCACCGTGTAGAACAGGATTTTTAAATCCAACGCGACACTCCGGTTGTTGATGTATAGTAAATCATACTTCATACGATCAAGCATTTGTTCCACATTTTCTGCGTACCCATATTTTACTTGTCCCCAAGACGTGATGCCGGGACGCACACGATTCAACAACACATATTGTGGTTCATGCTGAACGATTTGATCGATATAGAATTGTCGTTCGGGACGGGGTCCAACCAAGGACATTTGTCCAAGAATCACATTAATAAATTGTGGGAATTCATCCAACCTGGTTTTCCGCATAAACCGTCCTATCGGTGTAATTCTTGAATCATTAGAAGAGGACAGTTGGGGACCATTCGCTTCAGAGTTCACATACATGGTTCGAAATTTTATAATTTGGAACGGTTTGTTATTAAGCCCGATGCGTTCTTGAAGGAAGAAAATAGGTCCGGGAGAGCTAAGTTTAACAAGAATGGCCGAAATTATATACATGGGAAGCAACATAATGATTGCAATCACGGAAAGGGAAATATCCAAGAATCGTTTGATTGCTTGCTGCCAAAGTGGCATTACGTCACGGTTAAGTTCAACAAAAAGTGCTCCGTAAATATTGGTCATTTTCAGGGACCCACTTAACAGCTCATACATATCTGGAAGTACCTTAACAATAATTCGGAGGTCATTGATTTTAACTAAAATTTTATGAAGTCTATCATGCTCGGAACTTTCTATGGCAACAATAACTTCATCCACGTGATGATTATTTAGAATATCTTCCAAGGTTGTAACATGCCCTAAATAAGACATTTCTGGTTGCAGCGCATGATCAGAACCATTCACATTAACATAGCCAATAAATGAATTCACATTATATTGTTGGGCTTTGAGTTCTTTAAACACATGTAAGGCACGATCACTTCCGCCAATTATAACTGTTGAAAATCCATTGCCTGCTTGGCGGAGGCGATGAATCATAAACGTCACGAAACCAATACGTGGAATTAATGTTATAAAAAAATGACTTAAGAAAAGGACCGAAAAGGAATAATAATAGTCTCTATAACTTAGCACATTATCATCTAACAGGAGGATGAAGAAAATTAAAACCGATCCGATGATACTGGCAAATAAGGTATGTTGAATGATTTTAAGTCGATAAAGTCTTCTTACATTTAAGTAGGTTCCTTGTAAATAGTAAAAGAGGATATACGCAATTGGAACCAGGCTAATCCCTAGATAAAATGTACTATTTGGAATAAACATTTTGTGTTCAATCCACGTAGCTCGAGTTACGTAAAAAATGAACCATGCAATCATTGCCGCAAGCACATCCAACACCAACAAACTCAACGCCCAATATCGCTTCATGGCAAGTAGACAACCTTTATATTATCAATTCTAATTTCTGTATTTGGAAGGTTACTTTCTTTCCATGCTTCGAATCCATGATCAAAATAGGCACTTGCTTCGGATGCGCCAATGAGTTCTCGAAGTTCGATATACATCTTCTTCCATTTCACGGTTTCCGGTGTTGATTTATTCAACTGTATATTCGGATTCTTTCTAAGTCCGCTTGGCGAAATTGCAAGAAGGCTTGTGACTACCCGGTTGGTGGTATAATAATCTATTTCCAAGTACACTTCTTTACCTCGAGGAAGATAAGACCCAAACGTAGTATAAGCAACCCAAATTGAATCGGTTGAATTTAGGTCTACTTTCGCATACGTATTTCCGTTAAATGGTTGTAAATCGGTATTATCTAATACAAAACTAGCCATGGAGGTATTGGGGTCGTTCTCGAGCATCACGTTTGCCCCTTCAAAGTCTTCAATAATGAACTGAGCGTTTGAAACGTACTTTGTAACAGGAGCTATGGAAACGGTTTGATTTTGAGTTAGGGTTAGGTTGGTATTATAAACCGAACAAAACGGATAAATTTTCTTTGTTGCTGCAATCCCGTTTACTCGTATACCAGGGTATACTTTAACGTCTACCGCTCCGGATTTCAATAAGGGAATTTTAACAGGAAGCTCGAAAACACCCACGCATTGGTCGTTTATATAAACCCATGCCTCGGTAAGGGATTGACTCAACTCTCCCTCCGCTCCGCTCAATTCAGGATTCGCCACCAAGTTCCATTTATCAATGTAGAGCCACGAGGGATCGGGATTGTTTTTCACACAACCCTGCAACAAGAGAATCAAACCGGCAAAAACGAAGTTTTTGAAATTCATGCGTGGCAAAAACGTAGTAAACTCCATTTTATTTTATTGAATTAAATCTAGAATTTGATAGGCTACTTTTAAGGCCTCATGTCCGGCTTTTAAATCCACGGAAATCTTAGCCTGTTGGCTAATTCCCAATGCGAATTCTTTCAATTCTTCCTCTATCGCGTTGGTTGGAAAAACCTTTGGTGAATCGATAGATAATTTCTTGGGATCTTTCCCATTCCCCAAATCCAATACCATATCGTACGGGTCGGCGGGTCCTTCAAGGCCTTCAAGACGAACCACTTCAATGCTTTTATTTAAGAAATCTATTCCAACATATGCATCGCGTTGAAAAAACCGGGATTTACGCATGTTTTTGAGTGAAATTCTACTGGCGGTAAGATTGGCTACCGTACCATTTTCAAACTCGATACGTGCATTCGTTATATCATGGCTCTCACTTACAACGGCAACCCCAGAAGCCGAAATGTGTTTAACTGGAGATTGCACCACATGCAAAATAATATCTAAGTCGTGAATCATTAAATCAAGCACCACAGGCACATCTGTTCCACGGGGATTAAATTGTGCTAAGCGATGCGTTTCGATGAAATCTGGTTGATGCAGTAAGGGTTGAGCCGCAATAAACGCTGGGTTAAAACGCTCCACATGTCCCACTTGGATTAAGGATTCACTCTGGGTAGCTAGTTCAAGTAGGATGGTACTTTCTTGTAAGGTTTGCGTGACCGGTTTCTCAATGAACACATGCTTATTTTGTTGAATTGCTTTATGTGCTAGATCAAAATGAAATGGCGTTGGCGTAACGATATCCATGGCATCAATCCGCTGAATGAGGTCATCTGCATATTCAAAATAAGGAACATTAAACTCCTGTTGAACTGCTAATCCTGCATTCTGGTCAATATCATGTATGCCAACCACTTCAAAATATTGAGGAAGACCTTTTAAAATCTTTAAGTGAATTTTCCCAAGGTGTCCAATTCCAAATAATCCAATTCGTATCATGTGCGTGTTCTAATACAAAAATAAAAAAGCCATTAGAAATCTAATGGCTTTCGCTAATAGTTAAAAGGGTTTATTTACTTTTTTACGGCATCAACCACTGCTTTAAAGGCAGCAGGATGATTCATTGCCAAATCTGCGAGTACCTTACGGTTAAGCGCCATTTCACTTTTATTAACTAATCCCATAAAATGAGAATAGCTCATTCCGTGTTGACGAGCACCGGCATTGATACGCACGATCCAAAGTGAACGATAATTTCTTTTCTTTTGTTTACGTCCAGAGTACGCATAGAGCAATCCTTTTTCGATTGCATTTTTTGCGACGGTCCAAACATTTTTTCTACGGCCATAATAACCTTTGGCCAATTTCATCAAGTTCTTTTTCTTAGCTCTTGATGCTACGTGATTTACTGATCTAGGCATACTTTAATTTTTTTTGAGACACAGAGCCACGCTGTTTCAGTGGGCTTGGATTCTGGGTTTCGGGTTAAACATTAATTAAACCAACAACTATTTCATGCAAAGTTGCAATTTAACATTCGCTACATCGGATTCGTGAACCAATCCAGCGTGCGTTAAATTACGCTTGCGTTTCGTAGCCATTTTTGTCAAAATGTGGCTTTTAAACGCGTGTTTACGCTTAATTTTACCACTACCAGTAATCGTGAATCGCTTCTTCGCACTGGATTTTGTTTTCATTTTAGGCATTGTTCTACAATTTAAACATTAACTATTAGCTTCTTTATTTCTTTTTCGAATTGATCATTAAGATCATCTTCTTTCCTTCTAATTTCGGCAGCTGTTCTACAATACCAACATCTGCAAGTTCCTGAGCAAATTTCAATAACAAAATCTCGCCCCGGTCTTTAAATACAATTGTTCTACCTCTAAAGAATACATAGGCTTTTACCTTACTACCTTCTTCTAAGAACTTGCGCGCGTGAGCTAATTTGAAGTTAAAATCATGATCATCTGTATTGGGACCAAAACGGATTTCCTTAACTACAATTTTACTTTGTTTAGCCTTTAGCTCTTTTTGTTTCCGTTTTTGTGTATACATGAACTTCGTATAATCCATGATTTTACAAACGGGCGGCACTGCTTTCGGAGAAATCTCAACTAAATCAAGTTCTTGCTGATCTGCTAACGCCAAGGCTGCTGATAGTTTCATTACTTGAGGCTCTTGTCCATCAATAACTAATCGTATTTCAGCAGATGTAATTTTATCGTTGATGCGATGCTGTGCTTCCTCAACTTTTCTTACCGGCCTTACGTTTCTTCTCATTCAGTGGTTTAAATATGCTATTAATTCTTTGCTAATTCTCGTTCCATTTCTTTTTGCACAAGCGCTGCAAATGATTCAGGGCTTAATGCACCTAAATCTCCTTTGCCTCGTTGACGAACAGAAATCGTATGCGATTCCGCCTCTTTCTCCCCAACAATCAGCATAAATGGGTACTTGCTTAACTCTGCATCTCGTATTTTCTTCCCTACTTTTTCATTCCGCTCGTCTACGAGTCCGCGAATATCGGAATTATTTAGCAATTCTAAAACTTTTTGCGCATAGTCGTTATATTTCTCGGACACTGGAAGTATCACAAATTGATCAGAAGTTAACCAAAGTGGGAAATCTCCAGCGCAGTGCTCTATAAGTACTGCTACAAAGCGCTCCATCGAACCAAAAGGCGCACGGTGAATCATTACCGGGCGGTGTTTTTGATTGTCTGCACCGATATACTCCAATTCGAAGCGTTCAGGGAGGTTATAATCCACTTGAATGGTGCCTAATTGCCATTCTCTACCTAAGGCATCCTGCACCATGAAATCTAATTTTGGTCCATAAAATGCTGCTTCACCATAGGCTACGAAGGTAGAAAGATTCATTTCCTCAGTAGCTTCTATGATTGCTTGTTCTGCACGCACCCAATTTTCTTCGCTTCCGATATATTTGGCACGATTCTCTTTGTCACGCAAGGAAATCTGTGCTTTAAAGTTATTGAAATCTAAGGTTTTTAAGACATAAAGTACGATATCAATTACTTTCTTGAATTCATCCTTAACTTGTTCAGGCGTACAAAAAATATGTGCATCATCTTGCGTAAATCCACGAACTCGTGTTAATCCGTGTAATTCACCGGATTGCTCATATCGATAAACGGTACCAAATTCAGCAAAACGGGTTGGTAACTCTTTATAAGACCGCGGTTTGGATTTAAAAATCTCGCAATGGTGCGGACAATTCATCGGTTTTAAATAGAATTCCTCATCTGGATCTGGTGTACGGATGGGTTGAAAGGAGTCTGCTCCATATTTCTCATAGTGTCCGGACGTGACATATAAGGCTTTGTTTCCGATATGAGGCGTTATAACTTGCTGATATCCAGCTGCTTTTTGCGCACGTTTTAAGAATTGCTCTAAACGATCTCTCAATGCTGCACCTTTCGGCAACCACATCGGCAGTCCTTGTCCAACTTTTTGAGAAAAAGTAAACAACTCTAATTCCTTACCAAGCTTTCTATGGTCACGTTTCTTAGCTTCTTCGAGGCGCTCCAAGTATTCTGTGAGCTCTGAATTTTTCGGGAAGGTAATACCATAAATCCGCGTAAGCTGCTTATTCTTCTCATCTCCTCTCCAATAAGCTCCGGCGATGGACAATAACTTCACTGCTTTGATGTGCCCTGTGTCTGGGATGTGTGGGCCACGGCATAAATCGGTAAAACTACCTTGTGTGTAAAATGTAATTGTACCGTCTTCTAATTCCGAAATTAATTCCAGTTTGTAGGGGTCTTGTTTTTCTGTGAAATACGCAAGGGCGTCTTGTTTAGAAACATCTTGACGGATAAAGGGATTCTTTTGCTTGGCTAATTCTTTCATTTTAGCCTCTACTTTTTCTAAATCTTTCTCGGTGAATGAATGATCTAAAAAATCAACATCGTAATAAAATCCATTCGCAATGGGCGGTCCAATGGCTAATTTAACGCCTGGGAAATGAAATTCTAAGGCTTCCGCCATGAGGTGTGCCGAAGAGTGCCACATGGTGGATTTCCCTTCTGCATCATTCCATGTTAATAATTGAAGTTCACTTTGAGCGGGTAAAACACCCATGGCATCTTGAACCGTTCCATTTACTTTCGCTGCCAACACATTTCTAGCCAAGCCTTCAGAAATACTTGTTGCAACATCCAATGCGGTACTACCCACGGGATATTCACGCTGTGAACCATCGGGCAATATAACTTTAATCATTCCTTCCATAATCGACTACAAAAGTAGTGAAATCAAGGGGGAAAACTAAGCCTTCATGCACTTATTTTCTATGAAGCAATTGCTTAACATCCATTTGAAGCGTTCGGATAGAATTCAGCAGACTTTGTTCGTCTGGAACGATTTCAGGCAACTCCCTGCTGATATAACAAACAAACCTCCAGGCCTCTAGTAATTCCGAATAAGGGATTTCATAAGGCTGATAGTTTAAATTCGTTGAAATCAAGGTCAATAACCCGGGCTTTTCCGCACTTAAGCCGATTGTCTTGAATACGATTCCTTCCGACTTAGTGACTAAAATATATTGTTCACCCGCTTTCATGGATGTCCAATCTTGAATGAATTCACCCACCACAATAGATCCCTGATTCACGGGAGGCATTGAATCACCTTGAATTGGAAACGCCCTGTACTTCTTGTTTTTTGAAAGAAATGGCAGGCTTAAGGTTGGAAAATCAGTAAAATATTCAGGGTCCGCAAAACCAGCGGTATACCCCGCACTGGCTTTTTCCGGAATAACCTCAATGAGTTCATCATTAGTTAAACTTACAATTGAGGCTAATATTCTTAACTCGGTACCTTTCATCCGTTGTTCGGCACGCTCCGTAATAATTCGCCAATCCACTTCTTTGAACGTGGAGAAATCTTTGGTTATGAGCTCCTCGATTGACAAGCCATAATACTTACTGATTTGCAGCATATTTTCCAGATTCGGTTGGGCAATGTTGTTTTCATAGCCACTGTACGTGGATCGATTTAACCCTAATGCCGCAGCTACCTCTTCTTGTGACTTGCCTTTTCTTTTGCGTAAAATTTTAATATTTTCCCCTATGAACATATCTTCGATTTTCAACAAATTTAAAAAATAATCAAATACATTGATTAAATTTTAATCTTTTTATTGAGCCACGAACTTGTAGATAATAAATCCGCTTTGTTGAACAGGAGCTGAATCTTTAACATTGAATTTAGATTTTTTAGCATAGCGCACTGACTGTTCAATCATGCATTGATTAGCACCGCTACTTTTTGACGCCTCATACTGTGCTTCAACCACCTTACCTCCCTTATCCACTTTGATAGAAACCACGACCTTACCAGTAGATCCATAGCCACAGGTATATCCTGGATTTCGCACATGCCATAGATTATTATCGTATGCCGTTCTACCATCCAAGCGAAACTCAACCATCACATCCCCTGAAAACTGCTGATCGCCACCTGAACCGTGATTACCTTTTGCAGCCGAAGCATCTGACTTAATGGGTTGATTTTGTTTCCTCTGATCCATTTCTCGCTTGATTTTATCGCGCTCCACTACCCCACCCGCTTCATCGAAAAGCGATTGCTCGTATGCCTTAGCCCGTTCATAAGGATCCCCAGCGGCATCATTCTGATTATACTCCGTTGAAGAACTTGTTCTCGAGTCATTCAAATCTCTGGTCAAGCTTCTCACCTCATCATTCCCATTCACAATGGACACATCCTGTTGATCGATTAGCAATTCTTCTTCGACCGTAGTAACTTCAGGCTTAAAGAAAGGTTCGACCGGGATGTAACGCTCATAGTACGAGAATTGTAAGGCCATAAATAAGCCAACAAATGTGGCCAATGAAAGCACAAACGATAACACGATACGATCCCTTCGGGTCAAGCTTTTCATTTCAATTGTTAGTTATAACTCGTTTTGAATCAGGAAAATAATACAATAATTGCGATTCTTTTTTAATCATCCAGCACCCCACAACAAACTCTTTAATCAAATCATATTCTGGCGGAAGTAATTCAACACCTGCCTTGGTAAATATACCTTTTTTAGTGCCTCGTTGAACCATATAATATTGTCCGTTTAACCATGGGGTTATTTCATCAAATTCCGCGGGAATCAACAACACGCCTTTTTCTGAATAAACCCCCATCTTTTCATTCATTTTAACCACGTATTGATCGTTCCGGAGGTGTTCAACGTAATCAAAGTGAAAAGGTGTCAATTCAACACCATTTCTATCCCAAAAACCAATTTTCCCATTCTTATCCTTTACTCCAGACAAGACTTCTGACACCGAATTCATCTGGTAGAAATTAAACAATTTAGTCAACTTCCCCACGGTATCAACCCAAAGATATTTGCTCTTTTTACGCACCAACCATTGTCCTTTATATCTTTTACCTAACAGCAGATCAGCGCTATACGCCTCATTCCACGATTGACTAACGTGCCAATTCTTGCAATTCAAATGGGAAAACTGCTGGCCTTTTTTAACTACTCGAAACCCCTGATACTCATCACTTATTCCATCAAAATCAACCGAAAGTAATTCCTTTCCATAAACGTCATAAAGCCCCTTCAGTCCTGCTTTGCTGACAATAAATTGTTTGTCGGACAACATAACCTGATCAAATTGGATGGGAACGATTTCCATTAAGGATGAATTAATCACCCCAGCGAATCCATCCCGTTTAACAATCGCTAATATTTCATTGACCGGATTAATTTCATCAAAACTTGGCAAACACAAGATGTCGCCTGTAATTTTCATAAGCCCTTTCATCCCCTCGCGCTCGTACACCAATAAATCCCCGAAAGCCCATTCCAAATCAGCATATTCGTTATTAATGACAACAATCCCTGCCCGATTAAACAATCCGAACGCGGCATTCAATTCAAAAATTGAATACCCATTATGAAAATCAGAAATAAAATCATACATCACTGAAATATGAACCTGACCTTGCTTGTTAATTACACCGTATTTATCCCCAAGCATTACCACAGCCAATCCTTCCCTAAATTCCCCTACCCAATCATAGGATGCCGGAATTATCGGCGCACCGTGTTCATCCATGTACCCCATCATTCCCTCTCTGGAGGCATACGGATACAATTCTTTTCCAAAACTACGCAGCTCCGCTTGAACCGACGATGCAAACGGATATGTAGGATATTGCTCAATAAACCAACGCATGCGTTGCGGATCATAATTACCAGCACTTAACTGATAAAAAGCACGCCATATCTTATCTACGTTTTGATTTTTCGGATAATGCGTTATAAAATATTTAAATCGAAGCGTATCATTTGCCTCCAAATATAAATGGAACAACTCGTCCTCAGCCAAGCGCTTGTATGCACTCCTCGGGTGATATAAAATATAGGTAGAAAGCTCATCTTCCGTTCCATGAGCAACCCAACGTTTAAAACCAACCTCCTCAATCCGTGCATTAAGTTCTGCCATGTATGTTGTTTTTGGAGAACATATTTTTAACTCCAACAAGCAAGCCATAGAATTCCTATCACAACTTGCCAACCACAAACTATCTCGAAAATCACGCGCAACATGCTGAAGAGTTAGGTCACTTGTATTCGATATAAACCGACTTAACCCCTCCACATCATGAGCTTCTTGCAGCTGATTTAGGGTGCGCGCGTAGAAGAAATGAAGCATGTTTTGCATATTCACCTCATCCCAACCAACACGCTGTAAATCATCCCTTCGATTACGAGATAATTTATCTGAGCAAACTTCATAGGACTGCAAGGCATTACTCAAATAATAAATCGCGGAATCCACGTGCTCAAACTCCGATGTATTCCCATATAAACATGCTAGCCCATAATTTGAAATGCTTGAATACGTGCTGTTTAAGGCTCGAAAGTGCTGAAATGATAACCCATAGTTTTTTGCCTCTAGTTCTAAAAAACCACGCGTCAGTTTATTGTTTTGACCTATTACGTGAATAGCCAACGCAGAAAACATCAGGATTAAAAAGAAACAACGCTTCATTAGGTCAAATTTACAACGAGAAGTTGACTGAAAAAAATTCTATCTTTAACGCAATGAAGGACACGAAAAATCCACGTTTTTTTTACGACAGCAGTACGTTCGAATTTCTAAGCCCATTAACAGAATCCCTTGAACTCATAGTAAAGGAACTTAATGAATTAACATCTATAAATGCGGGCAATTCATGGCTTGAGACATTTCCATCCTACGTGCATAGCGATCAACCCAAAGCGTGGGATGTTTTCACATTTAAGTTTTTTGGAATGAATCACCTTCAAAATCAAATGCTTTGCCCTGTTACAGCAAACCTTATTAATTCCATACCCGAACTCATTTCATGCGATTTCTCACGAATGAAACCACACACAACCATTACCCCTCACAAAGGGTACTCACGGATGATTTTAAGAGGGCATCTTCCTTTAATCGTTGCACCAGGAAACGATTGCGGAATTCAGGTTGGAAACCACATTGAACATCACCAAAAAGGCAAGATGCTCATATTCGACGATTCATACGAACACAGTGCTTGGAATCACAGTACAGAGGACCGCATCGTTTTAATGTTCGACATTGCAAATCCCTTGTGGGGATATACCCCTGACGAGATTTGTAAATATAAAATTGAGCATATCGAAGACCCCTTCTTACTGAAGATCGCATCAAAAACAGAATGGGCAGAGGCGTATGCCAATAGGCGCTTACCGTTTAACGCTTAATAACTCATTAATTCGACTTAAATTATTGTCTGAAGGGATACCGGTCAAACAAATAGAATCTTGCTTTAAATGACGCATTAAACGCGAAACAACTGCTGAAGCCTCAAAAGCTTCTTTAGTTAGGCCAAGTATGATTTCATTACCGTGCTGCGACTGAATCGAATACCCCAAGGTTTGATTATATGCTAAAGCAACATCATTTCCTTTTTTAACTCTTATTAATGAGGAGCTTAAGCTTAATTTATTAAAGCAAAAATACAGAAGCAAAATCGAAGCACGTCCCGGCAGATCTGTCGTTAAAAACGGTTGTTCACCAATGAAAATCCCCCCTTCTCCAACCATGGATTCTGGATTCACGTTTTTCGCATAAATAACGCCAATTGGCTTTTCATTGACCTCAATGATGAAGTAATAATTAAAGGGGTTATTCACGATATCAAACCACGCTACTTGCTGAACCTCGGTGATTAATTCACGCTCAAACATTTGATCCCTGACAAAATCCTGATTTCTCCAGGTACGTATCAGCTCAATATCCGATTGGGTAATGCGCCGCAAAGAAACACCAAAACCCGATAAGATCATTCGGCAACCTCCTGAACATGAAACGTAGGAACTTGATTTATTCGCATTAGGATCTGACGCAAATAAGTTGCTAATATCCCTAGACCAAAAAGCAAGATACCGGTAGAAAACAATACACTAACAATCAATGAAGTAAAGCCAGGAACTTCAATCTTATCTATTAATTTTTTATATAAAAAAAATGTACCTATACCGAGATTCACCAAGGCCATTAAACCTCCAAAAGCCGCCATAAATCGCAAGGGGAAATCCGTTGAATAAAACGCCTTTCCTAGACTCAAATTAAGCAAATTCCTTAGGGAATATCTAGATTTAAACGGTGTTAGCGTAACATTCAACGGAACAAAACAAATATCATTGGTATACCACCTAATGCGCTCATCTAAAAATTGGACACTGCCAGCACTTGAACGAATAGGTTCAAATAACTCCTTATGCATCAACCGAAACCCGCTCCCTTTGCCGTGATTAGCACCCACAAGACTTGAAATGGCGCGATATCCCATAGTTAAAAGCGATCTTAGTTTAGCTCGCTTAACATCAAACAGCCCATAAACCATGGTGCGCTGCTCTCGCGATGCGGCATCAAGCAACCGAGGGATTTGAGCTACTAATTCTTGATGATCATCATCCATCGTTAGCATATAATCGGTCTTAACATAACCCATCCCAGCATAGATTGCTGCATGTTGTCCAAAATTCTTAGCCAAGCGAATCTTTTTAAGCTTGAAGGTTGAAGTATGCGCTTTAAGCTGTTCCCAATGAGAAACTTGACTGCCATCATCAACAACAATTAACTGAAAAGCTGGGTAGTGTTTTGACAACAACTCAACCAATTCGATTGCCCCAACCGAATTATTATACGTTGGAATAACTACAGTAACTTGATCGTTCATTTGCTAAAATTAAACATTCAACATCAACCCACCATCAAGCAGGAGTTGAGCGCCCGTAATCCACGCTGCATAATTGCTCAATAAAAAAGCGCACGGGTTAGCCACATCTGATGGCACACCTATACCCAATGGATATTTTGCCTCCACCTGCTCTACTTCCTTGGATGAAAACGTTTCTTTTGACGCATCAAACATCGGGGTCTTAACAAGCCCACAAACCAAGGTATTCACACGAATCGACTTAGCACTCACCTCGAGCGCAAGTCCTTTAGCAAAGGTCTCAAGGGCTGCCTTAGAAGCGGCATACGCTGAACCTCCTCTGTACGGATAATGACTGGAAACAGAGGAAATAAACACAATAGAAGCCTTTGACTTTAGTAAATTACGTTTCAGTAAGGCTGAAGCTATGCGTGTAGCCGAGAAATAATTCACTTGAAACAAGCCTTCATTACCGGCTTCATTTAAATACTTTATAGGCTGCGGATGAATTGCCCCAATGCAATGAACCCACCCATCAAACCCATCATTTGATTCAAGAAAATCAGGATCCGTTAATGCATCCCAATACACAGATTCAAACGCATGATGCACTGAAAGTTGAGCAACCAAAGGGGAATCCTGATTTCTAGATGTTCCAACCACACTTCCTCCTAGCGCAATAATTGTCTGTGCAATTTCAGCACCAATTACCGATGAAACGCCAGTGACTAAAACTCTTTTATTTGACAGATCAAGCATGTGTGATTAATTTTGTTTTTGGAAAATCTGATGTCAGAAACATAGAAGCCCAAGAAAATCCAACCCCAAATCCAGACAAAACAAGGGACATGTCCTTACGTCCTGATAATTCAGCTGCATGACAAACCAAGGTCAGTGGAATCGACGCTGAACTTGTATTACCATAGTGTTCTATGGAGGTTAAACACCGATTTAACGGAATATTTAATTTTCTTGAAAGTGATTTTGTAATTAGCCCGTTGGCTTGATGAAAAACAACGTAATCAACGTCATCCATTAATTTATCTGCTTCCGCCAACGTTTGTTCTATGGAATACGGTACTCGGCTTAACGCAAAATTAAACACATCAAGTCCTTCTAAATGCAAGTGGCTCTTTGAATGTTTATTTCCGTTAAAATCTAGCAACTCTTCCGTGTAGGTACCGTAGGGATTCCTTGAGTGTCCTCCCTCGATGATGATTGCGTTTTTACCTGAACCATCTGAACCGGAATTTATAAACCATGGGCTTGAATCCGCCGAAAAAGAAAGCAAGGTTGCAGTACCTGCATCGCCGAAAAGTGGATAGGTACTCTTGTCTTGATATGCGGTAGAAATCGTGGATTTATCTCCAACAAGAAGCAAGGCGTTGCGTACCGCACCGGATTGAATAAACTGACCAACTACCTGCAAACCATAAATATATCCAGAACAACCTAAATTAATGTCAAAGGCCATACAATCAGAACGCAAGCCTAGTCGATCCTGCAGAATAATCGAGGTGGCAGGCAAGAAATAATCAGGCGACTGAGAAACGAAGACAAGTAAATCAATTTCACTAACGATGTCAATATCAGCCAGTAGTTGGGCTGCTGCATTAAAACACAAATCGGAACAGGTTACGTCGTCTGGCGCGACACGTCGGGCATGGATTCCGGTATTTTTTGTAAATATCCGTGCTTCATCCGGAGAAAATAGTGAATATTCCGTCGTTAATATTTCCTGCTCAGGAACACAGGCATAAATCGCATCAATCTTAGTATGCTGAATTTTAGTGTTCACCTTGTTTTTCTTTCACCAATTCAAACAAATCATTAACCGTAATCACATGCTTCAAATGTTCGCCTGACAGCAAGACACCGTAACGGTAATCGATCATTGATACCAGCAGTAAAATATGCATGCTATTCCATCCTGGTATATTTTTCAGGATTGTGTTTGGGGTTAATTCGAATACTCCCAAGTCTTCAAACTCTTCAGCTAGATACCCTATGAACACATTGATTTCCATACTCAAAGATAATCACCTTAACTTAATGAACCTTCAAAATAGTTCCACACCAAGAAAAACCAACACCAAAACCAAAAATCAACACATGCTCGCCGCGTTTGAATTGATTGGTTTCCTGTGCTTTCGCCCAAGCGATTGGGATTCCGCAAGAAATTGTATTTCCTCCATCAGCGAGATAATTAAGGACTTTGACCTTTGGTAAATTTAGTTTTCGCTGCAGCGCGTCAATAACGATGTTACTCGCTTGATGAAAAATAACATGATCTACTTGATCCAATGTTAGACCATACTTATCTAAAAGTGCAAAAACAGCATTCGGAATATGCGTCAAGGTCAGCTTAAGAATCCCATGCCCATCCATTACTAGTTCACCAAATTGATTTAACCATGGTGTGTTAACATTAGATTCAAGAAATGCAGTATCCATTGGAAAACGCGCCCCACCACGAAGCACATTCAAACTAGAAAAACCTGAGCCGTCATTTCCAAACTCAAACGCTTGTAGGAAACTTGATGGTTTTAATAAAACAGCAACACCTGCATCACCAAACACATGTTTTACCGAAAGATTCGCTGGATGGACGGCGCGTGTCGGCGTCTCCCCCATTAATACCAAGATGCGGTTATGTGCCATGGTGGTAAACATCCCATTAGCCACCATTAACGCCATCGGAAACCCCGCGCACCCCACAGGCAAGTCCATCACACCACAAGACGCTTTTAACCCCAGTTTTTTATGCAAAATACTCGCGGTTGAAGGCGCATGATAATCACGTGTTAAAGATGAAAAAACTAAGAAATCAATCGTTGATAAATCTACATCTGACAGCAACTCGAGCGCAGCCTTTAACGCTAAATCGCTGGCGGTTTGATGAGCTGGCGCTTGATATAATGCAGATGTGCCAACAAATGAATGATGCGCATTAAACTGTTGTTCATCTTCAAAACAATCAGCTGTAACTTCTATTTTATGCCCAGGAAAATGATATGTAATCGCTTCTATTAACACAATATTAAGATTTCAAAAAACCAATGTTCATTACTAATCCTTTCAACTCCTTATTAATTCGTCAAAGATGGCAACTTTTAGTTATATTTGACGTCAAGGAACGGAAATGAAATTGAAACTACTTAGCCTATCTATTATCCTATTGACATTCTTTAATGTTAAAAGTCAAACTACCAACCAGCAGAAAGGCTTTAATTCTCCAACCCATCAGATTAATCCCCCAGTTCAATCGCAGCCTGAAATACCTGTTATTTTTGGTAATAGCGGCGAGCGGTCCCCGGCTGCGGATCGCTACATTTTAGACATTAAAACGCTACGCACCTATTTCAAACGAGGTAAGATACCACGTAATTTCCCAGCGTACGACAGTGATTTAAGTTTTGAAGACAATAAACGTTTAGCCGTAAAATGGGCTCTCAAGAACAAACGTTTATTAACAAATGAAAAGCGAACCTGGTTAACTCAAAAATCCAAGCATTGAAAAAGCTACTCCTTTTATTTTTTCTTGTTGGATTAATTTTTAATTCAAACGCTCAATGTAATCAAGCCAATCCATTTTGCACCGGAACCAATTATTCGTTCCCGAACAGTACAAATGTGCCGGATCTCGGTTCGGTTGGATGCCTTGGAAGCACCCCTAATCCGGTATGGTATTTTATGGAAATCGACCAAAATGGTCCGATGAACTTCACCATTAGTCAGCAAACTGGAGCGGGCTCAGGAATCGATGTAGATTTTGCATTGTGGGGCCCCTACAATTCCTTAGCCGCTGGATGTGGCGGAGGAACCTTCCCCGTAGGCTCTCCGATAGATTGTAGTTATTCTACCGCAGCTCAAGAGACTGCAGCCATTCCAAACGCGCAAATTGGGCAATTTTATATCCTACTTTTAACAAACTACGCTAATCAACCGGGAACGATTAGCTTTTCTCAAACGGGAGGAACCGGTTCGGCGGATTGTTCCTTTGTATGCGGAGTTACTGGATTTACAGCTGTACCTGGTGCATGTGTCGGTAATACATATTCCGTAAGTGGAACCTTAAATATCAACAACCCTCCAAACTCAGGCACCTTAACAATAAGTAGCAACTGTGGTGGTGCGCCGCAAGTATTTAATGCCCCGTTTGGTACCGTAATAAATTATAACCTCACCGGCCTGAACGCCAATGGGGCTAACTGTCTGGTTACAGCCGTATTTTCAGCAAATGCGAACTGTAATACTTCTCAAAACTATACAGCACCTGCACCATGTAATGCAACGCCATGCTCTTTTGGGAATTTCACAGGCAACATTACAAACTGTGATGCGGCAACCAATCAATACACCATTACAGGAACCATTAATTTCACCAATGCGCCTGCCTCTGGCACCTTAACCCTAACCAATTCTTGTGGTGGATCTCAAACTTTTAATGCACCTTTTGGCAGCTCCGCGAATTTCAGCTTAACGGGAGTGGCAAACGGCAATACATGCGTAATTACCGCTTCGTTCTCGGCAGACCCGAGTTGCACCGCCACCCTAACCTATCCAACCCCTCCGCAGTGTAATTGCAACGCGATGATGGGCACCTTTACTACTACTCTTCAGGGATTACCTGCTATTAATAAAATCTGTTTTAATGATCAATTCAGTGTTACAACGAATAATGACTTTAGCGTTCCAGCAGAGATACCAGGTGTAACCAATCCGAATGATCCGAACTATGATCCAACAGCACCGCCGTATGATCCAGGGATTGTTTGGTTAGCTTATTCTTGTCCACCAACCATTGCACTAACTCCATTTTTAGCGAATCAGCAAGGACTGGATATTCCTGACGACCCTTGTTTTGTTACGGTTGTAACAAGTGACGGGAATTTAACTGATGTTAATGATTTATCGTTCATCAATTCTTTTCCTGCTGGAACGTTTACTGACAATACCGTTTATTTTGTTCCTATTACGATGTATAGTATTCAAAATGGAACATATAGTTACGTAACATTACCGGCCCTTCAATGTTATGACCTTGGTGACCCGATCGCCGTTCAGTACTTGCCGGATGTTACTACGACGTATACATCCAACTGCGCGAATACTACCGCAACGATTACTGTTAGTGGTGGTTCACCTTCATTAAATGGTACCCAATTTACAGCATCAAATCCGAACCCTGCGACCGCTGGGTTTGCGGTGAGCACCACCACAAACGGTGGCAATATCATAATGAATAACCTCACTGCCTCTGGACCGTTTGGCTTTACTATTACCGACGATGCTGGATGTACGTACCCATTTACTGGTAACTACACAGGTCCGGAACCTGCAAGTATCACTTATCCAGACTCTGTGTATTGCTTATCAGATCCAAATCCCATTGCAACTATTGGTGGAACCTTAGGTGGAACAGTAAGTGCTGGGCCTGGCTTAAGTATCGATCCTAATACAGGAAATATTGATCTTTCCAATTCATCTATCGGTAGTTATTTAGTAAGTTATACATCTCCCGCGGCAGTTTGTCCAGGCATCGATAATTTCTTAATAACGATTTCTCAAAGTCCGACGGTGGATGCCGGTCCAGATAAAGTAGTTTGTTTTGGAAATGCAGTACAATTAAATGCAACGGGTGCAAACACCTATGTATGGAATGTTCCTGTAGGAAATGGAATGGCTTACATGCCAAGTCCTGGAACCAATGAACTCATTGTTACAGGATACAATAATGCAGGCTGTCAAGGTACGGACACCTTGCAAATTGAAGTATTAGAAGATTGTACTGGCGAAGAGGTGGTATATTGGGTACCTAATACCTTTACACCCGATGGAGATCAATTTAATCAGTCATTTAAACCTGTATTTTTCTCCGGTTATGACCCATACGAATTTGTGATGTATATTTTTGACCGTTGGGGTGAAATTGTGTACGAAACACGTAATGTTAAGTTTGGTTGGGATGGTTCAACAGGGAAAAAAGGCGGTAAGGCACCAGACGGCGTTTACACGTGGAAGATTGTATTCAAAACCTTGAACAACGACGAAAAGATCATGGAAGTAGGTCACGTTACATTAATCCGTTAATGTCCCTTTAACTTCTCTTTAAAAATTTTTCTGAATTTCTCTACCTTCGGTCGAACCACGAATTGACAATATTGATTCTCTGGATTCAAATTAAAGTAATCATGGTGATATTGTTCTGCGCGATAGAAATTATTCAGTGCCGTAATTTCTGTTACAATCGGCTTGTCCCACACTTCTTCTTTGGTTAATCTTTTTAGGTATGATTCGGCTAACTCTTTTTGGGCTTCGTTGTGATAAAAAATAACGCTACGGTACTGAGTACCTATATCATTTCCTTGACGATTTAATTGGGTTGGGTCGTGTATCCACCAAAACAGCTCTAACAATTCATTAACCGAGATCGCTGCGGGATCAAAAACAACTCTGGCTACTTCAGCATGTCCAGTTGTTCCACTGCAAACCTGCTCATATGTTGGATTTAATGTTTTACCACCTGCATACCCCGGGTATACATCAATAACGCCTTCCAACTCTTTAAAACAGGTTTCAATACACCAAAAACATCCTGCTCCAAGTGTGATTTCTTCATAAGTTACCCCATCATCTGCTGGCTTAAAATCTAAGGAAACCGAATTCACACAATACCTTAACCCGGTAGGTTTAGGTCCATCCTCAAATACATGACCGAGATGTGCATCACATGTTGCACAACGAATTTCAACTCGTTCCATTCCGTACGATAAATCTTTAACCTCTTTAATCGAACCGCTTGCTATAACATCATAAAAACTAGGCCAACCGGAACCCGAATCAAATTTAGTAGTACTTGAAAACAACGGTGCATCGCACCCAATACAGCAATAATTTCCATTTGCCTTGTGGTATACATATTTTCCAGTAAAAGGACGTTCAGTCCCCCCTTCTTTGATCACATGACATACATTTTTCGGGAGAAGTTTATCTCCAAATTTTTCTAGTTCTTCGGTAGAATCCATTGGGTTATTTGATTGAGAAAATGAACAGGCATTTAACAGTACTAAAGATAATAGCAATACAAGCTGTTTAAGCTTTTGAAAGATATTTACGTACGGAGAAGTGACCTGCATAAATTAAAGGCGTTAGTGCTACTCCAATTAACAACTTCAAGATATAATTTGTTGGGGCGATAACTAAATAATCCTGAAAACTCATATTCCCTGAAATAACAAAACCAATAAAAAGTACCACATAAGAATCTACCAGCTGAGAAATCACTGTACTTCCTGTGCTGCGCAACCAAATGTATTTATCTCCTGTTTTCGATTTAATCCAACTAAACAAATAAGCATCCATAAGCTGGGAAAGTAAAAATGCGATAATACTTCCGATGATCACCATTTGCGCCTGACCAAAAACCATGGTATAGGACTTATCGTCAGCCAACGAGGTCCCGGGTAACTCAACTGCAGGTATTTTAAGAGAAATGCCTACGATGAGAAAGCAATATAAAATCAACCCTGCAGTGATCCACGAGAGTTTTCTTACGGTTTTATACCCATAGAACTCATTCAAAAGATCCGTAAGTAAAAAAACAAACGGCCAGGGCAAAATACCAATAACGGTAACAAAAGGCCCAAATTTAAGCCCTAAAAAATCACCTTGAATCGGAATAGAAATTAACTTATTACTAATCAACTCCGCGGTAACAGCATTCGTTACAAACAAACCAGATAAGATGATAAACAACCAGGTTTTACGATCAAAATGCATATTAATTCTTTTTTACTTGTTTTGAAACTCCGTAATCTAGGCGCTTGGATTTTACATAATGAGAAATATAATATTTGCTCGTCTTAAAATTATTGATTGTCACGCCTTTATTAGTAGATGAATGAATGAAATTAATAGCCTCCGGAGTTACTTCTATTACCATACCAACATGCCCTACTCCACCGGAATTACTACTGCCCCGAAAGAACATCAAATCGCCAGGCTGTATTTCACTCAAAGAAACCGTTTGTCCCAATTCCGCGAGGCTGTAACTGGTTCTAACCAAGGAAAAACCGAATGACCCGAAGATGTAATTTATAAAACCAGAACAATCGAAACCTGAAGGGGTAGTACCACCCCAATGGTATGGCGTACCTAAAAACGTTTTTGCGAAGGAAATAATCGATGCTACTTTATCATTTACTACAACAGAATCTTTGGTAACTTGGGTTAAGCTATCTGCGGGCATAGCCTTTGTACTATCCGTAATCACCTGAGTAAAGCCCTGGGAATAGCACCATAAGAAAAAGCAGCAAAAAATAAGCGAAGCTCGCATCCTACGAAATTATAACTATTTTTGAAAACACTTTACCCCTTGCCATGGCAGAAATTGATATTTCGAAACTCACCAAACTATATTATTCTATTGGAGAGTTAGCAAAAATGCTTGATGTGAATGCATCCTTGTTACGTTTTTGGGAAAAAGAATTCGAATTTCAAGTAGGAAAAAAGAATGCTAAAGGTAATCGTATGTATGGTATAAAAGAAATAGCCTTCATCAATCACGTATACCAACTGGTTAAAATTCAAGGATTTACCTTAGACGGGGCCAAACAACAACTGAAGCAGAACAAACCCAGCGCGGGACAAACCAAAATGAAAAAGCAACAAGAGCTTATTGATCGGTTAGAATCAATCAAAGAGCGATTAACTGCTCTTAAAACTTGGTAAACGGAATAAACCGAGGAACTCGTTTTTGATATTCTTTATATTCTGGATATTTAGCAGCTGAAATATCTTCTGAAAAATCAGAACTTCCTTTGAATAATATTGCAAGCAAAACACAGCCTGCAATCGACCAGTTAACCCATTCTCCTGTGGCAACCACCGAGAAGAAATAAAATACGATCCAAATGCTTTGCTCCATGGCATAATTTGGATGACGTACAATTCCCCACAATCCTGTCCTAACAAAACCATGTGCATATTCACCTAAAGGCTCACCCGCATTGATGCGGCGGTATTTTTCTTTTTGGAAATTCCATTGTTGTTGGTCCGCTACAAACTCAATTGCAACAAACATCACATAAATTGCAGCCAGTATGGCATCCCAAATTCCAAGCGGCTTATCTCCTACGGCAGTAACAATTGGAACGGTAAAGAGAAAAATAAGTACATTTTGATACGCACTTATGAAAAACAAATTAAAAATCATCCAAACAAATTTGTTTGAAAATCCAGGACGTTTTCTTAGAATTTCCCAACGATAATCTTCTTCACCTGCCCAAAATTTAAGGGTATAGGCTCCTCTTCGAGCGAAATTACCGGTAAGACGTATCCCCCAGATAGAAACTAAAACAGCCATAAGCACCATTCGATCTGGAAAACCGGCTACCGCTGCCATATGCCACACGTAGTAAATTGGAACAACACTCCACAATTTATCCACTTGAGAATTATTTCTGGAAATTTCTCCTACAAGAAAACAATAGGCAACTACCGCACCAACCACATACACCATATGATCAACTAAAATGTTGTGCTGCAAAGTTGATAAGGGAGTACCAAAATAAAATGAAACAATGGGTAATACAACCACTGTGAAAATCAATAAAAGAATAGTTACTAGCATACGTAATTAATTTAAATATATCCTGCTTTTTCAGCAGCGAATGGATAGAACGAACCGTTAGAAACAGCAATCAATTGATTATGTTCATTCCGAATCTCTGCGGCCATAAAGATAACTTTTTTACCTTTTCGGATTACTTTTGATCTACAAATGATTAAATCATTCAAATGTACTGCTTGTATAAAATTAACTTGCATTTCAATGGTGGAGACCACTTGACCATCGTCTGCAACGAGTGTTAAGGCACCTGCTCCCATGGTTGCATCCAACAAGGTGGTTAGCACTCCCCCATGGGTAAACCCCGGCGTAGCCAAGTGCTTGGGTTGAATTTTTAACGAATAACATACCACACCATCTTCATGCGTTTCAAATTCGAAACCCAATAGATCAACAAAGGCGTTATGCCTACAATATTGATCAATTAACGCTAATCCTCTATCGGTTCTAGCCATTGAAAAAATTCATTTGTAAGGTCCCTATGGACCGACCCGAAATCGGACGTTTTGACCCAGCAGTTCACATTAAATTTACCTGATTTTGATTCCAACTCAGAAAAATAAATCATTGGTGCTGGATCCTTTAGTATGAGTTGATTTGCCGAGAGTACTTCTTGAATTTTTGATATAATCGAAGCGGTATCTGAACCATACTTTATCGGAAAAACGATATCCACTCGTCGTTTCCCTTCCTTCGTAAAATTGATAATGGTACCATTAACCAAAGGGCCATTCGGAAGAATAATGGTTTTGTTGTCAGGCGTTTTAACATAGGTGTTAAAAATCTGTATTTCTGTTACCTCCCCAGTCACGAGTAATGCCGTGATGGTGTCATGCAACTTAAATGGTTTTATCACTAAAATTAAGATGCCCCCAGCGAAGTTACTTAAGGTACCAGAGAATGCCATACCTACAGCAATGCCTGCAGCACCAAGTACCGTTACAAAGGATGTCATGGCAAAGCCAAGCTGACTAATTGCAGTTAATACCACGAGTACTTTAGATGAAATCGAGGAAAAACTTGCTACAAAGGAAATCAACCCTTCATCAGCGCGTCTTCGCTTCATTACTTCAGAAATAACTCTACCTATGCGATTGGATAACCAAAATCCAACCACCAAAATAATAATAGCCAAAATGATATTAATCCCTACATGAGATAAATACTGGAGTATATCGACATATTTGTACCCAAGAATTGAGTCTGTTTTAAACATAGCAATTTAAATAATCAGATCAAAAGTAGTAAATTTCAGCCGTTATGAATATGGAATATACTTTCACCGCCATTACAGATGAAATATCCATGTGGGATTCTGTTTTCACTCCAACTGAATGCAACCTTTTTTTCGAACATTGTTTAGGTTTAAGCACACTGCACCAAGGAGAGATACGAATGTTCGGTAAACGTGTACCTATTCCAAGGCTGGAGTCTTTTCATTGCAATGAAGCAATCACCTACACCTACTCCGGTAAACTGCTAAAACCCGCCCCTTTTACATCGGAGCTATTAGATATCAAAACTAAGGTAGAAATGATTACCGGTCATTCCTTTAATTGCGTATTAATCAATTTGTATCGCAATGGACAAGATTCCAACGGATGGCATGCCGACAACGAGAAAGAACTTGGGAAAAATCCTGTAATTGCCTCAGTAAGCTTTGGCGCCACCCGAACCTTTAAGCTCCGATCCATGGAAGGAACTGAAAAGTATTCCGTAGGTTTAAGAGCTGGCTCATTGCTTCTAATGGGCAAACAGGTTCAATATCAATTTAAACATTGCATACCGAAAGAACCGAAAATAACTAAGCCAAGAGTTAATCTTACGTTTCGAACGATTCTTGAATCTCGGTAATTATTCCTTCACAGAGCCCACTTGTAGTAGCCATCACCTGTGTAATGCCGCATGTTTTAATAAGCCATCTAACTTCCAATGCCGCTAGATGTAGGTATTTTCTACGCACATCAGGTACTCCATCCAGTGCAAGCCGTTGTTGATAGGACGTATGAATTAATTGATCTAATAGTTCTGCTAACTTCGACATATCAAAGGAAGCACAAATCCCATCTCGGATAGATTTTTTATATAAGAGCCAAAAGAATGTTTCAAAGGCTCCAGCAGCACCAATTAAGGTATCTGTAGTTGACAGCTGCTGCTTTGATTCCTCGCTAAATAACATTTCAAAGCGTAGAATTTCATTCTCAGTCAGCGGGTAATTAAAATCAAGCTCATTGAGCAAGCGTGTAACCCCGATATCGAGTGAAAAAACCTGATCTAATTGATGATCTCGGAAACTAATAAGCTCCGTACTTCCGCCACCTATATCCATAATTATTCCATCGGACGTGATATTCGATAACATCTTGATTCCTGAATAAACAAGCTTAGCCTCTTGTGTTCCTGAAATAACTTCGATGGTGAGTCCGGTTTTTTCGTGTATTTCGGCGCACCACAACCTGCCATTAATTGCATCTCTAAGGGCACTGGTACCGCATGCGCGCAATACATCTACATGATATTCTTTGGCGGTTTCAATGAAACGAATTAGACATTGAGTAGCCCGATGAAGCGCATCTTGTTTAAGCTCCATGGAAGGGTACAAGCCTGACCCTAAACCAACCCATTGCTTGTCCCGGTATAAAACCTCTAGTTTCCCTTTAGAAAACTGAGCAAGCAGTAAATCAAATGTATTTGTTCCTAAATCAATAGCACCAATTATCATCGGCCTATTTTTTGAGCCAAGAAAACCATAGCTTCATACTCCATCGATGTCCAAAAGACAAAATTCCATGTTTGAAAATTCGTGCAGCCAAGGAAATAAATAAGGTACCCACAAGTAATTGAATGACCCACGCAATTAAAATCATGAGGTATTGACTTAACGAAACGCCCACGGTTACCTTCACCATGGAAACCATACCGGATGTCCAAGGAAAATAGCTAAAAAACTGCGTTAATCCGGAATCAGGATAGGTCATGGTATTGTAGCCAGCAAAGATGGTAAGCCCCAGAAAAATCCAAATAGGAATTACAAATTGTTGTCCATCCGATTCATCGCCACTCATAGCTCCCATGATGGTGAAAAACGAGGCAAAAATCCAATAGGTTCCAACAAAGAAAATCAAAAAGTTAGGCAAAAGCCACAGGTAATTAATTCGATGAAATAATAAATCGATGTGTTCATTTTGTTGCATCATCGTTTCCATTCCTAGCGCTTTTAGCTGTTGGTCCGAAACTTGGACCCCATTTAAGTGCTCGGGCGTAAACAAGTCATCCATTAAGAATTGTTGAAATACAACCAAGCCAATTCCTACAATGCTTATCCAAAAAATCAATTGAACAAAAGAGGCAAGTAAATTACCGAAAATCTTACCTAACATTAACTGATGCGATTTAACACTGGCCAAAATAACCTCTGAGATTCGATTTATCTTTTCACGGTTAATGCTTTTCGTGATGTTAGTTCCGAAAATGGCAATAAAGAAAATCATGATATAACCGAGAAAATATCCGACCCAAGCGGTTGTTTCATCGGATGTATCAAAGGGATCATCAACATTTCGAAAATCAATATTCAATGGCTGCTTTATCTTGCGAAATTCCTCCACTTCCAGGTTGGTAAATTGCTCGATTAATACCTCTTCCAGTCTTCTTTCTATCTCAAATTTCATTTTCATTTTCAACTGAAGATTAGGGTCTTCTCGATGAAACAAAAACACTTTTTTATTAATAATCACCTTCTCATTGATTTCAATAAGCGCATCAAAGGATTTAAACTTGGGATCAGATTTAAACGACTCAAACTCTACGTAATCATCATAAAAATAGTAGGTGACATGTTCGGATGGACGAGAAGAAATCTTATTCTCAAATAAATTTGTTGGATCACTTATGAGCACCTTCATTGAGCTCACCCCCTGATTGCCGGACTCTAACAAGACATTAACCATCGCAAGAATCAACAAGGGACCTAACAGCAACATTAATCTAAATGATCGATTATTCAATCGTTCAAACAATTCACGAACAGCAATTAACCAACTTTTATTCATGGTTATTCTGAGTTACTAGTTTAAGAAAAATATCCTGCATACCCGGCAATTGTTCTTCAATTAATTGAAGGGTGAGCGCTGAAGACAAGGCATTGAACACCTCATTAAAAGCCTGCCCTTGTCTACTTTTAATCACAGCCTCATGCCATTGATTACCAAGTTCAACGGTCGACAAAATTTCAAATCCTGTCCATAAAGCATTTGCAAAAGCAATTTGATTCCCTTGAAATCTCACCTTGTATGCTCCTGTTTTATACTTCGACCTCAGCATAGCTACTTGATCGTGTGCAATCACTCTACCTTGATGAATCAGAGCCACTTCATCACAAATTTCTTCCACACTATTCATGTTGTGCGTAGAGAAAATTATCGTTTTACCTTCCGCTTTAAATGCCCTGATTTGATCAAGAATTAATTGAATATTCAGGGGGTCAAACCCACTTAAGGGTTCATCCAAAATAATAATCTGTGGATCATGAAGAATTGTCCCGATAAACTGTACTTTTTGTGCCATTCCCTTAGACAAGGAATCAATTCGTTTATTTGACCATGCCTGAATTTCAAATTTATCAAGCCATTTTCTTGCCGCGTGAAGGGCCTGATTTCGATTCAATCCGCGGATACGGGCTAAGAAAACCAGATGATCAAGTACTTTCATTTCACGGTAAAGCCCCCGTTCCTCAGGGAGATAACCAAATGCACTTACATGTTGCGCATTTAAGGGAATGCCCGCAATCAATATCTTACCAGCACTGGGCTCTAGAATTTGATTTAATATTCGAATCAAGGTGGTTTTACCGGCACCATTTGGACCAATTATACCAAAAACACTTCCTTTAGGAATGATTAAATTTATTCCATCCAAGGCCTGTTTTTGATTGAAAAACTTATTGACTTCGATTATCTCAATCATTCAACGAAACTAATGATTATTTCGTTTTACCCGTAATTCTTTCCAACGAAATCGACGAGAGACCACCAATAAAAAGATGGCAAGAGAAACCAACAACCAGGCAAAAGATGCTACAGTGAAATCTAAGGAATCCATTTTCAATAAGGCTTTCGTTTGAAACGCTTGATCTGATGAGGTAACTAAAATTCCAGTAACAAAGTTATTTGCGAGATGAAACCCAAAGGGTATTTCGATTCCTTGATCAAGAAATGCGATAAGGGATAATGCTATGCCCAATGTAATATAAATTCCCAGCAACCAATATCCTTGCGCAATAACTTCCGGATTCCCGATATGCATGAGTCCAAACATTACCCCGCTCAGAACAACAGTGAAAATAATAGATTTTGTACGTTTGGCTAGCCCTTGAAACAAAAATCCCCTAAACAATAATTCTTCAAAAAGCACTTGAAAAGGAAGACAAATTCCAAGCAGTAAACACGTGGTAAAAAATGACATCCATTCAAATTGTAACGTATACTTTGAGGGGCTTATGTACCAATCTACCAAGGTTGGAATAACAATTAAGGAAGACCACATACCGAAGGAAAATAATATCCGATTAAAATCGATTTTTGGTCGGGTTGTAAACCAGGTGATAAGTGTTACCTTGTGAATAAACCGTGCGCTAAGAAAGAACCCTATTAAGCCAAAGAAAAAAGGAATCATTTGAAGAATGAAAAGCTTGGTAAAACCAAAATAGGAAACTAGGTCTGTCATGGTCTTACCGCGATCCAAGGGATATAAAAGTGAGATCGGGAAATTACCAAGAATGAATCCACCAATCACCAGTATAAAGGTCATTAAAACCTTTAGCGGTCTATAATCACTATGATCCCAAGTAGATTCAAAACTACTCATGAAAACATATCTCTCACTCGCTTAAAGAATCCACCTTCTTTTTCACGCGCTGTCGGCTTAAAATTGGCATTATCACGGTTACTTTCAAACCATTCTTTTTCTTCTTTAGATAGTTTGGTAGGAGTCCACACATGAATATGAACAAATTGATCCCCGGTTCCGTATCCTTGAATGTTAGGAAGCCCTTTTCCTTTTAGTCGAAGTATTTTTCCACTTTGAGTTCCAGGATCTACTTTAATTTTTACTTTGCCATTTATGGTTGGAATCTCCAAGGATGCCCCAAGAATTGCATCTATCAAAGTAACCACTGCTTCAAAATGTATGTGTTCATTTTCACGCTTTAATTCCGCATGATCAGCCTCTTCAATTACTACAATTAAATCACCGTTGACCCCATTGAACGGACCGGCATTCCCTTTTCCTCGGACAGAAAGTTGCATTCCATCTTCAACACCTCCCGGAATTTCGATTTCAATAACTTCTTCTTGTTTGCGCAATCCGTACTGATCAGTATCGCTTGGTTTTTGGTCGATCATTTGTCCGGCCCCTTGGCATACATTACACGTAGTTTGCGTCTGCATGGCCCCTAAAAACGTTTGAGTCATTTGGGTCATCCTTCCGGCGCCCTTACATGTTGAACATGTTTTGAAAGTTACCCCGTCAGCCTGAACCAACTTATTAACCTTAATTTTCTTTTTAACACCGGTGGCAATTTCTTCGAGTGTTAATTTCATTTTTACGCGAAGGTTAGACCCTTTAACCACGCGTTTACCGCTTCGGCTACCACCAAAACTTCCACCCCCAAAGGCGCTACCGAAGATATCTCCAAACTGTGAAAAGATATCATCCATATTCATTCCACCGCCACTAAATCCTCCTTGCCCCATTCCCGCATGACCAAAACGATCATACGTAGCGCGTTTCTCTGAATTACTTAAAATCTCATACGCTTCCGCTGCTTCTTTGAATTTGTCTTCAGCCGAAGGGTCATCCTGATTTTTGTCTGGGTGATACTTTAACGCTAATTTCCTGTAGGCACTTTTTATTTCGGCTTCAGAAGCATTTTTAGCCACCCCTAGCACATCGTAATAATCTCTTTTTTGACTCATAACCTTATTGTCCGACCGCTACTTTTGCGAAGCGAATCACTTTCTCATTTAAATAATATCCTTTTTCCACCTGATCTATCACTTTACCTTTCATTGATTCATCTTCAACTGGAACATTGGCAATGGCCTCATGCAGATTAAAGTCAAAGGGCTGATTCATTGCATCAATCGGTTTCAAGCCTTTAGCTTCTAGTATTTGACCTAACTTGGTATATATCAATTGAAAACCTTCTTTAACAACGGCTATATCGGTAACATGTTCATTGTTTTTACTTGCCCGTTCGAAATCATCCAAAATGGGAAGCATAGCTACAATCATTTGTTGGCTTGCTGAAGATAAGTATTCTGCTTTTTCACGCGCAGAACGTCGTCTGTAATTTTCAAACTCTGCATAAAGCCGGAGGAATTTATCTTCTTGATCCTTTAATTTAGCCTCAACATCAAGGGAAGGTTCCGTTGGAGAACTGTTAGCGTCATTGCTCGAATTATTCTCCGTTTCGTGGTGTTGTTGTTCTTCGTTTGTATTCGCTTGATCCACTGTGTTATCTTCCATAGCATTATTTTTTCGTTTACTCATCTAAGTTTCTTTGGGTCGTAGTACACAAATTGGATTCCATATCCATAATTCACCATAACAAAAGACATAATGTCAGTGTTAACGCACTCGCATGAATTCAATGTCAGTATTTAGCTGAAATTTCGACACATTTCTATCAAGCGTTTGGCCTTGTTCTCGTCAAAAATAAGCACTTCTTCAGAGAACATGGAATCAGGATCCAAGGATTGCTTTCCAGTAGCTGAGAAATGGACGGCATCAGGTACAACGTGCTCCATAATCTGTGGTAAATTCGCGAGGTTAATTCCTCCTCCTGGCATTATTTCAATTCTTCCCTTTGCCTCTTTTTTCATGGCAGCTAATACAGGAACGCCATTCGAAATCGTGGTTGATAGACCGGAAGACAATACCCGATTATATCCAACTGCAGCCAACCATTGCAGTTCTTGTTTCCACTCCACCAAATCGTCAAACGCTCTATGAAATGTTAGGGATTTTGTAAAGACACTTCGAATGCGTTCAAGCACCGGTCGATTCAAACGCATCGTGTCTGTTAACAAACCTACTACTATTCCATCTACCCCCATGCGTTGAAATTCAAGTACATCGGCAAGAATAATTTCTATTTCGTGCGCATTGTAAACAAAACCGCCACTTCTAGGTCGAATTAATACATGCGTCTCGATGCCTAAATCCTTTGCTTTCTGTACAAATCCTAGTGAAGGTGTGATGCCACCCTGTTCTAAATTCACACAAAGTTCTATGCGATCTACGCCTAGCGTTTTCGCTGCCAACAAGGCTTCTACGGAAGCCACACACAACTCAATTTTCATGCTACAAAAATGCAAAATTCTTAGCCACAACAAACTAAAAAAAATGGACAAAATCGCTATATTTGCAATCAAATTTGATCTATGTCAACCATCAACGAAGCAACCCTCGAATTCGACGCCTTCAAGCAAGAAGTACTCTCGGATTATAAATTAGCTTGTATTTCCAGAGAAGCATCCCTTCTAGGAAGAAAGGAAGTACTCACCGGTAAGGCGAAATTTGGGATTTTCGGTGACGGGAAAGAATTGGCACAATTAGCACTCGCAAAAAACTTTAAACCAGGGGATTTCAGGTCTGGATATTACAGAGACCAAACTTGGATGATGGCGATTGGCGCCCTAAGCGTTCAAGCGTATTTTTCTGGACTCTATGCACACACGGATGTAGCTGTTGAACCTCAATCTGCGGGCCGGCAAATGGGAGGTCATTTTGCCACCAGAAATCTCGACGATCAAGGGCAATGGAAAAACTTAACCCAACAAAAAAATAGTTCGGCAGACATCTCTCCGACGGCCGGACAAATGCCGCGTCTATTAGGCTTGGCCCTAGCATCCAAAATTTACAGAAACAACCCTGCCTTACATACCGAAGAATTTCAACAATTTTCTATCGAAGGAAACGAAGTTGCCTTCGGTTCGATTGGTGATGCATCCACGTCTGAAGGCCCCTTTTGGGAGACCTTAAATGCTGCGGGAGTTTTACAGGTCCCAATGGTGATGTCCGTTTGGGATGATGGATACGGTATTTCAGTACCAAGAGAACTTCAAACTACAAAAAATAGCATTTCAGAGGCCTTAGCAGGTTTTCAACGCACAGCGGAAAATCCAGGATTTGAAATTCTAACGACCAAAGGATGGGATTACGCACATTTATGCCAAACCTATGAGAAGGCCGTTCATATAGCACGCACCGAACACGTGCCTGTTTTAGTGCATGTACAAGAGGTAAATCAACCGCAAGGGCACTCCACTTCAGGATCTCACGAACGGTATAAAAGTCCGGAACGCATGGAATGGGAGAAAACCCATGACTGTATTGCTAAATTTAAGGAATGGATTCTTGCATTTGACAAAGGTCCTTCAGCACTAGCGACTTTGGAAGAACTTGACCAGTTATCCGAGCAAGCGAAAGAAGAAGTTAAAGAATCGAAAAACAAAGCATGGGCTTTATTCACAGAAGATATTAAAAAAGATAGTTTGTCTTTAGAAGGTATTTTAAGTGGGTTAATACAAGAAGGAACGTTAAGCAATTCATTTCAATCAGAATTAGATGCATTGATTAAAAACCGTGAGCCTCAACGAAAAGATGTGTTTTCCTTGGCACGACGAGCCCTTAGAAGCCTTCGCGGCGTAGAATCCACTAACAAAATGGTGCTTAGCCAATGGTTGAGCAAGAAAAAAGAGGAAAGTCACGACCGTTATTCTTCCTACTTATACAGTGAATCCAATGATCAAATTGGAAATATCCCTTCGATAGAACCTACGTACGATTCCGATGCTCCCATGGAGGACGGTCGGATCATTTTACGGGAAAACTACCGCATGTTATTGGAGAAGTATCCGAACTTGCTGGTATTTGGTGAAGATGCAGGGAAAATCGGCGGAGTAAATCAATCCCTAGAAGGCTTACAAGAAACCTTTGGTGATTTACGGGTATTTGATACGGGTATTCGTGAATGCACGATCATTGGTCAAGGCATTGGAATGGCCATGCGCGGACTTCGTCCGATTGCCGAGATTCAGTACTTGGATTACTTATTATATGCCATTCAAATTTTGTCTGACGACCTTGCTACGGTGCAATATCGTACCAAAGGAGGACAAAAAGCGCCGCTAATTATCAGCACAAGAGGTCATCGCTTAGAAGGGGTATGGCACAGCGGTTCTCCTATGGGAATGATCATCAATTCATTGCGCGGAATGCATGTGTGTGTGCCAAGAAACATGACCAAAGCCGCAGGATTTTACAATACCTTAATGGCAGCTGATGAGCCCGCGTTGGTTATTGAGCCGCTCAACGGATATCGAACGAAAGAAAAAATGCCTACTAATTTGGGTGAGTTTAAGCTTCCGCTTGGTCAAGTAGAGCGCCTAAGCCAAGGTTCAGATTTAACCTTGGTTTCTTATGGATCCACCCTAAATCTTTGCATACAGGCGTTACCTGTCTTGGAAGAATTAGGAATTTCGGTAGAACTACTTGATGTGCAGACCTTGCTTCCCTTTGACTTATCGCATGACATCGTG
The DNA here is from genome assembly GCA_044353585.1 of Crocinitomicaceae bacterium. Taxonomy (GTDB): domain Bacteria; phylum Bacteroidota; class Bacteroidia; order Flavobacteriales_D; family Crocinitomicaceae; genus UBA952. The sequence continues at coordinate 53,890 of JBILBR010000009.1, read as the reverse complement.
AAATCACTTCAAAAGACAAATCGCTTGTTAATTGTAGATGAGGATGTTTCTGCTGGAGCAACGGCTTACATTCTTGAAAAAATATTAGTTGAACAAGGGGGATATTACCACTTGGATGAAGCACCACAAACGCTAAGCGCGAAAGACCATCGTCCGGCCTATGGTAGCGACGGTGATTATTTCTCTAAACCTAGCATCGATGATATCGTTGAAAAAGTTTACGAGATGATGACGAAAGCCAATCCAAGCGCTTTCCCAACACTATAAGTATATGCAACTAAAAGACTATTTATCACATTGGGAATCATCATTAAACGGTGGGATTTATCCGGATGAATACTCATCATACATATCTCTAAACCTCACGCGATTCAATCGAATAACAAAGACCTTTTCGCCATCACAGGCCTTTATTGACCTTGCGAGCGATGTAAAAAAGAAATCCCATTGGATTATTATCACCGAACCTTGGTGTGGTGATGCCGCACAGAGTGTTCCCCTGATTTTAAAATTAATTGAGCACGTACCGAACGCAAGCTACACATTAGAACTCCGTGACCAAACCACATTAATCGACCACTATTTAACCAATGGAGGAAAAGGAATTCCGAAAGTAATTGTGCGCGATGAACACGGTAACGATTTGTTCGTTTGGGGTCCTCGCACTGAGGCAGCGCAACGCTTATTTAATGAATTGAAAGCAGAAGGAGTTGAATTAAAGGTTCTTCATGAGTCACTGCATGCATGGTATGCAAAAGACCATGGGCAATCGCTCGAGTCGGAGTTATTGGTTCTGATTCAATCCTTTTTTTAGTTCGGCCCGCACCTCTCTTGGTCCAATACCCATTTCTGATTTAAAGGCTGAATAAAACGGATTATAAGAAGCAAATCCACATTCTTTCGCAAGGGCATCCATGGTATTTTTTGAGAGGTAATCATCTTTCATTTTTTCGATCGCATAATGTACACGAATCTTTGAACGATATTGAATAAAAGAGATATCAGAATGATATTTAAAAAGGAAGTGAACGTAAGTTCTTGGAATATCTAGCTTTTCAGCAAGTACAATGGCATTAATATTTGGATCTTTTATAATGGCCTGTAAGGCTACTTTAGATTCGAGTTTGCGCGTAATTTCAGCCATTCGTTCATTAAATTTTATAGCTAGGGCTAAATCTAATTTATTGTGTATGGCCTTGGGTTGAGTTCGCCAAACAAACGCTGGAAGCATAGGGTTCTCCGTTGAGTCAACATTGAGAATCGGTATGGAAATGGGTTCACGCTTTAGCCCATACAAAATCTCGGGATGTAAAAACAAAATAATAAGCATGACCAAGTAAAAAATAGAACTGGCATAGGGATAGCCAACAGCAATTGCTTCTTTATCGTAGATTAATTCAAATATAAAAATAGCTATGACACGAATCGATCCGAAGGTATACATTCCCATTAGGATAAAAACCCAAAACCTAATCAATTTAAAATTAGAAAATCGTAACATTTTACGTGCGTCTACCCAGAATGCGCGATAAACTACTTTAAACGACTGATATAAAAAGTATAGAATGAAAATGATTACGATTTGAAAACTAAACCCCTTTAAGATAAATTTATCCGTTGGATAGACCCTAAAAAATAGGTTTACAACTAAGAGGAGAAAGGGAACAACTAAAGCAATCCAAAACCCCAAAAGGGAAGTCTTCCCTTTGACCAGCAAAGACCGAATATACCAATAGAAAAATACCGAATTGCAAATCAACAAGGTATTGAAAGGTTTCGGAATTTCTGGAAATTGAGTTTGCCATCCGAGGGCATAGGTTAATGTAAATGGAATACGAATCAAATTCGTAATAAAAATCAATAAAATAAAGATATTCAAATACGGATTTCGCTTAAGATTAAGTAAAACTATAATGACAATTAGAAGCGAAAAGAAAGCAGATAAAACCTGAACTAAGAGAGGAAAACTCATTAATATTATTTATTTAAAAGTTACTAAATTACGCATATTATTACTATAATCACAAATCGTAAAAACTAACACATGGCAGATATTGTATTTTCGACAAAAACTTTATCATGCGTTCAATCGGTCTTTTCTTATTTGCCTCCCTTTTTGGCTTTACCACCCTTTCCAATGCGCAAAACGGAAGTGCTGCACAACCCTTTACCTCACTCGGGCAAGCCCAAAATGTAGCTAGCGATGGGGTGTATTATTTCTCATTGTCCGGAACGAACTTCAGCACCTATGTTCGAGTTGGCGGATGGGTACAAGTAGCCATTGACTTTCGACCGAACGCAGGAAATCTTCCGCAATCCAATGCGCTAAACAATACAGTTCGTGGTATTCTTACCCCCACTGCGCTGAGCACGCTCGGAAGTGCAACCGTAACCCGTGTACTCACTAGCAATGGGCAATTGGATGTTCAAAACACCCGACCTGGAATTATTACCCGAATTGTAAACAACCAAACCCTTTTGGCTACACCTGCAGACAACACCGACAACAATGCCAATTGGACCGGAACCAACACGGTTGCAGGACAATTTATAAACTATGGCAACACCACCGCTTATGGACTACATCAAAATATTTTTCATGCAGGAAATAATGGAGACGGGATACATTGGATTCCATATTTTACACTTCACATGATCAACAACAATGTGGGCCAAATCCCAAATGGGGCCTATTTTCAATTATTGGTTCGTGCACCCATGGTAGCTGTTGTTATGGGCCCAACAATCAATACACAACCTTCAACCACCGCACAAAACCTGTGCATAAACAGTGTTGCAAATTCATTGAGTGTATCTGCTACGAGTCCGAATGGTAGCGCAATAACGTATCAATGGTACAGTAATACAAATGCCTCGAATTCTAATGGTACTGCTATTGGCGGCGCAACCAGTTCAAGTTACACCCCACCAAGCAATGTAGTTGGCACTAAATACTACTATGTAATTTGCACAAACAGTCAAGGATCAACTACCAGCAATGTCAGTGCAGGAATTACAATACAGGGTGCTTCTGTAGGCGGCACAGCCAGCAGCAATCAAACCGTTTGCGTGGGTAGTTCCCCAGTAAATCTAACCTTGGCTTCAAACACAGGCTCGATTCAATGGCAATCCTCTTCTGACAACATTAACTTTAATAACATCGCTGGGGCTACTTCGGCTACCTTGACCTCCGGTCAGATGGGCGCAATAAACGCTACAACATATTACCGCGCCATAGTTACCAACGGATCGTGTGCGGCAGCCACAAGCAATACGATAACAATTAATACATCCTCATCCCCAACGCTCTCCTCAACCACCGGAGCTTCACGTTGTGGAACAGGCACTGTAACCCTACAAGCAACTGCAGCAGCAGGAACCATCAATTGGTATGCAGCTTCAACAGGAGGTGCTTCTTTAGGTACTGGAACGAGTTACACGACACCAAGCATCAACACCACAACAACTTACTATGCTGATGTTACCAATAATGGCTGCACATCCACCCCAAGAACTGCGGTAGTTGCCACCGTAAACGCCGCCCCACCTACTCCAACCATTACTCAATCCGGTTGCGGGGTATTAACCCTTGGAAATTACAGTGGAGGAAATGCGCTTGATTTTGGTACATTCAATAGCTCAAGTTACGTCACCATCCCCGCATCGTTAAACTCAGTATTCAATACAAATAATATAACCTTAGAAGGTTGGTTCAAATTTGATCTAAATAGCGCAGGCTTTCCAATGCTCATTGGAGAAGCTTTTGTAGGTGATGGAAAAATTACTTTTTGCATGCACAAACAAGGGAATAATATAAATGCTGGATTCTATAACAATGCATGGACAGTAGTAACAAGCGCCTCAACGATTCAATACAATACATGGATGCACATCGCTGCTACCTACGATCAAAGCAGTATAAAAATATACATCAACGGCAACTTAGACGCAACGCTAAACGCTAATGCCGCTTTACCAACTGGCTCTGAGTCATGGTACATTGGAAAACGATGGGATAGTAATGATGTCTTCAGAGGGGTGATGGATGAAATTCGAGTTTGGAACGTTGCACGCACCCAAGCACAAATCCAATCAACGATGAATACTAGCGTTCCAACGAATTCAACAGGACTAAGAGCCTACTATAAGCTCGATGAGTCTGCTGGAACAAATACTGCTGACGCTTCAGGAAACGGATACAACGGAACCTTAACTAGCGGATCCACATGGCAGGTTCCATCTACCTCGGTGCTAGCAGGGCCAACATCGACCATTTTATGGTCACCGACTAATCAAACAACAAGCGTAATTACTGCTGCCAACAGTGGAACATACACCGCAGTTTTAACTACAGCCTCGGGTTGTCAGTCAACGCCCGTTTCGGCAACTGTTTCTATTGGGGTCACTGCCAGCAGTAACCAAACCATTTGCAGTGGGACATCCCCAGCGAACCTTACCCTAACCGGAACCACTACAACAATTCAATGGCAATCTTCTACTGACAACGTAAACTTTACAAACATAGCGGGTGCAACATCAGCCACCCTTACCTCAGGCCAGATGGGCACCCTGAATACAACAACCTATTATCGCGCGAATGTAACGAATACCGGATGTCCTGCTTCTACGAGCAATACGATTACTATTACGGTCAATACGACACCTTCACTTACCAATACTACAGGTGCTTCGATTTGCGGAACTGGTACGTTAACCCTACAAGCGACAACAGCAGCAGGAACAATCAACTGGTATGCTGCTTCAACAGGGGGTGCTTCATTGGGCACAGGTACAAGTTTTACTACACCCAGCATTGCAACAACTACTACGTATTATGCGGCCGTAACCAATAATGGATGTACGTCAAACCCAAGAACTGCAGTGATTGCCACCGTCAGCGCCGCCCCACCAACTCCAACCATTACCCAATCTAACTGTGGCTTACTAACACTGGGGAATTATGGTTCAGGAAACGCCCTGAATTTAGGCGTAAGCAATACGTCAAAATATGTATCTATTCCATCTTCGCTTAATACGTCGTTCAATACAAACAATATTACGGTAGAAGGCTGGTTTAATCTTTCGGCAGCTGACCCCTCTTTACCAGAACCAATGCTTGTTGGTGAAGCTTATATAAGCGATAATAAGGTCACCTTTATGTTGTCTAGATATTCAAACCAAATTAGGGCTGGATTCTTTTCTACCACATGGTCACTGGCGACAAGTGCCTCAAATATTCCTGCTAATACGTGGACACACATCGCCGCAACGTATGATCAAACAAGTATTAAAATATACATCAATGGGGTATTAGATGCAACCTTAAACGCAACCGCCCCAATACCTACAGGTAACGAAGTATGGTATCTCGGAAAGAGATTTGCAGGTCCTGATATGATAAGTGGTTTAATGGACGAAGTACGGATTTGGAATGTAGCGAGAACCCAAGCACAAATTCAAACCTCAATGAATACGAATATCCCCGTAAATTCTACTGGCCTGCGTGCTTATTATAAACTAGACGAAGCAACAGGCACGCTAGCCTCAGATGCCACGGGAAATGGATATGACGGAACCTTAATGAATAGCCCAACTTGGCAAGTTCCTTCAACGTCTATACTTGGCGGACCTCCCGTCAGTTTTTTATGGTCCCCTACTGGACAAACAACGAATTCAATTACCGCTGCTACGAGTGGAACCTATTCTGCAGTTGTTACGAACGCAGCAGGATGTCAATCCCCTTCAGTTTCAAGCAGTATTGTTGTCGGTGTTACAGCCAGCAGCAATCAAACCATATGTAGTGGGACATCCCCAGCGAACCTTAGCTTAACAGGAAGTGCTACAACTATCCAATGGCAATCTTCAACCAATAATATAAGCTTTACAAACATCGCGGGGGCAACTTCGGCTACCCTGACCGCTGGTCAAATGGGTACCCTTAATACAACAACATACTATCGTGCGAATGTAACGAATACCGGATGTACTGCTTCTACAAGTAATACGGTAACAATTACGGTTAATACGACGCCTTCACTTACAAATACCACAGGTGCTTCCATTTGCGGCGGGCCATCAGCCTTAACCCTCCAAGCAACCGCAGCCGCAGGAACTATCAATTGGTATACGGCTTCAACAGGAGGCGCTTCATTGGGAACTGGAACGGGCTACACTACGCCAAGCATAGCTACAACGACTACATATTACGTTGATGTCACGAATAATGGTTGTACATCCACGCCAAGAATGGCAGTGGTTGCAACGGTTAATACTTTACCATTAGCGGTAAGTAACACTTCAGGAGCTGTAGACTATTTGGTTGTTGGCGGAGGCGGAGGCGGAGGATTTGATGGCGCAGGCGGTGGTGGTGGTGGCCAAGTAAAAATGGGATCCACACCATTGTCCAGTGGCACATTTGCTGTTACCATAGGTAATGGTGGTGCAAATGCTACTAGTTATGGTAGTCAAGCTTCAAATGGTGGAACAACAACCATATCCTTACCTACTCCAATTGTCTCAATTGGCGGCGGTGGCGGTGGATCCAAAGGAGCAAATGGTGCATCGGGCGGAAATGGCGGTGGAGGAGGACATAGTAATTATGCTGGAGCAGCAGGCACAGCTGGAGGATTCGCAGGTGGTAATGCCAATGGCGATGGCGGTGGCGGAGGTGGAGGCGCAGGAACCGCTGGCGCTACAGGAAGCGCAGGAAGAAATGGTGGAGATGGTGTGTTAAGTTCAATCTCCGGAAGCTCAACCTATTATGGCGGCGGCGGCGGCGGCGGAAGTTACGGCAGTACTGGAACTGCACTTGGAGGTCTTGGAGGCGGTGGTAGAGGCGGATTGGGCTTTACCCCTTTAGCAGCAGCCGGAACCCCAAACACAGGTGGAGGCGGCGGCGGCGCTGGTGAAGCGCAATCAAATCCTGGAAAAAATGGTGGTTCAGGTGTGGTTATCGTTAGATATGCTGGCGCGCAGAACGGAACAGGAGGTACAATAACAACCGTTGGTGGTTTCACTATACACACATTTAATGCAAATGGAACTTTTGTTTTTAACGGTGTTTCATCCAGTGCAGTAGTTCCTCACATGTCATCATGTGGCGCTTCTGCAGTAACATTTACAGGAACCTCTCTTGGTGCCGGGATAACCTTAGACTGGTATGACGCAGCCACTGGTGGTAATTTGCTATCACAGGGAACTACTACATTTACAACACCTGTTATTTCAACCACCACCACGTATTATGTCGCTGCGCGAAATACGAGTACAGGGTGTGTGTCCGCAGCACGAACAGCAGTTGTTGCTACGGTAATTACTGGAGGCACGGCAAGCAGCAACCAAACGGTATGCCCTGGATTACTGCCAAGTGCAATTACCTTGACAAGTTACAGCGGAAGCATCCAATGGCAAACAAGTACTAACAATTCAACCTTTACTAACATAGCTGGTCAAACCTCAGCTACCTTACCGGCCAACGCCATTGGAATCATGTCGGGAACAAAATACATACGTGCTATGGTAACGAACGGAGCATGTGTCACCCCTTCGAATGTGGCTACCCTCTCCCCTGCCAATGTCAATGTCTTAACTCCTTTAACGGCAAGCTCATATGTTTGGAATGGCCAAAGTTCAAACAATTGGGGAACACTCAGCAATTGGTATTCCTACAATGGAACAAGTTTAGTTCCTGCAGCTACCCTGCCAGGAAGTACCGCCAATACCGTCATTCCTGCAAATACGGGGTGTATTTTAACCCAGCCCACCTTATCCTCTGGGGCTATAATCATAAATAGTTTAGTATTGGAGACCGGATCACAACTTACGCAATCTGGAGGAACCCTTTTGTTGTATACCAATTTTGTGAAAAATGGCAGCTTAATTTCAACCGGTGGACTTATGAACTTTTATGGCCCAACATCCGCTACGATTAGCGGAAGCGGACCCGTCCAATTTACTAAAATGCGTGTAAACAAATTATCAGGAGCTACCTTAACGCTACAGATTCCAGTTTCGGTGTCCGATTCACTTTCTATGATCGCAGGTAATATTTATACCACAACAAACAACTTGCTCACCCTCGGACTAAATAGCGCCTCCCCGGGTAAATTGGTATATACCAACGGGACGATTGTTGGTCCGTTCAAGCGATTTTTTGCCAATGCGTCAACCGTTGGGAATGGAGGAATGTTCCCAGTGGGTACAGCCACCTATAACCGCTATGCTGAATATAGTTTTTCAAGTTCTCCTGGCGTTGACCAATCACTAACGGTGGACTATGCCAGTGGAGCTCCGGTATCAGGAGGTAATGTATTGTATAATGGACTGCCACATTGGGCATCCGGCTCATTAATGCAAAACTATTCAGCAGATGGGTATTGGAACGTGATTCCAACAAATAACGATTACACGTCAACGATTAATACTACACCTTATGATGTAACCTTGTTTGCCAATAATCTGACAGGGATGCAAACGCCTCAGGTATGTAGGATTATTAAGAGCAGTGGGTCCAACACGGCCAATCAACATCACGTGGCATGGCAAGCCTGTGGAACGCATACCCCAATCAACGGCGGCGCGAGTCCTTTATCCTTCTTGATTTCAAGTACGGCTTCGCAAGGATTTAGCTGGTTTAATATTGGAACGCCTAATTCGCAAGCCTTACCGGTAGAATTTGCCGGCATGACGACCACTTGTGAAAAAGAAGCCGTTTCTATTCGATGGTCTACTGAATCGGAACACAACAACGACTATTTTAGAATTGAAAAATCAACCGATGGTAGTGGATGGGATATCCTTGGATATGTGGATGCGGTAGGAAACAGTAGCGTACTCAACGGATACGAATACCTGGATCTTGAGTTCCGTTCAAATACCTATTATCGATTATATCAAGTAGATCAAGACGGTAGTGAAGAGTTGCTCAGCACCTTGTATAGCGACTGTGATGTAGCGACCGATGAAATCGCATCGTTCCCAAATCCCAGTCATGAGTCGTTTTCTATTTACTGGAAACAATTCAATACGAGTGGAGATGGTACCATAACGATTCAAGACATCAATGGAAAAATCATGTTTCAAGAAACAGTGCCGTTAAGCCTTGGAGCTAATCTCTTCATCATTAAAGAGCATCTAGCACCGGGAGTGTATATGATCGAATTGATGGATGATAATTACGAACGAAGGTTATTAAAGCATGTGGTGAAGTAAATAAAAAAGGGGGCCGAGGCCCCCTTTTTTATTGGATAAAACACTCATTAAAAACGGAACACGAGGTCATAAGGCATACGGATTTGTATACCTATGTCTGATTCGATTAAATTAATGCGTGATGAATGAAATTACGGCTTTATTTTTGCGAGTACTTCACTTGGTCCAGCCCCCATTTCTGCTTTGAATGCAGCGTAAAATGGGTTATAGGAAGAAAAACCGCATTCTCGCGCTAGGGCATCCATGGTGTTCTTGGATAAAAAGTCATCTTGCATTTTTGCAATGGCATGAAAAACACGAATCTTCGAACGATAGGCAACAAAACTAAAATCCGCATAATACCTAAAAACGAATTGAAGATGGCTTTTAGGTATATTGAGTTTTTCGGAAAGGCTATCCAGATTAATGTTTGGATCTTTAACAATTATCCTTAACGAGGTTTTAGACTCTAACTTCTTAATAATCTCATTGATCCTATGGTCCATTTTCACGGATAATTGGACATCCATTTTATTTTTAATTGGTTTAGGCAAGCTACGCCATTTAAAATCAGGCTTTATAATTTGATCCAAATCAGTAGACATTCCATTAGGTAGAATTTGCAATCGCTGTAATCCGTATAAAATTTCTGGATTGATAAAAAACACAAGATAAACGATAATCCAAAGCATGGAATGTACAGACTGAAACGCGATATTAACAAACATTTTTTGAGTCATTAACTCGTAGGTATATGAACCAAGCAAACGAATAGCCAATAAAACAAAAAGTACAAATAAAGCGGTTAACCAATTACGGATTAACTTAAAATTAGAAAATCGAAACTCTTTAGTGGTCTTGCCCCACAAACCTATTCTCAACTCTTTGAACGATAAGTAAACATAAAACAGCACGAAAGAAACTACCACAGGGAAATTGATTCCTCTCAAAATAATTTGATACAGAGAGTCTTTTGGCATCAATAAATTAATCAAGAATAGCACAATAGGAATAATCATTGGTATGATGAGCGCACGATAATCAACACGCGAATTATGCAACATCAATCGAACATATTGGTAGAAGAATAAGGTGTTTGCTAGAAATAAAATATTAAAGGGTTTTGGAACATCCGTGAACATGTTTTGCCAACCTAAGGAATAGGTCAAATAAAAAGGAATACGAATTAAATTAGAGATGACGATAAGCAAAATAAATACATTTATATAAGGATTCCTTCGTATATTCATAAGCAATAGGAAGGTCACAATGACTGCCATTAGCATCGAAATCGAATGAATAATCACATTAAAAAGCATCTTAATTGTATAAAATTTCAGTTACTAAATTATGTAAATTTTTACTAAATCTAGTGAATAGTATTTTCTTGTTTTAGTAAGGCGCACGCACACAATATATTTGCACCAAATCACACCTATGAAAATAGTATACGCTAAAGTCCTTTTCTTTTTGTTTTGTTGCGTTTTTTCAACCCTTGCCCAAACTGGCACTGCCGGTAATCCATTCACATCGCTTGGGCAGGCTCAGAATGTAACAACGGACGGAATATATCACTTCAACCTAACAGGAACGACATTTAGCACTCAAGTATTAGCCGGCGGCTGGGTTCAAGTTGCGATTGATTTTGGGGGAAGCATTGGATCTCTATCTCAGGGTTCAAATTTAGACATATCAACTAGGGGGATTTTGACTCCAACGGTTCTATTAAAATTTGGTTCTGCGAATAAAGCTAGAATTCGTGTCAGTACGGGTGCTTTAGATGTTCAAAATACCAACGCTACAATATTATCACGAATTGTAAATAATCAAGCACTGCATAAAGGTTCAAATGATAATAGTTTTCAAACTTGGACAGGAACAAACACCACAGGTGCAACCTTTTCTGCTGGTGGATGTAATGCAGCAACCAACATAGCTCTTCACCAACGAATAATTCACGCTGCTTGTATGGGCGCAGGTGTTCATTGGATTCCATTTGATAATTCTCAACAAATCAGGAGTGATCTTGGCAATATTGCCGCAAATCAATATTTCCAATTATTAGTTCAAGCACCTTTTGTTGCTGTGATAAATGGACCAAACATTAATTCCCAACCATCGAATTCCATTCAGAATTTATGCATCAACGGTGCAGCCACTTTACTTTCGGTTAGTGCATCAAGCCCTAACCCTATTACCTACCAGTGGTACAGTAATGCTACTTCAAGTACTGTTGGAGGCACTGCAATCGCCGGGGAAACAAACGCTAGCTATTTACCACTATCTAATGTTGCTGGAACTACGTATTACTATGTGATTTGTACCGACGCAGTTGGTCCGGTAACTAGCACAATCAGCGGAGCCGTTATTGTTTCAAACCCAACAGTAGCAGGAACTGCTAGTGGAGACCAAACGAAATGCGCTGGATCTACACCTACAAACCTAACCCTTACAGGTCATACCGGGTCAGTACAATGGCAATGGTCTTCGGATAACGCGACGTTTACAAACATCGCAGGAGCCACTTCAGCTACACTCACTTCAGGTCAAATGGGTGCATTATCCGCTACTCGTTATTATCGAGCCATCGTTACAAACGGCGGATGTAATCCAGAAATCAGCAATACGGTTACGGTTACGATTACTCCACTTCCTGTAATCACTTCCACCCAAGGAGCAACAAACTGTGGTCCCGGATCACTTACTTTAAATGCATCCGCAGCGAGTGGCACCTTCAGTTGGTACGCTACACTTACCGGAGGTGTTAGTTTAGGAAATAGTAGCAGTTATACGACACCATCTATAAGCACTACCACTACGTATTTTGTTGACTTGACAGATAATGGTTGTACCTCACACCCAAGACTAGCTGTTACCGCTACAATTAATTCAATTCCATCACCAACAATTACTCAATCGGGTTGTGGATCACCACGATACCTTTCAACGAATCCGGGTGGTAATGCGCTTAATTTGGGCAACTCAAATGTAACGCGATATGTTACAGTCCCTGCATCCCTAAACGCATCATTTAATACCAATAACGCTACCATTGAAGGATGGTTTAATTTTACAAATAGCAACACGGGAAATCCAATGTTAATTGGCGAAGCATATAACGGGGATAACAAAATCACTTTTTGTATGTATCGAAATGGGGCCAATGTAACTGCTGGCTTTTTTAATGGAAGTTGGATAAATGTCAACTCATCCAGTACGATTGCACTCAATACGTGGACACATATTGCTGCAACCTATGATCAAACCGCAATTAGAATATATATCAATGGGGTACTAAATGCCAGTTTAAATTCAACCCTTCCCCTACCTACAGGTTCTGAGATTTGGTTTTTAGGCAAACGCTGGGATGGAACCAATGAAATGATAAGCGGCTTAATGGATGAATTGAGAATTTGGAATGTTGCACGCACGCAAACTCAAATTCAAGAAAGCATGTACAGTAATGTACCCGTAAACGCTACCGGTTTAAGAGCCTATTTCAAAATGGATGAAACTACTGGAACTGTTGCTTCAGACGCTACTGGAAATAATTTCAACGGAACGTTAATAGCAGGCCCAACATGGCAAGTCCCGTCTACATCACCAGTTGGTGGGGTTACCGGAAACACCTATCTATGGTCTCCAAATGGAGAAACCACCAGTTCAATAAGCGCAACTTCGAATGGCACCTATTCCTTAGTGGTAACAAGTCCTCAAGGATGTTCCTCCGCACCTGTTTCATCGAATGTCACCGTTACTGCCGCTCCAAATGCTGGAACGCTCAGTGGAAATCAGGCGATTTGTGTTGCAGGAACCTCAACCTTTAGTACGGATGGCGATGCAGGTGGAACATGGACTTCAAGTGCAACTGGAATTGCCACCGTAAATGCTAGTACAGGGGTAGTAACCGGGGTAGCCGCAGGAACAGCAACAATCACATACACGATTGCAGCTTCCGGAAGTTGCTCTGCTGTGAGTAGCACACGAACCGTTACTGTAACCGCACTACCTAATGCTGGTACCTTGAGTGGTACGCAAGCCGTTTGCTTGACAGGTTCATCAACTTTTACTACCAATGGAAATGCCGGTGGAACGTGGTCATCAAGCGATGTAAATGTAGCGACAATCAATCCTACCTCAGGCGTAATTAGTCCTGTTTCTGCTGGTACAGCAACTATGACTTACACGGTTACAGGAACGGGTGGGTGCAACAACATTAGTAATACACGAACGGTAACCATCACGAATCCTTCAAATGCTGGTACCTTAAGTGGAAACCAAATCATTTGTTCAGCTCAAACTACAACGTTTGTTGCAAGTGGTGCTTCTGGATCTGGTACTTTCACATCAAATGCTACAGGTATTGCAACGGTTAATGCAGCATCTGGCATAGTAACAGGTGTTGCCGGCGGAACAGCTACGATTACATTTACTGTTGCCGCAACTGGCGGTTGTCCTGCAGTAAATACTACTAGAACCGTTACGGTAACAACCGCACCAAATGCTGGCACCCTAGCAGGTACACAAGCCATATGCCTTACCGGTTCAGTAACGTTCACATCAAACGGTAATGCAGGAGGAACTTGGACATCAAGCGATGTAAATGTGGCGACGATTAATCCTACCTCAGGCGCAATAAGCCCTGTAGCCGCTGGAACGGCAACTATGACCTACACCATCACTGGAACGGGCGGATGTAATAACGCCACCTCAACAAGAAACGTAACCATTACTAACCCACAAACTCCAGGAACCGTAAGTGGAACACAAGCCATCTGCTCGAATCAAACTACCCAGTTTACAGCAAGTGGTACCAACGGAGGCGCTTGGACTTCAAGTGCAACTGGAATTGCAACGGTTAATTCCTCAACAGGACTTGTTACTGCCGTAGCCAATGCATCAGGAACTGCAACCATTACCTATACCCTAACTGGGACAGGAGGATGTCCTAATGCCACTGCAACACAAACAGTAACCGTGACCGCAATTCCACTGATTACAACACAACCATCCACAGCCGTTCAAAATGTTTGTCAAAACGGAACACCAACCACGCTTTCTATTATTGCAACCGGTGGTGGAATCACCTACCAATGGCATGAAAACTCTGTTAATAATAACACCACAGGAACAGCAATTAGTGGGGCCAATTCATCTACTTTTACTCCTCCAAGTGCGACTGTAGGAACCATGTATTACTATTGTATTGTTAGTGGTTCATGCAGTCCAGATGCGAAATCAAATGTTTCGGGTGCAATTAATATCAATGCACCTACAACGGTTTCCGATGCAGGCCCAGATCAAACTGGCAATCCAACGTGTGGCCTAACTTCAGTTACCTTAGCTGCAAACACCCCCTCAGTAGGCACTGGACTTTGGACAATTATTTCTGGCGCAGGGGGTAGCATCACGACACCGTCATCTCCAACATCTAATTTCAATGGCGTTTCAGGTAATACCTACACCTTACGTTGGACAATTACGAACGGGGGTTGTACTTCAATTGATGATGTAATTATATCCTTAAGTGCCATACCTGCGGTTGCAGGAAATGCACCGGCTCAGCTAAATGCACAGGTTTTGGTAGTTGCTGGTGGAGGATCAGGGGGATTAAGACATGCAGGAGGTGGGGGTGCCGGAGGCGTAATCTATAACAGTTCATTTAATATAAACCAAGGTTCTTATCCAGTAACTGTTGGTGCCGGTGGAGTTGGTAACAGCGTAAGCGGTGCAAACAGCGTATTCTCTTCATTAACTGCCATTGGTGGTGGTGGTGGTGGTAATAATGGCCAAGTTGGTAAACCAGGAGGTTCAGGAGGTGGCGGCTCTAACGGAACTGTAGGAGGAAACGGGACTGCAGGCCAAGGAAACAAAGGTGGAAATCAAAATAATGGCGCTGGATGTTGCTATGGAAATGGTGCTGGTGGTGGTGGTGCCGCTGCTGCTGGTGCGAATACAACCGGAGGCGTTTCATCGGCTGGAGGTAATGGCTTAGCCTTTAATATTAGTGGGAATACCGTTTATTATGGCGGTGGCGGTGGAGGCGGAACAGGTGCTTCTGCTGTATCATTACCTGGAGGAATCGGAGGAGGTGGTGCCGGAGGAAATAATTCAAGTGGTGTTCATGGGGTAGCAGGAACTCCTAATACCGGCGGTGGCGGCGGTGGTGGTGGAGCCAGTCACATTGATGGTAACGGAGGTGCAGGTGGTTCAGGTATAGTAATTATTAGCTATCCAGGAACTCCAATTGCAACGGGAGGCACCATTACGCAAGTGGGTGGAAATACCATTCATACGTATACAAGTAATGGAACTTTTGCATTTACTGGTTCTCCAACTGCGAGTATCCCACACGTGTATTCATGCAGTCCGATGGCCTTTACCATTATAGGAACTCCCGCTGCTGGTTTTACCTTAGATTGGTATGATGCCGCAACAGGAGGAAATTTATTAGCCAGCGGGACTAATTCTTACACAACGCCTGTAATCAATACTTCGGCCACATATTATGTAACTGTTAGAAATACCACAACAGGGTGTATTTCTGCGACACGCTTAGCGGTTAATGCGAACGTTTTTAGTGCGCCTACCATGAGTGCTAATCAAAGTATTTGTTCAGGTAGCACGCCGAGCAATATTACTATTTCAGGAAGTTCGGGTACCCTTCAATGGCAAGTTTCAAGTGATAGTGTGAACTTTAGCAATATTGCAGGTGCTACAGCAGCTACATTAACCGGCGCGCAAATGGGTGCTTTAACTGCAAAACGCTTTTATCGTGCTGCATTAACCGGAGGCTTATGTGGAACAATGAATTCAGATATTGTTACGGTTGCTGTAATTTATGCTCCTACGGTAACAAGTACAAACACAACGACTAACTGTGGTCCGGGAACAATCACTTTAACAGCGAATTCAACAGGGACCATTAATTGGTATGCAGCGATTACAGGCGGTAGTTCGCTCGGCACAGGAACAACCTATACTACCCCATCGATTAGTGCCTCAACCACATACTTCTATGATGTGACAGGTAATGGGTGTACTTCTACACCTCGTTCAAGCTTAACCGCAACAATTAATCCAATTCCCCCAACGGCCGTACTAGGAAATGGTCAAGTGGAATACCTTGTTGTTGGCGGCGGCGGAGGTGGCGGGCATGACGGTGCTGGCGGCGGCGGCGGTGGTCAAGTGAAAACTGGAACCGTCAGTTTAAATGCAGGAACATATTCAGTAACAATTGGAGCAGGTGGAGCCAATTCAACGGTGGTTGGAGGTCAGGCCGCAGATGGCGGAACAAGTATATTGAATTTCCCAACAGCTATTTCTTCTATTGGCGGCGGCGGCGGCGGTTCCAAACAAGCAAATGGTCGCCCTGGAGCTAATGGAGGTGGCGGTGGACATAATGCTTCAGGAATCAATACCGGTGGCGCAGGTACAACCGGTGGTTTTAACGGCGGAAACAATGGGGTCTCCGGATCTACAAGTGCTGGCGGCGGCGGCGGCGGTGGCGCAGCGGGTGTAGGAACCGTTGGTCCAGCAGGTAATGGTGGCCCAGGTATTGCATCGTCTATCACTGGTACAACAGCCTACTATGGCGGTGGCGGTGGCGGTGGAAGCCACAGTGGAGCAGGAACAGGAATTGGAGGCATTGGAGGCGGTGGAAATGGAGGACGAGGAAGTGGTGCAACCGCCCCATCTACCGCAGGTGGAGCCAATACCGGTGGTGGTGGTGGTGCAGGTGGAGTTGCTGATGGTAGCAACCAAGGAAAAGCGGGTGGATCAGGTGTAGTTATTGTTCGTTATTTAGGCACCCCTAACGGAACGGGTGGTACGATTACTCAAGCAAATGGGTACAGTATTCATACGTTTAATAGTAGTGGTTCCTTTGTATACAATGGTTCAAATGTTTCAATTGTAGATGCCTCCTCTTGTGGACCGGCGTCCTTAACCTTAACCGGAACATTAAGTGGTAATTATACCATTGATTGGTATGACGCAGCAACAGGTGGAAATATATTAGCGACAGGCCAAGCAAATTACACCACTCCGGTACTCAATACCACAACAACCTATTATGCAGCGGTTCGGGATGTGGTTACTGGGTGTATTTCAAGTGCTCGATTAGCAGTAAATGCGACCATAAACAATCCACCAACGGTATCAGCAAATCAAAGCATTTGTGCAGGCTTAAGTCCTGCAAACATAACTATTACTGGTGCCTTGGGTAATATTCAATGGCAAGTATCAACAGACAGTGTGAACTTCACCAATATTGCAGGAGCAACAAGTGCAACCTTAACGAGCGGTCAAATGGGCACACTCAATGCAAAACGGTTCTATCGAGCAGCTTTGTCTGGTGGATCCTGTGGAAACATGAATGGACCAATCGTTACTGTGAATGTCATAAGCGCTCCAGCGATTAGTAATGTGACAGCGACATCAATTTGTGGATCTGGAACGAGTACATTATCCGGAACATCTACTGGAACCATCAATTGGTATGCTGCTACAACTGGTGGCGTGGCTCTAGCTACAGGAAGTACATACACTACCCCAACAATCAATACAAGCACAATTTATTATTACGATGTAACTGGCAATGGATGTACGTCAACACCGAGAGGATCGGTAACCGCAACTGTGAATGCTTTACCTAATGCATCAAGTGGTTCACTTACGGTAGAGCTTCTTGTTGTTGCTGGCGGTGGTGGTGCTGGCTCTCTACGTGGCGGTGGCGGTGGCGGCGGCGGCTATATTAGCGTACCGTCCCTTAATGTCTCCGGAGGATCTGCTATACCAATTACCGTGGGAGTTGGAGGCGCACCAGGATACGACAATGCCGGAACAGGAGTACATGCATTGAGTGGAACTAATTCCTCTTTTGGAAGCACACATATTGCTATCGGAGGAGGTGGCGGTGGAAGCTACGGAGGCGGGCCACAAAATGGTTACAATGGTGGATCTGGTGGAGGAGGTGCAAACCAGTCGAGTTCAGCTAATACTGGATTTGGTGGTACCGGAACAGCAGGACAAGGGTTTAATGGAGGAAATTCACGATGTGGCGGAGGTGGAGAAGTATCTGGTGGTGGTGGCGGTGGCGCCGGAGGCGCTGGTTCCAATGGTACTTCATCAAGTTGTGGTGGATGTACAGCGAGACCCTACACTCCAGGAAATGGCGGGAATGGAATACAAAATTCAATAACCGGAACAGCGGTTTGGTACGCTGGTGGAGGCGGTGGAGGTGGACTCGGTGCCAATCCAGTTCCAGGCAACTGTACCTCAGGTGCGCAAAATATTCATGGCACCAACGGATTGGGTGGTGGACAAGCTTCCTATGGCGGAGGTGGACAATGTAAAGTTGTTTCAGGTTCTTTCTCTGCAGAAAGCGGTGGACCAGGAATTGTCGTGGTTAAATATGCCGGTACACCGGTAGCGACCGGGGGAACGATCACTCAAGTTGGTGGTTTCACTATTCACACCTTTACTTCGAACGGTACCTTTACCCTACCGGCAGCAGCGGTTGCTAATAATGCATCAAGATGCGGGCCGGGAACAGTAACATTTACAGGTTCTTCATCGGGTGGCTTTTCTTTAAATTGGTACGATGCTTCTACTGGAGGAAACTTATTAGCTTCAAATACGATTGGTTATACTACTCCTTCCATCAATGCGACAACAACCTATTATACGAGTATTGTAAATACGGTTACTGGGTGTGAGTCTGCTACACGGACAGCTGTAACTGCTACAGTGATTACCGGAGGAACCGCCAGTGCAAACCAAACCGTTTGCCCTGGATTACTACCAAATCCGATTCAATTAACTGGAAATAGCGGGACGATTCAATGGCAGACAAGTAATGATAACATTACATTTACAAACATTACAGGACAAACTGCTGCTACATTACCAGCCAATTCAATAGGTATAATGTCTGGAGTTAAATACATCCGAGCCATGGTTACAGGGGCCTGTGTTACCCCGTCCAATGTGGTAACCCTCTCCCCTGCTAGCGTGAATGTTTTAACCCCGTTAACCGTAAACTCATATGTGTGGAATGGTCAAAGCTCCACGCAATGGGGAACCTTAGCCAATTGGTATGCTTACAATGGTACATCCCTCGTTCCTGCGGGTTCTTTACCAAGTAGTCAACATACCACCATAGTACCGTCCAACGGCAGTTGTATATTAAGTCAACCAACGTTTTCAACAGGAAGCGCTACGATTGATGATATCATCTTAGAAACGGGATCACAATTCACTCAATCCGGCGGAACCATTTTAATAAATGGAGACTTTGTTAACAACGGCACCCTAAGTGCAACAGGAGGAATGGTACATTTTGTTGGATCTAATGCTGCTACAGTGAGCGGAACGGGTTCAATTCAATTTGCAAAAATGACGGTAAATAAATCTGCTGGAGGAACCCTAACCTTACAGTCTGGCGTGGTTGTTTCAGATTCACTATATATGCAACAAGGTAACATATTCACTAGTACGAATCAATTATTAACACTTGGTCTTAACAGTACAACACCAGGGAGATTAGTATGGAATAACGGTACTGTTGTAGGTCCATTCAAGCGTTTCTTTGCTAATGCGGCAACTGCTGGGACTGCAGGAATGTTCCCAGTTGGAACGGCGACCTATAATCGATATGCAGAGTTTAGTTTTGCTACAAGCCCTGGAACCAATCAGTTTTTGACGGTTCAGTATGTTAGTGGTTCGCCACTTACTGGAGGTAATGTATTATACAATGGGCTTCCTTTATGGGCATCTAATTCACTAATTCAAAACTATGCTGCTGATGGCTATTGGAATGTTGTTCCTACCAATAACGACTACACGTCAACCATCAATACGGTACCATATAGCATCAGCTTATTTGCGAATAACATTACGGGCATGCAGACACCGCAGATTTGTCGCATCATTAAAAGTGCCGGATCAAATACGGCAGGCCAACATCACGTAAGCTGGCAAGGCTGTGGAACTCATACACCAATCAATGGTGGCGCAAGTCCACTTTCCTTTGTGATTTCCAGTACCGCAGTACAAGGATTCAGTTGGTTCAACATTGGAACGCCTAACTCCCAAGCGCTTCCGGTGGAATTTGAAGGTATGACCACTGCCTGTGAAGACCAAGGAGTTCGAATTAAATGGTCTACGGCAACAGAGCATAATAACGACTACTTTAGAATTGAGGAATCCACTACAGGTTATGACTGGACAATTTTAGGGTATATCGATGCCATAGGTAACAGTACGACAATCCAATGGTACGAATACTTGAATGCAACTTCTCGATCCAACCAATACTATCGTTTATTCCAAGTTGACACGGATGGAAGCGAAGAATTATTGAGCACCTTGTACAGCGATTGTCAAACGACGCAACAGGAAATCACTTCCTTCCCTAATCCAAGCAGCGAGTCATTTTCAATTTATTGGAAACAATTCAACACGAGCGGTGACGGGAACATTAGCATTCGAGATATCAATGGTAAAATCATATATCAAGAAACAGTGCCGTTAAGCCTTGGAACAAATCTCTTCATCATCAAAGAGCAACTGACACCTGGCGTGTATATGATTGAATTGATAGACGATAATTACGAGCGAAGGTTAATAAAACACGTAGTTAACTAAATCAAAAAAGGGGGCGAATGCCCCCTTTTTTATTGTCAGATGATTAAACTTATATCGCAACACCAACTCATACGGCAATCATATCTGAATACCTATTTTGGATTCGATTGATTTAATGCGCTCATAGTGTTCCATTAATTCAGTTGGAGCGAAGAATGATTGATTAGCATTCGAGTCATCATTGGGAAATCATTGCATCACGAAACTGTGGAATTGATTCTTGGCGTAAACCTCTTTATGATCAAAACGTATCGAGCACCCGGAATTTATATGATCGAATTGATGGATGATAATTACGAACGAAGGTTAATTAACCATGTAGTTAACTAAATGAAAAAAGGGGCGAATGCCCCCTTTTTTATATTCATTTGATCACACTAAAATCGCACGATCAGTTCATACGGCAATCGCATCTGAATACCCATTTTGGACTCGATTGATTTAATGCGCTCATAGTGTTCAATTAATTCAGTTGGAAGCGAAGAATTCTTAACATGCAAGCGACTCTCTTCATCCGCACTTTCTTTCTCGATCATTTTAAAAATCGCACTAAACTTATCTTCTTTTACTTTGGGATAGTAAATTACCTTAGCATCATTATCCTTGATCTGCTTCTTTGCATACGTAATAACCTCAGTAAGTGAAGCTAATTCGTCAACCAAACCAATCGATAAGGCATCCTTCCCGGTCCATACCCTACCTCGAGCAATTTGATTCACTCTTGAAACTGGTAGCGATCTTCCGTTTGCCACACGCTCCATGAACTGTGAATAAATTCCATTAACTTCATTTTGCACCATCGCCAATTCTTCCGGTGTCAGTTTTCGGTTAGTTGACATGATGGCATGGTTATTCGTTTGGACGCGATCAAAAGTAATTCCCAATTTATTTTCAAGCATTTTCCCGGTGTAAGGAATCATCCCAAACACACCAATCGATCCGGTAATGGTTGTTGGCTCAGCGAAAATCCGATCTGCTGGAGTTGCAATATAATAGCCGCCTGAAGCAGCCACATCCCCCATCGAAACGTAAACTTTCTTCTTTTTTTGTGTAAGCATTACTTCGCGCCAAATTTCTTCACTGGCGAGTGCACTTCCCCCAGGACTATTAATTCGGAAAACAACAGCTTTGATATCATCGTCATTACGCACTTTTTCAAATAGGCGACACAACTTTTTGCTGCTTACGCCATCCCCATCTACTGCGACCTCACCTTCGGCAAGAATCACAGCGACGCTCGCAGATTCTGCTTGAATTAAGACTTGATTTTCATAAAAAGCGTTTTGTGCATATTCGTTAAACTCAGCCCATTTCATTTCGTCATTACTTGACAAGCCAACTTTTTTTGAAAGTTTAGCCATCATTTCATCCTTGTATAATAACCCATCGATTAACTTGTGTGAAAGGGCTTGTTTTGGATTTACTACCGCCATATCATTGATCCATGCATTAAAATCAGCCGGTTTAATTTTTCTACTGAGGGAAATATCCGTTGCCAATTCATTCCAAATTCCATCCATAAGCACTTGGTTTTGCAAACGTGCAGAATCACTTAAACCAGTCAAGAAAAAAGGCTCTACTGCGCTCTTGAAATCATTGTTTTCTCCACGAATCACTTGAACCTCTACCTCTAACTTATCCAATAACTTCTTGAAAAATACCGCCTCAGACCCAAGACCGGTAAGCATAAAAGATGACGTTGGAAAAGCATAACACTCATCCGCTACGGAGCCAATGTAATACTCCTTCTGAGAAATTCCTTCACCTTGGAAATAAGCAACCACAAATTTATCCGATGACTTTTTAAAATCATCTAAAGCCTGACGAATAGTTCTCGCGGTAGAAATCCCACAATTCAATTCATCGATATCGATGTAAATCCCTTTGATTTGATCATCTGATTTAGCTTGATCCAACGCAAACAATACATCCGATAATCCAACAGATTCATTAAGTTGAAAGGAACTTGGGTCAAATTCAGTATTACTTTTCTCTTGAATTGTTCCTTTCAGGGTAACATGTAAAATTGATTTATTTTCAACCGCATAGGGTTCTGGACCAAATTCCGAGAACGAACCGATAATTCCTCCAAGAATTAAAAAGAAAAATACCAAGCCTAGCGATAACGCAATGCCTATAGCCACTAAGGTTGGCCAAAAAATACGGGAAAAAGGGATTTTTGTATCTGTCATGATTTATTAGATTATAATTATTTAAGTAAGGTACTCAGTTTGTAGGGTAAATTGAATGGATTAAAACGCAGCGTAAGTCGTATGGACGTTTTATAATTCTGATACAAATCTCCCATATTCACAGATTGTACTAAGGGGAAATAAACACCGACAATATCCCCTAAATTAATTCCTAATCCCGCATTATACAACGTAGCCAATCCTACTCCATTGTCGTATACACCGAAATCAGCAAAGGCTACAAACATATTTGGTTGAATCGGAAGTTGAACGGTTGCATTTACTGTACTTGCCCAATAATTAGACATCCGTAAATTATTACTTCCTGTTCTAAATCCTCCCATGTCGTCTGTATACTGAGCACCCGAAACGGTGGCACGGTTGAAGAAGTAATTTTCCGCGAAAACATCTTGATATCCAGCTGATCCAAACATTGAAATGGAATATCGTCCCATCGAATTATAATAGGATGAACCAGGATTATAAGCCAAGTTAAATCCACCGTAGAGCCTTAATTTAAATTCACGAGTCATCTTCCGATCTAAATAATTTATTTTAACCTGTTGGGTCGTAGAGATTCGAATCACATTTGCCGGGTCAAACACTTGGTCTTGGTAACCAATCACTCCCTCTAATTGCATTTGACTTTCATAGGAGAACTTGGCCTTATTCCATTGCATGGTTTGATTAATTTTCGCGCCATATTCTGTACTCATATCCGTAGGAAAAACATCCCTGCGAATTAGCGCTTTAAAGGTAAGGTCATTCGCATATCCTTTGGGTCTTGTATCTGACACTAAATTAATCTTAACGTAAGGTGTTGCTGCAAAATAATAAGACTGTCTTTGTCCGTTGGGATCATCATCAATACCAAAGGATTTAACACTAATCCCTGTCTTAATTGATCTCGCACCATTGGTAGGAAAACATGTTTTGCTTATTTCTGCCACACCTCCTACGGTTTTTCTTCCAAAAGAAAACATAGGCGCAATGAAATATTGAACCGGTTTGAACGGAATCCCAAAATTATGTACCGCCACGCCAAGCATAGCGCGATCGGAATGATTAAAGGCCATCATCGGGGTCCAAAATACGTTTGTTTTGTTGGCCTCATGATCACCAAACATAAATTCCAGCTTTCGTGGTTCAAGCTTTTTAAACAAGGCCTTATTGACTAAGATTCGATTGTTTGATCGATTTAATTCTGGGATATTCCGATTCGGGTCGATGGCAAATTCATTGATTGCAGGATTACCTTTGAAAATTAAGGTTGAACGTTTATCGGAAGGATTAGTCCATTGTGTTTCCAAAATAGATCCTGACTTGTCTAACGAAGAAACACCGATCGGACCTGCCACACTTCCTTTGTTCTTAACCTTTACTGTAAAGGTATTCAAGGGTTCAACGAGCTGAGCTTTTTTGATTTTATAATCTATTACGTTTGTTGTTTGAATTAAATCTCCAAATAACCAATCGAGTTTACGACCGGACACGCCTTCCACCACGCGTTGCATATCCTCAGGGTATGGATGTTTAAATTGATATAATTCATAGTAGCGATGCATGCATTGATCATAGAGTTCATCTCCTAAATAATTTCTTAAATACTGAAATATCAACCCCGTTTTCTGATACATGATGGCCCCGTAATTTGCAGAACTGAAATCCGCTGAATGCGTTTCAATGGGTTGGTCTGCATCAACCACTGCCAAAAAGCGGTAAAAAATATCTCCCATGTCGTGGTGATCAAGGTCGTTTAAATGCAGTTTACCGCCTAATACCATGTCTGACATATCTTGATTATCTGGATATTTAGTGGCAACATACCGCATTTCATTTGCAGTGTTCATTCCTTCATCCATCCACCCGTGTTGGCGCTCATTGGAACCCAAGATTCCATAAAACCAGTTATGTCCGACCTCATGAACGATAACCACTTCTAATTCTCTAGCGGTACTAGAATTTCCGATTACTGTAATCATCGGGTATTCCATTCCACCGCCGGCACTAATTGTTCCATCTACTGCGGTAACGGCTGAATATGGATAATCCCCATTCCATTTTGAATAGTAATAGGTCCCATCATTAATATATTCAATCGCATTTTGCCAATTTAAAGCATTGGCTGGGGTAAACAAGGCCCAGGTAGTAACGTTTCGACCCGATTCAGGCAATTTCACTGACCCTTTTAACACTTTGTATCGTTTGTCTGTAAACCAGGCGAAATCATGAACCTTATCTTGCAAATAGCGGAGCGTTTTCCATTCGGAAGCAGAAGGTGGAAATGAATCCCTCAAATTCCCTCCTGGCAGCGCCATAATTTCAGACATTCGTGTTTTTGTATCCTGCGCTAAGGAATCTAAAAAGGAAGCCTCCGTTGAATTCTGAAGCTCTCCGGTAGCTCCAACTACATAGTTCTTAGGTACAGTAATCGATACATCGAATGAACCGTATTCGGAATAAAACTCTCCTTGATTTAAATAGGGAATTGGATGCCATCCTTTGTGATCGAATACCGCAGGTTTCGGATACCATTGGGTAATTTGATAGGATTGACCGATATGACCCAACCGTGAAATTGAACCCGACGGGATTTTAACTATAAATGGTGTAGTTAGTGTAAGTTGTTTTCCAGGCGCTAAGGGTTGAGTTAATTTGATAAGCACGATATCTTCATGATCCGGATGAAAAGACCAGGATACGGTACTGCCATTAATTTTAAAATCTAAGGCAGACATACCACCTAATTTGGCGGTATCGATCGTGGATAATTTCTTACCTTCTCCTTCCAACTGTTCGGCCAAAGCACTCTTTCCATTTTTATAGGCATTCGGCCATACGTGGATGTATAAGGAATCTAAGGTACTCGGAGAGTTGTTCAGATAGTCGAAGGCTATTTCACCGTAAAGCCGGTGAGTGTTGTCGTCCAACTTGACATCAATTCGATAATCAACCTGTTGTTGCCAGTATTGCGCGTTCGCATTTCCAATCAACGCGATAAGTAAAAAGAAAAGTATTTTTTTTAGCATAAAAAAGAGTTTAATCCATGACGAATTGATCCAACAGGAGTTACAATTTGATATAAAATTAGTGAATTCCTAACGGGTTTCATAAAACAAAAAAAAGCCGTCCTAGGACGGCTTTAATAACTACAGGTAAAATCAACTTATTTCACCATTAATTTTGAAACGATATGTTGTTGATTTTGACGTAATGTTACAAAATATGTTCCAGGTGCCCATGAGCGAGTAGATACCAAGGCACCATTCACTATGTTCTTCAAGGAAAGCACCAGTTTGCCTGTGACATCGCAAATTGTTAACTCAAATTGCTCATTATTGGACACTGTAATGGTTACATCACCTTCGGAAGGATTTGGAACTAATGCCATGGTAAGGACAGACACATCTGTTAAACCAGCATAATTATCAAATCCATCACAGTTTTCATCGATTCCATTATCCAACACTTCGGTTGCACCCGGATACACTTGGTCGTTGTCATCATCGCAATCTCCTGTTTCTAAAGAATATCCTAATCCAAGGCTATCGCAAGAAACTAAAGACACATTTGAACCAAAACCATCTTCATCAAGGTCTTCGTAATAGGTAATTGATGGTAAGCCCTCATCTGTATTTCCATCGCAGTTATTATCTTCATTATCACAAATTTCAACCGCACCTGGATAAATTTGATCATTCGCATCATCACAATCACCACCTACTGTTACGGTATTTGCTGGTTGAGCACAGGTTTCAACACCCGTAGCCTCATCCCCAAATCCATCGCCATCCGCATCCACATAATACATATCTAACAAATTCAATTGAGCGTTGGTATCATCGCAATCATCTCCATTTAGTACAGCTCCTGGAGGGGTTGAGCATGAAGTGATGGTATTGTTAGGATTTCCAAACCCGTCCTGATCCCCATCTAAAAACCAAATGGTATTTGGATTGATTTGTGCATTTGAATCATCACAATCCGTATTATTTGTTGAATACCCAGCAGGTAAGGTACAAGAAAGCAAGGTATTAGCTGCATTACCAAACCCATCACCATCCGTATCCGCATAGAACGTTTGCGGTTGCACTGAATTAATGAATCCCCAAAGGCTCACATTGTCATTTCTCCACGTAGCTCCAGAGGTTGAAATGCCTGTGATGTAGAACCTAAAAGTAACTTGATTCAAGTTCGAAAAGGCTGCTCCTAACATCACAGTATCATTTAAGATGTTATTGGTCGTGATTGAATCCGAAGCAATATCTGCTGCAAAATTATCTACACTGGAACGTAAATGCCATGTTGGAACGGTATTAACGTTACTCACCTTATGAGTAAACGCTAGTTTAGTTAACGATAGACCAAAACAAGAATCTGCTTGAACAGAAAACTCGTTGTAGTTATTCAAATCGATTGTGCCGGCAGTGTTCCACGTATTGTTGTTAAATACATTGGCAGCTGCGGTACAGCTTCCTCCAACATTGGTATAAATTGAGAAGGATGCATTTGCCGGTTGAGCGGTTACTGTATTAGCCAATACAGGACATCCAGAAGCTTGAGTAAACTCGTAAAGACCGAGCTGAGCAGCTACGATTGGCGCATCTAAGCCACTGCAATCCTCATCAATTCCATTCCCTGGAATATCAATGGCCCCTGGATTAATGGCGCTGTTTTGATCATTACAATCCGTGCTATCCAATACATATCCTTGTGGGACACTACAGGAAGACAAGGTGACTGCAAAATTTCCGTAATTGTCACCGTCCGTATCTTGATAATACGTAACATAAATTAAGCCTTCATCAATTGAGGCATCGCAATCATTATCAAGGTTATCACACGTTTCTGTGTTCCCTGGATACATAACAGCGCTGTTGTCATTACAATCTCCAGTGATCAACACATAATTAGGTCCAGGGGAGTTAATTCCAACAACAAACGTGTTCCCTCCTACACCGTCTCCGTCATTATCTAAATAATAGGTTACCGGTGTAAATCCTTCATCTACTGAATTATTACAGTTATCATCAATGCCATTGTAAATCTCAACTGCACCGGGATTAACCGCCGCTGACGCATCATTACAATCGGTATTATTAGAAACATATCCTGCGGGCTGACCACAATTTTGCATTGAATTTGCTGCGTTTCCATATCCATCACCGTCCGTATCAGCATACCATGTAGTTACCACATTTGCTAAGGCATTGTTATCATTACAATCCGTATTGTTAGCAACATACCCATTTGGCTGAATACACCCAGTTTGTGTTACTGCGATATTTCCAAACCCATCACCGTCTGCATCCGCATACCAAACGGTGTTTGGATTGATTGCGGCATTATTATCATTACAGTCTTGGTTATTCAATACCAATCCTGGCATAAGCATGCAGGCTTGTACCGTAACATTTGGATTTCCAAAACTATCGCCATCTAAATCTTGATAATAGGTCGTTGGTGCCGCGCAAGGCGTTACATCGTTCCAGGTTGTGCCCACTCGAATTTCATCGAATTGAACAAATGGTGCGTTTGCCGTGTTTGCAGGCTGACGAAGCATTAATCTTCCAACTCCAGCTACTGATAAATCGGTACCTCCAAGGGCAGAAGCTGATGATGCTGGTTCTGAACCACCAAACTGCGCGGTATTTAACCAAATGGATGAAACATCATTGGCACTTCCTGTAATAATTTCATAAGATAAAACAATAAAATGTGAGGTCAGGGTATCTAGATCGGTAGGCAAATAACTAACCGCAGAATTACTTCTGTTAGAAATACCGATATTAAATTTTCCGGCAGTGGCACTTTTCTTCAACCACAAACAGGCGCCAAAAGCAGAGGTTGAATTGTTTTCCAATAACGTAAGTACGTAGGTTCCAGTAGTATTCATTAGTCCGAGCGATGCAACGTTCATGACAAACGAAGCATAAACCTCACCGCTTGTTTGTTGCGTGAATGCACGGTAATTATCTACTCCCGCTCCATCAAATGCTACTTTCTCTCCTTGTGATGCCGCTAAGCCAGGATAGGACAAACTGTTAGCAACTACAAAAATTGAGTCTCCAGTATTGGCATTTTTCCATACTGCATTTGACTGCACAAATAAACCATTAACATTACTTGGGGTATAGCTAAACGGTTCGTAAAATAAAGGTTGCGCATTTAAATTGAGTACAACCAAGGTTAAATAAACAAGTAAAAATTTCTTCATGATATTTTTTTTACAAATGTACACTAGGAATATGAATTGAATGTAAACTAAAAGAAAAAAGGGAGATTTTTTTCTCCCCCTTTTAACAATTAATTATTCTCTGGTTTTGGAAGTAACACTTTACGTGATAATTTCCATTTTTTAGTTTTTGGATCTTTCCCCATCACTTTGAAGGTTAATATTTCACCCTCTTTACACACATCCTCCATTTTAGCTACTTTTTCCCATGAAAATTCAGAAATATGAATTAATCCATCCGTTCCTGGAATGATCTCTACGAAGCAACCAAATTCCTTAATGGATTTGATTTTTCCTTCATAAGTAGCACCATCCTCCACTTGCGGTGGGAAAGCGATTAATTTTACACGACGCAATGCTTCTTCCATGCTTGGACCATCATTTGAGAGAATTTGAACTGAACCTTCACCATTCGGTAATTCCTCAATCGTGATTGTAGTTCCTGTTTCTTTTTGAAGTCCTTGGATGATTTTTCCGCCTGGTCCGATCACCGCACCGATCATTTCATTTGGAATGATGATTCCCTCGATGCGAGGCGTAGACGCTTTGTAATTGTCGCGTGGCTCAGCAATAGTTTCAGTTATCTTGGTTAAGATATGTAAACGTCCTGCTCTTGCTTGATGCAAAGCCTGAATTAACACTTCATAAGGTAAACCATCTACTTTAATGTCCATTTGACACGCGGTGATTCCTTTTGCGGTACCCGTTACTTTAAAGTCCATATCTCCTAAGTGGTCTTCATCTCCTAGGATATCAGACAACACAGCGAATTTACCTTCATCGGCTACAAGGCCCATCGCAATTCCTGAAACGGGTGCAGTAATTTTAACCCCACCGTCCATAAGTGCTAGTGTACCCGCACAAACAGTGGCCATAGATGAAGAACCATTAGATTCAAGGATGTCAGAAACAATACGAATCGTATATGGATTATCCGCAGGCAGTACGGGCTTCAATGCACGAAGTGCAAGGTTTCCATGACCAATTTCTCTACGAGAAGTTCCACGAAGTGGTTTTGCTTCTCCGGTTGAGAATGGAGGAAAATTATAATGAAGCATGAATTTCTCAGTACCACGGAAAGTTGCACCATCAATTAACTGCTCGTCCATTTTACCACCTAAGGTAAGTGTTGTAAGTGATTGTGTCTCACCCCGCGTAAATACGGCAGAACCGTGAACGTTTGGTAAGTAATCGATTTCAGACCAAATCGGACGAATTTCATCGAATCCACGTCCGTCTAATCGTTTGCGCTCGTTAAGCATTACCCAACGAACGGCTTTCTTTTTCACTTCAGAAAAATAAACCCCGATGAATTTTCCTATTTCTGCTAATTCTTCTTCCGTATAAGATGCTTTAATCTCTGCTTTGATCGCATCGAACAACTCAGTACGTTTTGCTTTGTTAGCCAATCCCATGCGTGCAACATCCTTACATTTTTCCATCCCTAATTCATACACACGCGCTTTTACGTCATCGTTGTGGACTTCATGAGAATAAACTCGCTTTGGTTGAGCGCTTGCTATTTCAGCACCTAGCGCAATTTGAAATGCACATTGCTCCTTAATGGCAGCATGGGCAATTTTAATGACTTCTACTAAATCTTCCTCTGATACTTCTTTCATCTCACCTTCCAGCATGTTGATGTCTTTTTCAGTACCTGCAATCATTACATCCATATCAGCACCTTGCATTTCGTCTTTCGTAGGATTGATGATGTACTCACCATTCACTCGGGCTACACGAACTTCAGACATTGGTCCGTTAAACGGAATGTTAGAAACTGCAATTGCCGCTGATGCTGCAAAACCGCACAATGCATCCGGATTGTTTTGACCGTCGTATGATAATAGTTGAATCATTAATTGCACTTCTGCATGATAATCATCTGGGAAAAGCGGTCGTAATGCACGGTCTACTAGACGCATAACTAAAATTTCACTTTCTGATGGACGAGCCTCTCGACGAAAGAATCCACCTGGGAATCTACCTGCAGCAGCATATTTCTCGCGATAATCGACAGTAAGCGGAAGAAAATCTACTCCTTCTTTAGCTTCTGGAGCCGCAACCACTGTAGCTAAAAGCATGGTGTCTCCCATGCGAACAACTACAGAACCATCTGCTTGTTTTGCTAATTTACCAGTTTCTACACTGATTTCTTTTCCACCCGTATTGATGGATTTTTTTAAACCTATATTCATTTTTACTCTTTTACTAATTATTAATTCAAATCGTTCAATTCGCCCTGCACTCACTCAACCCGTCTCAATGTCTAATCTCCTTATGTCTTAACACAAAAAAAGGGAACCTCGACATAGCCGAACGTCCCCTCTCCAATAAAATTTAAATCCCTGTGATTAACGACGAAGTCCTAACTCCTTAATTAACGCACGGTATTTTTCAATATCATTTCGCTTAAGATAATCCAAAAGACTTCTACGCTTACCAACTAACAACTGAAGTGCACGCTGCGTACCGAAATCTTTACGATTTTTCTTTAAGTGTTCTGTTAAGTGACTAATGCGGAAAGAAAACAATGCAACTTGTCCTTCCACTGATCCAGTATTTGTTTCGGAACCTCCGAATTTACTGAAAATTTCTTTTTTCTTGGTTGAATCTAAATACATGCCAATATTGATTAAAATAATTTTTATGTAGCCTACAAACTTTTTGTAAGACGGGGCAAAGATACGGATAAATCCGAAGCGCACAAGAATTCGACATCCTTTTTTACTGCGTGCTCAGCAAGATCATTTGGTTCGTATGCGATTTAAACCCAACAAGCCATTTGCGCCTAGTTAAAATAACAGTCGACGTGTATAACTCCTGTCATGCGTAAGGCATAATACCCCAACTGGACCAGGATAGCAAGCAACGCTATACCAACCATCCATTTGTATGAAACATTTACTCTAAAAACCACCGATAAAACGAGAAGAAAGATCAATACTAAATAAATCAGTAAGGCGGGGAACATGACAAGAGACTCCCATAGTTTTCCTTCGGTTAAGGCCCAAAAGGAACGTTGAATCCCGCAGCCGGGACAGTCGAAACCTAATAATTCTTTAACTTGACAGGGTATCAAACTCTTCTAATCCAATCCACCTGCGACTCCAAGAACAAAAACTAAAATCATATAGAGGACTAATCCAATAACATACAATATACTCAATACTAATCCTATGGTCCCCATTAACTTTGCAGTTTTAGCTTGATTGTAGGAGTTTAGCGTATAATTACTAGGATTCATTTCGTATTGTTGTACAGCTTTTTTTCCTTTAGACATTCCCAAATATCCAAGAACACCAGTAATCACACCACCAAAACAGCATATTAAAACAACCGATAAAATACCCATGATTTTGGCGGTCTTAGCTTCGGCTAAGTCGATTTGAACCAACGAACTGTTGTTGTCTATTACATTATTTTCCATTTTTATTATTTTGTTTAAAGTTACAATTTTGTTTAGAACCAAGCTCGTTTGTTAACTTGGTAAGTATTAATAAATTCCTCATCTGATTTGGTTAAATAGATAACACCTTCAATGATCGGAATCAGATTAATGGCATATAGAACACCCCCAAATCCACAGGTTACAAAGCCAATTCCTGGTAGTAACACAAAAT
This sequence comes from Crocinitomicaceae bacterium, assembly GCA_044353585.1. Classification (GTDB taxonomy): domain Bacteria; phylum Bacteroidota; class Bacteroidia; order Flavobacteriales_D; family Crocinitomicaceae; genus UBA952. The sequence continues at coordinate 21,002 of JBILBR010000009.1, read as the reverse complement.
TCGAAACCAAATAAATGATTCCTTCTTTGTTGTAGCCAAGAATGAATTTATGTATGCCCAAATAACCTACTAAAATGGCTGTGATTCCTGAAATAATCCGCTTACTCTCCATTAAAACCAAGGTTTTTTATTTAGTTGGTAGGTATTCACAAAATCTTCATCAGACTTCGTTAAATAGATAATTCCTTCAATCATTGAGAACGCAAAAACAATTGGTAGAAATATCCAAGTCAAAAAGATACAAAATCCAAAAAAGAATAATCCTAAAGTCACGGACAATAAGATGATTCCCTCTTTTTTGTATCCTAAAACGAATTTATGAACTCCAAAATGACCTAAAAATATAGCAGTAATTGCCGCCATCATTTTTTTACTTTCTTTTATATCTTCCACAGTGTAAACGTTAATTTAAAAACAAATTAAAAATTCTCTTTTCTAAATTTCACAGGCCCATGGAATTAGGCCAAAAACTCTCAAAAAATAATTTACTAATTGAATACCAAAAGCAGCCAGCCCAAAAACCATAGTCAACCGATTTTGATTTTTCCACCTTAAACCAATAACTCGAAGTAATTCTAAAATAGAAAACAATATAAATGGAATTAGTCCAGGAAAATATTGTATTGATTTAGCTAAATTGAATTCGATTAAACTCAGAACCGACCTTTGAAAACCACATCCTAAACATTCAATTCCAAAATAATAAAAGTATGGGCAAGGAATCATGAATCAAAAAAAAAAGGAGCAGTAAAGACCGCTCCTTAAATATAGATTTGTTAGTTAAACTAAATCACTTCCGTCAGCCATTTTTAACTTTCCTTGGATGATCTTAATCAAATCGATTAGCGTCATAATCCCACTAACCGGTAAACAAAAAATTGATAACACTAATCTTTTCCACCAATCTTGATATCCCATCATCATTTTATGGATACCTAAATTCCCTAGAAAAAAACAAACTAACAGAATTGTAGTTTTGGATGCGGGTGCTTTAACTTCTTCACTCATAATATTTAGTTTTTAAAGGTTTACGATTTCAAAGATATATTTTTTTTTATACTAAAATATATTAATTCAAAAAATGTTAAAAATTATCCAACAATTCACTGTCCTTGTTTTTTCCATTTGGATTATCAGGATGCCCAACATATTCTGCGCTACCAAAGGCTAAGATTGGATAAAAGATTAGCGGTAAAAACAACATCCCCAAGGTAAAGCCTAATTCCTTACCAAAACTTTTACTTAGTCGATTTTGAATCCAGATAGACCAGATGACCCCGATGTAAGGAATCATAGGCAGTAAACCAAACCATGACTCTTTGCCACCAATTTCCGCCATCACCATATTGTTATATATAGGCACCATACATGCCCAACCCGGCTTACCTGCTTTCTCAAAAATCTTCCACATGGAAATCAACATCACGATCGCAACAATAAATATAGTAATGATAAATACCACCATAAATACTAACATACCTTTTTCATCATTATTCATACCCTAGAAATTTTAAAATTTTCACGAATATCGGTTTTTATTTTTTTTTGACAAGAAAATCAGATGGATTATCCGAACATTTATAAGAATACAATTGTTTCAACTTGTATTCTACAACCAAACCTTGGTGCCTTCTGTGCAATTCTGACAAATATCTATTCCTTGACGCTTCGTTAATATCGCATTTCTAAACTGTTTATATTTCAGATTATTCCAAATCTGACCAAAAGTTTCCTTGGTCAATTCGCCCATCGCATGGGATGCATCCTTATCAAAACAACATGGCACCACCTTTCCATCCCATGTCACAACGCTCCCCGACCACATCCGCCAGCAGTGATCCCCTCCCCTGTTTTTCATCACAAATTCACCAGTCCTACTGCGCTTGTAACGGCTGTATGATTCATTTTCAGGCATCAAGGGATTCCCGTACTTGAAATCATACAATTGCGCTGATTTTATACGAACCTCATCAACACCCAGTTCTTTTGCTTTTTCAAAAACCATTGGAATCTCATGCTCATTGGGTTTAACTGCAAGGCACTGAAAAATAAGGTGTGGCGTTTTAGACTTTAACTTCCGCTTAGCCGCTACCAAGGCCTCTGTTGCTATCCAAACTTTGGTCAGGTCACCATGTACCCGATATTGCTGATAGACCTCTTGTGAAACCCCATCAACCGAAATAATTAATTGATCCAAGCCACTCGCTACAATAGCCTCCGCATTCGTGGAATCGATGAAATGCGCATTGGTTGATGTTGCAGTAAACATTCGATGCCGTTTTGCCGCCTGAATTAATTCTAAAAACTTCGGATTCAAAAAAGGTTCTCCTTGAAAATAATAGGTTATATAAAACACCGTCTTAGAGAGTTGTTTCAACCATTGTTCATGGTGATCCAATGTCATTTTGCCCGTGGGTCGAGAAAATTTCTTTAAACCACTCGGACATTCCGGACACCCTAAATTACATGCCGTAGTGGGTTCCATACTTACATGAAACGGCAAGCCAACATGTATACTTTTCTTGAGAATTCTGGAGAAGTAATAACTGCATACTAATCCCAAGAAATTTATTACCCGCCGAAAAGACAGGTACTTCAACCAACTCCATGCTGTACTGACTGTTTTCACCAAGCGAAGGTAATGATTTCCACAGCGAGTTAAACAGCATTCGAATTAAGCTTATATTTGCGTAGAAAATTTGACCATGCAGGTAATTCTTAAACACCAAGAAATTCATCAAAAAATTACCCGACTTGCCTACCAGATTTTGGAACAATGTACGGACCAAGAAAAAATCTACATTGGAGGAATACAAGGCAACGGTTTTTTACTCGCAACACATCTTAAATCTGTGATTGATGCGCATGGATCGCTAAACACACAGTTGTTTGAAATTGAAATTAACAAAGATGAACCTTGGGCTAGTCCGATTGGACTATCCATTCCAGAATCAGAGTTGAAACATGGCTACATTGTGTTAGTTGACGATGTGATTAACTCAGGTAAAACCATGCAGTATGCCCTCATCAAATTCTTGCAGCAAGCCACACATTCTATAAAAACACTGGTTCTTGTAGATCGCCAGCACCGAAGGTATCCCATTAAGGCTGACTTCGTAGGGCTAAGTCTTTCTACTACGCTCAAAAACCGAGTTGAAGTAGATTTAGTATCCACCGAACATTATGCTTATTTGAAATGATACGTATTACCGAAAGCAGCTCAAATCACAATCATTTAGAAACCCTTTCTACGAGCGAACTATTACACGGTATCAATTCTGAAGATGCAAAAGTTGCAGGTGCAGTTCAAGAAATTATTCCTGCCATTGAATCCTTCGTTGATGCATGCCTTGAGCGTATGTCAACCGGAGGTCGGCTTTTTTATATAGGCGCTGGCACTAGTGGTCGGCTAGGAATTGTTGATGCCAGTGAATGTCCGCCAACCTTTGGGGTAGATCACGGAGTTGTTATTGGATTAATAGCGGGTGGAGATCAGGCCATTCGTAAAGCGGTTGAGTTTGCAGAAGACGATGAGCATCAAGGATGGATAGACCTCGAAGCACATCAGATTAACGAATTAGATACCCTTATTGGAATTGCAGCCTCCGGAACAACGCCCTATGTGATGGGCGCGATACGAACTGCAAATTCCTCGGGCATTTTAACCGGTGGAATTACTTGTAATCCGGGTTCTCCACTTTCTCAAGAAGTCTCATTTCCCATGGTTCCCGTAGTTGGCCCTGAATTTATTACTGGCAGCACACGCATGAAATCGGGCACCGCCCAAAAATTAGTGCTCAATATGATTTCTACCTCCCTAATGATCAAACTTGGACATGTAAAAGGAAATAAGATGGTAGACATGCAATTAAGCAATGAAAAATTAGTGCAACGAGCTATTCGTATGGTATGCGATGAAATCCCGGTGACTGAATCCGAGGCGGAAATCCTATTGAACGAATTTAAATCCGTACGAGCAAGCGTAGTTGCTTATCACGAAAAAAATAAACAACAATGAGTTTTGATCCCAATGGAGTTGGCGTTGCCAATGGGAACCTTTTTGGGTTTCCATGCACTGAAGCAGATGCCGAGTTAATCATCATTCCAATTCCGTGGGACGCAACGGCCTCCTATGGAAAAGGAACAAGCAATGGTCCACAAGCCATTCTCGATGCCTCTACGCAACTAGACTTCTTTCATCCAAGGCTAGAAAACGCCTATGAAACAAAGGTTTTTTTAACCCCGATTTCCGAGGAATGGAAATCCATTAACGATTCGCTGAATGATCGAGCAAGCGATTATTTTTTAGACCTAGAACAGCTGGGTGAAGCATCAGCACGGCAAAAGCACAAAGGCATCATTGATGAAATTAATGCCGCACATGCCGCGCTAACTACCAACTTAAAATCACGGGTTGAAGCCCTCATTCAATCGGGTAAAATTTGCGCCGTATTAGGAGGAGAACACTCCACTCCGTTGGGTTTGATTCAAGCCCTCAATGATCATTATGGTTCATTTAGTATCCTTCAAATTGATGCGCATGCAGATTTACGAAAGGCATACGAAGGATTCGAACAATCCCATGCAAGCATCATGTACAACGTAGTAGAATCATGTGACAAGTTGAATCAATTAGTACAGGTTGGAATTCGCGATTTATCTTCAGATGAATATGAACGGTCGTTGACGCATCCAAAAATCACGACGTATTTTGATTGGAATCTCAAGGAAGAATCGTTTCATGGGAAAACATGGAGTACCCAATGCGATGAAATTATCGATTCTTTGTCGAATGAAGTATATATTTCATTTGATATTGATGGCTTGATACCCAACCTTTGTCCGAACACAGGAACACCGGTAGCCGGTGGATTTACCCTAGAGCAACTGAGTTTTTTAATTTTTAAATTGGTTGATTCCGGCCGAAGAATTATAGGTTTTGATTTAAACGAAGTTTCACCAGGAAGCACTGGAGATTGGGACGCTAATGTCGGTGCTCGTGCGCTGTGGCAATTAGTTTGCGCAACGGAATTAAGCCGCAGAAAATCATGATAGAACGAATCAAATATAATTTTTGGTTATTGGTGTTTGTATTAAATACCTTGTTCTTTTTGTTCTTTTTATACCAAGCAATTTCCTTTACTAGCGTATATGCCTATCGCTGGCTCTTCTTTTTATCTACGCCGTTTTTCACCAGTGGCATCCATTTGCTAATCAAATCAAGATCCACCAAAGCGGAATGGCTATCGGTGATCAACTTTTTACTGACCGCATTTTTAATCATCTATTTTAATGCCTTACCCGATGCCTTAGAAACACGATGGACCTGGTTTATCATTCCTGTATTCAATCAATTATTCATCAATTCCTTTGATGTGATTTGGACCAATCAGTATAAACTAAAAGTGGTAGGTGTAGCTGCGGTTAGTTTGCTCTGGCTAATTACCTGTATTTGCGTTTTATCAGACTTTCGTTGGTTCTCTCAAATAATTATTCCCTTAAGTATAAGTGTGTCATTAATTTTATTAGGAGTTATCTTATTTGGAACGAAGGAGGAACCTAAGCCTTAGTATCGCCCAAAACCAATAATACGAGTAGCATAATACTTCGAGTTATCAATGTCTTGAAACATCACTCCCTTACTGCTACTGGAATGAATCATTCGTTTGGGTTTACCGGGTTCATTCACTAAAATCCCAACATGGCTCACAACCCCTTGTTGTCCGAAAAACACGAGGTCACCAATACATGCATCGGCAGACTCAACCTTCATCGAAGAAGCATATTGATCCCTTGAAACTCGGGGGATTTTTTTTCCTTGCTTAGAAAATACATACGAGGTAAAGCCACTGCAATCAAAACCGCCAGGTGCTTCACCGGCCCAAACATATGGGGTACCTACAAATCCTTGAGCAAATTCAATCATGGCTACCGCTTTTTCCTTACCGAGTAACCCGGATGGAGATTCCCAGGCCACACTGGTAGATTCATTCGCCTCTGTACGAATTACAGCATTCAATGCACTGATATTCGACCCATACATCCGAACCAGCTTGTTCTCTTTTTCCTGCGATAACTCCGCAATCCAATCGTTTAAATCGGCTTGAAGCGAAACTAGTTCTTGGCCATGATTAATTTTCAACTTAGTGCCTTTTTCCGTTTTACCGAGTGCCTTTAGAAAAACGAAAGACAAATCAATTGTTTCCGCATGCTTACTTCTCCAACCCTCATTGCGCAGCAACTGAAGGGCAGCTATCGCTTGATAATATTCAGGCAATAACGAATAGTCATATTCAGGTTTATTGAGTAGTCGGACAGATTTTCTATATACCAGATGATACCTTCCTTGATCATACAACTGCTCTAACTTGTCAAAGGCAGGCACTTGAGCCACAGCAGACATAGAGATACCAAGAAAAAGAACAAGAAATTTTAGTGCGCTATTAATTCGAAATAACCTTTCCATCAGACAAAACTAGGTGCGAATTATTAAATAATTTAACCAATACGGAGTTCCCAAAAATTTTGAACTCTGAATCAGCCAACAAGGTTATTTCATGATTTACCCCATGAACCATGGCTGATACACCGCCCATAATGTTTCGATACGCAATGGTATTGTTTTTAATCTCCCAGGTATTGGGTATAAAATTAGCGACTTGAATTTTCTCATCGTTCACATAGGTGAAAAGGTAATTATTCTCCCCCCAAATCACAACATCATCCTTGACATCCCAAAACGATGAAATAAAATTAGTTAGTAAGGTCTTTTCCCCATTTTTATATAACCATAAATTGGAATTTAAGTCTTCATATACCACGAAGCCTCTACCGGCTTTATACTTTCTCATGAATTGATTCTCTACGTCTATAAACTCACCGTGTTCAAATGCGACAAAGGTTCTAGTGGTTGGGTCATTAAAACAAATGATGTCCGTACCTAATTGAAAATCAATCGTTCCGTTCCACGCACAGATTTCATAGATCATTCCATCTTGAAATACTTTAAACAAATTCCCATTGTCTTTGAATACCAAGATATTCTCTCCTACCGTTGTTGGAATTGACAATTCTCCAATAATGGTAGCGAGGCTCATCGTATTTTTCCTCCAATACACATTTAAGGTATTGAATCGTGTATCTTCATATACAATCAAAGAATCTTTTACTAAGAACTTCCGACCGAAATAAGTTAGGGTTTGTAGACGACCTTTATCCCACATATTTAAGGTAGGCCCAATCATGTAACCCAACAAATGATCTGAAACCTGATATTCTACATTAAGGTTCGTGATGTCCTTGCGTTGTCTTCCATCATAGAGCCTCAAATTTCCACGTGTATCAATGTAGGCTACCAATTCATCCCCTGCTTGGTAATCTTTTACCGGTTGAATTTCAATGGTTTTAAACCCACCATTCTCATAACTCAAGAAAAAATTATTAAAATCCCTGAATGGCACAACCGTTTGTCCAAAGGCAATGGAGCACAACAAGAACACCAAGGGTAACATTCGCTGCATGGTTCAAAGGTAGGCAATTTTTAGGCCAATTTCTTGGAGTCGAATATTTTTCAAAATACGGCCGCGGGATTACGCACTTTATCGTAAATTAGCGCTTCAAAAATTTATCTATGAAGTCCATTTTTATAACACTACTTGCACTGATCCTTTTAAATACGGGATTTGCACAAAGTAAAATTAATTACATCGAATACGATTTACCTAACGGTATTCACGTAATCTTACATGAAGAACATAGCACGCCTATCGTTGCTGTTTCAGTTCTATATCATGTTGGATCTAAAAACGAGAACACCGAACGTACCGGTTTTGCGCATTTCTTTGAACACTTACTTTTCGAAGGGTCTCAAAACATTGGACGAGGTGAATATTCTAAGTTGGTGGAAAAAAACGGAGGTACCTTAAACGCAAATACGTCTCAAGACCGAACGTATTATTATGAAATTTTACCTTCAAACCAATTAGAATTAGGTCTTTGGCTAGAGAGTGAGCGTATGTTGCATGCCAAAGTGGAAAACGTAGGTATTGAAACGCAACGAAGTGTTGTAAAAGAAGAAAAACGTCAGCGTGTAGACAACCAGCCGTATGCGAGTTTTATTTCAGAAATGTTCAAGCGAGCCTTTCCAAGTCATCCATATCGCTGGGTTCCTATCGGTTCAATGGAGCACTTAGATGCAGCAGTTGAGGCAGATTACGTACAATTTTATCAAGATTTTTATGTGCCAAACAATGCTACAATATCCATTGCAGGTGATATTCCAATTGAAAAAACTAAACTATGGATTGAGCAGTATTTCGGATCGATCCCTAGCGGTCAAGCCATTAACTTATACCGTGATGTGCTGAGCCTGAGTTCGGAAAAGTTTGTTGCAAAATATGGGATTGACAAAAGTAAGTTTGATGCTAAAGACATTAATAAAACAAAAGATAAGGCAGCGATTGCTGTGTTAAACAAATTAAAGGCGACTCCTATCGATGTGCGAAGAACACAAAAAGATAAGGAGCCAATTCGTGGAATAATAACGGATACGATTTACGACAACATTCAGTTACCTGGGATTTTTATGGGATATAAGATTCCTGATCAAAAAAATGCAGACAGTTACGCATTGGAGTTTATGAATGAAATTCTTTCTGGTGGAAACAGTTCACGCATCAATAAAAACCTAATTGAGAAAAAACAAATCGCTACCTACGCGAGCTCATTTAATTATGGATTAGAAGATGGCGGAATGAATATCTTCTTAGCCTTAGCGAAAGAAGGAATTTCTCTGACCGATATTCAAGCGGCCTTCGATATTGAAATCAGAGCCATGAAAGATCAATTAATTTCAGATGAAGAATATCAATCCGTGTTGAATAAATTCGAAAAACAAGTAGTTGAATCTACCTCATCGGTAGCCGGCATTGCAGAAAGTCTTGCAGATAACCACGTATACTATGGAACGGCGGCGCGCACGAACCAAATGCTTGAAATGTATCGCAAAGTCACAAAAGAAGACATCCAACGCGTGGCAAACACCTATCTAACAGATAATGCACGTGTTATTTTATATTACTTACCAACTGAAAAATAATCATGAAATATACCTTATCACTCCTCGTAGCCATAGCGTTCAGTAGCATATACGCACAAATTGATCGTTCAATCATGCCGAAAGCGGCTACCCCTACGCCGATTCAACTTAAAGAATCAGCGGTTTGGACCACAAAAAATGGCATGGTTGTCATTCTATCGGAAGACCACAAACTGCCTAAAGTATCGTTTGATTTAACCCTAGGATACAATCCAGGATTGGAAGAAAGCAAAGCGGGTTTGAACGAACTGACTGGTTCATTAATCATGTCTGGCACGCAAAATCGGTCAAAAGATCAATTGGATAAAGAAATCGATTTTATTGGTGCAACCATAAATGCCAGTGCAACCAACGTTTATCTTTCAACCCTAACAAAACACCTTGACAAGGGAATGGGATTAATGGCGGACATTACCTTGAATGCATCATTTCCTGAATCTGAATACACGCGGATTGTGGATCAATTTAAATCCGGCTTGGTTTCTTTAAAATCAGAAGGACAAGGCATGGCAAATAATGCCACAGCTAAAGTTAATTTCCCAAATCATCCGTACGGTGAGGTAATGACATTTAAAACGCTTGAAGCAATTACCCTGGATGACATCAAAGGGTATTACAAGCAACATTTTACGCCTCAAGGTGCCTATTTAGTAATCGTTGGAGACATTACTCGCGCAGAAGCAGACGCTTATATCGAAAAGTACTTTGGTTCTTGGAATGGAAATGCTCCAGCGCAACCTCAATTTAAAGATCCAAACAAAACGGATGGAAATCAGGTGTATTTTGTAAATAAACCAGGTGCTGTTCAATCCGTAATTCAAGTTACGTTTCCCATCCCAATGCGTATGGGGAATCCAGATAATTTAAAAATGACTGTATTAAATGATGTCTTTGGTGGCGGTGGATTTGGAACGCGACTTATGCAGAATTTACGTGAAGATAAAGCCTTTACCTACGGATGCTACTCCGGCTTAAATATTCTAAACAACGTGGGCTGGATATCTGTTACCGGTAATTTCAGAAATGATGTTACGGACTCTGCCATTACGGAAATCGTAAATGAATTAAATCGCTTATTGGCAGACGACATCAAATCGGACGAACTTGAACTTACCAAAGCAACTAAGAACGGAAGCTTTGCACGTTCGTTGGAGCGTCCACAAACGATTGCACGTTTTGCATACAACATTCAACGGTATGGACTACCTGCAGATTATTACAAAACGTATTTGCAGCAGTTAGACGCCATAACACCGGCGGATCTTAAAGCAGTTGCTTCGAAATATATAAAAGCCAACAACTATAATATCATTGTGGTAGGCAATGAAGCGGTATTGGAAAAAATTAAGCGCTTTGATTCCGATGGTCAGGTTACAAAACTTGATGAATTTGGAGATGTAAAATCAGATAAAATCGCATCTGACTTAACAATCAATGACTTACTTACTAAGGTAACCTTAAGTTTAACACAAGCTTCTTCGTTAAAAGCAGCTACGAAAACAGTAAGTAAAATCAAATCGATGGTTCAGAAATCTACCTTGAAGTCAGATAAAATTCCATTTCCATTAAGCAGTACTTCGTATTTTACAACCAAGGGAATACAAGCAGATAAAATGGAATTCAATGGTATGATTGCACAGAAACAGTACTTTGACGGTAAAAGCGGGTACAGCTTCAACATGCAAACAGGGAAAAAAGAAATGACCAGTGAAGAGGTTGCCATTGCCTTGATGGAACAAGGTGTAATTCCAGAATTGAATTGGATCAATACCGTTTCTAATTATAAACCAGAAGTTATTGGGATTGAATCTGAAAATGGCACGCCATATTACGTGGTTAAAATCGCATTTGGAAATAGTGGCGAAGTCTATCATTACTACGATAAGTCTACCTTCCTTAAAGCTAAAACGGTTAAGGTAATGAACCAAGATGGTGAATCTTCTACTACCGTAATCGAATACGCTGATTACAAATCCGTAAACGGGGTACTCATGCCACATAAAACGACATTGAATGTCGGCCCTATGACGCTAAACATCAGTTTAGATGCAACAGAAATCAATGGTGCAGTGGATTTGAAAGATTTCGAATAAAAAAGGAATGAAAACAGGTGTACTTCTCGTTTCTTTACTTGCCTCATTCCTTGCGAATAGTCAACTGTTATATGAAATAAAGAGTAAAGACGGGCAGCATACATCGTATCTTTTCGGCACCATTCACTTGATGCCCAAAGAGCAGTTTAACATCGACTCTACCTTAACGGCTGCCTTTAATAAGTCAAGTATGATTGCCATGGAAGTCGATTTGAACATGGACCTTGCCCAGAAAATTGAGGTAGCAAAAGAGACCATACTTCCTGAAGGCAAAACCTTGCGCGACATCTGTACGAAGGACCAATACGAAATGATTTATGCATACGCCGTGGATTCCAATGGCATGAACAAGAAGAAGTTTAAGCGCTATAGTCGCTTGAAGCCATTTTTCTTCTCGAGTGTTATGCTTCAAGAATCCTTAGAAAACACCAAATCTTATGAGCTGGAATTTGGTGAAATGGCGAAGAAGGGAAGTAAAAAAACAATGGGACTTGAATCTATTCAAGTGCAAATGCAAACCATCAATACGGTTTCTTTGGAAGACCAGGTGCAGATGCTCATTGATGGAATGAAAGAAACGCAAAGCTATGATGCCATGTTAGCAAACTATTTGAGCGAATCGATTGATGCGCTATACACAGAAATTGTTGCAGAATCTGAGGGGTTTCCGAATTTCGTTGAGAACTTTCTAAACAAACGTAATACCCAATGGATTCCTGTCATTATGGATCAAATTGAGCGCGAAAACACCTTCATTGCCGTTGGAGCAGGTCATCTCTCCGGACCTAATGGAGTGCTGCAGCTTTTAAACGCTCAAGGATACAGTCTTACTCCGATTCAAAGAAACCCATGAAGACCATCGTCTTTTGTTGCTTTTGTTTACTTTCTTCAATAGTCATTGGTCAAAACGTGTTGGTATCCTCCGGAACTTACTTCGAAGGAGAGCCTTCCATTGCAATCAACCCAAGCAATCCGCAACACCTCATTGCCGCATGGATGGGTTATCAATTTGGTGAAAAAATAGTGATCAAATCTTCATTTTCCATGAACGGAGGAACTACGTGGTCCGCCCCGATATCTCAAGCCCATTTGTCACCGGGATTTTCTTCTGCGGACGTTAGTTTAGGGTTCGATCATGTAGGGAATGCTTACATGTGCTACATTGATTACGACAATGTTGGATTTACCCAGGGGCAAGTCGTGGTTCGAAAATCGACCAATGGAGGCCTTTCATGGGGGAATGCCGTTGAGGCCATCAACATCAGTGATTGTCCAAACAAGATGTGTATTGATCGTCCGTGGATGGTCATAGATCAATCTGGGAATTCACCGCTGGCCCCCATTTATGTAACCACGATGAATGCCGACCAACCTGCATTGATTACTCCGCCGTACAACCCGTATTTGAGTGTAAGTTTGGACGGTGGACAAAGCTTTTTGAATCCAAGAATCATGGACACCTTGAACTATCTGGCGGGAAGCACCATTCCACAACCCATGCCCACTCCGGCCATCGATGGCACCGGAACATTCTATGCCGTTTATCCATCGTATGTCGTTTCGCAATCCGTTTATCCGCGGCAAGTTTTAGCGAGTTCAACCAATCTTGGGACTACAATAACTCACGAAATAGTTTATCAAGGACTAAATGTGGGGGTGAGTAACAGCTTGTTTAAACGCGCAGGCAAACTCATTGCGGACCAAGCACACCCAGGCCACCTCGCCTACTGTTTTTTAAGTGAGCAAAACGACCAAGCTGATGTATATTTAATGGAATCCAGTGATGGAGGAAACACCTGGGGAACTATGCAGAAAGTGAACCAAGACCCCATCGGAAATAACCGCGTGCAAGACTTACTGTGGGGTGATTTTAACGAATCCGGCGATTTAGTAATTACGTGGCGGGACCGTCGCAATGCACCCAACGACGGGTATGAACAGGCGAGTGAAATTTATGCTGCAACGAAACCCTATGGTTCGTTAACACTAAGTCAAGATTATCCCATTTCAAGTCAAGCCGCAGCGCACGACACCATCCTGGAAGGAAGCGGAAACGACTTCATGAGCGTGGTTTATTCGGGCGACACCTGTTATGCAGTTTGGGGAGACGTTCGCTCTGGTGCACTGAAGATCTATCTTAACAAATGGAATGCCTTAACACAACAAACGAGTGTTTCGATAATTTCAGAAGAATATGGATTACTTACCTATCCCAATCCGAGTGCCGACCTCTTATTCTTTCAGCACGAGTTTACAACACCCATTGAACTTCGGATCGTGAATGCGCAAGGTGCTGAAGTATTTCATGCCCTGAATTTTACAGGAAAATCTCTGGATGTTTCAACCTATTCTGGCACTTACTTTATTGAAGTGAACGACCACGGGAAATCCTTGCGTGGAAGCTTTACGCGCCATTAAAGATAAAATTATCAACAACGCGTACAATCCACTGCGTATTAATGTAGAATCCGTTACCTTTGTGATATGAGCGAGTTTGTTGTTTCAGCAAGGAAGTATCGTCCGCAAACCTTTGAAACGGTAGTCGGACAGGGGTCTATTACAGGGACCTTGCGCAACGCCATCTTAACCGGTCATTTAGCACAAGCCTTTTTATTCTGCGGATCACGCGGTGTTGGTAAAACTACCACGGCGCGAATCTTAGCTAAAACCATTAATTGTTTCAACCGCACTCCGCAACTTGAAGCCTGTGATGTCTGCGACTCATGCGTTTCCTTTAATTCGGGAAATTCGCTGAACATCTATGAATTGGATGCTGCATCGAATAACTCCGTGGATGACATCCGTGGATTAATTGAACAAGTGCGCATTGCGCCACAACTCGGGAACTACAAGGTTTACATCATCGATGAGGTTCACATGCTTACTGCAAGTGCCTTTAATGCCTTTCTGAAAACGCTTGAAGAACCGCCCGCACACGCCATCTTCATCCTAGCGACCACAGAAAAGCACAAGATTATTCCTACGATCCTTTCTCGTTGTCAAATCTTTGATTTTAGTCGGATTGCCGTTAAAGACATTGCGGCGCACCTCACGAACATTGCAGAAAAGGAAAACGTTAGCGCAGAACCCGAGGCCTTGCACCTCATCGCCACCAAAGCCGATGGCGCCTTGCGGGACGCCCTATCTATCTTTGATCAATTGGTAACGTTTAGTGGTGGAAATATTAGCTACCAAACGGTATTAACCAACCTTCATGTATTAGATTACGACTATTATTTTAAGATTGTAGACTATTTAAAGAAGGAAGATATTGCGGGCTCGATATTAACCTTGAATGATATTATTGAGAAGGGTTTTGATGGACACCAATTCATTGTTGGCTTAGCGGAACATTTTCGAAACCTACTCATGGCGCAAGATGTACGCACCATTCCCTTACTCGAATTAACCGAACACATTAAGGATCGTTTCAAAGAGCAATCCGGCGCTTGGGAGAAAAACCAACTCACCAGAGCGATGTATTGTTTAAGTAAGGCGGACGTTGCCTACAAAAGCTCGAAAAATCAACGCTTGTTGGTGGAAGTCACCTTAATGGAGTTAGGTTCTTTACAACAAGAGGCTGAAAAAAAAAATCCCTAACGGACCCCATTAGTATTCTCCCCTTTGCAGCGCAAAGCCTGCGGCCTCAACAGCCTCAAGAAAAGGCAGTAAAGCCTTCGCTGAGCTTACCGAAAATTGAGCTGGAACAAAAACCGAACACCCTCGATAAACCTACCGGTAGCCTATCCGAAAGTACCTTGAGCATAAAAGCGCAACTCGCGGCACACCGCTTGAAAAAAGTGGTGGCGGAAGAAGACCTTCCCCGAAACCAATTCAGCACAGATGCGTTAATTTCCTGTACCCGAAAATATGCGCATATCCTGAAAGACTTGGGAAAGGAAACATTTTATCATGCCTTAATCAAGCGAGACCCAAAACTCTCCGATGAAACCATCACCCTGATCGTAGACAATGAAGTACAAGTTGCTTACATCACACCCATTCTTCCGGAATTTGTAGAATTTTTAAAAACCGAATTGAAAAACGGATTTCTAGATGTGAACCTAATGGTTACCGAGCAAATCGAATCGGAACAAAAACCTATCACGGGAAAAGACAAGTATCAAGCGCTTGCCCGAAAAAATCCAAACATCCATACCTTAAGAAATCGCTTTAACTTAGATATAGAATTTTGATATGGAATTGGTTTATCATGATATTTCACGTTTCGACGAAGTAAAATCCTTCATTCAAACATGGGAAGATGGGTCGGACTACATTAGCTGTAATACGTCTGGATCTACCGGTGCACCGAAACTGATTCAATTATCTAAAAAACAGCTTGCTCATTCCGCGATGCGCACCATTGACTACTTTGGATTAAAGGCAGGAATGAAAGCTGGATTGGCCTTATCGACGGAAGGAATTGCAGGTAAACTCATGATAATACGATCCATGCTTGCTCACCTAGAGCTTCACGTGCTACCCGTTAAAAAAAATCCACTCGAGGCGGTAGAAACCTCCTTAGACTTTATCGCGCTTGTACCCACACAGGCC
Source organism: Crocinitomicaceae bacterium (assembly GCA_044353585.1). Lineage (GTDB taxonomy): Bacteria > Bacteroidota > Bacteroidia > Flavobacteriales_D > Crocinitomicaceae > UBA952. Next base: position 5,255 of record JBILBR010000009.1, on the reverse strand, counting down.
ATTGCATTTCTGAATGATTCAAAGAACCGTCAGAAAGAAACAACCGTATTAATTGGAGGGGCACCCCTGACCAGTCCACAACATCAAGCCATATTTAGCTATTGGAAGCATGCCTACCAAAGTTATGGAATGACCGAGACTGCATCGCATGTGGCCCTCCGGCACATCACGGCTGAAGAGGACGCTCCATATCATGCCATGAACGGAATTAGCTTTAACGAAGAAAACTCACACCTGGTAATTTATTGCCGAGATTTTGACAAGGCAGGGGTGCATACCACCGATTGTGTCGAATTGCTATCCCCAGATTCATTTCGGTATATTGGAAGGAAAGATTTTGTGATCAATGTAGCCGGCAATAAGGTGCATCCGGAAGCAGTAGAACGAAAATTAAACAGCCATATCGCCGGAGAATTCATGATCATTCCGTTTCCAGATGAAACCTATGGTCAAGGCATTGGATTAGTACTTACTCAAGAAGGGAATACATTATCCATAGAAGCATTCAAAGCAATCGAAGGGCTGAATGCCTATGAAATCCCGAGAAAACAGACGATCCTAGACCGCTTGGAGCGAAATATCAACGATAAACTAGACCGCAAATCCATGATTGAAGCGGGGAAAACCTATGTCTGGCAGCCAATATTATAAAATACTTGGACTAGAACCCACATCCACCGATGCGGAGGTAAAGCGTCGGTTTCGAGCATTGGCAAAGCAGTACCATCCGGATCGAAATCCCAACCAAGATGCAACAGAAATCTTCCAACGGCTCTTAGATGCCTATGAGCGCATCTTAAAAAAGGATTTCAACGAGGCTAGACCAGTACAAAGCACCCATCGCGGAAAAAGCCAACAAGAACAGCACCGAGAATTCCACAGAAAAGCCTGGGAACGCTATGAACAAATGCGGCGCGAACAAGAAGCATATTCCAAGGAGGTCTATTTTTCACATATTCGTGGATACCGAATGCAATTCAAGCGCATCATTGCTTTGTGTTGCTTTATTTTGCTTTGTGTCTTAGTTGCGGATCAAATACTTCCGTTAAAATCCGTAAATGATCAAGTAGTAAACTATAATTCAACGAGTTATCAAAGTTTCACAGAGGGTTATGTCCATGAAATCACTACGAAATATGGCCATCATTTTTTTGTCGCAAATTACGACCCTCGAGGCTTTAATAAATATCCAACGATCACATATCTTCAAACGGCCATTTCTCGTTCAGATGTTAGCGTAATTCATCAGGGAAAGCCTGTAGAAGTACATTTCACCTATTATTGGGCTCGGGGTTTTTTATACGTCATTTTCAGCCTAGGGCTTCTTATTCCCTTTTATAAAAAAGATACCATACTCTTGTATCTTTCCACCTATGCGAGTTTATACCTAGTTTCCGGAATAATACTGAGCTACTTACTACTCAACTATCGGATTATTTCAATAATCACCCTAGGGAATTGGCCATGACAAAAAAAGAAAAAGCACTGTACATACAAACGGAATTAGAAAAACTATATCCTGAAACACCGGTCCCACTGGACCATACCGATGCCTATACCTTACTGATTGCTGTGCTGCTCTCAGCCCAATGCACGGACGAACGGGTAAACATTATAACACCCCGTTTATTCGCTAAGGCGAATACCCCTGAGAAAATGGTCTTACTTTCTGTTGCCGAAATCAAGGAAATAATTCGGCCTTGCGGCCTATCTCCAGCGAAATCCAGCGCCATTCATCGGCTCTCGGAATTATTGCTTGAACACCACGATGGCCAAGTACCTGCGTCCTTTGAAGCGCTCGAATCCTTACCGGGTGTTGGACATAAAACAGCCTCTGTGGTGATGGCACAAGCTTTTGGGGTTCCAGCCTTTCCAGTAGATACCCACATTCACCGGTTGCTCACGCGGTGGGGCATTAGCAATGGCAAAAGCGTGGTACAAACCGAACGTGATGCAAAAAAATACTTTCCAAAGGAATGTTGGAATAAATTACATCTACAAATTATATTTTACGGAAGGGCTTACAGTCCGGCGAGAAGTCCAAAGAAATCAATCGACTATATCACGGAAACCATTGGAACCGCAGCTGCAAAAAAAGCACTAAAATAGTTATAAACAACCCGAAAAAAGTACGTCACTTTTTGTACATTTGAGCGTTGGTTAACTTCGACACCTTTCACTCAATTCATCACATCATGGAACCTCAAGATACCTCGCGTAAACCGAGTACACGCGCCAAAGTGGCGACCGCATTCAGCAATGAAATGGGGCGTATACCCCCGCAAGCAGTTGACTTGGAACAAGTGGTATTGGGAGCCATGATGCTGGAACGGAACGCGGTGAACGACACCATCGATATTTTAAATGAGCAAAGTTTCTACGATCCGAAACATCAATACATATTTAAGGCCATTCGGGATTTATTTGCCTCCACAAGTCCGGTAGACTTAGTGACGGTAACGGAGCGTCTTGCTAAAAACGGCGAATTAACCGCTGCCGGTGGGGTTGGTTATGTATCGCAATTAACCAATCGCGTTGCCTCTTCTGCACACATTCAGTACCATGCGCGCATCATCGCTGAAAAATTCATCAAGCGTGAATTAATTCGAGTGAGTACGGAAATCTTAAAAGATGCGTATGACGATACGGTGGATGTGTTTGACTTATTGAATAAATCCGAGACTGGATTGTTTCAAATTGGGGAGAACAACATGACCAAGCAAGTCAATGCCATGTCCAGTGTAGTTAAAGATGCCATTGAAGAAATTGAAAAGGCTCGCGCTACTGGCGATGGAGTTTCAGGGATTCCGTCTGGGTTTATTGAATTGGATAAAATCACCTCGGGTTGGCAACGGTCGGACATGATTGTGGTTGCGGCGCGTCCGGGAATGGGGAAAACTGCTTTTGTACTCTCTGCGGCTAGAAACACGGCGGTACAGCACGGGAAAGGCGTTGCTATTTTCTCTTTAGAGATGTCCTCGGTTCAGTTGGTGAAACGACTGATTGCTGGAGAGGCAAAAATTGACTCTGAAAAACTAAGAAAAGGCGATTTAGCAGATCATGAATTCCATCAATTACATGCCCGAATTCCAAAACTAACAACCGCTCCGATTTTTATTGACGACACCCCAGGCTTGAGTATTTTTGATTTTCGTGCAAAATGTCGTCGTTTAAAGGCGCAATACAACATTGAATTGGTGATCATTGACTATTTACAGCTCATGTCGGCCAAGGATGGCAAAAATAATGGCAACCGAGAACAAGAAATTTCTACCATCTCCCGTTCCATTAAGGAGATTGCCAAAGAATTGAATATTCCGATTATTGCCTTGGCACAGTTAAGTCGCTCGGTTGAGCAGCGTGCAGGAGACAAACGTCCACTTCTTTCCGACCTTCGTGAATCCGGTGCCATTGAACAAGACGCCGATATCGTATCGTTTTTGTATCGTCCGGAGTACTACAAAATTCTTAAAGATGATTTTGGAAATTCAACCCAAGACATGGCTGAATTCATTATTGCGAAACACAGAAATGGTAAAACAGATACCGTTCGCATGCGCTTTGAAGCTAAATATGCCCGCTTTGAAAACATGAATGATGCAAATTCCATGGGAGACTTTGGTGAAAACAACGCCTCGGCACTTTCCAGTTTCAACGAGGACTCCAACACCATAACGATTCAAAGCAAGATGAATAAACCCGAAAATGACTTCACCTTCGATGGCGATCAAAATGTGCCCTTCTAATGGTTAAAAGACTAGTAATCTTTCTTTGCTTTATTATTTTCAGCTTACGGCTGGGTGCCACACAATTGTTGATCCCTATGGACAACAGTCAGAGCAATCACTTAAAAGCCTACGGAATTGCCTACTGGTGCTTAGAAAATGGCGTAGTGATGGAATGGCTCTTGAACTATAAAGGAGGTGCGTTTTTAATTCCGCATTTGCAAGAAATCGAGCGGGAAATAAAAATTCGAGGTGTGAAATATCAGGTACTCACCGATGGACAAGTGAGTGCTATAAAAACTGAGATTGCCAATCCTGAGGTGAATATGGAAGTGATTCAATTGGAAAAAGCCCCAAAAATAGCGGTCTACACGCCACCAAACAAGCAGCCTTGGGACGACGCAGTAACGATGGTATTGGAGTATGCGGAGATTAAATACGATAAAATTTATGATTCAGCTATTGTAATGGGCCTCTTACCTAAGTATGACTGGTTACACCTTCACCATGAGGATTTCACAGGACAGTATGGGAAATTCTATGCCTCTGCATCGTTTCAACCCTGGTATAAAGAACAAGTGAAAGTCGCCGAATCCAACGCACGCATGTTGGGATTCAAAAAGGTTTCACAGCTGAAATTGGCAGTAGCTCAAAACATTAAAAATTTCATCATGGGCGGAGGGTTTTTGTTCACCATGTGCAGTGGAACAGACAGCTATGACATCGCCTTAAGTGCCAATGGAGTGGACATCTGTGAGAGCATTTATGATGGGGATGCGGCGGACCCCAACGCACAAAATAAGTTAGACTTTACCCGATCCTTAGCCTTTCAGAATTTCACCTTAAATCGCGATCCGTACTTTTATGAATATTCCAACTTGGATGCATCTAATTTGCGTAATAATTCAACCATTCGAGAACAGGAAGATTACTTTACCTTGTTTGAATATTCTGCCAAGTGGGATGTTGTACCTACCATGCTCACCCAATGCCATACTTCTACTGTGAAAGGATTCATGGGACAGTCTACTGATTTCCACAAGGAATTTGTTAAACCCAATGTATTGATCATGGGCGAAACTAAATCCATCGGTACCGCACGTTACTTGCATGGGGAATACGGTCAGGGCATGTGGACATTTTATGGGGGTCACGACCCGGAAGATTATCAACACTTTGTTGGGGACCCACCAACTGATTTAAATTTGCATCCAAATTCACCGGGTTATCGTTTGATTCTCAATAACATATTGTTTCCAGCTGCAAAAAAGAAAAAAAGAAAAACATGATATTTCAGGGAAACTGATGTGAATGTCCTTTTTTTTTAATAAACTTGCATTCGATATCTCTCTAGCGCTTCATCGCGTTTTTTTCACTCATCACTACCTTTATGGATACCAACGAATTATCAGGGAAAAGTTTAAATGATTTACGTGTAATTGCAGCAACTTTGGGAGTTCCAAACGCGCAAACACTCAAAAAAACGGAATTAATCAGTGCCTTAACTGGCAATGTTTCAGAGGCCCCGTC
>JBILBR010000008.1:0-119057 GCA_044353585.1 Crocinitomicaceae bacterium | reverse complement strand
CTTTTTTTCCGTTGTCAAAGCGAGCTTTACCAACGTGCTAAAAGCATGCTAGATTTCACATGTTAATGGAGTACTCGCTTCGCTCGTGAACCCTTATGGGGTATGCTTCAAAACAAATTAAAAGCAACGATGCAAGCATCCTTATCTTTTTTTATTACCATTTTGCTCACCATTGCAAGCAATGATCGCTACTGGTAATAAAAAAAGCCAGCCTTTCGGCTAGCTTTTAATTTGTTTTGGCGGAGAGTGAGGGATTCGAACCCCCGGAACCTCGCGGTTCAACGGTTTTCAAGACCGCCGCAATCGACCACTCTGCCAACTCTCCGCGGCAAAAGTACTAATTGTTTAACAATTTCCAAGAGTTTTTAAGGAATTCCCTAATTAATTTTTCAAAAGTGATTTCATTTGTTTTGAAATCATTCGATTTGCATAGAGCGGATTAAGGCGTGTAAGTATATTCATAAACCAAGCATCCCGTCCGATATACGCATGATATTTATTGCGTTCCACGGCTTTTATGATTTGGGTTGCGGCATCCGTTGCTGAAAGCATTTTATAGCTTTTTCCGTCCGCAGAAGTAGGAATTTCAATCCCTGAATTACTGGTGATGTTCGTTTCTATTGCCCCAGGGAAAATAAGGGTAACATGGACTTTTGTGTCCGTTAATTCCGCAAATAATCCTTCGGTAAATAGCTTAACGGCAGCTTTAGATGCGCCATAGATTGTTTGACCAGGAACAGGTAAAAAACCACCCATACTCGAGGTGTTCACAATGTGTGCTTCAGGTCTACTTAACAGGGTAGGAAGTAGGGCTTTGGTAAGTAAAACCAATCCAAAGAAATTCACATCCATTACATGCCGGATGGCTTGCTCATCCAGTTCATTGAATGGTATAAAGGGCTGAATAATTCCCGCATTATTGAAGACCCCATCAATGGTTTTGTGGGTAGTTATTAGGTCTTCACACACTGTTTTTATTGCTGCAGCGTTTGCTATATCCAATACATAGCTTGCTTTTAAGCCCCCAAAGTCACGCAAGTATTCATTCGTTTGAGATAGTGTTTCTTGATTCCGGTCAATTCCAATAACAAATCCGCCTTTCTGCACGATTTGGTAGGAGAGTTCTTTACCCATTCCGCTACCTGCGCCGGTGACAATAAAGGTGTGGTTTTTTATATTCATTATTTTGTAGCGTTGACTTGCAGAGTCGATGACATTCCCTTATGAAATTCACCTTCATTAATTTCTCTAATAATCTCTTGAATGGAAACGGAACTGAATTCAGAAAAAGCAGCTTCTAATTCTTGCTTGTCATATAGAAATTCAATTGATTTCGGCCCACCGGTTCCATATGACAATTGGTCTTTCGTATATACTTCCATTAGAAGTACTCCCCCAGGTTTTAAACCGGCACTAATACGTTTGTACAACGATGCTCTTAAACCCTCGTTAAAATGGCCGAAAATCATCACAATTCCATCCCACGCTTCGTGTTCAATGTTAAAATGATGGAGGTCTGCACATTCAGTACAAACCGAAACTCCATGTGTTTCCGCTAATTGCTGAGTTTTCTTTAATCCGGATTCCGAAAAATCAACGCAAGTTACGTCGAAGCCTTTAGTGGCGAGATAAACGGCATTTCTTCCTTCTCCTTCAGCTAAACACAGAATTTTCCCTCCTGGTTTTAGAGTCAAGGCATTTGCTTTTAAAAAATCGTTTGGTTGATCCCCATACATGAAGCCCGGTTCTCCAAAGCGTTCATTCCAAAATGTTTTGTCCATGTTATAAAAGTGTGGTTGGACAAATATACTCCGTTTTAGGGGTATTGGGTTTAAATACCTTTTAGCTTAAGTATTTGGTCTTAATAAGCTAAGTACCATACTCCCTTTTAGTATTAATCTTTTATTATGAGCAACTATAGGTTTTTGTCTTGTGCAAATCAGTTTTAGTCCCTTATCATGATGCTTATTTTTGAATATGCAATCCAAGTGGGAGAATAAAGTTGTATTGGTTACCGGTTCTTGTCGAGGCTTAGGACTAGAAATTGCAAAACAATTGCTAGCATTGAATGCTTTGGTCGTTTTTCATTCGAAACAAACTCCGCTTCCAAATGACCCAAGTATTATACACGCACTTGCATCGAATCGTGCGATTTACCTTCAGGCCGATTTACGAAATGAATCTGAAGTAGAACAGTTAATTGCTGCAGCAGAAGATAAATTTGAACGCTTAGATGTGGTCATAAACAATGCTGGGATTTCATCTTATGGTCTTTTGGAGGAAGTCTCTGTATCAATTTTTAAAGAAGTGTTGGATACCAATTTAATTGGTTCAGTCTATATTTCAAAGGCTGCAATTCCCGCACTTATGAAAACCAAAGGAAGTATTTTATACCTGTCCTCATTGGCTGGATTATTTGGTATCCCCAGATATATCAGCTATTCTATGTCTAAGGCTGCATTAAGGCAACTACGAGATGGGCTGGCTCTTGAATTACATGACAAGGGGGTGCATGTAGGGTTAGTTTACCTTGGATTTGTTGAGAATGATGCAGATAAATACGCGCTTGATTCAGTTGGAAATAAACTTGCAATTCCTCAGCGAAACAAATATTTGCGTATTTCTAAAATGTACGCCTCAAAATCAATTCTATCCGCTATAGAAAAAAGGAAAGCAGTGAGGTACATTCCACTATCAGGTAAGTTATTTAGTACCGTTGCTTTTCTATTTTCTGGTGCACTGTCAATACTCCTTAGGAGTCGATAACTTATTCTTTAATAATTTTCAAGCTTCGATCCAGGATCGTTATTAGATATACACCAACAGGCAACTCTTTCACCCAGATTTCACCCTCGTTTGATGTGCTTCCAGTTTTTAGAACCTGTCCCATTAAATTTGACAGTGTAAATGCTGTATTAGGTAAATTGGTGAATTGAATAAATTCATTACATGGATTTGGACCGTAATTGATATCAGTTTCACTTAATCCACCCAACATTTCCACGCAAAAAGGCTCGTTTGTCCAAGATTGGTTTGAAACGAATGGATAAAACCAAGGGCTTGGAGTAGTACCTGCACTCACCAAGGGAGCAAAACTTGTTCTACTTGGGGAAAGTTCAATAAACGGGTTTTCATTACTCGGATAGGTACAGTAAGCAAAGAACTGATCGATAGAATCTACCGCCGATAAGGCATAGTGTTTTTGCATAATAACTTGCTTTTTTATCCCGTAGAGCGGACCACTTGATAACATGTAAACGAGCGTGTCTTGTTCAATCATGCGCTGTATGTTCCCCATGTGCATCAGCGATTGTATCGGTAATAAATTGGAGGTTGAAATTTTATTTGCATAGGATCCAAAGTCACCGCCCTGCCAATACCAACAAGTTACGCTATCGATAACTTGTAATGGCTTGGACGCTTGTTCTTCAGGCATGCCCATACCCATCCCGTTTTGAAATGTTTTCTGTTCAGTAATATTCCCGTTGTAATCAACCTTGATAAGATCCATACTATTCATCGCATGACCTCTGTTGGCTAGGATTAGACCCTGATGTTGTGCGATTGCCTGAATAAAATCAGGCTGAGATACATGGTCGTATTTATTTCCTTCGATTACATTTCCTAGAGAATCTAACTTCAAAATAATTCCCGAGAAGGTACCTAAGGCAAACTGGTAACCACAAGCGTAAATACTCGAGTCTGCTATGCATACGTCGTTCAATTGAAAACCATCTGCGTTCAAATCATATGCTTTGGTCCAATGCACAGTACCGTATAGATCAACTTCACTCAAGGCATTACTTGCGTTACTAATACTTGATGTAAGCACTAGCATCGTGCTGTCATTCAATCGTTCAATATCCCGCACCGTGGCATCAGCCCCTGCATCCGTTATACTGCTTATTAACGACCAAAGAATTTGTCCATCTTGATTAATTGCAATCGTAATTCCTTGCCAAATTTCTGCAGGGCCCACCGCGATGGATATCTTTCCACCTATAAGCGCTAGGGTATCATTTATCTTGGTAAGCTGCGTAAACTCTGAAAAACTTGAAAGTGCTCCTAGACTCAGATACGCTGTTTGTATACATTGGCCGTTTACATCATGCACACTTAGAAATCCATTTGAAAAACTTTGTGTTCCGACAACCAAATATGACCCATTACCCATTTGTACCACCGATTTAGCCTGAATATCATACTGTTGACTATACGTGCGATTGACAAAAGACTGCGATTTAACGGCAAAGGGAAGGAATCCGAGGAAAATGAGTAGAAATTTCATTTTTATTTCAAATGTAACTAAAAAGACACACCCATCTGCGCAACCTTTATACCTTTGGCTTGTTAAAGAGCATATGGCACTAATTGAAGTTTCCCATTTATCGAAGAATTTTGGTTCGTTTCACGCAGTGAAAGATGTTTCTTTTCATGTAAATGAAGGAGACGTGTTTGGCTTTTTAGGTCCTAACGGTGCCGGAAAAAGTACAACCATTCGTTGCTTACTCTCTTTGATTCGTCCGACAGACGGGGAGATCAAGTTTTTTGGTAAATCCCTAAATCAAAATCGATCTGAAGTGCTAACACGGGTTGGGTGTATTATTGAAAAACCTGATTTTTACAAATACCTTTCTGCGCAACGTAACTTAGAAATATTTGCCCGCATTTCCGGGAAGGACATTACCAAACGTCAAATTCAAGAAATGATTGATTTTGTTGGTTTGAATGGAAGGGAAGGGGATAAAGTTTCTGGTTTTTCACACGGCATGAAACAACGCTTAGGTATTGCTCAAACCTTATTGCATAATCCAGATGTTATCATTCTTGATGAACCAACTACGGGATTAGATCCTCAAGGAATTATTGAGGTTCGAAATTTAATTCTTCGTTTACGAGATGAGCAAAAGAAAACGGTCCTACTTTCTTCGCATCAATTGTCTGAAATTGAAATCATTGCGAATCGCATGGTAATCATAAATCAGGGTAGAACCATCGTAGAAGGTAATGTGCATGAATTGCTGGAAAAACAAAGCATGAATTTAGAGATTTCGGTTGCGAATCCAACAGTTTTTGAGGAAACCATTCAACGCGATTTTTCTTCACTTTCAGCACGTTTAGTCTATCAAGGTACCTACCATATTGAAATGGAAGAGGACATTCGCCAGCCATTGATTCAACGACTTGTAGAGACGGGTTGTGGTGTAAAAGCGGTAATTCCTAAGCGAAGTTTAGAAGATTTTTTCATTAAAATGACCGAGAAATGATGCTGTGGAAAAATACGATTAACGAATTACTCAAGATTGCTACTAAAATTAGAAGTTATATCGGAATAGGCGCATTAACGCTATTAATCCTGATTGTACTTTTTGCCATGAAAGCAGATGGGAAGTCCTACATTGGTTTTGTTACGGCTTCTTTTGAACAGACCTTAAGTTTTAATGGGAAAATTTTAAACGGTAATTTAATTGCGTTCATCATCATGCAGATGTTGATCGTGCATGTTCCCTTATTAATTTCCCTAGTCACTGGCGACTTACTCTCTGGGGAAGAAGCTTCTGGTACGATCCGAATGTTAGCGACAAAACCCATTTCAAGAACAGGTATTGTTTTGTCTAAATGGATAGCAGCAACGATTTACACCTTGATTATGACCGTTTGGTTGGGCTTTTTGTCGCTTTTTGTTGCGAAATGGATGTTCGGTACAGGCGATTTGATTGTGTTGAATTCCAATGGCTTATTGATCATACCAGAGGCCGATTTAGCGTGGCGCTTTGGCTTGGCACTACTCATTGCCTTTCTTGCGTTGTGGACCGTTGCTACCTTATCCCTTGCGTTTTCTGCCTTTGCAAAGAATAGCGTTGGACCGATAGTTTCCACCATGTCGGTTATCATTTTATTTACCATTATTGGCACCTTGGATGTTTCAGTGTTTGATTCCATTAAACCCTATATGTTTACTACGCACATGGCGGCGTGGCGCAGTGTGTTCGAAGATCCATATCCTACATCAGCCATTTGGGAATCGGTACTAATTTTAGTGGCGCACATTGCAGTGCTGCTTGGTATCACCCTCATCCGATTTAATAAAAAAGATATTACCTCATGAAATCAGTTTTACTTTTTGTTTTTGTCCTTACAGGGGTAGTTGGATTTGGTCAAACGGCAGAAGAAATCCTAAAAGGGGTCATTGATAAAATCGACCTCGTTGAAGATTATCAAGCCGATGTTCAAATTAAAGCGGCGATTCCGTTTATTAAGGTACCCATTGCAAAAGCCAAAATCTATTTTAAACAGAAGGATAAGTTTAAAGTGGAATCAAAGGGAATTGCCATCCTGCCTAAACAAGGAATGAGTGATTTAACTGGATTTCTATCCAATGAAAAAAAGTATAGTGCCGTATTGGGAGAGGCAAAAACAATTAATGAGCATAAAACACGCTTGATTTCAATCCTACCAACCGATGAAAACAGTGAGATTATATTGGCAAAAGTGTATATTTCTACCTCGGAGGATTTAATTTATAGAACGGTGCTAACCACCAAGTCTAGCGGCACGGTCTCTATTGATTATGAATATAACCTGAATAAGAAATATGGCCTACCCAATAAAATGACTTTTACGGTGGACATCAAAAAATTCAAAATGCCTAAGAGTGTAGCTTCGGATATTCGCAATAACGATAAGCAAAAGAAATATAAAGACAATGAAAAAGGTACGATCGTGTTAACCTTTTCAAATTATCTGGTAAATAAAGGGATTTCAGACGACGTCTTTAAAAAAGACTAATAGATATTTACTTCGCGCTCCAAGCTCACCCCAAATTTTTCTTGGATATCTTCAATGATGCGCTGTGAAAGGTCATAAATTTCTTTACCGGTACCGCCACCGTAATTAACTAATACCAGGGCTTGAAGTTCATGAACTCCAACATTGCCAAAGCGTTTACCTTTCCAGCCTGCTTGTTCGATTAACCAACCCGCAGCTAATTTCACATGGCCATCCCCAGCTGGGTAGGAGGGAACACGCTCATAGCTTGATTGGATTGATTGAAGAACCTCGTTAGAAACCACTGGGTTTTTGAAGAAACTACCGGCATTTCCTAGCAATTTAGGGTCAGGCAGCTTCGATTGACGAATGCGAATTACGGCGTTGCTAACGTCTTTTATGCCAGGTGTTGTTATTCCCATGTGCTTCAATTCTGCCTCGATTACACCATACGAAGTATTCATAGTGGGATATAGGGATAAGGTAAAAGCTACGCTACAAATGATATATTGATTTTTCAATTCACGCTTAAAAACGCTTTCTCGATATCCAAAGGCACAATCGGCTAAATGAAATCGCTTAACTTCACCCGTAGAAATTTCTACGGCATCCAGATAAGCAAAGGTGTCTTTAATTTCTACCCCATATGCGCCAATATTTTGCATCGGTGAAGCGCCCACACAACCAGGAATTAAGCTTAAATTTTCTAGACCACCAAAGCCCTGATCAACGCAAGAGATAACGAAGTCATGCCAATTTTCTCCAGCACCCGCCTCAAGAATTACATGCGTTTTAGTTCGTTCAATTTCCTTTATCCCCTTGATGCAATTACGAACAAACAGCCCTTCAAAGTCTTTAGTGAACAACATGTTGCTTCCGCCCCCTGAAATTAAAGTATCTGTATTTCGTATGGCAGGAAGGAGGTCAATTAATTCCTCAATACTTGAAAACGACGAAAACAATGCGGCGCGTACATCAATTCCAAAGGTGTTGAATGGTTTAAGGGATACCTCTTTTTGCATGTTCAAAACTAACAAAAAAGTGTAAGCTAACGGGTGAAAAATCCATAGTCGCCCGGGTGAATGGTATAAAACCAATCAAACCAATTCAAATGGTGACTAAAAATAAATCCTCGACTGGCATGTTTAGGAACAAAGACTCGTCCACCTTTTTCCTTTGCTAAGTTTTCTAAATTTTTAACGGGACCCTGGGGCGCAATGCCGTCTTGCATGCAGATTACATCCGCTTTTTTTTCACCCAAATTGCTTCCGTATTGCCAAACTTCTTGGAATTTATTCCAATCATAGCCCATAAAATCAGGGGTTTCTGGTGCAATAATTAAAATCTTTCCTAAGTTATAAATAGAATCTACTTGCGTTAAAAACCCAAGCATATAGGCATACCCCATGCTGTGGCAAACAATGTCTAGTGTATCCTTGCGGGGATTTGACTTTAAGGAGTCTTTAGCAAATTGTAAAAAGTTTTGTCCACAAATTTTTCCGTTTTCATAGCGCGTTAAAAATCCTTCCGGATTTAGCTTGGTGTTTAATCCAAACCCTCTTTTACTTCGGAACCAGACGAAACGCGTAAAAACATACGAACAAGCAAAGCGGAATTTACTTCGGTGCGGGGATGTTTTTAACGGATGATGTCCAGAGATATAAACTGGCGTTACAGGCAAAAATCGATTTCTTATGGTGTCATCGTAACCATACCAATAACTTTGAGGTTTTACAGTAACCCCATTGTCCCTCGGTATCTTATCTTTTTTAGGACCTAAGTAACCATTGGCAAATACAAGTATATGCTGCTGGGAGTAACCAATAAAAGTCCATAAAATAAAAGTGACAAAAAGTTTACTTCCCATATTGGTAGAAAATTCCTCCTGCAAAAGCGGTCCAATAACATCCGCGTTGTCCGGCAGACTTTAAGCCTTCGTTTACCCAGGAATTGCAAGTGTTCAATACACTGTAAGCTCCTTTCGCATCATAATATCGGTCGTAGTCAAATGTGGTGCCTTTCACAGTTGATTCAAGAAGAACAGGCTTATTGTTTTTAAATCGGATGGTACGTTTTATATATCCACAGAGTCTCCGATATTGGTTTTTAGTAATTTTTAGTTTGATAATCGGTCGGTCGCTTGGAATTTCGTAATGATAATAGGCATGAATCGCTGCGCCACTTAAGCCAAACGCTCCACGAAATGCTGTGGATAAGGTTAAATCGCTAAAACTAGGTGTGGTAAGAAAAAATCGTTTATCGCCCATGCCAATTCCAATCCAATGGAAGGTGGTGTCGTAAACTTTGTTATTCTCATATGGAAACAAGACATCCCAATTTTGTACCTTGTGATGCACCGGAACTATAAAATCTGTGTGTACTCCCGACTGCATAAAATAAATGGTTATTTTCTTTGGGTCAGTGGTGATTTCTTTTTCAACCGGAATTAAAGCTAAAACAACACAAAGGATAAAATAGGAAAGCACAATCAATGCCAATAATAAACTAAAACCTTTGAAAAAGGTGCCTGCTTTTTTAATGCCTTTTTTTCGTTTTGTTTTCACACTGTAAATTTGCTAATAAAACCTAAATAATAATCACGACATACAATATTTAAAGGTAAATCTTAAAAGTGTTACTATTTTTGACACCAATCGTTTCTCAAAATAAACAAAATTATGCGCTTAATTTTTTCATTGATTCTTGTGGGGATGGCTTCACAAATGTTGGCTCAGTATGATCCAAGTACTCTATCTACAAGCTATAAATTCCATGAAATTATGCAGCAAATAGAGCGTAATTATGTAGATCCTGTTAATGCAAAAAAACTAACGGAAACAGCTATTGTTGCCATGTTAGAGGAGTTGGATCCCCATTCCACGTATATTCCCGCTGAAGAAGCTCAAGAGGCGCAATCACAAATTAATGGAAGTTTTGTAGGTATTGGAATTCGCTTTCAAATTGTTAAAGATACCTTGATGGTGGTTGCTACCATACCCGGTGGACCAAGTGAAAAACTTGGCTTATTGGCAGGTGATCAAATTGTGGCTGTTGATGGAAATTCTATCGCTGGTATTGGCTTGAAAAACAATGAGGTCCGTACTAAATTAATGGGTGAACTGGGGTCTAAGGTACAGGTTAAAGTACTTCGCAAAAAGCATGATGAATTAAGCTTTAATATTACAAGAGATAAAATTCCAATTTATTCGGTAGATGCCGCCTATATGATTGATAAGGAGATTGGATATATCAAATTAAATAGTTTTTCCAAAACTACAATCGAAGAGATTCAAGTTGCACTAAAAGACTTGAAATCCAAGGGGATGAAAAATTTGATATTTGATTTACAAGGAAATGGTGGTGGACTTCTGGATGCGGCACGAGGCGTGGCAGATGAGTTTATTTCCGGAAACAAACTGTTAGTGTATTCCATTGGTAGAGCACAGCCTCGAAGTAATTTAACTGCAAGTAAAAAAGGATTATGGGAAGAGGGAGGATTGATCGTTCTAACCGATGAATATACGGCTTCAGCAAGTGAAATTGTTTCTGGGGCGATACAAGATTGGGATCGTGGGTTAGTAGTGGGTAGGAGAACATTTGGTAAAGGCTTGGTGCAGCGCCCAATGCCCTTATCGGATGGAAGTGAGCTAAGATTAACCATTGCACGTTACTATACACCAACTGGGAGGTTTATTCAAAAACCGTATCAAGATGTAGAGACTTACCGGAAAGATCTTACCCAACGGTATTTGAATGGGGAATTTCAACATGCAGATTCTATTAAACTTCCAGATTCGTTGAAGTTTCATACCATGGCTAAGAACCGATTAGTTTATGGAGGTGGTGGAATAATGCCCGATGTTTTTGTAGCGCTTGATACAACGGATATAACAGATTATTACAGCAACCTGATCCGTGGTGGACATGTGAATGCGTATAGCTTGGAATTTGTCAATTCAAATCGTGAGCAATTGAAAAAGAAATATCCGGACGTTAAGGCATTCATTGCAAATTTTAATACCGATGCATCATTTATGGAAGGATTTTTTGGATATGTTTCCAAAGAAGACCCCAAATTAACCTTTGATCAACAAGCGTATGATATAAGTGGAAAGGCTATTCGAACGCGGATTAAATCCAATATAGCGCAAGACCTTTTTGGTTATAGTGAATCGTATCAAATCTTTAACGAGTTAAATGAAGTGGTTCAAAAAGCAACCATGCTTTATAAAGATAAAACCTATCAAACATACGATCTTGCAGACTAATAGAAAATTAAACTTCATAAAAAAGGCCGCATATTGCGGCCTTTTTTCTTTGCTATTGAATTTATCCTCTTCGGCGCTCCAACAATACCATCATCATTAAGCTAAGTACGATGCGCTCTTGAGCTTTATCATCAACTTCCTTTAATTGATGTAAAGAGAATTTTCTACCAAAAAATGAACTGTCTTTCTTAAATCTCATGATAGGTTCATTTTGTTCGTTGGTTACCAAATAACTTGGGTTGAACATATATCCGGTAAAAATACCTACGATTGGAATTTCAGAAACCAAGCGATCCAATACTTTAACCCAAGGATTTTCCTCGCGTATCGTAAATTCATGGGTGTTTTCGGTGTTCAACACTACATAGGTCGCTTTCCACAAAGAAACGGCTCCTTTTCGTGCTACTTTACCAAGTTCTGTATCCTCCCCATTAAAAAAGGAATAAGTAGCAGAGAAATCGAGCCATTTATTCGCCTTAATTCGATATAACAACGTTTTTTTTGATTCGTTGCTATAGCACATAATGTCCTCCTTTAATTTGAACATTTTTTGGCGAACATAACTGACGGTATTATTTTTTGAATCTGTAATTACGAAATCATTCGATAAGGTGCCAATTTTAAATTTAAACGATAGGGGAAATTCAAAGGACATAAAATATAATTTAGAAGTTAATAGAAGTTTTTACCAGATTTTAGATACTTTCTCTTTCGAGTTGCGCATGTTTTTTCCTTCAGTGATACCAAACGCTTCAAAGAATTCAGGACAATTTTTTAATGGGCCATTCACGCGATACATACCAGGGGAGTGAGGGTCGGTAGCCAAACGGTTTTTCATTTCGGCATCGGTATACTTAATCTTCCATAATTGACCGTAGGCAATAAAAAATCGTTGTGCTGGAGTAAATCCTTCGCGCACTTCATTCCGTTTAAATTCATCCGTTCGCTTGTACGCGTAATAGGCCATTGTTAATCCTCCTAAATCTGCAATGTTCTCTCCCATCGTGAGTTCAGCATTCACGCAATTGCCTTCCATCGGGCAAAAGCCTGCAAAGGTTTCTCCCAATAGCGCCGTACGCTGTTCGAATGCCTTACGATCTTCTTCGGTCCACCAGTTGGTGAAGCTTCCATCGGCTGCGAATTTAGAACCCATATCATCAAATCCATGCGTAAATTCATGTCCGATTACCATTCCGATACGACCGTAATTAACAGCGTCTTCAGATTCAACATCAAAAAATGGGGGTTGCATAATTCCTGCAGGGAAGGCAATTTCATTTAACAGCGGATGGTAATATGCGTTGACCATGTGTGCAGGCATTCCCCATTTTTCTTTATCTACGGGTTTATTCAGTTCAGATAGGTTCTTCTGATTGGAATAACGGGCCATCAATTTTATATTTCCGATATAGTCTTCAGGATTAAAAGCAAGGGATGAGTAATCTTCCCAACGTTCAGGAAATCCTAGTTTTCGGCCGATCGAATCCAATTTGTTCCGGGCCTGCTTCTTCGTTGCAGGAGTCATCCAATCAAGTTTTTCAATTCGATCCCTGAATACAACAAGTAGGTTATCTACCAATTCATTTACACGTTTTTGTGCTGCTTCAGAATAATACTTCTCTACAAATACTTTCCCAAGGATTTCACCAATCTCTAAATTGGTAATTTCATCGATGGCATATTCATTTAATGGTTTTTGTTCTTTTTTGCCTTTTAAAGTTCTACCATAAAAGTCAAAGTTTTGATCCACAAAGGCTTGATTCAGATGACCAGCATAATGATTCAGTACATTCCATTGTAGGTAAAACTTCCACGTTTGTAAAGACTCAGATTCGATACATCCTGCCAAGGTTGAGATGAACTCCGGATTAGAAACAACGATGCTATCCGGTGTTTGTGCCCCAATTTTGGACAAGTAATATCGGAAGTCAAACGTACCGAAGCGCAGGGTTACATCCTTAAACGACAATTTGTTATACGTCAACTCGGGAATTCTCATTTTAGCTGGTGTAAGCATGGATTCAGCTAATTTTGTTTCAAATTTCACGATACTAACAGAGGCAGCTAATGCGGTTTCTTCTGTACTTCCAGCCATAATAAAGATTTTCGCAATGTGCGCTTGATATGCTTTTAATATGTCCTTTTTGTTTGCTTCCGTATAGTAATCACGATTTGGTAACCCAATTCCGCCTTGACCCAAATAACTGATATTTTTATCCACTTCCTTCAAGTCTTGGCCTACTCCGTATCCAAATGCACTACCGATTCCGTCGATGTGATGGCTCGATATAATTTCAACCAGTAAATCCTTGCGCTTTAATTCTTCGATTAATTTTAGCTCCGACTGTATGGCTGTAATACCAAGTGCATCACGTTTTTTCATGTTCACAAGACTCGCGTAATACGCCCCAAGAATTTGATTTTGGGTACCAACTTCACCAGGTTGAGCCGCACATTCTTCAAGGATTTTTGTAAGCTTTTCATTGTTGGATTTCTCCAATTCATTAAAACTTCCCCAACGTGATTCGGTGGCAGGAATAACAGTGTTCTTTACCCATGTTCCATTGCAAAACATAAAAAAGTCATCGTTTGGATTTATGGTGTTATCCATTAAATCAGTTGAAACTGTTTTATACGCTTGACTTTGAGATTGATTTTTAGGTTTAGTGCTAGCGCAACTAGCGATTAATACTGCGCTTGAGATTAATAAAATACTTTTTTTCATCTCGCTAAATTAGGATAATAAATCATTTCTACATGTGGTATACCGTCCTCTAAATATGCTTTACCGGTAGATTTAAAATGATGTACCTGATAAAATGACTCTAAATGAGCTTGTGCTGAGATTCGTATGCTTGTTTCACCTGCCATTGTTTTAATGGATGTCATGCAATAATCCATTAGTCGATGTCCTTCACCTGTTCCTCGATGCGAAAGTGCAACAATAACCCGACCTATAGCGAATTCTGGATAGATAACTCCCGGAGGTAGAATTCTAGCATAGGAAATGAGTTTATTATCTTCTCCTATTCCTAAAACGTGAATTGCCTCCTGGTCTTTGTGGTCTAGGTCTTGATAAATACATTGTTGTTCCACTACAAAAACTTCACTTCGTAAGGCTAAAATTTCGTAAAGCTGGGGTGTGGTTAATTCCCAAAAATGTTTAATATGTCTGTTGATCATAGTCAAATTTAGCTAGATTTTTACTCGAGCAGCACTTTTCGTATTACATTTGCCTTGAATGAATCAAAATCAATTAATTCTTATTGCATTTATTGGAGTCGTTACCTTGCTGTTAGCCCTTGATATACGGTCACTTTTTAAGTTTAAAGACCATGAGGTTTCAACCAAGAATTCGATACGATGGACCGCTATTTGGGTATTAACAGCTATGGCGTTTAGTGGGTTTATATGGTATGAGAAAGGGTTTGAGAAATTTTCGCAATTTCAGTCTGCTTATTGGATTGAACAGTCATTGTCCGTTGATAATCTCTTTGTATTCTTGATGGTCTTTAAGTACTTCAAGATTACAGGTAAGGCCCAGCATAAAATTTTACTTTGGGGTATTTTAGGTGCAATGGCGCTTCGTGCTGTCTTTATTTTTGCGGGAACTTGGTTAATCAAGATTACCTATCTTCCGGCATTTTGGAAATTTACGTTAGCTCCAGAACAGGTAGGAGGGGAAGGGTTTCATCGAATCAATTTGATCATGACTATTTTTGGAATCATGCTCTTATATGGTGGGATTAAGGCCTTGTTTTCCGCGGAGGATGATGAGAATCAAGACTTTAGTAACTCGTTTGGTGCCCGATTTGTTCGAAAGAATTTTCGTGTATTGACCAAGGATTCATCCGATTCATTTTGGATAAAACGAAATGGTAACGTATTCTTTACCAGGTTATTTATGGTACTTTTTATTGTGGAAACTACCGATTTGATTTTTGCAATTGATTCCATTCCTGCCATTTTTTCAATTGCTCCAAACGATCCGCTTATTTTATATACCTCCAATATTTTTGCAATTTTCGGCTTGCGTTCGATGTATTTCTTGTTGGCAAATTCAATGGATAAATTCGAGAAATTGAAATATGGTATTTCCGTAATTCTCGCCTTTATTGGGTTTAAAATGCTAATTGCACCCGTGTATCACATAGAAACCATTGTTTCGTTAGGTGTGATCCTTGGTACCTTGCTTATTTCTGTTATTATTTCTGTTCGTACAGCCGATTAAAACAAGGTGCATGCACCTTGTTCAGAATCAGTTACCTGGCGTCGAAATACACCGAATAATTCACGGCCTAAGCCAACCTGATCGGTACTCTCTTTCATAACTGTAGCGCGCAGTGCAAAATCTGATTCATGACACGTTAGTGTACCATCAATACAATTCAACGTCAGTAAATCTCCAGTTTTTATTTTTCCGATAAATCCACCTTTGCTCGCTTCAGGACTCAAATGAATGGCTGCAGGAACTTTACCCGAGGCTCCACTCATGCGTCCGTCGGTGACTAAGGCTACACGAAATCCCTTCTTTTGTAAAATCGTCAGGGTAGGAGTTAATTGATGTAATTCCGGCATGCCCTTGTGTGCAGGACCTTGAAACGGTAAAACAGCGATGAAATCTTTATTAAGTTCGTTGTTTTTGAACGCTGTAATTAACTCATGCTGTTCGTTGAATACGATGGCGGGAGCTTCAATAATGAGGTGCTCTGTCGAAACAGCTGCGGTTTTAACAACACTTCGTCCAATATTTCCTTTGATGATTTTTATTCCACCATCCACTGAAAAAGGATTACTTGCATCTCGAATAATTGAATCATTAAGTGATTCCTTGGCTCCGGCTCTCCATGCTAATTTGTTGGAAACAATATATGGTTCTTGCGTAAATTTTGTCAGCCCTTTTCCGATGATGGTTGTTACATCTTCATGAAGTAATCCATGGGTGAGTAAGGTATGTATTACAAAACCCATTCCGCCGGAAGCATGGAAGTGATTCACGTCTGCAGCACCATTCGGATACATACGAGTAATTAATGGAATCACGGCTGAAAGATCCGACATATCTTCCCAATTAATAATAATTCCAGCAGCTCTTGCCATGGCAATTAAATGGATGGTGTGATTCGTTGACCCACCCGTAGCCAACAGTCCTATAATACCATTGACTATTGTTTTTTCGGTGACAATATCCATCAATAAATTTGAACCTTTGCGCGCGTTTTCTGCTGCCACACGCACAGACTCTTCGGTTAAAAGATCACGCAATTCTGTGCCTGGATTTACAAAACTCGATCCAGGTAATTGAAGTCCCATGACCTCCATGAGCATTTGATTGCTATTTGCTGTACCATAGAAGGTGCACGTTCCAGGGGAATGATAAGAATCGGATTCTCCTTTTAAGAGTTCGGCACGTCCTATTTTTCCTTCGGCAAATAACTGACGAATGTTTGATTTTTCTTCATTCGAAATTCCAGTCGGCATTGGTCCGCCCGGAACAAACACTGCCGGTAAATGACCGAACCGTAGGCTACCCATGAGTAATCCTGGAACGATTTTGTCGCAAATCCCAAGACACAACACCGCATCAAACACATTGTGGGATAAACCTACGATTGTAGCCATCGCAATAACATCTCTTGAAAAAAGTGAAAGGTCCATTCCATCCTGTCCTTGGGTTACCCCATCGCACATTGCTGGGACAGCTCCGGCTACTTGGGCAACTGCATGATGAGCAGTGGCATAGGTACGGATTTGCTTTGGATAATCTTCATACACCTTGTGTGCCGAAAGCATATCGTTATACGCAGTAATAATTCCTATGTTTTTTAGCTCATTTTCAGCTAATGCATCTTTTTCATGAGCACTGCATCCTGCATAGGCATGAGCTAAATTGCCACAGTTCATAGATGATCGGGCTACACCATCGATTCGAGCCTGTTGCATTTGTTTTATATACGCGCTCCGTGTTTCGGTGCTTCGGGCGATAATTCGTGCAGTTATTGCTTTAATGGTAGAATTCAACTTCATGGGGCGTAATATATTTCTGTGAGTTTATTAAAAATATAAGATATCGGGGTTCTTTCGGTTAGTGATGCCTTGAGTTTGTCTAGTTTATCTTTTCCGGTAATTAGTAAAATACGGTGTTCAATGGATTCTATGAACGCTAAATTAGTGGAAATACGTTTTGTTGGATGACTTGGTGCATTTGTTCCCAAGCAGCCACATTCCGCAGCTAGTAAGCCCTCTGCAGAGGGAGCATCTTCTGGGAATAACGAGGCAAAGTGGCCGTCACCACCCATTCCCAGCAAAATAATATCGCCGTGAATAAACTTAAGATATGTCTTATTACATTGCGCTATGCTTTGCGCATAATCCTGTGGGTGTTCCACCATGGGTTCGAGGGCAAAATCTCCTTGATTTTTAAAAATGTTCCGAATTACACCCTCATTAGATGCGGGGTCTTGAACAGGAACAAAGCGGTCGTCAACCAAGCCAAATGCTATCTTCGAAAAATCTAAACTTGAATCGGATAGTTTTTCGTAAACTGGTATCGGAGTGCCACCGCCAGACAATAATACCTTGGCTATTCCTTTGCTTTCTTGAGCCTTGATGATTAATTCTGAAATCCGTTGAGCAAGGCTGTTAAATGCTTCCTCCCTCGAATCAAATGAGATTAGTCTTTCCATGATTTTGTTATCCATGTTGCGCCTTTTTCAAGAATTAAATCGCCTGGTCCCCATGTACCTGCTTCATATAGGACATTGGGTTGGTTGCTAAGTTTCCAACTGTCTGTTACTGTTTCTATCCACTGCCATGCAGCTTGTAATTCATCTTGACGCATGAATAATGTTTGATTTCCACGGATAACGTCCATGAGCAATCGTTCGTAGGCTTCTGGTAAACGCTCCTTAAAAGAATCCATGTAGTCAAGTTTCAGTGCAATTGGCTTATAACGATATCCACCCGGACCTGGAACCTTTGTCATTTGAACGAGTTCAATGCGCTCTTCCGGTTGCAGACGAATAATTAGCTTGTTGTTATTAAGTTTTTCTTTGGATGGGAAGATGTTGTGAGCGATTTCTTTGAAATTAATTACAATCTCAGAATAACGCTTTTTCATTCGTTTTCCGGTACGTAAATAGAACGGTACATTTTTCCATCTAAAATTATCAATGTAGGTTTTAATTGCAACAAAGGTTTCTGTTTTCGAATTGTATTTCCCGATGTCCTCCAAATAAGAGCTTACCTCTCCGCCTTGTACATTACCACGCGTATATTGACCTTTCACAGTATCCGTAATTGCGGCTTGCTTAGTCATGGGGCGCAAGGCCTTGAGTACCTTAAGTTTTTCATTTCGAACCTCATCGGCTTCAATAATATGAGGCGGTTCCATGGCTACAAGACAAAGCAATTGTAAGAGGTGATTTTGAACCATATCAAGCAACGCACCGCTCTTGTCGTAATAATCCGCACGCTGCTCAACACCTAAACTTTCTGAAACCGTAATTTGGATGTTGTCAATACTGATGGAGTCCCATGTGCGTTGGAAGAGGTTGTTCGCAAACCGAAGGACCATTAAATTTTGAACCGTTTCCTTTCCTAAATAGTGATCAATACGATATACCTGATGTTCGTCAAATGCGCGCGTTATTTCCTCATTGATTTGTTTAGATGATTCAAGGCTATTTCCTAACGGTTTTTCTAGAACTACTTTACTTCGCTCATTAATGAGACCACACGCTTTAAGTGTTTGTGAAATAGGTCCAAATGCAGCAGATGGGGTAGAGAAATAGAATATGTGATCATATTCGTTTTGGCTAGTTAAGAAAGTTGCCAGTTCAGTATAGGATGCCACATCGGGTTTTTCCGCTTTAATCCAAGCGAGTTTGGAGTTGAATGCCTCCCATTGTGCATCGGTAGCAGGTTGATCATCGGTAGTTAATAAAAATTGCCGAACTTTTGTATCAAGTATGGTTCGATCTACTTCTTTTCGTATGATTCCAACCACATTGAATTGATCTTCTATCTGCCCGTCCAGCATGCGATGAAAGATGGCAGGATATATTTTTCTGAATGCTAAGTCTCCGTCACCACCAAATACGATCACATTGAATTTGCTGAATTTTTCCGTGTCTTGTTGTTTTTTACCCATAGTTATTTTCCGGTATGTGTCAAAAATACACTAAGTATGAATTAAAAGCAATAGTTCACCTTGATTTCATTCACTAAAGAATGTTAAAAACCTGAATTTATTCATCTCATTCACTTGAACCGTTCTTGTGAATATCTGTGAATTCTTTCGCAATGTATTACCTTTGGACCTATGAAAATATGGTTGGGGTTTTTATTTGTTGTTTTTTCGCTACCATTTGTTGCGCAAAGAACTCAGGGTGAGGGGATTGTATTGGGAAGATTGGTTGATCAGAATGCAAAAAAAGCCTTAGAATATGTTAAGATAAAAGTGCTATTAGCCAAAGATAGTTCGTTCGTTTCTGGACAGTTTACCGACAGCGAGGGGAAATTCAATATTGAAAACCTACCGTTTGTGCCCTTAATTCTTCAAGCTACTTTTGCTGGGTACGACACCTTGTGGATTAACCAAATAATACCAACGAAGGAGCTTCGTGTGGTAAATCTTGGCGAATACAACTTAACGGTTAATAATCAGCGCATCGTTGATGAGATTATTGTACAAGGAAAACAAGACATCCTTAGAAGCGGTATCGATAAAAAGGTGTATAATGTTGCTCAAGATTTGACCTTGCGTGGAGGTACGGCGAATGATGTGTTAAAGAATTTGCCATCCATTGATTTGGATCAAGACGGTAGGATTTTATTGCGCGGAGAAGGTTCGGTGAATATTTTGATTGATGGTAAACCAAGTTCACTTACAGGTTCAAATGGTAAAACCTTATTAGATGCCTTACCGGCAGGTTCGATTGAACGGATTGAAATAGTAACCAATCCTTCCGCAAAATATGATCCAGATGGAAGTTCTGGGATTATTAACATCGTACTAAAAAAGAATAAACTCAAAGGGTTCAATGGTTTAATTACGGCAAATCTTGGAAGTGGTAATTTTAATGGGGGAAACGTAGCCGATGAAAGTGTTTCGTTAAGTTATCGTAACGCATCATTTAATGCATTTGCATCGTATAATGGACGCTATTTAGATGGATACCGAAACAATTATTTGTATAGTCGTCAAACCCTAGCAAATGATTCTGTAGTCGTATTAGATCAAAATAGGCTCGGAACCGATTTGAACGCTGGACATACTGCGCGTTTGGGGTTTGATTGGACCTTGAAGCATAACCGAAGCATTGCATTTTCTTCTACGGCATCTATGGGACGAAGAGACCGTACTGGTGATTTGTGGAATATGCGATACAGCGAAGATGCTTTTGGCGAATTATACGCTACCAGTTTATGGCAACGGGTTTCTTATGACCCAAGTAATCAAAAGAATATAGATTTTAATTTGAATTTCCGACAAAACTTTAAAAGCAATCGGGGATATCTTACGGCTGATGCTACCCATTCCATGGGGTCCGATGTCATTAAAGGGTTTTATGACGAGTATCAATACACCTTAGATACCGTCTTATTATCGATGGTTTCACCGCTCAGGCAGAGGCTTTCTAATCAAGAATCATCACGTGTTTCAACGCTTCAGGCCGACGGGGTATATCTGTGGCCTGACCAATCAATTCGTACAGAATTTGGTGCTAAGGGCATCGTGCGGCATCAAGTGGTGGATACATATTCAGAAACAATGGATTCCGTTTCAAATGTATTTCTAGAGGATACCCTTTCTAATTTCTTTTACAACTACGACGAACAAATTTTTAGCGTTTATGGTATAGTAGCGCATCAATACAAGAAGTTTAAATACCAAGCAGGCGTGAGGTTAGAACAGGCCTATCAAATTCCCAATCTGGTATCGGATACGCTGCGCATTGTAAATAATTATTTCAATTTTTTCCCTTCGGCTCACATTCGCTACACCATCAAGCAGGGTAGTGAACTAGGATTAAGTTACAGCCGCAGAATTACCCGTGCATCCAGCTCAGATTTGAACCCGTTTACTTCGTATGCTGATCCCTTGAATTTACAGCGAGGGAATCCATATTTGCAACCAGAATTTATAGATTCATACGATTTTAGTTACATTAGAGAGGCTAAAAAGTTGAATTTCTCAGCCAGTGTTTTTTATCGTCGAACTACAGATATGATTTCAAGGGTTAGACAATTTAGCGAAAACAATGCCTCAGTTCAGACCTTTATCAATTTAAATACGTCGCATAGCGTGGGAACTGAATTCGTTATAAGTTATAAGCCAACTACTTGGTTTCGTTCAACCTTATCCTCGAATGTGAATTTTATAAAATATATAACTGACGTATCAAGCTGGAATCGTTCAGGATTTAACGGGAATGTTAAATTGAATTCTTCAGTAGATTTTTGGAAAAAAACAGCAACGGTTCAGCTTAATGTAAATTATGTGGCCCCGCGCGTAACAATTCTAGGAACAGCACAACGAAGAGGCGCTATCGATGTAGCCTTTGATAAACGCTTAGGTGATCATTGGACCCTAGGATGTAAGGTTACGGATGTGCTTAATCGACAAGGGTTTTACGCCTATTTACGCCAACCAACCATCAGTCAAGATATTGAGTTTAAGTGGTTAACACGTAGGTTTTATATTAATGTGACGTATAAATTTGGTAAACTTGAAATGACAAAACCAAAGTCAGGACAAGATGCTGGCCCGTCAGATATGTAGTGTTATGAGTAAGAAAAATAATAATCGCGTCAATGTGGTTTATTCCACAAATCCCAATTTTAATTACCAAGAAGCTTCGGATGAGCAGGTAGATACCTTAGCTCCAACCCAACAGCGCTTGTATGTTTCTATTGACCGAAAACAGCGTGCCGGTAAGGAGGTTACCCTGGTGGAAGGTTTTGTGGGTTCGGATGAGGATTTAAAAGAGCTCGGTAAATTGCTCAAATCAAAATGTGGGGTAGGTGGTTCGGCCAAAGATGGCGAAATCCTGATTCAAGGTAACTTAAAGCAGAAAGTATACGACATCCTCGTTGCAGCTGGATATTCTCAAACAAAACAGAAAGGCGGAAACTAAAAAAAGGCCCGAAGGCCTTTTTAAAATTTAATCAAAAGGTGTTGATTTATAACTTCGTAACCTTTAGGTTTCTAGTCGAATTCCCAATGTTTAATGTTAGAATGTACTGACCATTCATCAAGGATTGTAACGAAATAGTTTCCATGTTATTCCCTTTTCCTTGCATCATTGCTCTACCGTTCAAATCAAACAAGGTGTAGTTAAATTCTTCGTTTCCTTCAATAGTAATTATATCTTTTGTTGGATTCGGGAAGACTTTGAATAGATCAGAGGCTTCGTCAATTCCCTCTACCCAAACATTTACATTATATGTTGTATTTGTAATTATTGGTGCATTCCAATCGAAATAAATATAAGCCGTATTCGTGATTTCGCTAAATATCGGATTTCCAATATTTTCTTTTATTCTATACGTGAATTGTCCGTGACTTAACGGTTCATTTGATGTAGAATCTGGTAACCAAATGCCATTGAATTCAAAATGCATAACGCCGTTACCCATGTTCACCAATTCTACCGCATGACTGCTGTTAACCAAGGTGAAAGTAGATAAGTCTAAATCTGAATCAAGTGTGTCTACCACGACAACATTCTGTGCCGGTGCAGTTCCTGTATTTTGGAAACGAACCGTGTAGGTAAGAATGTCGTCTACGCCTGTTTCAATTTCTGTTGGCCCCCATCCACTGTTGTACAATTCAGTTCGGGCAACGTTTTTGTCATTTGGGTCATAACTGTTCCCTAAGATTTGTAATAAATTACCATTGTTGTTCTGAACGTTACAATCTTGAATGTTTCCAGTTGGTGTTATTGTACTAGTAAAGAAGTGGTTTGCCCCATTAATTAATCCTCCTGGTATAGAAAATAGAATAATGTCGTTGGTTGTAAAACTGCTTAACGAACTGGTTAAATTCCACGTTATGGTATTTCCAGCTATGCTATATCCTGGAGTATTAATAGATGCTGTGTTAACCGTTACTCCAGCAGGAAAAGTTAATGTAAGTGTAAATGGTCCGGGCGAGGAAGGTCCATAATTACCCCAATTCAAGCGAATGTGCGCTGTGGTGTTTTGATAATATCCAATCCAAGGGGTAACTGTTGTCCAAAGGTCTGCACAGGTGTTTCCTCCATTTCCACCACAATTTACTGGCAACATGCCTGCTGCTTGGTTAACAACAATGGTTACGAAATTGAAATTCACACTGTATCCAAGATAGTTCAAGTAATTCGAAGGGATAGAAGCAAGAACATACTGGCCATTACCAAATTGACCACAATAGGTGAAGTACCCGAGTGAGTCTGTGTATACCGTAACTGTATTTGCATTTGCTCCTTGCGTATTAGACAAGACAACAGGCGCAAAAGTCATTGGAAGTTCATTATTATCCATGATCCCGTTGTTATTTGCATCACAGAAAACAAAGCCAGAATAACATGCTGGATTGCCAGGATTTTGACCACATTGAATCGGAAAGGATGCTGTAGCAGGAGCCGCGCCGGCCATGCAGATGATGTTTGAAATGGTATCAACCGGGTTCGCTGCACTATAACCGTGTTGGGTTAACCAATTGCTATTTAGTGAAACCGTAGAAATGCCACCCAGCAGACCGAGATAATTCGTGCTGTAGGTCCCTTGTTGGTTGGTGTAAACAATGGTAGAGCCAGCGCCGTAATTAATTGTAATTGGTGCATTTACAATTGGAATATCTCCATTGCTAAATTGACCGTTATTGTCTTGATCGCAATACACCTGACCACTGACACACATGGAGGCCGTTGGATTTCCTCCGTTTCCACAATTTAGGGTAATTATCATGGTTTGTGCCCCTGTGCCGGCAACCAAAGATGGTGGTCCTTGAAAGTTGCCTATGGTGTAATTATTGGTAAAAAGCCATGCTGGATCAATCCCTAAGGTATAAAGTCCTGGCTCAATCCCGGTAAATAAATAATAGCTGTTTTGCGTAATGCCAGTATAGCTTTGACTAGCGCCAGTAATAACTAAAGGTATACCTGAATTATTTAACGTTGAATCAACAATTCCATCGTTGTTACAATCTACTTGAATTAAAGAATATACAGGAAGAGAACATGAACCTAGGTTTAGAACTACCGTGTCAATAGCACTCGTTTGATTAGCCCAGTTTATTACGTTTGTAATTAAGGTATAAGTTCCAGGGCCTGGATACGTATGCGCAGGAGGCGGGTTTAATCCGATTACTGTACCGGTGCTTGAAACACCACCATTGTATGAATTACTTGTTCCATCCCCCCAACTAATGTTGAATTGAAATTGAGAAGAAACAAAGTTGTTTCCGCTTAGTACAAAAGGTAGCGTATGTGTGGATTGTGCATTATTTGCCGCTGATTGAGCATAATAAGCAACCGTAACCGCAGTGTCGCAACGCGTAGTTACTGTATTGGGCATCAAATTGAGTCCCGTAAGCGCGTAGCCGGTTTGGGCATTAAGTTGAAATGCACACAAGGCAACAACTAAAAAAGGTAGTATTTTTTTCATGATATAAATTTAACAATTTTTTAGACGCTACCAACTAAGCTTAAGTTGCTTGGCCAAGGAAGCCCAGTTATTTTTATTATTTTCGCTTAAAATCACCAATGGATCGTTCGAAATTAGTAGAGTTCGGAAACCTAGAGTTACTTGCGAAACAAGTGGTAGAGGGGTTCATTACGGGCATGCACAAGAGTCCACTTCATGGGTTCTCGGTTGAATTTGCTGAACATCGTATTTATAATCAAGGAGAATCAACAAGGCATATTGATTGGAAATTATTTGGTCGTACGGATCGCTTGTACACGAAGAAGTATGAAGAAGAAACAAATTTACGTTGCCAAATGGTCATTGATTGTTCTCCCTCCATGTATTTTCCTGCAGACAAACGCGAGAATAAATTAACCTTTGCGATATACGCAGCGGTGAGTTTAATGGAGTTATTAAAACGGCAGCGTGATGCCTTTGGTATTAGCTTGTTTCATGATACCTTAAAGCTCCATACCCTTGCAAAATCATCGCCGCTGCATCAGCGTTATGTTTATGCGGAGTTAGAAAAGTTTTTTGGAGAGTATATACCAGCCAAAAATTCGGATACCTTCATTTCACATGCACTCAATGAGGTGGCTCAGCGAATCCCGAAACGAGGAATGGTTATGTTGTTTACCGATTTGTGGTCCTCCAATGATGATGATGTTGATTTTATGAATGCCCTTAGTCATTTAAAACACCAACGACATGAAGTGGTGGTTTTTCATTTGTACAGTCGGAAAATAGAGCATGATTTCTCGCTAGAAAATCGGCCTTATATTTTGGTTGATATGGAAACGGGTGAGGAAATGCGAATGCTTCCGAATGAGTTTAAAAGTCAGTATGTAGAACGATATGAAAAAGGCCTCAGTGCATTAAAGATGAAATGTGGTGATTTAGCAGTGGATTTTGTTCCTTTAGCGATTGAGGACGGTTACCATGAGGTGCTCACGCGATATTTGTTAAAAAGGCAATCCCTGTTATGACATTCACCATATTCCTTTTGTTACCTTTGTGAAATCATGCGCGTTGAAGAAATTATTGCACCAGTAGAAAAGGAACTCGCCGAATTTGAGCAGTTTTTTACTTCAACCATGAAGTCTGATGTTCCGTTGTTAGATAAGGTCACTCATTACTTGGTTAAGCGAAAAGGGAAACAGATTCGTCCACTTTTTGTATTTCTATCGTGTAAAATGTTCAGTGAAACTAATGCTAAATCGTTTGACGCAGCCGCTTTAGTTGAACTATTGCACACGGCAACCTTGGTTCATGATGATGTCGTGGATGATGCAAATGAACGTCGGGGTTATTTTTCGGTTAATGCATTATGGAAAAACAAAATTGCTGTATTAGTTGGGGATTACATGTTGTCCCGTATTTTGTTGTTGTCCATAGAAAATCAAAATACAGATCTGCTGGCTATCATAGCGAGATCGGTTCGTGAGATGTCTGAAGGTGAATTACTTCAAATTGAGAAGGCAAGAAAATTAGATATCACAGAGGAAGTGTATTTTGAGGTAATCCGAAAAAAAACAGCATCCTTAATAGCGACCTGTTGTGAAGCAGGTTATTTAGCCTCTGGTGGTACTGCACATCGTGAAGTCATGCGGTTATTTGGAGAAAAAGTGGGACTGGCCTTCCAGTTAAAGGATGATATTTTTGATTTTGGTAGCGCGGCAGATATTGGAAAACCTACGGGGAATGATATTCGAGAGCAAAAGATGACACTCCCAATCATTTATACCCTTAATAATGCCCCAACGGCAGAAGCTACTGAGTTAAGATACATCATTAAGAATCACAACGACAGTGAAACCCATATTAGAAATGCCATTGATATTGTAAAACGAAATCAGGGAATTGCATATGCAGAACAAAAAATGCGATCCTTGGGGAATGAAGCTAAATCTTTACTGCTAGAGTTTCCTGATAATGATGCGAAAATGGCCTTGATAGGTCTTGTTGAATATACTATGAATAGAACAAAATGAGAATAATAATCCCTGTATTTATAGCATTGATTTTGGTTTCTTGTACCACAAAGAAGGCAACGAAAAAACAAGTTAAATCTGAAAATTTAATTGAGGTTAAACACGGTGTATACTCCGAATGGTATCCGGGTAAGAAACAGTTGAAATTTCATGGTTCTGTTGATAAAAAAGGGAATCGAGATGGTAAATGGGTGTTTTATTCAGAAAATGGGAATGAGCAATCAATCACCGTATACAACAATGGGATGCGTGAAGGATTTAGTTTGGTGAAATATCCAAACGGTGCAATGCATTACCGGGGAGAATACCGAGACGATAAAATGGTTGGAATTTGGACCACCTATGATGAGAAGGGTAAGGTGATAAACGAAAAAGATTACGGGTTTTTGGATGAGTAGAATTCCAGAACATATTGTTGATCAAATTATTCAAACCGCACGAATCGAAGAGGTCATTGGAGAGTTTGTACAATTAAAACGTGCAGGGAGTAACCTGAAAGGGTTAAGTCCTTTTACCGCTGAAAAAACGCCTTCCTTTGTGGTGTCACCAGCCAAGCAAATTTATAAGTGCTTTTCTACCAGTAAAGGGGGGAACGTGGTTAGTTTCATAATGGAAAAGGAACATTTTTCATATCCAGAAGCACTTCGTTGGTTAGCCGATAAATATAACATTGAACTTCCAAAGGAGGAGGAGCTTTCCGCTGAACAACTGGCTGCCGCCAATGAAAAGGATAGTTTATTTATTATAAATGAATTTGCGAAGAATCATTTCATGGAAACGCTTCATGAAACCGATGAAGGTAAAAGCATTGGGCTCTCTTATTTTACTGAGCGGGGATTTCATCCCGATATTATTAAAAGATTTCAATTAGGATATTGCAAGAATACAGGAACCGATTTAACTAAAGCTGCCTTAGATAAAGGATTCAAGTTTGAATACCTAGACAAGGTGGGCTTAAGTAAGGAAAAGGACGGCCGCCAATTTGATTTTTTCAAAGGCAGGGTAATCTTTCCAATTCATAGCATCTCTGGTCGTGTACTCGGTTTTGGGGGACGAACCTTGTTGTCTGATAAAAAGGTAGCCAAGTATTTTAATTCTCCAGAAAGCCCAGTTTACAATAAAAGTGAAATTCTGTATGGCTTATATTTTGCCAAGGGTGAAATTGTTAAAAAGGATGAATGTTTGCTTTGCGAAGGATATACTGATGTTATTAGTATGCATCAAGCGGGTATTCAGCATTCAGTTTCAAGTTCTGGAACTTCCTTAACAAGGGAGCAAATTCGGCTCGTTTCTCGATACACTAAGAATATCACGATACTTTACGATGGGGATGCCGCAGGAATAAAAGCGTCGTTCAGAGGGATTGACTTGATCCTAGAAGAAGGACTTAACGTTAAGGTTGTTTTATTTCCAGAAGGAGAGGACCCTGATTCCTTCGCCAAGAAAAGTACGACGGATGAGCTAAATGAGTTTTTAGAATCCCATCGCCAAGATTTTATTTCATTTAAAGCAGGATTACTGCTTAAAGGCACGGAAAATGATCCGCTTCAGAAAGCAAAGCTGATTAAAGATATTGTGTATTCAATTTCGTTGATTCCCGACTCAATTACACGAACTATTTATGCAAAACAAATCGCTTCTTCATATCAGTTAACCGAAGAAATGATTGTTCAGGAAGTTACAAAACACCGTGCTGGAAAATTTGCAGAGGAAGTCGATGAACCCTGGGTTAAAGACGCCATTACTGCAAAACCGATTTTACCAAAAGTTACTATTAAAGAAGTTCCACAAGATGAAGCCTTGGTTGAAAAAGAACTTATTCGATTGATGCTCAAATTTGGAAATAAAGAAGTGTTGCTGGATCCTGGCGGCGATAAAATTCCGGTGAGTGTCAATGAGCTAGTTATTCAAGAATTAAATTCCGACGACCTGAGCTTTAAGCACCCGGTTTGTTATGATATATTCGGTGAAATTGTGGATGGGGTTGCAGAGGGTATCTTATATACGTACAAGTATTTTTTGAAATCAAGTAATTCCGAAATTTTAAATTTAACAACTCAACTTATCGGTTTTGAAGATGAACTAAGCCCGAAATGGGCTTCTCAGTATAGAATATACACCAAACAAGAAGATTCAGACTTGATTGGTACGGTGCTTTATGCGATTTATAATTTTAAACAGTATAAGATAACAGAACACATTAAAAGTTTACGCGTGCAATTAGCTTCAGATGAATTGAGTCAACAAGAGCAACTCGAACTGTTAGCCGAACAAATGGCGTATGAAAAAATCAAACAAACTTTCTCTGAAAAATTGGGAAGGATAATAATAAAGTAATGTTAAGTAGCACCTTATTTAAAGTCGGACCCTTTAATATTTGCATTTGGAATTTAGTGTTTCTGCTCATTATTTTCTTGTGTGCAACTGTTATTCGAAGAATGCTTTCGAGGTTTTTGAAAAAACAATTTAAGAGTAATAATATTCATCTAGAAGGACGACGTGAGACTTATTTAAAGCTATTTACGCAAAGTGTTTATCTGATTGCACTTTACTTTGCCGTGTTGAGTTTTCGATTTAATAACCATGAAATAACCTTTGAGGAGTTTATCAATTACAACCTCATTAGTATCGGTTCATTAAAGATTTCACTGTACAGTATAATCATTGTTGCGGTAATTTTTCTTTCTGCAAAAATTGCCTCCAGTGCATACAAGTTATATGTCGGAAAGAAGCATCGGGCAAAAACAGCATATGATCCCGGTGTGGAATATGTGTACGTACAAATTGCTAGATATATTATTTATCTAACCGCTGTGTTATTATCCTTTAATGTACTGGGGTTAAATATTTCACTTATCCTTTCTGGCTCTGTTGGACTTTTAGTCGGTATTGGCTTAGGTCTTCAAGATGTTTTTAAGGATACGATTGCTGGAATTGTTCTCTTGTTAGAAGGGAATATTAAGGTGGGGGATATCGTTGAAATTGATGCCAAAACACAAACGAATTCACATAAAGGCGCGTACAATTTTGTTGCACGCATCATTAAAATTAGTTTCAGAACTACCCAAATTCAAACGAAGGAAGGTAATGTAATCATCATTCCAAACACACATTTAACACAACAGCAAGTGGAAAATTGGAGCCATAGTTCTTCTTTGTCTATGTTCACGATTCACGCCTTAATAGAATATGGAAGCAATACCGTTTTAGCTACCGAATTATTAAAAACTGCCGCGCTTGGTCATCCGATTGTCAGTAGGGAAGAACCTGTGATTGTTCGAATGTCGAATTTTTCTGAAAATGGCATCGAAATGGAACTCGTTTTTTGGGCAGAAAATAGCTGGGATATAGGGAATTATAAGTCTGAAATACGTTTTGAAATAGACCGCCTCTTTAGAGAACATCAGGTGCATTTTGCATATCCAACGCGCACCATAATTAATAAGGCTTAGTCTAAACATCGTTTATACAGGTGAATCGTGTTTTCGATTCCGTAATAAAGTGCATCAGATATTAACGCGTGTCCAATCGAAACCTCGTCTAATCTAGGCATTTGTTGCTTAAAATACTTAAGGTTTTCAAGGCTTAAGTCGTGGCCTGCATTGATTTCTAGTCCACACTCCACCGCAAAAGTACAGGCATCAATATAGGGTTTTATGCATTCCTGTTTTAAAGCGTATTGCGCTGCATACGGACCCGTGTAGAATTCAATTCGATCTACGCCCAGTTTAGCTGCTAGCTCAATTTGCTCGTGATTCGTTTCCATAAATAAGGAGCATCGAATTCCCAAGCTTTTAATTTCTTCGACCCATCGGATGAGCTCTGTTTCATTCGCTTTTACATCCCATCCCGCGTTTGAGGTGAGTACCGTTGGACCATCAGGCACTAGGGTAGCTTGTGCAGGCTTGGTTTTTTTTAGTAAATCAAAATATCGTGCATCGGGAAATCCCTCAATGTTAAATTCAGTGCTGATGATTTCAGAAATTTCTAATGTGTCTTTATAGGTGATGTGACGCTCGTCTGGTCGTGGATGTACCGTGATGCCATCCGCGCCAAAGGTCTGACAATCAATGGCAAATTGAACTACATTAGGGGTTTGGCCTCCTCGTGCATTGCGGATTGTCGCAATTTTATTAATGTTTACGCTGAGTTTCGTCACGTGATTTTTGTTCAAAATTACAAACTCTATACGGAATTCCATACCTTAGCAACCGGTTATGCGCGCGCTAGAAATCCTTTCTGAAGAAATTCCTCCCTTATTGCATACAGATTCGGGTGAAAAAGTCATGCTTTGGATGGATGAATTCAAGGTCAGCCACTTGCCTGTTTTAAAAAATGGCAATTTTGTTGGTGTGGTATCTGAATCTGCGGTTCTCGATCACTTAAATCTTGAATCGGACTTGGATCATTTATTTGACCATTTACCACGACCTTTTGTCAATCAAAATGCGCATTTATACGACATTCTGCTTAAAATGTCTTCTGAGAAACTCTCCGTACTTCCTGTATTAAACGATAATGAAGAATACTTGGGGTGTATTTCAGTTTACGGCATCATGTCGGTGCTGTCGGATTTTGGGAGCTTGAAAGAGCATGGAGGAATCTTGGTGCTTGAAATGAATCAGTCAGATTATAGCTTAGCACAGATTGCTCAAATTGTTGAAAGTAATAATGCGAAAATTTTAAGCTCTTACATTACTTCCAATGAAGAATCTACCAATACCGAAGTTACCTTAAAAATTAATACGTCCAATTTATCGTCCATCATTAGAACCTTTGAACGGTATGATTATCAGGTAAAAGCTGCTTTTCAAGATAAGGATGCGGAAGAGGATTTGCGGAATCGATTCGATGCGCTTATGAACTTTATGAAATTCTAAATGAAACATGTAGCGATTTTTGGGATGAAATTTACGCGGCAAAGCCTGGACTATGTTCATCAAGTACATGCCGAATGTCAAAAACGGGGTTGGAATGTAGTCATGGAGCATGATATGCTGAATCACCTTAAATCAAAATATGATTTTTCCTTGCCCTGTACAACCTATGCTACCGATCAAGATTTTAAGACAGGCATCGACTATATGATTTGTCTTGGAGGGGATGGTTCATTCCTCCGAGCGGTACGCTTTGTTCGGGATTCTGGGGTTCCGATTCTTGGGATTAATACCGGTAGGTTAGGGTTCTTGTCAAACATCTCAAAAGAGGCCATTGGCGAGACGTTTCAACTGTTGGAGGACAAGAAATACGAATTTCAGAAACGATCCTTGATCCGAGTAAGAACCCAAGATGAGTTGTTTGGCTTAGAGAACTTCGCCTTAAATGAATTGACGATTTCAAAAAAAGATACTTCTTCCATGATTACCGTGCATGCAAAATTGGATGGTAAATACCTGAATTCTTATTGGGCTGATGGTTTGATTGTTTCTACCCCAACAGGTTCTACCGGCTACAACCTAAGTTGCGGAGGTCCGATCATCACACCGGGATGTCAAGTACACATCATTACTCCAATTGCTGCACATAATTTAAATGTACGCCCAGTGGTCGTTCCAGACCACATGCCGATCGATTTAACCCTAGAGAGTCGCGACCGAACATGCCTTGTGAGTTTAGATGGAGTCACAAAAAATATTAAACAAGGGGAAGAAATCCGCGTAACCAAGGCAGAGTTTCTAATTAATGTGATTAAATTTGAACATACGAACTTCTTAGATACCATTCGCAATAAAATGTACTGGGGAGTTGATAATCGAAATTAACTTATGAAAAAAATGATTGTTTTAACAGGCGCTGTCCTGTTCGCTTTTACTGCCCTAGCGCAAAAGAAAGCAAAGAAAGTTGTATTGAAAAATGAAATTGATTCCGTTTCTTATTTGATGGGAGTTAACATCGGAAACAGCTTAGGCAAAGAAATGAGCGAGGCTAATTTTGAATTGATTATTCAAGGATTTAGAGATGCAGTCGCAAAAGGACGTTTGGTTTGTCAAGACAGTACCGACATGGTGTTGTCGATGTATTTTCAAGAAAAGGCCATGAAGAAACAAGCCGAGGAGGACAAGAAAAGTGAAGTGTACAAAGTGGCTGGTGAAAAGTTTCTTGCAGAAAATGGTAAAAAACAAGGCGTCGTTACCACCGCTACAGGATTGCAATATCAAGTCATTAAAGAGGGAGAGGGAACACATCCAACGGCAGAATCTACCGTTAAGGTACATTATCACGGTACTACCATTGAAGGCATAGTATTTGATAGTTCGGTGGAACGAGGGGAGCCAATTGAGTTTCCTTTGAATCAAGTAATTCCAGGATGGACAGAGGGTGTACAGTTAATGTCGAAGGGAGCGAAATACAAGTTTTTCATTCCTCAGGAATTGGCATACGGCTCTTCGTCTCCAACACCAGTTATTACACCGTATTCTTGTTTAGTATTTGAAGTTGAATTATTAAGTTTTGAATAATATGAAGCGTATATTTTTATTAGCAGCGTTAGCATGGACCGCATTGGTTCAAGCACAAACTCCAAAATTAGCAGATGGACTTTATGTGAAGTTCAATACAACAAAAGGCGACATTATCTGCCAATTGTACTATGAGAAAGTTCCAATGACGGTTGGGAATTTTGTTGGCTTAGCGGAAGGAAAGCTCACCGTAGACACAACCAAGGTAACTAAACCGTTTTTTAATGGATTAAAGTTTCATCGTGTGATTGCTGATTTCATGATTCAAGGAGGAGATCCACAGGGGAATGGAATGGGTGGTCCCGGTTATAAGTTCTTCGATGAAATTGATACCTCATTAAAACACTTTACACCAGGAATTCTTTCTATGGCTAACTCAGGACCTAATACCAACGGAAGTCAGTTTTTCATTACACACAAAGCGACACCTTGGTTAGATGGAAAACACACCGTTTTTGGCAAGGTAGTTCAAGGTCAAGATGTGGTGAATGCGATTGCACAAAATGATGTAATGAATGCAGTAACAATTATTCGAGTAGGTAAGGCGGCACAAGCCTTCAATGGTCAAACTGCATTTGATGGAAAATACTTGAAATTAATAGAAGCAGAAAAAGCAAAACAAGCAGCATTTTCAAAAATTGCGGCAATGAGTGATGCCGATTACAACGCAGATTTCAAAAAACGAGTTTCTGCCCAAGATAAAAGCGCTGGTTTAACACAAACAGCCAGTGGCTTGATCTATGTAATTCAAAATCCAGGAGAATCGTATAAAGGAGAATTGGGTGCGAAGATGTCCTTACATTACAGAGGGACCTTTTTTGCGACCGGAGAGAAATTTGATGCATCCTATGACCGAAATGTGCCTATGGATTTCAATTATCAAGTTCAGCGTATGATTCCTGGGTTTGAAGAAGGGTTAAAACTTATTGGTAAAGGAGGGAAAGCGAAATTATATATTCCGTATCGATTAG
The DNA here is from genome assembly GCA_044353585.1 of Crocinitomicaceae bacterium. Taxonomy (GTDB): domain Bacteria; phylum Bacteroidota; class Bacteroidia; order Flavobacteriales_D; family Crocinitomicaceae; genus UBA952. The sequence goes on along the minus strand of JBILBR010000008.1, from coordinate 84,927 downwards.
CGTATGGTGCGCAAGGGAACCCGAGAATGCCGGCCTATTCAGACCTCGTGTTTGAAATTGAAATGGTTAACTTAGAGGCACCACAAAAAACACCGGTAATCGAAGAGCATCATGACCATGATGGACACGACCATAAGCATTAAATAAGTAAGGTAACAAGTATAAGATTAAGCATCCTTCAACGAAGGGTGCTTTTTTTTTATAAGCTTAAGCTAACCGATAGGGCAGACTAACGCGTGTAAACATAGTACAAAATGTTTGCTCCCATCTTCAAGGCCTGTTGACGTTTATCGTCAGGATCATTATGAACACGCTGATCTTCCCAGCCATCACTTAAGTCTGTTTCATACGTGTACAACAGGACTAAACGCTCCTCATGAAAGATTCCAAAAGCCTGCGGGCGTTTGCCGTCGTGTTCATGAATTTTTGGTAATCCGTTCAGTTTGAATTTTACAGAGAAAATTTCATGAGTCGATGGAAGCTCTTGCAAATCATGTTCTGGAAAAATCTTCTTTATTTCTGCTCGAACATACTCATCCATGCCGTAGTTGTCATCAATATGAAGGAACCCTCCGCCGAGCAGATACGTTCTCAAATTAGAAACTTCAGCACGTGAAAAAACAACATTTCCGTGACCAGTCATATGCACGAACGGATACAAGAAAATGTCTTTACTTCCCGCATCTACATAAGGAACCTCCTTTGCGATTTGTGTTCCAATTTGCTGATTACAAAATTGAACCAAATTCGGTAGGGCCGTAGGATTCGCGTAATAATCTCCCCCTCCGTTGTATTTTAATACCGCTAACTTATAACTGCTTTGCGTTTGACCAAGCATTAAATAGCTTATCAGAATTAGGGAAAATGTTATGGTTGTCCTCATGGTTACAACAAAAATAGGATTTTCCTGAAAGGGTAACATCGCTATTAACATTTTTAATAGAATTGTGCAAAAATTACCTTGTGTGAAATGGTTCTTCGTGCCTGTTTTTAAGCTAATTTTGTCCACAATTTATACAGTCGCAAGCTTAAATTGTAAACATGCCAAAAGACACCTCCATTTCATCTGTTTTAATTATCGGTTCTGGTCCAATTGTTATTGGTCAGGCCTGTGAATTTGATTACTCTGGTTCTCAAGCCGCTCGCTCGCTGCGGGAGGAAGGAATTGAAGTAACGCTCATTAATTCTAACCCGGCAACCATCATGACGGACAAGGTTGTTGCGGATAATGTGTACCTCTTACCCTTAGAAACTGAAAGTATCGTTGAAATTCTCTCAAAACATAAGATCGATGCGGTACTTCCGACCATGGGTGGACAAACAGCATTGAATTTGTGTATTGCATGCGATGAGCTCGGAATTTGGGAGCAGCATGGGGTGAGAATTATTGGTGTGGATATTAAAGCCATAGAAATTACAGAGAACAGAGAAGCTTTTCGTGATTTAATGACAGAGATCGGTGTGCCAATGGCGCCACAAAAAACTGCAAAATCTTTTCTTGAAGGGAAAGAGATTGCTCAAGAATTTGGATTTCCTTTGTGTATTCGTCCGAGTTACACACTAGGTGGTTCAGGAGCTTCCATACTCTACAAACCAGACCAATTTGATAACCTATTGGAGCGTGGATTGCAATTATCGCCAATTCATGAGGTAATGATTGATAAAGCCTTAATTGGGTGGAAGGAGTATGAGTTAGAATTGTTGCGTGATGCGAACGATAATGTGGTCATTATTTGTTCCATCGAGAACTTTGACCCAATGGGTATTCATACCGGTGATTCAATTACCGTGGCTCCTGCAATGACATTGTCCGATACAACGTTTCAGAAAATGCGCGACATGGCCATTAAAATGATGCGTTCTATCGGTAATTTCGCTGGGGGATGTAACGTTCAATTTGCCGTATCTCCTGATGAAAATGAAGATATTATTGCCATTGAAATTAATCCTAGAGTTTCGCGCTCTTCTGCTTTGGCCTCCAAAGCTACGGGGTATCCTATTGCGAAAATCGCCTCTAAATTAGCGATTGGGTATCATTTGGATGAACTTCAAAATCAAATCACGAAGACAACATCTGCATTATTTGAACCTACCTTAGACTATGTAATCGTAAAAATTCCGCGTTGGAACTTTAATAAATTCCCTGGGACAAACCGTGAATTAGGCCTACAAATGAAGTCGGTTGGTGAGGTAATGGGCATTGGTCGATCCTTTCAAGAAGCGTTGCAAAAGGCTTGTCAATCCCTAGAAATTAATAGAAATGGCTTAGGGGCAGACGGTAAGGAATTAACCAACCAGAATGAGATTTTAAATAGTTTGGAAAAACCAAGCTGGAATCGGTTGTTTCATATCTACGATGCCATAAAGTTGGGGATTCCTTTTAAAACGATTGTTGAGAAAACCAAAATTGATATCTGGTTCTTAAGACAAATTGAAGACCTCATCAAATTGGAGCGCAAAATTGAGAGACACTCCATTGAAAATATTCCGACGGATTTATTGTTCGAAGCCAAGCAAAAAGGCTATGCTGATCGTCAAGTAGCGCATTTGTTGCGTTGTCTTGAATCTGAGGTATATGCTAAACGTACTGAACTTGGAATTCAACGGGTCTATAAATTAGTAGATACCTGCGCTGCCGAATTTGAAGCACAAACGCCATATTATTATTCAACCTTTGAGTTTGAAAATGAAAGTGTGGTTAGTGACCGTAAAAAGGTAGTGGTTTTAGGTTCTGGGCCGAACCGTATCGGACAAGGAATTGAATTTGATTATTCCTGTGTTCATGGGGTATTGGCTGCGCGTGAGTGTGGTTATGAAACAATCATGATTAACTGTAATCCTGAAACCGTTTCTACTGATTTTGACACCGCGGATAAACTATATTTTGAACCCGTATTTTGGGAGCATATTTACGACATCATTCAACATGAAAAACCTGAAGGGGTAATCGTACAGTTGGGAGGGCAAACAGCCCTTAAGTTAGCGGAAAAATTACAACGCTACGGGGTTAAAATTTTAGGAACTAGTTTTGATGCCTTAGATTTAGCAGAGGATAGGGGACGATTCTCTAAATTGTTAGAACAACATAATATCCCGTTTCCACAATACGGTGTGGTAGAAAGTGCAGAACAAGCATTGGAGTTAGCTGATGAGTTAGGATTTCCGTTGTTAGTTCGTCCAAGTTACGTGTTGGGTGGACAGAAAATGAAAATTGTCATTAACAAAGAAGAGCTTGAACACCATGTCGTGGATATAATCAATGAAATGGGAAGTAATCAGATTTTATTAGACCATTTCTTGGGGGGTGCGATTGAAGCAGAGGCAGATGCAATATGTGATGGAGAGGATGTGTATATTATTGGAATCATGCAGCATATTGAGCCAGCAGGGATTCACTCCGGAGATTCCTATGCGGTGTTGCCTCCGTATAACCTTGGAGATTTTGTGATGACACAAATTGAAGACATTACCAAGAAAATTGCCGTTGAACTTCGCACGGTTGGGTTGATTAATATTCAATTTGCAATCAAAGACGATAAAGTCTATGTGATTGAAGCCAATCCGCGCGCTTCTAGAACGGTTCCGTTTATCGCTAAAGCCTACGATGAACCGTATGTAAATTACGCAACGAAGGTCATGCTCGGAGAGAAGAAAGTTAAGGATTTCACCTTCAATCCACGAAAAGAGGGGTATGCCATTAAAATTCCGGTATTTTCTTACGAGAAATTTCCTGATGTAAAGAAAGAACTTGGCCCTGAGATGAAATCAACAGGTGAAGCAATACGTTTTATAAAAGACTTGAAAGATCCGTTCTTTACCAAGGTGTATTCCAAGCGGAATATGCACCTTTCTAGATAACATGGGGATTGTAAAGAAGGATGCTTTACGAACCACGTTAATCTCATATATTGGATTGGCTCTTGGGTATGTTAATAAGGCCTTTCTATTCATTATATTTCTATCTACGATTGAGATTGGATTGGTTAATCTATTGACTACCACTGGATTGCTTTTTGCTCAATTGAGTAATCTTGGTAGCATTTATGTGACTTGGCGGTTTTTTCCTTTTTTTAGGAACGAAGCTAAAAAAAACTATGGTTTTCTGCTTTTTAATGTGCTCATTGTTTGTTTGGGGATTTTCATTTTTACGCTCTTGTTTTGGGTGTTTAATAAAGAGATTGGCACGTATTTTCAGGATAAATCGCCCTTATTCAATCAATTTGCTTGGTGGGTGATACCCGTTGGGATTGGAAATGTGCTTTTCATGTTATTTGAGAATCACATGCGGGGAATGTTTAAAAATATACTTCCCGTTTTTTTACAAGATATTGGGCTTAGGGTTGTAACAACGATACTGCTTGTCGTGTATGCGTTAAAATATATTTCTTTCGAAGTTTTTTTAACGACCTTAATGATCAGTAACCTATTGCCAGCCATGGTATTAATGGGGTATTTGGTCTATCACAAAGAGCTGCATTACTCGTTGAAACACATTACCATACCGAGGCGATTTAGGAAGATTATCGTTTCGTTTAGTTTATTTTCTTATATAAATACCTTAGCAACCATGGTTGTTGTTACTATGGATGCGGTAATGATTGGGGGAATGATTGGACTTGCCGCTACCGGGATTTATACCACCATGGTTCAAGTCACAAGTGCTGTATTAATTCCATTTCGTGCCATGACACGTGTAAGTTCGCCTATTGTTGCAAAGCTTTGGAAGGAAAAAGATATGAAGGGGCTTCAAGAGATCTATCAAAAATCGAGTGGTGCTGGACTTTTTATTGGTTTATTGTCCTTTTTGGGCTTATGGTTACCTGTGCATGAATTGTTTTCTTTTTTGAAGCCAGAATTTAATGCGGGGATTCCAGTGTTGTTTTTCTTGTTATTGGGCAGGGTAGTGGATATGTATTGCGGACTAAATGGAATCATTTTTGCGACCTCTAGAAAATACAAGTACGATCTGTTGTTTACCGTATTTCTTTGTGTAGGTATTTATGGCCTTAATCGGCTTTTAATTCCTTCGTATGGCATCGCAGGAGTTGGTTTTTCTACAGGCTTTATTTTTGTATTCTACAATGTCGCACGTTCCATGTATATTTTTTTGGCGTATCGATTAAATCCATTTCATTGGGGGCATCTAAAACCTTTGTTGGTTTTCTTTGGGGTGCTCGTTGTTTTTTATGTTGGAGTGTATTTCTTTCCTTTTTCGTCAGATTCCACACCAATGGAAACACTTATTCGTATAGTTTGCATCGAGGTGCTAGTGTTGGTTGGGTTTGTGTTTCCAGTACTTTGGTTTAATTTAGAACCAGAGACTGCAGGATATGCCCGAAGTTTTATCGAAAACATTAAAAGCCGGTATTTAAAGTTGTAACTTTCTGGCATATGAAACGGTATTTTAAATTAGACGCTATTTAAAAATGTAACATTAAGGCACATGAAAAAAGGAATTTTGATATTGTTTGTGGTAATAAGTGCATGCATTCATTTCAAGTCAAGTGCTCAAGATATGGAAATTGACGACTCTTTTGTATTTGAATTGGGATTGCCAAACGGGTTTGTAAATGCACCATTTAAAAACATCATGCAAGGCGTGGTGTATGTTTCGCCAATGTATCAATATACCCTTAAATCAGGTCTCCTTTTTGGTGCAGGGATTCATTATTCTTACTTTAATATCAACCAATTCCGAATTAATCAAGACGTAAGCGGTGGTATGCACAATGGCGCTGCTTTTATCAAATTGGGACATGAGAAATTTTGGACGCCAAGTTTGGCCACTGATATTGGGGTGAAAGCTGGTTTTGCACAAAGTGCCTTTGTAACGGATACACTAAAGAGTATGGGGATTACCTATAATTCTAAGCAATCTGCATACATTGAGCCTAATATAGGAATTTGTCTTGCTGCTGATGTTAATGCCTCTTTTCGCTTAACCATAGGCTACGCGTTTTATGGCTTTGGGTATAAACCTTGGGATATTGGTATAAATTCCGATTTAGGTTATACCCCAAGCGAATTAAACAAAACAACGTCCTATTTAATTGTAGGGTTTGGTTATTCACGTTACTTTAATGGCAAGAAAAGTTCTAATTCGAGTTGGGACGAGGAGTAGAGTATACATAAATAATTCCACGTTCTTGCCTATTACACAAGGGAGTTTACAATAAAAGTCAAATTTTCTCAGCTCATTTAAATACGTTGAATCCATTGACTTTAAATAACATCATCTATTTAACGCCGCCTGTTATTTTTGCACCACTACGCGTATTGATTCACTTTGACAGTCATCAAAACTTGCTTTTAATAAATAGGTCCCATTAGCAAGAGCTGATAAGTTAATTTCAGCCTTAGAACCAATGTCTTGAAGTAATACTTGATTTCCCTGCATATCAAATACATATAGTTTTCCTTCCAGTGCTCTATTATTCTGTATTTCAATGCTAACATTATTTGCTGTTGGATTTGGATAAACTTTAGTAATTGCTAATTGCGGTTTGGATTTTTTTCGAGAAAAATAAAAGATAATTCCACCAGCAACTAACAGCGCTGCTATACCGATACTGCTATTCAGTATTGCCTTCTCCTGAGCTTCTGCTTCAGCTGCTTCCTCTGCTTCAACTCTTGCTGCTTCTTCGCGTTGTTTTGCTTCTAAGTTTTTTTGCTTGATATAAGCTATCGCTGTTGAATCAATTGTGAAATGCTCGATTTCACTTACTACGTTCTGCCCTTCTTTAACAAATGAGATTTCCAAAGATCGATCCCATGAGCCCTTGGATAGGTTAGGTGACAGGTAGACTAAATCATAAAAGGATTGAAGTTTTTCGCTTATTTTTTCATAAATAGCATGAAGTGATTTAGCAGAATTCGCATAGAAAAATTGTCCGCCAGTTTCCGTTGCAATTTGACTTAGTGTTGCTCGGTTCACATCTCCTAATCCAACAACGTAGACGGGGATATCCATTTGTTTCGCTTTATTTATAGTTTGGACTAAGCTCGCGTAGGAAGCGTTATCGTTTCCGTCCGTTAGTGCCACAATAACGTTCATGCCTTCCGCACCGTTAAGTTGTTTCAAACCAGCTATTATCGCATCATAAAATGCAGTGGTCCCGTTGGTTTTCATGGTTCGAATATTTCGCTTGATTTTCCCAACGTTGTTTGTCAGTTCTAACGTACGGTCAACTTTTGAAGAGAAGCCTACCACACTAATATTGTCTTTTTTGAAATTAAAAGATTCCACAAATTCAAGAAGTGCCGACTTTGCTAAGGTAATAGGTTTAACATATCCCTGCGGGAATTCGATTAATCCTTGTGCATCATAAGGTAAATCGAACATATCATACCCTAAGCGCTGTAATTGACCTTCATCATAATCCATCGATCCTGAATGGTCTAGCACAATGCCTATATTAATAGGTTTTTGTTTTGAAAGTTCTCGAATGGAAATAACTTGGCATTCCTCTTCATTCTCTAGAACCGTTAAATCTTTTTTGCTCAATCCAAACACTGGATTACCATTTTTTTTCTCAGCACGGAAAACCACAGATATATTAGGGAAATCATCTTGATAAACCCCGAGAATACTCAGTTTTGCACTGTCTTTGGTGCTGATGCCGGCTTGAATTTTTTTTGATTGGCTTAAACCAATAAGCGGTAGAAAGAGAACAAGGTGCAGGAATTTTTTCATAAAATTAGTTTTGGAAGCAAAGCTACTTTCTAACCACTTTTATGCCATTTCGTTACAAGGTTGCAGAACGCAATAGATGTAACAAATTACGTCTGAATCGCACCCACATTATACCGTTTGGTAGGTTTAGCATGGTTGGCCATGGAAATTCCCATTGAGATCACCTTACGAGTTTCCACTGGATCGATGATGGCATCCACCCACAGGCGACTCGCTGCATAATATGGCGAAATCTGTTCGTCGTAGCGGGATTTAATTTTAGTATATAATTCGTTTTCTCGTTCGGGTGTTATTTCTTCACCCTTAGCTTTTAATCCAGCTACTTCAATTTGCAACAAGGTCTTTGCTGCGGCAGCTCCACTCATTACCGCAATTTCTGCGGTCGGCCAAGCTACAATCAATCGAGGGTCATAGGCTTTTCCACACATCGCATAGTTGCCTGCGCCGTACGAGTTCCCCATAACTACCGTGAATTTGGGAACCACACTGTTAGACATGGCATTCACTAATTTAGCGCCGTCTTTGATGATTCCACCATGCTCACTTTTGGAACCAACCATAAACCCAGTTACATCTTGTAGGAACACTAATGGAATCGCCTTTTGGTTGCAGTTCATGATAAACCGAGCTGCTTTATCTGCTGAATCTGAATAAATAACTCCTCCCATTTGCATTTCTCCCTTGGCTGATTTTACGATTTCACGGTTGTTTGCTACGATGCCAACACTCCATCCGTCAATGCGCGCATAAGCACAAAGGATGGTTTTACCATACCCTTCCTTATATTCAGTAAAGGTAGATCCGTCAACCAAACTCTTGAGTATTTCTCTTGTATTGTATGGTTTTGATCGTTCATCCGGCATCAATCCATAAAGCTTTTCGGCAGGCTCCAACGGCTCTTCGGCAGCAATTCGGTCGTAACCTGCATGTTCTGTTTGTCCAATGCGCGACATTAAATCGCGTATCGTAGCAAGGCATTCCTGGTCTGAATCAACATTGTAGTCGCAAACCCCTGATATTTCTGTTTGTGTGGTAGCCCCACCCAAGGTTTCGTTATCTATTGTTTCTCCAATAGCCGCCTTTACAAGGTATGATCCGGCCAAGAAAATGGTGCCTGTTTTATTGACAATTAAACTCTCATCCGACATGATGGGTAAATATGCGCCACCGGCAACACAACTGCCCATAACCGCTGCAATTTGAACTATTCCCTCTGAGCTCATTACCGCATTATTGCGGAAAATTCGTCCAAAATGTTCTTTGTCTGGAAATATCTCATCTTGCATCGGTAAGTACACGCCGGCTGAATCAACAAGGTATATAATCGGTAAGCGATTTTCCATGGCGATTTCTTGCGCCCGAAGGTTCTTTTTTCCTGTAATAGGAAACCACGCGCCCGCCTTTACGGTAGCGTCATTCGCTACAACGATGCATTGTCTTCCCGTGACATATCCGATGACTACCACAACACCGGCACCAGGGCAACCACCATGCTCTTTGTACATTCCGTGTCCTGCGATTGCTCCGATTTCTACGCGATCGGTATTTGGGTCCAGTAGTAAGTCTATTCGCTCTCGGGCGGTAAGTTTACCTGCTTCATGTAGTTTATCGATGCGTTTTTTTCCTCCGCCAAGATATATTTTTTCTAGTTCCTGTTCCAAATTTCTAATGCGAAGGCGCATACGGTCTTCGTTAAAATTGAATTCCAATTCCTTGTTTGAAATGGCCATGAGCGTTTTTTTAACAAAGATACGGATTGGGAATCAAAGTTCGAATTCATTACCTTTACAGCATGTGGAATACTATAAAAGCGTTAGCCAACTTAAAGGCATATTTATTGATTTTTGGTGTGTTATTGGCAGGTTTTGTAGCTCAAGCCTATCTGAAAAATGTACCGAATGGCTTGTTTGAATCACTTCGATTCGTCTTAATTATATTGCTTTTTGTGATCTCATTCGTTCGTAAAAAGATGTCGCTTTGGATTTTTAGTGCCATGGTTTTAGGGATTGAGGTTGGGATGGATTTTCCTTCGTTTGCTTTAGAAATGGAACGCCTTGCAAAAATTTTCCTTCGCTTAATTAAGACCTTGGTTGCCCCCTTGATTTTCGCGACCTTAGTAGTTGGCATTGCGGGACATAGTAACCTGAAGCAAGTAGGGCGGATGGGATTAAAAAGTATCATATATTTTGAGATCGTTACTACCTTGGCCTTGTTTATTGGTTTAATGGCAATCAATATCACGCAAGCTGGTAAAGGAGTTCAGGTAGAAGTGAATGAAAAAGTCAAAGAAAAAAGTACTGAATTGCTTGCTCAACGATCGGAACATAAAGATCACATTGTGGAGATCTTCCCGGAGAATATAGCTAAGTCAATTTCCGAAAATTCAGTACTTCAAATCGTTGTTTTCTCCGTAATTTTTGCCATAGGTTTAGGTATGGTGAAAAATGAGCAGCATAAGTTGACCATGCTGCGGATGAATGAAAGTTTAGCTGAGGTCATGTTTAAGTTTACGGATATTGTCATGTACTTAGCACCTTTAGCTGTATTCGGCGCCTTGGCTTCTACGGTCGCTAAATCAGGTGTTGATGTGTTGATGTCGCTCATGAAATTGGTCGGCACCCTCTATGTTTCTTTGGTAGTATTTGTTCTACTCGTCTTGTTGCCGATTGCTTTGCTTGCAAAAATCCCAATTCGGAAATTTTTAAATGCGGTTTCAGAACCTGTTTCTTTAGCTTTTGCCACAGCGAGTAGTGAAGCTGCGCTACCGAAGGCCATGGAGAATTTGGAGCAATTTGGTATTCCTAAGCATATCGTAGGGTTCGTTATTCCGACAGGGTATAGTTTTAATTTGGATGGCACCACCTTGTATTTATCGCTAGCTTCTGTGTTTATAGCACAAATGTCAGGAATCAATTTAAGCATTGGGGAGCAAATTTCGATATGCTTGGTGTTAATGTTAACAAGTAAAGGTGTAGCAGGAGTTCGCGGTGCTTCCTTTGTTATTTTAGCTGGAACCGTAGCATCCATGGGCCTAGACCCGGAAAAGGCAAGTGTGATTCTTGGTATCGATGCAGTCATGGACATGGCTCGTACATCAGTCAATGTATTAGGGAATTGTCTTGCCACCGCGGTGATTGCACGTTCCGAAGGAGAATTAGAACATATAAACGCATGAAAAGATTAATCGGTTTATTTTTATTAATAGGTTTCAATGCATTGGCACAGCCCTGTGTTGACCCAACCTTAATTGATTCCATGGCAATTTGTCCGATGGTATACGATCCGGTATGCGGATGCGATGGGGTGACTTATGCGAATAACTGTATTGCCACCACGTCTGGCGGGGTGACTTCCTGGACTCCTGGGCAATGTAACCAAAATAATTGCATCGATCTTGCTCAAATTGATCTTTCTATGCTCTGTCCTGATGTGGTTGATCCAGTATGCGGGTGCGATAGCATGACCTATAACAATCAATGCGAGGCCTATTATTATGGAGGGGTTACCTCATGGACTCCAGGTCCGTGTGAACCTGTGGAATTGGATACCTGCATGGAAGTCCCAACGGGGGTGGATTTTGGTGCATGTGCCATGGCACTGGGGGTGATTCGTCAAAATGACTCGTGCTTTGCGGTTTCCGGATGCAGTATGATAGGCAGTAATGGAATAGACTACAGCGGATATTTTTATAACAGTTTGTATGCCTGCAATAGTCTTTGTATGAATGATACTGTAGTAACCTTGGAATGTATTGATTCGAATTTAATTAATTTAAATGTACTTTGTCCAGGCATCATCGAACCGGTGTGTGGTTGTGATTCGGTTACCTATCAAAATTCTTGCATAGCAATAAACTACTACGGAGTTTCTAGTTACCAACCGGGAGAATGCCAGGGGGCGGGAATTAATCAGACAGACTTAGAAGAAGTGGTGCTGTTTCCAAATCCAAGTAGTGATAAAATATACATAAAAGGAAGTCAGTTGAGTATGCTAACTGGGTATCAGATCTTTTCGGTAGATGGAAGAAACATTTATGAGGCCGACTTTACCCAAGCGATTGACGTTTCCATGCTTAATGCCGGGAAATATTTACTGCGTTTGAACTTCTCGTCAGGTCAGGTGAAGATTCAGTCTTTTATTAAGGAATAAACGCTCCGCATAGGGCATAAAAAAAGGGAACCCTAAGGCTCCCTTTCTTTTAAAGTAATCTTTTCTTAGTTTACTTTTCCGCTTAATTCAGCACCTGCTTTAAAGCGAACTGATTTCTTAGCAGCAATTTTGATAACTGCACCAGTTTTAGGGTTTCTTCCGTTTCTTTCTTTACGATCTGAAACTGAAAAAGAACCGAATCCAACTAAAGAGATACGGTCACCTGATTTCAATGCTCCAGTTGAAACATCAACAAACGCATCAAGCGCTCTTTTTGCATCAGCTTTTGACAAATTAGCAGCAGCTGCCATTGCGTCGATTAATTCTGCTTTGTTCATAATTAATTTTTTTAAAAGGTTAATAAAAACGTTTAACGCGACAAATATATCTGAATATCTTTCCCATAAACCTGTAGCCCTTGAAAAATCTAATAAAATGTTGAAAAAACCATATTTTTGTTGAAAACGTAGCAATAAACATGAACTGTTTTCTTGTTTTGTTGTTCCAAACCTTGGTATGAAAGAAGAAGTAATTGTTATTGGAAGTGGGGTAGGAGGCTTGGCATCTGCAATCAGACTTGCTAAATTAGGCAACAAGGTAACTGTGTTTGAAAAGAATTCTTTTATCGGTGGTAAGGTGCACACGCGAGCATTTAACGGGTATCGGTATGATATGGGACCTTCTGTTTTTACCGAACCTGAATTAATTCGCGAGTTGATCGCGTTAGGAATCGATCAAGAGCCTTTTGAATATCACGCCTTACCCGAGTCATTTCGTTATTTTTTCTCCGATGGCACCAGCCATACCTTACCCACAGGTATGGAGGCAACGAGGAATGTATTGATATCGGAGTTTAATGAAAACCCCAAAAAGGTTCACACCTATTTAAATCGCTTGAAAAAGAACTATGAGGTGTTGAAACCAGTTTTTATTGAAACAACCCTGCATCGCTATGCCCATTTATTTAATAAAAACTTGATCCCTGCCATCGTAAATATCCCTCGCTATGGGTTAATGATTAGTATGAATGGATTTTCTAAACGATTTTTTAAAAATCCAAAATCGATTCAGCTTATGAATCGCTTTGCTACCTATAACGGCAGTGACCCATTTAAAACGCCAGGCTTATTAAGTATTATTGGTCATCTAGAGTTTAATGAAGGTATATATTTTCCAAAAGGTGGAATGGTGTCAATTACCGAGAGTTTAGCGCGCACCGCACGTTCACTCGGAGTTAATTTTCAACTGGATGCACCGGTTCAGTCTATAGCGGTTGAAAATGATCGTGTGACAGGAGTTTATGCTTCCGATGCTTTCCATTCTGCATCGATTGTTGTAAGTAATGCGGACGCACATTTCACCTATGAGCAGTTAATGCCACAGGTTAAACGTCCTAAGAAAATTTTAAGGCAGGAATTATCCTCTTCCGCAGTAGTGTTCTACTGGGGTATAAAAAAGGAATTCAAGGAACTGGGGGTTCATAATATATTTTTCACAGAAGATTACAGCGGAGAATTTAAGGCAATCTTTGAATCAAAAACCTTGATTGAGGATCCAACCATTTATGTTCACATTAGTTCAAAAGCCGAACCTACAGACGCCCCGTCGGGATGCGAGAATTGGTTTGTTATGGTTAATGCGCCTATTAATATTGGTCAGGACTGGACTACATTGGTAGAGCAACTTCGGGCTAATATTATCAATAAATTGAATCGATCCTTGGGAGTGGATATTGCATCCTTCATCGAAACAGAGTACATCAATGACCCCGTTAAACTTCAACAGGTTTATAACGGAAAAGGTGGGTCTATTTATGGAAATAGCTCCAATTCCGCATTGGCCGCATTCTATCGTCATCCAAATCATGCCCCGACAGTTAAGGGAATGTATTTTGCTGGCGTAACAGTGCATCCAGGTGGAGGAATTCCGCTCGCATTAAACGGTGCAAAGATTGTTGAACGGATGGTTCGAGATGATTTTAATGCAAAGGTTATTTAAAGGTCTTGAACCCTTTGATGATTTTAGGATCATCTAATACATCCAAATCAAAATAAATCAGGTCACTTTTCTTCTTGCCTTGCTTTGTGTAATTTATTTCTACCATGTACAGTTCCCCTTTTTCGATGACATTGTGGTAAACGTATTTCCCATCAGGTGACCTCAATAAACGCAGATATATTTGCATGTTTTCCGGGCTTCCCACACGAATTGGTTTTCGTTTTTTTCTACCATAGCAGCGTGCTGAACTTTCTTTCGTGAGGAAAAGGAGGGGACGCTTAATTAACCCTTGATAGGATGTGTCCCTGCATGCGGCTAATTTCTCTGACGGTACTGGGTATCCTTTGGCTTGGGCATTTTGATAATCGGTACATGCAAAATCAAATAATCCCTTGAGTTCATAAAGATATGCTCGATAGTAATATGCTCCGGCATATTCACGTTCAATTTGAATGGCCTGTGTTAAATCAACAATTGCCCCATCATAGTTCGCGACATACATTTTTGTAAGCCCCCTGTTATACCACACCCTTCCATAGGCTGGATTAAGTCCAATGCAGGTTCCAAAGTCATTGAGTGCATCTTCGTACTCACCAATCATGTTTTTTGCCATTCCTCTATTGTACCATGCGTAGGCATCCAAGGGCAATACTTCGATCGCTTTGGTAAATGAGGCAATTGCGCCAACGTAATCGCCTTGTTTTGCTTTATCAATTCCTTCTTGATGGTTTTTCTCAAGCGCTCGTTCTTGGGTAAATGCAAGCGAACAAGATGCAACCAATACAAGGCAGGCTAACAGGTGTTTCATTCGCTTAGTTTTATGCCAATATAAATTGGAGATCGTTGAATAAAATTTTTCCGGAATAATTCCATACCAACCTTATCTACAAAAGAACCTGCGTCAAGTTGATTGTTAAACGCAGAAAATTCCATGGAATATCCGGGAGACTCGAAGGCATATTGCAATGCAACACCTGCATCAAATAAGGTGGCATGTTTTACCCCAATTAATTTAGCGAGCTGACTGATTTCCCGAACGTCAAGTAATCCGCCATTTCCGGAGGCTATACAGACGATGCTTCCATCTTCTTTTTCTCCAATTAAATTTCGGTAGGTGCGCTGACGCCATTTACTAAAGGAATTATCCAAAATGTACTGAAATATTATTCCGTCTTTCATGGTGGATGGATGAGCCTGACATGAATATTGTGGGGGATTGCGGTATCTGTCAAATACGGAGCGCGGTCCTGCATGTGGGACACCATCTATTACTTTGAAGTATCCGGATGAATTACTTTTTGATTGATATTGTTTACCGCAATAGATTACTTCTCCAAGCGCTTGATTAGCGGGATCATAAAAGCTTGCATTAATTAAAAAACTGCTATTCTTTCGCTCTTGTGCTTCTGCAACACTGAGTGGCGAGAAATTGCTGTTTGGGTCAGCAACCAAATAAAATTCGTTAGTAGGCTTAAAGGTAAAGACATTCACTTTTTGCGTGTACACAAGGTTTAACGCTCGTCCAACTACATTAGGTTGATTTCTCTTTATTTTAATTTGTTGAATCGAAACAGTTGGGTTTGAATAAAGTTCCACTAAGTCAATGGAGTTTGCATCATTTAAATCGTTCCATTGACCGTCTGATTTTATTTGTAAAACTGCAGTACGATTAAGGAAATAATAATAATTGGTCTCTGTACGGAGGATGGAAAAAATACATGCAGAACTAAGGAATAATAGACTAAGAAATACATTCTTTAAAATTCCAATTCCTGAAACATTGAATCCAGTTGCTTTTCTTAATGCCCATCTGAGCCCGAAAAACATAAGGGTGATTATAATTCCCGAAGTGATCCCATTATTAAATACCAGGAGTGTTAGGCATAGTGCAAAAAGCAATATTACGGATATATAATGCAAGATGTTATTTCCAGGTTTTGCCATCCCCCCAAAACTACTAATTTTACGGCGCATGAAACAAATGATTCTAACGATTTTATTGATTTGGATAATTCAAGATGGATTATTATTTGGCCAAGGATTTAACTTGGCCTTTGGGTCGTGTCTTCACCAAGAGAAAGAGCTTTCGTTGTTAAGTAAGGCTGCGGATCAGTTGCCCAATGCTTTTGTGTTTCTTGGGGATAATATCTATGCGGACACCTATGATTCGATGCGAATTAACAAGGCATATCAAGCCTTGGCTTGTAATCCCAATTTTCAAGCACTAAAGCGTAGTGTTCCCTTATATGCAACGTGGGATGACCACGATTATGGGATGGATGATGTGGGTAAATATTACCCCTTGAAAGAGGCTTCAAAACGTATGTTTACGTCATTTTTTCAACCGCCGAATCCAACGCAATTATTAAGTCATGAAGGTATATATCAATCGCACCTCTTTAGTTACAGGGGGAAAAAGATCCAGTTGATTTTACTGGATACTAGAACCTTTAGAAGTTCATTGAAACGAATTAATAAGCCAAGCGAAGAAAACGACGCCTATTATCCCTATGAACGCTTGTATTTGCCATGTTATAAAAGGGATTCAACGATGTTGGGAGAAGCTCAATGGAGTTGGTTAGCGGAACAGTTAAGTGTTAAATCTGCGGTAACGATTATTGCGTCCTCTACCCAATTTGCTACAGAATATAATGGGTATGAAACTTGGGCTAATTTTCCGCTTGAACAAGAACGGATGGCCCAGTTGATTGAATCCACACAGAAGGAGCACGTGGTTTTTATTTCTGGTGATGTGCATTATGCTGAACTTTCGAAAGTATGTAGTGCTTCATATCCCTTATATGATTTAACGAGTAGCGGGATTTCCGAATCGTGGGGATTTGCAGCGCCCAATGTTCATCGAGAAGAGGGTCCGGTAATGGAAAACAATTTTGGTGTTTTACGCATTCAGCCGTGGCGTAATCAGTTAACTTTTTTGATATATACTGAAAAAGGATTGCGCCTTCAACGCTGCATTTCTTTAGATGAGTTGGAATTTAAGTAATCTAAAAATGGATGGCAAACAGGGAAAGGTTGTATTGTCTTTTTAACCGTTCGTTTTACACCATTCGGTAACTCTGGACCTAAATCGTGAATTTCTTTTTCATCCTCAGCACGGTACCATTCAATTTTTGCCGGCGTTAGGTTGGTCCGAAGTAAAAAATGAAATTTTGAATTAATCAGGGATAGCCCCGTATTAAAACTTGCGATTTGATTATTGTTTAAGGTGATGATATTCCGTTCTTCAGGGATTTCTTTAAGTAAACTATAGCCTGTTAACCGAGCAGCATAGGGTTTCCATTCACTCTGTTGATCAAGATTCCATAAATCAAGGAGGGTGGGTACAAGATCGATATTGGATGTTATGTTTTTCTGATTTTTACTGAGTGCGATCCGTTGTGTTTGTGTAAGTAAGGTTGGAGGTATATAAGCAAATAATGGTATGGCAATCGTTTCATAATAATTGCTCTCAACATGGCCAATGTTGTGATGTTCCATCAAGGATTCGCCGTGATCGCTGGTGAGTAAAATAACGGTATTCTTCAGTTTATTTGTTCGTTGCAGGTAATCAAATAGTTTTCCTAGGATGGCATCCTGATACCTTACCGCATTGTTGTAGGCGTCTTGATAGTGACCATTCCAATGCGCATAGTCTGCTGGAACACGGTACGGGTAATGGGTGGTGTTTAGTTGGATTACCCCTGTAAACGGATTGTCTTTAAAGGAATTGATTGTTTTTATCGCTTTGTTAATGGTTAGCTCATCTCGAATTCCCAAATCATTATAATAGGGCAGACCGGAATTGTCGTGATTCCACCAAACATCTAATGAGTCATGTTTATAAAAGTCTGCAAACCGATACCATTCGAGTGTATGTGAACTTAAAAAGAATCGTTTATAATCAAACTGTTTGGCATAATCCCAAATTAATGGTTGCGTATATAAAAGTGCAGAGTCTTGATATGGGCCTATGCCGCTTAAGGTGGCAGGAACGGCTAACATGGTCGTAGTGGAAACCGTAAATGGCTGCTCAAATAAATAAGTTGATGCTGGATGAGAAGCTATAAATTCTTTTAGTTTAGGAGTCGTGTTTTTCGGGTTCCCATATACACTTAGACTGCGTTTTCGTAAAGATTCACAAACAATAACTAAGACATTGAATTTTGCAGTTTTTTGATGATCGATTTGAATAGCTACCTTTCTGATTCCTAAGCCTTTTCCTTTGAATGAGGTGTGATCATCCCACGTGAATGCATGGCGTTGCACACATGCACAGAAATTCACATCAACCAGCGCGCATTGATCATACTTTTTGTGCGTTGAAACCAAGCCTTCAAAAAGAAGGATAGGGAAAATAGCTAATATCAAGATTCGTGAAGTAATCACGGTGGGAATATGCCTAATGATAAGTGCTCGTGCCCCCCAAGTAACTAAGGCGACAGTTCCAAGAATTCCTAGCAATTCTTTCCATCCGGCTACATCACGCATAATCATAAACGCACTCTTGGGCTCCGTTTTAAAATAGAGTAGGGTGTAGTAGTTTGGGAATAGGTCGTTAATGTTTTTAAAAGCTAAGCTTGCCCCAACAACAAAAAATGTCAGTAAAAAGTAAATGGAGCCGAGCGTGTAATAGAGCCAATTAACGGCTACAACTCTTTTTAAAATAAGTAGCCAAATCACATGGAAAAGTACGGATGCAACAACAGATGCAACATAAAAATAGAAGTGTTTCGCTTGGAAATAACTCATGCGATCCCACCGAAAACACAAGTCTAATAGGACAATTAGTAAAGGAAAGAATAATAGCTTAAAGAGACCACTTAGTTTCACTAAGCGAAGTTAACTAAATATTAAGCGAATTTAACGTGTTGATTAACTACTTAAAACAAGGTTGCGGTAGCAAAGCCTAAACTGAATCCAATTTGTTTGTTTTTTGCTTGCCATTCTAAATATTTAAGTTCCGATTGAATGTAGTTTAATTCTCGCATATTAATTAAAAACAAGGAGCTTTCCCCATTATCAAACATATTCCGTTCAGCTTCAAGTAGTTGTTTAGAGTCTGTAGCGGAACGTTGATAAATGGCTAATTGTTCAATGCTATTGCTTAACTCAATCTTGGCATTGTTTATTTTCATGGTTAACTGAGCCTTTAATTGTGCTAGATTAAGTTGAGTTTCTTCGATTTTTAAATTAGCTAATTTTAAATCACCACGTTCTTTGCGGAGAAATAAGGGCATTTCAATAGAAAAGCCCCATTTGTAATCGTTAATATCCAGGTCACTAAATGGATTATAATTAACGGGTTCATTGAGTATATTATAATTTACTTGAACCGATGGTTTTAAGCGATCAGCTTTCAGTCTCCGATCAATTTCAAGCATATCAACCTTGAATTCAGTAAGTGTCAAATATGGATGTTTGTTTATTAAGGAGTCACTTTGAAATGGGATCACTGCCGAAGCAATCCAGTTTGTTCGAGCTATGGGTGTTGTAGTTTCTCCAAGCATCATAGGCTCTTGTTGTTCAGACCATAAGTAGGTGGATTGTACATTACATTTTTCTCGGTAATTTGCTTCTGCATCACGCAACAAACTCAGGCGTTGTTGCACTTGAAGTCCGGCCTCAACGGTATCAATATATGCTCGATCCCCGAGAATAGCTGTTTCCTTTACTGCGTTAAACCGTTGCAATGCAACATCGTAAGCTTCTTGCAGTAATTTTGTAGAGTGAAAAGCGAGGTACCAATCCCAATAGGCATAACCGGTTTCATAGATCAATTTGTTTACTTGTAGGCGCCGTTCCTCTTCACTCGATTGCTGATTAATTTTTGCCGTCCAAAGGTCTGCACGACGTTGGTCAATGAGCATGCCTTGGCCTAAATTCGCACCGATTCCACCATAAAATAATCCACCGGATGGAGTTTTTGCTTGAGGGTCTAAATAAGTCCCACGGTTGCTTTCAACTCCAGTTTTTACGGTAATTCCATACCACGTGGGATATTTAATTCCGTAATCCCCAACCGAATAATATTGCTTACCATCAAAGTATTTTTGATTTAAACTCCCCGCTATTTTGGGGTCGAATCCACCTTTTGCCTTGATTAAATAAGCATCTCCGTATTTGGGTTGAAGGTCACTTATTTTGATCAACGGATGATTCTGCTTAACCATGGATAGAAATGCTGTTTCGGTCAAGGCTTGTTGAGCGAGCCCAACGGAACTAAGTAAAACCAATAGAGTTAATGTGAAGTATTTCATTTCTTTTTGGAGGATTTTGCATCTTTTGATTCTTTTTCCGCATAAAAATCAGGAGGAAAACCATTAATGTTTCGCCATAATTCATAACCTATTGCTACATCTTGAAGTAGAAGCATCGAATTAACACCACCCCCAACACGCAAAGCTTTAGGCCATGCATGGTCTTTTTTATCCGGTGCAATAAGTACCCTGAACATTCCATTTTCTGATGTAAAGTTATCAATAGCGAAAACGGTTCCTCCATAGGTGCCGAAGCTGTTGTTAGGCCAACCCGAAAAAACGATGGCAGGCCATCCATCGAATTGCATTCTCACATGCTGTCCTTTACGAACTAATGGATAATCCATTGGACGTACATACATTTCTACAGCAAGATCATAATTCAAAGGCATGATGGTAGCCAACTCTTGACCAGCCTTAACAGTTTCTCCAATCCCGCTGCTCAAAATTTTGGTAACATACCCATCTTGTGGAGCCAAAATCAGATAGTTGCCGCTCCGAATTGAATACCCCGCAGCTTGACTTTGTAATTTAGTAACATCAACCTCCGCATCATACATACTGGTCATTGCCGACATCTTATCCGACTCCGCTTTTGCAATCTCATCGCGATATTTAGCTTCGGTTGAACGTACTTCAACTTTTGCATCGATGAGGTCGTTTCTACTTTGCAGTAGTTTCTGTTGGGATGAAATCATAGAGGCTTGTGCGCGCTGCATCGCCATTCGGCGTGTTTCTACCTCGGTTTGTGATTTCAAATCTCGTTCGTATAGTTTCTCAAATCGATGGTATTGATCCTTAGCAATATCGTAATTAATTTCAGCGGCTTGAAATTCAATGCTGTCAGCAGTGATTTTTAATCGGGCTTGACGGTACTTAATCTTTGCTTGTTGTAATTTAAGCTTGGATGATTCGATGAGTGCATCGATACGCTGGTCTAATGCGATAACTTTTTGTTCATAGGAAATTACACTAAGCTCCTTATTTTTAATTTGGTTTTGAGTACGATCAACAAGTTTTGGGTCAAAATAACCGTCTTTGACTTCAGAAATTACCACTATCGTGTCCCCTTTTTTTACAAAATCTCCATCTTTAACAAACCAAGTTTCAATTCTGCCAGCAATGATTGAATTAATGGTTTGTGGACGTTGTTCCGGACGAAGTGTCGTTATTTTACCGTTGGATTTAATATTTTGAGTCCATGGCAAAAGCATGATTATTATAATTATAGCTCCAATTATATAAAGCGTTCGTTTTAATTTTGGATTGGAGGACTCTTTATTTACATTTTGATATGAAACAAATTTTTGCTCATCAATTCCATTTCGATTATTTGGAGAAATATTCAACATATTATACGATATTAATGAGTGGTTAATCCTTGGTTAATGGTTATTGATTGGGTTGCGCGCTTAATAACCAATTCATCGTCGGATTG
Source organism: Crocinitomicaceae bacterium (assembly GCA_044353585.1). GTDB lineage: Bacteria > Bacteroidota > Bacteroidia > Flavobacteriales_D > Crocinitomicaceae > UBA952. The sequence goes on along the minus strand of JBILBR010000008.1, from coordinate 63,392 downwards.
AATGAGTAAGGTTGCATTTTCCGCGGAAAAGATAACATTGAGAACTTCTTCCCGCTCATCCAATTTAATGTCCTGAAGCGGTTCTTCGAGTAAGATTAATTTTGGTGAACCTACCAAGGCACGTGCAATAAGGATTTTCCGAATGCAATCTTTGGCTAAAAAATGCCCTTCGGGGTTTAATAAGGTATCGTAACCTTCTTTTAAATGTTGAATTTGCTTAGAAAGCTGGAGACGATCGCAAAGGGTTTGTACTTCTCCGAAACTAACATAATCTCTTCCGAGGGTAATGTTCTCAAGAACAGAAGCATGTACCAGTAAATCTTGTGTTAACATGTTTCCAATTCTGTTTCGAAGAAACGTTCTATTGAGGTTTCCAAGTGGGATGTTGTTGATGGATAAACTCCCTTCTTTTGGGTTATAAATTCCTGCGATTAATCCAAAAATTAAATTTGTGGAGACCGTATTGTCTGTTCGGAAAATAGTCCGCGCATTGGGTTTAATGGTAAAGGTAGCACCTTCAAGTAAGGTCTGACTGGTCAAATCGTTTTCGTAGCGCATGTTGTGAAAATCAATTTCAAATCCAAGTTCACTGTGCGGAATGTCCATCCCCTCTTTCTCTTCAAGCGGTAAATCGGTTACCTGACCAATCTTTTCAATGGCGGTGAAGAGGTCGTATACGGTTTCAAGACTCACGATGAGTTTCTCTACAGAGCCCAATATGAGAAGAATGATGATTTCAGCGGCTACGAATTGACCAATATTCATGGTTTGATTAATTACTAATACCCCTCCAATGACTAGTAATGCCATTGCGATAAGTGCTTTAAATCCAATGAGATAGAGGTATTGTTGCTTAAGAATCTTGAAATGTTCGTTTCTACTGCTCAAGTATTCCACTAAGTATTGATCAGTACGATACATCAAATAGGAAGGGGTTCCTGCCATTTTAAAGCTAAATCGAGTATATGCAATTTGTTGCAGCCAATGTGCAATTTTGTATTTATAATTCGACTCCCTTAAGCTAGATCGAAATCCGCGTTCAGCTGTTATGCGAAATACAATGACAAGCAATGAAATTAGCGCCAATCCAAAGAAAATAAAAAAGCTGTGGTAAAAGGAAAGTAGAACCAAGCCAAAAATTATTTGCAGCGAGGCAGAGGCAAAATCGAGTATAAGTTTTGAAAGGCCCTTTTGAATGGTGATGGTATCAAAGAACCGATTAGGTAGCTCTGGCGCATATTTATTATTAAGTGCCTCTGTATTGATTAATGGGATACGGTCCGTAAAATCAAATGCGGATCTTACAAAAATTCGCTGTTGTAGATTTTCCGTTATTCTCATTTGAGCAATATTCAGGAACCCAGAAATGATAATTGCACACATGACTAATACCACTAAAACAACCCATGAGGTACTTACCCTTCCCATTTGAATGAAGTTCACAATGGCTTGAATTCCAATGGGTAGACCTAAACCTACAATACCGCTAAATGCAGCGAAAATATAAACATTACGAATTTCGCCATTGTCAGGTTTTAACATGGAGAGCAAGCGCTTAAATGGTGTCATTTCTTCTGATTTCATGATTGAAGAACTTTTTGAATAATTAAATGAGAAAAGGACTCTACCGCATCATCCGCTGAAGAGGAATTGGTAAGCCGAGGTAAATGAACTGAGAAAAAGCGTTGCTGGTTTGCGTTTTCAATTAAATTCGAGATTAACATTTCAGGATATGGGAACGTAGGATCTATTTTTTTTACGAGTTCCGAAACGGTTGAAACGATAAGTTTATAATTTAAATAAATACCGTTTTGATTTTCATCATCTACCATTTTTGTATGCAGCGCTTTTCCTGATTCCTGTATTACGATTCGTTTAAGTTGCATTTCTTCTGCAATATATCCCAGTTGTGATGGGTCAGGTAAACCGGTAAGTACAGAAATTGAATTTGTTAGTTGTTGCCTTTGGTCAGCTACGTTGGCTGTCGCAAGCATCAACCGATAGGATAAGATGCCCCAATACCAATTGATTAAGTAGAGCAGGAAATTGTGCTTATTTTCAAAATAACGGTAAATGGTAGCTTCCGTAGAATGAATGTTTTGAGCGAGCTTTTTGAATGTAAAGGACTCAAATCCTAGCTCTTGCATCAAATGAATCCCTTCTGATAGAATTTTTAATCCAATCTCGGAACTTGTTGGGTCTTTAAGGTAAAGAGTCGAACTAACTTGAATTGAAATGTTCATAAGTCCATTTAGGATGCAAAAATAATAGTATTACTATCGTAAATGAAAGTAATAACATTTTTTAAGAGAAAATGTTTTACATTTTACGTGCCGCAATACGTTTGATGCGCTTGATTCTCTTCCACGGTAGGTGGTGTCATCCATGGGATGAGCGACTCATCGTAGGTATATGGATTGTTCCAAGTAGATATTGCTTCGTGAAATCTCTTTGAAAACGCCGTGTTAGCTCCCAGTTGATCTATCTCAGCAAGAATAGATTCTACCAGGTGGTTTCGTGGGATGACCACGGGATTATTCATTTTCATTAGCTTTAACCGTTCCTCCATGGTAATTCCTTTACTGTTTGCATAGGAATTCCATTCGTTCTTCCATTCCATAAACGCTTCTTGTTCCCAAGGGGAAAGGGTATTTGGAATTGAATAACAAAGACCGGCAAAGGTATTGGTATAATCTGCTCCTTGCTGCTCCATGAGCTTCAATAAATCGGAGCCTAAGTGTTCTGTTTCCTTGTCTGCATTAGAAAAGCCAATTTTTTGCGCTATCATTTGATGGTATATTCGATTCCAATCTTGTTCAAATCCTTGAATAAATGATTTTGCCATATCAAGAGCTTGCACTTCGGATGAATCGATTAGCGGTAAAAGTGCCTCTGTTAAGCGCACTAAATTCCATTGAATAATTGCTCCTTGGTTTTCGAACGAATATCGCCCTTGCGTATCGATTGAACTAAATACTGTTTGGGGATTGTATTGATTCATAAAAGCGCACGGCCCGTAATCAAACGATTCTCCACTAATGGCCGTATTGTCTGTATTCATTACCCCATGGATAAACCCAACGCGCATCCAATCTGCGACTAATTCAAACTGTGTTTTAGCTACTGATTTAATGAATTCCAATGCAGGGTTGTGTGCGTTCTTGCAAAACGGATAGAGTCGATCAATGGTATAGCTTAAAAGAACTTTTAGCGCATCTAAATCCAAAAAATACCTAGCGTATTCGAATGTTCCAACTCTGATATGGCTTTTCATGACACGAGCCAGAACAGCGCCAGGTTCAGGAACCGTGCGAAATATGCTTTCGCTTGTCGAAAAAACCGCTAATGATCTTGATGTCGGAATATGCAAGGCATCCATGGCTTCGCTCATGATATACTCTCGAGTCATCGCCTTCAAGGTTGCTCGACCATCACCACGTCTTGAATAGGGGGTAGGACCGCTTCCTTTAAGTTGTAAATCGAAGCGTTGCTTGTCAGCTACTAATTCGCCAAGGACCATCGCACGACCATCGCCAAGCATGGTGAAATGACCGAATTGATGTCCTGCATAGGCTTGAGCGAAGGGGCTGATAATTTCATTTAATGCTTCGGATGGTGAGCCAAGTAAACTGGGTATGAACTCTTTAGAGATATTGAGTTTTTTTGCGAGTATTTCATTATATAAAAAGGTTGAGGCGCCTTTAAATTTCAGCGGACTAACCTTAGAATAAAATGATGAGGGCAATTCAAAATAACTGTATTCCAACTTATTCATTAATTGTTCGATGGGCGTGTGCAATTAAATCGTTAATTTCTATGTAGGCTAAGGCTGCTTCGGAGGTCGCCTCTAGTTTTACTCTGGGCGCTTTGCCCGAGTCAAATGCTTGTTTCCAGCGCAGCGCACATAGACACCAAAAGTCACCCGCTTTCAGTCCAGGAAAATCAAATTCGGGTCTAGGGGTTGATAGGTCATTTCCCATTGCTTTTGAAAAGATAAGAAATTCTTCGGTCATTTGAGCGCACACCACATGGCGTCCCTCATCGAGTGAATCAGTTCTACATAAGCCATCCCTGTAAAAACCTGTCATTGGATCCATGCAACATGGAATTAGCTCTTCGCCGAATATGTTTTTTTGAACTGTAGTCATGACCTATTGAACACGCATTAATTGCTTTAGTTCACAAGGCATTAAAATTAATCAAAGTAACATGAATATGGTCCCCACAATAGCAATAATTCCACTGAAATATGAAATAAAAGCATCCCTTGTTTTGTATTTTTTTGCTTGTTTTGTGTAAGCTAATTTATATTCGGCTTCCGTTGCTATAAGCTTATTGTTAGGATTATTTGGGTTATTTAGATTAGTAGGTTTTACAGTTGCTATGAGGATTGCTGCAGGGATAGGAATTAATAAAAATGAGCTTAAACCAAGAAGAACTTCACTAACGATAACCACGGGATGTGTTTTGTAATAGGCTTTTGCATCTAATTTGCCAAGTTCCATCAGCTCCTCTTTTGAAATTGGTTTCAAAGAAGAAAGGGTGCTGAAATCTTCTACAGTCCCATTGCCATATTTAATCAGAAGTAATGAGTTTTGATCTATTTGCTTTGGATATTCAATGAGCCCTTTATACTGAAAAAGGCTAACGGAATCAGCAGAAACCTGAAGAACTTTTCCCGAAATAAAAACGCCATTTTTGGTAATCAGCGTATCGTTCTTAAATAAGACTTCAGCGGGTGAGTTTACTTTTTTGATTAGCAGCAATTGGTCAACTGAAACAAGGTTTATTTCCTCGCTTAATGCACCACGATATGAAATATATCCATCAGCTTGTTCTAAAATTATACCAGTAAGAAGTTCCCCTGTATTTTTAATTAGGGTATCCTGGGCATAAAAACCAGCACCAAAAGTGACAAAAACAAAAAGAAGCAGTTTAATCGATTTCATAATCAACCCTTACGAGAATTAAATCCAACAAGTAAACTCAATCTAAAGCCAGAATTGGTGGTTTCTCCAGGAATTGTTTCGAATGTCCCTGTGCTTGGATTATAAACCTGCTCATCTGGGAGGATTTTCTTAATGTTTGGACTAAACGCAATATTGAAAGGAAAAGTGATTTTACCAACTTTAAAAGAGGCTCCAGCCGCCATTACAAGTCCGAAACCTGCGAGCGATACACTCGGGCCAACGCCAAATTCAATCCCATTCGCCGCACGAAAACCAAGGATTCCAGATGCGCTAGGTAAAAACAGACCCTGCTCAAGACCTCCGATCATCGGTATGAATTCTACCAATCCAGCGCCGCCGCTTTCGAGCGTGAAAATACGGGTTTCAAATTGCCACCCAAATTGTGAAACAAACGGAGTAATGTCTGCTCGGTTAAATGCTTCAGCGATCCGTGTACGAGTCGTTCCTGCACTAATATAAGTTAATCCTACCCTCGGACCGCCATATCGTTTTGTGGGTATAAGCATTTCATCTTCTTTAGGGTCAGACTTTGCAGGTGTAATAGGTTTATTTGAATTCGATACTACCGGAGCTGGCCCAAAATTTTCTACTGTACCATTTTTATACGTGATTGAACTTAAATCAGTAAGATTCATTGAATATACTGGTCCGTCACTGGTCTTTTTAAACTTTACAAGCGAAGGAGTTAACTCCAAGATGCTACCGTTTATTTGAGTACCGTTTTTAAGGATTATAAGATCTTGAGCAAAAACAAAGCTTGTTAAAAAACAGCTTAATAAAAGTGAACAAAGTAATTTCATTGCGTTTAATTTAGTGACAAAATTAATGATTTGTTACATGATTCGATTTGCGGATAAACCAACTTGTAAAAATCAACTTGTGATTTGTAAAACTCATCGTAATAAATTCACATGACCTTCTAATACCCTTAATCGATTTTCTTTCTTATCAAAAAAAGTTATGGTGTAGGTGTAAACACCAGGAGGTACTTTTAGTCCGCCATAATAACCAGGCCATCCTTCTTCGTGAGAGAGGGATTCAAATAGTAGTTCTCCCCATCGGTTGTATACAGAGAGGTTATAACCCGTCGGATCGAATCCGCTGGTAAATATTGGTTTAAATATATTGTTGAATTGGTCTCCATCAGGAGTGAAGGTGTTCGGGACATAGTAAATGGGGTCACCAGATACTTGTATGCCTATGGTTGTGGAATCACTGCAACCAAACTCAGTAATTACACTCAAGCTTATTGTATAGTTTCCATCTTCACTCGGGTAGGTATGAAGTATATCCAAGGCATTGTCCGTAAGTACGGTGCCATCTCCAAAATTCCAGGTGGATTGTGATTGATTAATTGAATTGTTTTGAAAGCTCGCCACCGGGTTATCACTTTGCAAGTTGCTGTTACTTACTCCTATACTTGCCAACGGATTTGGATGCACTACTATCGCTGCACTCACCGTATCACTACACCCAAACGCATTATAACCGATGATAGTTAAGGTTTCTGATTGTGTAGGAAAATCAGTAAAGGTAGGACCTATATTTCCATTGGACCATTGATAAGTACTAGCGCCATTCGCATCGAAGTTCACTGGTTCACCTATACACAATTCGTTTAATATTGGATTGACCGAAATTACTGGATTTGGGTTTACTGTTACAAAAAGCGAGTCGGCCGCTTGACATCCAAAAATACTCGTGCCTAATACTTCATACCATCCTGAATTGATTGCCGTTGTCGCTTGACTATTCCCTGTAAATCCGATTAAATCAATCCCAGACCAGGTGTAGCTGTCGGCTCCCGAGGTAGTAAATTGTATGAGGGTATTCGGACAAACATTGTTATCGTTTACAAGGATTTGGGTATTGGGAAGGGGGGTAACTGTAACGGTAATGGTATCACTGTCACTGCATCCATCGACATTAAATCCCTGTACAATGTAGCTACTAGTCGCATTTGGCGCAACCCACATGGCGCCGAGGTTTGAAATGGTGTTTACAATAGGTGACCACAAATAGTTAAGTGCTCCGTTAGGAATTAAGAGTACTGAATCACCAAGACAAAGCTGAGCATCCGTTGCTGTAACCACTGGATTCGTAGAAATTACAATATCTAGGGTAGTAATTGAATCACAACCAAAAATGCTGTTCAGGGTATCCACATAATAACCACTTTGACTAATTACGTTGCCGTTGAATACATATGGACTTCCATCACAAATGGTATCTACCACGTTGCTTGTATATGTTGGGTTAATGGTAACCTGAACCGTATCGGTGGTTGGGCAAACACCAGGGCTTGCGGTCATGGTTGTAGTGACCACGTAGTTTTGAATAATTGGCGCATTAGTATTGTTGGTTACGCTAACTGTTGGATTGGATATGGAGGTACTGTTTAGTCCATTGACCGGAGACCAAGAATAGGTATAGTTCGGGTTGCTTGAGGTACCAATGGAAACTGGTGTGTTTGAACACGTTTGCACGTTTGTGCCGGCATTGGAGGTAGCTTGTGCGGTATAAATTACCACATTTCGAATAGAATGCTGGTCTGTTGCTCCCCCCGTACTGGCGGTGAATCCCATGTAGCCTGCAAAGTTGATGGGGAAGTTTGCCGTTAAATAGAGGGTGTTGTTGATTGAAAGGTTAATGACGCCATTATTGTATGTAATGTGAACGGGTTTGTAGGTGTTTCCTCGAATGAAATTTAGGTTTCCTGTGGTATTCGTGAGTTTAACAATTCCAGCAATACACTCATTATATCCAACCCCACTGTAAATTTGAAGTTCAGGGTTTGCTCCACATCCATTATCCCACGTGTCGAGCACGATTTTAAGGCCATTGGCTGTTCCGGGAATTCCAATTCCCCCCCCTGCTACAAAGCCTGCAGGAGGAACTTGAAGAAAGCAAAAGGCTAAGCCGTCCGCTGCACTTCCGCCCCAAATTCGATACTCAAAATCAACGGTCCATTGTGAACAAACTCCAAGATTTAGTGGCTGTGAATAAAAAACACCACCGCTCTGATTACCAGCAGCATTTGTTAGAATTAATTCATTACCAAAATTGTCGTTGTCGCCTGGAGTATCACCTACATAGGCGTTTCCGTTCAGGTTCCAACCGCTTGTGTTCAAGACGGGAGATCCTTGAAGTTGACCGAAAATAAAGTTCTGTGCAAAGGCCTTTGATGCACCTGAAAAGACTAAGACCAAAAGGAGGAAAAGAGATTTTTTTATCATTTTACGTTGCAAAGATAATGAATCGTTGCAACCAATTTCTTGTACGTTTTGTTGGTGGATCTTTTCTGATTGACTAGAAATGTATCTCTTTTGCTTTCTTCCAATGGTATCCTGGCGTTTCTTGTCCTTCGTCTTGCCACCCTTGAAAAACCTTAAGCATATTGCGTTTGTCAGGAACCAAATAAAAGTAATCGCCTGCCCCGGCATACCAGCTCGCACACGCAGTGATTGCATTAGATGGAATGTCCATATCGGGAAATTGACTTTTTTCAACGAGTGTTGCATCGCCCATAACTTTTGCAACTAAAGTGGTTTCAGCTTGACAAATCACATAAATAATGGATTGAGGCATTTCGTTCTCTGAATCAACTTCATGAGTAATATAAAATTTACCGCTAATGGTGGTAGTTTTTTCATCCGTTTTATTGATTTTATTCTTTACCTCAACAGGTTTTTTTGACTCAGGGGGTGCAGGCGGAGAGGGCATTTTAGTATTGTCTTCTGAATTGCAACTGGATACTAAAAACGTAAGTGCGAGTAGGAATGGGAAGTACTTCATTTGATAAAAATAAGTTTTTTTAATTCTTTTTTTTTCCCTAAAATCGTTTTATTCAATTAACCTAAATTCGTCAAAATCCGGGAATAATTAACTATCAAAAGTAATTAAAATAAAAAGGCCCCGAATAATCGTCGGGGCTTTCGTAGCGAGACCGAGAGTTGAACACTGACGAAACAAGTTTGTCAGTGTTCTGATAACTTTTGAATAAGCAAAAGTTCGTCAGAGCTCGGGGGAATAATTGACTATCAAAAGAAATTAAAATAAAAAAGCCCCGAATAATCGTCGGGGCTTTCGTAGCGAGACCGAGAGTTGAACACTGACGAAACGAGTTTGTCAGTGTTCTGATAACTTTTGAACAAGCAAAAGTTCGTCAGAGTTCGGGGGAATAATTGACTATCAAAAGAAATTAAAATAAAAAAGCCCCGAATAATCGTCGGGGCTTTCGTAGCGAGACCGAGAGTTGAACTCGGGACCTTAGGGTTATGAATCCTACGCTCTAACCAACTGAGCTATCTCGCCATTATGTCTATTTAACCAACTCAAATCCACCGAAGCTTAGCATAGGTGGGTGAGCTATCTCGCCATTTTTGAGAGGGCAAATATAAAGATTTTTATTCTTACGCCAAGTCCTTTACATAAGAATCTACAAATTCCATCAACTCACCAATGCGCTTGGGACTCAAATCAAAGGTTACGCCTGCTGCTTCATAGATTTTCGGTAAACTGCGGGTATACCCAAGCGATAAGCCCGCTTTGTATTGTTCGATAGCCTTGGTTTCGTTTTCTAAGCTGTTTTTCCATACGGCTATCGCACCAAGTTGAGCTATTCCGTATTCAATGTAATAAAATGGTACTTCATATAAGTGCAATTGTCGCTGCCATGAATGGGCTTGTAAATCTTCAAAACCTGTCCAATCCGTTAATCCAGTGCCAAAGCGCTTACTAAGTGTTAGCCATTGTGCGCTACGTTCTTCTACGCTATGCGTTGGGTTAGTGTATACCCAATGCTGAAATGCATCAATTTGGGCAATCCAAGGCAATACCTTAAGAATATCTTCCAGATGTTCTTCTCGCGCTCTGAGGAGTTCTTCGGGATTCGGGTAAAAGGCGCCCCAATACTTCATACTAAGTAACTCCATCGACATCGAGGCTAATTCTGCGGCTTCTGAAGGGATGTTCTTGAATGCAGTTAAGGTTAATTCACGGTTCAAAAAACTGTGAATTGCATGGCCTCCCTCATGTACCATGGTTACCAAATCCCTATGTAAACCTACAGAGTTCATGAAAATAAAGGGAACACCAATCTCGTACAAGGGATAGTTGTATCCTCCCGGTGCTTTGCCTTCTTTTGATTCTAAATCCAAGTGACCCATTTCCTTCATCGTACACAAACAATCGCCAAAGTAAGAGTCCATTTGATTGAAAATTTCAATCGTTTTTTCAAGCATTTCGTTGCCGCTGTTGAACGGCTTTAAAGGTTCTTTCCCATCCGGATCAACATCTAAATCCCAAGGCTTAAAGCTTGATTTGCCAAGTTTTTGGAGTTTTTTCTGTTGAATTTCTTTTACCAATGGAACGACTTTCTGCGCAACCGCTTCGTGAAAATCAAAACAGGCCTCTTTGGTGTAATCAAATCGCCCCATGCACTGAAACATGTAGTCACGGTAGTTGTCAAAGCCTGCATTTTTAGCCAATTCATTCCGTTTTTGAATTAAATCGGTGTATAACGCATTCAAGGTATCAATGTCTTGTCGCCTGCGCGCTGCGATTTTGTGATATACCTCTGATCTCAAGGTTTCATCCTGATTTTTCAAATGAACGGATGCTTGCTGCATGGTTAATGTCTTTCCGTCGTGTTCAATGGTTTGCGCAGCACTTATGCTTCCATATTCTTGGGACTTTTCACTCAAATAGGCTTCTATCGAAATGTTTTCTTCGCGAAATAAATCGAGTTGCACACCAACCGAGCGAAAATAAATGGCATAAGCAGGGTCCTCACTTAATTCCTTGTGGAATTCACTCGCCATCATTTTTTTATTCAAATCATTGGTTAGCGGAGCAAGTTTCGGTTGAATCTCTGTGACGAAATACGTGTAGGATTCAGTTAGCGCTGGGTTTGTGGTATCGATAGACATGTTGATGTATCTCCACGCCCCATCTTCCTCTAAAAATGCCTCCAACTCACTCACATCACAAAGCCATTTTTTGTAGCGGTCTAGTTCATTTAATTCACGCGTTAACAGTTCATTGAAATAGCCTTCTACATCATCAAACGTTTTTAACACGATGTCTTTTGCAATATAGCTTCGTTGTATGGTGGGTGTTCTCATATTGCAAAAGTAATAAATCTCGCTAGGCGCCGTGAAATTCAGATACGTTGAACGAACTTATTTTCTAATTACCTTTGTCCCATGAGTTTTGACATCGCAATCGTAGGTGGAGGGATTGTTGGAGCAGCAACCTTTTATAAGCTGCAGAAAAGAAATCCGTCCTTGAAGCTAGTACTTTTTGAAAAGGAGAATTTGCTTTCAGATCATCAAACTGGACATAATTCTGGGGTGATTCACTCTGGACTATATTACAAACCGGGCTCCTTGAAAGCTCGAAATTGCATTCAAGGACGCAGAGAATTGGTGGCTTTTGCAAAAGAATACGGAATACCTCATGACGTCTGCGGAAAAGTAGTGGTCGCTACCGAAGAGAAAGAATTACAATACCTGGAGAAGATATACCAAACAGGCCTACAAAATGAGATTGAAGACTTACGTAAAATCACGCCAGAAGAGGTAAAAGAAATTGAACCGTATGTGGAGTGCATTGCTGCCTTACACGTAGGTTGCACAGGAATAATTGACTTTAGAGCAGCAACAGCAAAAATGGTAGAATTAGCTTTAGCGATTAATCCAGCATCAAAGTTAATGCTTAATACAGAAGTGAAATCGGTGCGAAAAATTGCAGATGGCACCGTATTCACTACCAATAATGGAGAATTTGAATCTAAGTTTGCTGTATATTGCGCAGGATTACAAGCTGACCGCTTAGCACGAAAAGATGGGATTAAATTAAAGGAGCAAGTGGTTGGTTTTCGTGGAGATTATTATGAACTAACTGATCAAGCCAAGCACAAAGTAAAGCACTTGATTTATCCAACACCAAATCCCGATTTTCCATTTCTTGGCGTGCATTTTACTCGCATGACAGACGGAGAAATTGAGTGTGGTCCGAATGCGGTATTTACCTTTAAACGCGAAGGGTATGGGAAAACTGATTTTTCCCTTCGTGATACCTGGGATGCATTAACCTACAAAGGAACGTGGAAATTATTTTTCTCGAATATGTCCTTTGGAATCAATGAATACCGCCGCGCATTTTCCAAGAAATTATTCCTCAAAACCTTGCAGCGAATGATTCCCTCCTTAACTATGGACGATATCAAGCCGGGGAGGTCAGGGGTGAGGGCCTTGTTGTTAGCTGAAGATGGCGATACCCGAGATGATTTTAGAATTGAGTACCATGGAAATTCTATTCATGTCTTGAACGCACCGTCACCTGCCGCTACGGCTTCATTGGCAATTGGTGACTATGTAGCCGACGAAGCCGATAAGCATTTTAAGTTGAATTAATTAAAAAAGCTTTTTTAGGAAATAGACCTTTATATTTCGATTTAAAGTTGGGTTAGCGCCCACTATAATTACTGTATTAAATTCGAAGTCGATTTAATTCCTAATGTCCAAATATCTTGATGTCCTATTTCTTTCTTAGGGCTATCTTCGCTCGATCCCAATACACATCCATCTCTTCCAAGCTCATTTCGGATAAGGATTTCCCTTCGTTGCTTATAGCTTGTTCCATCCATTGAAATCGGGTAATGAACTTTTGGTTAGTAAATGAAAGTGCAGATTCTGGCGATAGATTGATAAATCGTGCATAATTTACTAGAGAAAACAAGAGGTCACCGAATTCCTCTTCTTGTTTTGTGGATCCGAGCGCTACTTCCACCTCAAATTCAGCCAGTTCTTCTTTTACTTTGGCCCAAACGTCTTCTTTGTTATCCCATTCAAAACCAATGCCTTTCACTTTCTCCTGAATCCGCGTAGCCTTTACTAATGCAGGCAGGGAGGATGGGACTCCTGAAAGCACGGATTTCTTGCCTTCCTTCAGTTTTAGCTTTTCCCAGTTTGCTTTAACTTCTGCTTCATCAGAAACGGTTACATCTCCATAAATATGCGGATGACGGTGAATCAATTTGTCGCAAATTCCATTTAGTACGTCGGTCACATCAAACGCACCCACTTCCGATCCGAGTTTGCTGTAAAAAACCATGTGAAGAAAAAGATCACCAATTTCCCCTTTGATTTCTTGCAAGTCATTCTTAGTAATGGCATCGGCCAATTCGTAAGTTTCCTCTATGGTTAGATTTCTTAGCGTTTCAAAGGTTTGCTTTTGATCCCACGGACACTGTTCACGAAGTTCATCCATGATGGTCAATAAGCGTTCAAAAGCCATAAGTCGTTTATCCATGTACAAATGTAATGCGATTGCGTGATTTGAATCATTAGCTTTATTAACTTTGTTTTGTATGCGACTAAATTTTCTTTTTTTAATTCTCGGACTATCAGGGGCAAGTATTGCTCAAACGAATTTTGAGCATGCGATTGAATACCGTCAAAAACTAGGTTTTTTAGCTGCACATCGGGGGGTTATGGCACACATGCCTAAAAATCTTGCGTGGGCAGGGGAGTTAAGTTACGTGCTTCGTTCCCGCGGACACAAATCCTACCAGCGTGCATACAATTATCCGACATTCGGTGGTACCTTGTTTTATGGTCAGGTCGGAAATCAAGCGATTTTCGGGAATTACCTTGGGGCATATGGTTACACGGAATTGCCTATGATTTCATTTCGAAATTATCGCATGGATTTTAAGTTCGGTTTAGGGCTTGGTTATACTAATCGCCCGTATGATCCCATTGATAATCCACTTAACGTGGCGATTGCTACACGAATTAACGGGTTAATGTGCTTGGCAATAAAAAGTACCTATCAATATAAAAAGAACGCGTTTAATGTTGGAATTGATATCACACATTTCAGTAACGCAGCGTGGAAGGTACCTAATTTTGGTATAAATATGCCATTCGTTTCTATCGGGTATGCGCGCACGATAGTTCCAGTGGATAAAATGAAATTTGACCCCTATGAGGGTGAGGCTAGGATCCCAATGAATATCACGTACAGGCAATGGTATTACAGCGTTACCGCAATTTTAAGCGGCAAGCAAATGATGCCTATAGGTGGACGAAGATATCCGGTATATGCCCTAAATCTATCGGCTAAGCATTTTTTTGGTCATAAAGCAGGACTTGAATTAGCCTTGGATTTAATATCCAAGCAAGCCATAATGGATTACCAGCCCTATATTGTAAAATCGCAGCTCGATATTTTACAAGTTGGTGCCTATGCAGCCTATTTAGTTCCATTAGATCGGTTTCATTTTGTGTTTGGTATGGGTGCGTATTTGCGCGATAAGTTTAGTCCGGAAGACCCTTTGTATCACCGCATTGGTGCGCGATATTATCTCAAGAATGGCTTGCTTTTGAATCTTACCTTGAAAACACATTGGGCAAGAGCGGATTATTTGGAGTATGGAATCGGATACACCTTTAATTATAGAACTAAATGAAGTGGCTTAATCTATTGATATTGATTACCTTAATTAGTTCGTGCAAGAAGCCTGAGCAACGTGCGTGTTTTAAGAAATCCGGAGAGTTATCGAGTAGGATTTATGAATTCGGGTCTTTTAATCAGTTGCATTTAAAAGAGCATCTTACGTACAAATTGGTTCAAGATTCAACCAATAAGGTACTTGTTCGAGGGGGGAGTAATTTGTTAAACTTTGTAGGGGTGATGGGTGAGAATGGGGTACTTACTATTGAGAATAAAAATCGCTGCAATTATTTAAGGTCGTATGAAATTCCGGAGGTTGAAATTCATTATACCAAGCTTATAAATATTTTGTTTGAAGGAACAGAGCGCCTTTACAATGAGGATACTTTGATTACAGATTATCTAACAATTACGCTTCGTGATGGAGCAGGACACATGGAATTGAACGTTAACGCGATTGATGTGAATGCAATTAACACACACGGTTGGGGTAGATTAACCTTGAAAGGTGAAACGCAATCCCTTCGCGCTAATCTTATGGGGGATGGTAAATTTGATTTTAGTCAAGTTACTGCAATCAATCAAATAAAGTTGATTACTTCTTCATCGGTAGATCAACGGGTAAATGCAGCTGGGATTCCTCTACATGTTGAATTGAATGGAGTAGGTAATGTGTATTATTATGGATTGCCTTCCGTAATTAATACTGTTCAATACGGGAAAGGAAAATTAATTAACGTGCAATAATGGAATTTTTGCAATATTTTTCGATGTTTGAGGCACTTATACTGTTTTCCTTCCTTGCTATTGTTGGATTGCTGTTTGTTTTTATTAGAAAACGTGCAAAGCGTCCCTTGCATGATGATGCCATGTTGGATGCAGACATGGATGACAACTCAGAAGGTTGGTTAAGAAGAGTGTGGAATAACTTTTTAAATTTCTTTTAATGAAAATAATTTCTTTTAACGTCAACGGCATTCGTGCCATTACAGGTAAGTCGTTTATTCAAGATATGACGTCTTTGCAGCCTGATATCATTTGTTTACAAGAAACGAAAGCTACCGTGGAACAGGTCAAAGAAGCGTTATTACCGCTAGGGGATTATCATGTCTTTGCCAACGAAGCAGAGCGAAAAGGATATTCTGGAACCGCAATTATTACCAAAGAAAAGCCCTTGCATATTGCTTACGACATGCAGGTGCCGGATCATGACCATGAAGGCCGGGTGGTGTGTGCTGAATATGCTTCTTTTTATTTGGTAACTGTGTATGTGCCAAATTCTGGAAATGAGTTGGCTCGGTTGCCTTATCGTCAAACGTGGGATCGCGACTTTTTAAATTATTTGAAAGAATTAGAGCAGACAAAACCTGTTGTGGTATGTGGTGATTTTAATGTGGCACATCGGGCCATTGATTTAGCGCGTCCAAAGGAAAATTATAACAAGTCTGCTGGGTTTATGCAAGAGGAAATTGACGGGATGAATGCCTATGAAACGGCAGGATTAATAGATACCTATCGCTATATGCATCCGGAGCGCGCAGAATATTCTTGGTGGAGTTATCGTGCAGGCGCTCGAGAAAAAAATATTGGCTGGAGAATCGATTATTTCTTGATGACTAAAGCGTTTTTACCTCAATTAAAATCTGCAGCGATCTTAACTCAAGTTTTCGGTTCAGATCATTGTCCGGTGCAGGTTGAGTTATCCCTTTGAGGATAAAATCCAATCTACCGTTTTTTGTATTCCTTCATTAATGGAAACCCTTGGAGTATAACCGAGGTTGGATTTAATCTTTTCAATCGACGCCAAAGAGTGCGGTATATCGCCTTTGCGAAACGGTCCATAGCTTATTCCAGGAAGCGTAGCCTCTGGTTTGCGTGTAATAATGGCTTCCTTAATAAGCGCTACCAAATCATTGAGGCTTGTACTTGAGCCATAGGCCACGTTGTAAATCTGATTATTGGCATCTACATGCGTGTTTTCTATAGCGCGAATCGTTGCGTCAACTACGTTTTCAATGTGTGTAAAGTCTCTGGTGTTTGTTCCGTCACCGTTGATGGTAGGTGCTTCGCCATCCAAGAAATGCTGAATAAATTTAGGGATTACTGCAGCGTATGCACCATGTGGATCTTGCCGTTTCCCAAACACATTAAAATACCTTAAGCCGATGTAGGGTAATCCATAGTTTAAGGCATAAACATGCGCATAGAGTTCGTTAACATATTTTCCAACGGCATAGGGTGACAAAGGGTTTCCAATGATGTCTTCCTGTTTTGGGAGTGAATCGGAGTCACCATAGGTTGAGGAACTTGCTGCAAATATAAAGCGCTTAATATCAAGTTCTTTAGCGGTATGAATAACGTTTAGAAATCCATCAATGTTAATGCTGTTCGTTGTCAATGGATCATTAATAGATCGCGGAACAGACCCAAGAGCAGCAAGATGAGCCACCACATCACATCCATTCATGGCCTCTTTACACGAATCGATGGACCGAATATCCATTTCAAAAAAAGTGAATTTTGGGTTACCTATCAAATGGCTAACATTGCTGTATTTTCCAGTCAATAAATTATCCATGCAATGCACTTCGTAGTTGTGTTCCAGCAAGGCATCACACAAATTTGACCCAATAAATCCAGCCCCGCCGGTAACCAATATCTTCATTCAACGGCTTTTTGTTCAAAACAAAGGTAGTTATTTCAAATACAATCCCTGACAAACATGTAAATTTGAATCTTGCAATGAATCACTTAAAAGACACGTATCGTCACCAAGGTAAGCGGAAGTTATTGGTGGAGGAAATAGGGAAGATGGGAATACAGGACGTACGAATCCTGAACGCGTTCAATGCAGTTCCCCGTCATTTTTTCATGGATTTAGCGTTGGATGATTTGGCCTATACAAACGGCGCATTTCATATTGGGTCAGGTCAAACGATATCTCATCCGTATACCGTCGCATTTCAAACGGAATTACTCGAATTAACGCCCAAAATGAAAGTATTGGAAATTGGTACGGGGTCTGGATTCCAAACCTGTATTTTATGTGAATTGGGAGCTCGGGTGTATTCCATTGAGCGGCATCAAGACCTTCACGTGAAAGCAAATCAACTCATTAAGCACCTAAACTATGATGCCCGGTTAAAATATGGGGATGGGTATCAAGGATGGCCCAGTTATGCACCCTTCGATCGAATTCTAGTTACCTGTGGTGCGCCCGATGTTCCTGAAGAATTGCTCAAACAGTTAGCAGTCGGAGGAATTATGGTTATTCCTGTAGGTGAAGGTGAGCAGCAACGGATGCTGCGTATAAAAAGAGAAAGTGAATTTGAATTTACCTCAGAAGAATTAGGTACTTTTAAATTCGTTCCAATGCTTGAACGTAAAGTAGATATTAAAGATATAAACCGATGAGAATACTCATAACAGAAGATGATCGGGCCATACGACGTGCCATTCGAGATATTCTTGAGATGGAGGGGCATCAGATTGATGAAGCTGAAAATGGGGAAGAGGCGTTAAAGAAATTTGAAGATATAAGTTTTGATGTCCTTTTTTGTGACATTAAAATGCCTAAAATGGATGGGTTAGAATTAATGCACGCATTAAGAGAATTAGGCCATCAGCCAGAGATCATTGTGATGTCAGGTCATGGAAACATCGAAATGGCTGTAAAAGCGTTGCGCCTAGGTGCCTATGATTTTATTGAAAAACCCCTAAACTTAAATCGGATCCTTGTAGCGATTAACCACCTAACAGAAAAAGGTCAGTTAATCCAATCCAATGCAGCCCTAAGGTCAAGCATAAAAAAAATCAAAGGAAATGGTATTATTGGCAATTCATCAGGAATCTTAGAAATTCAAACGATGATTTCAAAGGTAGCGCCATCAGACGCTAGGGTATTGATTACTGGTCCAAACGGAAGTGGAAAGGAGCTCGTCGCTCGAAGCCTTCACGACCAATCAAATCGGAGTAAAGCGCCATTTATTGAGGTGAACTGTGCCGCGATCCCATCAGAACTTATTGAAAGTGAGTTGTTTGGTCATGAAAAAGGCGCATTTACCAGTGCGGTGAAAGATAAAAAAGGAAAGTTCGAACTCGCCTCAGGCGGAACCTTATTTCTTGATGAAATCGGCGATATGTCACCCAGCGCTCAGGCTAAAGTATTGCGTGCCTTACAGGAGAACGTCATACAACGGGTAGGGGGTGAAAAAGACATTAAGGTAGATTGTAGAGTCATTTCAGCAACCAATAAAGACCTTCGAAAAGAAATTAATGAGGGTAGGTTTCGTGAAGACTTATTCCATCGATTATCTGTAATCCCTATTCATGTGCCAAGCTTAAATGATCGCAAAGAGGATATACCCTTACTAGTGGATCATTTCTTATCTTTGATATGTCAAGAACAAGGCGTTAAGGTTAAGGATATTCATGAAGATGGTATTTTGGCTTTGCAATCGGTGGATTGGACAGGGAATATTCGTGAATTAAGAAATGTGTTAGAGCGGTTAGTGATTCTTTGTGATGATCAAATAAGACGTGAAGATGTGATTCGATATGCGAATCCGAAATAATAAAAAAGAATAGAAATGAAGATAAATGTAAAGTCTCTGATTCCACACCTCGTGGCGATGTTGGTTTTTTTAGTGTTTGCAGCGTTATATTTTTCACCTGTATGGAATGGCAAGCAATTAAAGCAATCTGATGTTAAACAGTATCAGGGGGCCGCAAAAGAAATTACCGATTATCGAATGGTAAATGGGGAAGAGGCACTGTGGACTAACGGCATGTTTAGTGGGATGCCTGCGTATCAAATTAGCGTAGTTCATCATGGGAATTTGATGAATCAAGTCGCTTCGGTATTGAGGCTTGGATTGCCGGTGCCTGTAGGTGTGTTATTTGTTACTATGCTTGGTTTCTATATTTTG
Organism: Crocinitomicaceae bacterium; assembly: GCA_044353585.1. Classification (GTDB taxonomy): domain Bacteria; phylum Bacteroidota; class Bacteroidia; order Flavobacteriales_D; family Crocinitomicaceae; genus UBA952. The sequence continues at coordinate 44,032 of JBILBR010000008.1, read as the reverse complement.
GGGATGTGCCTAAAAATTAATCCATGGGTTGCCATGGTGGGTGGTCTTGCTTTTGGTTTTGCCTCCTTTAATATTCTATACCTGGGAGCCGGACATATTACTAAAGTAAATGCAGTAGCGTTTATGGCGCCTACCTTGGGGGGATTATTATTAGCAACCCGAGGTAAATGGCTTTGGGGAAGCGTGGTATTTGCATTCTTTCTCGCACTCAACATTAGTTCGAATCACTTCCAAATCACCTATTATTTGCTGATTATGCTGAGCGTAGTAGCTGCAGCAGAGGGAATCCGTTTGTTGATTGAAAAGAAATTTATTGAGCTTGGGAAGATTGTGGGGGCCTTACTTTTGGCCACAGGCATAGCCATTTTACCGTCGGCTAGTAATTTAATGACTACCTATGAATATGCTAAATATTCAACCCGTGGAGATTCCGATATATCCGTAGCTCCAAAAGGCACCGATGTAAAAGAGAAGGCCAAGGCTGGCCTCGATAAGAATTATATTTTGGAGTATAATTTCGGACCTAGAGAAGAACTTTCTTTACTCATTCCAAATGCAAAAGGTGGAGCGGGTGGATATATTGGCAATAATGAGGCGGCCATGGAAAGCCTTGAAGACCCTACGTATTATGACCAAATTGCGCAGTCTAATCATTATTGGGGAGGACAATTATTTAGTGGTGGGGCCATTTATTTAGGAGCAGTTTCGATCTTTTTATTTTTAGCCGGTCTTTTCTTAGTCAAAGATTCATTGCGTTTTCCTGCGTTGGCATTAGCCATATTATGTGTGCTACTTTCTGCAAAATCTGGGGCCTTGAATTATTGGTTTATTGATCATTTTCCGATGTATAATAAGTTCAGGGATACAAAAATGATTCTAGTGGTGCTGCAAGTTATCGTACCAATGATGGGTATGTTGCTGCTTGATCGCTTATGGAAAGGGGAGGCCTTGCAAGGCAATAGAAAATTTCAATACGGCGTGTTGGGTGGGTTGGTATTGTTAGGACTTGTCCTGTATGCGGTACCCTCTGTTTCGGGTAAATTTATTACTGCCGATGAGATTAAGCAATTCAATGAAGCCGCTAAAGGGATGAAAGATCCTGCTCAGCTTACTATGATTGATGGATTAAAAGCGGAGTTGATTCATGTAAGAACCTCAATCTACAAGGCCGATGCAGGGAGAACGTTTTTCTTGTTTTTATTAACAGGCGTGGTCTTGTTAGTGTCGCTGATGAAGGTAAATCGCTATGTATGGTTAGCCGTGATTGGAGGGCTAGTCGCAGTGGATGAAATCATGGTTGATTTACGGTACTTAAATACGGATCCAATTGAAGAATATAGTGAAGAGTTGGCAAAGTATGAAGATGTTTCGGTTGGACAGATTCCTTATGTGCCCGAGAAGTCGGATCTTTTTATACTTGAAGCAGAATCGAATAAATTAAAAGGGTTTAATGCTGAAAAGAACCGAGCGAAGTCCGCGCTTGAAAAAGAAGGGGTTTTTGCAGATCAACCTGCAGATATTTTAGATGTAATGGCAGGTTTTACGGCCTTACAACTGAATACAAATTACCGCGTGTTTACCTTTGAAAATCCCTTTAATGAAACGGTAACCAGTTATTTCCACAAGTCGATCGGAGGATATCATGGGGCAAAAGTGAAGCGATATCAGCAACTCGTTGATTTTTATTTGCAAGAAGAAATGCAAAAAGCAAACGGTGTAATTAGCTCAATTAAAATGGCCAAGTTGCAAAATTATGCGCGTTCAATGGAAATCCCTCAAGATAAGGCAAAAGAGATTTTCGATACCATTTCTGTTGCGGGTGGGAAATTAACAGATACGTGTCAGATTTTGAACATGTTGAACGCAAAATATGTGGTTCTAACACGTGCAGATGAACCAATGATTAATCCATATGCCAACGGTAACGTATGGTATGTTAATCAGATTAAAAAGGTTGAATCTGCCAATGAAGAATTACTTGGTTTGGGTAAAATCAATACGAAAAATCAAGCGATTTTAGATGCAAGCTATGCGGATATTAATGTTGCTGCAACGTATGCTACAGATTCTGCCGATCGAATTACCATGACCAACTATGCAACCAAAGAGATTACCTACCAAAGTAATTCAACCCATAAAGGATTTGCTGTCTTTAGCGAGATTTATTATCCGGAAGGTTGGGTTTGTACCATAGATGGAAAGGAAGTTCCTTATACGCGTGTAAATTATGTGTTGCGCGGGGTAGAAGTTCCTGCAGGTAAACATCAAATTGTATGGAAGTTTGAGCCTAATTCTTATATCGCAGGGACAACCTATTCCATGATTGGATCCTTACTTTTGATTTTGGCATTCCTAGGAGTAGGAGGGCTACAACTAACGAAGAAAGAAGGTAATCAAGTAGCCTAAAAAGGTGCTTCTATTTCGATCTTGTTACCAGGCCAGTGTTTGACGTAACGGACCGAATACCTGAGTTTATCAAATGTAGATTTAAACCATTTACAGGCGTATTATACCTGCCATAACGGATATATCTTTAAATTATATTAAGGCATTAAGGTTTGCTTAAAGTGCTCCATATTTAAAAATAAACGCAATAAGGTTTGTCCTTCTTCGCTTGAACGCTCCTTCAGGGATAAGGCCTCATATTTTTCGTTTAGATGGTAAATTAACACCGTTAAACTATCAACGATTTTGTAGTATTTTTCTTTTTCTCTGATAACTTCAGCATAGTTATTTTCTTGAATCAGTTCGTAAATATGCATTTCATATTCCTTTAATACACTTAAAGATTTTAGCGCTTGTAAATGGGCGTTGTGGGCAATTTCTATTGCATTCATATTGTAGTATTAGTTCTTAGATAGTATGCGGTCACCAGCATGTGGTATGGTCATCCATTCAGAGAATTCGATGTTGTAAAAATTGAAATAAGTACCTGGGGCTTCCTTCTCGATAATGTCAATCTTACGGGTGCTTTTAGGTAACGCAGGAAAAAGTAAGGTGTATCTTAAGTATTCTCCACTTCGATTGAAATAGTGCTTAGTGGGTGCAATCGGAATGTTGATGGCCTGTATCAGCGTATACCGCGTGTTGCATCCAACCGGACGAATAAAGCAATTTCGATTCATCTGTACCCATCCGCCATGGATATAATGGGTGGGGGCTTTATAGATGAAGTCAATTCGTGTGTACTCATCGGTGCATTCAATGCACTTGACGCTATGCGAGGCTTTGTAGTTCGCGCCTTCCGGATTATAGCGAACTTCATGATCCTGCTGTTTTTCACGGATGGTTTTTTCTTTTGTTTTTTCAATGTCTGTTTCCATATCTTATGTTTTGAACAAAGATGCATGGTGCCTATAATTTCACAAAGAATACTCCGTAAAATATGTACGGGGTATTGTAAAAAATTATATTTTTAACCAAAAAAGCGATGCCGATAAGTAAGAATGCGATGCGTAGATGCATGATTATAGATCAAGTGATTTCGGAGCGACATTATTATAAACCAACGATGCAGCGCATAGTTGAAGTCTGCAAACAGCAAGGAATTGATGTATCTACCGAAACCATACAGAAAGACATCAATATGATGAAAAAAGCGAGACCTAATGGTTTCGGGGCACCAATTAAGTTCGATTTTCAGCGGCAAGAATACCAATATACAGATACTAATTTTACCATTAATGGGGTTAAATTAACACCTGAAGATGCTTCAGTATTGTCGGAATCATTGGTTTTTATTAAATGCATGTTGCGCACTGAACTCGGTGATAAGTTGAGGCATGCCATGGAAAAGGTACTATCCACCTCCATAGAGGAGGTAGATTTGAATGAACGGTATCCAATTTTAAAAACGATGGAACCCCCGCAATCCAGAGGGTATGAGTTTATGGATTTATTCCTTGACTGCTGTAAAGTTGGAATTCCAGTTTCTTTCATTCATTATTCCTATAAGAATGAGCGATTTAAACCGATCGTACTTCATCCCTATGTCGTACGAGAATTTGATAACAGATGGTATGTCTACGGATTTAGTGAATCTCACGATGCCTTGCGCTCGTTTGGATTGGATCGAATTTATGAGCCCATTAAATTGGATCGAACTTACCGAAAGGGAGTTCCAAAGCACATTTTGAGTTTTTTAAATAATATGTACGGTGTTTTTTCGCTAACGAACGAAGAACCAATGCCCGTGGTGTTAAGAGCGGATCGCTTAACTACAAAATTCTTATCTGCCTATCCAATCCATGATTCCCAAGTCGTTGAAAAACATGATTTTGGAACGTCTAAAATTACCTTGACTCTTATTCCAACTATGGAGTTAATTCAATTGGTGCGGTCTTATGGACGAGGTCTTAAGCTGGTTGAACCTAAATGGTTGGTGGAATTAATAAAATAATACAATGAAAGATGACTTTAGAAGATAATACACTCGTTTGGCATGTGAATGCTCATCGATTCAATTTGCAGTTACTCCGAGTGATGTTAAATGAACGGACAACGCGCTTAGATTTTGGATACCAAACTACAGATTATTACATCCGTGGAGGATGGATTAATATTTACTCAGAAACACATTTAACTACAAGTGCCTCGTCACGAAAAATGCGCATGCAGGATCAACAAGGAATTGTTACCGCACCCGATAAATTCCACTTTAAATCTCGGGCGGACTGGCATTTTTTCTCCTTGTTTTTTGCGCCATTACCAATCCAAGACCAAACAATTTCATTGGTAGAGTCTGAAGATCCCGATTATACTAATTTTAACATTGGAAATATTGAGTTGAAAATAGAAGCCGCCTTCCGCGTGCGTTTATAGATTTTTAATCTAAAAACTCACGCCCCAGCTCACATAGATTGCTTCAGGAATTCCGACACCCGTGCGAAATACATAATGACTATTTGGTTTTTGTCTGCGCATACCAATAGACGCTGCAGGCAACACTCCAACAATATCACCATTCAAATAACCAACAGCGCCCAAGGTGGCCTCTAAATGGTACTTCTTATGTCCGGTAAGTATTCCGTAGCGCGAAAAGACAAAAGCGCTCTCTCCTTCCCAATACCCTACAGCGCCAACCCCAACATCCACAAATTTGGTTAGTTTCGGTAAAAAACGTTCTCCTTGGAACATACGCTCATAAAAAATGCCTGCAGGTACATAAAACGCTACAATTCCACCGGGCCCGATACTCAAATTAATGGAGTTGTTTAACATTTTTGGTTTGATGCTATCTCCCGCTGTGGCTTGTCCAAAGGAAGTTACACTCCATAGTAAGGTGCATATCATTACTGCACTAACGATCCGTAATTTTAATTTCAAATTCATACCCAATGAGTTTTAGTTTATACAGACTAAATTAGGTATTTTTCAAAATTGGAATTTGAATGCCAATTAGTTTTTGAATATCACGCACATAGGCCCGTTCCTCTTGGTCGCAAAAAGAAATGGCTCGTCCACTGGCGCCAGCCCTTCCAGTTCTGCCTATACGGTGTACATAGGTTTCAGGTATATTAGGTATATCGTAGTTTATTACCAATGCTAATTCATCAATATCGATCCCTCTTGCGGCAATATCTGTTGCAACTAATACACGTAGCTTATTGTTTTTAAAACCGTTCAATGCATTTTGTCGCGCATTTTGTGATTTATTCCCGTGTATTGCCGCTGCTGTGATTTGTGCTTTGGCGAGTATTTTAACGATTCGATCTGCTCCGTGCTTCGTGCGGGTAAAAACTAAGATGGAAGGCGTAGGGTCTTCTTTCAACAGTTGAAGTAATAAATCTTTCTTCTCCGCGGTATTCACATAATATAATCCTTGTTGAATGGTTTCTGCCGTAGATGACACCGGAGTAACAACCACCTGTTCAGGATCTGTTAAAATCGTGCTTGCTAATGTTTTTATCTCTTTAGGCATCGTAGCTGAGAAAAACAAGGTTTGACGCGTTGCAGGGATCAGTTTGATTACACGTTTTACATCGTGAATAAATCCCATATCGAGCATGCGATCAGCTTCATCCAAGACGAAAATCTCAAGATGTCTCAAATCAATAAAGCCCTGTTGCACCAAATCCAATAAACGTCCGGGTGTAGCGACTAAAATATCAACCCCGTTTTTAAGTTGATTCACTTGCCCATGTTGGCTTACGCCTCCAAAGATTACCGCATGCCGATGATCCAGTTCTTTTCCATAGGCCTTAATGTTATCTTCGATTTGAATCGCAAGTTCTCGCGTTGGAGTGAGTATTAAGGTGCGTATGCGTCGCTTACCTTCTGGTCGTTTAGTTAAGGTTAGTCGTTGTAAAATCGGAATAGCAAAAGCCGCAGTTTTTCCCGTTCCAGTTTGTGCACAACCCATTATGTCTGCGCCTGAAAGGATAATTGGAATTGCTTTTTCTTGAATTGGGGTTGGCGTGGTATATCCCACATGGTTTAGCGCATTTAAAATCGGCGCGATCAGATTGAGTTCTAAAAATGTCATAATGTAATTTGGGCCGCTAGGCCGAATGTTTGGAGCCTATGCTCCTTCTGTTGTTAAAATAATGCGATGAAATGAACCTATTCAAAATCATCTAGGGTAATACGCTCACCTAAACTTAGGTCGCGTTTAACGGTTTTTCCAATGATTTCACCTAAATGCATGGGGTGTAGGCTATATCCAGGACGAACCGATTTTATCATACCATCTGAAATTATACTTCCTTTGGTTATGAATTGTGTAGGGTAGAGTGAACGTGAAAAAACACGACCAGCCGCTTGTTTTGGGGTTAACGCATAGCTTGAATTTCCAAGCGCTTGTTCGGTTAACCGCACGTCATGGACTAACTGGGTAAATTCCTTTTCATCCAAGGAAAATGCAGCGTCGGGTCCTCCAATTTCATGCGATAAAATAAAGTGTTTTTCGATTACACGTGCCCCCAAGGTGGTAGCAATTACAGGGACTAAATGACCGAGTGTGTGATCAGAAAGACCGATTGATACAGGGAAATCCTCCTTGAACTGCACCATAAGTGATAAGTTGGCTTCTTCTATGGGTGCGGGGTAAGAAGAGGTACATTTTAAAAGCGTAATGGCCTTGTTTCCTGAACGCAAACAGGCATCCACAGCGCGTTCAATATCAACTTTTTCAGCAATACCGGTGGACATTATGATGGGTTTCCCTTTGGATGCCACATATTCAATCAATGGAATATCTGTAATTTCAAACGAGGCAATTTTATACAACGGACAGGACAGTGTTTCTAAAAAATCAACAGCGCTTGGGTCAAAAGGTGAAGAAAAACAAACTAATCCTTCATCGGCTGCAGCTTTAAATATAGCCTCATGCCATTCCCATGGTGTATAGGCTTCTTGGTAAAGTTCATGCAAGTATCTCCCGTCCCAGAGGGTACCGCCACTAATTTTGAAATCAGCTTGATCACTTTTAAGTGTTATGGTATCTGCGGTATACGTTTGTAGTTTAATGGCATTAGCTCCTGCTCGTTTTGCTGCTTTCACGGTTTCAAGGGCAACTTCCAGACTGCCATTGTGGTTAGCGGATAGCTCGGCGATAATAAATACTCGGTCTGAAGGAAGCTGGAACATTAAAGGTTCTTTTGGTAACGAATTCGATCGCTAAGTACCTCAGCATCGTATCCTAATTTTACAAAGATAGCACTTGAAGATGAATTTTCAGGCATAACTTCTCCAATTAGGCTTGTGATACCCGTTTGTTTCGCAGCGGATTGCCCCAATACCAAGAGTGCAATTCCCCACCCTTTACCATGAAATTCCGGGTCTAGCAGATAACTGATTACACCCGTTGTTTGCTCGGGAAGCACATCGATTCTAAACGACCCAATGGCCTTTCCATAAGTAGTTTCGAGTATAAAATAATGGCACGTGTAATCGGTGAGTTTCGCGTTAAACCATAGTTCGTGTTCGGCGTTACTTATTTCGTTTCGGTTAAATGAATATTGCCTGATTAAGGGTTCTTGAGCCCATTTAAATGTAACCTTGAGATCGTTGTTTGTGGCTTTGCGCAGCACGGCGTTCCATTTGCTATGGATTAGTGCTGGGATTGAACGGTCATTTTCTATTAATGCATTGGGTACGATACGTTCTAAGTAAAATCCTGCGTCCGCTAAAATCGGATATAAATGTGGACGTAAATCATATGCATAGGTGAATATTCGATTGAATTGAAGTCCTTCAAATGCGATTTTTTCAATTAAATGCAAGTAATTGGTCCAGTGCAAGTCGAATTCTTCTCGCTCTAAGGCGGTATTCATAATGAATGATAATTCAGCACTTCCACGCTGATAATCGATGTGAACTAATCCGCCATATCCAATGCAGATGCCATCTTTTAGGTATGAGAATAAATATTGAGAAGGGTGTGCTTCATGAAATAAAGCAGCAACCACTTGGGTGAAATATTGTTCTTGTTGGACTTCGGTAAGAGGTTCCATTTGACGGAGGTGATACATCTGCTCGTTTCGCCATGTGCGAATTAATGTGCGGTCCTCGTAGCGAATAGGTACTAATTCGAATGATCCGTTGCGAACCTGTTGTATCGGTAAATTAAGATAGTTCATCTCCGATTTTTTGAATTATTGAGTTCGTGATCACCTCGTGACCCGTTGAATTTAAGTGATGAAAATCACTCATCAGGTCGTTTGATGTGAGTTTCGATATCTCAATCATACGTGCTGCGGGTAATAGCTGATTAAATCGAGTAATGTTTTTTGATACTCCCGGTAAACGTTGCTCATAAGCGGGTGAAGCAGGAAGGATTGGGATGTACCAAACAGGACAAGCATAGGAAGCGTCGAATTTATTTATAAACTGCTTAAAGGTGTTCGGTTTGGTGTAGGTTATGTTTCGAAGGCCTCTAATGAACTTGGTGTTTAAAACAGAGAGCATCAACTTGCCTAACACCGGGGTCGCTTGGAGAAGTTTTACTTCCCATTGCCGTGCAAATCGTGGAGCGCAATCAACGATTCCACTTTGAATAATAACCAAATCAAAATATCCGGTATTTCCGAAATAAAAGGTTTGCTTAAACAAGGTGTTTATCGTAGCACCACCAATGGCAGATAAACAAACTTCATGGCCTAGCTTCCGCAAGCGTTCTGGCCACGTATCACTATGGTGGCAAACTTCAGGTGTTGAGCGCGGTAAACTTAAGGAATCGGTGAAAATTAAAATCCTCATAATTTAATTCGCGTATGGGTATTAAGCAAATCAATTAACGCTTGATCGGTTTTGTATTTTAAGGTCAGGTGTGAATTTATAGCAGCAATTTCTGGATGTTGATCTAAGTAGTTAATTACATCCCGAAGTGTATATGCGGTCCCTGCTAAGGCCTGGTGAATTTCATTGAACAGCGTTAAATCTTCTTCATAATCCAGGGTGAGTCTGTAGGGTCTAACAAAGATGGAAGGCAAATCAATTTTTTGTATCCGAACATGGTCTGGATTGTTTTGAAAGTACCAGGTCATATATTCCGAGTATTCCGCATTCGGGAAATAGGCTTTTATCCGTTTTAAACAAGAAACATTAAAAATTTCCAAGTTCACGCCCACGGCAGCATCGGTACCTACGGTATACGCTGCGCCAGACTTAAAATGTGCATCCAGCAGGAACGAACAGATTTCGTCATCTACAAAGGGCATATCCGCTGTTATTCGCACAACGACGTCCAAATCATATGCTTCACATACATCAATGTAGCGTTGCATTACATCTTCAGGGTGTCCTTGGTAAAATCCAACCTTAGGATCAAAGGTGTGTTTCTCCAGGATTTGGTCTTGTTCTTCCGTAGATGTAGCTAAGATTACGCGGTCAACACCTTTAAATTTTAGCGCATTACGCAAGCAAAATTCTACGGAAGGTAAATCTCCAATAGGTAAGAGTGCTTTTTCTTTTAGGCGGGAAGATTTCATTCGACAGGCAACGATGACCCCAACCTTAGCTGCGGTAAAATCTTCGGCAACTAACGTGTCGTTCAGCGCTTTCCGTTTGGTTAAAATCATGCGTTTCTCCTGCAATGCCTTAATTTCATCTAAGGTGAGCCCTTCTTTTCCGCTTCTTCGAAAGAATAAATCGTTAAGGGTATCAATTAAATCGCCTACATTCAAGGGTTGTCGAACTACAGGAATCATAACCGTTTTTTGTAAATAGTCTCGTTCCCTCGGGTTGATGAAATCAGCGTGCATTGCAGCGGCATAATTTCCTATGGTTTCTGTAAATGCTTTAAACGTTTCCGGTGTTTGAGAAGAAAAATGGTCGTATTTCGTTTCACGATCACTGAGCATAACATGTTTTTCTAAAACATCAGCGCCTTGCAGCCATGCCATGATTGGCAGATAAATGGAATCTGTGGATTTTCCGTCTATATGGTCAGCAAAGACTATTGATAGTCCGAATTCTTCCTTGATCTGTTTGATTTTCGATAATCCGCTATCGCTCAATTCGGTAGGGTAGGCTTGAAAGCCGATTTCCAAGAGCAATTCTTTTGGATTCAGCTGTTGCTTGATGTAATCGATCCGCTGCCTAATTACCTCTATTTCTTGCGCAGCAATATTCAAGATAACCCGACAATTTGTAAGATTAATGCTACTCAGTGCTGAGATCACTTCTTCATTGTGTAAAACAGACGACTGGAATTTTATCCCATGTATACGAGGCAGATTCTCTGAAACGATCTGAACTCCATATAGGTCAAATAAATCAATCCAAATATCCTTGGTTTTGCTCGCTTCAATTAGCGTTTCACGCCATTGCTCAGGAGTAAAATACAAGGTTTGATACACACTATACCATTCAAAATCAGGCGTAGCCAAGGTATCCGGAGATAAGGGTTGGAACTTGATGCCGAATTTCTCCCGATACGCTGAATACTGTTTTATTAATTCCGTTAAATACGTGAAATCACCTCCGTGTGTATTGGCAAGTTCAATAAGTATGTATGGCTTTTCTTTCATTCAAATACGAAATTAGCAAATTTAGCTACGCTGCTGTAGTGACCAAAGTCCATGTTTCTTTTTTTTCCTTTTTTGTGTTGGGCAGATATTGCTGCGAAATCGACTCAATCTGAATGGATGTAAATGCTTTTAGGCACAACGATCGCTGTCTATATGTAGAAGTGAATTAGTCTTCGGATATTACGATTAAAAAATCACCGCTACTAAAGGAAACCAACTCATCCTTTCTTGGATTCAATTGCACCCCGAAATTTCGATGTTCATTTTCTTTATCCGAAATGTGCCGATATCCTATGGCCGTTTGATTTGCTTGTGCTGCTCGTTCCACAAGGGTGTAGAAATTGGTGGGTTTACCAAGCTGAATATAATCCTCAATTGGTTTTAAATAAATCTCAGACCCATCTGCATTTAATAAATCATCAAAAATTGCTTTTAATTTATGATTCTCAGCGATTTGTGCGATTAGTAAACTTATAATGTTGTCACCCACAATGAAATCATCTGCTTTTGCTACCACCGCGATTTCACGGTTCCGAATATCCCTCATTTCAGAAACAATTTTAAGCTGCGTAGATTTCTTTTCAGCTATGCTTCTAAGGTGAAGTAAACAAATGAGTGTTTTTGAATCGCTTTGCTGAACATCAATGTCATGATTGGATAAAATGATGATGTTGTCAAATGACTCCGGTTGAAGGGATTCAAGCGTTTTTCTGTGTTGAATATCACCCTCTATTAACCTAAGTGTTTGATTATTCAATTCAAATGTAGGTAAAGCCTGCAGCTGCTCGGTAAGGATACAAAGTTCGCTTCCAGGTTGCACATAGTTTTCAAGTTCATTGACCATGGTTATCGCGGTTTCATTCCATCCTAAAATAAGCGTCCGCTCTTTACTGTTATTGGATTTTCTGTCGAAATTGAATATCGATGAATCAATGAATGGGGAAGGTATTCCATCAGGGATAAATGTATCATCATCGGACGTGATTCCAATTAATTCATCCTGTGCTTGAATCACGTAATCCATGGAAGGATTGATTTGAATTTTACCTGTAGAATGCACACCAATAATGATCGAACTATTAAACATAAACAAAACCTCTTTGAATGTTTTGCCGCTGAAACTTTTTGCATCAATCATGTAAATCTCATCCCCTTCAAAACGAAGCAGGGTAGAGTAGACCACTGATAATCCAGATTGCCTGCAGGTTTGTGTGGTAATGTGAGCCACTAATTCCGAACTGTCTACCACGACAACATCATCCGTTTGTCCAACAAGTTGAACAGCTTCTAGATTGCTTCGATCCTTTATTTCTGTAACGATTTTGTAGGTGTCTTTTTTACGATTCGAACGGTTCGTTAATGACATGATGCTTTTTATTACGTGCATGTCTGCATCGGCCTCGTCCGGACTCAATAAGATAATTGATCGGGCTTCATTTGGATTTCCAACTAAGGTATCGCCAACAACCAAGGGGTTTCCGCTTCGAACAATAATCCGTGTGGTTTTCAAATCTTGTATCTTTGATTTGATTTCATCTTCCATTTCCACTTTGTCTCGGTCGGCTACAATTACAATTCGTTGATTTCGTTGATTGGCATTTGCTTCAATAATCTCTTCGATGATAGAAAATATTTTGTTGGACCAACCGATTATTAAGGTGTGATTCTTCTCGATTACGAACGATTTTCCTTTCTTCAATTCTTCAAGCTTTTCATCAATTCCTGATGAAATGATACCGATTAGCATAGAAATAACAAAAATTCCGACGAGGGTTGCGCCAAAGCGCAATACTCGAAATGGCCAACCCACATCTCCGCCCATTGTTCCTGAGTCCAAGGTCGCCATTAAACTTTGCCAAATGGCCTCAAGTAAATTCAATGGGTTTCCTTCCGGATCATCTGATATGCCGAAAATTACAATGAGTAAGCCAATTATGAAAATTGAAATAAAAGAAATGATTGCGAGCCATTTTATTACAGCAATTGGACCCGAAGAAATGGTGTTTTCAAAGTAATAACGAAGGTTGTTTTTCCAATTCATCTGTTGCAAATGTTATGTTCTTTTAATTATTAAAGGTGATGTATGCATTCAGTGATGTCGCAATGCATAACCAAATTATATAGGGTAGTATTAGTACCGTAGCTGCACGAAAGGATTTCACGTTTATGATTGCAGTGCCAAAAAGTACAGCGCTTAAAAGTATGAGGTTTATTAATCCGAGAATGTCTTGGTGATAATAAAAGAAAATGGGATTCCAACTCACGTTGAGTATCCATTGCATTGCATACAATGCAAAGTTTTTCTTTTGCATTGATTTCTCTTTCCAAACGATCGCTAGGTAAATTGCATAGCAAATCATGAGAAAGGTCCATGCCGCTCCGAAAACCCAACCCGGTGGAGTCCAAGGTGCTTTATGTATGGTTTGATACCATTCGGAGGAAACCCCTCCCGCCGTAAATAACCCGCCCAGTGCAAGCGCTATAAAATTTAAAAATAAAAAGAGTACTAAACGGAGTATGAACTTCATACGTGGGTGATAATTAATGGATAGCTTTAAAATTCGCTTGTAACAAAGCGCTTTATTTTATCCCTCAAACTATCAATGGTCTCCCAGTCCGTATTATCTTTTGAATTATAAGAAAACCCTTCTTTAACCTTTTGTGCTGCGTTTGCCTGGATATAATCTTGTAAGTTCCAAATGGGTGCTTGTGGTATAATTGTGTAGTATTTCCCTAAATCATAGGTGAAGAATGAATCCGATGAACTGATCATCTCTTCATGAATTTTTTCTCCCGGACGAATCCCGATGATTGGCTTTTCGCATGCCGGTCCAATAGCCTCTGCCACATCCGTGATTCGGTATGAAGGTATTTTAGGTACAAAGATTTCTCCGCCCCAAGCCTGCTCTAGCGCGTGCATAACCATATCCACACCTTCTTGTAATGAGATATTAAATCGTGTCATTTCAGCAACTGTGATTGGTAAGATACCATCATGTTGTTTTCGCTTTATGAAGAATGGGATAACAGATCCGTTAGAACCCATTACATTTCCATAGCGCACTACTGAAAACTTAATGTCTCGTTTTCCGCGGATGTTATTCGCTGCCACAAAGAGTTTGTCGGAGGTTAATTTAGTTGCCCCGTATAAATTAATCGGTGCGCATGCTTTATCTGTTGATAAGGCCACTACATCTTTTACCTGTGATTTTAACGCTGCTTTAATGACGTTTTCTGCACCGCCGACGTTTGTTTTTACGCATTCATCCGGATTATACTCCGCAATATGAACATGCTTCATTGCCGCGGCATGAATAACGCTATCAATGCCTTCAAATGCTCGCTCCAAACGCTCTCCATCACGCACGTCGCCAATGAAGTACCTAATTTGAGGATACTTAGATAAGGGGAATTCTTGTTCCATTTCAAACTGCTTTTGTTCATCTCTTGAATAGATAACAAGGCGTTTAACTTCAGGATAGGTCGTTAAGATGTGCTTAGTTAACGCCTTTCCAAGGGAACCGGTTCCGCCAGTGATTAATATGGATCTGTCTTTCATTGAAGTAAAGTTACATTAATTTTTATCGGTAACGTTGAGTATCTGGGCTAAGCTTTTTCGATCAAAGGCATCAATCATGCTTATACTGCTCGCATTAATAATTGATACATGTTTTACCTTGGCAAATGCTTTAATCTGCCAATAGCCTTTAAAGGACAAATAAAACTTGTGAATTATTTCATGTAGTTTTCTGGGACGATCTATTCGGTCCTCCACCTTCATGGGCTGTGAGCCATCGGTTGCATAATAGTGCACGTGACGCAAGAGGGCCTCATTATTTTCATTTACAGAAAGGTCGGCGAGCCAAGAATGATCTGCGCCTACCATACCAATGGTTTTATATCCCAATCGAATTCCTACCATAATTCCAGGAATAAGTACATTGTGTGGACGTGGCATGCCCCAACCTAGGTTGTACCATAGGTGCGACCAAAAGTTAAGTCCCTCAACTGGCGTTTGATTGAAATAGCTAACTTTTAAGTTCGGGTTCGAATTAATTAGCTTCTGAAAATCAATGCTTTTCTTTGCGCGAAACGGAACGAGTAAGGTCATGCTCCACCTGGTTTTTTCTTTTAAGGCTTCAAATAAATCGTGTTTCGCTTGAATGTAAAATGGAGATAATTCAGCGTCGTTCTGGAAATAGGTAACTGCGTTTAATATGTATAATTTGGGTTGAAGCGTACTGTATTGATCACTGCAAGCTGCCGCATTCACCGCCATTAAATCAAATCCTTGAAGCATAGCTGCTGGGTTGTTTTTTAGCGTATCGTTGAGGGATGGACCATTACCAAGAATCAGCAAAGGTTTTGTTTGTGTTTCGTGTTGAACAATCCCTATAAAATTACTTTGTAAAAGAATTCTGATGGCACTCAGTTTAGTTTGAATCAAACCAATAATGAAAGATTGTATGCACAATAGAATGCTCATGCCTTGTCATACTTAAAAAGAAGGCCTCGGGTTACCCAAAACCGAAAGAAAAGTATCATATTTCCTTTGGCAAATTTGAATTGTAGCGCGTACAGAAACCAAAGTACCATACTGCCGCACCATTTTATACCTTCCAAGAAAATGCGTTTCGTGTATCGTATCAATCCTTCGTTTTTACTGCGTAAACGTTCGCTTATCCCAGTCCCTAAGGCTTGTTTTTTGATGAATGCAAAGGTTGTTCGTTCCCTCGGCACGCAATGGTGCACGATCGCTCGGGGTTCATAGAGTACAGGGATTTCAGCCTCATAAATTCGATTGAATTGGTCTTTTTCCTCTCCGCCAAATAAGTTATTGCCAATTCGACCTAAGGTCACGTTAAATACGCCTGCTTTTTCAAACACTAAGTTTCTAAATGCCATGTTTGAACCACGCGGATAATCTGTTCTAGTGAAGTAAAAAGAATCTTTGCCTTTGTTAAAGTACCCAAGTAAAGAGTTCAAGTATTTATTTTCCCAATCCGGCTTAATATCCTCATAATGAAGGAGTATTGGTCCGCCTATGCAGCCGCACTCAGGGTGTTTATTGAACGATGCGATGAGTACGCTTAAATAATTCTCATCAATGAAGGCGTCATCATCTAAAAAGGTAATGATTGGCGCTGAGGATTCTTTGATGGCGCGATTTCTCGCAAAGGATAAGCCTTGGTTGGTTTCTAGAAAATAGTGTGTAAGATGTGTGGAGTTTGTGTGTGAAAATTGTGTGAAAAGTTCGTGGGTATTTCCTGGCGAATTATTGTCTATCAAGATGATTTCGAAACGATCAGGAGCTAGAGTTTGTCGCAATATGGATTCAAACAACTGAGGAAGATATCGCTCTCGGTTATAGGTACAAATAGCTACTGTAATCTCGATCGAACTCAATGTTTACAGCTTGTTTTTTAATTGTGATAGGGCTGTTGATATACCTGCAGGATTTTTCCCTCCAGCTGTGGCAAAGAAGGGTTGTCCGCCTCCGCCACCTTGAATCATTGGAGCAACTTCTCTTATCCACTGGGTAGCATTCCATGCCTTGGATGCCACTAAATCATCCGAGATGATTACGCTTAGCCCACATTTATCGCCATCAATATTTCCTATAATACCAACAAAACTTGGGTATTGGCCTTTTAGCTGAAACAAGATGTCTTTTACCGAATTACTGTCAATGGATATTTCTTGGCATAGGCATGGAATTCCATTGATTTCTTCAAGCTTGCTTTCCAACTCACGTTTAATCCCTTTATTTCGCTCCTTGATTAATCCTTCAATTTCTTTTCCTAATCCTTGATTTTGGTCCATTAAATCTTGGATGCTTTTGAGTACATCCTTTGGATTTTTGAACAACGTACGTACCTCAGTCATTAACGCAGATTCCCGTTTGAAATAGGTTTCGGCGGCTTGACCAGAAATTACTTCAATGCGTCGAATTCCTGCCGCTACAGCAGCCTCGGATTGAATATGAATTAACCCGATTTCACCCGTTGACTTCACATGGGTGCCTCCACATAATTCAATCGACTCTCCATATTGAATGACACGAACCAAATCACCATATTTTTCGCCAAATAAGGCCATTGCACCCATTGCTTGCGCTTCACTGATTGGGGTATTTCGTTTTTCGTTCAACGGAATGTTCGCCGAAATTTGCTGTTCCATGAGTGAAATAATGTGTTCCATTTCTTCTTCCGTTACCTTAGCAAAGTGCGAAAAATCAAATCGAAGATAGTCGGGTCCTACTAAGGAGCCTTTTTGTTCCACATGCGTTCCAAGTACGCTGCGTAAAGCGTGGTGCAATAAATGCGTAGCGCTGTGGTTTTTTTGAATATTTATTCTTCGGTTTACTTCAATTTGTGCGCTCAATGTATCGCTTAGACTCGCTGGTAACGATTCGCATAAATGCACAATTAAGTTATTTTCCTTTTTTACATCGAATATTCTTGTTTTATTTCCCTGTGTATCGATTAACCAACCAGTATCACCAACTTGTCCGCCACTTTCGGCATAAAATGGTGTTTGACTTAGCACCAATTGATAGAATTCGCGTTGTTTCTGAGTTACTTTTCGGTATCTAATGATGGTGGTGTCGCATTGAATTGCATCATATCCAATAAATTCTGTGGGATTTTCTTCATTTACCTGCTGCCAATCGTCGGTTTCAATGCCTGTAGCAGCGCGAGATCGCTCCTTTTGTTTTGTTAATTCTTGATTAAATCCGGTTTCATCTACGGAAAAACCATGCTCTCGGCCGATAAGTTGAATAAGGTCGAGTGGAAACCCATAGGTGTCATACAACTCAAAGACCGCTGAACCATCAATGGTGGATTGCTGTTGATTACGCGTCGCTTCCATCAAAAGATCCATTCGCTTAATTCCTTGCTCTAAGGTTCTGAAAAAGCTGAGTTCTTCTTCGCGGATTACTTTGGTGATTAACTCTTCCTGAGAAACTAATTCCTTGTATGGATGTCCCATTTGTTGAACGAGCACAGGAATTAAGGTGAAAAGAAAGGGTTCTTTCAATTCAAGGGTTTGGTATCCGTAGCGAACGGCACGACGTAAAATTCTGCGAATTACATAGCCGGCACCATTATTTGAGGGTAGCTGACCGTCTGCAATAGAAAAAGCAATCGCTCGGATATGGTCGGCAATAACACGCAAAGCTATATCCGTTGGTTCTGATTTACCATAACCTTTACCTGCAAGTTTTTCCATGTGCTGAATAAGCGCTTGAAATAAATCAGTATCGTAATTGCTTTGTTTCCCTTGAAGGGCCATCGCTAAGCGTTCTAATCCCATTCCTGTGTCTACATGCGTTGCTGGAAGTGGTTCTAAACTACCATTTGCCTTACGGTTAAACTGCATGAACACCAGGTTCCAAATCTCAATAACTTGCGGATGATCCTTATTTACAAGGGATGCACCTGGAATGTTTGATTTTTCTTCCGTGCTTCTTAAATCTATATGTATTTCTGTGCACGGACCACACGGACCCGTTTCGCCCATTTCCCAAAAATTATCCTTTTTAGAGGCTAATAAGATGTGTGAGGGATCGATTAGGTTAGCCCATAATTCGTTAGATTCGGAGTCCATTGGAACCTTATCTTTTTCGTCTCCTTCGAATACGGTAATATACAAATCTTGTGGATTCAGCTTGTAGACTTCTGTCAATAGCTCCCAGGCCCATTCGATGGCTTCTTTTTTGAAATAATCACCAAACGACCAATTACCCAACATTTCAAACAAGGTATGATGATAGGTGTCTACCCCAACTTCTTCTAGGTCATTGTGTTTTCCTGAGACACGTAGGCATTTTTGCGAGTTGGCAATTCGCTTTACGGGAGCGGATTCATTCCCTAAAAAGTAATCTTTAAATTGATTCATTCCTGCATTGGTAAATAACAGGGTCGGGTCGTTTTTAATTACAAGCGGTGCAGAAGGGACAATAGCGTGTCCTTTGCGTTCGAAAAAATCAAAAAACTGTTGGCGTATTTCAGAAACGGTCATATTGGGTATACAATGAATTACAAAGGTAAGATTCATTGATAAAACAAGAAGATAAAAATTCGAAAATTACCTTGTTCTTCTTGAAAGGGCAATTTTTAGTGAGATTGGCTTGATGAGCTAGTGATTATTCCCGCAATCTCGAAACATTCGCTCCGATTAGCGGGATTAGATAAATTAAAGCGCCCTTCGACAAGCTCAGGGACCGCTTTAATTTACATCCAATACATCTGGTGCGGTCCCTGAGCTTGTCGAAGGGCGCACCAACAAAAAACGCGTTTTGGCGCATGACAAAAGAAAATTAATATAAGGGAGTTACTTTTCCATTCCATTCAAGAAAGCAATACCTTTGCCTCATGAACTTTATTTCACCGGAATTAGAGCAATACGCAGGAATTCATACCAGTCCAGAATCTGAGTTGCTTGCACGGATTAACAGAGAAACACACTTGGAAGTACTTCAACCGAGAATGCTGAGTGGTCACCTACAAGGTAGGGTATTGTCCTTGCTTGCTAACTTATTAAAACCAAAACGAATTCTTGAAATCGGAACCTATACGGGATATTCTGCCTTGTGTTTGGCGGAAGGATTGCCTGATGATGGAACCTTAATTACCATCGATGTTAATGAAGAATTACAGGCTAGAGTGCAAGGGTATTTTAATGACTCTGCCTATAAAAATCAAATTGAATACTACATCGGGGATGCCATCGAGTTAATTCCGACCTTATCTGATACGTGGGATTTAGTATTCATTGATGCCGATAAAAAAAACTATTTGAATTATTACGACTTAGTCATTGAGCATATGAATCCCGGAGGAATTATTTTAGCGGATAACATTCTATGGTCCGGGAAGGTGATTGACGAAACAGCACAAGATCGTGAAACCGTCTTGTTGCGGAAGTATAATGAACGGATTCAAGCCGACGAACGGGTAGAGAATATCTTGTTGCCAATTCGCGATGGAATCATGGTGGCTCGAAAAAAATGAAAAGAACCCTAACGAAAACGGCTGATGGTTCCTACACCTTGTATGTGCCTGAGCTGGATGAGCATTACCATTCTATTCACGGGGCGCTTCAAGAAGCAAACCACGTGTTTATTAAGCATGGACTCGAACCACTTAAGGAAAGTTCATCGCTTCGTGTGTTGGAAATGGGATTAGGAACTGCGCTGAATGCGTACTTGAGTTATCAATGGGCAAAAAAAAATAAGCGAACGCTTTGGTATAGTGGGGTAGAAGCTTATCCGGTCGAAAGTGAGCTTATCACCACGTGTTTAAAAGAAATTGGGGTAACCCAAGAACAAGATCTGCGGTTTTTTAGCCAATTTGTTTACGGCTCAACTCAACATATAGGGGACTTTACCCTAGAACCAATTCATGCATTTTGGGCTGATCTTTCAATGGAAGATTCGTTTGATGTGATTTTTTATGATGCCTTCGGGCCAAGGGCGCAAGAAGGAATGTGGACCATTAGTAATTTTGAGATTGCATTTAAGGCCTTGAAGCAGGGCGGGACCTTGGTTACCTATTGTGCCAAAGGACAAGTAAAGCGAGATTTAAAGTCAGTGGGTTTTACAGTTGAATCCAGGCCGGGTCCACCGGGGAAACGGGAAATGACAGTTGCCTTTAAGTCTTAACATTCTTTATGAATCCTTGTGAGTTTTTTTTAAGATTCAACATGTATATTTGAAGCACTATTCATAGTAGTTAGGTTTAATTGGTTATAGTTGGTTTAGGAAAGCCGTTGATTCGTCAACGGCTTTTTTTATGAAACATTTATAAATTGTTATTTTTGATTATCCAAGTTTGAATCTAGAGGTTCTACTTTGAATAAATACACTCATTATATTGAATAGAGTTCATTTTTCTTCCTTTGACACCTTGCGTTTTCTTGCATTTTTCAAGGTGTTTCTTTTGCATATTCCGATAGATGGTCTGTTTCCTTTTTTTTCAAAGATTAAAGCTGGAGGTGGGATTGGGGTATCGTTTTTCTTTGTGCTCAGCGGCTTTTTAATCTCATATTTATTGTTGCAAGAGAAAAGTGCACATCATCGAATTGACCTTTTTAAATTTTACAAACGGAGAGCTTTTAGAATTTGGCCGCTTTATTTTTTATTAGTCGGAATCGTATTCATGTTGCCGTATGATATTAAACAGGATTTAGGGCTGCACATGGTTGGTGGAGGGTATGAATTAGACTGGCGATACAGTTTTACTTTTTTAGAAAATTATAAAATGATCCAAATGGACCTCTTCCCTAAAACCACACCCCTTTCTGTTTTCTGGTCCTTATGTATCGAAGAGCATTTTTACATACTGTGGGGTCTGGTATTTTATTTTGTTCCGATTAAGCATATGGGTAAAGTTTTTCTATTCTGTATTTCCTTGGCTTGGCTAGCGCGAGGAATCGAATGGCATTGGAGCAGTAATTTGAATATTCAGACGAACGACTTATTTACAAACCTTGATTATTTTTCCATTGGGGCTTATTTGGCTTTCTTTTTTGTTAAAAAGGGACGGATATTTATTCCATATTCCTTTTGGTCAAATCGACTGATTCAGATCCTTTCTCTGGTTGTGCTGCTGCTCTTATTGATATTTCAGAATGCCTATATGCCAAGTAGTTCAATCTGGCTATTTCTTTTTAGACCAACATGGATTGCGCTCGTTTTTACGCTCATTATTGCATTATTTATTTGTCCAAACAGTAAACTATCCGTTAAAATCCCAATCTTAGATTATTTGGGCCAACGCAGTTTTGGGCTTTATGTTTTTCATATTATTGCTATTCATATGGGGTATCAGTATTGTTTAACGCACCAAATTAGAATTAATGATACATCCACGCTCTTGTTATTTATTGGTTACGCCTTTGGGGTATCTGTGATACTAAGCATAATATCATATCGCTTCTTCGAATTACCTTTTTTGCGGTTGAGAGAGCGTTTAGCTTAATTCAAGGAATTGTTTGTTGTAATCCTGATATGCGATGCGTAATTGCTGTAACACTAACGCCGTTGCTCCCCAAATCCAATGTGTTTCATGAACAAATCCAGGAACTTGGCGTGTGAATAGCGAATTCAGTTCAGTTTCTATGGTACGGTGTTCAATAGGGAGGTGATGAGCGAGTGCCTCCAAGCTTAAAGGGATAATTTGTTGAACCTCCCGTTCATTGTGAATGGTTATCGGCTGGGTATCATGATAAAAGAAATAGGGGGTCATCTTAAAATTCGATACCGGAATGTAAACCGGACTCAAGCTTCGAATGTATTCACCCTCATGCATCGAAATTCCTACCTCTTCAAAACATTCTCGTCGTGCGGTATATATTAGATCCGGATCATCTGCTTCCATTTTACCGCCTGGAAAGGCAATTTGACCGCTGTGTTTTCCTTGGTATTCACTCCGTTGAATCAGAAAAATCGAAAGTTTACCTGCTGCACAAGGGTAGCAATGAATACCGACAGCGGATTCCCGCGGGGATTTCATGATTTTTAAGGCCTCGCTCGATCGAGTGCGACCCATCGGGATCATAGGCAAGTGGTCATCTTCCGTGAGTTCAATGCGTTTGAGGTACGAAATAAAGTCCATGCAGCCTAATCGAAATTTCTTAAGATTTGTTTAAAATCATCGGCAACATAGGAATTAGCAAGTTCAGTTCCATACCATTGAATTACCACGAATTCATTTCTGCGTTGCATTACGGCAAGAAATCCATTGCCACTGGAGTAATAGTCTTCTAGCGGTTCAAGGGATAGATGGTACAATTGAATCTTAAATCCATGTTTATTTCTTACCGTTTGCGGTATGCTGTGACGAAAAACACTGTGACTATTTGATGCGTTTAGCCGATCAAGGTAGTGTTGCTTCAACGAAGCGAATTTTGTTCCCTTACCTTGAATAAAATGAACTTCATCTAATTCCTCGGAATTAAAATCCTCTATGGTCATGTATAAACTCAACGATTCTATAGAATATCCTTGGTTCTTGCGGGCGATGCACAGTGTTTTAAGGTCTGGGTATACATAGGGGTCGTTGGCATCTTGCTTCACAAACCAACTTGACATCGTCCAAGTATGATTCAATTCATAATGCGTTTTAAGCTCGGGAAGGTTATGCCCATTCTTCTTAAATGTTCTAAGTTTAACCTCCTGGTCACCTGCGCATGAAGTGAATAGTAAGGCAATTCCGAGCAAGTAAATCCATCGCATACACAAAGGTACAATTATCTTAAAGTTGAATGATGATTAGTTTAAAATTAAGTTTTTCTTATTGTGCCCCTTAAAAATAGGGGGTATGTTTAAAAAATGTCAATAATTTTTACACCTTGGATTGAAAAATTGGGGTAATTTTGACAAAAATTAAAATTATGGCAACAAAACGGCTGAATGCGTACAATGATGTGCTCAATAGAACACCAAAATCGGTTGAATTAGACGGAAAACTTTCTGATCTTTTTGGTACCCTAGTGTTTCACAGTGATGTGATGCGAGAATATTTGCCATCAGATACGTATAAATCCATGATGGAGGCGATTAATACGGGTGCTCGTTTGGATCGTAAATTAGCGGATCAAGTGGCGACAGCTATGAAAGATTGGGCCTTGTCAAAAGGTGCTACCCATTATACCCATTGGTTTCAACCACTTACAGGAACAACAGCCGAAAAACACGACGCGTTTTTAAAGCCCATTGGACCGGGACGAGCTATTGAACGATTTGATGGTGACATGTTAGTTCAGCAAGAACCAGATGCCTCTTCTTTTCCAAATGGGGGAATTCGAAATACCTTTGAAGCACGAGGATATACCGCTTGGGATCCTTCGTCACCTGCCTTTTTAATCGGAAAAACACTTTGTATTCCAACCATCTTTATTTCATATACTGGTGAATCCTTAGATTACAAAACGCCGCTTCTTCGTGCCTTACATTGTGTTGATAAGGCAGCGGTTGATGTGTGTCAGTACTTCGACAAGAACGTAAACAAGGTGATTGCAACCTTAGGGTGGGAACAGGAATATTTCTTAGTAGATCAAGCGCTATTTAATGCACGACCGGATTTAATGATGACAGGACGTGCGTTGTTTGGTCATGCTCCGGCTAAAGGACAGCAGTTAGAGGACCACTATTTCGGGTCAATTCCTGAGCGTGTTAATGCCTTTATGCGTGAGTTTGAGATGGAGTCTTTGCGCTTAGGTATTCCAGTTACAACGCGTCACAATGAGGTGGCTCCAAATCAATTCGAATGTGCGCCAATTTTTGAAGAATGTAATTTGGCAAATGACCACAACCTCTTGTTGATGGATTTAATGGAAAAAATTGCGCGTAAGCATGATTTTCGAGTGTTACTTCATGAAAAACCGTTTGCAGGAGTGAATGGTTCGGGTAAACACAATAATTGGTCTTTGGGAACAAATACCGGGGTAAACCTATTGGCACCTGGAAAAAATCCAAAGAGCAACCTGCAGTTTTTGACCTTTTTTGTGAATACCATCATGGCGATTCATGATAATGCAGATTTACTTCGAGCATCGATTGCCTCTGCCGGTAATGACCACCGCTTGGGAGCGAATGAAGCACCGCCAGCGATTATTTCGGCGTTTATTGGGAGTTCACTTACCACCTTGTTAGATGATTTAGAGAAAAACATCAAGGCTGGGAAAATGACACCTCAAGATAAAACGGAGTTAAAATTAAACATTGGTAAAATCCCACAGATTTTATTGGACAATACCGACAGAAACCGTACATCACCTTTTGCATTTACGGGGAATAAGTTTGAATTCCGTGCGGTGGGTTCTTCAGCGAATTGCGCGTCGGCTATGATTGTAATTAATACCATTGTTGCGAATCAATTAATCAAATTCAAAAAAGCTGTTGATGTTCGTATAAACAAAGGCGAAGGAAAGGATGAAGCGATTCTTAAAGAACTTCAAGTGTTGATCAAGGCATCCAAAAAGATTCGTTTTGAAGGAAATGGATATGGTGACGAATGGGTTAAAGAAGCTGAAAAACGTGGATTAAGTAATCGAAAAGATACGCCACGTGCACTTCAAGCATATCACGATAAATCCATAGCGCAGTTATTTGAATCGATGGGTGTACTTTCTCCAAGAGAATTAGAAGCTCGTCGTGAAATTGAATTCGACGGGTATGTCCTGAAAATTCAAATTGAATCTCGATTAATGGGAGATTTGGTGAATAATAATATTATTCCTGCGGTTCTAGAATACCAGAATAAACTAATTCAGAATATTCAAGGCATGATGGCTGTATTTGGTGAAAAGGAAGGAAAAGCAATGGCGAGTACGCAAATTGATATCCTAAAACAAGTAAACCTGCATCTAGCTGCAATGAAGTCAGCCTCTGAAAAAATGCTCGCTGAACGGAAAAAAGCAAATTCCATGGAGGATGTGGAGGAAAAAGCATTGGCGTATTGCGATAAGGTGAAAGTACATTTCGATGAGATTCGTTACCACGCTGACAAGTTAGAACTTATCGTAGAAGATGAGCTTTGGCCTTTACCTAAATTCCGTGAATTACTTTTTATTCGCTAAGTAGGTGCGTATCTCCGTCTTATTGCTCTGCTTAGGAGCGCTCAATCTTTTTTTCGCTCAGGAACTGATTGAATTAGACACTGTTTCGCATTCAGCACATGCCAGAGCCTTACGGTGTCACTCCGCGTTTGTTTATATAGGGGATAATCAAGGACGTTGCTTTTCTTATAGTCCACATACGAAAGAGCTCGTTCTTATAAATCTCGTGCAGCCGGAACTCAGGGATGTAGAAGTGAATAAACTCGGTGTGCTTTGGATGCAAACGGGCGATACCGGTAAGGTCTTTCTGAATGCGGGCATTCAGCCCGTGTTATTTCCCCGTCCGGATGGACTGGGTGTGTTTTTAGATGGTATTGCGGTAAAAGATTCGATTGTGTTTGCCATGGGAGACCCGATTAATGGAGAATTTCCCTTGTTTTTATCCCGCGACTATGGCCTAACATGGAAAACAATACCAGGAATTAAAGCAGAAGCTACTGAGGCGGGATATGCGGCGAGTGGAACCACGGTACAAATTGCAGACAATCGCTTGATTTTTGTAACAGGCGGATTACGTTCACGAATTTTTATTGGAAAACGTCTCGGTAAAAAGTGGAAGTCGTATGCGCTGCCGTTTAAATCCGGAGAAGGGGAGGGACCCTATTCGCTTTGCGTGATTGACCGTAAAAATATGGTTGTTGTTGGAGGGAATTATCAATTCCCTGATCGACGGGCTTCGGTGTGTTTTATTTCCAGCGATGGTGGTAAAACATGGAAAGAATCTGCAGAGCCGCCCTTTGGATATCGTTCCGATGTAATTCATTTTCAAGGGGTAACGTATGCTTGTGGGTCAAATGGTATCGATTTTTCAACGGATCATGGAAATACATGGGTAAAATGGTTGCCGGGCGCCTTTTTAGCAATGGATATTTCCGCTGACGAAAAACTTTGGATAACAACCAAGCGTAATTTAGGATTAGTTGTGGTTGAGCCCGTCCGAATGGCCGTTTTAATTAACGATTAATCTTGCTGAAACTGATAGGCATTTGCCATGGTCAGTAAAACCCGAAAGGTTTCAAGTCGAGCATTCGTTCCCGGTTTGAATTTGATACCAACGCGTTGGATGTTTTTTACACACTTGCTCTTACGTATTAAATCTGAATAACATGCATCGTTTTGACAGGTCATATTCATATTAATGGATTCAACAGATTGTGAAAAATCTTTAAGCGCACGGTATTCAGGAATTAGTTCCAGTAATCCACCTTTCCATCCCAAATCTTTAATTTCAGTTAATACCCATGGTTTTCCCGACATGGAAAATGCGGCATTTGTCTGTGCCAATTCAGGTTTATTTTTACCAATAAAAATAGTAGAATCATTAATAGCTTTAAGCCTATATTTTGCACGATTTAAATATATCCAATCGGATTCTACGCGAACATCTTCTTTCGCCACCTTTCGCAAGATTTTGGTTAATTCCGAAAGTTTTGTTTTTTTGGAGAAATTGAAAAGCAAATCAAATTCAGGGTATAAGTACGTTCCGCTTTGTTGATCATCAATGTATCGGGCACCGTAATAATTAAAAGAAAATCCAGCTAATTTGTCTGTTAAGACCTTTAGGTCCTCATATTTTTTAGGTAAAAAACTACCCCGATTTAATCGAGTGGAAACATGAAAGAAACTTCTTGAACTATCTGGTAAAATCATAGAGGTCTTGCCTTTTGCCTTGAAACATAAGACCAATTCTTGTTTGTTTAATGAGAATAGATATTCATTTTTAACTTGATTTTCCTCGATTAATTCATAAGATAGAGCTTTTGATGCGTTGAATTTCGTATTAAACCAAGTTCCTTTTTTAACGAGTTTAGTTAGCGTAGCTCCTTTCTTTACGTTTTTACTTACAATTTCATAATAAAATCCGTGGCGAATGAATCCTTTTGTAACGGTTGATTTGGGTATTGCTTTTCCAGCGATCATCCAAATAATTTCATTGTCTATTTTAAGTTTTAAGAGGCAGAAATTTTCAGAGAAATCGATAGGGAATCTCGCTGCCGTGGTATCTTGCGCCCAATTTTGATAATACTCTGAAACAGTTTTCATCATTTTTGAATCACCATTTCTGAATGAATAGTCGAACAAGATGTTTGAAAGAATATCCCTTGAATTAATTTTTACAATACCTATTGTTTCATCAGGACAGGGAATCGCCGAAATTATACTATCTCTTTTTAAAAAATTGACATAACTGAATACCGAGATCCAAATAATGAAAATAAGAATGATTGCAATAAATCGTTGAGCGACTTTCATTTAAGCAAAGGTATAGAAAAGCCTTTTGATTACATTTGTACCATGCGAAAATTAGTTCATAAGTTTCTATTGCTTTTAGGTTGGAATATTTCTTTATGGAAACCTGAGGGAATTAAGAAAGCAGTAGTTGTTATGGGACCTCATACGTCGAATTGGGATTTTGTTTTAGGTAGATTAGCGTTTTATATGATGCATTTACAGGGACGTTACCTCGTGAAGAAAGATATTTTTGTATTTCCCTTGGGCTTCATTTTGAAAGCATTAGGGGCCATTCCTGTAGACCGAAGCAAGAATAATAACATGGTTGAATACGTGGCTAATTTATTTAAAGAAAAGGAAGAGCTATATGTGGTATTTACACCGGAAGGAACCCGGAGCTACAACCCAAATTGGAAAAAGGGATTTTATTATATCGCAGTCAAGGCGGAAGTGCCGATTTTATTAGCCTATGTTGATTTTCCTTCAAAAAAAGGTGGGTTTCTTGAGCTGTTTTATCCCACAGGGGATGTTGATGCAGACATCATGGAAATTAAACGGAAGCTCGGACAATTTAAAGGGAAATATCCTGAAAAAGGGATTATTTCTTAATGTCTCCTGTTTTTGGATTGTACCCGTATGGACAATGTTTGCAATTACTTTTACAACAATATCCACGCTTTAAATGATAGGCTTCCTTGAATACAATAAATCCTTCTTCACTGATGTAATAATCTTCATCGGTAAGCTTCGAACGCTTACTGAATTCAGAATAATCCATGTCTAAATCATCATTTCCTTCCATTGATCTAAGTGTTATAGAGCCTATTTACCTTCCTCAAAACAAGCAAGGTCATCAATTGTTCATTTTGCGGGAAGATTTAATTCATCCAATCATTTCAGGTAATAAGTGGCGTAAATTGAAATATGTCTTTGAGCATGTTCAAACACAACAATTTGATGGTATTGTATCGTATGGAGGAGCTTATTCAAATCACTTGGTTGCGTGTGCTGCTGCTGCAAAACTTCATGATATACCCTGCGTGTTACAGGTTAGGGGGGAGGAATTAACTCCAAATTCCAATGACTATCTCTCATTCTGTAAAAATCAAGGCGCCGAGTTGCAGTTCATATCTCGATCAGATTTTCAAGATGTAAAGTACACCTATGGACCAATTGAAATTAATGGTAAATCCTATTTTTCTATTCCTGAAGGAGGAGCACATGCCTTAGGTTTTAAAGGATGTTTAGAAATTGTTAACCAAGCTATGGATTATGATTTTATAGCACTGGCGCAGGGGACAACAACAACCAGTCTTGGTGTTTTATTAAGTAGCTCCCCAGATTCAGAGGTTTGGGTGTTTCCCGTATTAAAAGGGTTCGATACCATCCAAGAAATGGAAGCGTTAGCGAAAACGTTTGATTGTGAACAGGAATGGGAACTGAATAAGCACCGTTTACGTGTGTTTTCCACGTATCATTTTTCAGGATACGGTAAAGGAAGATACGAGGTAGAACACGCATTGAATCAATTGCATGTCAAAACGCATTTTAAACTAGATAAAGTTTATACCATGAAAGCTTTTGTGGGCTTACTTACTGAGCTTAATCAGCTTGATAAGTCATTAAAAGGCCTATTTATTCACACCGGTGGGGTGTTTTCACAAGGCTTATTTTAATTTTGTTTTCTTCTTTCCGTAAAGGTGAGTTGATTTGAAAAATAACTCAACTGAACCTAATCCTTTGTTTGCGCTGCTTAGCTTGGATACGGTAACATCCACTGCAACCCCCATTCTAAAGTTTAATACCTTGTAGTTCAGGTTTAAGCTAACTGCATCTTTCCAGCGATAAAATGCACCATAACTAATCGACTTAGATTTAAGGATATTTGTAATGTCAGATCCATTCTTCATGATGTTCTCAAACATTACACCAAATGCTAGATTCGTATTCGGACCATTTTTGAATGCCAAAAGTTGCGGTTGAATTCTTAAGTCACGTCGCACCGTTGTGAAATCCGCACCTGCATTCACAACCATTTGCATGTACATGCGTTCGCCGGTCTCTGTAAAACTCATTTTTGGTTTATTTAAATGGTTGATCGCAACACCACCAAAATATTTTGATTTACTCCGTGTTTGATATGCATATTGCGCACCAACGTTCACATTAAATGCTGCCATTGAACTTCTGCTCAAGGAGTTATTGATATAAATTAAGTCTCCGACGCTACCATTATATCCCCATCCATTCCAATCAGATTCCCAAGACGGAAGCGTTGGATCATAACTCATTAACATAAGGCCTGGAGCAGCACCGATTGTAAATCGTGAAAACTGATTCATTTGAAGGGTGTAGTTAATAGGAACATTAACCTCCGTAGACATTAACTTACTTTCACCCAATTGTTCGTTTAACGCAGTGAATCCAATGCCAAAATGATTTTTACTCATTGGACCGTCAACAATCTTAAACTCACCTATTAATGCATTGGTTCGCATTGGTGTTCCAGTCATGGTCAGATTTTGCATCTTGAACGCAGTACAAAATGAGAAATCCTCCGCACCAGTTGCTATCGCTGCCGCATTAAACATGCCCGGTGTTTGATAAAACAAACTTGAATTATATGCATATTGGGCAGAAGTTGCCTTTACTAACCCTAAAACACTAAGAAATAATATTTTTTTAATCATCGTTCTCGTTATTTATAAAGCGTAACATTACCGTTTTTAGATCCTGACAATCCATTGATTAATCGGTATTCTAAGCGATAAGCAAAAGTGCCGATATTTAACGGTTTTCCTTTAAACGTTCCATCCCATCCTTCTTGCGGATTGGTAGTTCTAAACACCATTTGTCCGTAACGGTTATATACTTCAAAATTCATAGAGACAATGGCACCTCCATCCCCATTAAAACCATTGGAGTAGTTCATGTCTTTATCTACATTGGTAACAACGCGTAATACATCGTTTTGACCATCTCCATTCGGTGAAAAGGCATCAGGCACAGATACAAGTACAGAATCTCTAAACATTACTTCTACAAAAACAGTGTCTGAAGCGATACAGCCTTCCGGAGAAATATTATTTAAGATGTAATAGGTAGAATAAAACGGTGCAACAACAACTGTATCACATGTTCCTGCCACATCCCCAAAGCAGTATACGTCATTTCCACCGTTTGGAGTAACCCACACTAAGGAATCACCTGCAACAAAACCACTAGCAACAATAACTGCACCTGAAGTAATTTGTCCGGTAGGCCACATTCCGCCGTACATTGGAATGATCGTATCATTGATCGGAACCCCACCAATAGTATCAAGTAAACCAATGCTAATCATTGGCATTGAGCCTACAGTTAATACTTGACTCGCTGAACTTGTGGCTCCGTTCGCGTCAGTAACGGTTAAACTTAAGGTATAGGTACCTGCGGTGTTAAAGCAAATTTGCCCTGGGTTCATTCCACTGTAAAAAGAGGGGGTCCCACTTGGAAATGACCAGCTAGACGAAACCACATCGTTAGAGGATGTGTTTTCAATATCAATACAATCTCCTTCACAAATTACATTGTCAGAAAGGCTGAAACTAGCTGTGGGCTGAGAAAATCCAGCAAAGGAAATTAATAATAAAACTAAAATTGGTAGAAATTTCATAATTCCAAGAACATTAAGATTGCGACGAAGTTAAGAAAAACCTTTGAGAAATACACAATTCATTCTTGTTTAAGAAGTTTGATTACTTCTGTCGCCTCTTTGGGGTCGTGTACTCTTAAAAAAGTAGCGCCATTCAATACTGCAAAGGTATTAAGTATTGAGGTTCCGTTCAAGGCGTTTTCGGGACTGGTATTCAAGGTTTTATAAATCATTGATTTTCTTGAGAATCCAACTAAGATCGGTATGCCAAATAGTTGAAATAGAGGAAGGTTGTTTAGTAGTTTTCTGTTTTCTATGAGGGATTTAGAAAATCCAAATCCGGGATCAATAATAATGTCTTTAACCCCTGCTTTTTTAATTGAATTCAGTTGGGTGGATAATTCTTGTAAAACCTCAACAGTTATGTTTTGATAGACCTGTTCCGCATGCATCTCGGTCAACTCGCCACGTGAATGCATGAGTATATACGGTGCATTATATCGGGCGCACACATCCCAAATTTCAGGATTATTCTTTCCGCCTTCAACATCATTAATTAAATCGGCTCCTTGATCCAAGGCCCACGCTGCTACCTTTGGACAACTCGTGTCAATTGAAATGAAAAACGAGGGAAACTCACTTCTTATTCGTGCTACCAATGGACGTAAACGCTCAATTTGTTCTTCTGATGAAATGGGAGTGCTTCCAGGACGAGTAGATTGCGCGCCAAGATCTATAAACGAAACACCCTGTGCTTGACAGGTTTCTAAAAAATCCGTTAGTTCCGAATTGTCATGACGTCTACTTTCGGAATAAAATGAATCGGGTGTCGCATTCAAAATTGCCATGACCAAGGGTTGGTTTACCGGAAACAATTTATTCCGAAGCCTAATAAATTCATTTGAACGAAAATGCTTAACTTCGACCCCGAAAAAATCCTTTTTTGTCATGTCAGATACCTTAGCTTCATTTACAAATATAATCACAAAATGTCGCGAGATTTATATTGCGAAGACAACGGATTACGGAACCGCTTGGAGAATCCTTCGACCAATTGCCTTAGCGGACCAATTATACATTAAAGCAAACCGAATAAGAACCATTCAAGAGAATGGCGAAACTAAAGTTGGTGATGGGGTAGAGGGCGAGTTTATGGCCATAGTGAATTATTGCATCATGGGTTTAATCCAAATGAATGATTCGGATGATTTAGCAATCGAGTTATCGCCAGAACAAGCGATTTCGCTCTATGATAAATATAAAGACGAAGCCATTCAACTGATGTTGAAAAAGAATCACGATTACGGTGAAGCTTGGAGGGAAATGGCCGTAGAGTCCTTAACCGATTTGATATTGATGAAAATATATCGCATTAAACAAATAGAAGGCAACGAGGGAAAAACTTTGGTGTCAGAAGGTGTTGATTCGAATTATTTTGACATGCTCAATTATGCGGTGTTTGCACTAATCCGGATGGATGTTAAATAAATGTTAGCATTTGCTTCATGGAAGATTGTCCTGTTATTTTCGTTTAAAATTATCTTATGCAAAACGTAAAAAAAATAGCGCCTTGGTTTATTAGAATCCTAATTTCATTTGTTTTCTTTTTATCTGCAATTGCAAAATTGTACCCGGATCCATCCTATGCGTTAACATATTTCGAGGTTCATCAATTAGAACCCATGGGAATCCCGCTAAGTGTAGCTCAGTATTTGTCAAGAATTTTAATTGG
The DNA here is from genome assembly GCA_044353585.1 of Crocinitomicaceae bacterium. Classification (GTDB taxonomy): domain Bacteria; phylum Bacteroidota; class Bacteroidia; order Flavobacteriales_D; family Crocinitomicaceae; genus UBA952. The sequence goes on along the minus strand of JBILBR010000008.1, from coordinate 10,839 downwards.
TGTTGAATTCGCCATCGGTTTCCTACTGTTGTTGCCATTTTTTCTCAAGCGAGTGATTATACCCGTTACTATTTTCATGCTTACGGTGTTTATCGTAGAATTAGGCCTTGAAATTCTTTTTAAAGGAAATGCGGGGAATTGCGGTTGTTTTGGTACCTTAATTGAAATGACGCCGCTAGAGGCTCTGATTAAAAATGTACTTTCTATTGGACTATTAATTTGGTATTATTTCCTCACTAAAGATCAAACATCAGAATCAACTTTAGATAACGAATTGCCAGAAGCGCAAAAGGAACCGTTGTTTGGTGGTATGAAATCAATGATGAATTGGTCAGTCATTGGAAATATGTTACTCGCTTCAATTTTAGGAGTTTTTATTGCAGGTCCCATTCGATTTCAACAGGCAGAACCTGCCCGCCCAGTGACCGTTACAGATACCCTCGCGGTTAATCCGGTGCATACCCACGATACGAGTCATGTAGTCGCCTCTGTTAAAAATCCAACCGATACAGTAAAACCATCAATCGATAAAGGTCCAAAAGCGAAGTCTTCCGGATTTGAAAACATATTTCCGGACATCAATACAGACAAGAAAATTCTATGTTTTTTCGCTCCGGGGTGCGACCATTGTCGCGCAACAGCAAAATCTTTAACCGCAATGAAAGCCAATGTTAAGAATTTCCCCGCCATGCGTATCATTTTTATGGATGAAGAACCTGAAGCAATACCTGATTTTTTCAAATTTGCAGGGGCAGAACACCCATACTACGTCATGGACATAATTACCTTCTGGAAAAAATTGGGAAGTGGTAAAGAAGTTCCTGGCGTATTATACTTATGGAATGGGAATACCCAGAAATTTTATCAAGGAATTGATAAAGAGCAATTTAACGCCTCGGAGTTCAAAAAAATCTTGAATAAAAAGTCGTAAGACCTAAATTAGCGCTAATTTTAAGCATGCGCAAAAAGATTATTGGTGCCAATTGGAAAATGAACCTTTCTCTTCAAGAGGCAAGAACACTTTTTCAAGCCATTACAACACTCAAAGAAATTGATTCAACAGTAGACCTTGTGGTCTTTCCTCCACAGGTTTTTACCGGATTGTTACAACCTTCATCGACGGTAAAGCTCGGTGCTCAGAATGCGTTTGGTCCGGCGTTATCTGGAGCTTACACAGGTGAGACATCCTTGAAGCAATTACAGGATATAAACGTAAGTTCGGTGATCGTAGGACACTCGGAGCGAAGGATGTTGTTTAATGAGAATTCAGACTTTTTGTGTGAGAAAGCATTGACCGCTCTCTCCATGGGTTTTCAAGTGTTTTTCTGCTGCGGAGAATCCGATGAAGTGCGTTCAAAAGGCATGGCTATTTCGTATGTGAGAGAACAATTGAAGCCTTTACTTTCCTTATTGAATCTCGCTACTTGCGCCTCCTTAGTAATAGCCTATGAGCCTATTTGGGCGATCGGAACTGGTAAAATACCAACCCTGTCTGAAATTGAGGAAATCCACACATCGATTCGTGAGCTGCTTAACGAATTTATGGATGAGGATCATGCGAATTCCATTCGGATTGTCTATGGCGGTAGCTGTAATGCAAGCAATGCCAAATCAATCTTTCAATTACCTAATGTGGATGGCGGTCTCGTTGGTGGAGCCTCCCTTGAACTGGATTCAATGAAAGAAATAATCGCTAGTATATGATTGATTATATTGAATTAAAATGGACGTTCAGCCCGTTTTATCCTACGAATGAAATTGCAACGGTTTGGTTAGCAGACATTGGGTATGAGAGCTTTCAAGAAGATGGAATGTGCTTGAAGGCTTACATTCCAAAAGCTTCGTTTGATCAGCCTGCTATTGAAACAATTATCTCGAATTTTGAGGCGCAAGCAGTAAGCGTTGAGCTCGAAATTATTCAAATACCAGCGCAAAATTGGAATCAGGTTTGGGAAGATAGTTTTGAGCCCGTGCTGCTTGATCATCTTTCTATTGTAGCACCTTTTCATGGTGCCGAATATCGCCTCGGCCGAGTTATTGAAATTGAGCCGAAAATGTCCTTTGGCACGGGACACCACCAGACTACCTACATGATGTGCATGGCCATGGAAAATGAACTGCCTGAGTTAAGTGATAAACGTGTGCTAGACATGGGGACAGGTACGGGTATCCTTGCGATAAATGCCGAACTTATGGGAGCTACTGAGATCATTGCCGTTGATATTGAACCTTGGTCGGTTGAGAATACCATCGAAAATATGAAACGAAATGGTTGTGCATGCATTGATGCTAGAGAAGGAGATATTCATGTTGTGACAGAAAAAGACTTTGGTCTTATTTTAGCGAATATTAATCGAAATGTGTTGTTTTCGCATTTACCTACCTATGCCGAGAAATTGAAAACGAATGGCTTGATCATGTTAAGTGGTTTTTTTACTACGGATATTGCGGATTTAGTGCGTGAAGCATCAGGTTATAATTTATTATTACAAAGTACATATGAAAAAGAAGGTTGGGCTTGTTTGGTATTTAAGAAATAGTATTCCGCTATTTCTTGTTTTTATTTCTTGCACATTTCAGAGTGTTGCCCAATCTTTTCCTAAGGATCGGGAGAAATTTATTAAAGAGGCATCCAAGGTTTTTTTGGAGGAAGACATGCAACACAATGTTAAAGATGTTTTTCCCACTGTAATCAGCGGTAATTCGCTTTCTGATGGAAATTTCAATAAAATGGTGGATGGCGCAAATGCTGTCCTGGAATTAGGCTATGAATCGCGGTATGCCTATCTATTGGTGGCTAGTTATGTGTATTCTTCAAAAAATAAATTCAATGCAGAATTCTTCAATACTTGGATTGGGTTGGAGAAAACTTTTCGCGCGAAAGAAATGGAGGACTATGCTAAATTTATGGAGTTTTCATACCCATTGTTTCGATATAAGGCCTTGTACAAAGATGATGCAACCCAATGGCGATTTAAAGGATCCATGGCATGGAATACAGAAAAACGAATTCGTATTGTGTGCAGCGATGGTCAGTTGATTGGTACATCCCTTGAATTTCAAACACAAGATAGTGTCTTTGTTGCCGGAACTAGTGGTTTTTTTGATTTTGAAAATCAATCCTTTACAGGTCGAAATGGGACAATAACTTGGGAAAAGACAGGACTTAAGAAAAATGAGACCTTTGCAGAATTGAGAGGATATAAAGTTAAATTGGATGAAGTGGTGTTGCGTGCCGATACTGTTTCTTTAACTACACCATATTTTCAAACGCCAATCCTTGGTTCCTTGCTTGATAAAACCCTAGATTATTTAAAAGATGGCGAAGGCGCTCCACATTTTAGTTCATTTGATAAAAGATTGAAAATAAATGAATTAAGAGAGGGGCTTGACTACGATGGGGGATTTACACTGGAGGGCAGTAAAATGGTTGGTGCTGGAGTTAAAGGCAATCCAGCTAAATTAATTTACAGGTTTCAGAATAAACCGCTTATTGAAATCCAATCCGTTTTGTTTACGATTGAACCTTCACAAATCTTGTCGCGAGAAGCAAGTTTGAAATTACGATACGCCAATGGCGATTCATTAGTCCATCAACAAGGAGTTTTTCAGTTCAACGAAGCATCAAATGAGATTACATTTTCCGCAAAGAAAAATGGAAGTTTAGTGATTCCATTTTTGGATTATCATTACAACATTGCTATCAATGCACCCGTTCTAAAATGGCAGGTAGGTACGGCTTTTCCAATGTATACCTTTGAGATGGCAACATCACAGGAACAAAAGTCGATCAATGTAGAATCCTTGAATTTTTTTGACGATGGGTTGTATAAGAAATTTGGTCCAATAGCTAAAAATCCAATTAGTCAATTAGCCGGATATCTACGTAAAAACAACACGTCTTTTCTAACCGAAGGTCAAGCATCCAATGCCTTAGAAACAACCATTGCCTATGCAAAAACGACCTTGTTGGATTTGGCTTCGTACGGGTTTATTTCATATGATTCCCAAGAAAAGAAAATTACGCCAACCGCTAAGCTATTTGATTTTGCGGATGCAATGACTTCCGGTAAAGATTATGATAATTTTGGGTTTCAATTGAGTTTAATCGAACGGAAATTAAACTATAGCGCAGAGGAAATTCTTCAGAACGACTATTTAAAAGCGGAACAACGTAAATATCAAATCCTTAATAATCGCTACAGAAAGCAGGACTTTTTTGCATTCATTGACCTTAATAAAGATCAAATGTTTTTGACCGGGGTTGATGAAATTCCGCTTTCAAATGCCCAACGATCCATTGTTTTCCCAGATTCTGGATATTGTGTCTTGAAACCGAATCGCGATTTAATATTTGATGGTGAACTGTATGTAGGGAAATTTCATGCCTATTTGGAAGATGCCTATTTTTCTTATAAAGGGTTCAAAGTAGAAGTTCAACAATCATCGTACGCTTCCTTATTGGCTAATCCGATGAAACCCGAAGATGGAAATCAACCAATCGAGTTATTAAGTGCTTTCTCAAATCTCAAGGGTGAAATTTTGATTGATGAGCCAACAGCACGGTCTGGTCGTAGTAAAACCAATACGGCGTACCCTAAACTCTTAGTCCCATCCACGATTAAAGTGGTATATAACGATCTATCGATTGTAAATGGAGCGTATGATTCTGCCCGATTTTATTATAAACTCGAGCCGTTTGAGTTAGATAGCTTAGATAATTTTCATGAATTATCTCAACGATTTAAAGGTGAATTGATTTCTGGTGGGATTTTCCCGCCAATCTCCGAATCGTTAAAGATCATGCCAGATTATTCTTTGGGCTTTTCAACTACCGCTCCTGCCGGGGGATGGCCGTTTTATGGGGATAAATCGAAATATGAGAACAAAGTGGTTTTATCTAATAATGGGCTGCAAGGGTCAGGTACAATAAACTATGCAACTGCCACCGCGATTTCACAAAAACTCACCTTTCTACCGGATTCAACCATTGGTATAGCCAAGTTTATCAACAAGGAGTCTAAAACTGGAATTAAGGTTCCATTGGTTGAATCAGATGCCGCTTACGTTGCTTTTGTGCCAAAAAAACAAGTGCTTAAAGCAAGTTCATGGAAAGGACAGCCTCTGGCTATGTTTAACGGCCAATGTGATATGGAAGGAACCGTAGTTCTCTCAGTTAAAGGGATGAGTGGGCTTGGTGTTATACATTTTCCAGATGCTGATTTAGGTTCAAAGAATTTTGATTTTACGCATGAAGACATCCATGCCGATACATCAAGTTTTTCCTTGAAAAACCGATTTATTAATGAAGGACAGGCTCCGGTGGCTATGGAAACAAAAGACGTGAAAGCCGATGTGTCATTTAACACCCGAAAAGGTGAATTTAACTCCTTTGGTACAAAACGAATTAAGTTTCCACCAAATCAATATTATTGCACCATGGATAAGTTCTTTTGGTACATGGACCGCGCAGATGTAGATTTTGAAAAAACTAAGTCGAATCAAACAACGTTTGAGGCCGGTGCAGACTTAGATGAATCAAATTTTTTCACCATGGTAGATGAACAAGATTCTTTGCAATTTAGATCATTATTGGCGCGTTATGACTTGAAACTTCAAACCCTCTTTTGTAATAAGGTGGAATATGTTCGGGTTGGAGATGCAAAGATTTATCCGGATTCTATGAAGGTAGTTGTGCGTAAAAATGCGGTGATGGATCCGTTTACAAATGCTAAAATTGTAGCGCCTTTTATTACAAAGTATCACACCTTTACCAATGCCAACGTAACCGTTACTTCTCGGAAAAAATATGAAGGTACAGCGTCTTACCCGTATTTCGATCGTGACAGTAACTTGACCGTGTTGAAAATGAAATCTATAGCTTATGTGAATTCAGTTACGCAAGCGGAAGGAGAAATTGATCAGAAATCTAATTTTAAATTGAGTAAGGAATTTGAGTATTACGGTAAGGTGAAAGTGGTGGCAGCAAGTAAAGGCTTGTTTTGCGATGGGTCTACCAAAATCAACCATGCTTGTAAAAGTTTTGATCGTTCGTGGATGACCTTTAAGGATACCATCGTTGCTACGAATATTCAGATTCCAATATCCGAAAACCCTGTAAATGATGCAGGTAAAAAATTATCGGTTGGTTTTTCATGGAAAAATTCGGAGTTTATTGATAGCGTCATGGTATATCCTGCGTTCCTATCTAAATCTGAAGGGATAAATGATCAAAGCGTGTTCAAAGCATCTGGCTATGTGCAATATAATCCAAGCAGTTTAACATTTCAAATCGGTGATAAAAAACGGTTAAATGGCGATAGCGATTTAGGAAATCTGCTTACCATGTACACAGAAACATGCTCGTTAACAGGAATTGGAAAAATTAGCTTTGGGGTTGATTTAGGGGAGGTTACCGCAGATTCCTATGGCGATATCTCCTTCAATACAGATACCAAAAAAATTGAAATGAATGTATCTACTTTGTTGAAATTCCCGATGCAAAAGGATGTATTCACCAACATCGCCGAAGGGTTAAAAGTGCTAGAAAGCCAGAAGAATGTAGATTTAACCTCCAAAAAAATCAATTTCTCTCAAGTGCTACGTTCTATATTGCCTGAAGAAAAAGTGAATGATCTCTTGAAAGATTATGAAGAGGAAAAACTTCGTAAAATGCCGGAAGGACTTGATCAAACCATGGTGCTTTCTGGATTGAAGTTTGAATACAAACAATTTAAATCAAATGAAAATGAAGCTGGGTTTGAACGCGGTTGGGTGACCAAATCATCCAGTAGTGCTTCGGAAGACGGTGCGGAAGAAGTGAAAGGGAAAAATCGATGTGCTATTGTTGCGATTGAAGGCAAGCCAGTATTGAAAGAAGTAGAATTTAATATGGCCATCGCGCAAACAGCTACAGATAAATCAAATCAAGGTTTACTTATTAATTTTGAAAATAGTGCAGGTAAAGATTTTCTTTTGAATTATGGAATGGACAGAAAAGATGGTACCTTGCTAATTAATTCAAATGAACCAAGTCTTAAAACATTGATTATAGAAATGAAGCCGGATAAAAGAAAATCTAAGAATTTCAGTTTTGATTGGGCCAGTGATTCCGCTACGCAAAAAGGCTTGAATCGTCTTAAAGAATTTCTAAGAGCTAGATAAATGAACGTGTTTTTAGCCTTCTTGGTTGCGTATCTTTTAGGTTCCATTCCTTCTGCTGTTTGGTTGGGTAAGTGGTTGCATGGAATTGATGTTAGGGAACATGGCAGTAAAAATGCGGGAGCTACAAATTCCTTTCGCGTACTGGGTAAACGAACCGGAATCATGGTGCTGCTGCTCGATGTATCGAAAGGTGTATTAAGTATGATGGTGTGTATGTATATATTTGGCGATACGGAATCCATGTTGTATCAAATGATCTCAGCTGGTATTTGTGTTCTGGGACATGTGTTTCCGGTCTTTGCAGGGTTTCGAGGTGGTAAAGGAGTAGCAACGTCCTTAGGTGTTTTCTTGGGATTGAATCCCTTAACTGCTGTAACCTGTATGATGGTTTTTTTGCTTGTGTTTATGATAACCCGCTACGTTTCTTTATCTTCTATTACAGCGGCATTTTTGTTACCATTCATTAGTTTTTTTATCTACCACCAAGAAGCTCGAGAAATTCTTTATTTCAATATCATCTTATCGCTCATTGTAATTTTGGCCCATCATAAAAATATTAAGCGCCTAATTGCCGGGGAAGAACAACGAATGAACTTTAACGGATCAAAGATGTAACTTCATCCAGGGTGTTTAATTCAATTAAAATAGCAGTTTTTGGGTTTTTCCTTTGTGGAGTAAGTCTTTATTCAATAGGACAATCCGTTATTCAGATTGAAAAACGCGCGAAGGAAGCCTTAAAGAATAAACAGTATGAAGCGGCTAAAATAGATTATCAAATTTTAGTAAGCCGCGAACCCAGTTCTGCTGATTATAATTTTCATTATGCCTTGTGTGTGTTTAACACAGAATCAAAAAAAGAATCACAAAAGTACTTTGAAGTAAGCATCAAGAATAGCAGCGCATTCTGCGAAGCACATTATTATTTGGGACGAATTTTTCACGCTGGTTATCTGTTTAACGATGCAATCACTGCGTTTGAAACCTATCGTGCTTGTGACCCATCAGACAGTAAAAACGCAGCGAAAGAAATAAACTATTGTCAGCAGGGGAGTAGGTTATTGGAAAATCCCCGATCACTTAGTACCCTTTCGGTTTTTTCATCCCCAATTACTGCCTACACGCAAAAATATCCGCTAGATGATATTGGAGGATTAATCTTTGCGGATAACAGCCTCCAAACGAAACTCGATAAGAAAAATAACTACATGCCGCTTTGTTATTTCAAACGAGGGGATACCTACAAGTTTTATGCTAGTTATGGGGATGCAGGTGAATTTTTGAAACTGTTTTTTATAAAGCGAATCTCCCAAGATGTGTGGTCTAAACCAGAGCAAGTTATGTTAGGGTCAACGCAAGCATTTGATGCCGTATCCCCGTTTTATGATGCAGAAAACCATGTGCTGTATTTTGCTGCGAATGGATTGAATTCGATGGGGGGCTTTGATTTATTTAAAGTGCCCTTTGTGGATGAATCGGTAACAGGTGAAATTCTAAATTTAGATTTTCCTTTTTCCTCTTCTGCTGATGATTTTTACTACATTCCCTTAAACTCAAACGGTACCAAAGCATGCTTCGCTTCAGATCGGAATTCACCTCTTGGAAAAATTCAGGTATTTACCATACAAAATCAACTCCAACAGAATGAAACATTGGTGCTACAGGGACAGTTTTTGGATTTGGTGGATGCAAAAAATACCCGGGTTCAAGTTACGGTTAAGGATCCCGAAGATGGGATGGTTTATGGGCCATTTACAAGTAACGACCAAGGGCAATATCAAATCACCTTACCCGGACCTGGTGAATATGAATTTACAGCGACTATCAATGGAACCATGCAGGTATTCCAAGATACCAAACGAATTCCTAGCCAGAAATCCAATATTACATTTAAACAGACCATCAAGTATAGTATGGATAATGTAAGTGAAGTTGCACAATTCCTATATGACTTTAATGGACCGATTTCACAAGAATTAAAAGCATACAAAGCAAATGTTCTTTCTAGCTTAACATTAAATCCTAAGACCAGTGTAATTTCAAGTAAAGATTCAATAAATCCGGAGGATACAAAAATCGATCAACCCGTTAAAAACATGGAGACGGCTCTTGTTGCCTTAGGCTTCACGCAACCGAGCCTAGAAGAACAGAGTAATGCCTTGGCTGATCGATTGCTTGAGCTTTCATTAAAGGGAACCTTGATTCAAGATGAAATAGACGCATTAACGGAATCGATGGAAACGCTTTCGCTTAACGATCGTCAACTTCAAGAGAACATCAAGGCACTAGAACGTGATATTGATCGAACTACGGGTAACAGTTTCCAACAAGCAGTTTATCAAAAAGAACTAAAAAACACGATTGATAGCTTAGAGAAATTAAAGCGTAAACAACTGGTCGTTGCGTCATTAATTAAAACAAAACAAGCGGATAAAAACCAATGGGACCTTTCTAATCAGGAGCCTTCGGCAACTGAATTAAGTGATGCGATTAAACTCTCTCTGATGAAAGAGAATAGAGACTCATTAATTATAATGTTAGCACAGCACGAAAAGAAAATAGCGCAATTCATAAATGAAGCTAATCCGTCAAATGAACCTAAAAATAATTCCATAGTAGAATTAACAGATAAGCAACAAGCAACTGCAAACAAACTAGTAGCGCTTCAAAATGAACAAAAGCTGCTAATGGATAAGCAAGCATCTCTAACCATTCAGCAAGAAAATGCAACTAAAAAAGATTTGGAAGCCATTAAAAACCAGCAGGATGAACTGAAAAAATCAAGTGATATGAATGCGTCAAGCATCCAAACACTTCAAAAAGAAAACGCATTAACTGGTCTTAAAATTGATTTAATGAAAGAGGTAGCTGCATTGAATGGCGGAGACTTATCAAAAGAGCATGTCAGTTTTGTTGATCAATCTGCTCAAATTGAGGAATTGTTGACCTTGAAATCTTACGCGAAGGAACTTGTCTCGATTTCAGATAAAAACGATCTCAATGCTGTTTTTGATAAGGATCTTAGCTCATTACGAACTGAGGATCAACAACAATTGAAGGAGGCCGTGCAATCGGAGATGTTGCTGGTGAAAAGTAAACTGGATAAATCCACTGGAGAAGAAAGTCAACGTTTAGCAGAGCGATACCAGTGGTTGGAAGCAAAATCGGAGGAACTCAATGCCCTCCTCGTAACAAATCCAGCAACCACAAACGGCGTAACTCAAACGCGAACCCAAGAAACCACGACGAATCCTACGACGGGAGCAATAGAAACCACGAATGGTGTTGCTCAAACGCGAACCCAAGAAACCACAACGAATCCAACGACGGGAGCAACAGAAACCACCAATGGCGTAACTCAAACGCGTACCCAAGAAACCACGACGAATCCAACGACGGGAGTAACAGAAACTACCAACGGCGTAACTCAAACGCGTACTCAAGAAACCACGACGAATCCAACGACGGGAGCAACAGAAACCACAAATGGCGTAACTCAAACGCGTACCCAAGAAACCACGACGAATCCAACGACGGGAGCAACAGAAACCACAAATGGCGTAACTCAAACACGTACCCAAGAAACCACGACGAATCCAACGACGGGAGCAACAGAAACCACCAACGGCGTAACTCAAACGCGTACCCAAGAAACCACGACGAATCCAACGACGGGAG